>CAXBMO010000025.1:0-91504 GCA_963977015.1 uncultured bacterium | reverse complement strand
CTCCGGAAAACTTCCTGACAAACCACTTTCAACACAATCCTATCACCCTAAACTAGACACAAAGAGGCCAAGGTTTTCGTGTCCACTTTTTCGGGGGAGTTCCAGAACTCGCCAAATTTGGCTCCGGGGTCGCACTGCAAGTTTCAAAGCCCGACAAGGAGTTCTCAAATGAATTCATTGTCACTTACTACTTTGACGAGGACAAGAACGAGGCTACGCAGATGGCGGCGCTACTCGATGCACTTTTGAGCAATGTGCGAACGACCCCCCAAAAAGTGAGCGGGAAAGCGAACCGGCGGCACTACGACATTCGGATTGCGCCCCAATCCCGGACAAAGGCGGATCGTGAAGGATCTGAGGAATACCCAAATCCTGACAGGGATGAAATTCCCGAAGATTTCAGGCCGCTACTAGACGAAGCTGAAATATTGGCGAATTCCGTGGAAAAAGGGCTAGGAATGATCAAAAAAGCGATCGCAGATGAGAATCGCGAGGATTTGATCCGTGGGCTGGACGCATTAATTGAGAACATCAACCAATCAGTGCAATCTATTCAGAATCAACTGGAACCAGAGACTTATAAGGCATTGGAACGGGCCCAGAATAAGGCCAGGGAGTTAGGAGACAAAGCGAGTAAGCCAGGTTTATCGTCAGTTAGGCGGGAGCAATACGAATCAATGTCGGGAGAATGGACGTATCAAGCTGAGTATGGGGTAGAAGTCATCAAAGAGATGCAGGACACTCGAGTCGCATTGATGAAGAGGTTGAGCGACCTCGAAGACGAGAAGGAACTCATTATCGCAGAGTTGGAGATTAAACAATTCCCGGAAGCTATTTTGTCCCTGAACGATGTGATCGACAACCTGGAGAATGTTCACCTAAGCATTCGTGGAATGGTTGGTGCCCCCAGAATGGTTGCCTCTCCCCCAAACGAGTGAAATGACACGCCATGTCAGTCTTCATCAGCCACAGCCACCAGGATCAGGAGTTCGTCAACCAGCTCTGTCTCCGCTTGATCAAGCGCAACGTGAAGGTGTGGCGGGATGAGTGGAAGATGTCGCCCGGTCATTCGCTTCCCGCCAAAATCCAGGAAGCGATCGAGCAAGCCTCGATTTTCTGCGTCGTGGTGTCGGAAAGCTCCAACCAATCGGACTGGGGCGCGCAAGAGATCGGCGAAGCCTTGCGGCAGGAGACCGATAAGAAGACCGTCATCCTGCCCCTGATCCTGGAATTGTGTGAGGTTCCGGATAACCTTAAGGACTACCTGCACGTTGATTTCCGCCAAGACTTTGAGCGCGGCCTGCGCCAAGTGCTGAGGGTCGTGGAGCGCGGCTACGAACGGCGCTATTCGGGGACGGCTGCGGGTGGTGCCTGCCATCCCTTTTTCATTCACTGGGGCCGGGAGATCGGAGAACGCGACGGCAAATTCTTTCTGCAACTGGACACAGTGTCTGTTGATGTCGAAGAAGACACGTGGTTCTGGCCCAGTTCATGTTCCAAGGCAACGAATCCGCCAAGCCCGAGCAGTTGGAACTGGAGGATCTGCACGACTACGTCATCAGTGCCTGCGCCGAGGAATTCCGCCAGAGCCCGGCGCGGATTAAACTGAAGTCCGGCGAGGTGGAGCGTGGCAAGTTCACGATTCAGGATGCCGAGGGAGTCGCGAAATTCGATGTCTCGGTACGCGTACGAAAACTGGGCAAGCAGATCAATTCTCCATGGTCTTCGCCTGCTGGAGTGGCGATCATGTCATCCCTAAAACTACAGAGGATCAACAAAATTCCACACCACTGACAACGGAACAATCTCATCGCAATACGTCAGTTGCGTTGCGCCATGGCGCGCATGGTCAGAGCGTCGATCAGCGCCCGAATGGCTTCCCGGGCCTTTTCCAGTTCCTCGATCTTCTGTTCCAGCCGGACCTTGAAGGCACCAGTCAAGGCCCCCAGGCCGCCGATCGCCAGTTCTTGTTCAAACTCCTGAATATGGCGACGATGATAACCGGAAAGAACCAACTGGTGATCGAGATCCTCAATGAGTCCGGACCCTTGATCGTCAAGAATCTCCACGATGATATTGCCCTCATTTTTCGTGTAGAACTTGAAGGGCAAAGGAGTCGTGTTGGATCGAATCACTTCGATCATTTTCCGGCCCAGCCGTTCAATGGATGTGTGATCGAGCCGGGAAGGGAAATTGATAATCTCCGCGACTTCAGATGGAGGGTTGGAATCGGGCACGGTAAGCGTGGCGCTGGAGTCAGAGTATTTCGTGGCAAACCAATCTGCGATTTGCTGGCGGTCGTCACTTCCGCTCCAGATTCGGTCTGTCAGAAGAGGGGGGACCGGGGTCTGGTCGAGTCGAACGACGACAACATCGCGATCGACCTCCGCGATCATCAAATTGGTGATTGCATTGCACTCGGCTCTGGGCCATTCCTTGGCGTTGTAGGATTCTGAAAAGAAAACCACGGAGTCACGGCTGTTTTTCAGGCCTTCATTGATGCTGTGGCTGAGGGAGCTACTGACCCCGATTTCTTCGTAATCGATCCAAACCGGGATGTTTCGGAGTTCAAACGCTTCCTTAAACCCCTTCACGTTTGGTTCGTCCTCGCGGGAATAGCTGAAGAACACTTTATTGTTCATAAGGATCAGGATTGTTACTATTGGATGAGTACATCAACGGTAGGAAATCGTTCCCGGTCATTGGCGGGATAGCTGCCAAGGTCGCTAAGATCAATCCCGGCGAGTAGACCGTCTTGAAACGCTCGGTCGGCCCATCGAAATAAGGCGGCGATTTCCGCAAATTTGATGATTCGATTGAGAGGCGGAAAAGCATCAGCTACCTCATTGAGATGATCGTTGGAGATTCGTGTCAGGGGTTCGATCTCTTTGACGGTATGCTCTTTTTCGGTTGGTGACTTTCCGCGACCAATCTCGCTTTGCGTGACATACACGTGAGTTGTGGCATAGAGATAACGCATTTGGCTGTCGAAGACGACCGACTCATCCAAGAGTGACAGATGAACAGCTTCGTCATGGAGGGCGGCCAAAGTGGATTGGCTGAGGGTCTGCTTAAGCGAACTCGCCAGCGAATGGGACTCGGCCCCTTCGGCAAGCTTGAGCGAGCACCACAATTCAACCAACGAGCGTGGACAACTACCCCGTTCCAAGGTTGCCAGTACAACGAGCGTAATTATCTCCTTGAGAGCTTCATCCGAGGACGACGGCAAGTCGTCGAGCATCTTTTTGCTGTCTTCGAGATTCAACTCCTGGATCACCTTTGCAGTGGTCGTTCGCGCAGAAGATCGTATTTTGTAAGAAATATTTTCCAGGGCCTGTCTTGCTTCGAAGGTAGACATTCCCAGATCCTTGGCTTCCTCGAGGTTGGAATCGTAAATCTGCTGATAGAAGTAATTCTCAATCGTCTCACGCCACAGTTGCGGATCGGAGATTTGAAACGGAAAATCAGGTATTTGAGTTGCCTCATCCATGAGTTTCCGGCCCACCAGCCACTCCTTCATTTCATCGGACACTTGGTCAAATTTCAGCAAAGATCGAATGACGACCGGGATTTCAGGGGAATTCAGAACGGAGAACCATTTCGATCGATCTGCAGGGCGATATGGCTGGACGTTTTCGACCACCGACCGCAGTTCTTGCGCGTCATTGTCTCTAAACTCCTGGTAGGCGTCGCGGAATTGTTTCGAAAAAGAAATATCCCGACCATTGGGCAATTTCGGTTCGTCAAACGACCATGGAATCGTGTCCGCCAGAATCAGGTCCTGACCGACGGACGTGTCGACGAGATAGGGGTCGAGGAGCACGGTTTGGCCCGGTGACTCTGGTTGATCGAACACAGACGTCCGCTCGGTTCCCCATCCAATCGAAATCGCGGCATTGCGGCCTGAGATTGCGAACCGGTAGAGTGCTTTGAGATCGACGGGATCACTTTCGGAATCGATCATCCATTCCTTACCCTTCGGGTCGCGGAAGAAGAGCCCTTTTCCCTCCTCAAAAATTAGGGCTTTGTCGCTGAAGTCACCGGAGACTTCAGCAGTTTCTCCCAGATGAATGCCTCCTCCCAGAGCGCGAAAGTTTCGCGGCTGCTTGACTTCGGTGCGGAAATCGAATGGCTTGCCCTCCGGGCTAAGCCGCCCCTGCCAGTCAGCGTGTTCTTTGGGGAGCCGTGATTGAGCCGCGTTGAATTGGAAGCTCTTCCAATCGACGATGTTGACTTTGAAGTCCGCTCGGCTTGCAATGAGTCGCCCTTTGTCTGAGGCGAACGCAACGGGCGAAGTCTTGATGCCCTCACTTTGCACCAGCTTATCACTGATCTGACGTTGAAGCTGTGCAAGATTCTGTTCGAGGGTGACAATGCTTTTGTGCAGTCCCGGTTGACTGGGCAAAAGTGGATTTGTCGAGGCAGCCACGCCGGGCGTTGATCCAGGAGGAGGGCGCGGTGGAAACATCGCCTTCAATTTCTGCAAATCGGGCAATACCGCATCGAACTTGAAACCCATGCGCTGGGCTTCTTTGACAAAGCTGTCCATTTCGAAGGAAAGATGGGCCCCCGCCATTTTCGCGTCCTTCAGGGAAATGCTGCTGGCTTCCGTCCCCATTGCCAATCGCTGGTTGGCCGTCTCCTGGAAGAGTTTCGATAGTTGATTGGATTGTGCAATGAAGCTGTTGGCCTTGAGTTGCAGTAGAAATTGAACTTCGGAGGCAAGACCTTGTGGCAGGTGCTTGCCGCCGGGATAGCGAACTTCAACCATCCGAAGCAGGTTGGCCTCTCCCCGGGGCTGAACCGCTTTATTGATGTGGTCATAGGTTGCTATCAACTTGTCCACTGCGCCGTCGGTGGTGCTGAAGCGGGGACCCCCATTTGCTCTTCGGGCCAGCTCCGTTTCAACGGATTGCTGCCACCGAACCAAGTGGGACTTCCGTTCCGGGAAGAGCTTTGAATCGGGGCTGGAAGGTGCATCAGCAAGCAGAGGCGATAGCGTCCTTTGAATGCGCCTGAGCGATTCAGTTTCGAGAAGAAGCGCGACGCGCTGATGGGGGCTGATGGCGGGTTTCCGAAATTCTTCGGGGAGGTTGGGATTACGGACGATTTCCTCGGAAAGTGCTCGGAGATTGGCTTCAGCGTTGATCCATTGCCGGGGATCTGCATCAAAAGCTCTTACGCTAGTCATCGCGACCTTTTCCAAGGGAGGGCCACGCGTGGGAGTCGTTTCGATGAGAATCTCCGGCCAACCGGTCGCGGCTTTCAGTTCAACGATTTTCCGATTCCAACTTGCCGCGATGCGCTTCGTTCGGCTGGCCTCGGCTTCGGCCCATTGCTGTGTGGAGATCTCTTTCGAAATGTCCCTGAGTTGCTCTTCAAAAACCCGCTGCTCATCGGAGCCGATGACGGCTTCAAACTGCTCGCGATATTGTTTCACCAGCAAGAGTTGAGCCGACTTGACCGTGCCTTTTATGCCTGTCAGGGCATGTGATTCCGCCAGAGAGCGCTCCATCCTTTGGAGACCGTCCACCGCACCACGAAGTTCGGATGCTGGCAAAAGCGCCAGAGGATTTTTAGGGATCGGAGATCGTGGGGCCAATTTCCGCAAGTCCGCCTGAATTTCTTTCGCGATTACTTCGACCCTGGCCAGTTTTGGCAACGAGCCATTTGCTCGTGCCACTTGTGTGTGCTGGGTTACCTCCGCAAGGGTGGATTTAGCATCCTTGACCAATCGGGCACGGTCTTCCGGCAGCATTTTGGAGAAGTCCAAATCCAAGTCTCGGGCCTCTTTGAATTCTGTAGGTGACAGCGTTTGCTTGGCCAGCTCGAGAGTTTGCTCTGATAGGTCATCCGGCTTCCAATCGGCGCCTTCTCCGCCGCCTGCTTGTTCCAGAATGAGATGGGCCCGAATGACGGCTCGCGCATCTTGGACTGAAAGTAGGCCCGGGGACTCATCGTCATCATCATCCTTTTCTTCCTTGAACCAATCGTCAGTTTCCGCCGCCTCCTTGAGCGATCCGGCAAGGTGATCGATTGAGGAATCGATATTCGCTTGATTGGTGCATCCAGCTAGAGCCGACAATGCGCCCATGCATAACAATCTCAGTAGTTTTCTTATCATGCTACCTCCTAAATAGAACTGATAAAGTGCCTATCAGATTCGGTCTTGCTTTGCACGAAGAAAATGAAAGAAGCCAGTTTCTTTTTTTCACTAGCGGAGTGAATTCCGGGTCGTCCTTTACGGACAAGAGAATCTACCAATCGTGGTGGATCTGCTCCTTGTCCCAGATAAGAAACTCAGTCACGATGGTGTCGGCATCGAGAGCCATGGTTCCGCCGACTTTCCGGGTTTCCCAACGCTTCAACACATCCCACAACTCGTAAACTTTACCATAGGCCTCATGGTCAGTTCCAAGCACGGTCGCCATTTCCACCAGCCCCTCATTCATCCGTTCGCTAAGAATCTTTCGAGCTGCGTCCTTAGCTTCCGGATCGTCACTGAGATACGCATCATAAAGCATCGCGGTAATCCCGCCGAACGAGCGACAGAGAAAGACACCATGTCCGGCTTGGAGATTGCGCAGGACTTCTTCGAGAATGCCGGGGAACCATCCCGCATATTTGAAGGTGGGACCACCGATACTAATCAGGGTATCGGAAGATGCGACCAACTCGCCGCGCATCGCCAGCAGCGCCAGCCGGAAGCGGGTCTCTGCGGGAACGCGATCGAGGGATCCATCCTGGACCTTCTCGCATTGATAAACTTCGACCAAGCCTTGCAGCTCACCACGCACCTCGGCTGGCATGGCAGACTGGGTCTCAGAATGAACAAAGTTCTTGACTCGAGGTTCTTTGAGGTCGCGGGGATCGCTTCCGGCGGCAACCTGGAGTTTGTATTGCAGGGCCATGGAGACAATCACGTCCATAACGCCGTCTGGCCGCCAATCATGGCCAAACGCGAGCCTGGCTCCGTGCCCGAGGAGTGCCTCGCAAAGTCGACTCAGGACACGGTCCAATTCGTCTTGTTTCATACCAAATGCGGCATGGTTCTCGCCGAGGCTAGCGGAGATGCCGATAACGCGACTTTTCAGGCTTCGTTTCAAAACGCTGGGAGAATTGGAATCGATCATGACGGTTCGGAGCCGGGTTCGGTAGGGGGAGGGGTGACCAACGTGGAATTGGGTCGGGTTTCAGCAACGGGCAAACCGTCGATCGCGGAGGCGGCGCGGTATTCGGCTAGGGTGAAGAGAGACGAATCGGGGCGAAGGCTGCGCAGTAACTCTTGGGCGGCTCGGCGAACGCCGTCTTCCAGAGGTGGTCCCGCATAGACGATAACGGGCGGCTTGGAACTCCCTTTCTCTTCGATTAGGTTCATTGCCGTGTAGAGGGAAGTAAGAGTAGGCGTTCGTGGAAGAAACACCGTGGCGTCGGTTTTGTTGGGCGCCATGTGAGAAGCCAGAGAACTGCGCAGTAACTCGCGCATGCAAACGGTGAGGACACGCAGGGTGTCGTCACCAGGAACGACGACTGCGTTGCTGGCGTTATAGGGGAATGTAGAGGATAGTTGTGTTCCACTAGAGCGGGCATCTATAATGACGATCGGGCGAGCATATTTTTCGGCCCACATCACTGTCTGGAGGCACCAGGGACGCTGATCGAAGGCATTTGTGCGAAGCACGAGAAGAAGGCTTTCGTGGCCGGCGTACTTCAGCACGTCCTGCCAATCCGTCTGGCCGGGTTTGAGAACTTCGAAATCGTAAAAACGCTCCAGCCATGCCATGTCGTGGAACTGGGAACGCAGGGCGGAAGCCAGTGGTATGCCGTCCCTATTGGCATGGCTGATGAAGATCTTTACCGACACTTCCTTGCCGTTCGCGTCTTTGCCCGCTGGAATGGGTTGGTTTGCCGTGAAAAGCGCCCGCTGCAGTTCAAAAAGGACCCGCAAGGCGAAGTAGTGGCGACGCAACGGATTTTCGATCGTTCGCTCCGCGGTGTAGAGTTCGAAAAAGTCTCCGGTGCCTCCCGGGTAAGCTAACCCTTGCTCTTTTTCCCAGAACTGCCGGTCCCAATTCGGATTGAGTACGAGGACGTGAGGTTCGTCCTCCTCAGACCGTTGGCAACTGTTGCGAATTCGGCCAAGAGTCTCAGCCAAGTGGCGGTTAGATATTCGCTCTTGTGAGCTTTCTGTCGACCCGCCCGGAACAGGGCTCAAAATCAGGACGATAAAAGGGATCTCGCACGACCTGACTAAGCTGGCGATGACTTCCAGATCAAACTCAGATTGATTTTCGACGCTGGTGCCCCCCGGGGGGGGCGGGATGTTGAAAACCCTACAAGGTATATTCAGATCAATCCCGATTTCTCCATGGGAATTCTGCATCAAGTTCGCTTCACCCGAAAGAATGACGCGCTGAATCACCTCACTGGTATGATTTGTTTCAAAATTAGAAAGATCACCTAGAAGAAATATTGAGGCTGGAGTAAGGCCGCGGTACAAGTGGATACGGTCTTTAACCGGGTCTGTGAATGGAAGCTTGCTCTTTGTTGTTTGGCTTTGGGAATTTTCCTTCTCTTCAATAGAATCCTCATCTCTATTGAGTGGCAGTCGGGATTGGGAACTCTCCGGTTGTTCCTGAAGCCATTCTTTCAATGTTGACCACTGCCACATGATCGCCTCGTGGCTGATGTCGAGCAGTTGCTCGGTTGGATGTTCGAAGATGAAATGTCGAGGCTCATCGGATTGTTTAGATCCATTCGCAAAGACCTTCACGACCTCTCGAACATCGTTCTCCTCGCAGTCGCATTTTGCGGCAATTTCAGCAACGCTGACCGGCCACCTGGTGTATCGCTTGTCTGCGCCAGGAACACACAGGCTGCGAAAGAGATGCTTAGCAATCCTTTCCCTTTCCTTGGCTTTGTCGCGCTTCAGTTGGAGATAGTTTTCATCCTCATCCTTGGACAAGTCATCGTCATTTTCCCTTTTTAATTCGAGATAGACTTCATCAGCATGGTTGGAAAGAGCTTGGTCAATTCCACCAACAAACTCGTAATCGCTAAGCGTTAGCGTCAGGCTTTCCGTTTCGCTAGTCGAACGCCGCTGCGCCCGCCACCAACATCGCATCAGGCAATGCTCCATCAGGGGCAATTGATCGACATCCGCTACCATATCATTGACTACCCGATCAAGGAATTGCGGCTCCCAATTAGCGCGAAATTGCTTCAGCGGTCCAGTGATCGCCTCTCGAATTTGATCTGGGGTGAGGCGTGGCGTCAGAAACTGAGATTCATTCATCGCTTCGGGCAGACCGTAAAATGCGTTGCAATCGCCCAAAAAATCAGAGCGCATTGTGACGACTACGAAAACTGGCATTCGTTCCTGCTTCGTCACATCGAGGAGAAGATTAACAAATGCAGCGGATTCGTTGCGTTTTGCACCACCTTGACTCCGGCGTCGATAGCGAAACAACTCCTCAAATTGATCGACGAGTATGAGGATAGGTCCAGAATCTTGAGCTCTACGGCGAAGCACTGAAAGGAGACCGTGTGGTCCACGACGCAACTCGGCTTCGATTTGCGCAGAGCGCTTGGGATCTGGGGTGGATGTCCCTTCTAGCGAGTTCGCTAGATTTGCAATTGGGCTGCTGCCGGGGTTGGTAATAACGATTTGCCAATTTTCTCTCGCGTCCAGCATCCCGGCTTCCAAGGCAGGTAGCAGTCCAGCACGAACCAAGGAGGATTTGCCCGAGCCGCTGGCGCCGACTACCGCAAGAAACCGATGGTCCTGAAGTTTCAATAGCATCGTTTCGATCTGAGCAGCGCGGCCGAAAAAAATCGAGCTTTCCGCTGTGGTAAACGGACGCAACCCAAGGAACGGATATGGTGGGAGTGGCGGGGACATCGATCAGTCTTGAATTCCCAACTGCGATAAAAACGGCTTCCAGTTATCTGGGAGGTCGTATAAGCCTTTGAACCTTAGAGGAAGAAAACAATCGTCGTCTTCTTTATCTTTGTATGCGGCACACAAGGGTGGAGGCATTTTGCGCGCGATCGACAATCTCCGCATCTCGCTAAGTTGTGTACGCGCCCATTTCTCCGAGCGTTGACCTACTGTTACCACTAAGCCGCAGTAGTCCGACGAGTCAGCTATCGTGCTGAGCGGAAATTCTTTATCCAAGACCTCATTGTCGACACCGAAATCCGCTAACTCCATGCTGGCCCTATCCGCTAGCCTGGCATCTCCTTGCGCTCTCAATATGAGCACGTTTCCCGGTATGCTCGCGGTGGGAACGGTGGTTCCGTTCCGCTTCTCGCTTAGACAATTCACGACAGCAGCCTGGGAATCCAACTCTCTAATGATCCTAACAACATCGCTTTGAAAATCTTCGAAATCGTCTTTGCGAATGTCAGGTGCATCAATGTTGGGGTTTAGTTGGGGCTCGATACTTCGCCATCGTAGTGTTGCGATCCCAGTTTTACACGCCGCTTCCCATTGTAGCTGATCGGCTTCCTCAAATCGTTCATCAACCAGTTGAATGAAAGCGGAGCATTTCGAGAGATCGGTGTAAATCGCGGCCGCATCTGATTCATAATAGCGTTCTGGAAAAATTCTAAAACCCGCATCGTTGAGTCGATTGGCAAGCTGAACCCTATTGCTTCGTAGGCTCTGTTGGCATTGGGCGAGATAGATGCTGCTTCCGGGTTCTGCTTCAAGCGAACGATTTAGGCGCTTGATTTCATGAGCCGCGTCAGGGACAAGGTCAAGGAAGGCTCCGTAATAGTCGCGCGCGTATTCCTCCCTTGGCGGATCACCGAAGCGAATACTGCCACCGCCATTGGTCTCTCGGAAAAAGGTGTAACCCTTTATACCCCTTAGTTCGTCAGGGACCGTTTTCTCCTCAGTAAGTCGCGTTCGGATAACGAAAATTCGATTTTCTGCAGCCCTCGGTCCACCCGCAGTTCTAAGAAACGCATGGCGTTCCTCTCTGCACCAAGGACGCTTAATGTAGGTGGGAGAAAGGATGATGAATAGAAGTGCAGACTGCTCCACATTCTGCAGGATTTTCTCATCGCGTTGCTGCCCCCCGTAATCTTCGTCATCCATCCAGATTCGGGCTTCTATACCAAACTGCCTCCGAATCTCTCCCTTCAAGTGGCGCTTGAACGCAGTAACCCAGCTTGATAGCGGATCGCCAGGCACGATTTCTGCGTTGTCATCCCTAGCATAACTAATGAAAATGTCGTTGGCAAAATTTGTTGTCATCAGCTCTCTTGCACCTCAAGTAAGGTGAGTAAGAAATTTTGGCAACTGCTTAGGATTCCATTCTGGCAAAGAGTGGTGTGGACGAATCAGACCATTGTGCTCAGAGAATCCCCTTTTTAACCAATCATAGCTGAGACACGAAGGCCCAAAATCATAGCATGACCAAAGATGTTGACTCCAACCAGCATCAAAGCCGAATCTCTGGAGATCCGTAGAACACGTAGTTGGCCCAGTCGGCGCGCTTGCTGGCGAAGAGCTTGCTCCGGGCGCGGGTGATCGCCTCGCCTAGGGGGCGTTCTTCGATCAAATCGCGATAGAGGGAGATGGCAAACAACTCGGCCGAATGATCGGAAACATTCCACCGGTTGGAGAGAAAGCCCCGGACGCCGGCACGCAAAATGGATTGGGCGAGGCTGGCGCCGCCTTTTGCCGTGTTGGTGACATTGCCCACCTGGCAGGCGTTGAGAAACACCAGCATGGGAACGGAATCGGGCGGGAGGGTGGAGAGGTCCGCCGCAGTGAGAAAGGCGTTTTGATCGAACTTGAGCCCGTTCCGGGAGGGATCGGCGGGGTCGAAATTGCCGTGACCGGCGTAGTGGACCAGGTCGAAGCTGTTCGTTCGGAGGATGTTCATCACGCCGTCCTTGGTCACGCTGCCATCAGTCGGCATCGCGGTGACGACGATGTTGGTGGAATCTTTGAACGCGTCCATGATGGCCTGCGCCTCGCGTTCTGCTCCCGCAAGATCTCCGGTCGGGTTTGCGACGAGCAGGAGCTGGATGGAGGAGCCTCGCCGTCGGTAGGACGGCAGGCTGGGAAGGCTACCAGTGAGCAGTCCCCGCCGCATGCCACAATCGAGTGCGGGACGGAAAGGTTCGGCACCGGGCACATCGAAACAGAGCAGTTCAAACGGAATGGTGGAGGCTTGTTCGTCGTGGAGGATGTCCCAGGGGCGGTCTCGATTTTGTTGAATCGCGTCGGCGACGTTTCCGGAGAAAAGTTGGCGCGCGAGGGTTGAGCCCCAGTCTGCCTGATGTTCGAAGTGCGGGGACGATGAGTCGTCCGCGGCTAGTTCTGCGAGTGTGGTGGCGGATGCCTCGATCCGAACCGGGTCATGGGGGACTGCGCCGCTGCTTCCCGGGGCCCGAGCGAACTGCAGCCACGCCCCTTCGTTTTCTCGAATACTGAGAAACAACGGCGAGCGATCCTGCACAGAAATTTTGGGAGGAAGTTCCTGGACGGCAATGGCCCTCTCTTTGCGTTTTTCCTCGGAACGGAAGAAATCAAGAATCAACTGATATCGGCCGGAATCGTTCTCGCAGACGGTCACACTGTTTAACCGATGGTTGCCGCCTTCCTGAGCCGATTCCGCGGTTTGCATCTGGAGCAACCCGTTGAGAATCGCCTCGACGGATTGTTTTGGCTCCAGACCGAGGTTTACGGCGAAGGGAACCAGAGCGAGGGATTCGACCCCATGCTGGGCGGCCCGGCTAACGATTTCACACACGCCACCTTCGACCTGCCGCATGAGCCAGAAATTGGTTTCATTGGCGGGTTTTTCCAGGAGTTCGCTGAAGTCTCCCATTTGCTGGAGGATCACGTAGTCGCCAAAAAGTTGGTCGCTATGGGTCGGTAAAATTGGGTTACGTTTGGTGGTGTCCTTTTCGCCTTCCTCCAGTGCTCGGCGAAGCCCCCCTTCCATCTTGGTATCGAGCGCCCCATCCGCGCCGCGTAGGGTTGCGCTCCCGAGAACCCAGACGGCATAAGCTTCGATGTCGAGGGCTTCCTCAAGCGGACCGTTAAACAGAGAAATTTGGAGCTGCTTTTGATGAGCACTATCCTCACTCTTTGCCTTGGCAAGGGTCCGGAGACCTTTGGTGACGAGGTAGCCGATCTCGTCATATTCCACGGCTTGAAACAGACGCCGATTTTCGCTCGGGCTCAGCCCATTATCGATCCAGGCGATTTGCTCATCAGGGTGCTTGGCGTCTTTGTCGTGGAAGACGCCTCTTCCGAAATCCGAAAAGAGGTCCCAGAGTTCGTCCAAACTACTTGGCGTGGGATCTTTCAGTTTCAGTGGATGTCTTAGGTCGTATTCGCTACAAAAATTCCGATAGATGTCGTTGGCTTTTTGGGGCTCATATTCTTTGGGTAGGAATTCGAGTTGTCCCTGCAGGGCATTCGAAACCATCTCAGAGGCACCGCCGAATCCTCCGGCAACATAGATCGGTTTTCCTGCCAGCAGATGTTTGATCGCTTCTTCGGCCTGACCCGGTAAGCGGCCGAGATAGCCACCCTGATACTCGCCGTCTCCGTTGGGCCAGGACTTTCCTCCCATGATAACCCGGGCATCGGACTTTTCTGCCATGATCGTCCGCATGGTTGCCAATTCATGGGCTTGATCGACAGGGTTGGTTGCTGCCGGAGTGGGATACTCGGGAATGCGATGAAAATGGGCTTCGATCCAGCGCTTCTGGTCATCGTTGTCTTTTTTCTTCAGGTTGTCTTCCCAGAGGAACGCTGCCACGTAGCTGTGGAGCAGGAAACTCTCTCCTTTGGATGCTCTGCTGCGCCGATGCGCCTTGATCAGATCGGAGATCAACTGAGTATGCCCCATCGAGTTCAAGTGTCCGCCATATCCCAATTCGGCGCCCGAACGGGCCAAGGCCAGAGTTAGATAGGCGATCGCGCCATTGAGGTGAGCTCTTAGTAACCCGGCTTCGCGACTGCCTTTCAGATCTACCGAAACATGCTCAATATCGGCTGCCAGGTCAGGACTATCCGAGAGCGATAAGGCAATCTGCCAGCCGTCCAAGGGAGGAACCGGAGTTTTTCGCAGAATATCCGGAGCGAGCATGGAAGGGGTAGCGAACCGAACATTCGGGTAGTTCTTACGCATGAGATCGGTTTCGGTGAGAGGCAGCGGTGGATCCGGGTAGATCAGCACCATGCGTTGCTGGCCGCTTAACGGGCCTTGGGCGAAATCGAGAAGTTCCGGCGGTCTGGACAGGTAGGTCGGCTGTAACGGGATATCCTGCCGGTTGAAGGTGACTCTCGCCGCGAGTCCAAAGTGAAGATGACGAAGCCATGCTTTGAGACAGGCATCGAGGCATTCGTCCAGAAATCGTTCATCGACCTTCCCTCCTTCAGCCACCAAGTTGATGGAATTGCCGCCATACACCAAGCCACGATCCTCCCCTTTGCTGAGGGCGTTGATGAAAACCAGCGGCATCCCGAGTTGTTTCGCTTTGAGAAGCTCGGCCTGGCAATAGGGGCTTTCTGCGTAAGAATCGGTCCTAACCACCAAGGTCAGGCAGCGCTTCTGATTTTCAGAGAGTTGATCGAGGCTCTCGCCGCGATCTAGGTCGTACTTGTCAAAAAAGCTTTTCAATCGGCTCTTTCCGATTCGGTCACGGATTTTTGTGGCGAGGCCGCCAGATCGTTCTTCGTCAGCCCGGGCGTAGCTGATGAATATCCGCACCCGTTTCTGCTCCTCGATATCCGCTGCGTCCTTGTTGTTCATGAGCAGGTGGCAAATCTCCACCGCGACTTCATGGCAGACCAATTTGGCTTTCTCCTGATAATTGGGAAGAAATGCCGCCCCAGCAGAAGCAATCAAGCTACTGGGAAGATGAATCGAACTTGTCGCATTCAAGATTACTGGAATGACGTGGACCTTTTTGCGGAGGCTCTCTTCCAAATAGAAAATCCGGTTGGCGAACGCCTTTAATTCATCATCGACCGAAGCATTCTTGTCCAACAGGACCACCACAACCAAGCTAGCCGAGAGTCTCTCCATTTCGCGATGATCTTTCAGCCTCAGCGGTGGCAGGCTGAGAAGAGTTGTCATCGAGTCCAGAAGCGTCTGGCGGCTTTCGACGGAAAGATCTTCTTCTTCCTTGTTGAGGAAAATCGAGTCGAGCAATTTCCTGAGCTGGTGCCGTTGGCCATCCAGGCGTGACGGAATGTCCGCTTCCGATCTCTCGAAGGGCTCTCCGTTGGAATCGAATCCCTTGAAAAGTAAACCCTCGCCTGAACGAGCCATGACGGCAAGCGAACGTCCTGATTGTGGCAATGCATCCGCGTTCGCATAGGATCTCAACTGCAGATCATAGCCCTTGATCCATTCCTGGAGATTGGCGATTTTCTTTTCGACCGCGTCAAAGTGGTGTCCCGCATAGACAGGGATTCCGACTCCCGCTTCCAGATTGGGCTGATTCTCGAGGCGATGACTCAAAAACTCAAACAGTGACTTCGCGACCACTGGGCTAGGACCGTCTTTAGCCTCATGCTGGCTCCAGACAATGTGCACGGAGAGGGGAGCTTGCTCTGCCGGAGAAGGAAAGAGAGATTCCGGTTGTTTTCTCCGCAGGGCTTCAAGCTTGGCGAGATACGGCGGGGGTTTGGGCGGCGCGGCTTTTGCCGTTTTGATGGGGCTCTTCAACAATCGCGGGATCGCCAAATCCGGCTTCGCCCATCGTTTTGTCAAGTCCGGCTCCTGAAGTAGTTTCTCCTCAAGTTTGTTCAGGTAGAGCTCCAGGTCATGATCAACAAGCTTGCCTAACAAACCCAATGCTTTTCCACGCAGCTCTTCGTCCTCAAGTTCTTGTTGAAGCTGATCAAACTCGCTGTTGGTGAGCAACTCGGGACCTTGTGGATTCGCTGAGGACCGTTGGTCTCCCAACTGCACGAGGCTCTTCACATGAGAGTAGCCCGGGGGAAGTTTGGTAATGACGTCGTCCCCATAGACGAAGCGGAAAGAGCGGCCATGGAAGTGCCAGTCAAAGTAGTAAGCAAAGTCCTCTTTGCCGGTGCAGGGCTGCCCAAAGGTATAAATGCCGTCCGGTTTGTAGGTTCCCGAGAACTCTGTGGCAAGGATGGTCGCTAGGGCACCTCCGTAGCTGTGACCGGTGAGCCAAAGCATTTTGGAGTTGGGCTCCACTGCCTCCATTTTCTCCCACACGATGTCGCGAACCAAGTTGAATCCTTTGAAAAATCCCTGGTGAACACGGTAATATGGCTCCTCCACCGTTTGGATTTGGATGTTTTTCAGCCACGTCCGAGGTTCCTTGGTCCCCCGGAATCCAACGACCAGGGCATCCGGAGTTGACGCCACTAGGCCTTGGGTATCGCCCACTTTAAAAAATTGGCAGGTCTGGAATCCCCATTTTGAAAGGGCGATTGCCTGTCCCTGGGCCGGGTCTTCATAGCAGAGATCACTCACCTTCGCCAAAGCGTGTGCTTTGGCCCAATTGAAGGAGCGGTTTGCTAATGATTCAAGAAGTGGTTCCATATCCTCCTGCTGCTCGGCATCCTCGTCAAAAGACGCTGGTTTCGTCAAGCGGGAAGTGGGAGATTACGAAAGGAGAATCATGGGACGTTCCGACTTTAGGAATCCGCAGATTCGTTTCCCCCGAGCGGAAGGTGCGGAGAATCGACTCCTTGGTCAAGTCCACATCAGTGTTGCCAAGATCGTCCACAATAAACAATCACGACAGGCGCGGATTGCGTACGTTGCAGGAGCAGAGACCGTGATCTGATTTTCGTGGCTACTTGTGATGAAACGGCTCGCTCTGGACCAGCGCCTGAATGAACTCGATGATGGCGTAATTCTTGGCTTTTGCTCCTGCGGTCATCTCGTTGGCAAGATCCTCGTCGGTGAAGCCGAAGGGGCGCCCTAGTCCATAGCCTATCAGATGCTCGGTGAAGCCGCGGGCGAAGTCGGCCTCGCGATTGGCAATCCGGTCGCGTAGCTCGAAGTAGTCGGCGAACTCGGGGCCGTTGTGAAATGCGCCGGAGGGATCGATTTCGTGGGCGCGTTTGCCTTTTCCTTCCTCGGTTCGCCACTTGCCGGCTGCGTTGAAGTTCTCCAGACCGAAGCCGATTGGGTCGATCTTGCGATGGCAACTGGCGCATTGGGCTTCCTCCATGTGCGCGGCCAGTTTTTCACGAGTGGTTAGCGGTTTGTCCGCGAGGCGGGAGAGTTGCGGAACATTGGGCGGAGCTGGAGGCGGGGGATCGTGGAGCAGATGGCGCAGGACCCAGGCGCCGCGTTCGACGGGGCTGCTCTCGATGCCGTCGCTTCCCATGGCGTGGATCGCGGCCATGCCTAACAATCCACCACGTGGTGAGTCCGCGGGCAGGCTGATTTTTTGGAATTCATCCCCCGTAACGTCTTCGATACCATAGTAGGTGGCGAGCAGGCCGTTGACGAAGATGTAGTCGCTCTTGAGCAGATTGCCGAGTCGGCCATGCTCAGAATCACGAAACAGATGGGCGAAGGATTGATAGACTTCCTCGCGACAGGCGGACCGCGTGCTTTCGTCAAACTGGCGGTGCAGCGTGGTATCGAATTGGAAGAAGTCGAGACGCTCCATATCGAGCCACTGATGCACAAAGCCGGAGACGAATTCATCGGAGCGCGAATCGGCAATGAGACGATCGACCTGTTGTCGGAGGATTTCCGGTTTGCTCAGTTCGTTTCGTTCGGCGTGATCCAGCAGCTGCTGATCGGGCGGCGCGCTCCAAAGGAAGTAGGCGAGGCGCACGGCGAGTTCGCGATCGGTGAGTTCGCGGCGTTCGGATTCATTGCTCGGTTCATTCAAATAGAGAAAACCGGGCGAGGCGAGAATGACGCTGAGCGGCGTTCGAATCGCGATATCAAACGGATCGCCCGCGGCGCGACGAGCATCGAAGATCGCCGCCAGACGATCGAGGAAATCGCTCTCCGGGCGGACTCCCCGGAAGGCTCGGAACGCGAATTGTTCGAGGGTCTTCCGGGCCCGCGACGACTCATCTGGATCAGCGTCGCTACTCACCAACCAATCCATCCCCGCGGACGCGCTGTTGGGCGAATCGAGCGGGCCTTCCCACTCTACCCAGTCGATCCACAGGGCGGGTTTCGGGCCGACGCCGGTCTGTTTGAGGGCGGCGCGGTAGCGAGCGAGATCGCCCTTTGGATCGCGCTTCTCTCGGAGCGCAAATTTGCGAGGGCCGGACTGAGTGAGTGAGACGGGAACCTCAATGATCTCCGGTTCGTCTGTAGAGCCGGTTACCTGATAGGTGGCCAGGTGGATGAATTGATTCTTGTCAGGAACGCTACCCAGATCGACGAAGTGCTGTTCCTCGGGTGTGCCCTCGACAGTGCCGATACGAAAGCGCAGTTTGTATTCGCCGGGGGGCAGTTCCTCGACCACATGCTTCGTCTTTCGCCAGCCAGAGGGCTGCTCCGGAGGTAAGGCGATGAACTCTTCCGTGTTCAGGTTGTGGATGGTCAGAAATGAGCCGGTCTTCGTAAGCGGATCTTCGAGGTAACGGCGAAAGGTCGGACCGTTTTCTTCAAACGCTCGAATGCGAAACTTCGCTTCCTGTTCGTCGGTGATGCCTTTTTGAGGCTCGCCGGTTTCGAGGAAGGCCACGGCCCTTTCGTGGCCGCCTTTGAAGTAGCCATTGTAGGTTCCGCCGACCTTGGCGTTGGCATGCTCCTCGACTTCGCGATGTTGCTTCCAGCTCTTCGGTGTGGTTTCATGCGGGCCCTCCAACTCAACCCAATCCACCCAGATCGCGGGAGGCGTGCCGTAGCCGTTCTCCCGCTTGTGACGGTAGAATTCAGTGCGAACACTTTTGCCGTTGGTAGGGCTGCGTTCCTGGATGCCAAATTCGCGCGGGGTGTCCAGTCCGATTTCGATGGTGGTCTCGATGATCTCAGGGGTCTCGACCGTGCCCGTGACTTGGAGGCTTCCGATCGGCAGGCTGGAGAATCCGGCCGGAACCTGGTTGACGCGTTGCGGGTGGCCGAACTCAATGAAATGGCGGGAAGGATCGGAACCTTCCACCGTGCCGGCCCGAATCCTGAGCTTGTAAGTCCCCGGAGGAACGTCTTTCGGATCCGGGAGAACGTCGATGCGCTGGATCCCCCAGGCGAGCTTGAGATAGGTTCCTCGATCACAGTGAGGAAGCTCAAGATAGTGCTTTAGGTAGGCGTGGGACCGGCCGTATCCGCCTTGGAATGAAAAGGACGCGGCGTTGGCGTCGCGGAAGCCAAACTTCGTGGCATCCGGGGCTCCTTTGAGCAGGTTGGCGTTCTGATAGAGCCGGATGCTGTTGGTGAGGTCGTCGAGCTTGTACTTCTCGCGGAGCCGCGCGAGAACTTCCTCGTTCTCAGGAAGGAGGGCCGCCTTGTCCACCTCGGCTTTCCAGAGCAGGTAGCGTTCCTGCACCTCCTCCATTTTTGCCATGTTCTTGCGGCTCTGCACATTGACGGTGGTCTCCGGTTCGACCCGGAAGGTTTTTGCGTCCTGTCCCATCGCCGCCTGACGTTCGAACAATTCGTCGATCGCGCTGAGTCCGAGTTTCAGATACTGCTCGATCTGATCGCTGGAGATGAACTGCGAAGCGCCCACGGTATCGAAGGTTCCGGAGCCGCCATCGGATGGCAGGGTGCTGACATCCACTCTGACGCCGAGCAGGTGCTGGATCGTGTTCTGGTATTCTCGTTGATTGAGACGACGCATCGTGATCTCGCCGCCCGAGTCGGAGAGCGATCGCCGCGCTGCGACCATGGTTTGGGCGAGGGCGTCGAGGAAGTCGGCCTTCTCCGTGTTCTCCGGCTGGAGCTCGTCTTCGGGAGGCATCTCGCCGGAGTTCATCGAGTTGAGGACTTTTTGCCAGAGCTCGGCTTCAGCGATCGTGCTGACCTTGGTTGTTGTATCCGTGCAATCTTGAATCGCCATTTGGCTGTGTTAGAGCCAGAAAGCGCAGCATCCGGGGTGGCCACCCCGGATGCTGCGAGTGGGATGACCTCGTGCGGCCTTGAGTCCATTGAACTCGACTTTCAGCTCGGGGCTCCCACTCACTATCGTCTGCAATTCGTAGAGTTGCCTGAGCCCTAGAGCTCGAAGTTCCAAGGTTGAATCACAGATGAAATCAAAATCAGATTACTCGATTAAATACTACGTAGGAGTCGATGTTTGCAAAGACAAACTCGACCTTCACCATCGTCAACTTCAGCAGCCTCGAAGCTTCGCCAACACCCCCGCTGGATTGCGCGGTTTGCTTGGTGAACTCAAGAAGCTGTCCGAGCCCATCCACATTGTCTGCGAGCCCACCGGTGGCTACGAAAAGGCGTTGTTGGAGTTCTGCTTTACTCACCATATCGCCGTCAGTTCCGTGAACGCCCGGCAAGTCCGGGACTTCGCCAGAGCCGCCGGTCAGTTGGCAAAAACGGACGCGATCGATGCCCGGGTTCTCTGCGAATACGGCCACACATTCCATCCGCCAGCAGCCGTTTGCCCCTCTCCGCAGCAGGTGGAGCTCTCGGCTGTCGTACGCCGCAAAGAGCGTCTGACTGCGCAGCTCTCCCGCGAGAAAATCACCCTTCAGAAGACCACCGATCACTACGTGAAAGGCGACCTGCGGGCCTCGATCCGCTTCCTCCAGGGGCGCGTTGAGCGTTGTCAGGACCGGATCAAGAAGCTTATTGAAGCCAACCGCGAGTTGAAGGAGAAAGCCCGTAAGCTCGAGCAGATCAAAGGACTGGGCCCCGGCACTTCAGGGGTTTTGATTGCAGAGATGCCCGAACTGGGATCCATCAGCGACAAGCAAGCCAGCAGACTGGTCGGAGTTGCGCCACTCAACCGCGACAGTGGGGCCTGGAGGGGAAAACGGAGCATTCACGGAGGACGCGCCTTGGTTCGGCGAAGCCTCTACATGCCGGCACTTTGTGCGGTGCGCTTCAACCCCATTCTGAAAGCATTTTATGAGCGATTGAGGGCGAAGGGAAAGGCCCACCACGTTGCGCTAACCGCAGTCATGCGAAAACTCGTCTGCCTCGCCAACCGCATCCTGAAGGATCCGCTATTCGTCCCCAGCCAATAAAGACAGAAAAACAGAGTTGCTGAAAGGGGATGTCTTCAAGGTTGACTTTGCCCTTTTCCGTGAGCGCGTCGTGGCACTCGAGGCAGTATTTTTCGAGGAAGGCGAGGTGCTTTTCGGGGAGCTCGGGTCTGGTGTCATCCGCAGCCAAAGAAAAGTGGAGAGGCAGCAGACAGGCAAGTAGCGTAGCGGAAGATGCGAGATCTTCCGAAAGTCGCCACGGCAGGAGTCGGAATTTTTTGCAAATTCCGCTACGTCGCGAAGTGAGGGGTTGGGGTGAAAGGTTCATCTTCTCCGTTGTCGGTTTCCTCGCTATCCCTGCAGTTCCTTCACGATTCCCGAGCTGTCTCCATGCCGCTCGGTCTCGATCCCCATGCCTTGGAGCATCGTCAGCCACACGTTGCACAGCGGCGTGTCCTTCGGCAGCGCGAGATGCTGACCGAGCTTGAGATTCGCTCCGCCGCCGGTGAGGACCGTTGGGCAGTTGGTCAGGTAGTGGATCGAGCTGATGTTCGAGCCGAAAGCCACCGTGGTGTGGTCGAAGAGACTGGAGCCGTCGGCTTCCTTCGTAGCCTTGAGCTTGTCGATGAGTCGAGCCAGGAGCTCGCTGTGGGCCTTGTCGCGCAGCTTGGAGGCCTCCATGCGTTCGCCGGGTGAGTAGTGGCTCACATTGTGGGCGCTGTGTTTGATTTCGAGACTCTGCAGGAGCGTGTTGCCGGGCATGCGGTAAGTGAGCGAACGCGTGCTGTCCGTCTGCAAGGCGGCGACGATGAGGTCCTGCATGATCTCGATCTCAGCCTTCCCCTTCAACCCGGGTTCGGGCTCGTCGAGGGGCGCTTTCGCCTTGGGAACGTCAAGCCAGTCTTCGTCCTTGTTGAGGCGAGTCTCGATGTCGCGAATGCCCTGAAAGTATTCGTCGAGCTTGTCGGTGTCGGTCTTGGAGAGACCGCGCTGCATGCGCTTGGCTTCGCTGAGCACGGCGTCGAGGACGCTGCGGTTCCCGGCGATGGCGGCTTGGCGTTGTTCCAGCGGCATGTCGTCGGTCGAGAAGAGCTTGTGGAAAACCTGGACGGGGTCGTCCTGCCCGGCGACGGGCTTGCCCCGTTGATTCCAAGCCAGGGAAAGTCCGGGGCCGTGACCCTGAAGTTCGGAGGCGTTGAGATGGAGGGAAGAGAAACGGGTGTCCTGACCCAGGTGTTGCGCGACGACCTGGTCGGCGGAAATGCTGTTGGCCATGTTCTGGCCGGGGACGGAATAACGATTGGCGCCCGTGAGCCAGAACGTGCTGCCCCAGTGGGCTTCGTTGGTGTACTGGTTCGCGCAGCCCTGCACCACGGTGATATCGGCCTGGTGGCGGGCGAGCGGAGCGAGCCCCTCGGAAAGTTCATAGTCGCCGCCGGTTTGGTTGACGTCCGGAAACCAGGTCTCCTTGGTTACCCCGAAGCCGATGCCGAGAAAAACGGCGCGCTTGGGTGGAACGGAGGAGGGGACAGAGGTGGCGGCAGCGCTGGCAAAGCGTCGGAAGCCGATGGATTCGAGGGCGGGCAGAGCAATGAGCGCTCCGGTTCCGCGAAGGAAGTGGCGGCGATTGAAGGGGGAGTTCATGATGGTAGGAAACGACAGTTGGGAGCTTTATCAACTCCCGTAGATACCGGCTGAGGCGCCAAGCTTGCCACGACGCCAGAGGTCTCACATGAGGTCCACGATACACCCTGAAATTGGACAAAAAAATTCTACTTTCTCGCGCTGGAAGACTTCAGGCAATGAAATGGGAGCAGGTTGCCTCAGGATGCGCTACCCCGAGCTTGAGACTAACAGGCTCAGAAGAAACCGAGTGATAGAATATTTCGAGAGACTATTCGTCTGAGTTTCCCTGAACGTTTACTTTGCCTTGCTCGCGAGCCATCCTACGCGCCTCGCGTTTCGTTTTTTTCTTCGCTCTGTCGTCCGACGTGGGTTCCTCAGTCACTCCCGGATGTTTCTTCAACCCCTCCGGCACCGTTACTTTTTTGCCCCGGATTTCGAGTTGTTTCACGATTTCGATCTGCTTGTCAATCTGGCCGGGTTCGGCGGCGTTCCCTCCGGGAATGAACTCTCCAAAAGGACGACCGATGGCTTCGAGGCCCTGCTGCATGAGTTCGCGCATCTCTTTCAGGCGAGTGGCCTGTTCCGGATGATACGCGAGGTTCTCCATTTCCTTCGGATCCCGGTTCAGGTGGTAGAGCTGATCCTCGTCAAAAAATCCGGGGCGTTCGGCTCCTCGAACGCCGATGCCGAGACGTCCGATGTAAGACATAGCTTTGGGTAATTTTTGCGGGGTGGCGCGTTGAATGGCAGCGATCTGATCCTGGGTGTAGCGAACGGCAATGTAGGACCAGTCTTTCGTGACGGTTGCCCGTGCTGCGCCCATCTCGAGATAAAGGTGATCCCGCCAACCGTCGTCGGTTCCGTTCTTGAACAGAGGGGTGAGACTCCGTCCATCGATCCGGTACGATTCGGGTTTCTCCGCTTCCCCCAGTTCGAAGAAGGTGGGCACGAGATCGATATTCTGGACGAGTTCCTCACACACCTGCCCGGTGGGTATTCCGCGTGGCCAGCGCATGATCATGGGCACTTGAGCCGCCCCATGGGAAAAGACGGAGGCTTTGCCATCGCGACCGTGATCGGGCGCAAAGAACACCAGCGTGTTGTCGTCGATTCCGAGTTCCGCAAGCTTTCGCATCACCGCCCCGAGCGAATCGTCGATCCAGGCTTCACCCGCCACGTGGCTGTCGGGATCGAACCCGCGTTCCGCGATGGTCTTGAGAAGCTCGGCGCGCGGCGTCATGACCTCGGGAAGGCTTTCCACTTCTCCCTCTCCGGTAATGAGCGGGTGATCCATGGAGCGTCGCCAGGACTTGTCCGGCCCGTGGAGCAGGGTGCTGCAAAGATGAAGGTAAAAGGGGCCGTCCGTGTTTTCTTCAATAAACTCGAGAGCTGCCACCGTCGTCCACTCCGGGTTGTGTTCGGAATAGGGTGGGTGCGAGTTTTCCGGGTAAACATTCTTCGCCCAGGAAAAGCCCAGTTCTTTTAGGTAGCGACGCATCCAGCGTTCGTTGTGTGCGAACTGAGCCGAGGTTTCCGGCCCGGGACTCGCATCTTTGGGAATCTCGATCCATTTGTTATTTCCTTGGTAAAACTCCGGAAAGTCGAATCGGGATGTGAGGTGAAATTTCCCGACGAACCCGGTGGTATAACCGGCTTCACGGAGAACATTGCCGACATTCATCTTGTCGCGCTCGAGGGCGACATTGAAACCGGGAAGCCCTTGGTTTTCCGCGCTGCCGACTGCTTCGGCGTAGAGTTCACTATGCGAATTCCCCGCAAACCGACCCGTCAGGAAACTGTATCGGGACGGCGTGCAAACCGAGCTGCTGACATAGGCCCGAGTGAACTTCATGCCTTCCTCAGCCTTGCGATCGAGATGGGGAGTGTAGGTGTCGCCCCCAAAGGCGGCGATGCTCGACGGGTTCTGATCGTCGATCAGAAACAGGATGATGTTGGGACGCTCTCCGCCCGCGGCTGTGGCGACCATTGCCGACAGACAGAAGACCGAAAAGGAAAGAAGGGTTTTCATGGTGGGATCTCATGATAGCCGAAAGAACAAGCTACCAGACAGGTCCGCGGAAGGACGGATCTTTTGGACAAAAAAGTGGGCAGGATTTGCGTGAGGGCGAGCAATCGAATGGCGTAGGGGTGAGGATGTCGATCGGAGGGTGGCCAAAGTAGAAAAGGGTCTCCGCACCCGCTGCATTGCCTCGGAAGCAGGCTTTGGCAACAGGTCGGGTGCGGAGACCCTCCACTACGTTTCGCTCAACCTTGCCCCATTCGGGTTCAATCCCCGTCCGGTCGGGGGATGGCTCGTCCTTGCTGCCTCAGAATACCTACCCCAATCAACAGGATCGCTGCGACGAGGCCGATGATGGCTCGGAAAAGATTGAGTTCAGTTCCTTGGCGGCTCGGACGATTGTCGTGTTTCTGCGAGATCCGTCTCTGCTAAAGAAAAGTCAAGAATTGTCGCCGGACCTGAATGGCACCGGTGATTATCGTTGAAAAGGCAATTTCAATACAGTAATTTTTACACTGGCAACTGATGACAATTAAAGTCGAAAAACTTACCCGTAAAATCGGTGCAGAACTATCGGGCGTTAATCTGCGCGATGCTGCCCACGACTCAGGTCTGTTCGCCGAGATCAGAAAGCTGCTGCTGGAGCATCACGTGCTGTTCCTACGGGATCAGGATATCACGCCAGCCGAACATGTGGCCTTCGCACGCCGCTTCGGCGAATTAGAGGAGCACCCGTTCGCCCGCAGCAATCCTGACCACCCTGGACTGCTTCAGCTCTATCGCGGCAAAAACTGCGACCCCTACGAAAACCACTGGCATGTCGATGGCCTATGGCGCGAAAACCCCGCGATGGGAGCGGTGCTGCGCTGCATCGAGTGTCCGGCCGACGGCGGCGACACGATCTGGGTCAACATGGTCGAGGCGTATGAGGGGCTGCCGCAGGATATTAAGGATCGGATTGCCGATCTGCGCGCCAGGTCCAGCATCGAACACTCCTTCGGGGCGGCTATGTCCATCGAAGAACGGGACGAGCTGGCGGCCAACAATCCGCCAGTAGAGCACCCGGTGGTGCGAACACATCCCGAGACTGGTGAGAAGATACTATTTGTAGCAAGCTTCACCACGCACTTTGTCAACTACCACACGCCGCAAAATGTGCGCAATGGTCTGGACAAGAACCCAGGCGCAAGCTTGCTTCTCAACTACCTCCAGAGCCAAGCGATGGTGCCTGAGTATCAAGTGAGATTTCGCTGGCGACCAAACAGCGTTGCGATTTGGGATAACCGCTCTACCCAGCACTATGCAGTGCACGACTACTGGCCCACCAAGAGAAAGATGGAGCGGGCTGGAATCATCGGCGACCGACCATTCTAAAACTTTGCGTTCATTGGCAAGGGCAACAAAAATTCACCCCTGAGGAATCAATGCACTCGCAAGATGAAAACAAAATCAACAGGGAATTTTTTGATACAATTTCTCCTGTTTATGATAAGAAGACTGCCGCTGACTGGAAGTCCCCAAGTGCCGTTGCCGCCGTAGTCAAACCGTTACTAGGCGCAAAAACCAAGCTCCTAGATTTTGGTGTTGGTACTGGAAACCTACTTGATGCGCTTGATGTGTGCGTCATTCAATCCAATATATTCGCTGTCGATGTTTCGTCAGGAATGGTAGAAGTTTGTCGAAAAAAATTTCCCGCCGCAGATATTCGCCAGATCAAAGCAACCTGCGAAATCAGCACATTTGCCTGGCCGAAGTTTGACTTGATCGTTAGTTCAGGAGTTTTCGAATATATCGAACGAATTGATAGTCTAATCTGCACGTTAAAGGGATTTCTCAATCAGGTCGGTGAGCTTATCTTTACCTACCAGCCGATCATAATGCACCACGCTAAACAATGCGATCGCACAACAAAAACATTTTGGACAGTCAAATTTGCCGGCTCAATTGGGCTAAAAATCGCACGAGACATTGAATCAATTCAATTCCGGTGGCATACGCACGAGATTCACGACTTTTGCCGAGCTGCGAGCCTTGAAGTCATACAGCACGAATCGTTCGTTGCATTTTACGATGGGGCTGACACCACCGCCCCTCCGAGAATCTACAATATAGTTAGGGCCAGATTAAATTCGATATAGCTTTATCGCAACCGAGTCAGGCTTGATTTAGGCTCAGATCAAGCCTCTGCAAGCACCGCAATGTTGCCAGATTCAAGTATGCAGGCTCTCCGCAGATCTCCAAGCTTTCATGCTTCATCTGTATGAACGAAAGCAATTCTCGAACCCATTGGGAAGCAACCGATGCGCCAATACAAAAATGACTACCCCACCCAAATCCGAGATGCGGATTCGGAGATCGATCAAGTAATACCTTCGCAGGGGTATGGAACTTTTCAGGATCTCGGTTCGCGGCACCGAATAATATAATCACAGCGTCCCCGCGTTTAACTGTCTTGTTGCTAATCTCAATCGGGGCCACCGCGTACCTAGTAGCGCCTTGCGCGGGACTGATGTATCGAATGAGTTCCTGAGCAGCAACATCCGTTGCAACTTTGACGTTTGATTGCAAAAGATGTCGATTGGTAAGCATTGTCAAGAACACGCTTCCCGTCAAAGCATAGAGCGTGCTGTAGCAAGCGTTAAATACCCCGCACATTGTGTTTGTAATAAAGTCGCTGTCAAATTTTTCCAATGCACCTTCTTGCAATGCTCCAATTAAGCCTGCCGTTGTTGGAGTGGCCATCCAAGTCCCCATAAGAGATCGAAGCGCTGAAGTGGCGTCCGTGCCGCCACGTCTACTCGGGTCGATGGAAGAGTCCATCTGCTTGGCGATCTCTTCAAATATGGAATGATAATTCGAAGGTTTGTTCCCATCTGCCCCAATGAGTTTCAATGAGATATCAAGGGCAATATCCGTGGCCACTTCAGACATGAAATCGAATGGCGCTCGATGTGTTCGTCGGAAGACGCTATCTTCGAGCCGCACTCGAGCTGCGGATATCAGTTGTGGCAAGTCCTGCTTCTTAAAGGCTAGCGACAAGGTAGAGCGAAATTCGGTATGTTTGGGCGGATCTTGTACCTGCAAGTTGTCCTGATTGGCGGGCAGCCGCATTCCAACTCGACGGCGATCGCGCGCAAATAGCTCATGGCTACTCAACACAAATCGGCAATCGTCGTATCTAGAAAGAACCCAGGACGACGTCTGATCATGCCAATAGACGGGCTCCTCAGCCCGAAGCCGATCATAGATCGGATACGGATTATTGATTGTATCTTGGCATAGTGGGCGATACAGCAGGTTCACTGTCAACCTATCACTAATATCACCGGCGTTTTTGCGACGGTTTCAGTCGCATCGGTTATTTCGGAGTTTCAGCTTGCTCAAGATTAGAATTAACTTTCTTGAAAGTGTCGGAATTTTCAGTCATTTTTTGCGAGGGTGCATTGACGTCTTTTCCGAGATCCTCAGTATCCTCAGGAGTCCAAGTTACACAGGCATGATCGTAGTTCATTTGTATTTTTGGATTGCTTGTTCTTGTTTTCGGCAGGGGACACCTTTCCAGCCTCAGTGCCATTAGTTTGCAGCGGTTGAGCTGCACTGGCAACGGAAAAACGCTGGAAAATTGGCTTTTCGAGCAAACAGCAGAAAAAGAGGATACGAGTGAGCATTTCCAAACCGCGACTCAACAGGGTCACACCACCGACCCAACCCTGTTCACTCACTTCCGCCCAAACTCCGGATGCACCACAATCGCCTCGATCGCGGCGCGCAACGAATACTCACGCGCTTTGGCAGCCTCGTAAACTGCGTCCACATAAGGCCGGTCCGCAACCCCAGTCTCACGTCCGATGGCGTAGCCGATGAGCTTGCTGATGATGCCCTTGAGAATTCGTTCCTGGTCGTCCATCAGGGCGGCCTTGAGGCTGGGCAGGTCGCTCACTTCGCGACCGTTCGGCAGCGCCATCGTTGCCTCAATCGGGACCTCGTTGAATTTGAGTTTCTTGGTGAAGGTAGTTCCCTCGTCCTCGGCCGGGAGTTCTTCGACGTGGCGATACTGGTTCCGCTTGCGGCCGACCGGATCGTAGTATTCGAGGGCGAAACCGAGGGGGTCGATCTTCGAGTGACAGCGGGAGCAGCTCTCGAGCTGTTGATGCTTGAGAACGGCTTCGCGGACGGTGGTGGCACCCCGGATGTCGGGCTCATTGATCACCACATCGGCCGGCGGCTCGATCTTCTCGTTGTAGAGATTCTTCAGAATCCAGGCTCCGCGATGGATGGGGGAGGTCGCGAAATCCGTGGAAGTGAGCTTCAGAAAACCGGCCTGGGCAATGAGCCCGCCGCGCTCGCTGTCCCCGGGCAGCGTCACGGGAACAAACTCATCGCCCTTCACGGGTGGCAATTTGTAGAAGCGCGCGAGGCGGTCGTTCGCCATGACGAAATCCGAATCGATGAAGTGTTCCATGCTCAGGTCGTTCTTGAGAAGGTGGGCAAAGAGCTCACGACCCTCCCGCCCCATGGAATCGACCGTCATGTTCCGGACATCCTTGTAGACGCGCACGTCCGGGCCAAAGTCGTCCACCTTGTCCCGCTGGAGCCACTGACGGGTGAAGTCCTCGATGAAACGGTCCACCTTGGCGTCGGCCAGCATGCGCTCCACCTGCGCCGCTGAATCCCCGGCCAATTCTCCGGAGGAGGCAGCCTCAAGCAATTCGGGATCCGGCACGGAATTCCACAGGAAGTAGGAAAGGCGATGCGCCAGCTCCACTCCTGTCAACTCGGGCGACTCGGACTTGTAGAGGAAGTGCGGCGAGGTCAGCAGGGCGATCAAGACTGATCGAGCTGTGGCCGTCGGGGTGGCACCGGACGTGTGCCGGCTCCGGGCAATCTCGACGAAGGCCTTGCGATCCTCCGCCCCCAGTGCCCGCTGGGTCAGCAGCAGGGCGATGTGATCGACCAGTTCCTCGGGCGTCATGTCCGGCCGGGGGAGGGCGGCTTGCATCGCGGAGCTGGGCCACTGTTCGACCAACGGGCCGGTTACTTTCACCTGCGAGAACCGCATCGCCGGACCTGTGTGTGGCTTCTTGGCCAGACTCCTCCCCGGCACGCGGGCGCTGTCGAAGGTGAAGGTGAAGGCGAGCTTGTCGCCTGCCTTCAAGGTGAGCTCGGTCGTAAACCCGCGCGAACCATGAGGCATGGCAACCCGTCGGATATTCCGAAAGCTGGTCGGGTGGCGCCCATCCCCGAGATTGATGCCGACGATTTCACCCTCCTTGGATTTCTCCGAACGCGCCTTCACTTCGAGGCGGTAGACACCGAAGGCGGGGATGACAAACTGGTCGTGGCTGTCTGGATCGATGGAGAAATGCAGATTGCTGCGGTAGGGACGAAAGCCGGTGATGACATAGTCGTCTCCATCGCGGAAATCGCCGCCGCCGCCGGTCGCGAAATTCTTGCTGCCGTGAAAGTGTCGCGCGTCGAACTCCCACGTTTTCGTCTCGGGTTGTGTATCCGGCAGGAGGCGCTCGGCCACGAAGCGGGCCGTCTTGAGATAGGCCACAACCTGGTGGGATGACATCAGGTGCGACTCGCCAAATTTGTCGAAGCCATGTTCGACCTGGTCGGACGGAAGGAGGTCGGTGAAGTCGAAATCGACGCCGAAGAGGTCCAGGATCGTGTTCTGGTACTCCGCCTGCGTCAGCCGCTTGAGGGGATTGGCAGGACGACGGGCGAGGATGCGGCCCTCGAGCAGTTCAACGACGCGTGCTCTCTCGTCGTCGCCGGGTTGAGGCTCGTCTTCCGGCGGCATCTCTTCCGCTTCGAGCACGGCGATCACGGTCTCCGTCAGTTCGCTCGTGGCGAAGAATTCGTCGGCTGACAGGTCCAGGCGCACCTTTCCTTTCTGCTTGTCGGGTCCGTGGCACTCGACGCAGTGTTGGGAGAAGAATGTTTCGAGGGCTGGTTCTGCGCGTGCCAGCGATGGCGCGGCGCAGACTAAGAGAATGGCTGTCCAGATGGGTCGCATCAGGCCAAGAGGTCGAAGGCGCTGTTGCTTTCGCCGAACTGGTCCTGTTCGGCGCCGAATTGTTGCAGGAGGCCGAGGTAGAGATTGCTCATCGGCACGTCCTGACGCCGCGAGAAGCCGGGAGTCTTCACGCGTGAATCGAAGACGAGCGCGGGAAGGTCATCAAAGTTATGGGCGTTGGCACTGCCCATCGAGGCCGTCAGCAGCGTCGTCGTTTGATCGAAGAGCACGCTGTTCCCCGCCTTGCGCTGCTTCATCGTCGTGAGCGCGTCACTGATGCGATTGAGAATCCCGTGTTCCATCTTCAAAAGTTTCTCGACTTTGTCCGGCTTCTGGCCGTGATGCGAAAGATCGTGGTAGTTGCCGGTCAGCTCCGGTTCCTTGAATCCTTCCCAGAAAGGAATCTGCACTGTGACCGCCCGGGTGGAATCGGTTTCCAGGGCGAGGACGGCCAGGTCCAGGAGGGTGGCCACGTAGTCGTCTACCGATTTGCGGTCGAAGTGTTTGAGTTCGTCATTCGCATCGTAGTCCACCTCCGGCTTGGGGCGGCCGGACCAATGGGCCTGCTTGCGCACGGTCTTCTCCGCGTCGCGCACCGAGGTGAGATATTCGTCCATCTTTTCCCGGTCAGTCGCAGTCAGCCGCTTCTCCATCGACTTGGCCTGGGAGAGCACCGCATCGAGAATGCTGCGATCCTCGTCGAGGATCTGCTGTTGCACCTTCTCGTTTTCATTCACTCCGAAGAGCAGATTGAAGATCTTGCGAGGCGAATCGAGCTGGTGCACCGGCAAGCCGTGCTTGTCCCAGGAGATCTGGGAGAAATTCAAATTCTCACCGGCCTGGAAAACGAGAGAGCGGAAGCGGGTATCGTCTCCCATATGATCCGCGATCGCCTGGTCGATGGAGACGCGATTCTTGCGATGCAGCTTGTTGAAGTAACCGGAGAGAATCCCGACGCAGGGCGTGTGCCCGAATCCGTTTTGAACGGCAGGGTTGTTCATTCCGCTGTACATCTTCAGGTGCGGAAAGTGATCCGACAAATTGGCCAGCAGGGCCGGCGGCTTTTCGAAAGGGCCGTCGGTTTTGGGAATCAGCTCGGGCTGATAGAAGCTGAGGTGATTCACGATCGTGAGCATTCGCCGTGGCGACAGATCCTCGACCTGTCCGAAGCTCTCCAAGCGCGGAAGCAACAAGGCAACGCCTGCCCCCTTGAGGAAGGTCCGGCGCTGCATTCCGCCGCAGTCTCGCGGTTGATCTAAAGACTTACGCATCACTTAAAATATAAAAATAAAACTGCCCTACCTGTATAGGGAAAACTCCGCTCGTTTGCGTTCCGTTGTTTTTTCATAGTTGAAGAACATCTTTTAGTGGAGTGTTAGGTTGGAGAATCAGGGGGGGCGACGTCTACTTTTTCTGAAACGGCTCGCTCTGCACCAGAGCGCGAATGAATTCACTCACTGCGAAATCCTCCTTCTTCGCTGCCGCCACAATCTCATTGGCTAAATCTTCATCGGTAAACCCGAACGGACGCCCCAGGCCGTAGCCGATGAGGTGCTCGGTGAAACCACGGGCAAAGTCAGGTTCGCGTTCGGCGATGAGATCGCGCAGCTCGAAGTAATCGGCGAAAGCGGGGCCGTCGTGGAGTTGGTCGGCCGGGTCGATCTCATGGGCGCGTTTGCCTTTCCCTTCGGTGGTGCGCCACTTGCCGGCGGCGTCGAAATTTTCGAGGCCGAAACCGATCGGGTCGATCTTACGATGGCAACTGGCGCACTGAGCTTCTTCCATGTGGGCGGCGAGTTTTTCGCGAGTCGTCAGCTCTTGATCGGCGAGGCGCGACAACTGCGGCACATTCGGTGGTGCAGGTGGTGGCGGATCGTTGAGCAAATGACGCAAGACCCAGGCACCGCGTTCGACGGGGCTGGATTCAATGCCGTCACTGCCCATTGCATGGATCGCGGCCATGCCTAACAAACCACCACGGGGCGAATCGGCGGGAAGCGTGACTTTCTGGAACTGATCTCCGGTAACGCCGTCGATACCGTAGTAAGTGGCGAGCAGGCCATTGGCAAAAATGTAGTCACTCTTGAGCATTTTTCCGAGTCGGCCACCCTCGGGATCGCGAAGCAGGTGAGCGAAGGACTGATAGACTTCCTGCCGAGCGGCCGAGCGGGTGCTCTCGTCGAATTCGCGATGCAGCGTGGTATCGAACTGGAAGAAATCGAGGCGTTCCATGTCGAGCCACTGGTGGAGAAAGCCGGCCACAAACTCGTCGGAGCGGGAATCGGCGATGAGGCGGTCGACTTGGCTCCGGAGGATGTCGGAGTTGGAAAGTTCACCGCGACTGGCGAGGTCGAGAAGTTCTTTGTCGGGTGGAGCGCTCCAGAGGAAGTAGGCGAGACGAACGGCGAGTTCGCGGTCGGTTAGGGTGATTCGTTTGCCGGGCTTCTGCGGCGGGTGCGGAGACCCTTCTCTACTTACCGGCTCGTTGAGATAAAGAAAGCCGGGCGAAGCTAGAATGACGCTGAGAGGTAATCGAATCGCGACGTCAAAGGGATCTCCCTCGGCACGGCGCGCCTCGAAGATGCCGGAAAGACGGTCGATGAAATCGCTCTCCGGGCTGGCTCCGCGGTAGGCGTTGAAGGCGAATTGCTCGAGAATCTGTCGGGCGCGGGCCGACTCGTCCGGAGTGGTCTGGGGACTGACCCACCAATCGGTAAAGGTTGAGTCGTCAGACGAGGCCTTGAACGGGCCCTCCCACTCAACCCAGTCGATCCACAAGGCAGGCTTGGGGCCGACGCCGGTTTCCGCCCGCGCGGCACGGTACTGTTTGAGATCGCCCTTCGGGTCGCGCTTTTCGCGGAGCGCGAACTTGCGAGGGCCGTCCGCAGTCAAGGTCACGGGCACCTCGATGGTCTGAGGTTCGTCAGTGGTTCCGGTAATTTGGAAGGTGCTGATATGGTTGAACTGGTCCTTGTCGGGAACCGCGCCGAGATCGACAAAATGCCGGTCCGTTGAAGTACCCTTGACAGCGCCGATGCGGAAGCGCAGTTGGTAGTCACCGGGCGGAAGTGTCTCGACGACGTGCTTGGTTTCCTTCCATCCGGAGGGGTGCTCCGGGGGCAGGGCGATGAACTCTTCCTTGTTCAGGCTGGAGATGGTCAGGTAGGAACCGGTTTGCGTGAGCGGATCTTCGAGGTAGCGGCGAAAGGTCGGACCGTTCTCTTCAAACGCACGAATGCGAAACTTGGCCTCCTGCTCATCGGTGATCCCGCCCTGAGGCTCGCCGGTTTTCAGGAAGGTCTTCGCCTTTTCGTGACCTCCTTTGTAATAGCCGTTGTAGGTTCCGCCGACTTTGGCATTGGCATGGTCCTCGACTTCACGTCGCTGAGTCCATGTGGTAGCTTTGGCAGGGTGCGGACCTTCCAGTTCCACCCAGTCAATCCAGATCGCGGGCGGGTGGCCGTAACCGTTCTTGGCCTTCAGTTTATTGTGAGCATCCCAAAGTGCTTTGAGGTTGCCGTTGTTGGGTTGCTTTTCCTGAATGGCGAACTCCTTGATCGTTTCGGTTCCCACTTCGAGCGGAATCTCGATGACCTGAGGATTCTCGATTGTTCCGGTGACCTGATGGCTGCTGATGGCCTGACCCTTCAGTCCCCAGTTCCTGACCTCGATCTCGCGCTGGGGATGCCCGACCTCGATGAAGTGACGCCCGGCGGGTGAGCCTTCGACCTTGGCGGCGCGAACGCGGAGCGTGTAGTTGCCAAGAGGGAGTTCTTCGGGCGACACTATGATTCGACCGGTTCCGTGAGCGACTTTCAGGTAGGTGCCACGGTCTCGATGCGGGAGCGCGGCATAGTGTTTGTGATAGGCCAGATTGGCCCGGTCTCCCGGGGGATAGCTCGCGGCGGCTTTCTGGGAATCGCGGAAACCGAAGTCTTTGGGATCCGGCGTGCCCTCGAGTCGATCGGCAAACTCGTAGAACCACTGAGGGTGATTGATCTTGGGTTCAGTTTTCCGAAGCTCGGCAATCTTCGCCTGATTTTTCGGGGACTTCACGGCTTCATCGACGCCCTTTTGCCACTCGGTGAAGCGTGCGTGAGCATCTTCGATCTCCGCGATCTCCTTTTCGTTCGCGGGGTTGACTGTCTTTTCCGGCTCGACGCGAGTCACTTCTGACATAATTACATCGGCATCTTGAATCGGCCCTTCGAGCTCGATCCAGTCGACCCAGATGGCGGGCGGTGTGCCGTAGCCGTTTTTCTTCTTGTGACTGTCGAACTCCTTCCTCAGAAGTTTCGCTGATTTGGGCTGGCGTTCCTGAACGCCAAAATCGCGAGGGGTGGCTGCGCCAATTTCGATGTCGACCTCAATGATCTGCGGATTCTGGATGGTGCCGGAAATTTGTTGGGTACTGAGTAGTTTCGTGAAGCCGAGTGAAGTTGCACTGCGACGCTGAGGGTGACCGATCTCAACGAAATGGCGGGATGGATCGGAGCCCTCCACTGTACCGGCACGAACTCGAAGCTTGTAGCTACCGGGAGGCACATCTTTCGGATCGGGGGTCACATCGAATCGTTGGATCCCCGATACAAGTTTCAGGTAAGCTCCCCGGTCGTTGTGAGGAAGCTCTGCGTAATGTTTCGTGTAGTCGAGGATTCGCCGAATCGACCTGTAGTGCGCGTTGGCGTTGATGGGATCCCCGAATCCAAACTTCCGGGGGTCGGGTGCTCCCTTCAAACGACCGGCGTTTTCGTAGAGCCGGAGAGGTTCCGTATCGAGTTGGGGATGCTCCTGGCGAAGTTCAGCCATGACCTCTTGATTCGCCGGATCTTTGGCCGCCTTGTCGACCCCTTCCTTCCAGGGAAGCCATTTTTCTTTAAACTTTTGTTCCTGACCTTTGATGATCTCCAAATTCTTGACGTTGACAGTTTTCTCCACCTCGACGCGATGGGTTTTGGCCACCACCACCCCATTGCGGGGTAACGGACCTTCCAGCTCAATCCAGTCCACCCAGATCGCGGGCGGGGTGCCGTAGCCGTTTTCCCGTTTGTAGGCATAGAATTCCCTGCTGATCGTCTTTTTGCTCTCTGCCGGGACGCGCTCCTGGATGCCGAATTCCCGTGGGGTGTCGGCTCCGATCTCAATGATGGTTTCCACGACCTCCGGGATTTCTTCCGTGCCGGTGACCTGCAGACTGGCGATGGGCTTGGAGGAAAAGCCGAAGGGCACCTGGTTGACGCGCTGGGGGTGACCGACCTCGATAAAGTGGCGGGAGGGATCGGATCCCTCCACCGAGCCGGCCCGAATCCTCAGCTTGTAGGTGCCCGGAGGAAGATCCTCCGGTTTGGGAGTGACATCGATGCGCTGAATGGCCCAGGCGAGTTTCAGGTAAGTGCCCCGGTCACTGTTAGGAAACTCGAGGTATTGCTTCATGTAGGCGTGGGTGCGGCCGTAGCCGCCCTGGTAGGAAAAGGATGCAGCGTTGGCGTCGCGGAAGCCGAATTTCGTAGGATCAGGAGTGCCCTTCAGTAGGTTCGCATTTTGATAGAGCCGGACGCTGTCCGTCAGATCGTCGAGTTTGAATTTCTCCCGAAGCTGAGCGAGGACCTTCTCGTTCTCAGGAAGGAGAGCGGCCTTGTCGACCTCAGCTTTCCAGCGCAGGTAACGTTCCTGCACCTCCTCCTGCTTCGCCATGTTCTCGCGGCTCTGCACATTGACGGTGTTCTCCGGCTCCACCCGGAAGGTTCTGGTTTCCTGCCCCATCGCTGCCCGACGTTCGAACCACTCGCCAATCGCGCTGCGGCCGAGTTTCAGGTATTGCTCGATCTGATCGCTCGACATGAACTGCGAGGCACCCACCGTATCGAAACTCCCCGCGCCACCGTCGCTCGGGAGCGAATTGACATCCAGTTTGACACCGAGGAGATGCTCGATCGTGTTTTGATATTCCCGTCGATTCAGCCGCCGCATCGTGATCTCGCCGCCCGTGTCGGCAAGCGATTTCCGAGCCGTGACCATCAGATTCGCAAGTGCATCGAGAAAATCAGCCTTCTCCACGTTGTCCGGTTGCGGCTCATCCTCCGGCGGCATTTCTCCGGAGTTGATCGAGTCGAGCACCTTTTGCCAAAGCTCCGCTTCAGCGATCGTCGTGATCTGGAAAGGGATTTCTTCGAGATTCACCTTCCCTTTTTCAGTGAGGGAATCGTGGCACTCGAGGCAGTTCTTTTCGAAAAAGGCGAAATGCTTTTCCGGAAAAATCGCAGCCGGTTCGTCCGCCGCCGAGCCGGTAGAAAACGCGGCGACGATGCAGACGATCCAACAGGGTATGATTAACGAACATACCCTGTTGATTCGTGAAATGGTGAATTCTCGACGCTGCCTCATGCCTGCAATTCCTTCACAATTCCCGAGCTGTCGCCGTGGCGCTCCGCTTGGATTCCCATTCCCTGAAGCATCGTCAGCCAGACATTGCAGAGCGGGGTGTCTTCGGGCAGGACGAGGTGCTGTCCGAGTTTCAAATTGGCACCGCCGCCGGTGAGAATGGTCGGACAATTAGTCAGGTAATGAATGGAGCTGATATTCGAACCGAAGGCCACCGCGGTGTGATCGAAGAGACTCGATCCGTCGGCTTCCTGTGTCGCTTTCAGCTTGTCGATGAAGCGGGCCAGCAATTCGCTGTGAGTTTTGTCGCGCAGCTTTGACCCTTCCATTCGATCTCCCGGAGAGTAATGGCTCACGTTGTGAGCACTGGGTTTGACGTCGAGACTTTGCAAAAGGCTCTGGCCGGGCATGCGGTAGGTGAGCGAACGCGTGCTGTCAGTCTGAAGTGCCGCGACGATGAGATCCTGCATGATCTCGATCTCGGGTTTCCCTTTCAGGCCGGGCTCCGGTTCTTCGAGAGGGGCTTTTGCTTTGGGAACTTCGAGCCAGTCTTCGTCTTTGTTGAGGCGCGTCTCGATGTCGCGGATTCCCTGAAAATATTCGTCGAGCTTGTCGGTGTCGGTTTTGGAAAGGCCGCGCTGCACGCGCTTCGCTTCGCTGAGAACGGCGTCGAGAACACTGCGATTTTCGGCGATGGCGGCCTTTCGTTGTTCGAGCGGCAAGTCGTCGGCGGAGAAGAGCTTGTGAAAAACCTGGACGGGATCGTTTTGGCCGGCGACCGGCTTGCCGCGCTGATCCCAGGCCAGCGAAAGCCCGGGGCCATGTCCCTGTTCGTCGGAGCCATTCAGTTGCACGGACGAAAAGCGGGTATCCTGTCCGAGGTTTTGAGCGACGACCTGATCGACCGAAATGCTGTTGGCCATATTCTGACCGGGAACGGAATAGCGGTTCGCGCCGGTGAGCCAGAAGGTGCTGCCCCAGTGCGCTTCGTTCGTGTACTGGTTTGCGCAGCCTTGCACGACGGTGAGGTCGGACTGGTGACGTGCGAGCGGGGAAAGGCCTTCGGACAGTTCGTAGTCGGTGCCGGTTTGATTGACATCGGGAAACCAGGTTTCTTTAGTCACGCCAAATCCGATTCCAAAAAAGACGGCGCGTTTCGGGGGCGTAATCGCTGCGGTTGCAGCCGCAGAAGCAAAGCGGCGAAATTCGATGGATTCCAGAGCGGGCAGGGCAATCAAGGCTCCAGCTCCGCGGAGAAAATGGCGGCGTTTTAAGTTGGTTTTCATTATGCTAAAAATTGGTGAGTAGAATGCTTTTTTATTTCACAAAGCGGACCGGAAGAACGGGGTGTTTGATCGCGGTGAGTCGAACGTCATCTACGTAGTAGCCGCCCAATTCAATGGGAGTCGTTCTACCCATTCGCGTGTTGGCAGAGATCGCGATGAGCGCCAGGTTCGCTTCCGAGTTCAGGAGGCAGGAAGTGGAGATGGTTGCGGCTTCATCTCCAGGGTTGAGCTTGATGGCCTGCTTGCCCAGGGCGTCGGCTTCACGCACCACATTGGGCCAATTGCTGCTGAGAAATTCCGGTTCACCCTGGAAAAGATAGATACGAACGCTCGCGTCGAGTTTTGGCAGATCGGCATCCTTGGGCGCTGATTCACGGCGAAATCGGGCACTGAGTTCCAGGGTCAGCTGGGACTCGGATCGATCTGCTTCCCATTGGCGGCGCAGGGAAGTGAGATCGACCAATTGAAAGACCGAGCAGTTGGAGGCACCACCCTCAGGATTGCCCATGACGTTTCCGGTCTCAAGGAATCGGAGAACCCGGTTTCCGTCGGGTTCCTGAACGACTTCAGCCGGGTTGCCACTCCAGTAGCCAAATCGATTCGGGAAACCCGCTTCGACCGGCCCTGTCATGGACTGAAAATCGCCATTGGCAATCGGAATGAAACTCGCCTCCGACCTAGGCGAGTTCATGGCCCAGACCACCCCGATCCCCGTCAGTCCCACGAAGGCGCCGGTGACGATTGCGGCAGCAAGTTGCCGGGACCAGGCGATCGGCTGAAGGCGAAGATCCTTTTTCGGCGTGGGTGGAGAGAAGGGGATGACTTTGGGATTCAGTTCGACGGTTTCATCGCCGAGGACACCGTGCAGTCGGGCGGCCTTGAGGTAATCAGATCGGACGGCGTCGCGGTTCACGATCTGGTCAGAGAGCGCGGCGACCTCCTCTTCGGTGCATCGGCCATCGAGGTGCTTCTGGATGAGGGCTTGCCAGTCAGTTGAATCAGTCATGCCAGTTCAGAGTTCATCTTTCGTTCAATACACGCCTGCAGTTCGCGGCGGGCGCGTTGGATGGTTTTGTAGATCGCTTCAACACTGCGGTTTTCGCGTTGTGAAAGGATTTCGGGGCTGTGGCCCTCGTGGTAGTAGCCCCGGACCAGCCGTTGGGCCTTTTCGTTGAGTTTGCCGAGGCAGGTGGCGAGATGGGTCTCTAGGGCGGAGTCGAACTCCTGAGTGCCCTGCATCTCCTGCTCCAGCACTTCCATGGCTTGTTCAGAGAGTTGAGCCCGGCGGGATTCCCGGGAGAGGAAGCGCCGGGTTTCGATGCGAGCAAAGCCCATCGCCCAGTTGAGGAACGGTCGGGCCGGATCGTAGGTCTCGAACTGGCGCCATAGCGCGACGGCGGTCTCCTGAAGGATCTCCCGGGCATCAGCCCGATGAGGCACCGAGACGAGAATGGAACGCAGCATCACCGGTTCGCTTTCGAGGAGGAGGCGGGTGAATTGTTCGTGATCGCTGTTGGGGGCCGTGTTTGGCATGGGTGAAACGTAACTCTCACACCAGGTCCACAGAAGGACGGATTATTGGACAAAAAAATCCGGAGCTTTGCGTTCGTGGCGGGTTTTTGGAGGCTGCGGTTTGGGCGCGCAGGAGTTTTGGGTGATGAGAATTGACGGAATATCGAAATTCCCTGCTAAGGAATCGGAATTTCTCTCATAAGTTGAGGAATGCCCCAGCAAGATCACACCACCCGCGTTCAGCAGCTGTTCGTCGAGAATATTTCGATGGTGAAGCACTTCGTGATTTCGCTTCTGCCCAATCCGAGCGCCGCGGAGGATGTGGTTCAGGAAGTTTTCCTCACCGTGACCGCGAAGGCGCACGATTTCGAACCGGAGACAAACTTCAAAGCGTGGGTGCTGACGATCGCGCGGTTCAAAGTCCTCGAGCAATTGCGAAAGGAGAAGCGGGACCGCAACCGGCTCAGCGATGAGGTGATCGATTTGCTGGCCGACGAAACCGACGGTGCCGACCCCGGTCGCGCCGCCGCAGAGATACGTGCCCTCACAAAATGTCTCGGCAAGCTCGCCGCGAAGCCGCGTCGAATGATCGAGTTGCAGTACCGCGAAGGGCTGAAACCGGGCGTCATCGCCGAACGAATCGGCTGGGAAGCAAACGCGGTTTACGTCGCCCTTTCGCGGGCTCGCGCGAGTTTGCGAAAGTGCATCGAACGCCAACTGAAGACGACATGAATCCGGATTTGAACGAGCTGATCGACAATTATCTGAATGAGTCGCTGGCGGCGGAAGAGATGGCTGTGCTCAACGCGAAGCTGGCGAAATCCAAGGCGGCGCGGGATGAATTCAGGGCGTGTTGCCGGGTTCATGGCGCGTTGGCCGAGTTGTTCTCGGACGGCGGAGATTTCGCGTTCAGTCCGATCAACACGAAACCGCCCATTCGCCGGAGCTGGATCGCCGTGGTTTCCGCTGCGGCTGCGCTCGTGGCCATTCTTCTGACGCTGAAATCAATCTGGCCGGAGCGAGATCAAATGTCCGTTGCTCGCATCACGAGCGCGACCGATGCGGTTTGGGAGGCTCCTTTCGGCGATGTATTGCCAAACAAGACGGTTAGCCTTCGCCGTGGGTTGATCGAATTGGAAATCGGCAAGGGCGTCCGCGTCGCGATCGAAGGGCCGGCAAAATTTGAGGTGCTTGGGCCGAAACGATTGCGACTCGACCGGGGAAGCATCGCGGCGGATGTGGACAAAGCAGGTGTCGGTTTCACCGTGGTCACGCCGGAAGGCGAAGCGATTGATTTCGGCACGCGTTTCGGGGTGAGGGTCGATGCCGGTGGACAGTCTGAGACTCATGTTTTCGAGGGGGAAGTCGAGATCGTTGCTCGAGGAAAGAAGCTGCGCCTGCACGATGACGAGGCGTCGAAGTTTCAGCAGTTGCTGACGCTCGGAGCTGAGCCGTGGACCTTTCCCATGCCGGCTCACGAACTCCCGGTTGATCTCGGAACTTCGTTCGAACCGGGTCAGCAAATCGGCGCGGGGATGCCAACCGAACCGGCAATCTGGAGCGGCGATGGCGCGCGCATCATTTCGAGATCCGCCGACGGTTCGATCCATCCGGTTCGTGGAGCGAGCATGCTTCAGTTTCTCGCGACCTACTCTCCTGAGCAAACCGAAGCTGGAGATCAGCGCGCTTCCGAGGTCTGGCGAATCGTCGATCTGCGCCCGTTTTCCGATCGGGTAAATACGGGTGAGGTAACCGTAAAGCTCGGCAGTTTTTTCAATCGTCTGTCCGGGGTTGGGAATTCGCAATTCAGGCTCGGGATTGGCGCTTATCGTGGTCGGATCGAGGAGGCGAAAGCCTTTTGGGATCGCAAAAACGAACTCACATCGGAAAGGCTCGCGGCTACCAGTTCGGTGATCCTGAGCGATGACGATCCTGAAACTTGGGAGCCTCTCGAAGTCAGCATGCCGGTTCCGCCGGGAACGGATTTTCTGTTGATCGACTTGCTGGCGTTTGAAAACGAAACGGATCGCGACGAAAACGAATTCGAAGGCCATTTTGCGGATGACGTTCGGTTGCGGCTGACTTCGCGAGCACGCAAATCGGTCGCCACCGCAGTGTGGGCGGGCCGCAGTGGAAGTTGGGATGCTGAGGCGAATTGGGTGGGCGGAAAGCCGGATCCAGCCCTCGATCAGATCGTGATTGATGGCGAAGGCGAGGCGCGGATCGATCGTCGGTTCGCGACCAAGCAGAGCGTGGTCATCGCCAATCACAATGACTCGACTGGTCGTTTGCGAATCGGACCCAGCGGCGAGTTGGTGAAGTCAGGCTTCGGGCAGTTAATCGTTGGCTTCAATCCGGGTGCCCGCGCCGAACTGATCGTTCAAGGCAAGCTGGTGACGCGGTCTCCGGTCTTCATCGGGCGGAATAACGCCGAGTCCCTGGTCGACCTCGATGGCGGAGTTTGGGATGGGGGCGATGGAACGATCCGAATGGCTCAGTACGGTGAAAAGTTTCCTGACACCGTCAGCCGGTTGAGGGTTCGTGAGGGCGGCAGCCTGACGGCACGGTCGTTGGAGCTGGTTCACGATCTGGCGACCCTGGAAATCGACAACGGCGAGATTGAAGTCGAGATGCTTCTTCTAGGCGGCGGCGATGGCGAAGCCGTGGTGCAACTGAGGGCGGGCAAACTGCGAGTGCGCCGATTGATCTTCGGAGCCGGCTCCGGATCGTTTGATTTTCGTTCGCCGCGCGGCGTTCTCTGGCTGGAAGGATCGTGGACCGCTGAGAGTGTTTTGGCCATGCCAAACGCCGAATGGCGAGTTGATGGCAGGCCGGCTGCAGCTGACGATTTCGAGATTGAACACGATGGCGCGTTTTCGAAAATCCGCGTGCGCGCGAATTCTCACTGAAATCCCTGCTAAGAAAATCATGAACTCCCGCATTCGTTTCCAACTCAGACTCTCACGATGAAAAACTCTGGCTGTTCCGATTTCCAACAAACCAACCGCCGCTCGCGCCGCGACATTTTACGCGTTGGTTCGCTCGCGGGCGTGGGGCTCACGCTCGGAAACGTCTATCGCGTCGAAGCCGCGCAGAAGTGGTTCGATTCGAAGGAGGGGACGGCGAAGAGCGTCATCCAGATCATTTTGCCAGGCGGGATCGCGGCACAGGAATCGTGGAACCCGCAGCCGGAGTCGCCACTCGAATACCGCGGGCCGTTTGGATTCGTGAAGACGAAAATTCCGGGCGTGATCCTCAGCGAATTGATGCCGGAACAGGCGAAGATCGCCGACAAGATGTGCGTCGTGCGTTCGGTCGTCGGCAACATCCCGGATCACGGTTTGGCGACCTACAACATGATCACCGGACAGAAGCCGAGTCAGGCGATCAAGCATCCGTCGGTCGGCGCGGTGGTGAATCATGAGTTTGGTCCGCGCAACGGGTTGCCGGGCTACATCGGCGTGCCAACCGTTGAAAATCTGCCGGGTGGTGGAACCGGCTATCTCAGCGACAAATACGGTGCGTTCGGCGTGGGCGGAGATCCGGCGCAGGGCGACAGTTTCCAAGTCCGCGATCTCAGTTTGCCGAACGGCGTGGACATCGGGGCGTTTGATGATCGTAAGGCGATTCGGCAATTGGTGAACGATCAATTCCGCAAACTGGAATCGAATCCGGCGGCGTTGGAGACGATGGATTCGTACTACCAGCAGGCCTACACGATGATTTCGAGCGAAGCCGTTCGCAACGCGTTCGACATGTCGCAGGAGCCGGAAAATATGAAGGAGCGCTACGGGATGGGCAAATTCCTCGAGCGCGGAACCTACGGAAAGTCATTCGGCTCGGAAGCGGGAGGCCGGATGTTGTTGGCGCGCCGGTTGGTCGAGGCCGGGGCGCGATTTGTATCGCTGACCTATGCAGGCTGGGACACGCATGTGCAGCTTCGCGAGGTCTATCAAACCCAAATGCCGGCGTTCGACCACGCGATCGCGGCGCTGATCAACGACCTCGATGAGCGTGGGATGCTCGACAGCACGTTGATCTGGGTGGCGCACGAATTCGGCCGCACGCCGAAGGTCAACGCGTCTGCTGGGCGCGATCACTGGTCGCGGGTATTCTCGATGGCGATGGCTGGCGGCGGATTGAATCGCGGTCAGTTTTACGGATCGGTCGATGCAACTTCGAGCGCGCCTGCCAACGATCCTGTACCGCTCCACGATCTGCACTCGACGATCTACAAACTGATCGGGATCAACTCGCAGAAGGAGCTGATGGCGCCGGGCGACCGGCCAATCGAGATCGTGAATGAAGGCAAACCCGTCGAGGCGTTGATCGCATGATTCGCATCGCGCTGATTCTTTGGTTGTTGGCCGTGCCGACGATTTGGGCCCAGGAACCGAACACCGCTTCCTTCATCCTGCCGCAGATCGGGCAGCGTGGAACGAACGTGACCGTCCGGATTGAAGGCTGGCGGCTTCAGACCGCGGAGGAGGTTCTCTTCTATCAGCCGGGGATTCGCTGCACAGCGATTCGTCCGCTTGAGACCGTTCCGCACCCTCAATTCGGCACGCCGATGGATGTCGAAGAAGGGAAGGCGATCGAACTGGATCTCGAGATCGCTCCCGACGCGGCACTTGGCGAATACTATCTGCGCTTGCGAACGCGGAAGAAGTTGTCGGAGTTGCTCAGTTTTTGGGTTACGCCGTTTCCGGTCGTTCAGGAAGCGCATCCATTTTGGGACAAGGACGAGACCCGAAATGATTCGCCTGAGTATGCGCAGGAGGTTCCGCTGAATTCCACGGTCGTCGGTTATCAGGTCCAGAACGAGCGAGCCAACGACTGGGATATCTACCGCGTTAAACTCAGCGAAGGTCAGTGCTGCACCTGCCAGATCCTTAACGCAAGGCTCGGCACGGTCCACTACGGCGACCTGACCGACATGAAAATCGAAGTGACCTCGCCGTCTGGAAAACGCGTCGCGCGCAACGGTCGGTCGCCGCTGTTCGCCCACGATCCGGTGGTTTCATTCATCGCGCCGGAGACCGGCGACTACCTTGTGTCCGTGAGCCAGATGATGGATGTCGAACGGACTCGGATTCATTATGGACTTCACATCGGTGACTTCGCGCGTCCGGCGATTACGTATCCGTTAGGCGGTCAACTTGGCGAGGAACTCGATCTCGACGTGTTCTATCTCGATGGCACGCGCGGCATTTTGAAGGCGAAGCTACCGAAAACCGTTGGGCCGTTTGAGCAGTCGATGGTCGAACTGAACACCGTCGCGGACCTTCCGGAAATCCCATCGCCGAATCGGATTCAAGTCGCGCCGTTTCCCAACGTGATGGAGATCGAAGGCGAGGAACCGCAATCAATCGGCCAGCAGCTGCCGGTTGCGCTGAATGGCATTATCAAGACCGAAGGCGAGAAGGATTGGTATCGATTCTCCGCAAAAAAGGGCGAGCGCTATCGCGTCCGAGTTTACGCGCAGACGTTGGGATCAAAGCTCGATCCGTTCGTCTGGATCAAGCCCGCGGAAGGCAATTCGAGCACGCGCGTTTACGAGGAAGATGACTCAATCTGGGATGGACACGATTGGGAAGGTCATCACTATCGGCATCAGGTCAAAGATCGACTCGATCCAGTTTTCATGTTCGAGCCGGACGCCGACGGCGATTACTTGATTGGCGTTGCCGACACGCGCCGGGAGTTTGGCGAGGACTACATTTACCGCGTCGAATTCCAGCCGCATCGCGATAGTCTGTTCGCTTACTATCAAGATTCTCCGTCGCAGTCGACGATCGTTCGCGACGTGATCGCGATTCATCGAGGTTCGACGATGGCGCGGCATTTCGCGATTCTGAACGGGTTCGGATCGCAGTTCGATGGGCCGATGCGTTTGGAAATCAGCGGTCTGCCGGAAGGCGTCGAATTTGAAGGGCCGGTTTTCACGAAGAACGATCCAGTGATCATGACGACGTTCCGTGCGCCGGTTGACGTCGATCTCCAGACGGCGGTTCTGGAGCTGACGCCGCGTCCGATTGACGAGAATGTAAAATTGTCAGGAGCCTTCGCGCAGACGCATGCCTCGAATGCTCAGCGTGGAGACTATTCGCCGGTGTTCAACAAAACGCGCAAGCTCGCGTTCGCCGTTTTGGAAGAAGCTCCGTTCGACGTTTGGATCGAAGAGCCAGAAATCGGTCTCGCCAAAAACGCGGAGCTTGATCTTAAAGTTCATGTGAGGCGAAAGGACGATTTCACCGGCGCGATCTACCTGGAAATGGACTGGCTTCCTGCCGGAGTCGCCAAGCAGCCGCCGATGATCCTCGCTGAGGGCGAAGACGTGGGTGATTACAAAATCTCCGCGACGAGTCAGGCCAAGTCGGGCAAGTATCGACTGACGATCACCGCTCGCGAAAACGAAGGCGGCGACCCGCGCTCCGGCGTTGGTTTTCACTACATTGCTTCGCCATTCATTGCCGTTGAAGTGACGGATCCGTATCTTGAAATCGAACTGCAACGCGCCGCCATCGAGCAGGGAAAACGCGGCGAAATTGTCGGAGAGATTCGGCAGCTTCGGGAATTCAACGGAGTCGCGACGGCGCGTCTTCTGCGACTTCCGAACGGGGTCAGCCTCGCCGAAGAACTGAAGATCAAACCCGGCGATACGGAAGTCCGGTTCCAACTGGACATCGCCGAAGACGCCCTGACCGGGCAATACAAAGAACTTGCCTGCGACATCGCGATCACAGACGCCGGGCAAGAGATCCACCAGCAGACGGGCAATGGGGTTCTCAGGATTGACCCGAAGCGAAACGAACCATGAAAACATCCTTCATTTCCATTTTCCTTTTTGTGGCAGCAGCTGCTGAAGCCGAGGTTGTCAGCTTCAAGAACGACGTGATGCCGATCTTTCTGAAATCGGGCTGCAACGCGGGCGACTGCCATGGCTCGAGCCGCGGCCAGGACGGGTTTACGCTATCGCTTTTTGGCTACGATTCGGAAGGTGACTACTTTCGATTGATGGAGGAACATCCCGGGCGGCGGGTGAATCTTGTGGAGCCTGAAAGGAGTCTTCTTCTTCAAAAAGCGACCGGCGCTGTCTCCCACACCGGCGGCGAACTTTTTGCAAAAGACTCGGAGTCCTACCAAATCATCCTCGACTGGCTCAACCAGGGCGCTCCGCGTGATCTGGAAGAAACACCGCTCGCGACGGGGATCCGTTTTCAGGCTGAGACGCACAAATTCGAACGGCCCGGCGGTTCGCTGACTGCTGAAGTGACGGCGATTTACGCCGATGGTTCGGAGCGCGACGTGACTCGATGGTGCCTGTTCATGGGCAACAACGAATCCGTCGCTCCGATCAACGAGGACGGCGTGGTTGAGGCGAAGAAAGCTGGTGGCGCGCATGTTTTCGCGCGGTTCGACAAATTTACCGTTGGGATGGAGATCACCGTGTTGCCTGAGGGCGAATTCGTCTGGCCAAATCCGCCAGAGAACAACTACGTCGATGCGCTCGTCTTTGCGAAACTTCAAGACATGCGCATCCTTTCTTCGGACCTGTGCAGCGACGAACAATTCCTCCGGCGTGCGACGATCGATCTTACTGGCACGTTGCCGACGCCAGAAGAATACACGGGATTTCTTGCATCGGATGATCCTGACAAGCGCAGAAAGCTCGTTGATGAACTCATGTCGCGCGACGCGTTTGGGGAAGTCTGGGCGGCCCGCTGGGGCGAGTGGTTGCGGATTTTCACGGACACGAATCCGGAACGCGGGACCGCAATGCAGGCCGGCTGGAATTACTACCAGTGGGTTCGAGAAAACATGGTCGAGAACACGCCGATCGACGAGTTCGCCCAGCAACTGCTGAGCGGCAACGGCTCCAATTTAACCAGCCCGCCTTCGAACTATTATACGATGATTCCGCAGGGCAAAGTCGATCCGGTCCGCTTGAGCGAGGACACGGCGCAGATATTCATGGGCATTCGCACGCAGTGCGCGCAGTGCCACAACCACCCATTCGATCGCTGGACGATCGAAGATTATTACGCGTTCCAATCGTTTTTCATGGGCGTTCGCCGCAAGCACGGCTCGGAAGCCAGAGAGTATTTCACATTCGTTGACGTCGATGCTGAGCCTGCACTTCACCCGGTTGACGGCCAGCCGATGGCCCACAAATTCCTCGGAGGCGAGTACGCGGACGTCGCCGACAAAGACGCGCGGAAGGTGTTGGCCGCGTGGCTGACTTCTCCGGAAAACCGACTCTTCCGTGAAAACATCGCCAACCGGATCTGGGCACATTTCTTCGGGCGCGGCATCGTGGAGCCGGTCGATGATTTCCGCATCAGCAATCCGCCGAGCAACGCCGCGTTACTCGATGAGCTGGGACGTAAGCTCGGAGAAGAATATGGTTATGATCAACGAAAGCTGATTCGAGATATCTGCCTTTCGCGAACTTATCAACTCTCAGCCACCACCAATCAAAGCAATGCTCAGGACGACGCGCTTTTCTCTCACGCACAACTTCGCCGAATGCGCGCCGACGTGTTCTTTGACTGCCTCTGCGCCGCGCTCGACTACAAACATCGATTCCGCCGATCCTCCGCCGACCGTGCGCTGGTGATGTTCGAAGGCGGCCGCCGCGACAACTTCAATGCGTACTTTTTCACGACGTTCGGACAAGCGCGGCGCGAGAGTGTGTGTGCATGTGAGGACAAAACCGAGGCCAACCTTTCGCAGGCGCTCCACCTCATCAACGGCCAAACCATCGACCACGCCCTTCAGCGAAATCCCAAGCTGATTCCCAATTTGTTGGACCAATTCGACACGAACGAGCCGATCATCGAAACGCTCTACATTCGCGCGCTTTCCCGCAAGCCGACCGAAACGGAGTTGAACGGAATTCTTGAGATGCTTCCGGAATCCGCCGATCGGCAGGCGCGACACAAAGCGTTCGACAACGTCCTCTGGGGGCTTCTCAACTCGAGTGAATTCATGTTTAACCATTGAGCCGTGATGAGTCGCATTTTTTTTCTCATCCTGATTCTTGCCGCAGCTGCTGGCGCGGCCGAGCCGCCGAATTTCGAAGATCACGTCCTCCCGATCTTCAAACAGCACTGCAACGGCTGCCATAATCCTGACAAACGGAAGGCCGATCTCGATCTCACGAGCTACTCAGGTGTGGTCAAAGGCAGTTCCGGAGGCGAGGTCGTCAAGGCAGGTGTTCCGGATACAAGCTGGCTCTACGAATCGATCATCCACGCCGAAGATGTCGAAGCGATGCCGCCAAAGAAACCGAAGATCGGCGAGGCGCAGATTGCGCTGATTCACAAGTGGATTGGGGGCGGCTTACTTGAAGCGGAAGGCGGAAAGTCGAAGCTGCGCAACGTTCGGTTTGATCTTGCGACAGGTTCGATGGAACGGCCGGAGAACCCTGCAATGCCCACCAATCTGCCCAAAGTTCCGCTGGCCAAAACTCGGGTCGCGCCGCCGATCCTCGCTCTTGCGAGCAGCCCGTGGGCGAATCTGATCGCGGTGAACGGACACAAGCAGATTCTCCTTTATGGTAGACCGGCAGAAAACGAAGAATGGGCGCTTTTGGGCATTCTGCCGTTTCCCGAAGGAGACGTTCATGACCTGCGCTTTTCGCGGAATGGCGATTTGCTGGTCGCCGCGGGCGGCGAGGGCGCTCATTCTGGAAAGGTAGCCGTCTTCGACGTGCGAACCGGCCAGCGAAAAGCCACGATCGGTGACGAGCAGGATATTGTGCTTTCTGCCGACGTCAGTTCTGATCACCGCTTCGTCGCGATCGGCACGCCTGCGAAAAAGGTGAAGATTTTCTCCGCAGAAAATGGACAGCAGTTGCACACGATCGACAAGCACACTGACTGGGTTAGCGCCGTTCGGTTCAGCCCGGACGGCAAGATGCTGGCAACCGGTGACCGCAACGGCGGGATTCACATCTGGGAGAGTGAATCCGCGGGCATTCTCTACTCGTTGGACGAACACAAGGTCAGGATCACGAGCCTGAGTTGGCGCGCGGACGGGCAGCTGCTGGCGTCGGCCGGTGAAGACGGCAAATTCGTCCTCTGGGATATGAAAGACGGTTGGCCGACACGAACCGCCAGTCCCCACGCCGTCAAGCAGGAGCCCTCACGTTACACGCGCCAAACCGGGATTCTCGATCTCGCGTTCGCCCGTGACGGCCGCTTCCTCACCGTTGGCCGCGATCGGACGCTTCGTTTGTGGAAGACGGATGGGAATGCGGTCGGCCCGATCCGCGAACTGGAAGCGCTTCCGATTCAGGCGGTATTTGGTTGGGATGGCAAACAGGTCATCACCGGGGATTTTGCGGGGAATCTGCGAATTTGGGATGAGGAATCCCGATCCTTCATTCAGGAACTCAGGCCTTAAGACCGTCACTCAGGTTTAGGATATAGAAATCGATCAGAGTTATCCCGGTAGGTTTGAAGATACGGTGTATGGCGATCTGGATTTTTGCCGATCAGGTTGATGTTCAATTGTCCGGAAGGCTTTGGAACCGGAACTTGGGCAGGAAATCATTCTCGTGAAAGGTATCGACTTCAAGATTGACGCTACGAATTTCCGGACGCAAGATCATGAAGGCCAAAGTGCGTTGGGGATTTACTCCGCTAACAAATGTTTTTTCCGAACGTTTTGGCTTCATTCAACTCCAAAACCCCATGGACCGCATCGCACGACTTTTGTTCGCCGCTTTTACTGTTGCACTGTTCCCTCTCGACCTGGCTTCTGCCGCCTCCGGCCCGGACTTTGAAAAAGAGGTGAAACCCATTCTGGAATCCGCCTGTTTACGATGTCACGGCACCGGCAAGGAGAAGGGAGGACTGCAACTTCACTCCCGCGAAGCGATGATGAAAGGAGGCGATACGGATACGGCCGTGGTCGAAGGCGATCCCGAACACAGTCTCTTGATCGAGCGCATTGTGTTACCGATTTCTGACGATGAAGTGATGCCGCAAGAGACGGACGAAGTCTTGCCGCAGGAACAAATCGATGTTCTGAAGCGTTGGGTCGCTGCGGGTGCGCCCTGGCCTGAAGGAATTCGGCTCAAGGCGGCCAAACAAAAGCTGACGAAGAATGAACTGGTCTTTCCGGATCAGGCTCCAAAGAATCTTCACGAGGTCGCGCAGACCATCGACAGGGTTCTGGAGCACGAAAATGAGCGGCGCGGAGCGTTGAAAGGCGAGCAAATTGACGACATGGCGTTTTTGCGCCGGGCGACGGTGGATCTCGTCGGTATCATCCCAACGATAGACGACATCAGGGAATATCAGTCTTGGCCTGCTGCGGAGCGGCGTGAGAAACAGATCGACAAATTGCTCAACGATGAGCGCTTTGCGGATCGCTGGATGGTTTTCTACTCCGACATGCTTCGGGTGCGCTCCAATGCCCGGGGCGGACGCGAATTGCAGGCCTGGATTCATCAATGTGTGAGTGAAAACGTGGCTTGGGACAAGATGGCCTACGAGCTGATTTCGGCGAGTGGCCGGACGACCCAGAACCCGGCCGTCGGTTTCCTGTTGGGAGACGGAGCGGATCCCATGAACATGGCGGCGGCGACCAGCCAGATCTTCCTCGGGGTTCGCCTGGCCTGTGCGCAGTGTCACGACCATCCATTCGATGACTGGAACCAGATGGAATTTTACGAGATGGCAAGTTTCTTCGGAAAGTCCGTCCAGCGTGACGTCCGGATTCGCGATCGTCTTCTTTACACCAAAGTGGACGAGGAAGAAACGCAGCGAGTTCAATGGCCACCAGAGCGCGAGCAGCCTTCGAGTCGTGAGCCGGTCAAACCGCGTTTCCCGTTTGAGTTGGTGAGCTACCAGACGCCGCCCCATTTCATCAACCGTTTCAACGCGATTCGCCAGGCTGAGGCCGAAATTGAGGCGAAGAAAGACGAGGGCGATGCTCTGGACACGCTCCTGGATCTGGATACGACCAGCAAGGGAATTGGAGGGTTTGACGTCCTTTCCGAGGCGAAAAAGGCGAGCGAAGACCTGAACGTTTACAAGGACCTTCACAAAGAGAGCGATCTGCGACAGGAAGTTGCTCGGATGGTCACCAGTCCGCGCAACACCTATTTCTCCCGGTCGTTTGTGAATCGGATCTGGGCGGAATTGAACGGGCAGGGTTTTGTCGAGCCGCTCGACAACTTCTCGGAGTTCCAAGCGCTGAAGCACCCGCAAACGATCGAATACATCAGCCGCGAGTTCATTGCTTCGGGCTTCGATCTCAAAACCTTGATCAAAATGATCATGCTGACGGAGACCTACAGCCGCGGTCATCTTGGTCCTGAAGCCACTCCAGCGATGATTGAGATCGCGTCGAAGAACTTCACCGCCAGCCCCGTTCGCCGAATGATTGGCGAGTCCATCTACGATTCGGTGGTCCAAGCGGGCCATGTGGCTGAGCGCAAGTGGCGTCAGGGCGAGAACGTTCGTTTGGTGACGACACAAATCCGCATTCCGATCAGCGGTGAGACGAGCGAAGATCCACTCGAGGTGGCGGCAAATGATTCGGCAAGCATGGGGATGACCGCCAACATGATGAACAACATGCAATCGGCTGGAGCGGGCTATGATCTGGAGTCCGGGATTGAGATCGACTTCAAAAAAGTGCTCTCGGATGCCGCGAAGACCGAATCCGAATTGGATTCGATGAAGGCACAGGCTGACGCAATGCTAGCCGAGCAGGAGCGGATGCGGATGATGGCCGAGCAGAACCGGCGTCGTCCCCAGCGTTATCAGCTCAAAACCATCCAGGAGGAGAAGGATGACAATCCCAGTTTCTCCAGCACCATGCGGATGGCTTCACCGGCACCGGCCGATCACTTTGTGCGCGTGTTTGGCCAACCGAGCCGGGCTGCACTGGGCGAGTTCCGCGAGCAGAATGCTTCGCTCCGCCAGCAGCTTATGATGCTGAATGGCAAGGCGACTCACGAAGCTGCCCGCGTTGGCACGTTGGAGCCGCTTCACAACATGGTCACCGGCCCTAACGCCAATATCGATGCCGCGATCAACCACGTTTATCTGGAATGCCTGACCCGTGAACCGACCGCTGAGGAGTTTGCCGATGCCAAGGCGATTGTCGGTAACGCAGGAGAGGAGGCTGTATCCGGGATGTCCGATCTGCGTTGGGCGCTCCTGAATTGCCATGAATTTCGTTTTCTTCCTTAACCGAGTTTCCCCTGCGGTGTTCTGCCACTCGCACCACAAAAACCCACTACCAAAACCCACACTCCAATGACTGGTTGTAAAGACTACCACATGACTCGCCGCCGAATGCTCCAAGGAGCTGGCATCACTGGCGCTGCTACGTTTCTGGGCATGCCCGTACGCAGCCTCGTCGCAAATCCGTCTGTCGCCCCGAGAGCCGAGCAGGTCATCCTGTTCTGGAACGGTGGTGGGATGAGCCATATCGACACCTGGGATCCGAAACCGGGGCGCCCAACCGCTGGTGAATTCTCGCCCATCAAGACTTCGGTCGACGGAATTGAAATCAGCGAGATTTTCCCAAAGGTCGCGAAGCAGATGCATCACGCCTCGCTGATCCGCTCCATCGCAGGAACAAACGGTGACCATGGTCGTGCGACCTATGAATTGCAGTCCAGTTTCCAACAGACCAGTAACACGACGATCCATCCTGGTATTGGTTCGGTGGTGGTTAGTCAACGCAACGCGCAGAGCGATCTGCCTGCGTTCGTCAGTATCGGGGGCCGTGCTCCCCGCGCCGGTTATCTCGGTCAAAGCTGCGAGGCCTACTACATTGGTCGTCCCGGCGAACGCGATCCATACCTGGCGTTCCCTGAAGGCATCAACCAGGTTCAAGGCAACAAACGCCTCGATATTCTGGCCAAGATGAATCTCCGTTCCTCGCAGAAATTCGGTGCTCAAGAGATGAAGGCGGCCGAAACCGCGTTGAACGATGCCATCGATCTGATGCGCAGCCCTCAGCTTTCAGTATTCGACCTGGAGAAGGAATCCCCCCAGACCTTGGCTCGTTATGGGGAAACCGACTTCGGCCGTGCAGCTCTTCTCGCGCGCAAACTCGTCGAAACCGGCGTTCGCTTCGTTCAAGTGAACCGAGGTGGATTTGACAATCACGAGGAGATTTTCCCGGCGATGCGGACCCATGGTGAAGTGATGGACCCCGCGTTGGCGAGTTTGATCGAAGACCTGGCTGCCAGCGGCAAGCTCGACACCACCCTGGTGGTGATGCTTTCCGAGTTTGGTAGAACTCCGCGGGTCAACCAGAATGCCGGTCGTGACCACTACGCCAAGGTTTTCTCCATGTTCATGGCTGGAGGTGGCGTCAAAGGCGGGAACGTCGTAGGTTCGTCCGATATGGACGGCATGCTGCCGGAAGACCGCCCGGTTCATGTGCCGGACATTCACGCTTCCATTCTTCACGCCATGGGGATCGACTATGCCAAACCGCTCACGACGCCGGATGGGCGCCCAATGACGCTGGTGCGCAAAGGCTCCAATCCGATTGGCGAGCTGTTCGCCTAATTGCACGATTTCCTCCCGGGGGGCGTGCGGGCCGCACGGTTCGCACGCCCTTTCTGTCGAGATATGCCCCGTCACGCAATCCTCCTCCACCGAACTCAACCCCCACAAACCGGGAACAACATGATGCGACGCTTTCTGGCGCTCCTGGCCAGCTTTATCGTGATCACCTCCGGCGCTTGGGCGCAGGAACGCGGCTCGCTGATGGAAGACCGCGCGGCTCGCAAGCTTCTTGAAGCTGGCGATACCCGTATCGAGGCTGATGAAACCGAGAAGGCGCTGGAAATTTGGCGCTCGGTCATTGAGCGCTATCCGCGAAGCAAGGTCCGCTATGACGCGCATATGCGATTGGGGGACTATCTGCTGGAGAAGAAGCGGGCGTTTGACGAAGCGCGAGGCCATTTTGAAGCCGCATCGGCCGAGACGAATGTGGACGAGGAGCAACGCGCCGAAGCGACGCTTAAAACCGGAATTTGTTTCTACGAGGGGCGATTTTACGGGCAGTGTTTCAAGATTCTGCGTTCGGTGATTGAGGATTTCTCCACCTCGGCCCACGTCAACGAGGCGTATTACTACATTGGGTTGGGTCACTTCAAACTCGGCCACTACAGCCGGGCCATCGAAGCGCTCGAAAAGGTTGGCACCGCGCTTTCCGAAGAAGACAAGCAGATTGAAAAGGTCGAGGCCGGGCAGCGGCTTTTTGTGAAGATTGACGACCAAGATCTTGCGATTCTTGAGCCGGGCGAAACGGTTACCGTGGTTTGCAGGGCCAAGAGCGGGGATGAAGAACAAGTCATTTGTCACCCGATTGGGCGGCAGGTGCGGGTCGTGTTGGGCTCGATCCCCACCGCGCTCGGCCGTCCGATACCCGGTAATCATCAGCTCGAAATCAAAGGCGGCGACGAAGTTGAGGTAATCTATGTTGATTCGCACACCGCAGATCGAAAGTTCGATCAGGCTCGGCTTTTCACGGTGAAGGTCGTCGGGTCGGCAATCGTGCAGATCACGGACGGATCGTTTGCGGATTCTCTGGCCGGAGTCGTGATCGGCAAGCAGGCGAATTTGCAGATTTTCGATGCGGATAAGGACGTGAGCGACAATCCGGACAAGCTGGATGCGGTCGCGGAGGTTTGGCGGGAAAAATCAACCGAGGAATTAGATGCGGAATTGGCAGAATTGGCGGCGAACGGCGGGTTGCCGGATGGGAACGCACCCGAATCTGACAAGCCGAAAATCGAGCGATACAAGAAGATCGACCAAACGCGGGTTCAGTTAACCGAAATCAAGCAGGATCCGCCTCCTGCAGCGGAAGAAAACGCGTCCGACCCGACCGATACGCAGGATGAAGTGATCGCCGAGGCTCCACCGGTTTCGCCTCCTGATCCAGCGCCCGAAGATCCGGCTAGCGCGGGCGAATTTGCCGCTGAAGTTCAGGAATCAGCGGCGGAGGATCCCACGTTTCACAGCGGCGCGTTTCGCGGAACGGTGGTCATCGAGGCCGCGGAACAGCCCAAGCGGAATGACGCGATTCTGCAGGCGCAACCCGGTGATTTGGTTAGGCTACGCTATAAGGACGATGTGAATTTGACCCGCACGGCCCGGGATTTGGTGACCCAGGCCACCTGCATTGAGGGGAATCTGGGCAACGTTCGTGTGACCAAGACGAGCATCGATGATTCCGAGTTGAGAACCAGGACGCAACTTCGCACGGCCGAGGCATTGACCAACATCGGAAATCACTATCAGGAGTTCGGCCTCCAGGACAAGGCTGACCTGAAGTACGAAGAGGCACTTCAGGTTGCAGAGGAGATCCTGGAGGAAGCCCGAAATCTGGGCGGTTCAATTTTGGAGCAGGCCTATGTTCAGCTTTGGCGGACCTATTTTGCGATGGGCGATTTCCGGCTTGCCGTGGCCATGAGCCAGCGACTGATGCGCGAGTTTCCGGAATCCTCGTTTGTCGATGAGGCGATGCTCCAGCAAGCGAATGCCTTTCGCGGTCAGGGGCGTTTGAGTGAGGCGATCAATCTTTTTAGCTCCGTCCTTCGCTTGAACGAAAGCCCGCTTAAAGGAGAGGCACAATTTGGGATCGCCGAAACCTATGAAGACATGGCGGCGGATGCCAGCGCGCAACAGGCAACCCAGCTCTACGAGCGCGCCTTTGTGGAATATCAGAAAGTGTATGAGCAATTTCCGGAAAGCGGTCGCGTAGGGGATGCCGTCGCGAAGATGGCCAATTTCTACTACCAGAAGGAGGATTATGCCCGGGCCATTGATGTCTTTGAAAATGTCCTTGCCGATTACCCGGATGCGAACTTCCTCGACATCATCATGTTCAACTACGGTCGATGTCTCTATCGCCTAAGCCAGCGGAAAGAAGCTCGAACCATGTTTGACCAGTTGATTAACGATTTTCCCGAAAGCGACGTTGCATCCGAAGCGAAGCGCATCAGCGATGCGTTGGTTAAAGCGGGATACTAACGGCGGAACACCTATGAAGACACTATTGCTAAGAACGCTGGGTGTAATTGCCCTTGCGGCTGGATTGACGGCACAGCTTTACGCGCAAACCGAAGCCGAAAAGCGGGCTGCTGATTTGGAGGCGAAGCTGCGCCAAACCTTGGAATCGTCCGATGCCGGAGCGCGAATCATGTTGGAGTTGATCGACACCTACTATGCCGAAGGTCAGCTCTTTGGTTTGGTGCGTACCGCTCGGACGTTTGTCAATACTCAGGCGAGTCACCCCAAGCATGAAGAGACAATGTGGCGGCTGATGGAGGGGCTGATGGCGGCGAGCCGGAACAACGAAATCAAATCCACCGGGCTACAGTTTCTTGAGCGTTATCCGAATTCGAAACGCGTCGCGGAAGTACACCTCGCCTTGGGCGAGGTCTTCGACGCGGAGAACAAAAGACGTGAAGCGGCGGATCACTATCGCGGAGCTTGGGAAAAACTGGGACGGAACGGGATCCCGCACGCCGAAAAGGCGTTTCGGCTCTACTACGATATGCGCAATCCAGAGACGGCCAAAATCATGGGCGAGATGGCGCTGAAAATCATCGATCAACTTCCAGCCAACGTGTCGGCGGCCCAATTCGCCTACAACGCCATGTATCAAACCCGTCACTACGGGAAAAATCAGCCGCTTTGTATTCAGATCGGCCTTAAGGCCATGCAAAAGAAGCTTCCCTTTGATTCCCGCCAAGGCTGGGAGTTCCGCAATTGGATGGGGGATATTTACCGTGGGCAAGGTCAGCATTCCAATGCCATCAAGATTTATCGGGAGGCGATTGCTCTGGATTCGAGCTATGTCGATTCCCATAAGAATCTGGTTCGCTCTCTCTATGATTCCAAGGCACCGCACAACCAGATTCAACAGGCGGTCGATCAATACATTCGGAATTTTCCGAATGACCGCGTTTATTACCAAATGGAGATGCGGAACCTGTTGGCGAGCGACAAACAGCGCAATGGCGATCTCAATGGTGCGCTCTCGATCGCGCAGGAGGTCCTCAAAAAACACGCCTATTGGTCGAGCACTTATTTTGGCTGGCTCCCGGGGGCTGGGGAGGAAAACAAGGCGATGCACGAACGAGGGGTGCAGATTTACCAGCAAGCGCGACGCGCGAATCCGGAAGATGCCTGGCGGCTTGACTACTATGCGGCGTTTTCTCTCTATCGTGACCGATTGAAAAACGAGAACCAGACTCGGCAAATCCTGCGGGGATTTCTCTATGCTGATTCTCCGGCGGACAACGTGAGCAGCGAGTATCGCTCGGCTCTCAACTGGTTGTTGGAAACCGCTCCGAACGAGGCCGAGTTCCAGAAGGAAATTCGCCAGTGGGTGGCTCACTCCAAGAAGAATGGCCACCTGCCGAACTACACCAATGCGCTCGAATACTGGATGGGCCAGGTGAAGAACTCGAAGGATGAAGAGACCCGCAAACGTCTTAAGTGGGCCAAGGACGAGAACAACAAGGTGAGACAGGACAACGCGGTCCGGCTTTGGGCTTCGGCCCTGCAAAACCGGATGCGTGGCCATGGTGCCCGGGAGCAATTGTTGAAGACCAATCTCTCCAAGGAGCAGAAGGCCAAGCTACTTTACCTGCACGCCTCGGACATTCGCAATTACGGCGACTCACGCCGGCGCAACGAATCGATCCCGTTTTACGAGCAGTTGGCGAAGCTGCTTCCCGACGAATACGAACCGGCGCGGCAATGGGTCGAGGCAGCGGGGAATTATGGGAAGGCAGACGAAGCCCGGATCGCCCTGGAGCACGTGATGCGATTTGATTTGCCCGCTCAGGACGCAGCGGCCTATTACCACGCGATCAACTGCGCCTCCAAAACCGAGGACCAACCGCTCATGAAGAAGGCCTATGAGTGGATTCGAAAGAACAACGCCCGCTTGGGCTGGAGTAACGGCTATGCCAATCACATCATCAGTCGGCTGGTGAGCCGGGAACTGGAGGCCGAGGCTGGTGCTTATGCCAGCGAGGCAATCAAGCATGAACCCAACCACAGCGATACCGCCAGTGCGGTGAACATGCTGGGGAATCGCAAGGCGGAGGGGCAGGAGCGAATCAATTTCTACAAGCCTTACTACGATGCTACGCCGGGCGATAATCACGGACACTATGCGAATTACCTAGCCTACGAATACTTCCGGATCGGAGATTATGCGAATTGGGAACGAATCTGCCGGGAGACGCGCAAGCGCCAGGACGAGCGACGGCTGCGCTCCTGGAGCTTCAGTCTGCATGACTGGGTGAGCCGGGCGATGCAGAGCACCGAGATTACAGCCGAGCAGAAGCTAACAATCTACCAGACCTGCGCCGACATGGACTACGGCCGGGAAAGCGAACTGGCCCGTCTCGCCGTGTTGGAAGTGGAAGGGCATGCCCTGAAGCCCATGGAGCGGCTCCTGGCGTATCGCAATGCGACGATGAATTCGCCGAAGGATTCCAACACCTTTCGTTATCAGTTTCCGTGGGCACAGAAGGCACTCGCCCGAAACGAAAATGCTGAAGCGGCAACGCTCGCGACTGCCTTGCTGAACAATGTGGGAAACAGTGCCGGGGTTGACGCGATGGAGAGAGCCCGTTCGTTGGTGCGTGAGGCCTATGGCAAGATGGGCGCACTCGGCATGGAAGTGAGCGCTGACAACCCGATGGCGCCGCTCCTTGAGATCGGGGTTCACCTCCGGTTAGAAGACCGGGAACGTGCCTTGGAGGCCTATAGTTCCAACCTCCAATTGTTCGACGAATACATGCTCGAATTGCCAGTGGAGTTGGTCTCGTTTGCGGCCGATTCCCACATTGTGGCGGGCGGCGAGGAAAATCACAATCGCGCTGAGGAGATTCTGCGCAAGTGGATGATCAAGCACAGCGAAAGCGAGAAATTCACGGCATCGGAAAAGGCAACGATGCAGTTTCTGCTCGGAAAAAACTATCACCGCGGGAAACGATATGAAGTTGCTCGAAGCGAATACACAACAGTGGTGAATCGGTACCCCGACACCGAGGAAGCGACCGAGGCGCAGTTCGGGATCGGTGAAACGCTCATGGCACAGAAGATCTTCGATCAAGCTGAAGAAAAGTTTCAGGAGTTGGCAAACAGCCCGATGGCAAAGATTCGTGTTCGCGGCATGTTCCTCCTCGGCGTGCTGGAAAACCGGAAAGGGAATTCCGACGAAGCCCGGGACATCTTCCGCGAGGTGCTCAGTTCCATGCCGGATGTTGCTTTGGCGAACGAAACGCTCTACAACCTGGCCGAAGTTTACGGTGGTGAGCAGCGATTCCTCGAACAGCTCGAGTTGCTTCGAACCGTCGGGCGGCTGGGGCAGGGATCAAAACGTTGGCATGAGCCGGGGCGAGCTCTCAGCATTGTGGTTCAGGATTCAGATCTCGGAATTTCACGTGGTCATACGAGGATTCCGGTCGAAGTCACCACAACGCCAGGTGGCGACAAAGAAGTAACCTATATCGTCAGCGGCGGAGCCGGGAAAGGCCTCTTCATTGGAGAGATCGAGACTGGTCTGGGCCAGATTCAACCCGGAAACGGAGTATTGGAGGTTGGAGGCAATGACCTTGTCCACGTTGATTACCCAGAGGTGTTCAAGAAGGAGTTCAAATTCGAGCCGCTGCCAACTGGCGACATCGGGATGGCTGCGGATGCGGATTTCCGAATGGCCAGTTCGCAGATTATCGATGAGAACGAAGAGACGGAATCCGAGCAACTTGCTCGCGAGCAGGAGATCAACCTCGACCTGCGCCGCTCGATCAGTCGCCCTCGGAATGAGATCAAACCTGGTAATCCGGTCTACCTTCGAGTCGATGATCCGGATCGCGACCTGACGCAGAACGCGGATCAGGTCACGGTCAAGCTCACCTCCAGCAGCGGTGACGAAGTTCAGGCGATTTTGAACGAATCCGGCAGCCACAGTGGCCGGTTCGAGGGGCAGGTGATGACGAGCGATCTGCCCGCGGGAGCCCAGGCGAGCGATACCGCGATCGACCAGAGCCCGCTCATGGCAATCGACAAAGATCCATCGACGACCTGGGTCAGCCAGCCTGACGGGCTCACTCCAAAGTGGTTGAGTGTGGATGTGAAGGAGCTTCGCATGCTTTCCAAAGGCACCTTCACCACTCCGAATCCCCTCGATCAGGCACCGGTTCGGGCGCGAGTCCTGGGAAGTCACGACGGCCGGTTCTGGTATCCGTTGGCCGAGCACCCGCAACGCGAAACCGCCAAGCTGGTTTCGGGCAGCTTCAAGAAGATGACCCGCAGAGTCTGGCGTACTGGGGTGCGGACGGATTGGACCGTCGATCGAATTCAGAAAATGACGTCCCAGGCACCGGACGAGACTGAGGAGGTCGACGAGTTGATTTACGAAACCGAGTTGCCGGTTGATCCGGAAGCCCGACGCCAGCGCCGCCCTGATCCTGTTGCGGTCGTATGGCAGGGGACCTTTGTTCAGCCGCGTGATGGCGCCGTGAGATTTGAGATGCGCGGCCAATTTTGCGCTGCCTCGATTGATGGATTTCTCTTTCAACCACCGGTGCCCGTTCAGCAGCAGATTCACGTCGATGTGTTTCTTGAAGCTGGGCTCCATGACCTGGTCTTTTTCACGACGTCCACGGATTCCGCCCAGCGTCCCGTGGAAGTTCGCCGAGCACGGGAGAATCCAAACATCAGCGAAGTTCGGACGATGCGTTTTATTCCCGAGGATTTCGATCTCACCCAGGCGTTCGTCGCCGACCTCAAAACGATCGGTGACTACAAAATGGGCACGATGGGAGTCGACGACAACGGACATTGGAAGTTCGAGATTGAGCCGCGCGAACTTCGTCACGTCCGCTTCGTTGTGGATGAGTACCTTGGTCAGGCGGTCGCAATCAACAGCGTCACCGTTTCCGGGCCGGAAGAACAATATATCCCGGCCGAGGCAGATCTCCTCATGCTCAGCAGTAACAACGTTCTGGAATTGACTCCCGGCGACCAGATTGAGTCGACCTATATCGACGAGCTTCCCACCGGGGGCAATCCACGGAATCGCGCGCTGACTCAATCGCTTAACGCAACTTATTACAACGGCTCGATCAGCCCGATCTCCTACGATTTTATCCGCAACCCCAATGGCCAGGTGGTCGAGATTACCAAGGATCTTCTCCGCATCGACCCGGGGGAACGGATTACGATAGAGATCGTGGATTACGACATGGATGCCACCGGTCAGGAAGACAAGATTCCTCTCAAGGTTCAGGTTGGCGACGGCGAAATCGTTGAACTGGTGGCCTACGAAACCGAGGAAACATCCGGCATCTTCAAAACCGAGATCGACTCTTACAATCCGGATATGCCGGAACCCGCGCCGGCGCAAACACCCGCTAGCGGGGAAACTCCGAACGGCGAGGAGAGTGAGCCGAAGCCCGATTTGCCGAAGCTGGCGCTCAAGCCGGGACAGCAGGTCTTTGTCACCTATCGGGATCAGGAAAACACCTTTCCGGGTCATGCGATCGATCGCGAAGCCGTGGTTTACGTCCGCGAGCCGACCGACGCCAAGATGCGGATTATCGAAACGCGTTCCACTCCCGCCGATCCAGAGACGAATCGGCAGATGGAGGTCACCTACCTGCCGGGCAGCGATGGCGCCAAGATTAAGGGGCTGAGTTACGATGTCCCGCTCACGGTGGAGGTGATCGATCCCGACGCGGCGCGTGATTCACTGAGCACGGTGAAGGTTCAGCTTACTCTGAATGGGAACCCAGATCCGGCGGCAACGCCGACCGAGGTGGAGTGCTTCGTCTCTACGGCCTTCTCGGACTTGAATGAAACGCTCGTTGGTGTCCGGAATCCTGCACTTCAGGAAGGCCGCTTCGTTGGTCAGGTGCTGATGAGGCTGGGTGGGCCGGACAGTCCGAGGTTGATTCCGCGGACTCCTGATTTACCCAACAACTTGGTTGGCCGCGCACTCCCTCCTTCTGACGTTGATCCTCTAACTGGACAGACCACTTCAGGCAGTCTTGATCTGTCGATGCTCAGCGTCCTTAATTTGACCGGTGCGGACACGGTCTCCGCAACCTACCTGGATTCTGATACGCCTTCCCAGGAAGCGACAACCCACGTCGACCAGGGAAGACTTCTCGGCAACGCCCAACTTGCCGCGACCGACAGTGCTTATGAGGAAGCAGTGGAAGGTGTGCAAGTCGGCGAGCGCCTCTACCTGCGTTTGACCGATCCTGATCAGGACCGGAGCGGTGAACGCGACAAGCTCACGCTGCAGATTGCGTCCACCCATGGCGAGGAGGAGAGCGTCGAGTTGGAGGAGACGCTGAGTCACAGTGGGGTTTTTACCGGCAGCTTCAGGCTCAAGGCGCAGAGCAAGCCGACGCCTGGCAATTACACGCCCGAGGCACCCAATCTGGAGGCCTTCTTTGGTGAGCAGATGTTGGCGAAATATGTCGACTCCCGACCCGCCAGTCAGGACGAACCCATCGAACTTGAGACTGAGATTCCCGTTTCCGATGGCACCGATGGCGCCGTGGCGGCTTTCACCAAGGTCTTCGGCGATGAATCCCTCGCGATTCAGACGCAGTTCCACATCGCGGAGAGCTATTTTGAGCTATTCAAGAGTCACCTCAATTTGGAGCGTCAGGATAATGCCTATGAAGACTTGGAGAACGGGCGGCGGGTCCTTCAGGAGCTCCAGGAAGATTATCCGGATCCCAAATACGCCCCGCGTGTTGCTTATTTGCTTGGGCAGTTTGCCCAGGAGTTGAAGGATTGGGATCAGGCCATCACGTCCTATGAAACCATCGTCCGCCAATATCCGGACCACACCCTCGCGGCCGATGCGCAGTACAAGTTGGGACAATGCTACGAGGAAGCCTCCCGCTTTGACGACGCGCTCGAAGCCTATGTGACCCTCGCCGCGACTTATCCGCAGAATCCGCTTATCTCCAGCGTTATGATTCGGATCAATGAGCACTTCTATCGCAACGAGGAATACATGGTCGCGGCCCAGGTCGGTCAGAAATTCATGGAACGCTTCGAGAGTCACGAACACGCCCCGCGGATGGCGTTTCGGTCGGGGCAATGTTTTTACAAGGCCGAGAACTTCACCACTGCCGGGCTCATGTTTGACGACTTCGTGAAGCGTTTTCCGGAGGACGAACTAACGGCTCAGGCGCTCTTCTGGTCGGGCGAGAGTTACCGGCAGGCCAACAATGTTTCGTTCGCCTTCCGTCGCTACAATCGCTGCCGCTGGGATTTTCCGGAATCTGACGCCGCCAAGTATGCTCGTGGGCGTCTCGCGCTGCCGGAAATGCTGGCCCAATTTGAACGCGAAGCCGCCACCGTGGAAGACGAGCAATAGCCCGTCCATTGACACCGCTGATACCATCTGATAGTCCGAAACCAATATGCTCGCTTTTTCCATCTCTGACATGCTCAACTCTGGTGCCCTTGGCTACCTGATTCAGGGCGGATTTTTCATGTGGCCGATCCTGATTCTCGGGATTTTGGCGACTGCCGTGATCATCGAACGCTGGCGCAGTCTCAAGATCCTGGACAAATCGGCATCCCAGATCCGCGCCGGAGTGATAGATCTGCTCGCTGATGGCAAGATCGAGGATGCAATGAATTTGTGCGACGAAAACCGGGGGCCAATCGCAGCGGTGCTAGGCAACGGACTACGCAAATACCTGGTGCTGCGTGAGTTGAACTACGAACCCCAACGGATCGAGGAACAGGTCACCAAGAGCATGGAAGCCTACGGGGTTCGCGTCGTGGCCGCTTTGGAGCGGCATTTGCCCATCTTGGCGACGATTTCAAGTGTGGCTCCGATGATCGGGTTCCTGGGAACCGTGCAAGGGATGATCGTGGCGTTCTACGACATCGTGAACAAGGCGGGAGAGGGGAGCATCGTCGAATTGGCGGCACAGGGGATCATGACGGCGCTGCTCACGACCTGCTTCGGGCTCATCATCGGCATCCCAACCTACATGTCCTTCAACTATTTCATGAGCGTGATCAACGACTTCGTCCTCGACGTTGAAGCGTCGGCTGCGAACCTTTTGGAGGCGGTCTCCGTACAACTCACGCTCGAACGATGACGCTCCGGGGAAGACGGAAAAAGCTCCTTGTCGAAGCGCCCGCCAGCGCGACGAGTGATATCGCGTTCACGCTGATCGTGTTTTTCCTCGTCGCGGCGTCAGTGCAGCCGGACGAGGGGCGGCCACAGGATATTCCCAACACTGAAGACACGCCGGACAAGGCAGAGCAAAACCAGAACCTGGAAGTTTCGGTGACGGAGTCGACCGTGGTCGTGAACAGTGAGATCATCAGCCTCGAAACTCTGGAATCGAAGCTCAAACAGTTGCTCGCTGGCAAAAAGGAGGAGGCGGACCGGGTGGTGATTCTGAAAAGTTCCGACGATGTAACCTATCAACGCTGGATGGACGTGACGGGATTGATCCAAAAAGCCGGTGGGGTGGTGACGCTACAGTTGGAGCAACAACAAACCGTGATCGTAGATTGAAGATTCCCCGCAAAACCTTTGAGGCGAATGTTCCGTCCATGGCGATGGGGGATATTGCCTTCCTGCTGCTGATCTTCTTCATCATTCTGGCCAAGGCTGTGGATGACAGTCATGTTGTCTGGACTCCGGCAGAAATTCCGGATCCGGAAGCGGTCGGCTCACCGCTCGCGAGTGTTGCGATTGACGTGGATGAAGCCACTCATCTGAACGGTGAAGAGATCGACCCCGCAAGCTTGTCCGCCGCACTCAAAGAGATCCTGAGTGACACTCCGCCCGGGAAGCGGACCGTTTTTCTGAAAGTCCACCATGAGGCAAAAGCTGGTTCGTTTCAGCCAGCCATCGAGGCGATCAGCGTTGCGGGCGGAGATTTGGTCCATATTGTTGAGCAGCACCAAGCGGAGGAAGGTCAGTGAACATTTTCAGTAAACAGTGAATCATTATGAGTATCCGACCTGTCCCAAACCCTGACACGGAACCGAACCCGATGCCGGAATCGCAACTCAAGCAGACGCCGCTGGCCAGCCCGGCTCAGGACGTCCGCAATCTCCAGCAGAATTCCACTGCCGTGGCATCGGAATTCCGCGCTTTTCTTGCCAAGATGGAAGGCAAAAGCCCCAAAGAGGTGCTTGGAGCGATTGCGACGAGCGGATTGGGAAAAAGTTTCTTCACCGCGACCTTTGCATTCGCCGTTGCCACCGCGATCTTCACTGTCGGGCCCTATTTTTGGGAACTGCAATTTGGCGGCGCAGGAAACGAAGTTGGGGAAATGGAAGAAACCGCTGCTGCGGCGTCGACCTCCGCGGAGCAGCCTGCAGCCAATCCATCACCGAATCCGGCGACCGAGACACCGTCGGACGCCGCTGGTGTCAATCTGAACAACGGCCAGGAAATCGTCGACAAGCTCGGCGTCGGCGACACCGTCACAGCCCCACTGAACGTCAATCCGCTGGAAAGCGCTTCCGACGATCTGCTTGAAGGGCTGGATTAGAAACTCGGTAGAGTTTCGAATTTTTCATCCATGCGATTCCTCTTCATCTTCCTAGTCCTTCTTTGGTCGCTGCTCTGGTGCGACTGGGTGGCTTGGTATCAACTTCCGATCTGGGGGCAGTGGCTGGGATTTACCGGATTTGCGGCGGGAGCATGGTTTGGATATCGTAAAAACTCCACCGAACCGGGATTGCGACGGAGTGTCGCCTCGACGGTCCTTTTTGTGACGGGTTCGCAGTGGCTCGTGATAACGGTTCGGGAACTGGCGGCGCTTCGTATTCAGATTGGTGAAGAGAAAGTCATTGCCATGCCAGGTGGTCTGGGACGGATGCTGCAAAGTCTTTCCGTCGTCCTCGGTTATCTGGCCCTGGCCGGCGTGTTCTTGATCGGTCTGGCCTGGGTGGTCCGGTTCGTCGATACGCGGGCCGCCCGCCTGCAACTCTCTGGTCCTCAGCCTGAGAACAAGCGCGTTTTGAACCCGCTCAATCTCGCCGCCTGTTTTTACCGGAAGGCCTACCGCAAGCTGGATCAATCGCTGTTTACCTTCCTGAGCTATACCGCGATGTTTTTGCTCTCGTTTTTCCTGCTCACGAATCTGGCCGGCTGCCGGGAAATCTACGAGATGCCAGCGGGTGGCGGCGAACAGAAACAGAAGCAGGTCGTCAAGATTCAGAAGATCATCGAAAAGAAAATCGTCATCAATCCGTTCAGCTCGATCATATTCAATCCGCCGGACATTGAGCACGTGAAGCTTGAGCTCCAGGAAGTGACCAAGCACGCTTACGAGGTCGGCTATGGCGCGGGGGAGGGGGCCGGGTTCGCCGGAGGAACCAATCGGGGCAAAGTCAGGTTTATACGGATCGAATATCCTGGCGGGGATTGGGATCAGGACTTCGGTGTCGGCGCGGATTTGAACATGCTGTTGGAATATGGCATCCGGACGGGCCACAAGGTCCACGACCGCACCGAGTCTCGACGCATTTCCGAGCTCAAGAACTTCCCGGTCGGAAAAAGCCCTCCATTTCTTTACATGACAGGCCAGCGCAACATCGCGGTCTCCAACCATGACGTTGAGGTACTGCGGGAATATCTCATCGACAAACACGGCATGCTCTTTGGCGACAACGGTGGCAGCGGGGGCTGGCACGGTCAGTTTTTCGCGCTGATGCAGAAAGTTCTTCCCACCGTGAAAGCCGTCCGGGTTCCACTTGATCACCCGATTCACACCACGCCCTACCAGATTCCGTTTCTGCCCTACGTCGCGCCGCACGGAGGAAAGGATGCCTGGGGTTGGGTTGTCAATGGCCGGCTCGTTGCCTACTACCATCCCGGTGATATTGGTGATGCCTGGGCCGACGGTCATGCCGGGGTCAAACGCCAGATTTGGGAGCATTGCTACGAACTTGGCACGAACGTCATTTTTTACGCCCACGTGGAATACAACAAGTGGCTCGACTCCGTGAACGAGGAGAAGAACGGAGAGAAATCCGCAAGAGAGTGACTATTTGTCTGATTCGGCGAAAAGTTTGGACGTTTTCCGATGTGGTGAGGTCTCAGTAAATTCAAACCGAAGTCAACATTCATGTCCCGCGCCTTCTTGCCCATCCTCGCTCTTGCTCTCGGCCTCCTCCCAAGCGCTTTCGGCGCCAAACTCAGCTGGGTCGAGCAAATCCCGATCGAAAGCTACGGCAAGATGCGGGAGGTCGAACGTTACCAGCTACAGATCGCCGAAAAGCACTACCTGAACGAGGAATACAAGATTGCCCTCGACGAGTATGAGAAGTTCCTCACTTTGTATGAAACCAGCGTTGGCGCACCTTATGCGCAGTTGATGTGGAGTCACTGCCAGGTTCGCCTGCGAAAAGTGAACACGGCGATTCGCGAAGGCTTCCAGTCCGTGATCGATTATTGGCCGAATTCTCCGGAAGCGGTGTTGGCTTCGTTTCTCATCGGCCGCTCGTTTCAGGACATTGGGGAAGTGGAAAAAGCCAAGGCCGCTTACCAGGAACTGATGGAAGCGCATCCAAATGGCCCGATTCCGGTGCTGGCCAAGGTGAACCTTCTCAAAATGGCCGAGACGGCCAAGGATGAAGAAGCCCGGTTGACATTGTTGGAAGATCTCACCTTCAATTCCACCAGGACGGAGGTGACCCGGGAACCTTGTGCTTCTGCTTCTCGGTCGTTGTCGATTTATTACTTCTCGAATGCTGATTTCGGGAATGGCCTGAAGGCGTTGAAGACCAGTTACCAGGAAAAGGACGGCAAACTGGCTCACTACGTCTATGAATATGGTCGCGGTGCAGTTGCCAACCTGCATCGGTCCGATGAGACCCGGGACCAGGCCGGGAAGCTGGCTTCCATGTTGATTGACTACTTGGAAACGCAGGTTCCCGCGGACCTGGAGGATCAACAGAATCGCCGGCCTGCCTGGGATAATCTGAACCGGGTGGCAGCGGTTTACCGTTCGCTCGGCGAAGAGGAGAAGGTTCTGCAAACCTATGAACGGATCGGGAAACTGTTGGGAAGCGATGACAATCTGTTGGGGCAAATCGCCAATCACTACCGGGCCATTGGGGACCGGGAAAAAGCGAAGCAGACCTACGGTCGCTACGAAAACCAGGTCAATGGAACTCGAAGCATCGCCTCCATGCTGCGCGAGGAGGGCAAGCTCGACGAGGCGATTGAGATGTATCGCAGCCTGATCGAACAGCATCCGGATGGGATCAATGATTACCTCTGGGCGATCGCGGAGTGCTACGAAGGCAAGAGAGACTGGAAAAATGCGATTCAAACCTATCGCCAGGTGGATCGCTTCCCAAGCAACTACTTCCGCATGGCGAGCTGCCACCGGCAACTCAAGCAGGCCAAGGAAGCGCTCTCACTCTACGGCCAGGCCAAATCCCATGAGTCATCCGCGCCGGAAGCGAGCATTCAGATCGGTTATACCTACGAAGAAGCCGGCCAGAAAGAAAATGCGATCAAGGCATTCCAACTTACTTGCAGAAGTTATCCCAAAACGTCTCAGGCGAGCCGAGCTCACGCGCATTTGCAGACCAAATACGGCATCAACGTGACCCTGGGGGGCGCCAAGGACGAGTGAAGTAGCTTGCGGTCGGGTCTAGACGAGCCCCTTTTAACGAATGAGAAAGCACAAGTCACTCAAAGATGGCCATCCGATTTTTAAAGCTGCGATAGCCGGTGACATCGAATATTTGAAGAAATATCTCGCTAAAGGGGGAGAAGTTTATGTGGAATCCCGCAAGAATCCTTCGCCCGCGATCTTAGCCACTCAGAAAGGACATTCTGCGTTCCTCAACCTGTTGATCGAAGCAGGGCTCGAATTGAATGAACCGGTCAATGTTGGAGGCGAGTTCTTGCTTCATATGGGTATGAGGCACCCAGAATTAGTTCGATTAATGGTAGAATCAGGGGCCAATGTAAATTTGAAAAGCGTCTATGGTTCAAGCCCCCTCAAAATGGCCGTTTCTTCTGGTCTAGAGCAGACCAAGTTACTGGTGGAATCAGGAGCTGATCTAGAGAAAAGTCAAGGGCTGCTCTGTAATGCGGCACAGTATGGTCCAGTAGACGTATTGGATTATCTAATGAAACTTGGCTACGACAATATTGAGGAAGCCGTCTCAAATGGGCGAACACCTTTGCACGTAGCAGCTCTAACTGGCAGACTAGATACAGTGAAATGGTTTGTTGAGAAGGGCGCTAACGTCAACAATATCGATTCCTTTGGCACAACGCCAATAGAGATGGCACGGAGGAATGGCCATACGGAAGTCGTTGATTTTCTGAGTAATTCTCCCTAATGGGGCTGATTCCCTTAATTGCCGCTGCATTTTTGGTGCCACAATTGCTACGTAAAAAAGCCCCGTCCCCAATAACGCGTTGGTTCATGCCGTCCGACTGCTATCGGTAAAAAGAACTGGCTGTTCATAGGCAGTGAGGCCGCAGGCTGGCGCAGCGCGTTGATCTATTCGTTGATCGTCAGTTGCCGCAACCACGGGGTCGAGCCAATCGGGTATTTTCGGGAAATCTTCGAGCGGTTGCCAAGCATGACTAACCAACAAATCGGAGAGATCACACCACGGGCATTTGCAGATCGATCGGCCAAGATCTTGGAGGCAGCGTAAACATCGTGACAAATCAAGAGGTGGCGGGGGTGACGCTTACGCACGAAATTCCAATTCGTCTTTACCAACGTCCCCGGCCGGAAGCAGGCAACAAACGTCCAGAGCGTTGTGGATACCGGTTAGGCTAGGTCAATGAGCGAGTTCCAGTCCTACGAGGTCTGGAAGAAATAACACGCAACGTGGCATTCGCGGCAGCGGTGGATGTACATGATTCCACCGTGGAAGAAGTTCAGTCCTGTCCCCATTGCATAGTCGGATTCCATCTGGATGACAAACTCCATTTTTTGTTCGCATTTAGGGCATTGAAACTCCTTTTCAACACCCACTTCACCCTGGACCCAATCCGGTTCGCCTCCAAGAAAGGTTCGCGAGTCTTCCGCGCCTTGAATGTCGAGGCCCCAGGCAATTACCCCGCCGTTGACCGGCGTCCGCTCTCCTTTCGTCCCGCCGCAACGCCCAATCCATTGCGGAGGTGAGAGTGACAAGTCCAGGTAGATATCCCCATCAAAATCGCAGCGGGGGCAGTGGAACACCGGCATCTCCAGTGGATCGGCTACCTTCGGGAGGCGAAAGAGGCAAACCATGGGTTCTTTGCAGCAGTCGCAGGTAGGCACTTCCACGTTTGAAACTGGGAAAGCCGTTCCCTTTCCTCCCTCACGAAGGTAGACGCCAGTAGTTTTTTCAGGAAGAGGGTTTACTGCTTGAGAAAGCTCGGAAACTGCCCACATTGCCTGGAGAGTCGTGTATTTCGAGCGTCTAATTGGGTAGCCTGCAATTAGTCTATCATACACCGACTCCAACGCCGCTCTCGAACTTGGGTCGCCAATTCCCAACACTGTTTCAAATACGCCAGACCGTCCTTCAATTAGCATTTGGTTCAGCTTCGGAATGAAGTTTCGTAGATTCATTGCGCCGCAATAGGCGGCCGCTGCTGAAACGGCAGGACCAGATTCTAGTATCTTATCAATAAGGTCTTCTTTTAGTTCCAACCTGTTTAGCCAAGCAACTCTAAGTCCCGCCGCACATTCTGCTTTGTTTCCACCTATGAGTTGGTGAATAGCTAGGGTTACAATCTCAGAATCACTTTCAAACAGTTTGCGCCATTTATCTGCTCGTTTCGGGTGTGGTATGTCGTTTTGGATCGACATCATCTTCTCAACGGCTTCGATAACAGTCATATCAAACGATTCTTAAGAGAAAATAAGGAGAAAATAAGGAGAAAATAAGGAGAAAATAAGGAGAAAATAAGAAATAAGGGACGGGCTATTCTTGCATGAACATGGTTACACTTGCCTCAATTTTGGCATGGTTTTAGGCCCTCTATTCAATATTCCTCCCCAAATCAGAAAGCTCTATAAATTTCTTCCCTACATAGTCACTAATTTTTTTGAGGTTCTCATAAGACACCTGATCAAGGCTCACGATCTTGTAGCCCATAGTGTCTGGCACGATATACAATTCTACATCTCCCCCGCCAAGACTCTTGCTAAACTCTTTCAAGTCAGCGTTCAGCTCAACAAATACCTCTGATGATTGTGGGGGCATGCGAGTAAAGGACGAACTATAGAGCATTCCCTTCCCTTTAACGTTTTTAAATAAGCCGCCACCAAACAATGCTCCAAAGAGGAAACTGCATACGATGCACAAAACTAGACAAATTTTTCGCATTTCATTTATTCTCCACGAATTTTACACCCCATACAAGAAAGAGATGGAGCGTTCTCATCGAGCCGCTCGTGTCCCTCGCCGTAGAGCCAACACCGGTAGAACCTCTGCGCCGTCTTCCTGCTCTCCGTGTCGCCGTAAACCCAAATCGCATCATTCACCCAACGCTGCAATCCTTCTCGCGGGAGTTTGCTAATTGATGGGGATGACGTTGACGGGCCCCTCTACCACGTTCTAGCATTGCGGCGACTTACGGAACACCTTTGAACTATTTTGCTCGCGGAAATCTCCATACTTGGTCTCGATCAGCTTCCCGATAAGTTTCAGGAAGAAATCGTCCTTCAGGGATTGCGACTGGTCGCTACGTTGATCGTGCTCGCTGCGTCGTGGTTGGTGGGGCAGCGCATCGTGAGCTACTGGGAAATCCGCAAGCGAATCCGGGAGTCCGACCTGGAAGCCGAGCGGACCTTTCAAAAGCTTCACGGGGAGTTCAAAGCGCTTTGGCGGATTTGGAAAGTACATGCCAAGCGCGTCAATCCGGAATCCGGCAGTCTCACGCTCGAGGCTCCGCACATCTGGGACCTGGTCGACCGGGCCTCGGTTCTTGAGGGGGAATTTGAGGCTCTCCTTCTTAAACTGGCGAGCAGCCGCTCCCTATCGGAGGACGATCGCCGGAACCTCGGACTCCTCCGGCAGTTGATCCAGCAGCTGCGCGAAGGCATGAAGAGAGGCAGCAAGCTTGACGAGGATTTCAGGCTGTCGGACTACCAGCTTTTCCATACTTTGAGCGCCGGATTTCTCGAAATCCTTCGTCGCCCTTGCAGCTTTCAGAGTGCATCGGAGACTGACCGTCAAGTGCGAGACATTGTCGCGGTGCGCCCTGGCGACTTGTCGGCGACCCGGCCCAATTGATTCCCGTGATGATTTACGGTCACCCTTTGCGCAGGTCGACGGGGCCTCATTGAAGTGCCGGCGGCTGGGGTGGGTTTTGGTGAGCAATCGCTCCCTGCTGGAACTCGGACATGATGCCTTTGACGTGCGTCGCCGAAAGTTGGAGAGCCTGTCCGATTTTCATGAGCAGGCTGATTTCTGAGGGATCCACCGTTCCATCCGCCGCCGCGATCCGATAGGCTGCTTTCATGGTGATCTCCTTGCCGTTATCGTTCAGGGTTGGCGCCAAATGTTTCGCCAGCTCAAGGCAATCGATCTGTTGCGCTTGAATCTGCGTAATTTCCTCCCTCAACTCCAATTCCGGGAGTTCGGATCCGGTCAATTCGTTGTAAATTTGCAGCACCATGGCCACTTCAGAATCATCAATGACTCCGTCAGCCAGAAGCATCCCAATCATCACTTGCTTGATTGAGGCGTGGAACAACGCCTGAATTTGAATCGCTTCGTGGCTTGGGTCGTATTCGAGGACGCGGGTATCAAAGGTTCCCTGGCAACTGGGGCATTCGATATATTCGCCCAGTTGGTCGAGCGGAATGACGGGAATGAAATAGAGGGTGAAAAAGCGGCGAACCCGCTTCCAATTGTAGGCTCGGGTGTCCCCGCATTGTGGGCAGTGAAATTCGCCGCGTTGGGGAGTGGTGGTGATGCCTCGGGTTCCAAAAATGATCATAGCTACGCAGTTAATGGGAGTCTCCTAACCTGGAAACGGGAACAGCTTAGCAGCCTGACAGAAAGAGATGCAAGTTCCGAATTGGCGACCGCCAACTATCGGAACGCGAACGGGACAAGCTCCGGCCTAAGCCCTTGCTGATTTGGTGCTGTCGACCAAGGGCTGGACGAATGCGGAAACCTTGGAGATGAGTTCGTTCGAGTCCAGATTCTCGGCGATGGTCTTGACGATACCGCTGCCGACAACGACGCCGTCGGCACATTTCGCCACGGTGGCGGCTTGCTCGGGTTGGGAGATCCCGAAACCGACGACGACGGGAACCGAAGAGGCTGAACAAATCTTGGCAACTTGATCTTCCAGTCCTTTGGCAAGCGTGGTTTGGACTCCGGTGACTCCTTCGCGCGAGACGTAGTAAATAAAGCCTTCAGCCTGCTTCGCGATGGAGAGAATCCGATCCGGAGGCGTGGTCGGCGCGATGAGGCGGATGCATTGCAGGCCCTTTACGTTGGCCATCTCCTGATTGGCCGCCTGCTCTTCGGGGGGCAGATCCAAAAGGAGAATTCCGTCGGCTCCAGCTTCTTCCGCGTCGTGAAAAAATTGCTCGAATCCGTAACTGTAAACAGGATTGAGGTAGGCAAACAACACGATTGGGATCTCTGATTCCTTGCGGATCTCCCGAATGACCTGAAACACGCCGGGGACGGTCGCCCCAGCCTCGAGGGCGCGTTCTGCCGCCGCCTGGTTCACGCTGCCATCCGCCATGGGATCTGAAAACGGTACTCCCAGTTCCAAAATGTCCACCCCAATGCGGTCAAACTCAATCGCGAGAGCCTTGGTCGTTTCCATGTTCGGGTCTCCGGCCGCGATGTAGGCCACAAATGCGGATTGGTTCGCTTCTTTCAGTTTCGCAAAAGTGGAATCGATTCGGTTCATATTGTCTGGCGGCACGTCCATTTCGGATGATCGCTCGCGCTCGTCAAGGAATTCCGGCCCAAAGAGAGGCTGGTTGCTCCCCATGAAAAGATCTTGTCAGGAAAGGATGCGAAGCTTCATTGACTCCATGCACCCAGATCGAAATGTCTATGGCGAACCTTTGATTCCCTGCAGCGTGGAGCCTCTCACCGGATTCTATCGTACGGGAAACTGTTCGACTGGCGACGAAGACCACGGATGCCACGCCGTTTGCATCAAAGTAAACGAGGAGTTTCTCCGTTTTTCCAAGGAAGCAGGAAATGACCTGTCCACACCTGTTCCCGAATATGGATTCCCCGGTTTGAAGGATGGCGATCGCTGGTGCATTTGTGCTTCGCGGTGGAAGGAGGCGCTGGATGCCGGCTATGCTCCCCCGGTATTTCTTCATGCGACTCACGAAGCGGCGTTAAAATACGTCACGCGCAGTATCCTGGAGGAATATGCGATCGATGAGGAGATTCAGAATCAGTGATTGAGCACGAATTCGGCCGAGTTCATCAACGCCCACGCGATATCATGAACGGCATCCAGTCGACTTGATTCAGGCTGGTTGAATCGGTTCGCGGCGATCTTGATCTCGTCGATCGTTGGAAGTCTGGAGAACGCAGCAAGGTAGAGTTCTTCGATGATTTCGGTGGGTTCTTTGTCGCTCGCGGCAAGTTCAGAGATCCGGCCACCAGCTTGGGTGATTTTGGTCTCGAGCTGCGTCGAGTTCATCAGGTGAAGGGTTTGCGTCATGGTGGGGTTTGGATCCCTTTCACAGGGACAGTCGGCGCTCGAGTCCGGACGCCCGAAGGTATCGAGAAAGGTCGACGGGAGCTTGTTGTTCCACGTGGTGACGGATCGGGATTGGGAGGCGACTCCCTGAAACGTGTTCGCTTCACCGGTGAAATCTGAGACCGCGTCCAGAAGCACTTCTGCTGGGAGACGGCGGCGATAGGACCGGGAAAAATGACGCAAATCGATCAAATTGGTCTCGTTGGGAATCGAGCTGATTTGGTAAACGTGCGAATTCAGAATTCGACGCATGAGATGTTGAAGATCAAAACCGTTTTCGATGAAGTCCTCGGCCAACCAGTCGAGAAGAGGCTCATTAACGGCTGGGTTCGAAGCTCGGAAATCATCCACCGGGTGAACAATGCCGCGGCCAAAAAACTCGCCCCAGACTCGATTCACGATCGCCTTGGCAAAAAATGGGTTATTCGGGCTGGTCATCCAATCGACCAGGACTTTTCGTTTGTCTTGGTCGGCAGGGATATCGCTGAAAACCGGACCTTCAGGAGGTTTCGGGATCATGACGGCGTCGGTGACCGGGTGCCGGACTTCACCACCCGCTTCAAACCACCAAAACTCGGGTTCACCGGAGATCGGGGCGGAAATGCCCTGTCCCTTGCGCTTCATGTCCGAGAAGAACGCGGCCATTTGGTAGTAATCATCCTGACTCCATTTCTCGCTGGGATGATGATGGCACTTGGCGCAATCCAGGCGGACCCCGAGAAAAACCTGGCTGACATAACTCGCCAGGGCATCGGGCTCGCGCTTGTTGCGCAGAACCGCGACGGGGCCGAATTCGTGACTACTTCCGGTCGCGAGAAGCAATTCCCTGACCAATTGATCCCAGGGCGTATTGGCTCGCAGTTTGGCGCGAATCCAGCGATCCAGCAAGTAGACGGGTTTGACACCGACTCTCTGAGTGTTGGGGCGCAGAAGATCGCCCAGCTTTGTCGCCCAATAATCGGCCCAATTTGGATCGCGGAGAAGTTCGTCAATCAGTCGCTCGCGTCGGTCTGCACTTTGATCGGACAAGAAGGAGCGAGCCCGGTCGACGCTGGGGAGCCGACCTGTTGCATCCAGCGACGCGCGCCGTAGAAATTCGAAGTCCTCGGCTGGTTCGGAGATTCGAAGACCCAGCTCCTGATGTCTGGCATAGGTTAGTTCATCAATTCGATTCCGCTTTGGTAAGGACGCGTAGGTTGACGTTGGCAGCGTGGTTCCCGGAGGAACGGCAACTCGGGCGATTTCCACGCGGTCCAGATACCGGACAATGATGACACCTTCTCCTGATACTGAGCCGATTTGGGCGAGGCCGTTTTCATCCACCGCCACGATTCCCTGGTCCGGCGATTGAAACTCGGACAGATCGGTCACGACGCGGGTGGAGCCGTCCGAATAATGAGCGGTCACCTCATATTGCTGGGTTTCACCTTTTTGAAAGCGTCCCTGTTCCGGTGCGACCGAAATCCGATCCAGGCTGGGCTCCCCCGGAATCTCCAAGGGCATGCCCTGCTCGATCCAATCGCGCAAAATCCGGTGATGGCGAGATCCGACGGCAAAGCGTTCGCCTCCCTCGTGTGGAACTTGTTGAGTTGCCTTCAGCAGAAGCAGGCTTTCGTCTGGCGAAGCTGGAAAAACGCGGCGGCCTTTGGCGTTGTGCACGATTTCGCGATAATCCGCGATGGGATCAAACGCGAAAATCGTCAGGTGAAAGCCATTTTGGCCTCCCTGTTTGGCATGACAGCCGCCAGCATTGCAACCGGCACCACTGAGGATCGGCAGCACATCGTTGCGAAAGCTGACGGATTCCGCCGAAGCAGAGTGTATCAGGCAACAGAAGATGACGGTGAAGAGAAAACGCATAGAGGCGTTCTCAACACGAGGGGGAAGGGGACTGCCTTTCGAGCAGAAGCTGCCTTGAGGCGAAAAATCAGCAGGCAACCGGTGCGCCGGTCTCAGCAGACTTGTAGATCGCGTCAATCACCTTCATCAGAGACAACGCCTGATCCGGAGTGTTGAGAGGCGCTTCCTTACCTTCGATGGCCAAAATGAAGTTGGAGGAGGAGCGAATCCTTCCCATGTCTTCGCAAGCTTCCGTGACGATGGTGCGATTCACGGAATTACCGTTCTCCTGAACGTAGAGCTCACAAGTGTCGATGGCGGTTTCGTCAAAGCCATCAATCCCGAAGAGACGCTCGACTTTTCCTCCGGCACCGGTGCCCTGGAAGACGACGGAAACTTCCTCTCGTTTCACCATTTCGGCCCAAGAGACCTGAAGAGAGAGGACCTGACCGGTTTTGAAGGACACAAAGCCGTGAGCAGCAGCCTCCACGTCCGTCATTCCGCCGGCCACGTCGGGAAGTCCCCACGGTCCCTTGAAGTTTTTGTCGGTGATGAAATCGCTGAAGGTCTGGCCCATGACGTGAGCTGGCTCCGGGTATCCCATGAAATACATGGCAAGGTCAATCATGTGCAGGAGATCGATCAACGGGCCGCCACCAGCCATGGCCTTGGTTGTGAACCATCCGCCAAAGCCGGGGATTCCGGTTCTGCGGACCCACTTTGCCTGAGCCGAGTTGATTCGCCCGATGGTTCCATCATCCACGTAGGACTTCATCTGATAGCTTTCGGGACGGGCGCGGTTGTTGAAGTTGAACATCAGGCGCTTTCCGGAGGCGTTGGCAGTCTGGATCATCTCCTCCACCTCAGGGGCGCTGAGGGCCGGTGGCTTCTCGCAGAACACGTGTTTGCCAGCCTGGAGAGCCTGCATTGCGAGGGGACCATGAAATTTGTTGGGAACGATGACGGAAACCGCGTCGATATCGCTGGCGAGCATTTCTGCGACATCACCGAACACGTTCGGAATTCCCCGCGAATCAGCGACCTTCTGCGCAGCGTCTTTATTGACATCGGCGATTGCCGCAACCTCTGCTCCTGCAGCAGTAAATCCGTCATAGTGATAGCTGACCATTCCGCCAGCTCCGATAATTCCGACCTTCGTAGGCATGATTACGGGGTATTAGTGTTCTCTTAGGTGATTGGACTATGCTCTTAGCGTCCAACTTCCAGAGTTGCAACCCTCTTGCCTGCTTTCGGTGACAAAACTCCCGGATCAGGCGGCCTCGAGAAGCCGCTCATCTTCGAGGTAGGCACCGGCAATCCCCTCCAATTCCATCAAGGATTCGACCTTGCAAAAGCGTTGGCGGAGCAACTTTCCGCCTCGCAAACCCTTCGAATAGGCCATCAATCGGCCACGCATCGACTGCATGGTTTGCTTTTCGTTGCCATACCGGCCGTATTCAAGCGCCATGCGGCAATGCCTCCGAATGAGGGACCATCGTTCCTCCGGGGTCACTGGTTCCATCTGCTTGCCGGTTTGGAGGTAGTGCTTCGCCTCCCGAAAGATCCACGGATAATTCATCGCTGAGCGACCGATCATAAGGCCGCGAACGCGAGTTTCGCGGGTTCGTTGCTCAACGTCACGCCCACTGCCGATATCTCCGTTCCCAATCACAGGAATCGGCGAGGACTCTGCGCATTGGCCAATGATATCCCAATCAGCTTCTCCCGAGTATCCCATTGAACGGGTCCTTCCGTGAATCGAGACCGCCTGAATTCCGCAATCGGCCAAGATATTGCAAACCTCAGGCGCGTTGATGGAATGGGTATCCCAGCCGGTGCGAATTTTTGCGGTCACCGGAACCTGATCTCCAACCGCTTTAGCGACGCCGGATGCCACTTCCGCCAGGAGCGGGCAGTTGCGCAAAAGCGACGAGCCGCCGTTCTTGGAAACCACTTTGTTCACCGGGCATCCAAAATTGATGTCGATGAAGTCGGGTTGTTTCCAATCAACGATTTTCCTGGCGGCTTCACCCATACGCTCACCATCTGCTCCGAAAAGCTGGACGCCGACGGGTCGCTGAAAATCTTCAAAGTCGGTGTATTTGCGGGTCCGGTCATCTCTCCGAATGATTCCCTCGGCGGAGACAAACTCGGTCACCATCACGTCAGCTCCCAACTCTTTGCAGAGTCGTCGAAAGACCAAGTCCGTAACTCCCGCCATCGGCGCGAGATACAAAGGAAGGGTTTTCTGGGAAAGCCAGGGAAGCATCGGGCGGGGACTCTACTTCGATCGAAGTGAGAATCAAGCGCGGTGGACTTAGTTCGAACTCGCTCGGCGACTTTCGAGCGCCATGACCTGGGCGCCTTGAGAGTAGACGGTGACTCGGCCCGAAGACTCGCTGACGACAATTGCGATCGCATTTGCCACGCCCGTAAGGGATACGGCCGCCAAATGTCGTGAACCGAGCCCCTTTTCAATTTTGATCTTCTTCCGAAGTGGCGCCGAAAGGTAGACTCCAGCATGCTCAACGACACCTTTGGGATCGATGACGAAGGCACCGTCGATTGCGGAAAGCTCACGAATCGTTTCGAGAAAAGAAGGATCGTGAATGTTGCGGGCACGTCGAGGATGGCCGGAACAGGGGTTGAGAATGAGAGGGCGAATGTGTTTCTCGATCTCTGCGGTTTCACCTAGTACCAGGATGGTGCCGATGGGTTTTCCCTCGCGTCCCTCAGACGCCAATTTGACCGCAATTTCGATGAGTCGAACGAATTCGCGACTTCGCAGTTGCTCGCGCTCCTCATCGGCAGGTGTTCGAGCGAACCAGGGAAAGTCGCGTTTCGGGTTCGCAATGAGGAGGGTATCCAGACGTTTTGAGCCTGCTGTCCCTGTCAGGCAAACCACCGACTCCTCCACATCGACCGCGCTGCTCATCACGGCCATCATTAGGGCAAGAGTCAGTTGATCCATCCGGTCGAAACTGCTTTCAGGGATGGTTACCTGATAATCTTCGTTCGAAGTTTTGAGACTGCTGTCCTCCTCGTGAGTCACCCAGATCAAACGCTCGCGATCTCGATGCTTCTCGACCAATTTTCGGTCAATCACCAGATTTGCCAACACCAATACTTTTTGGATGCCTAACTGACGGGCCAAGTCGAAACCATAGCTAACGAGTAACCGGGTTTCGGTGGCTTCGGTGGGCGCAACAGGATTGGCTTCTACAGGGGGTTGAGACAATTGGCAGGGCTTGAGGGAACGAGGATGAAAGGGAGACGGAACCGGAAAAACTTAGCACAAGAACGGATTTTTTGCGAGGAGCTTTGCTGGGCTCGCGCGGCTGGGAACAAAAACGGCTGGAGACGTTCGCCCTTTCCATCTAAGATCGGGCTCAGATGTCACCAAAGACGAGTTTCGAAGCTGTCGGTCGCCAAGTTTCCTGGCGCCTCCTCGGCATTCAGACGATCCGGAGCCTCAACCTCACCGTGACCGGGGTGGTTATTGGGCTTCTCACTGGTTTTATTGCGTTGCGCATCCTGGGACTGGCCGCTCCGGAATTCCGGTTTGCGGTGGCGGCACTGGTTGTCTGGATGGTTGCGACTCTTGCATTCAATCTCTGGCGCAAAGCCAACCCGTTTCGATCTCTGGCCACTTGGGATGAGGCGTCGGGAGGAAAGAATGTCTTCTCTTCAGCTCAATTTTTCGAAAATCAGGAAGGGCGCTCGGTCGGGGAAGTCTTGCATTTACAACAAGCTCAAGAACTACTTTCCGAACGTCTTGAGAACCTCGAGGCGGACCTACCATTGCCAAAACCAAGTTGGAATTGGCTGGGGGTGCCGCTCATTTTTCTGTTCCTTCTCACTCCCTTTTTTCGGCAAACCATCCGTGCCGAAGACCTGGTAATGAGTGAAGAGATGGCAGCGCAGGCCAAGGAGGAAGCTAATCAGTTGGCCGAGCAGCAGGCGAGGTTTGAAAAGCTAAAGGAGTTGATTGGCAACCAAGAAGAAAGAACGTCGCTGGAGGAATTGGCGGCTTCGCTGGAAGGGACCGCAGAGATGCTTGACGGTGCGGGCGAAAAGTCGAGCCGGGAGATTTTGAATGAACTTGAAGCCAGGGCTCGGGCGGCAGAGAGAATCGCCTCGAAGCTAGGAGCGGAAGACGGCGAGTGGGCTTCCAGCGAGATGCTCTCTGAAATGGCTTCCCATGCGGATACCGCCGATTTGGCTGCAGCCCTTCAGGATCAAAATGCGGCCTCAAGTGCAAATGAGGCTGATCGTCTGGCCGAAAAACTGGCCGACCAGAAACTAACCGGCGATGCGAAGCGAAGGATTGATCAGGCGTTGCGGCGAACGATGGCGAAGGCAAGCGAAGAGGACAGGGCGCGTCCGGTTGGTGAGCATGTTGGGAACGCTTCTGAAAGGTTGACTGAAAATCAGCCGGAGCCGGCGGCACAGGACTTTCGCAATTTGAGCGATCACTTTCGGGAAGTGGAACATCGGCAGCGAGCGGAGAGCGAACTCAAGGAGTTGGCCGAGCAATTGCGACAGAGCGGGAATGAGATTGCGCAGAGCCAGATGGAGCAGATGAAAGAGTTGGGTAGGGAAGCCCCGAAGCCTCCACCGGGAGTCCAGAACCTGGCCGATGCAGAGGTCCCCCAGGTTCCTCCGACCGGACCTCAGGGGACACCGCAAGCTCTCCAGGCTCCTGGGCCTCAGAATCAGCCGAACCAACAGCCCGGAATGGAGGGCGCACCGGTTCCCGGGATGCAACCACCAGTTCCCGGCCAGCAACCGGAAAACCAGCAATTGGGAATGGCTCCCGTGCCCGGGCAGACGCCAAAACCTGGCGAAGGCCAACCTGGAATGATGGCTCCAGTTCCCGGTCAGGCTCCCGGATCTTCAGCTCCCAGCAATATGTTGGGTGGGGTTGGGAGTGCGATCGGCGCTCCAGGATTGGAGGCGGGATTTGGTTCTGCGGAAATGAAGGAGAACCGAACCGAGGCGCTGAATGCAAACAAGGACGCGTTGGTGGATGCCGTCATCAATGCGGACGGCGAATCAACCATGCAGACCGTGCAGGGCGGGACGCGAAGTGAAGCGGCCCAACGCCAATTGCAGGCGCAGGCCGCTGAATACATCGCGGTGGAGGAAGAGGCTCTGGATGCGCAGGCCCTTCCCGCGGGGCGGCGTGAGCAGGTGCTTCGTTACTTTACCGCATTGCGCGAGAAATTTGAGGATAGCGAGTAGGAGGGGAATCAAGACTTCCGGAAAACCAGTTTACCTCCGTCGAGATCTCCGACCAGTGAGTCACCCTCTTTAAAGTTCCCGTCCAGAAGCTGCATACTGAGCGGATCCAGAACGAGTTTTTGAATCGTTCGTTTGAGCGGGCGAGCCCCGTAAACTGGATCGTAACCAGTCTGGGCGAGGTGGTTTAGCGCGGCGTCGGTGAGCTTGAGCTCCATATTCTGGCCGGCCAAACGACTGATCACCCGATTGACCTGAATCTGAACGATCTGATTGAGATCTTCCTGGCTCAGTCGATCAAAGATGATTGTTTCGTCGACCCGGTTCAAAAACTCGGGCCGGAAATGCGCTCGAAGCGCCTCCGTTACTTTTGCTTCCCGTTGCTCGGCGTTGTCCTCTGACATGATGTATTGGCTGCCGATGTTACTCGTCATGATGAGCACGGTGTTCTTGAAGTCGACAGTCCGACCTTGGCCATCGGTGATTCGGCCATCGTCGAGAACTTGGAGAAGAACGTTAAAGACATCCGGATGGGCTTTTTCCACCTCGTCAAACAAGACGACCGAGTAAGGTCTGCGGCGGACCGATTCGCTGAGTTGGCCACCTTCCTCGTAACCAACATATCCTGGAGGCGCGCCAATCAGTCGGGCGACGGCGTGTTTTTCCATGTATTCGCTCATATCGATGCGGATCATGGCGTTTTCATCGTCGAAGAGAAACTCTGCGAGCGCCCGGCTCAGTTCCGTTTTTCCAACTCCGGTTGGTCCCAGAAAGAGAAAAGATCCAATGGGGCGGTTCTCATCCTGAAGACCTGCGCGGGCCCGGCGGACGGCGTTCGAAACAGCTTCAACAGCCTCAAGCTGTCCGATCACACGTTGACCGAGGCGAGCCTCCATGTGGGTGAGTTTACTGCGCTCACCCTCCTGGAGCCGGGTGACAGGAATGCCTGTCCAACTGGCGACCACCTTTGCGATATCCTCTTCGGTGACTTCTTCTTTGAGGATTCGATTTTGCTGATGCAAACGTTCGTTCTGAGCCGTGAGCATTTTCTCCAAGTCAGGTAGGATTCCGTATTGGATCTCACTGGCCTGCGCCAGATCGCCCAGACGCTGAGCCTGTTCCAATTCGTTTTTGGCATTTTCGATCGCTTCCTGCGTTTTCCGCACTTCATCGATCACTCCTTTCTCCTTTTGCCATTGGGCCTTCATCGCATCTGCCTTTTCCCGGATTTCGGCCAGCTCCCGTTCAACCCGCTGAAGCCGTTCCTTTGAGGCGTCATCCTTCTCCTTGGCCAACGCCTGGCGTTCCATTTCCAACTGCATGCCTTGGCGTTCCAATTGATCGATTTCTGTGGGCATCGAATCCAATTCGATCTTCAGGCGCGACGCCGCTTCATCAACCAAATCCACGGCTTTGTCGGGGAGAAATCGATCCGAGATGTAGCGATTGGACAGGTTCGCGGCGGCAACCAGAGCAGAGTCTTTCACGCGAACTCCGTGGTGAACCTCATAACGCTCCTTGATTCCGCGGAGAATGGCAACCGTGTCCTCAACGCTTGGCTCGCCGACTGTAACGGGCTGAAAGCGGCGCTCCAGCGCAGCATCTTTTTCAATGTGTTTGCGATACTCATCGAGGGTGGTTGCGCCGATGGTATGCAGCTCACCACGGGCGAGCTGGGGTTTCAGGAGATTCGACGCATCGACGGCGCCTTCCGACGCTCCCGCTCCGACAATGGTGTGCAATTCGTCAATGAAGAGAAGGATCTGTCCTTCGCTCGAAACCACTTCCTTGAGAAAGGCTTTCAGCCGGTCTTCAAATTCGCCCCGATACTTCGCCCCGGCGATCATTGCTCCAAGGTCCATTGCGACGAGGCGTTTGTTTTTCAAGCTTTCTGGAACATCGCCACTCACAATTCGCCTGGCGAGACCCTCTGCGATCGCGGTTTTGCCGACCCCCGGTTCGCCGATCAGGACGGGGTTGTTCTTGGTGCGGCGCGAGAGAATCTGCATGACGCGCCGAATTTCTTCATCCCTTCCGATGATGGGGTCGATCTTGCCGGCCCGGGCCAGCTTTGTGAGGTCTGTTCCGTATTTTTCGAGAGCCTGATATTTGCCTTCAGGATCCTGATCCGTCACTTTCTGACTACCGCGAACATCTTTCAAGGCGGCCTCAAGAGATTGCTTGGTTACGCCGGCGCTTCTTAGCAGATCTCCGGCTGTGGTTTTCGAAGCTGCCGTGGCAAGAAGGAAATGCTCAATGCTGATGAAGTCATCGGCAAGACGTTCCCTTTCCTTGTCAGCCTCATGCAGAACTTGGCTGAGCTCTCTTCCCAGCTGTGCTTGGGTTAAAGCACCTTCTGCTCTGGGCAGTCGCTCGAGAAAGTCCTTGGAAAGTTGAGGAAGTTGGGAGGCTTGGCCTCCGATTTTCTCGAAGAGGGAACCTGCAAGCCCTCCTTCCTGGCGGGTCAGCGATAAAACGACATGGGCCGGGCTGATCTCGGCGTGTCCGAAAGAGTTGGCAATTTCCTGGGCTTCCTGAAGCGCTTCCTGTAATTTTGTGGTGAGTTTGTTCAAAGTCATCTTGGTGGGGAGTTTAGAATTTCATCCTATAAATAGCAGAACTCGTTCCAATCCCCGTGACGGAAAATATCCCACCAAAACCTGATGGCTGCGCCAGAATGGCGTGCTTGTGGTGATTTAGGAAGTGCCAAAAGGGCGCGATTCCCTGCTAGAAAATGAGGAGAGGGGGAGGCTTGAGCGTGATCCCGCTTCCGCAGTTTCGCGCCGCCTCCATGTGATTGATGCTGTGCACGATTTCGTCGACCAACCCAATGGCCACTTTGCCAACCTCAACATTCACATAAACGATATCGGAATACGGAACGCCAAACTCATCGAAACGGGTAACGGTTTGAGCAACGCGCTTGTAGGTTACGTATTCGAGGGTGTCTTGCTTCCCGGTCGCGTCGATCGCGGAATTGATTCGATCCGGATTCCCCAGCGATTCTTGTACTTCGTGTAGAGTCATTCCCAGAGCCACCTGGCGTTTCTCGATCAATTCCTGTACCACCAGTTGGCGTTGATAAAGCTGGCCGAGAACTTTCACAAAGTCTCCACCATTGTGAGCCTGGAGCGCTTGTGGTGAAATCCAGCCTTTGACATCGGCATGCTGAGCTTTGGCTCGAACCATGTAGGCCTTTTGGCTGATCGCGACAATTTCGGCGTCAAATCCGACCCGAAGGGTGCCGAGCCTGCGTTTGCCATCGAGTTGGTAGTAGATTGGAGCAGGATGGATGACTCGGAGAATAACGCTCTGATCAGGCTCCAGAACGTCCTCGAGGTAAATGGCGCCTGTTTCCCGGCTGAGCTCTGCCTGGGTTGGAGCCGGAGAGAATAGCAGAATGAGAATCAGAAGCGAATGGATGAGCGCTTTCATGGTGAGTGTGTTGGTTTTGCTGAAAGAAGGTGAAGCGAAGACTGCAAATCTCACCTAGACGTTTTGACGAATGCCACTTGCACCACAAATTGCATCAATGACGGAATCCACCAAATCACACAGACTATTCTCCGCAGCCAAGAAGGTTATTCCCGGTGGGGTAAACTCTCCGGTGCGGGCGTTTCGCAATGTCGATGGGGAGCCCTTCTTTGTGGAGCGAGCCAAAGGGTGCCGGATTTGGGATGTCGATGGACACGAGTTGGTCGATTACGTCGGCACTTGGGGGCCGGCGATTCTAGGACATGCACCAGAGGTCGTCGTGGAGGCGGTTTCCGCGGCTGCCCAGGCTGGTGTCAGTTTTGGGATTCCGAATCCCTTTGAAGTGGAGATGGCGGAGCTGATCGTGGATTGGGTTCCGTCTGTCGAGAAAGTCAGAATGGTGAATAGCGGAACGGAGGCGACGATGACGGCGATCCGCTTGGCGAGGGGGTATACGGGCCGGGATTTGATCGTCAAGTTTATCGGTTGTTACCATGGTCACGTCGATTCGCTCCTGGTGGCGGCGGGAAGCGGTGCGATGACGCATGGAAAACCGGATAGTGCCGGAATCCCCGATGACTTTGCGGCGCTGACCCTTACGGTTCCCTTCAATGATGAGGAAGCGGTCCGGAAGGTTTTTGCGGAGGAGGGAGAGCGGATCGCAGCGGTGATTCTGGAACCGTATCCCGCGAATGCCGGCCTGATTTTTCCGCGCGATGGCTATCTGGAGTTTCTGCGTGAGATCACCAACGAATACGGAAGCGTTCTTATTTTTGACGAGGTGATGACCGGGTTTCGCCTGGCCAAAGGCGGGGTTCAGGAATTGACAGGCGTTACTCCAGATCTGACCGCGCTGGGGAAGGTGATCGGTGGCGGTCTGCCGGTTGGGGCCTTCGGTGGAAAAGCTGAGATTATGGATCATTTGGCTCCCGATGGACCCGTTTATCAGGCGGGAACGCTGTCCGGGAACCCACTGGCGATGGCCGCAGGGCTGGCTCAACTTCGGGAACTGGATCGCGCGGATGGTTATGCGCGGCTGGAAAAAGCCGGGGCCGCCTTCGAAGCTGGAACGAGAGAAGCAATCGCGAAGGCCGGATTGGACCTACAGCTGCATCGAGTGGGTTCAATGTTCTGCCTGTTCTTCACGGACCGGGAAATCTGGAGTGTTGAGGATGTGAAAAAGGCTAATTTCGGTGACTTCAGCAAATTTTTCTGGGGCTGTCTTGAGCGCGGTGTCTATTTTGCTCCGTCCCAATATGAAGCCGGCTTCATTTCGTTGGCTCACGATGAAGCGGCGATCGCCAAGACGGCGGAAGTCGTGGAAGAAGTATTAAGAACCATGAAGTAGTCATGGTTATCGCAGCCCTGCAAAGAGGGAGGGCGCCACGCTGTTCTGTTGGTCGCTGGCGGCATCCCGGAAACTGGAAATCCGGTCTTGTTCGAAGCGTTTTAGGAGTAACCCTTTCGTTCAATGAGTGAGTCGCAAGACCGAATTGAGCGGGAGATCCAAAAGCGCAGGGAGAAGGGAGAACCTTTTGCGCCGGTTGAGGTTCACCGGAAAAAGTCGATCTCGGGTTCCTTTTGGGGGCAATTGTGGTGTCGGAACCTTGAAACCTACAGCGACTACGAGTTTTTGTTGCCTGCCGGAAGACGTTATTTGAGGTCCGGCCATGTTTACGATTTGGAAATCGAGACAGGAGAGGTCTTCGCCTACGTCACCGGCGCCGAAATTTATGAGGTGATCATTCGGATCGATTCCCTTGAAGAGGGATGTTGGGAGGAGATCAAGGCGAGTTGCACGGGGAAGATTGATACGCTTGTAGACCTTTTAAGTGGGAATCTGGGAGACCAGGTTCTGGAGGTTGTCACCGACCCCGAACTTGGGCTCTTCCCGTCGACCGGCGAGATTCACTTTTCGTGCACTTGCCCGGATTGGGCGGATATGTGCAAGCACGTGGCGGCTACCATGTATGGGATTGGTGTGCTTCTCGACGACCGGCCCGAACTCTTCTTCCAACTACGTGGAGTGGAGAAATCGGAGCTGTTGGAGGGGGCGCTTGATGGCGCTACCAACTTTGGTTCCGCTTCGTTAGCGACGAATTGTGGGGAATTGACGCCCGGAAGCCTTTCAGAAATCTTTGGGATTGAGATCAGTGACCCGGAGTCGGCTTTCCTGAATCTTTAAAGATCATCATCAGCCGGTTTTCCGGGGGCCCTCATTCCCACGAACAGAGACGAATACTCAAGAGCCTTCCAGATGCCGCGATTGTTCTTTTGCAGGGTGATGGGGCGTGGGGTGTCGGCGCCGCTGCACGCTATGAATACCTTGATTCGGTCACTGCTGATCTCGCTGTATTTGTTTCGAGTGAACGTGAATTGAAAGGGGGATTCGACTTTGTAATTCTCCTCGGGGCTGGACCCTTCCACATACGAGGTTGGCCAATAAGGATTCTTTGCGAGTCGATCGAGAAAGTAGTCCATCGAGCGTTCCGGCTTGAATCCTTTATAACCTCTAACGCTGGGTTGCAGCTTCGAGCGGTCGAGAGCGATCGTAAAAAATTGCTCTCCAAGATCCTGATCCGAAATGTAGGCCATCATCGCCAGCACAAAAACGGCAGCACCACCTTCGGGATCGACGCTTAGTTTGTCTCTGAGAGCGATGAAGTCGTCTGTCGATTGAGGAACTCCGTCTACCTCCACCGCCTTTTCCTGGGCTTGAAGACCTGCGAGAGAGCAGGCCAGAATTACTGAGGTGATAGCGGAACGAATGGTTTTCATGTTCCTCAACTCAATCCCGGAATTTCCCATCCGCCACGATAATTGCGTCGAATATGCTGATTTGCGTCCGGCTTTTTCGGGAAAGCCATTGATTTGGCGTCCCATTCCAATTCTTCACCCGGATAGAATGCGGCAACGTTGCCCAACAAGACCGTTTCGGTCATCGGCCCGGCAAAGTCGAAATTGCTCTTCGGTTTTTGGCCACTGGTCTTGCCGAGGATTGAATCGACAAATTCCTTCCAATGGTTGGCGGAAGATCCGGTAACCTCAGGTTGGCCAGGTTCAGTCAGGACGCCATTCTTGAAAAACTGGACTTTTCCGCCATGAGGGTGGACCAAAATTCCTTCTTCGCCGATGTAGACGCTTCCCTGTTTCGGAAACTTTTCGCCGAGAAGTGCCACCAGGTCGGCGGGGGGCCGTTTCGCTCCATCATACCACGTCACTTCGACTGTTTTTCCCGCCGTGAGGTCATTTCCGGGAAAGGTGTAATGGATTTCTCCATCAATTGCCCAGTTGTCTCCTGGAGCCGGACCTTCGCTGCGGATGGAAAGAGGGGCGTCGAGCTTCAGCGATCGAAACCATCCATTGAACATATGGCAGCCCATATCTCCCAGCGTTCCGGTGCCGAATGGAATCCGCTTACGCCATTGGCTCGGATGGTAGTAGCCCTTGAGGAAAGTGACCGGATCGACCACTCCGTTCCAAAGGTTCCAATCCAGAGATTCAGGCGCAGGATCGGTTCTTCCGGTTGGAAGTGGAGCAGGATCGCCCCAGGTTTTGTGACTGAAGCTATGAACGGCAACTATCCGGCCGGCGACACCGCTCTGGACCCAGGCCGAGATCGTGAGGTCTGCCGTCGAGGACGCAAGCTGTGTGCCCATTTGAGTCATTACGCCAGCTTCGGTCGCTGCTTTTCTCAGTTGGCGAGACTCGTAAACATCATGGGTAAGGGGCTTCTGGGTGTAGCAATGTTTCCCCATGGTCAGCGCGCGCATTGTGATGGGTGCGTGCATGTGATCGGGCGTCGAGATATTGCAGCAATCAATCTTGTCGCCTTCGGTTTCGAGCAATTCCCTCCAATCCTGGTAAATACGGGCCTCGGGAAACTCCTGACGAATTTTGTCAGCACGGGCGAGATCAACCTCGGCTACGGCGACCAATTCAATATTGGGATGTCTTGCAATCGCCCGAAGATCTCCACCGGCCATTCCATTCGCTCCAAAACTGGCATGCTGCAATTTTTGGTTCGGCGATCCCTCCCCACGCAGGATAAAGGGGGCCGACGTTGTTGCTGCGAGAGTGGTTCGAAGGAAGTGGCGACGAGATGGACGAATCTTCATGGAAGAGACACGCGCCTGAAAATGGGTTTCGATCAAGTGATCTTTTAAGCAGCCAGCTGGGAATCAATCAGCGAATTCTCACGAAAGTGAGTGGGCGACTCTCCGGCATATCGCAGAAAGCTGCGATTGAACTGAGAAAGGGACTGATAACCAACATCGTAGGCGACTTCCGTGATTCGAAGTTGAGGATTGAGGAGCTTCCGCTTTGCCCATTCGATGCGTCGACGATTGACGTATTCCGTCAACGTCATTCCGGTTGCAGTTTTGAAGAGTTTGCAGAAATAGTAAGGGCTTACCGAACAGTAATCAGCGACGGCATCGAGGGTGATTTTGTCTTCCAGGTGGGCATTGATGTATTGCTTTGCCTTGATCACCATTGGCGGATCGGAATTTTCCTCCGCAATCATCAATCGGGAAAATTCTTCGGAAAGTTGAAGTGAAAACGCAGCGAGAAGGGTGATCGCCCCCAAGTACTTTTTGGAGTCCATAACCGGAGAATCCAAGAAGGCGGATTCAAGCTCCTTCGTTGCCGCGATTCCTTCTTTCTCGAGCGTTGGGGCAATCGCCTCAAACTCGGATTTTGCGGGGGCTTCGTGGAAGACCTGACCGGTGCGTAAGAAGGCAATCAGGTTGTTGCCGGAACGAATTGGGATAGCGGTCTCTCTCAGTCCGGCGAAGCACTTGACGGACTTTGCCTGGTGGCTGGCTGATTCAAAGAGACATTTTCGAGCGAGAACACAAGCTGCACAGCCTTTGCCGGAGTCCATGGCCGAACAGAATTCATTCGCATCAAGCTGCCCCGGAGACGTATCGGGATCATCCTCTTCTCCAGCTGGTCGGAGTTCAACATCAAGACCGGTCGCGAGACGGAATGCCGTACGATAAGTCTGAAAGAGGGAGGATTCAGTGAGTTTTCGAAACGCGCGTTCTTCGGCTGTGTCAGTGGGGTGAGTCATCATGATCTAATCTGATTTTGGGGGCTACCCAATGAGACTAGCGCTGGACTCTGAATTCAGATATTGGGATCGATTCCGATGGAAATGGTCAAAAGATCTAATAGGCCTTGTACGCGGATCTCGTACGTTTAGGGAGTGTTTGAAAACCCTCCAAAGTTGAGAATGGAGGTTGTACTTTGAGGCT
>CAXBMO010000024.1:0-95550 GCA_963977015.1 uncultured bacterium | reverse complement strand
GGGAGGTGAGGGCGCTGAGCCCGGCCAGCGGCCCGAGGTCGCCCACCTGCTTGCACCCCATCAGGTCGAGGGAGGTGAGGGCGCTGAGCCCGGCCAGCGGCCCGAGGTTGGAAAAGGTGGAAGCGTTTCGCTTAGATTGCCAATCACCCCATTGTCCTTGATTGTCCAACGGCACCCACCCCAGCGCCAACGTCTCCAACCCCGTCAACGTCCCCAAACTCTCCGGCAACTCCTCCAACGTCAGATCTCCCAAATCCAGCCATTTCGCCCCGGTTTCCCGGGCTGCGGCGATGCGGCGTTCCGCTTCGGCGAGGGCTTGTTCGGGGGTGAGTTTGGTTGTGCTGTCTCCCATGCTCGGAATATGAGGTTGCGGCGAGGGGTGTCAACGATTCCGCGTGAGAGGTTCAGGGGAAGACTCGGAAAAACCAGTTCCCCGAATAGGGGTGGGGCCTCCGTAGTGAATGCTCAGGTACATGAGGAGCGGTGCCCCGGCTTTGTGATCGCCTCCGGCGACAACTCCCACTCTCTTCCGGCCGAGATCCTGGTCGACGGAGACGTCGCCCTCGTTATTCGCAACGGCAGACCATTGACAATTTGATGCTGGAAAAGCGATTCCAGCTTGAGCGATGCGATGCGTTGCGTCAGCCGCGTTTCCGGCTGAAAAACTTCAGCAGGAGAATGAAGATCGTTGCGCCAATGAGCGCGAGAACGAGTTGGCCAAAATTCAAGGTGAACGAGCCGAGATTGATGGAGATGAATTTGGTGAGATAGGAACCAATGATCGCGCCAACGACACCGACGAGGAGATTGCCGATCTTGCCAAAGCCTTTTCCTGCAAGGATGGAGCCCATGATGACGCCGGCCAAAATGCCGACGATAAGAATTTGGGTGAGTTCGCTAGTCATCTGAAAGGGTAGTTAAGAAGTCTTGATATTTTGTAGCTGCGTTAGAATGAATCAGCAAGAGCTTTTTCGCTGCGACCGGCGGGCGTAGATGAAGCTGCGATTGCCGAATGGGCCTTTGAACGTAACGTGAACCAGCCATGCCAGCCAATTTCATCCTGAACAGCGAGTATTCCCCACAAGGAGATCAGGGACAGGCAATCGCGAAATTGACCAAATCGCTTCAAGCCGGGAGTCATCACCAAACCCTGCTTGGGGTAACGGGATCAGGTAAGACGTTTACGATGGCGAACGTCATCGCCGAGTTGGGAAAGCCGACGTTGGTGATGAGCCACAACAAGACGTTGGCGGCGCAACTCTACTCCGAGTTTAAGAACTTTTTTCCCGACAACGCGGTCGAGTATTTCGTCAGCTATTTCGACTATTACCAACCCGAGGCCTACATCCCGCGAACCGATACCTACATCGAGAAGGACTCCTCGGTGAATGATGAAATTGAGCGGCTTCGCCTCTCAACGATGGGCTCGCTTCTAACTCGCGAAGATGTGTTGGTGGTCGCGAGTGTGTCGTGCATTTATGGCTTGGGATCACCGGAGGACTTCGAGGGGATGATGGTGACGGTGGTCAAGGGGCAACAGATGGATCGCGACGAATTGATTCGCGGCTTGGTCGACATTTTGTTTGAGCGCAATGATATTGCGTTCAGCCGGGGGAAGTTTCGCGTGCGCGGGGATGTGGTCGAGATTCATCCGGCGATGTTGGAGAATGAAGCGGTTCGGGTGGAGTTTTTTGGCGATGAGATTGATCGGATTTCGATTATTGACCCGTTGAGCGGGCACTCGAAGGGCGAAGTAGATCGATTCACCTTCTGGCCGGCCAAGCAGTTCGTGACTGCGAAAGAGAAAATGGCTCGTGCGGTCAAGGCGATCCGCGATGAGCTGACGGAGGTGATTGAGAAGTTTGAGCGGGAGGGGAAATACCTCGAAGCTCAGCGCATCAAGATGCGGACGGATTACGACATCGAGATGATGCAGGAAATGGGATTCTGTCAGGGGATTGAGAATTACAGTCGGCACCTGACGAACCGACCGCCGGGATCAAAGCCCTACACCCTGATCGACTTTTTTCCGGAGGGCTTTTTGACGGTGATTGATGAGTCGCATGCGACCGTTCCCCAGGTCGGCGGAATGTATGAGGGAGATCGGTCTCGAAAGACGACGCTGGTGGATTTTGGGTTCCGCCTGCCAAGTGCGCTCGACAACCGTCCGCTGAAGTTTGAGGAGTTCATGGACATGACCTATCAGCGTCTGTATGTCAGTGCGACGCCGGCCAAATTTGAGATTGAGAACAGCAGGGTGGGGAACACTGGCTACATCCCTCACCGCAAGAAAAAGATTGGGGATGTGGAAACGACTCCGGAGCGGCTCCCCAGATTGTCCGGCAGTGCGCAGGACGTTTCAGAATTTGATGTTTCGACGCCGGGCAAAGACTTGATCGTGGAGCAGATCATTCGGCCAACTGGTTTGCTTGATCCCGTCATCGATTTGCGGCCCTTGAGTGGGCAGATTGATGAAACGATCGAGTATTGCCGGCAACGCGTCGAAGTGGAGGAGCGGGTTCTCATTACCACGCTGACCAAGCGCACGGCCGAGGATTTAACGGACTACCTGCGAAACGTGGGGCTGAAAGTTCGCTACCTGCACAGCGAGATTGATGCGGTGGAGCGGGTTGAAATTCTGCGGGCACTGCGGGCTGCCGAATTCGACATCCTGGTAGGCATCAACCTGTTGCGGGAAGGCCTGGATTTGCCGGAGGTCAGTCTTGTTTGTATTTTGGACGCCGACAAGGAGGGCTACCTGCGCAGTGAGACGTCCCTGATTCAGACGGCGGGAAGAGCGGCCCGTCATGTGAACGGGAAAGTGGTCCTCTTTGCCGATAAAGTGACCAAGAGCATGCAACGGCTCATCGACATCAGCGAATATCGACGAACCAAGCAGCAGGAATACAACGAAGAGCACGGGATCGAACCCAAGAGCGTGAAGCGCGCGGTTCAAGAAGGGCTCCGGATCGTCTTGGGCGGAACCGACAAAGCGAGTTCAGTCGTCAAGGAAACGGGGGAAGACTTCGATGTTCTGGAAGTGCTTCGGGAACTGGAAGAAGAAATGCAGGAAGCTGCTCAAGGACTGGAATTCGAAAGAGCGGCGCTGTTGCGCGATCAAATCACCGAACTCCGCAAACGGGCAGGATTGGAGAACTCCAAGATGCCTCAAGTGAAGGTCAAGAAGTCCAAGCGCAAAAAGGTGAAGTATTCCTGATTGCCTGATGCGCTAGAATCCGTCCAGACCATTGCCGGGAGCCGTGAGGGCACCCTTGCTCAGCGTCACCGGCTTATCTCCAGCGGCTTGGATGGTGGCTTCGGTATCCGAAACGGACAACAGCTTGTAGGGCTTGGTTGGAGCAAGATTCAGGGTGAAGGTTTGGCCTTCGCGAACGTAGAATTTGCTCTGCTCGGGGACCAGCGTGAAGTTGAATTCGGCAAAGTAGGTTGGCCAGTTCGTCTTCACTTTGCGGACGAGTTTGAAAGTCCGCTCGGTCATGTTGTCTTTGACCGTCAGTTCGGAGACATCGTCTTTGATGCCGACGTTGTTGATGGCTTCTTTTTCCTCGAAGGAAAGGATCGTAAACCGGCCTTTCTCAAACGAGTCCCCGATTTTGTAGAATCCACTGTCGCGCTTTCCGCTGAAGCTCACCGTATTGATCTGAAAGTCCGGAGGGTTGCTCGCCGCGAACGTGATCATGAAGCTCTGTTGCTGACGCTGCACGAACATGAGTTTGTCCGTGTAAGGAGGGTGGCTTTCCGAGTCGACCGGAATGGTTTTGGAGGCCCATTCTTCGAGGTTGCTGTATCCGTCCCCATCCGGATCATCTTCAAGCACCGAACGGCTCAAAAAATCGACCTTGTGTTCGATCAACCAGGTGTTTTCGATGGGAGGGCGAAGCATTTCTTCCTCGGGATTCGAGAGGTCAAAGAGTTTTCCGTTGTGCTCAATGATCCATACGGACCGCAACAAGGTCACTTCTTTGTCGGCGCCGGGGGCGATGTTGATTTCCTGATCCTTCCAGCTGGAGGAACCATTGAGGATCGCCGAAGAAAGCTTCATTTTGAAGGACTCATCCTCTGGCATTTGGCTCTTGGGCGCAGGAGACGTCAGGACAAACGTTTCGGAAAACGAAGTCGCGCTCAAGATGGTTTTGACGCCAAAAATGAGGCAAATAAGCGCCACCACCGAGATGACGACTTTTTCGTAATTGTGTTCGAGCCAGTTATTCTTCTTCATCAAATAAAGGGATTGGATCCGGTCGTGTCAGGACTCGGGTGTTTCGGGAAAGCGGCAGAGATCAATGACGGCGGTGACACGGAGCTTTTCGTCTCCAAAGATGACGGTTGCGTCTTCGACCTTGTAATCGTCGGTGGAGATTGGATTTCCATCACCGTCCACCTCAATATCGGTCACGGGATTGCCGTCCTTGTCCCGGACGACGACAGGTCTTGCCACGACTTTTTCAGGGCCCTGTTTCTCCTCGTTATCGACCCGGAGGACACGCACGATAAAGAAGTAGGAGTCATCGTTGCTTACTTTGTTGAGGAAATCCTGAAAACCCTGGTGCGTGGTTTCAAAACTCACCTGGAAGGTGTATTTGACGACGCGTTCGCTCTGCTCAGGATCAGGCTGGCCCAATTCGACCGCAGTCTGCTCGCGGTCGAGCGAATAGATCTCAGTCGCTCCGTTGTCGATGATGATTTTGAGGATGTGCTGAATCGCCTCAAGCTCGTAGGCTAGAATGCCGGTCGCGCCCGGGCGTGGGAGCTGGGTTTGGTAGGTTCCCATTCCCAGATAGAAATCTGATGGGGTCACCACCAGGTTTTGAATGGCATACCGCTCGAATTCTTCCTTGGCGGCGCGCAATTGCGGCGGGAACTCCTGATCGGAAACCAAGGGGAGAGGTTTCTGGAACGCCTTGAGTTGATCGTGAACCTTGTTCACTTCGACCTCGAATCCCGCAATCTGCTCAGAGAGTTTTGTCAGGTTTTCTTCGCTTGGATACAGGGCTGATCGCTCCAGTCCGCGAAGTTGGGAAGCCTTGCTGTCAAAGTCGCCTCTCGACAGCTGGTAGGTCCCCAGTGAGGTCATTAAAAAATAGATGGCTCCACCAACCAGGAGAAGCGTGACCATCGCAAAGCCAATCCAGAACGATTGTTCTTTAGATCCTTTCATACGGGAAAATAGTTATTTGGTATATTGCAGTTGATACCCTTCCGGAAGCGGAAGTCGCAGGGTGAAGGGCCAGGCGTGTCGATCGCCGCTGGTTCCCATATTCAGGAAAGGCAGGAGCTCTCCATCCGAATATTTCTTAATGATTTCGCCATCCGTGTCGCGTTTGAGGGCGCGAAACTCATCCCGTTCGGCAATGTCGAATCGACCATCCTTGGCCTGACGCAACTGATCAAGGTATTGATAAACAACCCGGTTTTGCTGCGCTTCATTGTCGCGCCACAGTCCTTTGAGTTCGATCCAATCAATCTTGTGCTTACCGGCACCGGCCTGAGCCAGGGCACCCTGTTCCAGGATGTCGCCGGAAGAAGGTCCCGCTTCCGGAAGCAGCGCCATGTCGCCGGAAAGCGGCTGAAGTTGAACGAACCAGACCTTGTCATCGACCATTGCGTCGTTGAGTTCGCGGAAGGTCTCGATCCAATAAACGCGATCGAAGATGGCTGCTGAGTAAGGATCGCTGCGCTGTTTGATGGACGCCAGGCGCTTGTTTTCCGCCTCGATCTTGTCGTTGATGGATTGCAGTTGGGCAACTTTGTCCCGGATCTCAGACGATTTGCGCTCCGAAAAGGAGGCCGCTTGTTTGAACCAAAACCCCGACGCCAAAATCATGAGTGCCGCAGCAATGGTCGAAATCCAGAAGTAGGGAGCTCGTCTGGCAATGTCCCGCTCGCGCTGAACGATGGGAGGAACCATGTCCAGTTCCATCGGGCAATTGCCCAGGCCGCGAAGACCCAGGCCGATCAGCTCACCCATGGCGTGGGCATTGTGGGTAACGGTCGGCTCATCAACCCGCTTGCCGAGTTTCACGTTCCGCAGCGCGTTGAAGTATTCGACCGGAATCTTGAGCTTCTCCTGAAAGAACTCGTTGAGGTAGGGAAGGCCGGCGCCCGCGCCGCAAAGGAAAGCCATGGCCGGGGCGCTTCCGCCCTGATTGCTTCGGTAGAAGTTGTTGGTCCTGACAATTTCAGAGTGGAGGCGAGTCGACGCATTTCGAATGACTTTCGACATCGCCGCAATTTCCGGATCGTCGTGATCCGCATAGCCGCCGCCGAGGGCGACGAAACCGTCCTCGATCTTGCGTTGTTCCGCCTCCTGAAAGGAGATATCGAACTCCTTCGCAATCGCCTGGGTAATTTCCCTTCCGCCGACGTTGATGCTGCGGACAAAGACCTTGTTCCCCTCGACGTAAATCAGGTTGGTGGTCCGCGCTCCGATGTCGATCAGCACGACGGGGCTATCGACGTCGGGATAGTTGTAACGAAACGCGTTGAAGAGCGCGAAAGGCGCGAGATCAACCGTTTCGGTTTCCATCCCGTTTGAGCGGATGGTGTTGTCGATGGACGTCAGCTCGTTCGCCTTAATCGCGACCAAAACCACCTCAACTTCAATGTCATCAGGGCTGCCGAGTGTTTGGTAATCCCAGACTGCTTCCTCGAGCGGAAAGGGAACCTGTTGCTGAGCTTCGAAACCGACGATTTGATCAACCTGATCAAACTCAAGTGGTGGCAGGGTGACAAAACGGGTAAACACCGACTGGGTCGAGAGCGCGTAGCGAACCGACTGCTTGCGGATCTTGAGCGCTTTGACGATTTGCCCGATCGAGACTTTGGTTTGATCGAGCCGGGCGCCGTCGGCCGCGGGATCCGCCAGAAGTTCTTCGCTTAGGAACTGCTCAAGGACAAGCTGGTCGTTGCCCGTTTGACTGAAAAGCGCCGCTCCAACGGATTGGGCTCCCAAGTCAATTGCGATGTTTTTGTCCGATGCCATGAGTGAGTGATAGGATACGTCAATGGTTCTTAAGCCACAGAACCACTACGAGCAAGTTGTTGGCTAACCAACAGATTAATCGAGGATGGTTTCGGCGTGGCGATCGATCCAGAGGAGTTGAAAAGGCGTCTTTTCCTTGGGCATCATCAGCCCTGAGGTGGTTTGAGCGTTCGTTGCCGTCCACCATGGCTTGTTGCCGCTGCTCGATGCGGTGGCGACAACCCGTCCCTTGTAAAGAATCTCAACTCCCCAGGCGACGACATCGCTTTCCTTGAATTTTCCCTTTTCTCCGGCGATTTGCGTCAGGGATGCCGGAGAGACGTAAACGATTGAGAAGGCTTCCTCATCATCCTCGATGTTCCGATAGCGGTAGGAGTCCGTGAGAACCTGCTGCTCAATCCCTTTTACGGCGAGATAGTACTGAATCATCAATTCCGGAACAATCTTGATCTTGGAATTCGATTTCGTTTCGAACTCGACCTCGACTTCGAGATATTCACGCCGCTTCCCGTCTTTCTTGCTGTCAGAAACCTGAGCGTCGAACTGTGGAGTCTTCTGCATGATGATGTTGACGTCCTTGATGTCCGCCGCGACCTGGGTCGGCGCCCAGGCTTGGCCAAAACTGAAGGACTGTGCTAACAACAACGCGGTCAGGGTTAGGAGAAGTGTAGAAGGCAATCGCAGGAGGGATTTCATGAAGTTTGGATGTTTTGAGAAAATTCTGGGTCTAAAAGTCACGCCGTTTTAAGGGCAACGGGGGGGCAATGGCAACACTAATCTGGATGGATTTCGAGGGAAAAACTCAGGCTTACCTCAAGAAGCCAGCGGTTTCAGCTAATTCCTTCAAGGTTCGACGGAAGTTTCGATGCCTTCTTCAATTTCTCCATTGGGTCCAGCCTGACCAGGATTGGGAAGAGTTTGATGCTGGGGAAGTGAACTTTTTGCGTCCTAACCACAAGCGAGAAACGGGACTCATTCCAGCGGAAAAATGGAAATGTGAGCCTTTGTTTAAGCTGGTAAACGGCAGATGCCCGTCTAAGCAGACAGAGTGAGAGCTGAGGATTCATCGACGCGGCGCCTCCACGAAACGGGGCTGGTGCTCGCCATCGCGATTCCGATCCTCTATGTGTTGTCGCCGGGTCCGCTGCTTTGGCTGATTTATGAGTCCGATCTCGATCTCCCCAATTGGCTGATCGCAGGGTCAGTTTCGGTCTTGTCGCCCTTGGCCTTTCTTTACGAAAACGTCGATTGGGTGGGGGATTTTTACGACGCCTATTTCCAATTGCTGGATTTGTCTCCGTAGTCGGCATCATGGGCGGATCTGCGGATCAAAAACAGGGCCGGAAGGGCTGGTTTGGTAGAGGGGCGACGCTTGTTCGGCCTCGTTCTCAGGGCGTTATGGTCATGCAATCGGGTTTGACGACTTCCCATCCCGCCGCCAGCCTTTCTCTGAATTTTGCGATTATGGACCAGCAGCCAATCAATCCCTATCAAGCGCCTTCGTCAGATTTGGGCCAGCCGGTCAAGGTTGAGGATAAAGTTCCTTCCGCGATTCTAACGAAAATTCGGACGGCGTGGATTGCGGCGACGATTTCAGCAGGAATGACGTTGATTCTCTCATTGGTGATGGCGGCAGGAGAGATGGAGAATCCGCTCTTTAACCTCTGGAACCTGATCGACGTCTTCCTGATTTTGATGCTGGCCTTTGGAATCGCCAAACGGAACCGGGTCTGCGCGACGATCATGTTCCTTTACTTTGTTCTCTCAAAAATCTGGCTCGGAATCGAGACCGGGCAATTTCATGGAGGCATTCTCGCGATCATCTTCATGATCGTGTTTTTTCGGGGAATGCTGGGAACGTTTCAGTTTCACCAATGGAAGAAACGGGGCGCAGAGCCCTAAAATGCCTTGGAGCGAGAAAGCTGGCAACTTTTTCCCGATGTTAGGCTTGCCAGATGCGCCTCTAGGAAGTTCGATTGGCCCGGCTGTTCTGAGCCCATCATGTCCAAAGCCGACGACAAAAACTCCTCAACCCAATCTGCCAGCGATCGCAAAAAAGCAGCGTTTCGAAGCCGAATCATTTCAACGCTCTGTCTTTGGGGGCTGGTTGGTGCCGGACTCATCTCGGCTCATCCGGTTCTGTTCTACTTTCTGATCCTCACGTTTGTGCTCCTGGGGATGATCGAGTATTTCCGGATCTTGCGCAGCGCGAGGGTCCTCTGGGAAGGCATTTTTACGACTCTCATTGCGGTGGGGCATTGCAGCGCCTGCTTTTGGCTGGCAGCGCACGGGCGGTATGACCATTTTGGCTTTTTTGACAGCCTCGCGATTGTCGCAGTGATCTTCGTGGCCTTCGGGGTCAATTTGAACTTTCCGATCAAACCCGGGCGCAGCCATATTTCCGTGATGGCCTCGGTTTTCGGGTTCATCTACATCGCCTTTCTCTTCAATTTCGTGACGCGGATCTCCTTCTTTCAGGACGGGTTCCACACCAACGAAGTTCCGGGGCGCGGATACCTGTTCTTCCTTCTCGCGGTCACCAAATTCACCGATGCCGGAGCCTACGCGATTGGTTCGCTCATCGGGAAGCACAAGATGATTCCCCATATCAGTCCCGGGAAAACGTGGGAAGGTTTTGCGGGGGCGTTTTTGGGCGCCTTTGTCGCCGCCTTTGTCGTGACGGGCTTTTTTGGGGATGACATGCCGCTTTTGACCACGCTGCACACCTGTGTGTTGGCCGTGATCATCGGTCTGGCCGCCATTTTGGGCGATCTTGCGGAATCCATCGTCAAGCGCAGCCTCATCACCAAGGATTCGGGCCACGTGATGCCGGGAATTGGAGGCGTGCTCGACCTGATCGACAGCATTCTCTTCACTGCGCCGATCATGTATTGCTACCTCTATTTCTTGAGCCGGTAGCGGTCGGGAAACCCTGATATGCAGTTGCAATAACCGGCCTTTGTCCGGGCGGAAATCAGTCCAGGGTTCGGTCTTGAAATCGCAGGTTCCCACCCGTAACGGTCCCCGTCGCCGAACGCGAAAAACCTGTTGTTTCACCTGAAAATGTCTCGACCTCAAAACTCCCTGCATCGCCGCCAATTTTTAAGAGGGACCGGTGTATGCCTCGCCTTACCGTTTTTGGAAACCTATGCAAAGTCCGACTCGCCGCCGGTGACGCCCCGGTTTGTTTGCGTGGCCAACCCTTTTGGGATGATTCGCGACGCCTTTTTTCCGGACGAGGCAGGTCACGACGCCACGCTCCCCACAAACCTGGCTTCGTTGGAGCCACATCGTGGGAAATTCACCGTATTTTCGAATCTGGACCATGGCTACAACGGTGGTCACTCGGCGACGCACACGTTTCTCTCCGGCGTGCGATCCACGGAGTCTGGCGCCATGCCGGACGGCAACATTTCGCTCGACCAGTTCCTGGCCGAACAGGTGGCGGGGCAAACGAGGTTTCCGGTGCTCAACACTTCGGCCGGCAGCAACAGCGGCGGAAGCTGTGAGTTGAGTTGGACGCGATCCGGGGTGCTGGTTCCGGCGATCCAACGGGTCAGCCAACTCTTCAAGCTACTCTTCGTGAACGAGACGCCTGAACAGATGAAGGCGCGGAGTCAGCGCTACGATCGGCAGGGATCGATTCTCGACACCGTTTCCGCCCAAGCCAGGGCAATGTACCGCCGCCTCAGCAAGCTGGACCAGGCGAAGATGGATCAATACTTCACCTCGGTGCGTGAGGTGGAGGTCGCGATCCAGCAGGAGCAGGACTGGGTGCATCAACCGCGCCCGGAGGTGGAGATCAGCGAGCCCAAAGACGGGACGGTTTCCCAACAGCTTCCCATCTTGTTCGACCTGGTGACGCTGGCGCTCGAGACGAATTCCACTCGGGTGGCGACGATCGAGGTTCCCGGCGCGTTTGATGCCAAGGGCGTCGGGATCGAGCCGAAGGGCTACCATGCCTACTCCCACCATGGCAAGGACGAGACGCTGATGGCGGGGATGCGCCGGATTGAGCAGTATCAGATCGAGCAGATCTCGGCATTTCTCTCCAAACTGGATGAACGGGGATTGCTCGACACCACGCAAGTCCTCTTCGGGAGCGGAATGGGCGACGGCAGCGCGCACACGAACCAGAAGCTGCCCATTTTACTGGCTGGTGGAACGCACAAGCATGCCACGCATTCCGTGCTTCCAACGGAGAAAAGCAAGCGAGTTCCCCTTTCCAATCTGTTCCTGTCGGTTGCTCAGCAATTCGGGGTGGAGACGGATCGCTTTGGTCACAGCAACGGAACGCTCGACGCTTTTTCGGCATGATCAGAGAATCGTTTTTCGTCCTGCCGGTCCTTTTTACCCTGCTTTCCGGGCTTCATGCCGAGGAAAGCGCGTTTGAGACGTTGCTGTCCGAGAGTTGTCTGGATTGCCACGATGATGCGTCCGAGAAGGGAGGGCTTTCCCTGGAGCCGTTGGCGTTCGAGATCGACGAATCCAACGCCGAGATCTGGAAGAAGTGCATGGAGCAAATCGAACGAGGTTTCATGCCTCCAGCGAAGAAGCCGCAACCCAGTGACGAGGAGCGCGAGGCTGCGGTTCTGGATCTGGAAGAGCGATTGGTTGCTTATTATGCGAAGCAGCCGCGTCATCCTGCGGTTTTGCGTCGGCTCAATACGACGGAATACAAATTTACGATTCGCGACCTGCTCCATCTCGACCTCGAAATTGATGACCCGACATCGAGCTTCCCGGCAGATGAACGCCATCACGGATTCGCCACGGACGGCGAGAAGTTGGTGACGTCCAGCTTCCTGCTTCGCCAGTATCTCGAAGCGGCGGAAAAAATCGTCGGCCAGGCGGTTCACTTCGAGGAGAAGCCCGAAGTGGGGACGTGGGATCTGAAGCCGCCATTCGATGTGGAGCTGAACAGCCAGCAGGGCGGGGAGCTCTCGTATTACAAGAAGACCTTGGGCATCCCTCAGCCCTATCAAAGCATCTTCGCGCGCATTAGGGGAATTCCTGAGGGCGGCTACCATCCCGTCAATGAGATGAAGAACGGGGTGGGGAAGAGCGGTTGGTACACGATTCGGATCCAGGCCGAGGCCAAGTTTCGCCACGCGATCGACCCGGAAAGGTTCAAGCCCCACAACTCACTCTGGGATGGGACGGAACCGCTTCGGCTGGCGCTCTTCACGGGAACCTTGCGCGGGATTGATCCCACGAACAGGGACGCCCTCAAAGACGCCACCCATCGTCGGCAGGCCGACCAGCGCCAGCTCGCAATCTGGGACCTTCCGGACGACGAACTCGTTTGGGTGGAATGCAAGGTTTGGCTCCGGGAAGACCAATTCTTAAAGTTGGGTTTCCCCAATGGTCCGAGCAGCTCGAACAATCGGCTGCTGAGTTATTTCATAGACAACGCCAAGGAGTTTCTCGATGAGGAGGAGTTCGCCGCTTTCGAGGCGCGCAATGGGAACAATGGCGTGTTCCGCATGTTTGAATCGCCCCGCATTCAGGTTCACCGCATCCTGGTTGAGGGGCCGCTGAACGAGTCGTGGCCGCCCGCGAGTCACCGCGCGATTTTCGGGGATGAGCCCTACGCGTCCGATCGCGCCGGGGAAGTGTTGCAACAGTTTGCCTCGAAGGCGTGGCGTCGGGATGCCGAGCCCGCCGAGGTTGAGCTGGTCGTCGAGCACGTCCGCAACGCGGAGAAAAACGGGCTTTCTGCGGAAGACGCGATCCGCGAAGGGATCAAAGCGATCCTCTGCTCGCCGGAGTTTCTGTTTCGCGAGGAACGGCAGGATCAACTCAGCGGTGACGAACTGGCGTCGCGACTGTCCTACTTCCTCTGGGCGTCGATGCCTGACGAGGCGCTTCGGCAACGGGCCGCCAAAGGCGAACTCAGCGATCCCGACGTTCTCCGCACCGAGGCCATGCGCTTGCTCGAGGATCCCAGGTCCGAAGGGTTCGTCTCCGAGTTTCTCGATGGCTGGCTGCATCTGCGCAAACTCGGCTCCATGGCGCCGGACGTGCGCAGGTTCGCGAAGTATTACAGCGACAAGCTCGAACCGGCCATGCGCCAGGAAACGCGGCTCTACTTTCACGAGATCCTGCACACCAACGGCCCGTTGCGGCTCTTTCTCGACTCGGATTACACCTACGCGAACAAGGAACTCGCCGAGCACTACAAGATCGGCGCGGAAGCCGTCGCCGAAGCGGTCGGCAAGGAGATCGAAGGCGTGGATTCCCGGCTCCTCCGGGCGGACGGGGCGGGAGACGCTCCCTCAATGCGCTTTGCCCGGGTTGCTCACCAGCAGGCAGGGCGCGGCGGCATTCTCGGCCAGGCCAGCGTGCTGACCCTGACCGCGAACGGCGTCGATACCTCTCCCGTGATTCGAGGCGTCTGGCTGTTGGAGAACATCCTCGGCACGCCACCCAATCCTCCACCGCCCGGAGTCCCCGCGATCGAGCCCGACATTCGCGGCGCCAAGACGATTCGCGACCAGCTCCAGAAGCACCGCGACAACTCGGCCTGCCGCTCCTGCCATGCCTACATCGACCCGCCCGGATTTGCCTTGGAGAAGTTCGATCCCATCGGCGGATGGCGCGGGCATTACCCGATTGGGAAGAAGTATCCGCCCATCGATTCCAGCAGCACCTTCCGCGGGGAGGACTTCGCGGACATTGTTGAGTTCAAGCGGCTTCTCCTCAAACGCGAAGATGATTTTGCCCGCAACTTCGTGGAGAAGTTGTTCATTCAGGCGCTCGGCCGCGAACTCGCCGTCACGGACCGTCCTCACATCCGGAAGGTGTTGGCCACGACGAAACCGGACGGATACAGGCTTCGCGATCTCATCCTGGCATGTGTGGAGAGCGACCTGTTTCGGCAGAAGTGAGTGGGCCCGCTTCTCCGGCAGCTGAACCCGAATCCGGACTTGGAATCAAATTATCCGATCGATGAAACAAGAAACGACGCATTTCCCTCAAACGCTCCGCATCAGCGTTCTCATCCCTCTGCTTTTGCTCGTGCAGGGGCTCCAATCGGCCCCTCTCCCTCCAGAAATATCGGAGTGGAGCGAAGCCACCAAAGAAAGCCAGCGGCAAGCCGGCAAGGCGATCATCCAGCAGATTCGGGAAGCAGCCGAAGCTGGACTGCCTGAAATCAAAGTCCCGACCGGCCACTATCGATTTGCGGAAACCGCTGGAGGCAATCGCCCCTACTTTATCCATTTGAGGGGAATCAATGACTTCACGGTCGACTTCCAGGGATCCACCCTATGGTTTGAAAGCGAAGCCACCGGCATCGTAACCAGTAAAACCGAAAATCTAACCCTTAAGAACGCCATTCTCGATTGGGATCCGCTTCCCTTTACACAGGGCATCGTTACGGCAGTCCATCCTGAGTCGAGCTCTTTTGATGTTCGGATCGATCCCGGCTACGAGAAGGTCGTCCCCGGCATGTCGGCGAGCAAAGGCTCGCAGGGCGGATTGCGTGGCATGCTCTTCAATGCCAACACCCGGGTCCTGAAAGCGGGGCAAACCGGTTTCACGCTCAGCCTCGATTGGAACCGGCAAAACGATAACGGCACTTACCGCATAAAATACCGCGGGTTCTACGAGATCCCCATCGTCGAGTCGAACATTGAAGTCGGTGACGCGATCGCAATCCTCAAACGGATGCGGCGCGCCGTAAGAATCGAAGGCGGCAGTCATTCCGTGATGGAAAACATCACCCTCTACAGCAGCCCCTTTGTTGCTTTTGCCGCCAATGCGACAACGGGCGATCATGGGCCGATTTTCCGAGGCTGCAAAATCGTTCGGCGCCCGGGAACCGATCGTTTGATGGCAGGGAATGCCGATGGAATCAATATCGCCAATTCCGTCGAAGGTCCCATCATTGAAGACTGCGTTATCGAGAACATGGGCGATGATTTCATCAACGTCCATGGGCACCTTTCCAGAGTGATCTGGCAGAACAGCCCGACCGAAGTCATCTGCAGCATCTTGAATTATCGTGGCACCATCACGGAGCCCATTGAAGTCGAGTTCCTCAACCGCAGCACTCTGGAATCCTTGGGCAAGCGAAGGATCACCTCAGCTCCCCTGAAATGGACGATCGAGAAAGACCGTTGCCTTGCAGACCTCACCCACCGTTGGCACTCAGGAACCGCCGCCGGTCTCACTTATGGGAGCACGCAGACTCTCCTCAAACTCACCCTGGATGAGCCTCTCACGATCACCGAGGACGTCGTCATCGCCTGCGAAACATTTTCCGGGGCAAATGCCATCATCCGGAACAACTCCATGACTGGCTCCCTGGCCCGAGGAATCCGGATGCAAAGTCCGGGAGCACGCATCGAAAACAATTCCATCTCCCATACCATGGGGCCGGCAATATCACTGCAAGGTCACGCCAGCTTTTGGGGCGAAGGTCCCTACGTTCACTCCGTAATCGTGCGAAACAACTCCATCGCCTTCGGAGGGCTCGAAGGGAAAAGCAAAGACAAGGCAGCGATCCGCATCGCGGATGGCGACTATGAAAATCGCCAGGTCGCCCGGGATATCTCGATGACGGGCAACCGGATCAACGATAGCCAGGGCGCGGCCATCATTGCCCGCGGAGTCAACGGCCTTGAATTATCCAACAACGAGATCAAGGGCTATGGAATGGCCCCGGCATCGAAGGATTCCCTGAAAGGCGCGAACCATGGCATCGTGCTGCAAAATATCAGCGATTTGTCGGCAGAAAACAATGCGGTCGAAGACGCCGGTCCGTTCGCCAAAGAGCCGATCTTTCAATGGGGCGTCTCAGAAAAAAGCGATCCAAGCGACCAGCGTTGAACACGCAGTCAGAATGGATATTCACGAGAATCCGCCTTTGATGGGGATGGCCCGGCGGTTTGAGCTTGGTTTAGGTTCCTACAACTTCCGAACGTAGGCGTAGTAGGCTCCCAAGGTGCCGCCTTCCGCGGTTTCGAATGTCGTCCAGAACTCATGGGCGCCCTCGGTGAGGTTGACTTTCAGCGTCACCGATTTGGCGCCGCTGGGCACGTTGATTTCCGCTTCGGCATCGCCGATTTTCAGGCTGGCTTTGACGACGTTGATCCCGCGACCCGGCGTTTCCCGATAGGCTTTGACTCCGGGAACCGGGGCGCCCGGGGGAAGCGATGCCGAAATGGCCTGGTCGGATTCGCGGGGCCAGCGACGAAGCTCAATCTCGTATTCGCCGGCTTGTTCCACCCAAACGTACCAGAATCCCTGCGTTCCCGGCTTATCCAGACCGGCGCGGACATGGCTTTGGTTCCACGGCGTCGATCCATCGGTGATCCAGTCATGGCACGTCAGGATGGACGGATTCTCTGCGGGATTCCCCAAAATGATCTGCGCGGGAACCTTGAAACCAGGTTCCAGATCTGCCCACCAATCGTCATAAAACTGACGAAGCGTTTTGACGACTTCGGGATGTTTGCCGGCAACGTCGGTCGCCTGCTTGGGATCCGCCTTGATGTCGTAGAGCGCTTCGCCGTTGATGAGGCGCCATTGATTCGTCATGACCGAGCTCTTTCGCCATTTGATCGGGTCGCGCACGCGTTGGCTGTCCGTTACGAGGAGGCGGTCGGGCCAGCTTTGCGCTTTGCCTTCCAGCAGAGGACGAATGGATACGCCATCGAATTTCACCTTGGCCTTGTTTTCGACTCCGCAGAGGTCCAGCAACGTTGGGGTGATGTCGACATGACCGCAGATCTCGGTCACGACACGTCTCTTCAAGTTGCCTTTGGGCCAGTAAATGAAGAACGGGACGCGATGGCCGCCGTCGTATTCGCTGCCTTTGCCGCCGCGCATGTTTGCGTCATAGACTTTGGTGCCAACCGATCCGTTGTCCGTGCAGAAGACGAAAATGGTGTTCTCTTCGAGGCCGTTCTCCCGCAGGAACTCCCGCATTTTCCCAACGTTTTCATCGATGTTGGTGATCATTCCGTAGTAGTTGGCCATGGCCGTATCGAGATTGGGATAGAGTTTGGAATATTCTTCGGGGGCATGCATCGGCCCGTGCGGCGCATTGGTGCTGATGTAGGCGAAGAAGGGCTTGCCGCTGCCTTTGTTGGCGAGGATGAACTGTTTTGCGTAGTCAAAATACACGTCCGTGCAGAACCCTTTCACGGCTTCTGCTTTGGAGTTGTGAAAGTAGGCTCCATCGAAATACGCGTTGTCCCAGTAGTCAGGAGTTTGGCCAACGCCGCCGCCGCCGTGGCGCAACACCTCTTCAAACCCACGGTCCTCGGGGCGAAACGGGTAATTGTCCCCCAGATGCCACTTCCCGAACATTGCGGTTTGGTAGCCGCCATCCTTGAGGTGTTGGGCAATCGTCACCTCGTTTTTGCGGATCATGGAGCGTCCCATGATCGTGTGCCAGACTCCGGTCCGGTTCGTCCAGTGGCCGGTGATGAGTCCGGCGCGGGTTGGGGAACAGGTTGGCGCCACATGATAGTCTTCCAGGCGCACGGCTTCGCGGTGGAGCTGATCCAGATTCGGCGTTTTGATGATGGGATTTCCGTTGGCGGCAATTTCCGGGTAGCCCTGATCATCGGTGATGATGAAAACCACATTGGGTTGATCGGCGTAGGCGATTGCCGTGATAAGGGCGAGGCAGAGTCCAGAAAGGGCGGATTTGAGCATGGGGCTGAAAGGGGTGATTTGGCAAAAAACTAGGGGCTTCTCCAGGTCGGAAGCAACCCGCATTTCCAGGAACCGGCTGGCGTTCGCGAAAATTCCAAAGGAATTGCTCTGTCTTGACTGGACGGGGAGCTAAATTTACGATGTAATCACAATTGAAGTGCCCAAAACTTCGGCACCCTACATTTCTCTCTTCCCCATGAACGGTTTTGCATCAACTCCCCGAGCGTCACGGCGCGGATTCAGTTTCATCGAGATCATGGTAGCGTTGATCATCATTGGGGTGATCGCGTCTCTCATGCTTCCAGTTTATACGAGGCTCCGCAACATGGCGGTGGCAACCAAGACCGCGCCGCACATGAAGGCGATTTTGGCGGGATTTCACGACTACGCGGCCGCTCACAACGAGTATTTTCCCCCAGCTTATTTTCCGGGTGATGCTTCCAGTTCGGCCTCGCAGACGGGAGAGACCCGGACCGGAGAGGCCCGCTGGTTGGATTCCACGATTTACGCACAGGTCTATCCGGACAGGACTGCGGCCACGGATTTGGGAAGCGCAGCTGACGCGAATGAAACCTCCGGGGGAGCGCTTGGTAACACGGGAGACTCTTCGGACAACAACACTCGTGACGGCTCAGGCGGAGACGGATCGCACCTGAAGGACACGGTGTTTCTTGTTGATGCGGCTCGATTGCTCTATGCCGCTGAAGATGACAAAACCTACTATGACATGTCGTTCTGCCTCAATCGGAGCCTGATTACCGATTCCTCCCAGGCAGGTTCAGGAGATTGGGAGTTCACTCCACGGAAACGCAGTCTGTTTGTGGATGACGCCGCTACCATGCTCTTGATCGAAGGGGATGAGGGGGATAAAAACAGCATCGGTTTTGGCGATGAAGAGCAGATCGAGGAGGGCGCGAAACGTTACGGCGGGCGCTACGTCCATGTTGGATTCATGGACGGCCATGTGGAGCGGACGAAGATTGCTGAGATTCCCATTGATCCTACGGGTGACCCGGACAAAGAGGAAAATTGTTACTTCTGGACCGGAACCAGCATTGAAAACTACAAGGCGTTCGAAGGCGGCAGCAGTTCGGCAGGGAAAGCGATGGAAACCTACATGAAGCGCCGTTGAGGCCCTGCGTTGGCCGATCTACGATTCGTGGAAGACCAGCGTATCTCCATCGTCCGTCACGCCGGATAGGAAGGTGCTGTCGGTAGACCGGTCAATCGTCGCAAAGACTGGCGAAGTTCCCTGGTCGGCCCAGTTTTGGCGGAGCACGCGTTTTTCTCCTTGTCTCAGCGTAATCCACCGGGCCTTTCCCACCTCCTGCGCATTCATTGCGGGAATGGTTGGATTCGCCGACCAGAATTGCACTTTCAGTCGAGATTGGCGAAGCGCGTGTTGCCCGCCCTTATTCTCAATGGCGACCATTGCGGCCTCTCCTTTGCGGGAAACTTCAACCCCGAGCTCTGGCGGAGTCGCCTGGTCCAGCCGTTTGATGGACGTAGAACCGGCCATCAAGTGTGCATACGCTTCGGCAGCTTTGGGCCAGGTTTCAACCATCTCCAAATGGGGGTGGGTGTAAAACTGCGCAGAGGGGAAGTTCGCGACAACATCTTCCGGCTTGTTGGCCAACCAGACCGGAAGGGCATCCAGAGCAAAATCACCCGAAAACGCGAACGGGGTTCGCCCGGTGTGTTTTAAATGTTCGGCATAAATTGCGGTGGGCTCAAGGCCATCACAACCGACAAGGTCCACCTGGGAGATTCCCGGGAAAAAACGACGTGACTCGCCATTCAACTCCCTCGGGGTCCAATACCAAAGCACGTTGCGGGCATCTTGTGCGGCGAAAATCTCGTGAACATGTTTCCACGCGCTGACAAACTCTCCGGAGTTCAGATCGGGCTCGTGGTCCATTCCTGCCCACGGCCGCAACACCAGTGGATAGCCCCAATTCCGGGCCTGTCGGGCCCATGCCCGAAAAAAGTCATCGTGTTTGCGGCTGGAGATGTCTCGAACCTTCGCCAGCGAAGAATGGACGTTGATGATCGGGACGACACCGCTTCTGACCCACGGTTGAATTGCTGGAATCATCTTGGAAAACGATTCCAGGTCCTTCCTCACCAAGTCCCAATCCCCCCTGATAACGCAGAGGGGAGGGTAGTGACCGGTAAAATCGAGATGGCGTTCGAGAGGTTCGAACCCACCGTACATTCCTCCCCCGGGTTTCGCGTAGCCGATTGCGACCGCCAGCCGATCGCTGGACTCCGGAAACCTCAGCGGTTTGCCGCGAAGCAGAGGGGCTGGCACTTCGCGCTCAATTGGTAAGACTCGCACGTTGTCGATCAGCGTGGTTGATTCCTCTCGACCTGCCACACCATTCAGTTTGATCAGAATCTCCGCCTCGGAGCGTTGGGCTCGGAACGTCGCCTGGCGACGATACCATCCGGTCACGGGATGGCCCAAACGCGGCTTTTTCTCGAAAACCAGTTGGCCATCCAGATAGGCTGAATGCCTCAAGTCGGCATTGCTGGAGACCGGGACCCCATCGAAAACCTCGAGACTCAATCGATAGGTCTGGCCCGGCGTCACCGCAAATTTCTGGGAAATCGCGCTGAATCCCAGTTTCCCGCTTCCCGCCAGCTGCAAGAGATACGTCAAGGTCCCTGGGCGGGAGGGCTCTGAAAACACGCCATGGGAGCCATCGTTTTCACCCTGGTAATTCCAGCCATCCTGGCGTGGACTCTCAAAATCTCCATTGATGAGCAATTCGCCCTGGCAGAGATTGGTGGTGACTAAGGCAACGAGGACCGTCAAGAGTCGCATGGTCTCCAATGAAGCATCGGCTTTCCGAATTTGAATTTTGAATTTCGAATTTTGACTTAACAGGGGAACGCTCCAAGTTCAGCGACCTTAATTCGAAAATTCCTATTCAAAAATGCGCTACGTAAGCACCCGCAAACAAGCACCTGAGGTGTCGTTTCCTGAAGCCTTTGCCAACGGCTTGGCCCCGGATGGCGGACTTTATGTGCCCGCAGAAATTCCAGACCTTTCGCCGGATTTGGTGAGTGGCGACCCCGAGCCGTATCCAGCGCTGGCTGTCGAAGTTCTGTCGCTTTTTGATAATGATCATGAAGCGAGCGAGGTCTTCAAGCTTGCTGACCGTTCGTATTCGAATTTCAGCGATATGGCGACAGCGCCGCTTCGGCAGTTGGATGAGAATCTCTTCGTCTTGGAGCTTTTTCACGGGCCGACGCTCTCGTTCAAGGATTTTGGGCTTCAGTTGGTCGGCAATCTGTTTGAGGACCAAATTCGCAAAACCCAGGACCCGATCAATGTATTGGGGGCAACGTCAGGCGACACTGGATCAGCCGCCATTCATGGGTTGGCAGGAAAAGAAGGGGTCAACGTTTTCGTTCTCTATCCCAAGGGGCGAATTTCCGAATGGCAGGAACGCCAGATGACGTGCACGGAAGCGAAGAACATTTACCCCATTCCGATCGATGGCACCTTCGATGACGCTCAGCGGTTGGTGAAAGACCTGTTTGGCGATGAGGAGTTCCGGTCGCAGGTTCGACTTTCCGCGATCAACTCCATCAACCTGGCGCGAGTTTTGGCACAGTCGGTCTACTACCTTCACGCCTTCATGCAGCTACCGGCTGATCGCTCGGACAATGTGGAATTCGTGGTTCCGACCGGGAACTTTGGCAATGTTTTTGCGGGTTGGCTAGCCTCAGAGATGGGAGTGCCCTGCAACAAGTTCGTTGTTGCCACCAACCAGAACGACATTCTCTACAACTTCTTCAATACAGGGGTTTATAAACAAGGGAAAGTCTCGCCGAGTTTCGCGCCTTCGATGGACATTCAGGTCGCCTCCAATTTTGAGCGATTCCTCTATTTTTCGCAGGATGGAGATGGCGAAGCGGTCCGGAAGATGATGCAGCAGGTTCGGGAAACCGGGAATCTGGAGATTCCAAATTTCGATCGTGGAGCCTTCAGAGCGACGCGAACCAGCGATCCGGAAATTCTCGAGAACATCAAAATGGTGCACGAGAAATACGATTACATCGTCGATCCCCACACCGCCTGTGGCTTTCAAGATATCGATCCAGAGGCGAATACCGTCATTTTGGCGACCGCTGATCCGGCCAAATTCCCCGATGTTATTGAGAGAGCTACCGGCATTCGTCCGAAGCATCCTGCGTTGGAGCAACTTCGTGAAAAGAGGCAGGTTCGCTATGATTTGGAACCGACGGATGAAGCGGTGAAAGCGTTTATGTTATTGAATGGGACCATGTGAGGTCTGGTCTAAAATCAGATTTGTCTGCTTGCGTTTTGGTGGATATGTAGTTTGGCTTTGTTAGTCTTTCAGAACCGTTGCATTTCTTTGCTACCGCTCTTTCCCATCCCGGCATCTTTTGGCTTGGCTGAAGTTTCAACCAATCCGCAATTTGCCACGCGCTACAAAATAACACATGAGTTCCAAGAATCCTGCTCACGCCAACGCCGCCTCGGAGTTGGTTTCCCCTGTTTTATTCAACGCCGCAGAGTCCACTAGTTCAAAGACGAAAACCAAAAAGAAAGAGCCGCCTTCCGGTCTTAAGGCCCCTTCCGCCCACGGGAAGAACTTCGTGATCGATACGAACGTCCTGATTCACGACCCTCATTGTATCGAGCGATTTGCCGACAATCACGTTTGTATTCCCTTTGAGGTTCTCTCGGAACTGGATCGTTTCAAAAACGAGCAAAGTGATCGTGGTGCGAGTGCCCGGGAAGTTCACCGGGTCCTGACCGCTGCGTTTGAAAATCGTCAGGAGTTGATCACGGTCGGAGTGCCGACCTCCGGCAGTGGTACGTTGCGATTGGTGGTCGCGGATTCCTCAAAGAATGCGGCCCGTCAGCAATTGACGCGTTTTCGCCGAATCCTCCCTGATGATGAGCAGGTGGACAACCGAATCATCGCCTGCACGCTGCTCGTAAGTGAGGCGAATTCAGCACCGACCGTCCTGGTCACCAAAGACCTTAATATGCAGCTCAAGGCACGTGCCTTGGGGATTGCTTGTGAGGACTATCAGAACGACAAAATCACACCGGCAGAACTAAGCCAAACTGGATTGGTTCGAATCGAGGTCGCGACCAACGAAATGCAGCGATTTGCCAGCACTGGCTCGATTGAATTTGGAGACGACCGGATCCCGAAGCTTGATGTGAACCAATATGTGTTGCTTCAAGCTGGTGAAAAACGAACCATGCCAGCGCGCCATACCGGTAGTGGTTGCTTCGTGAAGTTGCAGATTCCTGACGCGCTTCGCAATCCGAAAGGCATTCGGCTCAAGCCGGTAAACCTTGGTCAGCACTGCCTGTTGGACGCGTTGTTGAATCCGGACATCTCTCTGGTTACCTGCTTTGGCGCCGCCGGAACAGGAAAGACGTTGGTTGCCGCCGCCGCTGGATTGCACGGTGTTTTTGAGCGCAACTATACAGGTTTGACGATCAGCCGGCCTGTTGTGCCAATGGGGGATTCCGTTGGCTTTCTCCCGGGAGACCTGGAAGAGAAAATGCGTCCGTGGCTCCAGCCAATTTATGATGCATTGGACTACCTGATGCCTCCCGGTGGCGGTGGAAAAAAAGGGAATGCCAATGGCCAGAAAGTTCCCGTGCAAACCACCGCCAAGAGTCCCTACGAAGATCTCATTCAGCAGAAGCTCATCGAGATTGAGGCGCTTTGTTTCATTCGGGGGCGTTCAATTCCCAACCGCTTCTTCATTCTGGATGAGGCCCAGCAAATGACGCCTCTGGAGGCGAAGACGGTGGTTACCCGAATGTCAAAAGGAGCAAAGCTCATTCTGGTCGGGGATCCTGCGCAGATTGACAACCCTTATGTGGATAGCCGGAGTAATGGCTTGGTTTACACGCGCCGGAGACTGCGTGGGCAGCCATTTGCCGCCCACATTTCGCTGGAAAAAGGAGAACGGAGTGATCTCGCAGAAGCGGGTGCCAAATTGATGTAGCCGCCGATTTTCGATCTGAGATTCCCAAAAAATGGAAGCCCAAGGGCTTCCCTACTGGCGCTTGAATACAAGTTGTGGTAATTCGTGATTTTGTTACGACGCGGAGTCCATGTTTGAACCAGGAGACAAAGTCATATGTGTAAATGATCGGGATATCGATCCATTGGGTATCAAGATTCACGGCGGAAAGCACCCGATCGAAAATCAGCTTTATTGCATCGAGGACTGTTGGTCTGACAATGATATCATTTTTGCGGTTAGCCTCGTTGGGATGCCGGCAAGGCCGAAGACCTTTCGGAATGCGCGCTTTGGTTGGTTCGCATGGCGATTCCGGAAAGTGGAGGAACTGAGGGACACGAATCGCGCATCCAAAAGCAAGGGCGTTAAAGAGCCTGCAAAGTAGAGGGCGTTTTCGGAAATCTGTGGAATATTTGGCCAATGTCAGAGCCGGATTTTCTTGAGGTCGGCGCTCAATTTCAACTTGGAATGCTGGACACCGAGCGTCCGCATCCAAAGACGAAAAACCTGTCGTCATGGGCCAGGAGCGATCTTTCCAGAGCAATTCAAGTGCTCAAGGAAGTTGATCAGGATGCGCTGGCGTTGTTCGAAGGCCGGATTGACAAGTTGGAAGGGCTGGCGGTTGCGATCCGGCAAACTCTTGATCGCGGAGACAAGGTTTTCCTCTGTGGTTGTGGTGCCACGGGGCGGCTTTCGATTTCGTTGGAGATCTTTGCGAGAGGTGGCCTTCTCAAAGGGGCGACCGACAACAATGTCATCGGCTTCATGGCAGGTGGCGATGCCGCTCTGATTCGTTCGATCGAAAGATTCGAGGACCGACCCGATTTTGGCGAACGACAGCTTCTGGAATTGGGGTTCTCCAACGGTGATTTGCTGATATCTTCAACGGAAGGCGGGGAGACTCCGTTTGTCATTGGAGCGACGGAAGCGGCTGCAAAGGTATCTGTCGAGCCGCCCTACTTTCTCTATTGCAATCCCGATCGCGAGCTCCGCGAACATGTTGAGAGGTCGCGAGCCGTTCTCGATAACCAATCGGTCAGGAAGGTGAATCTGGCGGTCGGACCGATGGCGCTGAGCGGCAGTACGCGGATGCAGGCAAGCACGGTCCTCATGGCTGCCATTGGATTCGCGATGCAGCGGAATCCTGCAGGGTTGAAGGAGAGTTTTCAATACTGGCAGAACTGGGCATTGAAGGAGGTTGATTGGAATTTTCTTGCCGCGTTCATCGAAGCAGAATCTCAGGCTTATCAAAAGGGTGAGTATCTTACCTACGATCCCGGGCCCTATGGTATCACCATTCTCACGGATACAACGGAGCGGTCTCCAACGTTTACGCTGACACCGTTTGAACGAAACGGAGAGGGAGAGAAGCCGTCATTGTGCTATCTAAGGATTCCCGAGGCTCAATCTGCTGAAGCTGCCTGGCTTGACTTGTTGGGGAGAAATCCCCGTCCGCTTGAATGGGGGGAATTGAAACATCTCACCAATGCAGAAGCGCTGGCCAAGTTTGATTTTTCCCGCCACAACCAGGTTGCCCGGGATCGACGATTGAACAAGGCGCCCCAAAGGTGTTTTCGATTTTCGCGGGATAAAGCCGACATCGTTTGGGCGTTTGGTGGGTTGGACGCGAGGATTCCTGTTCCCGGGGAGATGGATTCCTTGGGGGAAAATCTACTGATCAAGATGTTGCTCAATGTCCATTCTACCTTGGTGATGGGGCGCTTGGGACGGTATGCGGGAAATGTCATGACCTATGTAAGCGCAAATAATTTCAAACTGATCGACCGGAGTATTCGCTATGTCATGGAAATCCTCGAAACGCAGCATGGCGTTTCGAAAGCCTATAACGATGTGGCAATGCAATTGGTTAAAGAAAAGCAACGCCTCCAACCCGACGAGCCGATCGTTTTGCGGACGGTGGAGGCAATCCTGAAGAAGAACGATGCTTAGCTTTGGCGATTATAGTTTACGGCCCCTTTGCGAGCAAGATGCCTCATCTCTGGCTCTTTATGCCAATAATCGGAAGGTATGGCTCAATCTTCGGGACCGGTTTCCGTCTCCCTATCAACAAGACGATGCCGAGCAATTCATCACTCTCTGTCAAACGCTTCAAGAAGGTCAGATTTTGGCAATTTGCACATCGCAGGAGTGCATTGGAATCATCGGCCTGGAAATTGGAGTCGATGTTCACTGTAAAACAGCGGAGTTGGGGTATTGGTTAGGTGAACCCTTCTGGGGAAGGGGAATCATGTCGCAGGCAGTTCGCTGTTTTACCGATTTCGCCCATTCGAAGTTCGGGCTGCTTCGCATTTATGCTGAGCCGTTTTCCAGCAACCAAGCTTCAGGGAGAGTGCTGGAGAAGGCTGGGTTTGATCTTGAGGGGATCCTGCGAAAGAATGCCTTCAAGAATGGTGAAGTTCTTGACAGTATGCTCTATGCAAAAACCTGGGATGAGTAGCCAGCCAAGGCTACTATTTTTTCGGTTTTGACGTTTGCTTCGAATTTGGATTTAGAGGCAGAACGTCGGCGCGCTCCGCATAGGATTGCCACATCTCGGCGAGTTTCTGGGCCATTTCAGGTTGAGCTTCGACCAGGTTGTTCTGCTCAGATCGATCTTTCGCGATATGATACAGTTCCCATGAACCTTTTGCCCCTTTGGCGACCAGTTTAAAATTCCCAACGCGGACTGCCCGATTCCCCTCATGTTCCCAGTAAATGGCCTCCCGCTCAATCTCTTCTCCCAAGAAGGTGGGTAGCAAACTAACACCTTCCATTGGCTTGATCGGGTGGTCGCCATGATAGGAACTTGGGTAAGTGGCGTTGCTGATATCTACAGCGGTGGCCAGGAGGTCGATCAAATGTCCGGGGGTATCTTCAAGCTCTCCCTTGCGCTGAATCCTGGCGGGCCAATGTGCGATCAAGGGGGTGGAGATTCCGCCTTCATGCACCCAATGCTTGTACTCTCGGAATGGAGTGTTCGACACCGTGGCCCAGCCTCTGCCATAGCCAATCAGCGTGTCGGCCGGTCCGGCCATCACTCCCTTGCCGCGTCTCACCACAAAGCCGTCGCGCGTTTGTTTGGGGTTCATGTCAGGCTGAAGATAGTCGTTGGCCAGCGGAGGAAGGGTGGGGACAGGAGAGCGCGGACCATTGGGGCCACCGCTTCTCCCGTAGTTTTCGGCGCAACCTCCGTTGTCCTGCAAAAAGCAGATCAGCGTATTCTCAAACTGGTTGGTCTGTTTGAGGGATTCGACGATTCGGCCAATCCCTTGATCCATGTTATCGATCATTGCCGCGTACACCTCCATGTTTTTGATGTCCCACTCAAGATACTCAGACTCCTTCCATTCTTCTGGGATTTGCGAGTTCACAGTCGATTCCTCATCAATCAATCCCATCTCAACCATTCGCTCATACCTTGCGTTCCGAATCGCGGAATAGCCTTGATCATATTTGCCCTCATATTTGGCGATATCCTTCTTCAGGGCGTGCATGGGCCAGTGTGCGGCCGTGTAGGAGACATAGAGAAAGAATGGCTGCGCTTCGTGTTGAAGACGGTGTTCTCTGATGAATCGCACCGCATGATCGCTGATTGCGTCTGTGTAGTAATATTGCTTGGGAGTATATTCAGGATCCGCGTAGGGAGAGATGAGTTGATTGTCTCTCGTCAGGGAGTTGGGATCGAAGAAACTGCCAGCCCCATGAATGGTGCCATAAAAGCGGTCAAAACCCCGTTGCAGTGGCCAGTTGTACTTTTCGTCTTCGTTCTTGGGATCAACTTTGGGCGTTACATGCCATTTGCCGGAAATGTAGCTTCGGTAACCGGCGGGTTTAAGTGCCTCAGCAATGGTGACGCAGTTTCGGTTGAGGTCTCCCCGATAGCCATTGTAGCCGCGGTCATTCATCATGTGACCAACACCCGCCTGGTGAGGGTAGAGTCCTGTCAGCAGGCTGGCCCTGGTCGGGCAACAACGGCCCGTGTTGTAAAACTGAGTGAAACGGAGCCCGTTGGCGGCGAGGGCATCCAGATTTGGAGTCTGGACCTCGCTTCCATAGCATCCGATATCGGAAAACCCCATGTCATCGGATAGTATGTAGATGATGTTGGGTTGATGGGGTGCTGCGCTCAGCGGAATGGCGAAAGCCAGGAAAACGGAAAACAGGTGGACGGGGTTCATTGCTTCGGAATCAACTTTCCGAAGGCTGGGGCGTCAAGCCAAACGACAGGGAACTCAGGACTCCTGTTGACGGAGCGCTTCAGCGATTTTCTTGAGGTAATCGAAGGAGTAAATTCCCGTTTGGTGACCATCGCTGAAAAAGAACTGCAGGGCGTATCCGCCGACCGGTTGCCAACTGGTTACGACCACACCGGGAAAGTTTGCCTGGTCGGTTCCTCCATATTGGCGACCCAAGAGATCTCGTTCTCCTTGCTGTTCGGCACTTGGCGAGAACGCTCTGAGCCTCTCCATCGGGAAATAGTCTTCGGTTTCATCCGACCATCGAATCGCAACGACATCTCCGACACACTGAATGTTCTCTGGGGTGATCATCGCTATCAGAGAGCACGAAAAAGCCCGCTTGGGCAAGCGGGCGTTCGGCAAAATTTGGAGATGGATTTCGGATTCGGGAATTCTAGTTCGCCAGGGCGCATTCGAAGGCGGATGCGACTGATTTCGCAAAATTTTCGGCGGAATAGGTTTCTTTGAGATTGTCCCCGATCTCTTCAACTTCCTGGGGAGACATGCTTAATGTTTCCTCGAGTGCGTGAAGGGCGCTGGCATCGTCGTTGAGATCGAATCGCCCCTTGGAAGTCGCAACCTTCAGTACTTCGTCCATTGCCGTTTCGGTACCGACACAACAGGGGGTGCCGAGGAAGTAGGATTCAATCGCAGGAAGTCCGAACCCTTCTATTTCCGAAGGGAAAAAGAGTGCGCCGGCATTGCTGATTTGCTCCACAAACAGGGCTTCTGGAAGAAATGGATGCTGCGTAATATGATTTGCCGACTCAAGGAGTTGTTCGGCCTCCTCGGAAAGGGAACCGATGATTCGAAGCTCAGGGAGGCGTTGATCATACCGCTTCCAAAACTGGATCGTCTCAATGGTTCTTTTGTGAGGCTCTTTTGACGCGAGCAGAACAACATAGTCACTCTTTGCTTTGAGATGATCGGGCTTCCAGTTCTCGTAGGACGAGGCCTCATAGGTCACATTGATCTGAGGTGGAGAAATGTGGTGGCGGCTACAGAACTTGAGGATCTGAAGCTTCGAATTCTGGGAAACCGTGAGGACCAGGTCGGCAACACGAAGCGTGTGTTTCATCAGTCCGATCCAATATTGAAAATCGAGAGAAGATCTTGAATCGGGATAATGGTCTGAGTAGTGCTGAATAATCGTATCGTGAATCGTCACCACAGTCTTCCCAAACGGGGGGGCGACAAGTCCAACGAAACCTTTGGGATAGTAAAAAATATCAGCATCTTCGTTGGAGAGAGCGTGGAAATGATCGGTGATCAACCGTGCGAGTGCCTGATCCGTTCGCCATGGAAGGGTTCTCTCAGGAATTCCTTCGGGGGCGCGGACCGAGGACTTGGAGACCAAGGCGTTGAGCTCAATCGCAGAATGCTGTGACAGCCCGTGAAGGAGGCAATCGGTCATTTTGGAGATTCCGACACTGCGGTCTCGCTGGGGGTTCTGGTCGGCTAAGTAGACGGATACCTTCATATTGATGTCTGTTGAATCGTCAGATAGAGGTGTTGGAGAGATTCTCTTTTGCCTGCGGCACCAAAAAGAGGGGCGTATTGGAGCCGGCGATCATACCAGCCTGTGTCTGGTGAAATGGCGAATGAGCGTTTGAGGCCTTTGCAGATTTCGTTTGGATCGGTAGACCCGATCGTGGTGATCCCGTCGGGAAGGCTCGAGCACGCGATTTCTTCGAGGAAGGTATCAGGGAGAACAACCAGTCGAAGTCCGCGGGCAAATGCTTCCAATATAACAATGCCAAACGACTCTGGGTTGCCAAGATGAACGAAGATATCATTGAAGCGAAGTTCTGCTGCCCATTCTTCTGTCCAAGGGTGGATCTTGATCGCAGAACTCTGTTTGGATGATTGCAGCACCATTTTCTCGTAGGCGTTCTCATCGTCTTCCTTTGAGCCGTAAAGGTGCAGTTCCGTATCGTCGCGGTTCTTGCTGAAGATTAGAAATGCATCGATCAATTCGAGAAGGTGTTTTCCTTGCGTGAAAGATCCTGATGCAACAAATCGGGAGACTGAACCAGAATTCCGAGGGGCTGGTGAGGGCCAATGGTTAACCCCTGGCATGACGGTAATTCCACCGGATGGTAAATTCTTAAAATGTGACCGAGTTTTTCCTGAGTTAAAGATACGCGTTCCGCGGCACAGGCGAAGCAGCGCATCGTAAATCCACAAGTGTGCTGGCAAAGTATGGCAATGATGGATAACTGGAAGTCCGAGTATTCTGCCGGCAATGGAAGCGGCGATGATCCCAACTCTTGAATGAGCATGAAGAACGAAATCTCTTTGTCCTCCAATCCAGCGAGTGAGGGCAATGGCTTCCCGAACTCCATGCCAGAGGTCATGGAAAATCGAGAGATTGGCGTATTGAGCGACTCCTCCATTGACGGTCATTTGATCTGGACCGGAGAAGCCTCGGTGCATCCACAGCCTTTGTCGGCAACCAGGTAAGGACAGTTGCATCATCTCCCTGACTACGGTTTCAGCTCCACCTTTGAGGCTGTTTCCGCAAAGGATGTGAAGGATTTCCAAGGAAGGCGGTTCAGGCCTTTGTTGCGTGGCAGGCACTCGAAGGATACTGCTTGAGGAGTTGAACAAAACGTCGGAACCATCGAACTTTACGTAGTGGCTCAGTGGCAAGGTAGAATCGCAATTTCCACTCCATCGTTTCGAGGAAAGAGCACTTATACTTACGCCGGACTCGAAGAAACTCGCGGTGTTGTTTGGCGGTTCCAACGTCCGTAATGGAACCTTTTCTTCGGTTATAGATGGTCAGAACAGAGGGAATGGTTCGGCATTTGAACTGTAGGGAAGCTCGAACCATCCATTCATAATCCATGGCGAATTTGTATGACTCATCCATGCCTCCCACGGATTCGTAAACGGAGCGGTGAACGAACGTCGAAGCTTGGATAATTGCCGTTCGCGTTTTGAGGAGCTGGCTTGCCGTATATTTCCAAGGGGGAGAAATTTCGACCGTATTACCTTCGTAGTCGCGGACTTCTTGAGCGCCGCAAACGATTTCGGACGCTTCATCCTCTTTGACGTGATCCAGGAAGGATTGCAGAGAATTCGGAGCAAGTTGATCATCGACGTTTAGCCAGATGATCCAATCCCCGGTAGCCCGTTCAATTCCTTTGTTGACCGCGTGGGAGAGGCCGCGGTCAGGCTCGGATACAAAGCGAATGTCTCGTTGTGCCGTCAGATAGGCTCGGCTTCCATCCTTGGATCCACCGTCAATAATCCAATGCTCAACTTCGTGTGCTGGCAGGCCTTGTGAACGTACGGAATTCAAATGGCGTTCGAGGTAATCAAAGCCTTCGAGAGTCGGAGAAATAATGGAGAACTTCGGGCGTTGCATACTAACTACGCAGCTTTCAAGAGTTGACGTTTCGGAAAACGATTGCGAGGCGTGGCCGCGATCGAACGGTAGAGTTCGGAGACTTGGTTGGCGTGATTGGTGTCAGAATACTTGAGGAGAGCCTCTTGTCTGGCTGCCGGTTTCCATCCGGTGGCGTTCATGGCTTCGATGATGCCATTTGCAAACTCTTCGGGATCGAAGGGGGATGCAAGGTAGCCGTTCACGCGATGCTTGATCATCTCCTGAACCCCTCCGACTCGAAATCCAACGCATGGAAGTCCGCAGGCAAAACTTTCCAGAATCACGTTGGGCAAGTTGTCTTCCCGTGACGGGAGGGCGAAACAATCGCAACCGTTATAGAGTTTGATTAGGTCTTCTTCATTTGAGATTTTGCCCAGGGCAAAAACATCGATTCCACTGAAATCGAACTTATGTATCGACTCGTCGTTCCCAAAGACAACCAACGCGGGTTTTGTCGAAAATGCGGTCGAATTTTGAATCACGTTGAGAGACTGCAATAGGAGGTCGAAGCCTTTTCTTCGATCTGCGTTGAGCCCGACCGCTCCTGCCAGGATTAGCTTGCGGCCAGTTGGGAGGCCTAGCTCATTGCGGAATTGCTCTTTCTTGTTTGGATGACAAGAGAACTGGTCGACGTCGAGGCCGTTGGGAATGATAGAAATATTGGATGACGGGGCTAGTTCTGATTCCAAGAGTTCTGACGCGATCCACTGGGAAGGTGCAATGAATCGAATGTCCTTTCGGTGGATGGATTGCCGTTTGAGCCTGAGGTTAAGGCTGCCAAAAAACGACTGTTGGTATTGAGACAGTCCGATTGGATCATTTTGAAACGAGCCAAGGTAGTTGTAACCACAACTAAATGGCCACATGTCGTGAAGTGTCCAAACGATGGGAGCCTGGATTTGAAGGAGTTCTGGAACACTGATCACGCCGTGGTTGATCCAATGAAGGTGAACGATGTCTGCCTCAAAACTATTGATTCGCTCCGCCGTGAGCGAGGGGATCCAGCCCCCGTGGCGACCACACGCGGCCTTTCCTCTCAGCCCCAAGGCTTTGGCAAGGCCCCGCTCCGCTTTATCCTGAAACGTACTCCATCTTTGATGTGAGCGGGATTGGAGCAGCGGATAAACATGTTCACTCGAAGATTGTTTATCGAGAACTGCCATCAACGAATCGACTCCAATTTCTCGCAACGCGCGGTGTGTTCTCCACGCGGCGACTGAGGCTCCACCTTGGGTGTCGCTGAAGTTAATGTGCAGAGCTCTCATAAGGATGCCGGAATTGCTAAACCCGCGCCAAGACTCTACCGATCTTGTTGAGGGCTCTGATCGTAGCTGACCGTTTTCTTGGTGCGATAGGCTTATTGGGGAAGAGTCGTCCCAAGTCTTCAGGATCTCCGCCGCGGACCACGATTGGAGTGGCCCGTGGAGTGTAGATCTGTTCGAAACCCTGGTAGGAAACCCGGAAAGCCCGGCGCGGGGAATCGGCGTGAACCTCATCGCTGCCGTGAAGAATCTGACAGTCGAAGATGAATCCGGAACCAGCGTCCATTTCCACATGGACCGCTTGTGACTCGTCGACTGTGTCGGGGTTGGCCCGGGTGTGGTGGGTTTCGCCGGGAACGACGTGATACGGAACGTAGCCGTTCAGGTGCGAACCGGGGATCACCCGGAGAGCTCCGTTCTCCACGCGGACATCGTCGAGCGCGATCCAGGTAATGTACTTTTTCGGCTCGTCAGGTCGTGACATGAAGTCCTGATGCCACGGGACTCCGTTGGAGCGGCCTTTGGGCTTGGAAACCAGGCTGTTCTCATAGAGAAAGATGTTCGGGCCGAGAACGCCTTCGAGAACGTCCAGCATTTGGGGGAGCCTGGCTGCTTCCTGGAACTCCGGATGCCGGTGGAACAGGTCATAGAGGACGCCTTGGTCGCTCCGATGCGGAAGATAGTAGGGCGCGAAGGGATCCTCCAGGCCACGATCGGCGTAGGCCATGATGCGATCGGTCAGGTTTCGCAGGGCCAGAAGCCGGTCTTCCGCGATGACCTTGGAAATCACCACGAAGCCGTTCTTCTTAAGCTGGGCGATGTAGTCTTCGGTGTTCATGATTGGAGATCAGATATTGGAGAGCATCAGTCCGACCTTGTTGATGCTTCGCCGAAAGGGGCCTTTTTCGACAAACTTGTAATCGTGGGCGTTGGGACGTTTCTGGTGCTGGGTCCAGCCGACTTCCGCCGCTCCGTCTTCCCGCCCGTTGGAATAAAAGAACAGAATGAGCGATTTCCGGGATTCACCTTCGGGGCATTGAATCGGATCCGGCAGACCGTGATAGGATTCGTCGGTTGTGGCGAAAACCACCATCCGGTTGAAGATCGGCAGGATCTTCTTTTGGCAGGCGGTCATGTCCTTGTCCCAAAGCTCGAAATGTCCGCCCCATTCTTCTTTCCAGTCTTTGTTGAAATAGATCAGCAGGTTGAGCCGGCGGTCGAGTCGCAGGTGTTTGTGCTTGTTGAAATCGACGTGAATGCCGAGCTTTCCGCCCGGCCCGGTTTGCTGCAGTCCGGCGCCAAAAAAGTGCGGATCGGGCAACAGGCCGTTGATCCCGGTCATCACCTCCAGGGGGGTAATGATCTCGTGAGAATTGAGCGCATACATGATTTGCCGAAGTCGCTCGGGGCAGGTCGGAACGTCCGGGCGAGTCGCAATCTTGTTTTCCTCGCGCTGATAAGTTCGAGGGTCCGCTTCCTCGAAGGAAGGGAACAGATCGTGAATTTCCTCGGCAAGATCCAGCGGCAGGAAGTTGTCGATCACGACATGGGGAAAAGGTTCGGCGGAGCGGAACGATTCCCGGTTCGCTTCGGCGAGGTCCAACAGGGTATTCGAGTCAAGCATGGCAGGAGTGGTAGGTAGTTAGTGAGATTGAAGGCAATGTTCGGCAAAGGCGGTAAGGGAACTCAAATCCGGATTCCGAGGTGCTGAATCAGGAACCGGGTTTTGAAGCGAATCGGCAGTGATCTGGTCGATCGGAAGGCATTGGTCGGCCAATCCGCTTTCTTCGCAGAGCGCGCCAACTTTCCCGCCCCGAGTGTAGTCGATCGCCAGAAAGGGAATCTCTGCCTCGAGGGCAAAGACCGTGGAATGAAATCGCATCGTGAGGGCAAAGGACGCCCGATGAAACTCGGCAAAGTCGTCGCCGGGAGGGCGATGTTGCCAGTCCAGGTGCCGGAGAATTTCAGGTTCGTCCTGAAAAAGCCGTTGATAATAGAACCGGTCGTCTCCGCCCACCGGTTGCTTGTGCATACAGAACGGAATGATGGTATAGCCGGAGGCGAGTTTTTCCCGGGTGTAGGTCTTGATCTCTGCTTCGAAGGTGTCCTTGATGGCTTGGCCCTCGGATTCGCTCAACTCATTGGCATAAACCTGGGGATGCCAGTCGCGCAGGCCAAAAAGGATGCGTTTTGGGTCGCGTTCGATCCGTTTGAGCGCTTCGTGATGGCGCCGCAGCCAGTAGCGGGATGGGTCAGGGATGACGCTGGCGTCAAGGTCCGCGCCGGTCAGTTTTCTGGACAGATCCAGGGAACGGGAATCGCGAAACGAAAGGTGGTCGCTGTTGCGGATGATCGCCGCGATCATCTCGGATCGCCATCCGGATTGGAGCGGCCCCACCCCGCCCCCGAAGAGTCCGGTCGGGATGCCCTTGGATTTGGCGGCATGGAACAGTTCCAGGATATCCAGACACTCATTCACCGGAGACATTAGTGGGCCGCCGGCCATCAGCACGGAATCAAATCCGGACGATTTCAGATTCGTGAGGGCCTCGGGATAGGAAATGATCGAGCTGCCTTCAAGTTCCGGCATCAACCGCTGGGTTTGCTCGGTCACGTAGGGCTCCAGAGACGCAATCGTGATCCTGCTGGATGGATTGGCCTCGCGAATGGCGGTGATGACACCGGCCAGGATGGCCCGGTCGCCGAGCGTCTCGGTTCCATACCAGCCGCAAAGGAGGATGTGAGGATCGGAGTTCGGGATTCGATGTGGTTGAATCGGCGATGCTGGCTTGGAAAGACGCCGCAGGCGACGCTTGGAACGCTGTTCGTGATATTCCGCCTTCCAACTCTGCGCCCGCGATCGCAAAGGAGCTGGAATCTTGTCCTTGCTCTGTTTCAGCCTGGATTTGATAAAGAATGCGCGATTCGGAATTCCCTCGTAATCATGGTGACAGGTTGCACAATGGTTGTCGCGGATCTCACGAAGATGATCGACGTTGGCATGGTAGGCCGCGAGGGCGTCATCACCGCGAAGCGGGGAAGCAATGTTGCGACTCTTGACGGCGCAGTATCCGATGTCGCCGGACGCGAACAGGGTGACTCCGCGGTCCTTCCAATCGCAGCCCGCGGTGCGATTCTCCCCATAGGCGACCTGACGACGCAGACTGTGATAAAAGTGCCTGCGCAGCAGATTTGTTTCGTAGGATTGCTCGAGAGTCTGGAGAAAGTTTGCGAGGTGAAACCGCTCGCCCTGAGTCAGCGCAAACGGATCGACCTTCTCCGCGGTATAAAGACGCTGGTGAGGAATTCCGACCCGGAAACGGGCGTAAACACCGAAGTCCTGAGCCCAGTTCAACACTTCCTCCACCTGAAGCACGTTTTCCCGAATAATCGTGCAACCGATTCGGAAACTGTCGGCGGGTTGGCGGTCGCGCAGGTGTTCGAGAACCTGCACCGCGCTGGCGAAATTTCCTGCCCGCCCGCGCACTCGGTCATGCACATCACCGACTCCGTCCAGGGACACCATCACGTCAAGGTGAATGCCGCGATTCTTGAGAAGGCTTCCGATGGCGTCGATGTTCCGAATGACGTGCGGTGCCCGAATCGCGTTCGTAATCAGGGAGACGCCGCCCAGCTTGGGGAGCGTGTCCGCGGCAGCTTCGATCAATTCCGGCAAGTCGGGGCGAAGGGTTGGCTCGCCGCCGTTGAAACCGATTCCACGCACTTCGCGGAACAGGGGTTGGGTTAGAATGCTTCGGAGCGCGTCGGGAGATACTTCTTCCGACTTCTTCTGCTTCCAGATCTCGCACATCTGGCACTTGGAATTGCAGATGTCGTTGACCGGAAACTGAATGACGCGCGGCAGTAGCGGCTTATCGCGCGGAGCCGCCAGGGCCAGAGAGTAGAGCGATGCTAATGCCGACTTCATGCTACGGACCATGGTTAGGGGGTTGAGGCTGCAACTCGGGTGGTTCCATTAGCCCTGCGGAGAATCCTGTGAACCAGCCTCGAAAAATGCGGTTGATAGCCTCAGTCAGTGGGGTGATGCGATAACAAACGTAAATCGTAACAAATGCCGAGATCGTTGCGAGTAGGGGGTGAGAACTCAGTTGGGGCGTGATACTCGCAATGAAAAGGATAAGCGGGACATGAAGGAGATACAGGGGAAAGGTTGCTCCGGCGATTTTTCGGATGTTCGCCTTCAGGTTGTCGCTGACCAATTTGGAACTCCTGGGGTTTAACATGACGACTCCTGCAAAAACCGCCAAACCCGTGAGATAGTCGGTATAGAGGTATTTTGAAAATCCCAGCCCATCGTTCAGGGAGAGAGATTGTTGAATCGAAAGTAAGCCGGGAACTTGATTGAGGGCCAGGAGCAGAATGGCGATGCAACTCCAGGCCAAAATGGTGACGGACCCGTGGAATCGGAGGTTTTTCTGCTGGTGCAAGTGATAGGCGGCGACTCCGAGCAACCAGATCGGAAACAGAAGGAGAATTTTGGTGCCGGCGATGCAGGCTGCTGCGGCTACTCCAAAAAATCTGGCTTTGCCTTTTGGAAGATAGACCCAAAGGCCGAAGATCGCGTAGTACCAGAACTCATAAGAGAGGGACCACATCGGGCCGTTGGAGAAAAACTTCAGGTTGTGGCCGAATGATTGCGATAGAAAGAACAAGTTGGACGCAATTCTTTGGACTGGCCGGTCAGTCGGCACGGTGCCGTAGACGTAGGAATCCAATCTGGAACCGGTTGCATCGAGCAGAATCGTCAGCAGCATCACCGGCAGCATGACTGAGAGAAGGCGCGACAATCGTGCGGAGAAATAGCTCCTGAAATTGCCGTGCCGGCGATCCGACACGTAGGCGATGACGTATCCGGAAAGGACAAAGAAAATGATGACCGCATCGTGACCGTAGTTCCGCATAAATCCCGAGCCGGGGCCGCTGTAGCCGAGATAGGAAAAATGGGCCAGAATACGGTCAGCGCCGCGCCGATTCTCAGCAGTTCCAGCCGAATAGAAAGGGTGGTATTCATTCTTTCAAAAGGACGCCGGGATATAGACCCAGTCCTTCAGGATATGCGCGGTCCTTGCGGGGAATCCTGTGAGCCAGTTCCGAAAAACTGCGGGGTGATGGTCCGAGACGAAAGGACGAGTGTCTCGTTCACTGAATGAGAGTTAGCTGGACCGAAGCTGCCCGAGGACTTGAATCGGAGAAATCAGTGCCCTGATCTGCATTCTTGCAAGCTTGCGGGTTTCGGCGAAAAGAAAGGGGAGGATCGCTCCAATCAGAGAATAGGATACAAAGGTTGCGGAAGCCGCTCCGATTCCGCCGTATTTGGGAATCAGGAGGAAGTTGAGACCAACGTTGACCGTGATTGCAATGGCGTTGCACCAGATGACCACGGGGTTTCCCCGGTTGGACGTTAGAACGGTTCCTTTCGCGTGGTCGATAAAGATGAACCAGATGCTTGCGATATGAATCAGGAAGATCGTTCCGACCATGCTGAATTGGCTGCCATAGAGCAGATCGATGATCGGTTTCCCACAAAGAAGGCCGGCCATAGTGATTACCAGGGCGAAAAGGGTGTTCAGTCGAAAGAAGTTCAGCGTCGAGTTATGAAAGCTGGAGGCATTATCCCGGCTACGGGACAATAGCGGTAAATAGACAGTCGCCAGGATTACGGGGATCAGATAGGTGATCTCGGCCAGGCGTGCCGAGGCTGCGTAGTTGCCGGCTTCGGTCGAGTTGGCCAGGCGCTCGACCATGATGATGTCGACATTGCGATGAATCAGGTTTGTCAGCGCCGCGAAGGCGAGAATGCTGCCTTCGGCAAGGAACGTTTTTTCACGTCGCGCGGCCTTGAAATCGGGGAGGAACCATTTGCCGATTCGGCCGAAGTGCGCCCGAAGTACTCCTGCGGAAAGGGCCGCGCCAACGGCTCCGCTGAACGCGAAGAGAGGCAGGGGCGCGCCGATGGCGACCATGACCAGGCGGAATAGTGACGCTCCAACCGATCCCGAGAGATTCGACGTCGCCAATATTTTTCCGTTGGTGATGGATTCACAGAAACTCCGGAGCGGGACCAGAAAAGGAAAGATCAGAAGAGAGAGCAAGGCGGATAGGCCCACCAGAAATCGCAGGCCGCTGGTTCCGTCACTGCTGGTCGACAAGATTGCGATCAGAACAAGGCCAACAAGAAACGTCAGAATACTGGCCCTTACGACAATATGACGTGCCAGGAATAGCAAGTAGTCGCGTTGCTCGGGCTCTCTGGAAAACCGTCGTACGAGCGCTTTATCGATCAGGAGGCTGGCAAGTGGGGAGAGAATGGATACGATGGCGAGCCCGCTGGCTAAAATGCCCAGGTTGGCGGGGCCCAGATGCCGAGCGACGACAATCGTTGCCAAAAACGAGAGGCCTAGAGCCGCCATTTTTTCGAATCCAAGCCAAAGGATGGCTCGACTCTCTTTTCTGCCGAACATGAAGGAGTTGGAAAGAGAATACTCGGCCCGCCTGATCCAAATCAGGTTGCAGGAATCAAAGGCTGTCCTCGATCACCTCGCAAAGGGTGTGCCCAATGAAGATATGGGCTTCCTGGGTGCGGGCGGCTTTGGGCGATGGAACGACGAAGGTCAGGTCCGCAGTGTCCTTGAGCTTGCCGCCGTCCTTTCCTGCCATGCCAATCGTGAAAACTCCCATCTTTTTGGCCGCTTCGATGCCGCGGAGCACGTTGGGGCTGTTGCCAGAGGTGGAAAGACCGACGACGACGTCGTTCGGTCCGCAGAGGCCTTCGACCTGGCGCTCGAAAATGGCGTCGTAGCCGTAGTCGTTCGCGACGGCGGTCAAAATTGAGGTGTCGGTGGTGAAGGCGATGGATGGCATCGCGGCTCGTTCTTTCTGGAAGCGACCGACCAACTCCGCCGCCAGGTGTTGGGAGTCCGCCGCGCTGCCGCCGTTGCCCATAAAGCAGATTTTTCCGCCGGCCTTGATCGCGTCGACCATCTTGGAGGCAATTTCCTCGAACAACTCGGCCTGCGATTCGATGGAGCGCATCACTTCATGATGCTCTTGGAGGCGTTCGACGAAAATCGACTTCATGGGTTCACTTAGCAGCGGGAACCGCATCCCGCAACTCGTCGGGTGAGAGGGTTGCGGTTCCGAGTTTGCCGACCACGGTGCCACTGGCGTAGTTGGAGACTTCGACCGCTTCGATCGGTGTGGCTCCAGCGGTCAGGGCCAGAGTGAGAAGGGCGATGGCGGTGTCGCCGGCTCCCGAAACGTCAAAGACCTCGCGGGCCCGGACCGGAACGTGTTGTGGGGCTGCATCACGTTCAAAAAGCATCATTCCATGTTCGCCGAGCGTGATCAGAATCATCTTGGCGGCCCATTTTTGAAGGAGTTGTTCCCCGACATCGAGCAGGGCCTGGTCCTGGAGCGGATCCTCATGGGCAGGCGGCTCGGGAGTGTCCGCCATCCGAAACGCCTCAAGGCGATTGGGTTTCAATACCGTGACACCGTTCCAATTGAGCTGGTTGTTCGGATTCGGGTCCGCCGTGACCTGAATTCCCTTTGAGGAAGCGATTTCGACGATCTGATCAACAAGCGGCTGTTGCATCATTCCCTTGCCGTAGTCTTCCAGAATGATGGCGTCCAGTTGCTCCGCCTTTGTCATCAGGTAGTCGAGAACGGCTTGTTGCTGTTCCTCGGTCAGCGCGCCCGGCCGTTCGCGATCGACTCGGACCACCTGCTGTTGTCGCGCGAAAATGCGGGTTTTGACGATCGTCTCGAAGTTGGGATCGAGGAGGATTCCATCGTTGGCGATGTTTCCGTTCGAAAGTTCGGATTGGAGCGTTTTGGCGTATTCGTCTTCACCCGCAATTCCAACCAGGGAGGTGAATTTGGTGAACGGAGCCAGATTGCGAGCGACGTTCGCTGCGCCTCCCGGATAGAATTCTTCGCGTTGCACATGAACGACTGGAACGGGCGCCTCGGGAGAGATTCGGGTCACGCTGCCCCACAAGAAACGGTCCAGCATGATGTCGCCGATGACGAGGACGCGCTTTTGCTCAAACTGCGTCAGGAGTTGATGAATTCGATCTCGAGTCATTCGTGCGCTAACCGAACCTGAAAATCGCCAAGTGGAAACTGAAATTTGCCTGAAGCTGCCGCCCCTGGTCAATCGCGCATTGGATTTGGCGAAACCGTTTTTGGAAAGGTGTCAGTCAGGTGCCGAAAAGCCGAACTCCATGACGAGTCCGTGCTCTCAGGCTGTTTCCACCAGAATCACCCGTCAGTCGGCGTGGAAGCCACTCGGATGTCTTTCTTGCGGCTGATGGCATCGCGGGAAATCTCGACTTCTCGAGTTTGTCCCAGCATATCCATCAAAATACTTACGCGTTCCGCGCCCGGCATCACCTTGGTGATGATCGCCTTGAGCCCCATGATCGGTCCCTCGATGATTTCGATTTCATCGCCTTCCTCGAGCTTTTCTTCGACCGTGATGATTGCCTGGTCGTCCACCGTGTTGCGCCATTCTTCGACGGCTTCGTCGGGCACAAACGGGTATTCCGTTCCAAATCGGACGACACCGAGCACCGCGGTGGTTGCGTTGACGCCGCGGAGCCACTCGCCCAGATCGAAGCGGGCAAAGGTGTAGCCGGGGAACATGGCTTCGACGAACCAGATCTTGCCGCGTTTGGTCTTCTTTTGAAAACGGATCCGCGGGCAGAAAACCTGCATTTCCGGATCCAGAAGCTTGAGGTGTGCCGTGGCGATATGTTCGCTCTTTGCCTTGGTATGAATCGCATACCAATGGATGTCTTCCTCTTTGGGCTGATAGGGGGCTGGATCACTCATGGTCGTATTTCTTGCGGTTAACCCAGGATTTTCTGCGCCATCGGCAGCAGTGTTTGGGCTCGACCATACCATTGCTCCAATTTCTCAATCCGCTGCTCGTAAAATTCGGAAGAATCTTCGTTTGCCGCCTCAGTAATGCGCTGAAGCCGGACATCACCATTGTCGAGATGCTCTTGAACCTGGCCTCGAAAGTAGCCTGAGACCAGTTTCCTGAGTTCGGTCACGGCGGCAAAATGATCGCACCGGCTCCCGGGAACGTAGACGGACTGAATCGCGCCCATCGTTCGCAAAAGTCGAATGCCCTGGCTGCCGGATCCCTTGCTCATGCGCAACTTTGTGACCAAATCATCAAGCGAGCAGGGCTCCGGTGAAATAAAGAGGAGGCCGTAGATCTCAGCGACCGATTTGGGAAGGGCGAGCAGCTTGGCGGCGTTGACGAACAGATCGATCACTTCGACCTCCACCGGAGAAAGCTCTGGGGGAGTGGATTTGGGGATCGGAGGTTCGGTTGCAGGTTGCACTTATTATAAGTTCCATTAAAAAATATATTGTTCAAATCAAAATGAACAATTTCGCTAAGTTTTCTTTAATATTCGGGAATCCTGCCTATGAACGAGAGGCTTTTGATGTGGTCGACCAATCTTCAACCGTGGATACAGTGGGATTGCTGTGCCCGAGACCCGAAAAATCATTCATATCGACATGGACTGCTTTTACGCAGCCATCGAATTGCGTGAGAATCCGGAACTGGTGGGAAAACCGGTCGCGGTTGGCGGGCGATCTTCCAACCGGGGCGTGTTGACGACGGCGAACTATGAGGCCCGCAAGTTCGGCTGCCGATCAGCCATGCCGACCTTCAAGGCGATGCAGCTCTGCCCGCGGTTGATCGTTTTGCCGGTTCGTTTTGATCTCTATCGCGAGGAATCGCGCCGGATTCGACAGATTTTCGAGCAGTTCACGCCAACGATTGAGCCGCTTTCCCTCGATGAAGCTTATCTCGATGTCAGCCATCTGCGTTCAAGTGGCGCGAACGTCGCGGCGGAGATTCGCGCCCGGATTTTTGAAACGACCGGGTTGGCGGCGAGCGCCGGGATTGCGCCGAACAAGTTTCTCGCCAAGATCGCGAGCGATTGGCGAAAGCCGAATGGGCAATTTGAGGTCCGCGAGAGTGAGATTGCCGGCTTCATGGTCGATTTGCCGGTTCGAGAGATCTGGGGAGTGGGGAAACGGACTGCCGAAAAGCTGGAGCGGTTGGGAGCGAAGACTTGCGGCGATCTGCAAACCTGGGATTTGTCGCGGCTGACGCGGGATTTTGGGAAGTTTGGGGTGGAACTCTACCAACTTTGCCGGGGCGAAGACCATCGACCGGTCCGGGTGGATCGGGAGCGCAAGAGTTTAAGCAATGAGCGCACGTTTTCGCAGGATTTGACCACGCTGGAAGAGTGTCGCGGCACCTTGGACCCACTTCTTGAAGAACTCGTCCACGATTTGGAGAAAATCGAGGATCTCCAGATCGCAAAATCGTTCATCAAGCTCAAATTCAACGACTTCCAGACGACCACGGCGGAGTGTGCGGCAAGTTCAGTGCTCCCCGAGATTTACGAGAACCTCCTGAATGAAGGTTGGGAGCGACGTCGCGGGCGGACGGTTCGATTGATCGGAGCCGGGGTCCGGTTTGCGACTTCCGGAGAAGGTGGCGAGCAGCTGGAACTGGAGATCTAGCGAACGGCTTAGTTCTCGCTTTTCTCCGTGACCCAGGGCGCCACGAAAAAGACGCCGGCCATCACCAGGTAACCCCAGGTCCACTTCCAGCCCTGGGCCGCCATCAGGTTTCCGGATTCATCGAGTTCAAACCCGGCCGACAGTCGTCCGACGACGTCTCCCGGTGTGTATTGATGGGCGTGAATGAGCCCGATCGCCGCGAGAAATCCGCCCGCCAGACACCAGGCTGCCGCGATGCGGAACTTCCGTTCGATGATGGCCACGGTCGTCGCCGCAAAGAGAATGCTGGTGTAAACGAAGCCCTGATCGAGCGCGAAAATTCCCTCGGCAAAGACGTTTCGAGTCTGAGCCAGAACGGTCGCGATTTCGGGATCAAATGGCTTGTCGGGCATGCCGTAACCGCCGGCACCGAGCCCGGCTTTGAGCATGAGCGCAGCAAAACCACCAAGGGCGGGAACGAATCCCATCACCACGGCGGGCGCGTGTTCCTTGGGGACGGCTTGGAAGGCATGGGCCGCCATCACCACTCCAATCCAGATCAAAATCGCCATACCGGCTTCGAGCGGCACGACGTAGACAATGTAACTGAGGGTGCCGGTAAAACAGATCAGGGAGAGGACGACTGCGTTGAGAGTAGAGTAGCCGGCCCGGGCACCGAGCGACTTCCAACCGGGATGGCCGATGTAAATGGTGGTGGGAAAGGGGCAGCCGAACAGCGCGGCGCCAATGGAGCCGATCCCGTTGAAGGCAAGGGCGGGTTTGGGTTCGTAGCGATCGCCGGCCGCTTCGGCGGATTCGATATTCTGGAGCGACATCACCAAACTCAGGATTCCCATCGGCAAAATGACCGGGGCGTAGATCCATAAATTCCCCAAAGATCCAAACAGCGCGCCAAATCTGGGGACGGGCAGACAGATTCCAGCGGCTCGCGCTTCGCCGACGGGTGCGACTCCCGTCGCCCAGGCAATCGCGCAGCCAATGACGACAATTACGAGCCCGGCGGGCAGCCCGAACTTGAAGCGGACTTTGCCAAAATAAGCGATCAGGGTGATCGCGAGCGTGGTGAATCCAACGAGCGGATAGGTGAAGGCTCGAAACACGAAATCCATCCCGATGAACGCGAGCCCAATTCCCCCCAGCGCGGCGAGAAGGGCGGCGCGCGGGGTGATTCTGCGGATGCGATCGACCACGAACGAGCCCAGAAACTCGATCAAACCCGAGCCAAGGCAGGCGACAATTCCCGCTTTCCACGCCATCAAATCCGCTTCCGGCTTCTCCAGTCCCTGGCTCATTGCGATTTGTTGAGCTGGCCACATCACCAGGAAAACGTGGACGAAAATGGTGATCAGATTGATGCCGTAGGGGAGGGCGCAGACGTCATTGCGATTTTCGCGAGCGGCGAGTCGGAGCGCCTGGCGCGCGTAAAACAGGTTGCCGATCAGCAGGCCAATCGCTGCTCCGGGCAAGACCCGCCCGTAAAATAAGTCGGGATCGAAGTTGAGTGGGAAGCCGAGACACAACCCGCTCATCAGGATGAGCATCAGCAGGTTGTCCAACCCGAGTGCGAAAAACCCGTCGAGATCGCCCTTGGTGAAACGTTTCATTCTTCGGGCGGGGCGAGTCGGGATTTCGCTTCCTTGAAATACTTCTTATCAATTTCGAAGCCGATAAACCGGTCAACGCCTTCGTTTTCAGCGGCAATCGCGGCGTGGCCAATCCCGAGAAAGGGATCCAGCATCGTGATGGCACTCGGATCACGATCCATGATGCCGATGCACATTGAGGCGAGTTTCACCGGAAACGTTGCCGGATGCGGGCGCTCCTTGCTGCGCTTTTGGATGGTTTCATAGGGCACAAACCAGTTGTTGCCGCGACAGCGTTTGTCTTCTCCTCCGGTGTGGCCCCAGCGCGAAATATTGCTCTTGTGTACGTATTCCACCCCGATCCCACGCCGGTCGAGCGGGATATTGCCCTCGAGCGTGAAGTGGTAAACAAATTCGTGGCAATCGTTCACGAATCGCTTCGAATTGATCGGCTTGAAATGACCCACAGACACTTCCTCGCCCGCTCGAGTTTCGACGGTGATGGATTTCACCCAGTGAAATGTGTTTTGCAGCGTAAAGAGTTCGGGCGTCAGCGCCAGAAGGAGCTGATGGGGGAGCAAGGGGTTGGCTGGCGAAGCCCCGATGTTCAGAAAAAACGAGCCGTCGGGTTTGAGAATGCGCTGAATTTGGCCGGCCCAGGTTTTGCACCATTCCAGATACTCCTCGACCGATTTGTTGTCTTTGTATTTGCCATAGTTCGTCCCGAGATTGTAAGGCGGAGACGTGACGACGAGATCGATGGATTCGTCTCGCAGCTTTTTCATGCCTGCGATGCAATCTCCAAATCGGAGGTCGAATCTCGTGCCTGCTAGAGTGGTGGCCATGTTAGAGCCATTCACCATTCTGCGGACTCCGCCAAGGAGTTTTTGACGGCGCTTCCTCACTTTACACTCGTAAAATGTCTAACATGTGCGAAATATCCTCACCCCTCTTTTTGCCGACCACACCCGACTCCCTTTTTTTGAGACGATGAAGAACCCTGAGGCTTCGACTCGCCCCTGCCGCGAGCACGAGGGGGCTGCGCATTTGTTCGCAGCGATCCCGGCTGCGTTTTTGTGCACTCTGCTCCTGGCTGGGTGTGTCACCACACCTGAGCCCGATTACGAGAAACTGGGCCTGAAAATTCCGGAAGGATGGACCGAGCGCGCCGCCAACAAGCCGATGGCTGACGCCGAGTGGGTTACGACCTTTCGCGATCCCAAGCTGAAGCAGATCGTCGATGAGGCCCTGGCCAACAACTACGATCTCAAGTCCACTGCCGCCCGCATTCGCCAGGCCCGCTCCAACGTGATCATCGCCGGCGCCGACCGTAAACCCCAGGTGAGCGGAGAGTTCGATGGCGTTCGCACGCAGCGAAACTTCATCGGTTTTCCGCGGGGAACGTCAGGAACCACGACGGATGGTGCCGCGCCTGTCGAAACGGTCCAGACAACGTTGAGCAATAGCTTTGGTCTCGATCTCAACCTGACCTGGGAATTGGATCTCTGGGGACGGGTCGCGGCGGCAAAATCCGCGTCGTTGGCGGAGCTCCAGGCTTCGGAAGCCGATTTTCGCGCCGCTCAACTTTCGATTGCGTCGCAAACCGCCAAGGGCTGGTTCGCGTTGATCGCCGCCAAGGAGCAAACCGAACTTTCGGAGCGGGCCCTGCAGATCTTCAACCAAACCCAGGAGATCATTCGGACGGAATTTGAGAAAGGGTTGGGCGAAAATGCGGCCGGAGAGCTGCAACTCGCGCTGGCCGACGTCGAAAACTCCCGCGCAGCCGTCTACCAGCGCCAGGAGGAACTCATGCGCTCCAACAAATTGCTGGAAGTCATTTTGGGGCGTTATCCCTCCAGTGAATTGCGGTCGGCCTCGCGTCTGCCGAGCATGCCCGGCGCGCCTCCGGCTGGAATTCCCGCCGAACTTCTGGAGCGTCGTCCCGACCTCGTCGCCGCTGAGCGCCGCCTCTCCGCCAGCGACGAGCGCATCGTTCAGGCCAAACGCAGCCTCCTTCCGGCGGTGACGCTCACCGGAGCCTACGGAACGTCGACCGAAGACCTGAGCGACATTTTCGACACCGACTTCACCGTCTGGAGCATTGCCGGTCGCGCCGCCCAGCCGTTGCTCGACGGAAAACGCCTCCGCGCAACCGTGCAACTCCGCGAAGCCGAGGCCGAAGCCGCATTGGCAAACTTTGAGCAAACCGCATTGACTGCCTTTCGCGAAGTCGAGGAAGCATTGGCCGCCGACTCATACCAGGCCAAACGCGTTGCCGCCTTGCAAAAGGCCGTCGCTCTGGGCCGCGACGCGCTGGATCGCGCCCGGGACGACTATGTCGGAGGCGTCGGCGATGTGTTAACGCTTCTCCGTGCGCAACAACAGTTGATCAATTCTGAATCCGCGTTAATCGATGCCCGTCGACAACGTCTAGACAATCGAGTTGATCTGCATGTCGCTCTCGGCGGCGATTTTCGCAGCCATGAACCATCTGAAATCGTAAACAAGAAACGTGAAACTCTCCCTGAAGCTGACTCAGCTAGTTCTGTGCTTGATCGTTTTAGGCGCCGGAGTGGCAGCGGCGGTGGTTCTCCTGAAGCTGAAGCCGGAGGCTGAGAAGGCGCCGACTGTTCGGGCGCTTCCGGTTGTCGAAGTCGCCAGCGTCGAGAAAGAGACGCTGAAATTGGAGCTTCCCTCCCAGGGCATGGTCGAGCCTGCGCGCGAAACGCAACTTGCCGCCGAAGTCGCCGGCAAAGTCGTCTGGGTTTCAGAGAAATTTGAGGCCGGTGGTCAATTCACCAAGGGCGAGCCCATGATTCGGCTGGAAAAGGCTGACTACGAATCCGCCCTCGCCCAGGCCAAAGCCACCAAAGCCGAGGCCGAATTGATGCTCGCAACGGAAGAGGCCCAGGCTGAAAAAGCATATCGCGACTGGCAGCGGCTTGGGCGCGGAGGAAAGCCGACCGATCTGACCCTGCGCAAACCTCAAATCGCCAGTGCCAAGGCCCGCATCGAAGCTGCGAAGGCGAATGTGGAGAAAGCCCAGCGCGATTTGGTGCGAACCGAGATCAAAGCGGATTACGACAGCCGTTTGGAGAAAATCAGTGTCGAACTGGGTTCCTTCCTCACCCCGGGCGCCCCCGTCGCCAACGTCTACGCCGTCGCCCCGTTCGAGATCCGTCTCCCGCTTTCCCTCGATGAATTTGCCCTCGTGGGCGACAACCCCAAGGCGGTGCTCAAAACCCAAGCTGGCGGCCAAACCTTCGAATGGAATGGCAACGTCGTTAGGCAGGAAGGCGTCATCGATCGGGCCAGTCGCTCCGTTTACCTCGTGGCCGAAGTCAGCCCGCGCCCCAGCGACATCGCCATCATGCAACCCGGCCTCTTCGTCCAGGCGGCGGTGGAAGGCCGCACGATTCGCGACGCCGTCCGCGTCCCCCTCAAAGCCTTCTACGGCGAAGACCGCCTCGTCCTCGTCGGTCCGGACAACCGGCTCAAGTTCCGCACCGTCAACGTTCTCCGGCGTCAGGGCGACGAAGCCATCGTCACCGCCGGTCTCGATCAGGGCGAACGAATCTGCCTCACCCCCATCGAAGCCGTCATCGAGGGCATGGAAGTCAAGATTCGGGAAGTGGAGGAACCTGAGGAGGCTGAATCGCCTGTTGAGGCTCCAGGCGTGCCGAGCTAACCCTTCCCAAAAAACAGTCTTGGAGTCTTCAAGATTTCCCTGTTAGAGTCGTCCAAAGACGAATCCCACAGCTATGGCCCAGGCAATTATTGATCCAGAAGAAGTTCGGCGTTTCGCTGAAGAATTGAAGCGGTTTAACGGAGATCTCCAAAACCGGATGAGTTCGCTGCAGGCGCGGTTTTCGGCGCTGGGTGATACTTGGCAGGATCAGGAGCACCAGCAATTTGCCGAGGAGTTTCAGGATACGAGCAAGGCGCTGAAGAAATTTCTCGAAGCGTCGAACCGGCATGCGCCGCTCCTGCTTCGGAAGGCCCAGCGGATTGAGGATTACCTGAGCCAACGTTAGACGGGACGATGGCAGACAAGGCGAACATCTCCCGGGTTGATGCGTTGGAGGACTTTCGAGCCTCGCTCATCACCTACATGGAAAAGGCGGGGATGTCGCTTGCCGAGGTGAGCGATGAGGTGACGCGGCTTCGGGTTTGGTTGCTGAACAACCAGATTCCGCATTGGAAAACGGAGATCCGGCGTCGAACGCGGAAGTTGAACGATGCACAGCAGGAGCTGTTCAGCGCCGAGTTGTCCAGCATGATGGATTCGACGACCTTGCAAAAGCGTCAGGTGGAGCGTTGCGAGGAGGCGTTGCGCGAGGCGGAAACGAAGCTGCGGGCGACGCAGAGTTGGATTCGCTCGTTCGACAGCCAGGTGGAGCCAATGGCGCGGAATCTGGAGCGGTTGCGCAACATGGTGGGCAACGATTTGCCGAAGGCGGTCGCGTATCTGGCGCAGGCGGTCAAGAGCCTGGATGAATATGCGGGCACGGCGCGGACGTCGGCCGGTGATACGACGACGACTCTGGCAACCTCAGAGGATGCCGCAGCTGCCGAGTCACAGGTGGATGCTCCAGAGACAAAGGAGGATGAGCAATGAATATGAATGCCAGTAAAGCGAGGTTGGCCGGATCGACCAAGGAGCTCTCTCGCAAGTGGGAGGCGACCAGGGCTTACTGGCGCGACCAAAAAGCGCTTGAATTTGAGGCGCGTTATCTCAGTGGGTTGTTTGAAAATGTGGACACGGCCGTCACTGTCATCGATAAGCTTGACAAAATTGTAGCCAAGGTCCGGAAAGACTGTGAATAACGACGACTTTTTGACAGTTCGCCAGACGCGCGAACTCATCGATCGCCTCAAAACCAGCGTCGCCGATTTCGCGAAACGCGAATCTCGTGTCGAGTCTGGTTCCCGGGTGAATACTTCCCGCCTTGAGACGGAAACTGAGGAGGCGCTGGAGGTTGAGGACAAGAAGCTTGAGAAGCAGTTGCAGCAGGTCGAGGAGCTGCATGCCAACAAGGTGGTTCAAGTGGAGCAACGGTTCGAGCAGCGAAAAGCGCGGATCAACCAGGCTTACATGAACAGCCGCCAACGCGTTCGCGAAGTGATCGCGGCGCGCGAAGGGCAGGGGACCTACGAGATGCAGAAGAACCGCATGATGGCGGATCGCGAGAGGGACGCGGCCTTCGGCAAGGCCTGGGAGCGGGTCGAAGCACTGCGAACCATCGTGGGCGACGATCATAAGGATCTGGTGCGGATGGAGAAGGCCGCGAAGCGGGCAACGCGCGGTTACAGCGCATTTCGTCGCATGATGGCGAAGGAACGGAAGGTGCCGGTGGCTGAGATCTCAGAGGATGTGGAGGCGATGATGGATGTCTATCGCGGAGAAATGAACACGGCCGCGGCGGAGTTGAACGACTTCAAGAAATACGTGATGCCGCGCTTTTTCGGCGCCTTGCCGGTTTCGTTGCTGATCATCCTGATTCTCCTGGTTCACGGCGCGGTTGCGGGGCTCCTGCTCTACAACGAAGTCGAGATGCTGTATGTCGGGGCCGTCGGCGTTTCGGCATTGTGGCTTCTGATCCTGACCTGCTTTTTCTATTTTGCCGGAAAGAAGAACGCGACCGGGGCCGCCGCGAAAATCGCCAAAGCGATGGGTCGGTCGCGGCAATTGGTCGATGCCTGTTCCCTGGATTCCGACGCGCATTATCAGCAGCAGGTCGCGTTGATTGAAGGCGCGCACACCGATCGAATCGCCGAGCTGAAGCGAAACTACAATGTTGCTCTCCAGGAAGCCGAAGCCATGAAGGCGACCTACCCGAAAAAGATCGAGGATCAGAATGTTCGGGTGATGGGCAAATTCGACAGCATTCGCGAACGAAAGCTGGCTGAGTTGAACAGCAGTTTGGAGAATCAGCTCGCTTCGCTCAAATCTCAGGCGGAGTCGACCAAGCAGACCTTGATTCAGTCGATGCAGGGCGGCTTGAGCGAAGTTGGCTCCAACTACGAAACGAATTGGGAGAATTTGATCGCGGAATGGAACGCGGAGATGACCGGCATTTACCAGGCCGTGGGCGCTGCGAATGCGGCCAGTTCCGAGCTGTTTCCGCCGTGGACTCAGGAATTTATTGAGAATTGGCAAAGCCCGACCGAATTCCACAACGTCGCCAATCTTGGGACCGTGAATGTCGATGTCGCGGAATTGGCCGGAGAGCTTCCGGAAAGTCCGAAATTGGCGCTTCCGGGACCGGCTGAGTTGTCGATTCCGCTGACCCTCAAAATCCCCGACCAAGGCAGCGTTTTGGTGGAAAGCGGCAACGTTGGTCGTGAGGTCGGGATCAGCACGCTGAACAATGTGATTTTGCGGCTCATGTCGCTGACTCCGCCCGGGCGGCTGAGTTTCACGATTCTGGATCCCGTGAGTTTGGGCGAAAATTTCGCCGGGATCATGCACATGGCGGATTACGAGGAAAGCTTGATCAACAGCCGGATTTGGACGCAATCCGAGCACATCGACAAACGCCTCGGTGAGCTGAACGAGCACATGGAGAAGGTGATCCAGATGTATCTGCGAAACGACTACAGCACGATCACGGAATACAACGAGGCGGCCGGGAATATTGCCGAAAAATACCACTACCTGGTGGTCGCGGATTTCCCGAACGGATTCAGCGATATGGCGGTGAAACGCCTCATGAGCATCGTGCAAAGCGGAGCGCGGTGTGGTGTTTATGCCCTGATTCACTGGGACACGCGCAGCCCGGCTCCTTCCGGTTTTAAGCCGCAGGACCTTCGCAACACTGCGGCCTGTCTCACCTGCAAAACCGACAGCGTCATCTTCACGGACGATGCGATCCGCGGAGCTTCAATTGTCCCGGAGGCGGCGCCAGATCCGGATTACGCGATCAATTTCATCCACAAAGTTGGTCAGGCCAGCGTCGACTCAACGCGCGTGGAAGTGCCGTTCGAAACCATCGCCCCGACCGATGAGCAGTTCTGGAGTCTGGATACGACCAAGGAGTTGAAAGTGCCGATCGGGAGGACGGGAGCGACGAAATTGCAGCAACTGGCGATCGGGAAGGGAACCCAGCAGCACGCGTTGGTTGCAGGGAAGACCGGTTCCGGCAAATCGACGTTGTTTCACGTCATGATCACCAACCTGGCGTCTTGGTTCAGTCCGGATGAGGTCGAGTTTTACCTGATCGATTTCAAAAAAGGGGTCGAATTCAAGGCCTACGCCACGCATCGGCTTCCGCACGCCAAGGTCATCGCGATCGAGAGTGATCGGGAATTCGGACTCAGCGTGTTGCAGCGGGTCGATGATGAATTGAAGCGTCGCGGTGATCTCTTCCGCCAGCTTGGCGTTCAGGACATTCCCGGCTACAAAGCCGCGGGCGGAACGGAAAAAATGCCGCGGAGTCTCCTCCTCATTGATGAGTTTCAGGAATATTTTGTGGAGGACGATCGCGTTTCGCAAAACGCAGCCCTGCTCTTGGACCGGATTGTTCGTCAAGGTCGAGCCTTCGGGATTCATGTGATCCTTGGGTCGCAGACGTTGGGCGGTGCGTTCACCTTGGCGCGCTCCACCCTGGGACAAATGGTCATCCGGATCGCGCTGCAGTGTAATGAGGCGGATTCCTACCTCATCATGGACGACAACAACCCGGCGGCGCGTCTGCTTTCGCGTCCCGGAGAGGGAATTTACAACGACAACGCCGGGGCCGTGGAAGGAAACAATCCGTTTCAGGTCGTTTGGCTCAACGACGGTACCCGCGAGCGTTATTTGACCAAGGTTCGCCAACTCGCCGACGATTCGGGCAAAAAATATGCCGGTCCGGTCGTTTTCGAGGGCAACGCGCCGGGCAACGTTCGCGAGAATTCGGCGTTGGAGCAAATGCTCGGCGCGGAATCCATCGCGCCAACCAGTGGCGTCGTCCGCGCCTACCTGGGAGCGCCCAATTCCATCAAGGGCCCAACGGAAGCCGCGTTTCAGCGTCAGAGCGGGAACAATTTGCTCGTCGTTGGTCAGCGGGATGAGTCGGCCCTCGCGATTCTGGCGGTTTCGCTCGTTTCCCTCAGCGCGCAGTTTGCGGCCGGAAAACTCAAGTTCGTGGTTTTTGACGGCACCGCGCCGGAAACGCCCGAGCGCGCCTTCCTTCACCGGGTTTGCGCCGGACTCCAGCACCACGTTCAATTGGCTCAGAACTCCGATGTTGAGCCGGTGATGGCCGATTTGGCGTCCGACATGAAGGCACGGACCGAAGACGAGGCCGCCGCCGCCGAGGCGCCAACGACGTTCGTCATCATCCAGGGGCTTCAGAAGTTCAAGAAGCTGCGTTATGAGGAAGACTTCAGTTTCTCGCTCGATGCCGAATCCGCTCCTGCGCCCGGAGCTCAGTTGAATGATTTGATCACTGAAGGTCCCGCTGTGGGCATCCACACCATTGCGATGTTCGACAACTTCAACAACATCAGTCGCGGGATGAGCCGCAAGGCGTTGAGTGAGTTTGAAATGCGGGTGCTGTTCCAAATGAGCGCAAACGACTCATCCAGCCTCATTGATTCGCCCAAGGCCAGCAATCTGGGATTGAACCGGGCGTTGTTCTACAATGAACAGGAAGGATACCTTGAAACCTTCCGTCCCTACGCTCTCCCGGACCAAGGATGGGTTGATTCAGCCCATCAATCGCTCGCTCGGTTGCTTGGTTAGAGCCCTTGAATATATTGATAGAATTCACGCGGGAATCTCGCGATTTTAGGGCGTCAAATATTCGGTTTGCGCAAACCAGTTGCCAAATCACGGATTTGAACTAGAAATACCGCCCGAAAAATCGGGACCAAAAGTTCCCTGTAACCATCTCTAGTCATGACAGATCTCTCCAAATACCGCAACATTGGCATCTTCGCCCACGTTGATGCGGGCAAGACCACTACCACCGAGCGAATCCTCAAGCTCACCGGTAAAATTCACAAGTTAGGGGAAGTACATGACGGAGCGGCTACGACTGACTTCATGGAGCAGGAACAGGAGCGCGGTATTACGATTCAATCGGCTGCCACCACGTGTTTCTGGAAAGACTATCGCTTCAACATCATTGACACTCCCGGACACGTCGACTTCACGATTGAGGTGTATCGTTCGTTGAAGGTTCTCGATGGCGGCGTTGGCGTCTTTTGTGGATCCGGCGGTGTTGAGCCCCAGTCCGAGACCAACTGGCGTTACGCGAACGACTCCGAAGTCGCTCGAATCATTTACGTGAACAAGTTGGACCGTATCGGTGCTGATTTTTATCGCGTCGTCGACCAGGTCGAAAACATTCTGGCGGCCAAGCCCGTGGTCATGGTTCTTCCCATCGGAATCGAAAACGATTTCATCGGAATGGTCGATCTTTTGACTCGCAAAGCCTGGATCTGGGATGATTCCGGGAATCCTGAGAACTACACGATCGAGGAAGTTCCCGAGGATATGAAGGAGAAGGTGGAGCAGTATCGCGAGATGCTGATTGAGACGGCGGTTGAGCAGGATGACGAAGTGATGGAGAAATATCTCGACGGCGAAGAGCCCGATATCGACACCATCAAGCGTTGTATCCGCAAAGGAACCATCGCTCTGGACTTCTTCCCAACCTATTGCGGATCGTCCTTCAAAAACAAAGGTGTTCAGCTCGTTTTGGATGCCGTGATCGACTATCTCCCTTGCCCGACTGAGGTGAAGCCTCAGCCCGAGGTGGACATGGAAGGTAACGAAACTGGAAAAGTTGCGATCGTGGATCCCGATGCTCCGCTTCGCGCCTTGGCGTTCAAGATCATGGATGACCAATACGGTGCGCTGACCTTCACCCGCATCTACTCCGGGGTTTTGGAGAAAGGCACGAGCATCCTGAACACCGCTACCGGCAAGACCGAGCGGGTTGGACGGATTGTGGAAATGCACGCTGACGACCGGAACGAACTGGATCGAGCCCAGGCCGGTGACATTGTCGCTTTGGTCGGACTGAAGACGATCCAAACCGGACACACCCTTTGTGATCCGAAGAATCCGGCGACTCTCGAGCCGATGGTGTTCCCGGATCCGGTGATTTCCATGGCCGTTGCCGCGAAAGACAAAGCCAACGCTGAGAAGCTTGGTGTCGCCATCGGAAAGATGGTTCAGGAGGATCCTTCCTTCCGCGTTGAAACCGATCTGGATAGTGGAGAAACCATTCTCAAGGGAATGGGTGAGCTGCACCTCGACATCAAAGTCGATATTCTGAAGCGGACCCACAAAGTGGAGGTGGAAGTTGGCGAACCTCAAGTTGCGTATCGCGAAACGATCACGCAGCGGACCGAAGATTCCTACACCCACAAGAAGCAGTCTGGTGGTTCGGGGCAATATGCGAAGATTGACTACGTGATTGAGCCCAATGAACCCGGCGAAGGTTATGCCTTCGAATCGAAGGTTGTCGGTGGAAACGTTCCCCGCGAATTCTGGCCTGCGGTTGAGAAGGGCTTCCGGATGTCGACCGAAAAAGGGGTGCTCGCCGGTTATCCGATGATCGACCTCAAGGTGACGCTTACGGACGGTGGCAACCACGCCGTTGACTCCTCAGCGATTGCGTTCGAACTCGCGGCCAAGGCTGCCTATCGCCAGACGGTTCCCAAAGCCGGTGCGCAACTGCTTGAGCCGATCATGAAGCTCGACGTCTTTACGCCGGAAGATCACGTTGGTGACGTGATTGGCGATTTGAACCGTCGTCGCGGTCTCATCAAAGAGCAGATGACGGTGCCAACCGGAATTCGGGTGAAAGCGGATGCTCCACTTGGTGAAATGTTTGGTTACATTGGTGACCTTCGCACCATGACATCCGGCCGGGGTCAGTTCTCGATGGAGTTCTCTCACTACGCGCCATGTCCTCGCAACATCACTGAGAAGGTGATCGCCGAAGCCAAGGAACGCGAAGAGGCCAAGAAGAAGTAAGCCGGGGCGCCAAACTGAGCTTCCCGCGAGCAACGGAGTTGGCTCATCAATGGGTCGCCGCGAGAGTCATCTCGGGCGACTCGGTTATTGATGGGACGGTCGGCAACGGCCACGACACGGCGTTTCTTGCTGGCTTGGTCGGCGACAGCGGTCTGGTCTTCGCGTTTGATGTTCAGAGCAAAGCGCTTGAGGTCGCGAAGAAGCGACTGAGCGATTCCGGTTGTCTTGAGCAAACCCGGCTGATTCTTGACGGGCATGAAAACCTGTCGGCCCATGTGGGAACTACCGCGATCAAGGCGGTCATGTTCAACCTGGGCTATTTGCCGGGCAGCGACAAAACGCAGATCACCAAAGCGGAAACGACGATTCCGGCATTGAAAGGCGCCTTGGAGAGCCTCTCTGCCGGAGGGATCGTTACCTTGGTGGTTTATGTTGGTCACCTCGGCGGTCTGGAGGAATCGGAATCGATCCTGAGATTTTGCGAGAACCTCGATTCTGCGAAGTTTCGAGCGATGCGCTACGATCCGCTGAATTCGCGCAAGGCGGCTCCCTTTCTCGTCGGCATCGAGCGTGTGGCCAGCTGAGATTTTTCTTGAGCAATCGGGTTTCTGCCCTGAAGTCGCCTCATGAGTTCACCGGCTATCGGAATTATCGGCGGAAGCGGTCTTTACCAGATCGAGGGACTGGAGAATGCAGAGGAGATCCAGGTGGATACGCCGTTTGGGGCGCCGTCCGAGGCCTTGGTTTCCGGCACCTTGGGAGGACGTCAGGTGTATTTTTTGCCACGGCATGGAAAGGGGCATCGCATTTTACCGACGGAACTGAACCACCAGGCCAACATTTGGGCGATGCGTTCGCTGAATGTGCGCTGGATCATATCCGTGACCGCCGTTGGCAGCCTTCAAGAGCAGTACAAGCCGAGAGATATCGTTCTGCCAGACCAGTTTTTCGATCGGACCAGCCGCCGGGAGAATCACACGTTTTTTGGCAGCGGGATTGTGGGGCACATTAGTTTTGCCGAGCCGATCAGCTCTGATCTTCGCGGCATCCTTCACGAAACGGTCTCGGAAATGGGGCTTCCAGTCCACAACGGGGCGACTTACGTGAACATGGATGGACCGGCTTTCTCGACCCGGGCAGAGTCCAACGCCAACCGGCAATTGGGATTCGACGTCATCGGCATGACCAATGTTCCCGAAGCGAAATTGGCTCGGGAAGCGGAGATCGCGCTTTCGACGTTGGCCATGATTACGGATTACGACTGCTGGAAGCAGGATGAGGAAGATGTGAACGTGGAAATGGTCATCGGCCACCTCATGGCCAACGCGGAGAATGCGAAGAAGATTCTCGCAGCCGCGATTCCGCGAATCCCAACCGAGCCAACCTGGCCGGAGCATCAGGCATTGGATACGGCAATCATCACGGACAAGAGCCTTTGGCCGCCGGAAACCGTGGAAAAATTGCGCCCGGTGTTGTCCAGATTTCTGTAATTTCCAAGCTATTAAGAAGTCGGTCTCACAAAGACACCCCGATCGAGAACTTTTCATGGTCAATTCTCGAATTCACGTCTAAAATTGCGCCCACCCATCCTGCCATGTTTCTCATTCGTCATTTGACCATCGTTCTTCTTGCCCTCGGCGCTGCGTCTTCCTTCACCAGTTGCCAATCGCTCCAATCCAAGAAATTGGAGAAGGACGACAAGCCTGAATTCGCCTCAAACGAAAAATGGCGGGAAAACTACACCAATGCGCAGGAAAAACAGGCGACGAAACCTGGATGGAACCAAGCTCCGAGCATTCCTCCGGCAAACATGAAAGTGGCCGGAACGACCTACTCTTCCGTCAAAATCAGTCAGCCCTACATTGCGATGACGTTTGACGACGGACCGCACCCGAGCAACACGCCGCGCTTGTTGGACATGATGAAGCAACGCAACATCAAAGCGACCTTCTATGTCGTCGGGCCAAATGCGAGGAGTTACCCGTCCATCTTGAAGCGGATGATTGCGGAAGGTCACGAGGTTGCGAATCATACGTGGACCCATGCGGACCTCACCAAGCTTTCGCAGGCGGGGATTCGCAGTGAAATGGAAAGAACGCGCGATGCGATTGTTGCCGCAACAGGGGTGCAGCCAAAGTCGTATCGTCCGCCGTACGGGGCCGTTTCCTCCAGTCTGAAGTCGTTCATGAAATCAGAGTATGGGTACCCGACCATTTTGTGGAATGTCGATCCGCTCGACTGGAAAAAGCCGGGAGTTTCTGTCGTCGCAGATCGATTGGTCGCCGGAGCTCGCAATGGCGGAATTTTACTGGCGCACGACATTCACAAATCCACGATTGACGCGATGCCTTCGACCTTCGATCGATTGCTCGCAAAAGGCTTCAAGTTCGTGACCGTCTCCCAATTGATCCAACTGGGAAATCAGGGACAAACCGCTCAAGCAGCTCCCCAAGCGAAGCCCATTGCTTCTCCGGAGGACTTGACGCCGGTGAGTGCAGCCTCCGCTACGGAGTAAGGAGCGTTAGGCATTTTCGGGGACCCATTTGCCGTTCGAAATAAGTGCCGCAGTTTGTCGGACGAGCGACGATCAAGTGTTCGTTGACGGATGTGGGAAGACCGCGTTTGCCGAGTACCCGGCCGTGATGGAACAGATCGTAAAAGAAGTGGATCGCGGAGAGTAAACCGGCGCCCTGACGTTTCAGATTTTCAATTTTGAAACGCTGATTTGTCCGCCAAAACAAACGGCGACATCCGAGCCCGGCGCTCGTAGCCGATCGCCGTAAACGCCCTTGTAGCGAAGCCCTTCGGCGGAGTCGTCAAAATCGACGGGCAACGGGGCTGGATCCGGTTCCGTGTGCTGGGATTCAGGTTCCGGATCGTGCTCGTAAATGTGGGGCAGATTGACATTCCAGTGCTCTCCCGGATCGAGCGGGTTGCTCACCAGCGTTTCAATGACGGCCGCGGCGCGCCGACTGGAGACGTCCCAATTCAAGGGAACGCCGTTTCGGATGTAGTGGGAAACCGCGATGCCCTGGAGTCCGTGGTAGGCCGCTTCGCGAACGGCGGCGACAGTGCCGGAAATGTAGATATCATGGCCCATATTGCCGCCGTGATTGATTCCGCTGAGAACCCAATCCGGTCTCTTGGGGAGAAGCTTGGTGATGGCGACCCGCACGCAATCCGCCGGTGTACCGTCCACCGCCCAGGCTCGTTCGCCGCGTTCTTCGACTGGAATCGGCTGGTCTGTCGTGACCCGGTGACCGACTTGCGACATGGCTCCGGCGGGGGCCACCGTAAAAATTTCACCGAGACCTGAGGCCGCATTCTTCAGCGCGTTGAGCCCGTCTGCGTCAATCCCGTCATCGTTCGTAATCAGAATAATCATCCCTTGCGTGAGGTCGAAGTCTATCTACGGTGCCAATCCCTGTAGTCTACCAAAACACCCATAAATTGTTACATGAAACTTTCGAAAGCGTTCATCGCCTCGGTCCTTGGACTCTTTGCTATCAGCAGCGCGGTCGCCGGTCCTAAAGTTGAGTTCGATACGACCAAAGGAAAAATTGTCGTAGAGTTGAATGATGAGAAAGCGCCGAAGACGGTCGCGAATTTCCTGAAGTATGTCGATGACGGGCACTACAATGGCATCGTTTTTCATCGGGTGATTGAGGACTTCATGATTCAGACGGGCGGTTTTGCGTTGGCCGAAGGTGGAAAGATTTATCAGAAAGAGGTGCGTGATCCGATTCAGAATGAGGCGAAGAACGGCCTTAAGAATAAGTTTGGAACACTGGCGATGGCACGGACCGGTGATCCGCATAGCGCTTCGGCCCAATTTTTCATCAATCTGAAGGAAAACGGATTTTTGGATTATCCAGGTCAGGATGGTTGGGGATACGCGGTGTTTGGAAAGGTGGTCGAGGGAATCGACGTTGTGGAAGCAATCGGCGCGGTTTCCACGGGCCAGAAAGTCATTTCGGCACGCGGCATGGATGGATCTCTTTCCGAGCGTCCTTTCCGCGACGTGCCCAGCGAAGACGTCGTCATCACGTCGGCGAAACGCGTTTCTGCTGAATAACCAGTCTCAAATTTCAACTACAAAACTACCTACTCCTGTGAGCGATATCCGTATTACCCTCGAAACCTCCAAAGGTGACATCAAAGCCACGCTTTATGCCGATAAAGCTCCGATGACCTGCGCGAATTTTCTGAACCTGGCAACCCGTGGTTACTACGACGGGCTCACGTTTCATCGCGTGATTCCTGATTTCATGGTCCAAGGCGGCGATCCAACCGGAACCGGCTCCGGCGGCCCCGGCTACAAATTTGGCGATGAAGTCAATACCGGTCTCAAGCACGATGGTCCTGGAGTGTTTTCCATGGCAAACGCAGGTCCGGGAACCAACGGAAGCCAGTTTTTCATCACCCACGTCGCCACCGATTGGTTGAACGGAAAACACACCGTGTTTGGGAAAGTGGATGAAGGACAAGACGTGGTCGACGCGATTGAGAAGGGTGACAAAATCAAAGCCATCAAGATTGCGGATTCCACCGAGGCACTTTTCGCAGATCAAGCGGATCAGTTGGCGAAGTGGAACAAGGTTCTCGACGCGTGAAACGCTTCAGCATTTTGCTGATTGGTCTATCGGTCGCCCTGGCTTCGGCACAGGACGACTTTGATCGGCTTACGTTTCACACGGCGGCCAAACCGCTTTCCAAAGAGGCCAAGACTGAGGATTGGCCGCGCTTTCTCGGTCTCAACGACGACGCGACCAGCGGGGAAACCCACCTTCTGTCCGAATGGCCGGAATCGGGGCCGACGCTCGTCTGGGAAGTCGAAAAAGGCGAAGGCTATGCCTGCCCGGTGATTGTTGGCGAGCGTCTCGTGCTCTATCACAATCTCAAGGATGTTGACATCATTGAGTGCCTTCATCCTGAGACCGGCAAACGGTATTGGAGTTTTGAGGAGCCCAATCGCTATCGCGACCGTTTCGGCTATTCGAACGGGCCACGAGCCAGCGCGGTAATTGCAGATGGGCATATTTACACCCTCGCGCCCAATAGTTGGATGCGTTGCCTGAATCTGGAAAGCGGGGAACAGGTCTGGGTTCGTGATTTGGCGACCGACTATGGCATTCCGCAGTATTTTTTCGGGCATGGTCCCAATCCGCTCGTCTCCGACGGCAAGGTGTTCATGAATCTTGGCGGCAGCAAAGGCATCGGCGTGGCCGCCTTTGATGCCAAAACTGGCGAAACGGTTTGGGAGACCCCTCACGCTTGGGGATCCAGCTATGCGTCTCCCATTTTGGCGACGTTTCATGGCCAGGAGAAGCTGCTCGTCTACTGCGGTGGGGAGAGTCGCCCCTCCACCGGAGGGTTGCTGCTGATTGATCCCAAAACCGGCGAACTCCACGACAGTTTCCCGTGGCGGGCGGAAAAGTACGAATCGGTCAATGCCTCCACTCCTTTGATCATTCCCGGCAACCGCGTCCTCATCACAGAGACGTATGAAATAGGAGGCTGCCTGCTTCAGGTTGGCGAAGACTTCACGCTATCCAAGGTTTGGACGGCTGAAGAACTGAAGTGTCATTGGAGCCAACCCCTGTTCATGGACGGTCATCTTTACGCTTTCACGGGACGGAACGAACCCGATGCGGGATTGGACTGCTGGGACGCGGCGACGGGCGAACGGAAATGGCGGGAAGAAATGTTTTGGAAGACGGAGATCGACGGTCGCACCTTTGGATGGAGTTACTTTCGCGGCAGTTTGCTTCGGGCTGACGGCCGGGTTTACGCGCTTGGCGAATTGGGAACGTTTTCCACGCTTGAACTCACTCCGGATGGCGTCACCGAAAACCACCGTGTCGAGCTCTTCAGTGCTCAGCAAAGCTGGACCCTCCCCGCGATCAGCAAGGGACTCCTCTACGTTTGCCAGAATCAGCGGGAGATGAAGACGGGCAGTTCGCCGAGGTTGCGTTGCTACGATTTTCGGCGGGCGGATTAGAGAATTTAAGGGAGTTGGATTGGCTGGCAAACTCGCCGATAGACGAGGCCCATCACAAGTGGCTATTCCGCCAACGTTTCAGCCAGATTGAAGGTGAAACCGGGTAGCGCGCTGGATTCGAGCGTGGTTTCGGCGGGGACTTCGGTTTTTTCGGTGTATTCGCCGTTGGCCGGGTTGCGGTAGACTTCGGTAGCGCGGGTTTCCGGCTGGACGATCCAGTATTCCGGGATTCCGGCTTGGGCGTAGGTGGGAGCTTTGGCGCGATCAATGGCCAGGGAACTGATCGCCACTTCGGCCACAAATTGGGCAGTGTTGGGCTTGGTATTTTTGAATTGGCTACGTGCACCCAACACGGCGGAAACATCTGGCTCCGGTTCGGAATCGCCGATCGTGATGGCTCCTTCCTGGCGAACCAGGTAGTCCGATTTCGGACAATGTTGCTGGAGCAATTCCAACAGACAATCAATGACAAACATGTGCAGGGCGGACTTGGACATTTTCTCGACGAGGACTCCGTTTAACAACTCCACATTCCAATCCGCAAACACGCCGAGGTCGATCATGCGGTGATAGCGCTCGATCGTGATCGGCGCGATTCGTTCGCGAACGTCGGGAATGGCCAAAATTTCGAGCATGGGGAGATGATAGAAGATCAGGTTCCGCTGCGCAAGGCTGCGATTCGCTCCGGCACGGGAGGGTGCGAGTAGTTGAGGAAGACGTAGAAAGGGTGGGGGGTGAGGTTGCTAAGGTTGTCTTTGCTCAACTTCTTCAATGCGGTGATCATCGTCTCCGGTTCACCAGTGACCTCGGCGGCGTAGGCGTCGGCCTCGAACTCGTTTTTCCGGCTCAGCATCGTCATAAAGATGGAGATGATCTTGCTGATCGGCGTGTAGAGAAGGCCGAAGAAGATGAGGCTGAGATAGACGGAGGTTTCGGGGACGCCAAACGCCGCGAACAGACCTTCGTTGTTCAGGAAAAGGCTTAACAGGTAAAACGTGATGCCGGTTTGAAGGATGCCCAGAACCATGCTTTGCACGATGTGCTTTCGCTTGTAGTGGCCGATTTCGTGAGCGAGAACGGCAACGAGTTCCGCGACGCTGTGTTTTTCGACCAGTGTGTCGAACAGCGCGATTTTCTTGTTTTTCCCGAAACCGGTAAAGAATGCGTTCGATTTGGCGGAACGTTTGCTGCCGTCCATGATGGAAACCTCGGTGAGTGGAAAGTCGCATTTCGCGGCCATTTTGTGGATCTCATCCTTCAGTTCGCCATCTTCGAGTGGCTCGAACTTGTTGAAGAGCGGCATGATCCAGGTTGGAGCCACGTAGCTGAGCACGAGCGAAAATACAGTGACGAGGATGAAGGCGTAAAGCCAGGCGAGGTCCCATTTTCCAAAGAGCCAAAGGATGAGAGCGAGAATGGGCAGGCCAAGAATCGCGCCGAGCGCGAGCCCTTTGAGGTGATCGATGACGAAGGTTTTGGGGGTGGTTTTGTTGAAGCCAAACCGTTCCTCGATTTTGAAGGTGTTGTGAATCTCAAACGGGAGACTGAGGATCATGTTGCCGAGGTAAAGCAGGCAAACGTAGAGGAGACCTCGCAAAACCGGAGCCTCGACATACCCGCGCACGATGCCATCGAGCCAGGCGAACCCTCCCAGGAGCCAGAAAAGGAGGAAGACAACGAGGGAAAAAGTGGATTCGATGATTCCGAAGTAGGTCTTCACCTTCGTGTATTCCTGGCTTTCGGCATATTTGTCCGCGTCATAGACGTCTTTGAAGTCCTCCGGCGGTTCGGAACGCAGCGCCTTCATGTTGAGGATCTCCGAGAACAAGTCGAGTTTGTAGAGACCGACGACGGTAAGCAGGATGATGAAAAAGTAGGCGTTGAATTCCATGAGATGGCGTTATGTCGAATCTGGATTTGGTGCGGTCAACCGGGAATCCTTACGGAGCTTGCGGAACGGAATTGCGGTGGGAGAAGTTTTCCGTGCCGTTGTCTCCGGCTGGGAGGGGTGGGCGAAGGTGGTTGTATTTTTTTTGCAGTTATTTAGACAAATGATCCGGGCATCTTCGCTTCAGACACGACAACAAGTATGAAACAGTCTGAAATCAGCTTAGAACAACTCGAAGAGCGACTATCGCAGCTCCGCCCTTCGCAACCGAGCTTGGAATTTTCTCACCGGCTCGAAATGACGATTCATCAGGCTGAGGAGGAATTGGCCCAACCCTCCAACATCATTCATCATCCATTTGCGCAGTGGTCGGTCGCTGCCGCAGCGTTGTTTGTCGCCTTGATGATGGCTGTTCAAACCACCCGGGTGGTAACCTCTTCGAATGAATCGGTTGCATCGACGCCGGTGATCAAAACGCCAACGGAGCAAAAGGTGAATCCCGTTTACCAGATCGTGAATGGTGAACTGGTTCCAGTTTCCGGCAGTCCTTCCTTCCAGAAAGCTTCCTACCGCGGCATGCGCGTGATCAAAGGCAAGGCCTATCGCGACTACCGCGACGGAGAAAGAGTTTATATCCAACCTGTGTTACCTGCAGAGTAACCCGTCGAGTCCCCCTCCCGATGATTTTTGTCACCATACCATCTTCCATGAGTTTCCAAGCCTACAAGCTTGCGAAGTCGATCATGAGCGATGGTTCGGAGACTTCAGAATTTCAAACGTCTCGCAATTTGGGACGGGAGCAGGGAATCGCTGATTCCTTCACGGAATCACCTCCCCACGGCGAACCTGCTTTCCGTCCCTTGCCGAGCGAGGCGCGAAAAAGAATTTTCATGAGACCACCTGAGTAGGTTGGTTTTTCATTAAGTGTTGAATTGTGCGCGTGGCTTACGGGCGTGTCTCTGGAAGGAGACGCGCCCGTTTCTTTTGGGGCAAATCCCGTTTCTCCTGATCGTGTTAGAGCAATTTCTGGTGCCGATTTCGAGCTTGATTCCGGGGGCTCCCGCTCGACTATTCCGTGGATGAGCGACGAATTTTTCCCAAAAATCCCCAAGATCGAATTCGAAGGTTCCAAGTCCAAAAATCCCCTGGCGTTCAAACATTATGACGCAGAGGAGAAAGTGGGCGACAAGTCGATGAAGGAGCATCTGCGGTTTGCCTGCGCGTATTGGCACACGATGCGAAATGGCTTGGCGGATCCCTTCGGTGGACCGACTGCGGAGCGCCCCTGGGATGATGGAACCAACTCCGTCGAGAATGCGCAGAAGCGTGTTTGGGCGATGTTCGAGTTCATGCAGAAGACCGGGATCGACTTCTACTGCTTCCATGATCGCGATGTGTCTCCTGAATTGGAAGACCTTCAAGCCACCAATGATGCCTTTGACGCCGTTGCTGACGAGCTGGAGAAAGCGCAGAACGAGACGGGCATCAAATTGCTGTGGGGGACGGCCTGCTTGTTTGCCCACAAACGTTACAATCAAGGTGCGGGAACGTCGCCTTATGCTGACGTGTTTGCCTACGGCGCATCCCAGGTGAAAAAGGCGATCGATGTGACGAAACGGCTTGGCGGCGAAGGTTACGTATTCTGGGGAGGCCGTGAAGGCTACGCCACGCTTTGGAATACTGACGTGAAGCGCGAGTTGGATCACTTGGCGCAGTTGCTTCACATGGCGGTTGATTACAAAAAGAAGATCGGCTTTGAGGGCGGGTTTTACATCGAGCCGAAGCCTCGTGAACCCTCGACTCACCAGTACGACAGTGACGCGGCCGCATGTTTGAACTTCCTCCGTGAACACGGTTTGATGGGGGAGCTCAGCCTGAATATCGAGACCAACCACGCGACCCTCGCGGGGCATACCATGATGCACGAGCTTCGGATTGCTCGCCACGCCGGAGCACTGGGTTCGATCGATGCAAATACCGGCGACGAACTGATTGGTTGGGATACGGATCAGTTCCCGACCGATATCTATCTGACCACGGGAATCATGCTTGAAGTTCTTGCGATGGGCGGTTTCACGACCGGCGGTCTCAACTTCGATGCGAAGTGCCGTCGGGAAAGCTTTGAGGTCGAGGATCTTTTCCACGCTCACATTGGCGGGATGGACGCCTTTGCTCGGGGATTGAAAATCGCTCACGCCATGATCGAGGATGGTCGAATCGACTCTTTCGTGAAGGAGCGCTACGCAAGCTTCGACTCTGGAATTGGAGCGCAAATTGAGTCTGGAAAGGCCACGCTCGAAGATTGCGAAGCCCACATCCTGGCAACCGGCGAACCGACGACCCGGAGTGGTCGCCAGGAGATGCTGGAGAACATCATCAACGAGTTCATTTAAGTGAGCGAAATCCCGGACGCTACCCATGTTTAACTTCGGCATATTCGGCTTTCCTGTTCGTGTCCTCTGGTGGTTCTGGCTTACCGCTGCGCTGCTGAATTCCAGACTGCTCCTGGACGGAAGTCCGGATGCGTTGCCCAAACTGCTGGTTTGGTTGGTGGTGGTTTTTGTTTCCGTGCTTTGGCATGAACTGGGGCACGCATTTGCCATGCGTCGTTACGGACACCAGCCACGCATTGTGCTTCAGGCATTTGGCGGATACGCCTCCGCGCCCGGATTTGGAGGTCACCATTCGTGGGCTGCCAGAAAGCAGGACATTATTGTCAGTCTCGCGGGGCCGGCTTTCGGGCTCATGCTCTACGGAGCCGTAAAGCTCCTGTTGGAGTTCGGGGTAATCAGCGTGACTGAGAACACCTCGAAATACGTTCTTTCGTTCCTGTTCTACCTCTTGATGGCCAATCTCTGGTGGTCGATCCTCAACCTCATTCCCATTTATCCGCTGGATGGTGGGAGGGTGTTGTTTGCTGCAATGGGCCCATCTCGAACGCAGTTGGCGTTGAAGGTGAGTGTCGGATTTGGCGTCGCCGTTGCCATTCTGGCTTTTCTCAATGGTTTAACCTTCGTTGCCGTGCTCATCGGGTTAATGACCTTCCAAAACTTTCAGCGCATGAAAGGCATCCCGACCTCCGATTTCGGGATGTTTGGGCGCTGATTATTATTTCTGAGTTGCGGTTTTTGCTGGATTCGCGGTTCTGTGCACAGGTTTTAAGGTGCGCAACGAAAATCGTTCGAAAAGTGAAGATTTATTGATCAGGACCTTGATCTTCGTTCGGAAAGATCGATATTTTCTAATATTCATAACGAAAACGATGCGCCTGATCTCAACGACACCTATTTTTGCCCTTTCTGCCGCCGCCTGCCTGTTTGGTGGCGTTTTCATGGCAGCAGGTGAAGAATACGGGGAGAGCTTTTACAAGAATCATCCGAAGGGCGTTACTGCTCCGTCGAATTTGCGGGTGCCCGTGGTTCAGGGGGGAGTTCGTCACGTGCAGGGAAGCATCATTGATTCGAATTCAGAAACCCGCCGAATCGCCGTTCAAGATCATCGCGATCAAGTCTACTGGTTTACGGTTCCTGCCAACCAAAATTTCAGCAGTGTCGTCAGCCACGATCGGGTTTTCGTGAAGTTCGCGGGATTCACCGCTGTGGATATCACCGCGGGCTGAGCGGATTTTCCGGGGCTCTTATTCAAGCCCTATTTTCCTGAGTCTTCCCAGGGTTTCACCCGGCGCTGTCGAGTTCGTTCCAGCTTCTTTCTGCTCAGGGTTCGCATCGCGCTCATCACAAAAAAGAGCAGGAGGACGATCACGATTTTTACAACCGTGCTGATCCCGGCACTCGCGACCTCTTCCTTCTGCTGATCGCGAGTCGGCGATTCCGGAATCACCTCCTCAGCGAGGATTCCTGTCAATCCGATCCCGACGATGACGAGAACAAGTTGGAGCAGGCGCGGCAATGCTGCGAATTCTGGGTTAAGACGTGAGAGCGGACTGCAGGGCAACCGATAGTCCCTCGGCGGTGTAAGGCTTGGGGAGCATCGCTTTGTAACCGCGTTCTCGCAAATCGTCCTCAGCATCCTCTTCAAAATAGCCGCTTGTCGCAATGGAGCGAACGTTGGGATCCAATCGCCGAATCTCGCGGAGAGTTTCGTCTCCGCTCATTCCTCCCGGCAATGTCATGTCCATCAAAATTGCAGAAATGGGCTCACCGCTGTGCATCCGCTTCATGTAGAGTCGCAAGGCCTCTTCTCCGTCCGTCGCTGAAATGGCGTCATAACCGAGTCGCTCCAGAATCTGAACGGCCACTTCGCGGACTCCGTCCTGATCATCGACGACGAGGATTGATCCATCTCCCGGGATGATTCGCGGGGGCTCGATGCTTGACGGTTCCGAGGTGGCGGATACTGCGGGTAAATAGATGTTGAATTCAGTGCCAACGTTGACCTTTGAGCGGACCGTAATCGTTCCTTCGTGCTTCTGAACTGCGGAATAGCAGGTTGCCAGGCCCAACCCACTACCTTCCGGCTTGGTGGTGAAGTAAGGCTCAAAGATTTTCGACAATTGATCCTCGGGAATTCCCGTTCCCCGATCGCGAACGGTTGCGACGACATACGGCCCAGGTTTCACCTTGAGGCCCATGTCTGGTGTGACGTCGATGTTCTCACACCCAATTTGAATCACTCCGCCTGCGGGCATGGCCTGGCGTGCGTTGATGAGCAAATTATTGAAGATCTGGACGATTTGCGTTTCCTCCACTTCGACGCTGCGGATCGAGGACGCGATGCTGAGATCCCAGCGGATATTGGATCCCATCGTTGCGAGTCTTGCCGATCGCTTGATGAGTTGGCCAAGATCATGCTTTTGGCGTTTTTGTGAGCGGCCTTTGGCGAAGCCCAGCAATTGCTTGGTGAGGGCCTGGGCGCTTTCTGCCGCCGCAACGGCATCGTCAATGTGCTTGCGAATGTCGCTTGAGATACTGGTTCCGAGTCGGGCCAACGACAAGTTGGCCTGCACGGAGGTTAGAACGTTGTTGAAGTCGTGCGCCACACCACCGGTTAGCAATGCGAGGGATTCGGCTCGACTTTGTTCAATGGGGTCATGTCCTTTCCGGGTGTCGCCCCCTGCGGTGCCGGGACCGGGAACAACGGTTCGTTCCGTGCGTTCTCGAAAGGCCAGGGTGTAGTTCAGCGGCGTTCCCGACTTGTCGCTCATGGCGCTCAATGTCCAACGGCAAGCGAGCAGTTCTCCGCTTTTGGTCTTCAATTGCTTGTCCGTCTGAAACGTTCGTTTCTGTTCGGCAACAATTGGGAGTTTGGCGAGAAGGTCGGTGAGCCGATCGCCTTCGTAAATCAATCCGATGGGAGAACCAATCAGCTTCTCTTCGGGATACCCCGTAAGTTCCGCCGCTTTGCGATTGGCAAAAAAGATGCGCGGTCCCGGCGCGTCAAGGGGAGCGGCGCCAATGATCACCACCGCTTCATCCACCTGATCGAGAGCGGCCCGGAGGTGATGATTGACGGTGCGAAGTTGGTCCAGTTGGGTGAGCGCGTCCTGTGAATTAGGCATGGGTTGAGCTGGCGTAACGTTGTGGCTGTGTGAGGACGATCGTAGCGAGGGCTTTGGAGATTAACAAGTCTTTATTACATGCTGGAATTGACAATTTCTGGAATTTGCCAGTGTTACCAGATTGGCACAATCGACTAACAAACTCAAAATTCCGCTGGACAACGGCGCGGAGGAAAACGTTCTACGCCACGCCCAACCACAATGCACGAACTCCTCCTGAATGAGCAAATCTACGACCGTGTCATCCAGCAACTGCTTCCCTCCGCAGAGAAGTATCTCTGGATCGCAACTGCTGATATCAAGGACATGCACGTCGAACACCGGAGGAAGAAATATGACTCCATCCTGGCGGTCTTTGCTGACTTGGTGAAGAACGGCGTCGATGTCAGGTTGATTCATGCGAAGGAGCCGGGAATTCGCTTTCGGGAAGACTTTGACCGGTTTCCCGAACTGATTCACGGCGATCGATTTGAAAGGGTGCTTTGCCCGAGAAATCATTCCAAGGTTGTGCTGATCGATGGGAAAATCGCGTTTGTCGGGTCGGCTAACCTTACCGGTGCCGGGATGGGGGCGAAACGACCCAATCGCCGGAATTTCGAAAGCGGATTTCTGACGGATGACCCAGCGACGGTTTCGCGACTGATGGAATGGTTTGACGAACTCTACATCGGCGACTTTTGCCGGGATTGCGGGCGAAGAGATGTTTGCCCCGATCCGATTCTATGACGCTGCTCAACGTGCACTCCCAATTAGCCTTGCCTCTCTGTTCATCAACCTTCATAACTGATTTTCCATGAGAAGTATGACTGGCTACGGAAGCGGCGAAGCTTCATCCAATTCGGTGAAGCTCACCGTGGAAATGTCGGCGGTGAACCGGAAGCAGGCCGATATCGTCGTCAATATTCCGCGAACGTTGGCCGAACTGGAACCCATGGTAAAACGGGCGATTACCGAGCACGTTTCCCGGGGAAGAGTCGCGGTTCACATCCAGATTGAGCCCATGGGTGGGAGCAGTTCCAAGCTGGAGGTGGATGACAACCTTGCTTCCGAGTATTTTCAGGCGATCAAGCTGCTCAACCAGATTTGGGGCAACAACACGATTTCGTTGAGTCCGGCGGATCTTTTGCGAGCACCGGGAGTGTTTACGGTGAAAGAAACGGAAGTTGCAGTTGGAGACGTGGAGCCGTTGCTGGAGGATGCTCTGACCAATGCCTTCCAACAACTGTTGGAAATGCAGGACGCGGAGGGCGCCGCGCTCCAAAACGATCTCGTTGCCCGGTTGCAGAAACTGCAGGATATCACCAGGGCAGTCGCCGATCTGGCTCCCAAGGTAAAGGTGCATTATCGGGCCCAACTTCAGCGCCGGTTGGCCGACGCGGGGCTCGATCTTCCACTGGAGGACGATCGCATTCTCAAAGAGTTTTCGGTTTATGCCGAGCGTTGCGACATTTCCGAGGAGCTGACTCGATTGGAAAGCCACTTTGTCCAGTTCCGAAAGTATTTTGACAGCGAAGGGGCAACTGGAAGGTCCATGGATTTTCTCTGTCAGGAGGTAAATCGAGAACTCAATACGATTGGCTCAAAGGCCAACGATGCAGCCATTGCCCAGCACGTTGTTGAGGCGAAAACGGAATTGGAGAAGATCCGCGAGCAGGTTCAGAACGTCCAGTAGGGCTCGTTAGCGCCGCTAATGCGGCATGGTGTCGGAAAACAGGTGGATCACGACCACGCCGGCAATGATCAGCCCCATCCCGATAAGCGCGGGCACATCCGGGATTTGTTGAAACAGACGGATCCCAACCACGGTGATCAGGACAATCCCAACACCCGACCAGATCGCATACGCCACTCCGACCGGGATCGATTTGAGGACGTGGCTGAGCAGGTAGAAAGACGTCCCGTAGCCGAGAACGACGGTGATGCTTGGCCACAGTTTGGTGAACGATTCCGAGGCTCTTAACGCGGAGGTAGCGATGACTTCCGTGATGATTGCCACGAAAAGGTAAACATAGGCCATGGGCGTGCTACGGATTCCAAATGGAGATTTCCCGATCGTTCAGGGGTTGAACCGGGCGGTAGTTGTGCGGATACAGGCGGTAAAACTTGATCGCCTGACCCACTGAAATGGTCTGCGGCTCGGCAAAGACAAACCAGTTCACCCCCTCGCTTCCTGGTGGTGTCGTCAAAGAGCCTTTGTAGGAATACAAGGCAGAGTTTTCCGGTAGCGCCTTGTTGATGTCGATGGTGACGTTCTCGGACTTTGCGACAACCCCGGCCTTTCCGGGAAGATGTGGCCAAAAGTGGCTGAGAAATTCACTTTTGGGCCCTGGCTTCAGCAGAACGCCAACGACGAGAAGTTCGCCATCGCCAGCTACGTGAACCAAGTGCATTTCCATGGCGAAGTGTTTGCCCTCAACGGTATGCTCACTCTTCCGATGAAAGTGGAATTGCTTCAAGTTGAAGCGTTTCGAGTTATAAATCACAAAGCTGCCGGGATCGTAGTTTTGCTGAATGGTGTGACCGTTGTTGATCACATTCATCGTGCTGGTTTCGTAGTGAAACTCCAGTGGCGAGCCTTCCTTGCTTTCCGCGCCTGTAATATCGATGGGAGATTGGGTCGTCCCGGTCTTACAAAGCACGTAAGCCGGGTCCAACTCACCCCAAAACAGTGGACCTGTTTCTCCGGAGTAGCTCCATGTTGCATGCTCATTGTCAGCTGCGGTGAGAAGGAGAATGGCGGCTCCCAGAGCGGGAACGAGCAGGGCGAGTTTACGATTCATTGGCGTCAGCGGATTTGATTGGGTGCCATGCTAGGCAAGTTCCATCTCCTGACAAGGTCAGAAGCGACAATTAGTATCCGTTCTCTGCTTCAATACAGGGAACGATGATCGCATCGGACATTCCGTGCAGAATCTTTTTGTCTTCCGGGCAGATCGTCGCCATGACGCCGCCCAACTGGGGCCGGCCCGTTGACCGGCCTTGATCATTTCCCGGCACAAAGTAATACGGACAAAGGCGGACTCGGCCGGTCATCGTGACGGTTTTACCGGCAACTTCATCATAATAAGGATGCTCAACCTTTCGCCCTTTCCGGAATTCCTGCAGAATGTAGGGATGGTGGGGAAAGGAGTCGGTCGCTTCCCGAATCGCATCCGCCCACTCATCGAGAGGAAGGTCCATCGCCATGTGAACCCCCCGGCTTCCCCAGGCGCGATCCGAGAAGCCGCTGATTTTGAGGACGAGGTCGCGCTTTTTCTGACTGAACCCGGCCAACTCGTGAAAGTCTCGAATTCCCAATCTCGGCAGCACCGCGTGATGCGGAATGGGCGTCGAATCGACAACCCAGCTGTAGGGAATTCGCTCCTGCAGCCAAGTCCAATTGCTTGCCCGCAGTTCGCGTCGCCAAACATCTTGAAGCGGTTGCAACCAGAAGAGCGCCAGCCAAAGTTTCTCCTCCAGGTAAGCCTTCATCGGCGGGTTGACGGCGACCGCGTTGGCGCGAGTCTCGATGATTCGCTGGGCGAAGGGGACGTTTCCAAGGTCGAATAGCTCGAAAAACCGGTAAATCGGAACATCGCGAGGTTCGTAGGTTTCGGCTTGATGGAGCTGCCAGGTTTCGGAACCCAATTGATTGGCGAGCCACTCCATTTCCGGCCGATAGTCGCCAGCTTCTTCTGAAATGACGATATCGGCGCCTTTCGGAAACATTTTAGCGAAGCCATCCGTCATTCCGGTTGCCCCGCCAATCACATTGTAACCCAGCTCGGAATACGTCTGGTTCAGCCAACCTGTGAGGCCGATTCCGCCGGGAACCGTGTCCAGTTCGGTGATGGCGAATCCGTCTTTGCGCAGCACCAAGTCCGGGCGAATCACACTGGGAACCGTGTCGTAAAGCGAGCGGACCCGCCCAAATTCGATCAACGCCTTGGGTTTGCCGCGATCGAGATAGTCGTGCACCCAGCTGGGAAGTGAACCGAGTACGCTACGGCGATAAATCAGATTACACGTGCGTTGAAAGCGGTTCAAAACCGGTCCGAGTCGGCGCAATTCCTCGACCGTTTCCGGGGAAAGCGGAAAAGGACGCGCGGATGTTCGCCAGGACTTCTGGTCGAACATACCCTGGGGTGGCATCGCTTTGTGGATGCGCTCAATCGCTTCGCTGTCGGGGAAAGCCGGCATGGTTCAAAATTGCTTAGTCGCCGCAACACCCGAAACGACAACAAACCGCGATTTAAACGACAGAGAGTGCGATCACAAGCGGAGGTTTGCGGGGAATGGGATCTACTGGAGTTGTCGGAGGGATTCTCGCACCAGTTCCTCCACCGCGAACTCTCCTTCGCGACTCTTGGCGACAGCCGCAACGGCCTTTGCCGCTTCGCCCTGCTTGTAACCCAGAGAAATGAGCGCCAAAATCGCGTCGGTTTGCTTGGCTTGCTCGGGGCTCGGTGTGTGAGCTCCGCTTGCGGCTTCCCAGGCTGCGGCGACCCCCACTTTGTCCTTCAATTCGAGAACCACCCGCTCGGCGGTCTTTTTGCCAAGCCCCTTGATCTTGGAAAGGGTCGGGATATCGCCGTTCACCACTGCCGCCTTGAAATCGCGAACCTCCATCCCGCTCAGAATTGCCATCGCCACCTTGGGGCCGACTCCGGAAACCCGATTGATCAAAAGCCGGAACAGATCCCGTTCATCCGGTGTGCAAAACCCAAAAAGTGTATGGTCCTGCTCCCGAATATGGAGGTGGGTCAGAATCGTGATCGTTTCGCCAGGCTGACCCAATCGCTCTAAATTTGACAGGGGCACATTGACTTCGTAACCGACGCCGTTGACATCAATAGTGATCTGGCTCGACAAATTGTCCTGAAGAATGCCGCGTAAAAACGTAATCATACCGTCTAAGAATTCACAAACACGTCCAATCGACCGCCTCATGTCATGGGTCAACGCAAAACTCTAACACTTCTCTCATTGCTCCTCCTTCCATTATTTGCCGCCGCGCAATCGGAGGGAGAACTTGGGGTTCTCCTGGAACCCTCCTTTGCCGCGCCGAAAATTGCCCACCCGGTCAATGGCGCCAAATCCACGGTGTTGGTTCCCGCCTTGAACACGAAATACGGGTTGGATCGCTACACCGAAGAGGAGTGGAACGCGCAAAAGCTCGGCTGGCCGGACGTGTTTCCCAAGGCCATGAAACTTGCGGACTCCCTCGCGAAAAAGATCGAACCCCGTTGGGTTCGCGACCGCCGGGGCGTGATTCTTTACGGCGTGATTGAAGATCGCGATCCGTTTGTTTCCAGCGTGATTTTCTCTGAGGCTCTTCACGAGCGAATGAAGTCTGTGCTCGGCAAAGAGTTTCTCGCCCTGGTGCCTGATCGCAACATCATCTTCCTTTTCCCCAAGTTTGGCGGGAACCTCGAGGACTACTCCGTCTCGATTGTTGAGCAGTATCGGCGCGCCCCGATCAAAGTCAGTTTGGAGATCTTCGAGATCAGCGGAAACGGCTGCAAGGTGGTTGGCGCGTTAGGTCAGTGAGCAAGAGTCTTGCCAAATCATAGAAGCTTGCCAAGGTCAGGAGATGCCGACCTTGGGAGAACGACTGCGAACGAACCTACAACACGCTAAACGAATCGGGTTTTGGCTCGGGATTGGGTTCTTCCTGCTGATCCTGGCTCTTTCTGATCTGCAACCGGGCAATCCCCTCGTTACCCGCATGGCGGCCGTCGCCGTGCTGATGGCGACCTGGTGGATCACCGATGCGATTCCGCTCGCGGCGACGGCCCTGCTTCCCTTGGTGCTTTTTCCGCTCCTCGGCATTCTCACGGGCAAAGAGACGGCGCCGATTTACTTCAACAGCACCATTTTCCTCTTTATTGGCGGATTCCTGATCGCCCTGGCCATGGAGCGTTGGGATTTGCACAAGCGCATTGCGCTCAACATCATCAAGATCATCGGCGGCGGGCCTTCGCGGCTCGTTCTCAGCTTCATGCTCGCCTCGGCATTTCTCTCCATGTGGATTTCGAACACGGCGACAGCGATCATGATGCTTGCGATTGGCATGGCGATCGTGAAGCAGCAGGAGGCCATCTTTGGCAAAGAGAAGACCAAAAACCTTACGTTGGCACTTCTCCTCGGGATCGCTTACGGCGCCAGCGTCGGTGGGATCGCGACGTTGGTGGGAACGCCGCCGAACCTTTCACTTCAGCGCATTTTCGAAATCACCTTTCCGCAAGCCGAACCGCTTTCGTTCGGCCAATGGATGCTCTTTGGAGTGCCGGTCTCCGTAACCATGCTGACGATCATCTGGTTGTTGCTCACCCGTGTCTTCTTCAAGAATCCAAGTGACCTGCGAGTCTCGCCCGAAGTCATTCACAATGAACACAAGGCGTTGGGAGTGATGAAGTTCGAGGAAAAGGTTGTCGCGATCGTGTTTGCCCTTACCGCCATTCTCTGGGTCTTCCGCAAAGACCTCGTGCTCGGTGGATTCACCGTCCCCGGTTGGTCAAATCTCGTCCCTACCGCCAATTTCCTCGACGATGGAACCGTCGCCATCGCCATGGCGCTTTGTCTGTTCCTCTTTCCGTCCAAATCCAGCGTCAGCCCGCATCGCGCCGTTCTCGACGTTGATGTTTTCAAAAAGTTGCCGTGGCACATTGTTCTCTTGTTCGGTGGTGGGTTCGCGCTCGCCAAAGGCTTCGGCGTGTCAGGCCTTTCCACGTATGTGGGCAGCGGATTCAGCGGGATGGGCGATCTTCCGCCCCTCCTCGTCATTTTGGCGGTTTGCCTGACCATCACTTTTCTTACGGAGCTAACCTCCAACACGGCCACGACCGAAATGATCCTGCCCATTCTCGCCTCCGTTGCCGTTGCCATGAAGGTCCATCCGCTCCTCCTCATGGTTCCCGCCACCGTATCCGCCTCCTGCGCCTTCATGATGCCGGTGGCGACACCGCCCAACGCGATTGTGTTCGGTAGCGGTCGCATTGAAATCGGCCAAATGGTCCGGGTAGGACTCGTCATCAACTTGATCGGTGTGGTCGTTGTCACGATCCTCTTTTACACGATCGGTCGCGCCGTTTTTGGCATTGAATCAGGCGTCATGCCGGAATGGGCCACGATGCCCGCGTTGAATCCGGAACACTAATGGCTGAGAAGACGTTGGATCTGGTCGGGCTCGGCGTTTGCACGCTCGATCTGTTGATGCGGGTGGACGAGTTTCCGGGCGAAGAAGGCGTCCAGCGAACGGATGAATCCACGCTTCAAGGTGGAGGCCCGGTTTCGACCGCCCTTGCCGCCGCGTCCGTGTTGGGCGCAACGACGGGGCTCATCGATCAACTCGGCGATGATTGGCGGGGAGAACTGATTCAGCGCGAACTCATCAAACTCGGCGTGGGGATGGAACACGCTCCTCGCCTTCCCGAGACCACCTCCTGCATCGCCTCCGTTTGGGTGCGACGGCGCGACGGTGGGCGCAGCATCGCTTTTTCCGCCGGTTCCGTTCCCGAACTCACCGCCGGGCAACTTCCCGAAGGCGTCATCGAATCCGCCAGCATTCTCCACACCAACGGGCGCCACTGGGAGGCGATGTTCGAGGCTGCGCAACGCGCCAAAGCCGCTGATACCCGGGTTTCGTTTGATGGCGGTGCCCATCGCTTTCGCGAAGCCATGCGCGAGTTCATTCCTCTCGTCGATATCGCGATTGTCGCGCGGGAATGGGCCGAACGCTTTGCTCTTACCGACGACATCGCGGATGCCGCCGCCGTCATTCAACAGGCCGGGCCCAGCCTCGTTGTCATTACCGACGGCCTCGCCGGAAGCTGGATTTTCTTGCGCGGTCGCGAATCCTTCCACCAACCGGCCTTTCCGGTCGAAGACGCCATCGACACCACTGGCTGTGGCGACGTCTATCACGGAGCCTTCCTCACCGGACTCGCGCAAAATTGGGAACTCACCGAGTGCGCCCGAATTGCCAGCGCCATGGCCGCCCTCAATACCAAAGGGCTCGGTGGTCGCGGCAATCTCGCCACACTCCGCGAGATCCGAGCCACAATCCTCAAGCGTCAGAGTGCTTAACGGAAGGCGCTTCGGGAAATCAACCTCCCAACTTTGCCCGGAGAGAGCCGAGTGACCGGGTAATCCATCCCAAGGCGAACCCTGCGGCTAGAACCATCAACAGCATCACGGAACGACTCATACTAACCGTAGTGAACGCCAGGTTGAGTTCGATGGTTTGTGTATTCAGCGCGATGAAAACGCCTAGACAGACCAAAATAATGGTAAGCAGAAAGAGTTTGGCTTTTGTCATGATCCGGGGACTCCGAGGAAGGGTGAGCTTGCGATAGTCTGTTCAGACGGTCAAGAACTGGTTCCTGGCGCTGCAGTCGTGGTGAGACGCGATTCAACTTCCGGGAAGGAATCGAAAACAGGTTACGAAGCCACCAACTCGCGAAGCGTCGCCACCGCAGCTTTCAACCGCGCATCATCCCCCGCACAGGCGATCGCCCGGTCGGCCTTCTCCCGGATACTCTTGAGCGACTTAAGATGCCTCCCATCGCAAAAATTGTCATACACATCGCCCAACTTCACCAACCGCGCCTGCCAGGATGATTCCGCCAACTGCGCATCATACGCCGGTTCGCGCAGATCTTCACGCAACCGCATATCCTTCGTCAGCGCCGCCACCGCATCTGCCACCTCGGCGCCAAACTCCTCCAACACATCATCATAATCCGTCGTCGTATCCTCAATCGTATCGTGAAGCAGCGCTGCACACAGCGCGACCGGATCCTCCACGCCAAAAACATGGCGCACCACAAAAAACACGCGGAAGGGATGCGCCACATACGGCGTATCGCCATCTTTGCGCGTATGAAACTTGTGCGCGCGGGCCGCAAAGCTGATCGCTTGTTGCACCATCTGAATTTCGCTGGCAGGGGAGGGGTCTGACATGCAAATACACTGCCACGACTTAGCCCCCTCACCAATGAGAAGCTGGAGCCGATTTTGCAATGCCCTGGTCTTCGTCACCACGCTCCTGCTTGTTGGCTGTGAAACCACCACGCAATCCAAAGACGAGGACTACGCCTTTCGTCTCAAGCACGTCGATTTCCGCTACAGCAAAGTCCCCGTCGTCAAGCAAAGCGGCCAACGCAGTTGTGGAGCCGCCGCCCTCACCAGCCTCATCCGCTACTGGCAGGAAGACGCCACCCTCACCGAGCCCCAACTTCGGGAAACCTACCCGCCAAATTCCCCCACCGGCTACCCGCTCCTCCAGCTTCGCGAAATCGCCGTCGCCGAAGAACTTCTCGCCTTCGCCGTCACCCTCGACCAGAACCCCATGAAGCAGCTTAGCGGCCACCTCAGCAAAGGCCGCCCTGTCCTCGTCGCAGTCGAGCTTCCCGTCGGCCGCTACTTTGCCCAGAATCTTCCCGTGATCGAAACGCTTGATCGACGCACCCTTCAGGTCAACGGCTGGGGCAACCAGCTCAAAGCCCATTACCTCGTCGTCATGGGCGAAAGCCACGATCAACTCCTCGTCATGGATCCCCAATACGGCCATGTCGACGTCAACAAAACCGACTTCGAGCGCTTCTGGAAGCAAACCGGTTACGCCGCCCTCATCACCTCCGCCAAGCCCAAAGGCGTGAGCGTGGAGTAATGTGGGATTCCGATTCAGCCTTCCTACGATCGCGCAAACTCCACTGGGGTTGGGGCCAAGATCTGGAATCCGGTTAGGGGAAAAATCTTTGACAATTAAGGATTCCTAATAGATTGATTCCCCATGGTGAAAACCATCTGCATTTTGTTTCTCATTGGCTGTGTCCAGACGGCGATGTTGCCGTTTTGTCCCTGCCCGCAGATGGTTGAAGATGCGGTGGAGGCCGCTTGTTGCCATGCTCCCGTCAACTCTGAGGACGTTCCCTGTCCTCATTGCGATCGAGCTGATAGCCTGGAGCTGCAATTTCCTCCCAAGTCGATCGATGGGCCTCCTAACGGGGATTTGTATGTTCAGATTCCAAAAGGACGTGAAGAAGGACTCGAATCGCTTGAGGCAGAGGTGCGGGACTCAGAACGCGTGCGGTTTACCAGCGTAAATCCACCGCCCGTCTGTCCCCTCCACGTTTGTTACGGCGTGTTTTTGATTTGATCGGGAAAGGATCTCTTCGCTCGGTCGCGGTGTGTTCTCGCCCGCTCCGCTCTCCTTTCTCTTTTTTCTCAAATCGAATCACTTTTTCATGTATCGAACCTACTTTCTCATTGGTGTCATTCTCTTCCCGCTGAGATGCATTGCTCATGACGCCTATCTCGTTGAAGCGTTGAAGTCGAACCCGGAGGTGACTGCCGCCTTCCAGGCTTATCAGGCGGCAAGTCGTAAAGGCCTCCAAGTCAGGGCTCTGGATGAGCCCATGTTGACCTACTCGGAATTCCTGTCCAGCGTGGAAACCCGGACGGGACCACAGGAGCGAACGTTCGCGGTCTCGCAATCGTTTCCGTGGCCGGGAGTGCTGAAGCTGCGCCAGCGCGTGGCGGATGCAAATGCCCGGATGGCCTACTACCGTTATGACGTGGCGCGACGCCGGGTGATTGAGAAGGTGGGGTTGGCGCGGATCGAATATGCCTATCTGAAACGGGCGACCGATCGCGCCGTCGAAAATCTGGGGCTTCTCCAACAGATTAAGCCGGTGGTTGAGCAAAAGGTGCGCGCGGGTGGAAGCCTGGCGACCAGCTTGCGGCTCGACGTGGAACTGGCGGTGGCCGATCAGGAAGTGGCGACCCTGCGCGAGCAACGTCCGGGGCTGGACGCGCAGCTGAAAGCGTTGTTGGGGCGAACACCGGATGGTCCACCTCTCCCATGGCCGAGTCTGCCGCAGCAAACGCCGACACGACGTTCGCTGGATGCCATTCAGTCGGAGGTGCGGGCTCGTCATCCGAGGCTCCGCCTGGCTGAGGCGAGCATCCAATCGGCCAAAGAAGCCGAGGCCCTTGCGGGAAAGAGCAACCGGCCGGGGTTCACGCTGGGCGCCAACGCGATTGATATTGGTGACGGAGGAGAGACGGCCGGTGCCGTGATGCTGGGGGTGAAGTTGCCCATCCGTCGTCAGAAATATCAGGCGGAACGTGAAGAAGCCGCGGCGATGACGGCGATGGCGGATGCCGGCCTGGAAGCGACGGAGCAGGCGCTCCTGGCTGAGGCGGTCCGACTTCAGGCCGCCCAAAGAGAAGCCACGGATCGCCTGGAGAATTACAGCGAAAATCTCATCCCGGCGGCAACCCAAGCCGCTGATCTCACCGAGGAGGACTTTCGCAATGACAAGGCGAGCCTGACGGATTTAATCGAAGCGGAACGCGTTCTGCTGGACCTGCGATTGATGCGGACCCGCGCTCTAGCTGATGCGCACAAGGCGGCCTGGCAAATCCGGGCCCTGACCGAACCCCTGGAGGAGGCTGCGCAATGAAGAAGTATGTTCCTTTGGTTCTCGCTCTCGTATTGGGAGTGATCGTCGGAGCGCTGCTGTTTGGCGGGGGCGGTCACGATCATGCGGCCACAAGCGGCAAGGGCGGATCGGCCAGCGCTGCCGCTGAAATCTGGACCTGCTCGATGCATCCCCAGGTGCAGGCTCCCAAACCCGGCAAGTGTCCCATCTGTGCGATGGATTTGATTCCCTTGAGCCAACTGGGCGGCGGCGGTGAAGGGCGGAACTATTCCATGTCTCCCGCGGCGAAAATCCTAGCCGGGATTACCACTTCTGAGGTGGTGCGGCGCTATCCCGATGCGGAGATCCGGCTTTATGGCGCGGTGACCTACGATGAAACGAAACAGGCAATGATCTCTGCCCGGTTTCCGGGGCGGATGGACAAGCTCTTCGTGGACTACAACGGCATCCGGGTCAGCGAGGGCGATCATCTCGGAAAAATCTACAGCCCGGAATTGCTCGCTGCGCAAAGCGAGTTGCTCACTGCGAAGCGTTTTAACAACGTGGGTGCGGTCCGGATCGCGAGGGACAAGCTTCGCCTCTGGGGCTTTCCCAAATCTCGGATCGACGAAATCGAAGCCTCCGGGAAGACCTCCGATCAACTCATGATCGATGCGCCGGCGACCGGAATCGTAACCAGCAAGAACGTGAAGGAGGGCGAATACGTCATGACCGGGATGCCGCTCTTTACGATCAATACGCTCGATGAACTTTGGGTCGTGTTTGACGCCTATGAGTCCGACAAACCTTGGCTGCGATTTGGGCAAATGGTCGAGTTCACGGCGGAAGCAATTCCCGGAACGGTGTTTACTGGTCAGATTTCCTTCATCGCCCCCGAACTGGATGCGAAGACGCGAACCGTGAAGGTCCGGGTGAATTTCGACAATCCCGACGAGTTGCTCAAGCCGGGCATGTTCGTCAGGGGTGTCGTATCGGCCAAGGTTGCCGGATCGGGGCGAGTCATCGATCCCAGTCTCGCCGGAAAATGGATCAGCCCGATGCATCCTGAGATCGTCAAAGACGGCCCCGGCACGTGCGACGTCTGCGGGATGGAACTCGTCCCGGCCGAGAAGCTGGGGTATTCCGTTGTCGCGCCTGACGGCAAGGGCCCGCTCGTGGTGCCGGTGAGCGCCGTCCTCAACACCGGAAAGCGTTCGGTCGTTTACGTTGAGAAACCCGACACGGAGGAGCCGACTTATGAGGGGCGGGAGATTCTTCTCGGCGCGCGGGCCAACGATGTCTATTTGGTCGAGGCGGGGTTGAAAGAGGGCGAGCGAGTCGTCAGTGAAGGGGCGTTCGCGATCGATAGCGCGCTTCAGATCCAGGCGCGGACCAGCATGATGCTTCCGGGAGAGGGTGGCGAACTTCTCTTTCCCAAGGAGGAGGTTCCTGCGGATTTTCTCACCGGAATCGACGGTCTTCTTGAGGCGTATTTTGCGATTCAGCGGGCGTTGGCCAACGACAGCCTTCCCGATGCGCACACCGCGGCTGATCGCCTGACGAAAAACCTGGCGGCCATGAAGGTGGATATCCTCTCACCCGGTGCGCGGAATGTCTGGTCGGATTTTTCGAGCCGCCTCCAGGCATCTGTTTCAAAGCTTGCAACCCGCGAGGAAATCGAGCCGTTCCGCATCGGGTTTCAGGATCTGACTCAGCTCGTCGATGAAATGGTGCGGCGTTTTGGTACCGCGCATTTGCCGGTCTACACCCACTTTTGTCCCATGGCCTTTGACGACCAGGGCGCAACTTGGCTGCAGCCCGACCAGAACCTGCTGAATCCGTATTTTGGCGCGATGATGCTGCAATGCGGCGAAGTGCGTGATCAGGTGGCCGAGCCCAAACCCATGTCGCTGGGCGAAACTGGAACGAAGGTCGTCGGCAAGGTGGTGGACGCCTATTTTGCAGTTCAAACTTCCCTGGCCGGTGATTCATTGGCGAAAGCCCAAGAGGCGGCGACGAATCTCAAGAGCGAGGCTGCGTTGCTCACGGAAGTGGCGGAGTCCAACCCGCAGGCAGCCTTTCTGCTTCATTCCCTGTCCGGTGCGTTGGCGGGCTCGGCCCAATCCATTGCCGCAACCGACTCTCTGGCCCTTCAGCGTATCACGTTCAAGGCGCTTTCCGAATCCATGGAAACCCTGGTGACGGTTTTTGGCGGTGGACTCGACCAAACCGTCTTCAAAGCCCATTGCCCAATGGCGTTCAAGGACCAAGGCGCGGACTGGCTCCAGTCTGGCAATGACATCCTCAATCCCTACTTCGGCGCGAAAATGCTGAAGTGCGGAGAAATCAGCGGGCAATTGGCGGGAGCCGACGATGCGCCGACGCCGGAAGGCAAGAAACCCGCCGCCCACCAGCACTAACCTATGAGCGATTCTACACCCGGCGGACCGGTGGCGGCGTTCATCCGTTTCTGCCTGACGAACAAGCTAATAGTCCTGCTCATCGCAGGAGCACTCGCGGTCGCGGGAATTCTCTCTGCGCCGTTTCAGTGGGATCTGGGGGGGCTGCCGCGTTTCCCCGTGCCGGTCGATGCGATTCCGGACATCGGCGAGAACCAGCAGATCATTTTCACCGATTGGATGGGGCGTTCGCCGCAGGACGTGGAGGACCAGATCACCTATCCGCTCACGGCCGCGCTGCTGGGGATTCCGGATGTGAAGACGATTCGGAGCTATTCCTATTTTGGGTTCTCCAGCATTTACGTGATCTTCAACGAAAGCGCCGAATGGGACTGGTCGCGTGCAAAGATTCTGGAAAAGTTGAACAGCCTTCCGGCCGGAACGCTTCCCCCTGAGGTGAGTCCCGCGCTGGGACCGGATGCGACGGCTTTGGGGCAGGTTTTCTGGTATACGCTTGAGGGACGCGACCCGGAGGGAAAACCTGCGCCCGGGTGGGATCTCCAGGAGTTGCGCAGCATCCAGGACTTCTACGTCCGCTACGCGCTTCAATCGACCGATGGCGTGGCTGAGGTGGCATCGATCGGTGGCTTCCAGCGCGAGTATCAAATCGATGTCGATCCGGATGCGATGCGGGCCTACGGGATTTCGCTGGCCCAAGTATTCGCAGCCGTCAAAGACTCCAACCTCGATGTCGGCGCACGCACCATTGAGATCAATCGGATCGAATACGTGATTCGGGGAAGAGGGTTCGTGACTTCTCTCGACGACCTACGCAAAACCGTGGTCGATGCTCCGGATGATATCCCCATCACGCTCGATAAAATCGCCAACATCAGCTTTGGGCCGGCGCTGCGGAGAGGCGTTCTCGACAAGGCAGGGGCGGAAGTCGTCGGTGGGGTCGTGGTTGCCCGCTACGGTGCGAATCCCATGGCCACGATCGACGCCGTCAAAGCAAAGATCGCGACCATCGCGAGTGGGTTGCCCAAGAAGTCGCTGGAAGATGGGACGGTGAGCCAGGTGACGATTGTTCCGTTCTATGACCGGACGGGATTGATCAACGAAACGCTCGAAACGCTCAAGGTGGCATTGAGCGAAGAGATTTTGATCACCATCATCGTGGTGCTTCTGCTCGTGTTTCACCTGAGAAGTTCCGTCCTCATTTCGATGATGTTGCCAGGGGCGGTTTTGCTCACGTTTTTGGCGATGGAACGATTTGGGGTCGATGCCAATATTGTGGCCTTGTCAGGCATCGCGATTGCGATTGGAACCATCGTTGATATGGGAGTGGTGCTCTGCGAGAACGTGCTCAAGGCTCTTGACGAAGCCGACGAGGAGGAAGCGCGAGTCGAGGTGGTGTTCCGAGCTTGCGCCGAAGTCGGCGGGGCCGTTCTGACGGCGGTGCTAACTACGGTGGTGAGCTTTCTCCCCGTCTTTGCGATGGAGGGAGCCGAGGGAAAACTGTTCAAGCCCCTTGCCTACACCAAGACTTTTGCCCTGGTGGCGTCGATCCTGATCGCGCTCGCGGTGCTTCCTCCTTTGATCCACCTGCTCTTCAAGCGGCGGCTTGACCGGGTCCGTGAGAAGGAACCCCGCTTTCATCGGATCGGGCTTTTTGCCTTGGCCACGTTCGTGGCGCTCTACCTTGGGAGTTCCTGGGAGCCGCTCGGCCCAGCTTATGGCTTGCTCAATCACGTTTTTGTGATTTTGCTCGTTGGCGGGTTGATTGCGGCGGCATGGGGCTTTATCCAGATCTACGAACGGGTTCTGCGGTTTTTCCTGCGGGCGAAGTGGCTCCTGCTTGGCATTGTTTTTGGGGTGGTGACCTGCGGTCTTTTGATCTGGCAGAACCTGGGCAAGGAATTCATGCCTGCGCTCAACGAAGGCTCCTTTCTCTTTATGCCGACGACGATGCCGCACGCCTCGATCGGTGAAGCGAAGCGGATTTTGCAACTTCAAGACCGAGCGATCAATGCCATTCCCGAAGTGGACAGCGTCGTCGGCAAAATCGGGCGGGCCGACAGTTCGCTGGACCCGGCTCCGGTTTCCATGGTTGAAACCATCATCACCTACAAGTCGGAATGGACGGTCAACAACGAGGGAAAGCGGGTTCGCCAATGGCGCGACCACATCAAGACACCGGACGATATCTGGAAGGAAATCACCCAGGCTGCAGACATGCCGGGAGTGACTTCCGCCCCGAAACTTCAGCCCATTCAAACCCGCATCGTCATGCTCCAAACCGGAATGCGCGCGCCGATGGGCCTCAAAGTCTACGGACCGGATCTCGAAACGCTGGAACACGTCGCGTTGGAACTGGAGGCGCTTCTGCAAGGCGTTCCCAGTATCGATCCGGCAACAGTCTTCGCGGACCGGGTTGTTGGAAAACCCTATCTTGAGATCAACATCGATCGCGAGGCGATCGCGCGCTACGGGATCAGTATTCGCGGCGTTCAGAATGTGATCGAAGTCGCGGTCGGAGGTCGACGAATTACGACGACGGTCGAAGGGCGCGAACGCTATCCGGTCCGGGTCCGCTACCTGCGGGAGCGCCGGGATTCGATCGAAGAACTCAGCGAGATTCTTGTGCCTGCGCCGGATGGGACTCAAATTCCCCTGGGGCAACTTGCCGAAATCGAGTTCGTCCGCGGACCGCAGACCATCAAGAGTGAAGACACCTTCCTCGTGGCGTATGTCATCTTCGACAAGAAGGACGGGTATGCGGAAGTCAGTGTGGTGGAAGAGGCGGAAGCCGTCATTCAGGATCACCTCGAACGCGGACTGTTCCAGCTTCCGGCGGGGGTGAGTTTCAAGTTCACCGGATCCTACGAGAACCAGGTTCGCGCCGAGAAACGCCTCGCCCTCATTGTCCCGCTTGCCCTCCTGGTCATCTTTTTGATCATCTACCTTCAGTTCCGCCGGGTCAGCACTTCGTTGCTCGTCTTCAGTGGAATTTTCGTGGCTTGGTCTGGCGGGTTCATGATGATCTGGCTCTACAACCAACCCTGGTTTCTCGACGTTACCCTGCTGGGAATCGACTTTCGCACCCTCTTCCAGATTCACCCGATCAATCTCAGCGTGGCGGTGTGGGTCGGCTTTCTCGCCCTTTTCGGGATTGCCACAGACGATGGCGTGCTCATGGGAACCTACCTGCAGCAACGCTTCCGCGAAACCAAACCGGAGACAGTCGAAGCCATTCGCGAAGCGACGATCGAGGCGGCCGTGAAGCGCAATCGCCCTGCCATGATGACAACTGCGACGACGCTCCTTGCCCTGATTCCCGTGCTGACCAGCAGCGGACGCGGTTCCGATGTGATGGTGCCGATGGCGATCCCCACCTTTGGCGGTATGACGGTTGCCGTGCTCACGGTCTTCGTCGTCCCAACCCTCTACTGCTGGATCGAAGAAATTCGCCTGCGGTTTCCATCGCTCAAGCAAGGCTGAAAGGGGGAAGCGCGAATCGAATACCGGCATTCCGACTGGAGGGAGCCGTTCGGCCAATCCTGATCAGTCGCTTTGCGATGTGAAGGCGAATTCTCGGCTCATCGTGCCGTCCAAACCTCCAACCCAGTTCTTCCTATCGATCCGTCATGACCGTTGTTGCCTTTCTCACCTCCTTTACCCTGATTTTTCTAGTCGCCACGAGCAATGGACCCCGAAAACCGGCGATCGGGTTGCTCGTCCGGGATCAGTTGGTGACTGCAGCGACGAACCCGGAGCCGGTCGCGCTTCCGGACGAATTGCCGACCTGGCTTCCGGAACGGGGCGTGCGTGGGCTTTTCAATCAGGTTGGTGGGAATCTTTCGCTCGCGACGTTCCAGAAGCTGGTGAAAGGGCCGCTTTTTCTCGAGGGACCACACGATGGCGGCGCGATTAACTGCGAGAGTGAGGCAGAGTTCGGGCGCTACAATCCTGTCGCGGTGGCGAAGTTGGCGAAAATCTGCCGGGAATTGACGGGGGACGCCAGTTTTGTCGCAGCCACTCAGGAAAGCTATGATTCGCACGTGAAGCGTCTGGTGCAGACGTATTACGAGGCTGCGTTGGTTTGTCAGGCGAACCCCCAGTGGATGGAGACGGCGCGCGAGGAGTATTTGAAACGCGTCAGGATGCGACTTGCCGGTGGGTTCGAGTTTGGTCTGGACCGGCAGTTCAGCGATTTTGCCGAGCGGAGCCTAGGGCTGGATTGGTATGAGGCGAATACGGCGGTGGGGTTCTGGTTGCGCCGGTCGATCGATCAGTCGGAGGCGCATTTCTTTAGCGGGGTGGAGTCTCTCCTGCAAGCTTACGACCCGAACTACCTGAAGGAACGGAAGCAAAAGCCGGTTTTCGAGTTCAAGGGGCATGAGTTTCGGAATGGAGAGTAGGCACCGGAATTTTGCGGTTTTTTAACTTGCGTCCATAAGCCGTCGAATCGAGGGGACTGCGCTTTCAGGATACGGGGTGGTTAATGTTTCTCTCTCTTCACAAGAGGCACGTTATCTGCTCACAATTTTGAACCAATTCTATCTCATGAGACTATTACTCACTCTTGCACTTCTGGTTTTTAGCGGTTTTACAGGGTTTGCGCACCCTGGCCACGACGAGGAGGGAACGCATTCCGCGGATCACGCGTCGCCATTCGTGGTGAGCGATTGGGGGGCTCTCATTTATCGGAAGGCTGATGAGTATTCCCTGCCCGAAGATGAAGCGTTGGCCGCGTATTTGGTGAAGAACCACGGGGGAAGCGTCGTCGACCCCGAGACCAGTGATCTTTACACGACGATTGGCACCAAAGTCATTCGGTTCACCGTGGATCCCGGTGCCGGAAGCATCCTTTTGGATGATGAGGAGTTTGGCGTGGGCAATTTCCACGGCCTTGCATTGGACATGGGCGGAGCGATGCCCAGTTTCTACTTTTCGGACAACATCCGGAAATTGGTTCGTTTTCGTTCGTTCTCGGATTCAGGATTCTACGACATCATTCCCGATGCATCGATTCACGAAGCATTCGCCAAACCTGGAGCCTACAAACCAACGGATGTGGAGATTCACCCGATTACGGGAAATCCGTGGGCGTTTGATGGCTATGGGACCAGCCTGGTCTTTGATATTGAGGAGCCCAAGTCGATTTTTGGCGGTAAATCGGAGTTCAACACCGCTCATGGTGGCACCTATCACGAGGGGAACTGGGTCGTGTGCAGCCGGGGTTCCGGTGAGATCTGCACCGTGAATGACAAGGGGGAGGTGATTGAGCGCTTTGCCCTGGCCAAAGGGAGCGCGCCCTGTGATATCGACTTCATCGGCGACTTTGCCCTCATTGGTTGCCTGCGCGGTGGCGGTAGCAAGGAGGCTTCCTATCCCGGGGCACCGTGTTACATCTACCATTGGCCTTCCAAGCAATTGATTTCCACGCTGATTCCCAAACGAGACTTTGGTTTCAAGCTAGGCACCCATATCCACAACGCTGCGTGGTGGCCCCACACCGTTGATGGCAAGATCCAGAAGCTCTTCATTGCCTTCAGCTTCTGGAACCCCGGCGACTTCAAACTCGTCGAGGTTTCCGGCCTGCCATTGGCCTGGTTGACAGCCTCCAAGTAGACTCACAAGATCACCATTTTCATCCAGGCTTTGGTCCTGGAGCGGCAGGCTTTTGCCAAAATGGGTTGATCAGGTCCTTGGTTGAAACTAAAGGGAGGCACAATGGCATTTACTCCAAGCAAAGACTACAAGCGCCGGGAGCGTGAACAGAAGAAGGAAGACAAACGGATGGCTCGCGAGGCTGCGAAGGCGGAAAAGAAGGCCGCTGAAGCTTCCAGAGCTGCTCTGGAAGACCCCGATTCCGAGACTGAGGATTGAGGTTCAAGAATGCCCATTTCCTCGATCGTTACCGAGAGCTTTCGGCGGTCGTTCGTCCTTTATGGCGATTTGATTGAGTCGATCGACGAGGAGATTTTGAGTTCGAAGCTGCCCACGCTCCCCTCCAATACGTTGGGGTTACAGTTGTGGTGTGTCGTCGGCGCTCGGGAAAGCATGACTGCCGCAATCAAGGCCAATAAGTGGTCGGGATTTTCATGTTCGCTGGCTTCAACCACTGAGAAAACTCCGGTTGCCGATGCGCTGCGCCGCTCGGCTGACGGGGTCTCGGAGATCCTGGACACGATCGATTCGTTCACCGATGTCCAGAATCGCCTGTTGATCGACCTGCTCGAACACGAAGCCGCCCATCATGGGCAGTTGATTCGGTATCTCTATGGCCTTCGACTGACGATTCCGGAAAGCTGGAAAGCGAAATACGCTCTGGATTAGGGCGCGACGAGACCGTCGGAAACCATCTGCGCCTTGGTGTGGCGCGGGCGAACCCGTGCGGGAGTGGGTTTGCCGGTAATGCGGTCAAATTCATCAGCGGTGCGAAGGGTGGGGACGTAATCGTTCGTGCGCTTGGTCCAGGCGTCGAGTTCTTGACTCAGGCGCGCCAAGTCATCGACCAATTCCGGATTGTCGATCAGGTTGGTCAACTCGTGAGGATCGGCTTCGGTGTCGTAAAGCTCGAGAAGCGGGCGCGGTGCCGTGATGCAGGACTTCTGGGCTTCGGTGAGTTTATCGGAATCGGCGAGCTTGAGAATCGATTGAAAGGTGGGGCTGCGAGCGGAGTCGGCGGAGGGCGTTTGAGTCAGGTCCGGGTAGGCATTGAAGATCAGCTTGAAGCGGTGATCGCGCACCATGCGGGCGTGGTCCTCAAAGTCGTGCCAGTTTTTCTCGGCAAAGGCGTAGCGGCGAACGTGTTTGGTGGGATCGGCAAGGAGCGGCGCGAAATCGAGGCCCTGAAAGCTGCGGTCGACCTCGGCATTGGCGAGCTTGAGAAAGGTTGGGGCGATGTCGATCACGCTGACGACCTGACTACAGCGGGTTCCGGCCTCGGCGTGGCCCGGCCAACGCACAATCCACGGCGTTTTGATGCCGCTGTCGTAAAGCGTGGTCTTGTCGCGAGGGAAGGGTTTGCCGTTGTCGCTGATGAAGAGGACGAGGGTGTTGTCGGCGACTCCCTGAGCGTCCAGTTCTTCCAGAACAAGGCCCACATAGCGATCGAGACGCGTGATCTCGTCGTAGTAGAGGGCGTAGTCGGCGCGCGTTTCCGGATTGTCGACATGATAGGGCGAGACGATCACATCTTCAGGCTGATGCGGCTCGGGGATGATGTTTTCGTAGTAATCGCGATGGGGATCGACCGCGGCGAGCCAGAGAAAGAAGGGCTTCTCCTTGTCGCGCGCTTTCATCAGCGGAACCCAATCGGCGCACCCGCTTTGAGCCTCGCCTTCGAGCGACTCGACAAATTTACCGGCTTCGCCCGCTTTCCCGGTTGGAAGCTGGAATCCCGAGGTGTCGACCTCCATGATCTTGTCGAACCGGTCACGGGCATCCTCGCCGAGGTGCCATTTTCCAGCCGCTCCGCACCAGTAACCGGCCTCGCGGAGTTTTTCCGTGAACGTGATTTGCGCATCGGGAAGTGGCCAATGGAGTTCCTCGGCATCGGTATTGTGCGGATAGCGGCCCGTGAGGATGGAGCAACGGCTCGGCGAACAGGAGCTGATTGTGAGAAAGGCGTTGTCGAACGTCATCCCCTGCTCCGCGAGTTTGTCGAGGTTCGGCGTGCGAATGGATGGATGCCCATAAGCGCCGCAATCGTCCCAACTCATGTCATCGGCAATGATGAGAACGAGGTTCGGCTGCGCCACGGCGGACGCGGCGAAGATAAGGGAGAACAGGAGGGGTTTGCCAAGCATGGAATCGATCTAAGCGGGAATTGCTCAGGATTCGAATTCAAAAAATGCCAATTTTGGGAGGAGGTGCGGGTTACGGCACCCGCGGAAACTTCGTGAAGTCGGGCTTCCGCTTCTCGACGAAGGCGTTTTTGCCTTCTTTAGCTTCTTCGCTCATGTAGTACAGGAGGGTGGCGTTCCCGGCGAGGTCGAGAAGGCCCATCTGGCCGTCGCAATCGGCATTGAGTGAGGCTTTGAGGCAACGCAGGGCGAGCGGGGAGTGCTGCAAAATCTCGCGAGCCCATTTGACGGTTTCCTCCTCGAGCTGCTCCAGGGGAACGACGGTGTTGACGAGCCCCATGTCGAGAGCTTGCTGTGCGTCGTATTGGCGGCAGAGATACCAGATCTCCCGCGCTTTTTTCTGGCCGACGATTCGCGCGAGGTAGCTGGAGCCGAGTCCGCCGTCAAAGGAGCCGACCTTGGGACCGGTTTGGCCAAATCGCGCATTGTCGGCTGCGATGGTTAAATCGCAGACGATGTGGAGGACGTGTCCGCCGCCGATGGCGTAGCCGGCGACCATCGCGATGACGGGTTTCGGCAATCCACGAATCTTCTTCTGAACGTCGAGGATGTTGAGGCGCGGAACGCCGTCTTCTCCGACGTAGCCCGCATGTCCGCGCACCTTTTGGTCGCCGCCTGAGCAGAACGCTTTGTCGCCTTCGCCCGTCAGGATGATGACGCCAACTTCGGGATCCTCATGCGCCAATTCGAAGGCGATGAGCATTTCCTTAACCGTTTGCGGTCGGAACGCATTGCGAACTTCAGGACGGTTGATCGTGATTTTGGCGATCCCGTCTTCGGTTTTGTGATATTTCAGGTCGGTAAATTCGGCAGCTTCGGTCCACATGTCAGGAATCGGTTACGATTGGAATATTCAGGTGGAGTCTGCCGACCGGACGGCTTCCTGCAAGAAATCTTGACCTCGAAACGTGTAATTTAATGGAGCTTTCTCGGCTTGAACTTCTAATTCGGGCCATTCGGCGCCTCGGAGGACTTTTTCCGTCACATCGGAAACCTTCTCCACAAGTACAAGTAGACCCTCGACACCCTACCAGCACCATGACGTTAACCACAACGCAACAACCTCGCTCGAAAGTGCCTCGCCAAGCACCGTCGGCACAAGACCTGGCCTACGTTCGCCTGATCAGCAATATTCTCGATCAGTCGGAGGAAAAGCTTCTTGCCGATTTGATGGAGAAAAAGCGGCGCACTTCGAGTCGGCTGTGCCGACGTTAGATCGTCGCGAGAAACCGGCGAATTTCGTTCGCCAAGGATTCGGGTTGTTCAAGCACAACCCGGTGGCCAGCATTGGGCAAAATGCAGAGGGATGCGTGCGGGATTTCCGAGACTGCGTTTTCGGCCAGTTCGCAGAATTTGGGGTCGTTCTCTCCCGCGACCCAGAGTTGGGGAAGATCCGCATTGGCGAGAAGCGGACGCTGGTCGGTTTGGTTGCCGAGCGACCATGATTCAAAGGCCTGGGCAATGGCCGTTCGATTGCGCGAGACGACCTCGGTTTGGCGATCGGAAGCCTGATCGGCTAGGAAAACCGGTTGCTGGTTCCACGCTTCGAGAAACTCCTCGACTCCCTGCGTTCGCAGTTTTTCCGCCCAGGAGTGGTCGGCTTTGCGCCGGGATTCCCGTTCCGCTTCGCTGGTGAGGCCGGGATGGGCGGAAACGAAGACGGCGGCTTTCCAAACCGAATCGAGCCCCGTCGCGCAATGCATGGCGAGCCGTCCCCCCAGTGAATAGCCCAGCAATACGGGATCCGGATCGGTGGCGCTCACCAAATCATTGAGCTGGTAAGCCCATTTCTCGAAGTCGAGCGGCGGAGGCGCCCAGAGATCAACGGTTTCCAGCTTTGGAAGGTTCGGCCTAAGCGCATCCCAATCTCGGCAATCTCCCAAATTTCCGTGAAGCGCCCAGATCATGGTTTCCTTACTCGGCGATCTGATGGTCGGCGAAATGCCGGGCGAGGGCCTTGCCCAGTTGGCTCCCAACGGTTTGGTAGCCGGACGTTGTGCTTTCTGCGGTGTTCCATGAGGTTTCCAACGTGACTGAAATCGCGTCAGTCCCAAGATTGGCAACCCAGTTTTTGCTGATTCGCGTCCAAGCCTTGGGATCGTAGCTGGCCCCCGACTCAATCGTCTTCCCGGTGAATCGAAGTGGCCCCACCATTTCCGCTTTCGCCGCCTGCACGAAATGGTCGAGATTCGCCTGCGCAACTTCGCTGAGGGCGTCCTGCGGAGGAACGTAAAAGTACGGGAAAACGCTATCCGCGCCCGGGTTGTGCAAGTCGATGAATGCCGCCAATCTTCCGAGTTCAGCCGCTGTCTTGATTTCTTTCTGAGCCGCCGCGACCGCGTTCCAGTGAGGGGCGTCGCTCCAATCCCGATTGTGATCCTGGGGTTTCTGGTTTTTCCCGCCAGCTCCCAATTGGACATTGTCGATGTCCATGACCGGAACAATCACGATCTCAAATTGCTTGCGAAGGTTGGCCGCTTCAGGGGCATCAGAAATAATCCATTCCGCCAGCCCCTTGCAAACCCAGCTCGAGCCGGATTCCCAGGCGTGTTGACGGGCTTGAATCCAGATGAGGCTGCGATTCGCCCCAACGTCAGAGTGCTGCCGCTTGCCAATGCGTAGAGCGGGCGTGGAAAGGCCGCCGCGAGTTTCGCAGAGTGAGAATGCGGTCGCGTCGGGATTCCGTGAGGCCAGCGAATCGACCAGAGCCTGGGAATCTGCAGGTACGAATGGTGGTCCCCATGCGATCAATGCCGTTGGTTCGTTCAATTGAAGCGAATACCGGATTCGCTTGTCTTCGCGAACGCCTTTCCCGGTTTGAACCCAGGTCTTGCCTCCGTCCTCACTGTAGGTCGCGCGATCCGGCGTTGCCCACGGCGCGTTGCCGACATCGAGGGTGATTGTTTGCTGAGGTTGGAGGCCAACCAATCTCACATACCACCAGCAGCGCCAACCTTTCCCCGGATGATCGGCGGGGTCGAGTTGAATCCATCCCGTTGATTGGTCGATGTTGGTGACGGCTCCGGAACCTCCGGGGAAATCGGTTTCCACCTGGATTTCGCCTTGTGCGATTCCGGCGAGCAAGAAAACGATGGGAAAGCTGAGGAAACACTTCATTGGCGTTATCACGAATGGTGAAGTCGCATCGTTGCAAAATTTGTGAACTTTGATTTCACCGATTCTTCATGGTTGCTTCAAACTGTTTTCGCAAAGCTTCGCCAACGTAGTCCCATGACTGAAACTTCCTCCCATCTCGATCAACAATGGTTTCAACGCCAACTCACCCGTTGGGCCATGTTTGGCATGATTTACGCCGCGCCCTGCTTTCTTCTCGCCAAAATTGCCGGTTTTCAGGGCTCCTCGGCGAACGCCGCCATGTTCGCCGGCGTCGTTACCTGGATTGGCCTGATGACGTTTGCCACCACCCGGGAATTCTGGAAGAAGATCGAATTTGCCCCCTTCGGCAAAGCCCTGCGAATCGGCACCATCATTCGCGCCGGCATCGCGATGATCTCGGTCGTTGGCGCCATCAGCATGATGATCAAGAAGGGCGAAATGCTGGTGCTTTCCATTTTGGACTACTGGGGTGGCCTGCTCTCCATTGGCGCCGTCATGGGCGATGCGATGGACGGGTCAGGAGCGGGCTTCCTGCAAACCTACGCCATCACGATGTTGACCGGTCTCGGGGTATTTTTCTCCCTGGGAGGGATTACGATCGCGACATGGGTGATCCTGAAAATCGGAGCCAAGCTCAAGGCCTTGGGAAAAGAGCAGGGAGGTGAGGCGCTGGCGTGAGAGGTTTGCGAACCGCTAGACCGCGAACAACTGGCCCATATCCTTGAAGGCCTTGAACTCGAGGGCATTGCCGGAAGGATCCAGAAAAAACATCGTCGCCTGCTCACCAGGTTCCCCTTTGAACCGGATGTACGGATCAATCACAAACTCGATATCGTGACCTTTCAGCTTCGCTGCGAGGGCTTCCCAATCGTCCATCTCCAGAACGACACCGTAGTGCGGGACCGGCACGCCATGCCCATCAACCGGATTGTAGTGTGAGGCGAGTTTGCCATCCTTCCCGATTTCTGGATTGAGGTGGCAAACAAACTGGTGGCCGAAAAGATTGAAGTCGATCCAGGTTTCATCGCTTCTCCCTTCCTCGCAGCCAAGGACGGTGGAATAGAACTGTCGGCTCTCCGGGATGTTGCGAACCGGAATGGCAATGTGGAAGGGAGTGAGTTTCATGAGGGTGTCCTGTTGAATGAGTGAAAAGGTGTTGTGGAAGGAACGGATTCAAACTGTCAAAGAGCCAATATTCTCCTTTCACAAAAACTGTTAACTTTGTGCCGGTGTTAAACGGAAGCTAACGAAGTGCAGAGGGCATCCATTTACAATTTGAACGAACGAATCAATCCGGTAGCGACCTAGTTTTGGGAATAGCCGACACCAAATTGCTTATCTAGAAAGGTTCGAACCGAATCGATACGGATCGCGAAATTAAACCGATCAATATCTAAATCGCCCAATCCGAACGTCAATATTCCGACGACGCGTCCTTGCGAGTTCAGGACTGGACCGCCGCTATTTCCATGGTTTGCGGAAACGTCCAATTGGAAGCACGGGTTTCCTCTAAAAACCCTGTCGGTATTGGAGATCCGACCAGTATTCATCGTGGCGGTGACCTGATCCAGAAAGCTGGACACCTCAAAACGATAGTTCTGCTAGGATTTG
>CAXBMO010000023.1:0-98204 GCA_963977015.1 uncultured bacterium | reverse complement strand
ATTTTTGATGGTCTCAGGCCAAGCCCCGCATGTCTACCGTTTCGGGGGAAGTTCAAAGTTTGAGTCGCACTTAAATCGAGTGTCACGCCTCGGAATACCATCCACACAGTTAGTCCGTTTTGAGCGACTCCACAGCACGCTGTAGCCAACGCACTAAACCATCCAACCCTCACAACACTTACAGCTCTAAAAGTATAGACAGCTGTGAGATCGAATAACCCCGCAATAACAATCGAAGAGGCGACTACCAATACTGTGTCCACCAACAGTAATAACGCCACAACGGGTAGCTCAAGGTTACTGTGGTTGCTCTTGCGTTGAACCCACTCGTTTAGGACTGTTTCATCACCGATCACACGAAGAAACGGACTAAAGGAATAAGCGTCCCCATAAAACCCGACCATTGAGCCGACAATTGCAATCCCAAGTAAACAAATGACTGCGACTATCGATGAGGCTAACGCGAAACCGATAATTTTACTCATGAAGCAAATCGGGTTCAGGTTTTGTGACAGACTGTACTTTTACGCTATCTCGGCGGGTGGCATGCGCTTTCTCACTGGCACTTGGTTCTGCGTAGATCCACCCCGGTGACAAGCTTCCGTTGCCCCATTCCCGCTCCAAGCGTTCTTTGACATAGGCTTGCGGTGCAGCGCCCTCCAAATCAACGGCCTTTCGGGCGATCCAGAAGGGGAATTCAATCTCTTCCCCATCGACACGGCCCGGAGGCACAAAAACAAATTCGTCTTTTTCAGCGGTGCGCGAGGAGACGATCTCCCCCATCGGCCTAGCTTTGACCGGCTCCCGACCGTCCAAATCCCCGTTCCCAAATCCCTGCCACCCCATCCAGATTCCGCCAGCAGTCAGGATTGCTAGTCCAATCGGCCAAGCCCAATTAAGGCTGGCCGAAATCCAGGGAGGAAGGCGGAATTTGCTGGCACCACCTACCGAGGTAAGGGCGAGTTCATCGCGCAGTTCGGGGTATTTCTTGATGAGACGCCGCCAGAGGCGTTGGCTTAATCGACGAATGAGTTTGGGTTTTTGGGCGATAACTTCGACGGCGTGTTCTTCGCCGCCGAGTTTGTCCTGACGGAGAGCCAGATAAATTAGGGCGCCGGTGGCGTCGCGGTCGTCGGGATGAAGGTCGGCGAGGAGACGCTGGCGGAACCACTCGGGCATACGGGCCTCGCGGAGCCAGGGGAGTTGGGACATTTTCCAGAGGGTGTCCTCAGGGGTAGCATGGGTCTCCCGGCCCGTGCCCTGAGTGAGAGGCGCGGATGGAGTGGCGGGAGACTTCGTGGCACAGGCCGGGTGCCCCGGGCTACGGAGCTTGCGCAATCCATCGCCCAAGTAGGCGGTGAGGTGCCAGTCCACGAGCGGGAAGACGGCGCAGGAGCGGAGCCAGCGCATGCCTTCAGGCTCGAGCCACGTTTCCAATTCGGCGACGGCGGAATCGAGCCGGCCCGGCGAGGGCGGGACGCTTCCGAGCCAGAGGTCAACGTCGTCGGCGAAGGTGCCCGGCGGTTTGGAACCGTTCTGGGCGGAACCGGGAATTCCCTCGCCCGCGACCCAGAGGCCGAGGGCTCGAACGCCGGTTTCGGAGAAATCGAAGATGGTCCAGCCGCGTTCGCGCAATTGGCCCAGACCGAGATCGCCATGGCTGCCAGGCGGGGTGAGGATGGCGCGGTGGGTTTCCCATTGGTCGAGCAACTCGGCCCACGGCTCGGCTTCGCCGGTGTAAGGATCGGATGGTTCCAGGTCCTGACCAAAGAGGACGAGACGGTGACGGGCATAACGCACACTGAGATCGCGCAGCGGCACGAGTTGAGGAACGAAATCGGGCGCGAGGGTAATATCCTCTTGTTCGGGAGCTTGGTAGGCCTGTTCCGGGCTGTCCTGGAAACGAAACTCATCGACACTGACACCATGATTGCGCAGCGCGGCGATCCACTGGGTGAGCATTCGGCCCAGGTGATCGTGCCGGTGACGTTCTTCGACGAGGAAGAGGTATTGCGGAGTTTCGGGGCGTTTGGCGTGGACTGGGGTGAAGTAGCCGCCTTTGCGGATGCTGACGCGAATCGTGCGACGCGAGTCGATCCGCCCAGTTTCCTCTTCCTGGTGACGGCGAAGACGGGAGACCACGCCCGTGAGCAATCCGGAAGCGTCCCAGCCTTCGCGTTTGAGACCGAGAAAGAACTGCTCGCTTTTGCCACGTTGCCCGGATTTGCCAAGGTTACGGGTGAGGTAGTTGACCTGATCGCTGAACCAGGCCCGTTGCCAGACGACGAGGATGAAGACGACTAAAGCGATCAGAGCCGCGACGAGCGGGTAAAACGTCCACGGTGAAGTAAGGAGGGTTTCCCACCAGGGGACCTCGCGGAGGAAAGGGACGACTTCGGGTTTGACCGACCAGTCGACGAAGTTGTCCGGGAGGATGAAGGGATCGTTGGGGTCCCCAACTGGTTCGACTGGCTTTGGCGCGGGAGGGAGTTCGGGGGCTTTGCCTGGGTCGGGCGCGGGCGGTGGAGACGTCTCCACAACCGGCTCCACCGGTGGTTTGGCGAAGAAGATCGGCCAAAGCCAAAAGCCGCCACCAACCAACAGCGCCACGATCGGAAAGACAACGAGCCAGCGCGAGCGAAACGAGCCGAGACGCCTCGCCCCGGAAACGTTGCCGGATTGCTCCATAGAGGTATCCGTGAGGATTTCTTTGGGTCGGGTTTCGGTTTCCCCCACGTAACGTTTCCAAAGATCCCGAAACAGCGCGTCATCTTCCGGCGTTTTGACCAGGACCGGGTGGAGGTGATCGGCCAAGATGGATTCCGGCGTTCCGTCATCTGATTCCAGATCCCCTCTCGCCACCAGCGCGAGGGCGACTTCGTGAGCCTCGGTCAGCGGCCGCGGGTCGGCAAGACGCGTTTGCTCGCGCCACGCATCGAAGAAACGCGGGAGGCGTTCGCGGAGCAGGTCGGACGGCGGCGGCTTTGGAGGTTCGGCAGGCACAATCTCAGGATGCTGGGATCAGGAGCCGCTAACCCAGGATTTTAGGATTTCGTCGGTCAGAGCGAGATCACCACTCGTTTTAAAGACCGCTCCCGAAACATCACTGAGCATCGGTATGGACGCCTGGGATTTGAGGTTACCGTTCACCCCTGGCGTGCCCTGGAGAACCCGTGCCAAGTCGAGCAACTCCCCGGTAGCCGGTGGCTTGGCAAGCCGATTGCCAAAACTGGACCGTACGTGAAGGAAGAGATCGACCGCGAGGGGTAACCACGGCGCACCGTCCTCAAGACCTTTGACCCGTTTCATGACAATGTTCTGCATCCGGGTTTTGGCGGCTTCGCCACTGGGAAATTGGATATCGTGATAGACACAGCGGCGAAGGAAGGCTTCGGGGAGGTTTTTCTCCGAATTACTGGTGACAATGACGACCGGTTTGAGGGATTCGGCGGAAATAGTGAACCTGGCCTCGTCGCCCAGTTCCGGGATGTCGAACTCGAACTGTTCCATTTCGCGAAGCAGGTCGTTCGGGAAATCGCGCGGGGCTTTGTCGATTTCGTCGATGAGGACAACGGAGGCGTCGGGAGCGGTGCCGAGTTCCTTCCCTTTGAGGAGTGCCTTGGTGGTATCGGTGAGCGGATTGGCCCGAAGAATCGCTTCGCCAAGCCCCTGGGCGCGGAGGTGAGGCAACGCTTTGGCGGAAACGTCCAGCCCCTTGATCTGAGCATCGCGGAAATGGGCGATGGCGTCGTAGTGGTAGAGTAGGTCGCGGGATTCGTGGACCGATTTGGTGTAGAACTCGACGAGGCGTTTTCCGAGATCGGCGGCAACGCTTCTGGCGAGGGAGGTTTTGCCGGTGCCGGGCTCGCCGGTGAGGAGAAGCGGCTTACGGAGAAGGATGGCGACATTGACCGCGGCGATGAGCCGGGAATCGGGATCGTAGCTTTCCTGGGTTCCGTCGGGATAGACGGCGGGTTTGGGAGTTCCGGTTTCGGCGTATTTCATGGGGAAAAGTTTGGGGAATCAGGATTGTTTGTAGAGTTGTTCGATAAGCCACTCACGCAGCGCCGGGGCGAGGTGACTCATGGGGAGTTCTTCTTTGCCGTGTTCCCGGTAAATTTTACGAATCGCGGCATCGGCATCTGCCTCGCTGAGGCGCAGTTTATCGAGCAACTGGCGCACCGGTGCCTGACCGCTCCAGAGAAACGCCTGGTCGTCCGGGACGTCCGTCAGCCCCTCCAATGCGCAGCTGCCGCCGTTGGCAAAGAGCTTGCTTTTCTTAAGCGCCTCGCAATGACGTCCGATTCGCGAGGATCTGCCCCGGCGGGGTTGCGAATAACTGACCGCCAACTTGACAAGCACGGCGGCATTGCCAACCGGAGGAAAATCCTCCCAATACTTGTGGTAAAACCGGATGAACTTCTTGAAGGCGCCGTAGTCCTCTTCTGCCAGATTCACGTGGAAGACGGCTACGTGGCAGCTCTGCGCATGATTCGAAAAGAACTGCGCAATTTGAGTTTCACTCGCCGAGCGCGGGAGCTTGAACCGCTCGGCCAAGGCAAATGTTAGAGCTTCGCGATCGCGGCTGCGAACCTCGCCACGGGTGATTTCGATCGGTTTCTCCCGTTTCGGGGCGCAACAGTCGAAGTTTTCTTCTTCGAGAACGGTTTTGAGGTGATAGCGAACCAAAGCCCGGCGGAAATCGGGAAGGAGCTGCGGTTTGGGCCCATGGATGAGAAACAACCAGGGGCGGCTACCCGTCAGCTTGGCTTTGCCCTTGGATACGAATATCTGGTAGGCCCGCGTCTGTCCGGTGCGGTCGAGCAGATCGGGCAGCAAGTCGATCTGTTGCAGCGTTTCGGCATTGCGGGCATTGAGCCGGGCGATGTGGTCTTCGTAGACCGTGGAGCTGACGCCGTGGTTTTTGGCCAGCGCCCGAAGGATGGCGAAAGCAACGGCGTCTGCCTGCGGGTCCTGAGTCAGGTAATGGTCATTACCGAACTCGAAGTCGACTTTTTTGGGGAGGGTGACGGATTTGGGGGCATCCAGGTAAACGAAGACGACGGCGGTGTTATTGCGCCGGGCGTAAAGGATCTCGCGCTGAACGACGGCCGATTCGACACTGTTCTGGGTTGCCGCCAGGATCACAACTTTCGACCTTTCGATGGCATTGGGAATGGTTTCGCGCCATTCCTCGCCACCTTCGATGCGTTCTTCATCGAACCAGACAGGAATGCCAACCTCGGCAAGCAGCTGCTTGAAACGGACGACGGATTCGTAGTCTTTCCGGCTAAAGCTCAGAAAAACCTCGTATGCGTTTCGACTGCCCGTTTCATCCGCCATCAGTTCACAAATTCCAAGGTATGTTAGGTAACAAATTGGCGACGTCGAGACAAGAATTGAGTCAGGGGGAGGCAAGGAACGGCATGATTAGTTTGTGAGCAAAGCGTTGCCATGATCTAATTCGTGGGATGGAACTCGTCTACGCGCCAGAGGACACGCCCGAATCGCTTCGTCAGTCGATTTTCCTGGCTGGGCCAACTCCGAGAACCGATGCGGTTGACTCATGGCGGCCGGAAATGATCAAACAACTGAAGAAGGCAGGTTTCGACGGAACGGTTTTTGTTCCCGAACCCCGCGGAGGCGAGCGCGAGCACGATTACCTCGACCCTGGAAAGCTCGACACCGTTAGCAGGAAACTGCCACTTGATTCGGATCCCAGCTACGCCTGCCTACTGCTTAAAGCATTCATGTATCTGAAAGGTGGGCTCCAGCGAAATGATGAAGCCATCTGGGGACAACTGGACAGGATCTCGAGAAAATCATCCATTTCGTGGGCTGCCGCAGCTTCCTATATTCTTGGGAAATACTATGAAATGGAATCTTCAAGAACCAGGGATCCAATTCAACGAAACGATTATAACCTCAGAAGCCTGAGACACTATCGCCGACTATCGAACAATCTGAAAGCTCCGGTTGCGTTGTCATCGGACATCGAAATCCTTCTTCCCGGCATAAGAAGTGAAGCGCCTCCCGAAAAGTTCACCGGCTTTGTCGACTTTGGGGATCCCTCGGTCAATATGATTTTCCCGCCTTACCGCTACCTCGCGACTCGATCTCTCGCCATGGCTCAATCCGCCCAAGTCGACCGTGATATTGATGGTTTCAAGGAGGCGATGGCTGAAACTGAATTCGCCATTACAATGCGGCGGGACCAGGGGCTCGATTCTCTCTTCCTTGAAATTAACATCGACATTTGTGATGCCGCTCAGAAATGCTTTCTCTATAATCTGGATGAGAAGTCAATCGACCGCTCGGTTTTGCGAGAACGATTTGAAACGATTCTCGAGCAATGCACAGGCAAGCGGGCGAAACAGGAGATAGACGGACATAAGCGCCTCGAATGGATTGCCAATTCCTGGGCTGGAATTGCGTTTGCAACTAGAGGGGCAGATCGGGATGATGCTCTGGAGGAATTGCGACACTTCGCCGAAAGAACGGCCAACGCCCGCCAGGGTAGAGTGTCCTTTTTTAAGACCGACGGAATTTTTCAATTGGTCCACAGCTCAATGGGAGAAGAAGGCACCGAAAGTTGGAACGCGTTTGTCGAAGATTTGATGGTGACTCGTTCCCGCCACTCCCCAACGGATTCCCAATATCACCCCTCAACCGACAAAGAGTCATCGTCGGTATCTTCCAAGATTTTTCTTAGCCACAACAGCAATGACAAGCCGATTGTCAGGATATTTTACCAACGCCTAATCGACAAAGGTTTGGATGCGTGGATGGACGAACGGAACTTAAAACCGTGTGTTCGCTGGGTGAGGGAACTCCAGAAAACTATCGCAAGATGCCGTGGTGCCATCATCTTCTACGGTGGCAGTGGTTTGGGTAAATGGCATGAGGAAGAGATTGAATCACTGATCATCCAGAAGGTGGAACGAGGCCTTCAACTCATAGCTGTGTTACTTCCAGAAGCGCCACGCCCTCTCACCCTTCCGCCATTTCTAGATTCTATTCAGAACATTGATATTCGTGGGGCCCAATTTACAGAACATCACCTCGACACTCTCGCTTTAACCATGGGTCTCAAAAAATAGAACTTTTCCCAATAATGGCCCGGAACTCATCTCCTCCAAACTGCCGGCTTGGTGTGAGAGTAACCAGGTTCGCCTCCACCACATTCAGTCAGCAAGCCAACACAAAACGCCTACATCGAGCGATTCAATCGCACTTTCCGTCGCGAAGTCCTTGATGCCCACCTCTTCGAATCACTTACCCAGGTTCGTGATCTCGTTCACGAATGGATGATCATTTACAACGAAGAGCGTCCTCACCAATCGCTCGGTAACCTGCCGCCCACCTTTTGCGCTACCCCAAGACAACGCTGCCCGTGTTTTGAGAGGGACGCCCAGGAAACAGCCTACCAAAGAGACCGCGCAAGCGCGAAAATCAGCAAATCCCCCCCCTTCGACCCGAAGACGATATCGGCAGACAACCCTAGTGTGAGTCTTACCGAGCCCTAAGAATCAACCCAACTGCCTGATAATGAGAAAAGTGGAGGCGAGGGGAGTCGAACCCCTGTCCTCATGACCGTCTACACAAACCTCTACATGCTTATTCGGCCTTGAATTTAAGAAGCGGACTGTCAGCCGACGGGCGATTCGCTTCCGATTGTCCTGTTTGTTTTCGCCAGAATTCCCGGGCACCCGAATTCCTGACTAGCCTGTTATCGGCGCCGGCACTCCCTAACAGGCATTGGGAGGACGACGGGCAGCGACTTTAGGCTGCCAATGCTAGATTTTGGTCTGCATTTAAGTTGTTTTGATCCGATTTTTTACGAGGCCAACGAATCATCCTCGACATGCTATCTGCGTATTAAACCATAAGTCGAAACCAGAACGCCCCCATTTAAAAATGGATCATAGATGGTTTCTAAATCCGACTGACAACATACCGGAATCCCGCATGATTGCAACTTTTCACCGGCATTTGCATTCCCGATCGGGTCGGCTTACGATCGCGGCCACATGAAAATTGTTCTCGCATATTCGGGCGGCCTCGACACGTCCGTTCTCCTGAAGTGGCTCGGCAAGACTTACGACGCCGAAGTGATCGCCTATTGTGCGGATGTCGGTCAGGAAGAGGAACTGGATGGACTGGAAGAAAAGGCGCTCGCGACCGGTGCCAGTCGCTACTTTCTGGGGGATCTGCGCGAGGATTTCGCGGAAAACTACATCTTCCCGATGTTCCAGGCCAACGCTCTGTATGAGGGCCAGTATCTGCTGGGTACGAGTATTGCCCGACCGTGCATCACGAAGGGAATGCTGGACATCGCCAAACAGGAAGGAGCAGACGCGATCGCGCACGGAGCGACCGGCAAAGGGAACGATCAGGTTCGGTTTGAGCTGACCTCAGCGGCTCTGGCGCCTGATGTCGAGGTCATTGCGCCTTGGAGAGACGCCAAATTCCGGGAGACCTTTCCGGGCCGGACCGAGATGATCGACTACGCCCGCGAACACGGAATCGACGTCCAGGCGTCTGCCTCCAAGCCCTACAGTATGGATCGCAATCTGCTTCATATCAGCTTTGAAAGCGGCGTTTTGGAAGATCCCTGGTTTGATGCGACCACGGCGGAAAGCCGCGACATGTATGTGCTGAGCGTCTCGCCGGAGGATGCGCCAGATACCCCTGAATATGTCGAGTTGCTCTTCGAGAAGGGCGACTGTGTCGGGCTGAAAACCGCCGCTCTTGACGACATTCTTGGAAAGCTGGGTTTGAGCGGGAGAGGCAGTTCCGGCGATTACACACTGTTGAATCCCTACACCGTGATGAAAGTGCTCAACTTTCTTGCCGGCAAACACGGGATTGGCCGGATCGACATGGTTGAGAACCGCTTTGTCGGGATGAAATCCCGCGGAGTTTATGAAACGCCCGGAGGAACCGTTCTTTTGGCGGCGCATCGTCAGATCGAAAGCCTGACGATGGATCGTGAGGTCGCACTGCTCCGTGACTCGCTGATTCCCAAGTATGCGCAGTTGGTTTACAACGGATTCTGGTTTGCACCTGAACGGGAAGCCTTGCAGGCGATGGTTACGGAAACTCAGAAAACGGTTTCCGGCGAAGTCCGCCTGAAGCTTTACAAAGGTAACGTGATGACCGCCGGACGACGCTCGCAATTCAGCCTCTACGATGATGACACCGCCTCCATGGAGAAAAACGAAGGCGAAGAGGCCTACAATCAGGACGATGCGACCGGATTTATCCGATTGAACGGATTGCGCCTGAAGCAGGAAGCACGGCGCAACCAGGCGACCTAGGTCAATCAGGCTTTCTGAAGAAGAATCGAATCGATCACGAATTCTCCGACCAAAACGTCACTGAGGATCACCACCGAACTGCCTTCGGCGATCAGGCCCTCCCGTCGAAGCATCCCAACGGCATCTTCGATCAGCTCTCTCGCATCTCTCTCCAGATTGGTCTGGAAAGGAAAGACCGCGCGATTGAGGTGTAAGGCCTGACAAACCGAGGGGTCTCCGGTGAAGGCGAAGATGGATGCCTTTTTCGGGCGTTGATGCGCAACGTAGTTCGCCATCACGCCTCTTGCGGTGAAAACAACGATCGACGAATCCTCAATCGAATTGGCGAGCGCAACGGCGGACATCACCGATTTCTGTTTCTCGTTTTTGAGTTCGGCGTTTTCACAGTAATTGGCACCGGGTTCACGCTCCATTCGCTTAGCGATCCGGTCGAACATCTCGATACACTTGACCGGATAGGCCCCAACGCTGGTTTCTCCACTCAGCATGATCGCGTCTGCCTGCTCAAAAACTGCGTTGGCGATGTCGGTCACTTCCGCGCGTGTCGGAACCGGATTTTCGATCATCGACTCCAGCATGTGAGTGGCGACAATGACCTTTCGGCCCAGTTCGGCACATCTTCTGAGAATGTTTCGCTGGACGATGGGGAGTTCCTCCGCGTGAACTTCGATTCCCAGGTCGCCACGCGCCACCATAACGGCATCGGCAGCCAGGATGATTCCGTCAATTTTCCGCACCGCTTCCTGATCCTCGATCTTGGCAACGATCTTGGCGTGAAATCCCATTTCATCCATCGTTCGGCGAAGCAGGTTCACACTTTCGGCATCCCGAACAAAACTCAGCGCGATAAAATCCAGCCCCAGCTCGGCAGCCAGGGCGACATCTCCCTGATCCTTTTCCGTCATCGCGGGAAGACTGACCTGGATGCCGGGAAGGTTCACGTGACGCCGGCTGCCCATCTCGCCTTCCGTCAGTGCCTGACAGATCAATCGATCTGACCGCCGCTCCTCGACCTTTACATGAATCACGCCGTTGTCGATCAACATGGTCTCCCCCTCTTTCACATCCCCCAACAGCCCTGGATAGTTTACGGTCGTTGATCGCGCCATTTCCGCTTCCGCTCCCTCCATCCGAATCTCGAGGACATCTCCCGGGTTGAGCTGGATCGGAGAGTCGACGTCTCCAGTCCGTATCGACGGCCCTTGGAGGTCCATCAAAATTGCGACGCCGAGTTTGTGCTTCTCCGACTCGGCGCGAATCGCACCGGTCACGCTCCTCACCCAGTCGTGGTTGGCGTGACTCATGTTGAGCCGGAAAATATTGACGCCCGCCTTAACCAGCTTGCCAATCATTTCGGGTGAATCGGTTGCGGGGCCGAGTGTCGCGATAATTTTGGTTTTGCGTAACATCCTGGCGAATCTACCTCGGGCTCCGGGATTTCCAAGTGCCAGAAAATTTCCATCCGGGGCATGCCCCCCCTGGCAAAGCCGAATCCGCGAAATCGGATTTGTCGTTTGTGGACCCTTCAAGTTCGGTGCTAGTTTCCCGCCCGATGCCCACGGGACTTCTCACAGACCCCATCTTTCAGGAACACGATACCGGCCCTGGACACCCAGAATCCGCCCTGCGCCTGAAGTCCGTCCGCAGTGCCCTTCACGAAGCTGGGTTTCATGATCGAACGACTCCGCTTTCGCTTCGCAAAGCCAGCCTCGAGGAATTGGCGCTGGCCCACGATCCGGGTTACGTCGCGCTCGCCCGAAAAGAAATCGAAGCCGGCGCCAGGCAGTTGAGCACGGGCGATACCATCGTAAGCAGGAAGTCGTTTGAAGTTGCTCAAAATGCCGCCGGTGGCGTCATGAACGCGATCGATGCGGTTTTTCAATGCGAAGTCGACAACGCATTTTGTGCGATGCGTCCGCCGGGACACCATGCCACACACGATCGCGGGATGGGTTTTTGCGTCTTCAACCACATTGCGATTGGCGCTCGCTATGCCCAGAAGAAATACGGTATTGAACGGGTTGCGATCGTGGATTGGGATGTCCATCACGGAAATGGAACCCAGGATATCTTCTGGACGGACCCTTCTGTCTTTTACTTCAGCACCCATCAATACCCTTGGTATCCGGGGACCGGGACAAGGCAGGAAGATGGTGACGGGCTGGGACAAGGGACGATCCTGAATGCCCCCTTCCCTGCCGGAACCGGCATGAAAGATCTCTCGTTGGCATTCACGAAGGGCTTTCTGCCGGCGATGCGAAAATTTGAACCGGAATTGATTTTGATCTCAGCCGGGTTTGACTCACGAATTGGCGACCCTCTGGGAAAGTTTCGCCTGGAGGACGATGATTTTGCGGAGTTGACGAAACTGGTATTGGAAGCGGCGACCGCTTCGGCCGACGGTCGCGTTGTTTCGGTCTTGGAGGGCGGCTACAGGGTCGCCGGGTTGATTTCGGCAACCAACTCCCATCTCGGCGCGCTTTTGGGGGACTGAGACGTGGGGAACCTCACCAATCCGACCCTCACAAAGTACCAAAATCACTAGCCAAGATCAAAAAACGCCGTAAGTATTGGTCATGGCCTCTTTTAACAGAGTGATGATCATGGGGAATTTGACCCGTGATCCCGAAGTTCGTTATACCCCGAAGGGAACCGCCGTTACCGATATCGGTCTCGCGGTGAACCGCTATTTTTCGGGCGACGGTGGCGAAAGACAAGAAGAGACGACGTTTGTCGATGTCACGCTCTGGGGAAGGACGGCGGAAGTTGCCGGACAATATTTGCAAAAGGGACGTCCCGTCTTCATTGAAGGCAGATTGCAGATGGACACTTGGCAGGACAAGGCCACGGGCCAGAATCGCAGCCGGCTGAAAGTCGTTGGAGAATCAATGCAACTGATTGGCGGCAAGAGTGACGGCGGCGGCGGAGGAGGCGGCAACTATCAACAAGGCGGAGGAGGAGGCAATTACGCCCCACCTCAGGAAAAGAGCTACGGTGATGGCGGCAACGATTACTCTTCGAAACCTGAATCACCACAACCGCCCTCAGGTGGAGGTGGTGGAGGAGGAGGCCCTCTCGATGTGGGCGAGGAAGACGACGAAATCCCCTTTTAATTCCCGACCGAACCTTCGTTTCCCAAATGGATCAATCACGCTTTTGGCAACTCATTGACGGCTCGATTGCGGAGTCGAACGGCGATCCCGACACCCAGCTCGATGTGCTCGGAGAATCTCTTCGCCAACTTCCGGTCGATGAAATTATCGGCTTCCAGCAACAACTCGACACCTGCCTGAACCTTGCCTACACGTGGGATCTGTGGGGAGCCTCCAGTTTGCTGAATTCAGGAGGCAGTGAAGAAGCCTTTGAAGCATTTCGAGGTTGGCTGGTTGCCCATGGCTCTGAGATTTTTAATGGCGCACTTTCGAATCCTGACACTTTGGCCGAGGTTACGGATCCCGAAGTCGACGGCTATGAATTCGAAGAATTCCTTCATCTTCCGCACGAAATTTTTGAGGAAATGACGAATGAGGAGGCGAGTCTTGAAACCGCGGTTCCAGCTCCCGCTGCACCTGCTGGAGAGAAATGGGATTTCGAAGATCCCGCTGAAGCCTCCCAGAGATTGCCTCAAATTTTTCAGCAAATTGAAGAGCACAGAAAACTTTCTGTCACTTCTGCCTGAAATTTGGCTTTCCACAGTCTGTTTCTTGGCACGGAACTCCCTCTGTCCGGAAGGATTCCCGCATTTTTCCCGGGTCGCCGTTTCCAGTGGGGAAAGGAATAGGTTTTGAGTTTCCTCAACGCTGATTTCGGCGGAAAATTCGTGTCAACGCCAACGATTTGTGTACAGTGATCGAATCACTTGGTGACTCCTTCGATCTAAAGGAAACCCAATCCCCCTTTACCTTGAGTTCTATGGCAAATCTTCCCGGATCGCGATTCACGTCGCTCACGTTGTTATTCGTCACCTTAGCCTTCACAGTAGCTCCCCAAGCTCGAGCGGTTGAATATGGTCAAGTTGCAGCCAAGGTCGCGACCCTTCTCCAACACGAGCATTACAACGACCAGACCATCAACGACGAGGTCTCGAAGAAATTGCTCGAAAACTACCTCGAGTTTCTGGACGGTGGGCGGCTCTATTTTCTCCAGTCTGACATTGATGCTTTCAAGGCACGCTACGAGACGAGACTGGACGAAAAACTCCTGCTTCAAGACATCTCCCCGGCTCTCGATATCTACTACATCTACACGGATCGGGTCATTAACCGCGTAAACTGGATTAAGAAGCATCTGGAATCGACGGAGTTCACTTTCGATTCCAATCGGAAGATGCAACTGAGCCGTAAGAAAGCCGATTGGGCCAAGAACGCAGCGGACGCCGATCGAATCTGGTCAAATATCATCGAGGGAGAAATGCTCCAGGAAGTGATGCGACGCGAGATGCCGGCGGATGACAAGGTCGCCGCGGAGCTCGAACAGATGGACGAGCCATCCGTCCTCGTTCGAAAGCGCTACGAGCGAATTCTGGATTCCCTCAAGGACAATACCACCGAGGATATCGCCGGGTTTTACCTGAAGAGCCTGTCCCATACTTACGACCCCCATTCTGATTACTTCACTCAGTCAGAATATGAGAATTTTCAGATTCAGATGTCGAAGAATCTCCAAGGTATCGGCGCCTTGTTGAGCATGACCGATGAAGGCTACGCCGAAATCCGGGGACTGGTCGTCGGTGGCCCGGCTCATCAGGCCGGCGAACTCCAAGTCGGAGACAAGATCATTGGCGTGGGCCAGGGCACCAAAGGCGCTTTGACCGACATCAAGCATATGAATCTCCAGAAGGTCGTTGATTTGATTCGCGGCAAGAAAGGCTCTCACGTTCGCCTGAAACTCATTCCCAACGGCCAGGATCCCTCCGCGACCGCCGTGATTATGATCAAGCGGGATCAGGTCGACCTCAAGGAAAGCCTCGCCCGCGCTGAGTTGATCGAAACCAAGGCTCCAGATGGCCGCACCATTAAGCTGGGCTGGATTGATCTCCCATCCTTCTACAGCGATATGCAGTCCGGTCAGACCAGTGTCACGCGCGATACCAAGCGTTTGCTCTTGCGCCTGAAGAAAGAGGGAATCGAAGGACTGATCGTTGATCTCCGGCAGAACGGAGGCGGTTCGCTGGAGGAAGCGATCAATTTGACCGGCCTTTTCATTCCCCGAGGCCCCGTCGTTCAATCCAAAGACAGCCGGGAGCAAACTGACGTAAAGATTTCTCCAGCCCGTGTTCCTGTTTATGATGGCCCCATGGTTGTCCTGACCAGCAAGGCCAGTGCGTCTGCCAGTGAGATTCTTGCCGCCGCACTACAGGATTACCAACGCGCCGTGGTCGTGGGTGATCGTTCAACGTTTGGCAAGGGAACGGTTCAGCAACTGCTGCCCGTAACAACCAGCGGATTCTCCCTCTTGTTGCCCGGAAATTCCAATCAGGCCGGCGCACTGAAACTGACGATCCAGAAGTTCTACCGGATCGCCGGTGGATCAACTCAGCTCAAAGGGGTGGTTCCAGATATCATTCTTCCCTCCATCACGGACGCAATGGAATTGGGTGAAGCATCCCTCAAAGATTCGCTTCCTTACGACGAGGTTCAAAAGCAGAAGTTTGCGCTCTTTCGAAAGCAGCCCTTGCCAATTGAAGTTCTCAAGGCCAGCTCAGCGGCTCGTCGAGAAAAGAATGTCGATTTCCAATGGATTGTCTCCGAGACCAATCGGTTCGAAAAACGGAAGGAAGAGAATCAAATTTCTCTCAATCGCGAAGTCCGAAAAAGGGAGATCAAGGAAGAAGACGCCAGAGATGAAAAACGCAGAGAGGACATCAAAGAGCGGTTCGCGAAAATCAAGGCGACTGAAAAGGGGCTCTTCAAAAGCTACAGTCTCACCCTTGATCGAGTCGATGAGCCTGAGTTGAAGTTGCTCTCGGAGGTTTCCGCTCAGGAATTAAGCGGAATGATGACTGATATTGCCGAGAAAGACGAAGAAGCGAAGGCTTTGGAGCCACCTCATGGGTTCGGCCCGGTCAAACGCGAAGCAATCGACGTGTTGATGGATTTTATCTCCATTGAAAAGCGCGGAGCGAAGGCGATCACGGCGATCCAGGACAGCACCAAAGTTCCCGCGGCCAACTGATCCAGCGGCCCCGCGGGGTTCCTGTAGTTCGTGAATTCACTTGCTCACTGGCTGCGCCGTAGCCTGCAGATTGGCTTTCCCTGCTATCTGCTGTTGATCGCAGTCCTTTGTCTGCATCCCAAAGAAGAGACGGTTCCGGTCGGCTTCCACGACAAAATTCTCCACGCGACGGCGTATGGTGTCGGAGCTCTAATCGCGATGAATGGTTTCGTGGAACGCAGAAGTACCATCCTGATCCTCCTTTTTATCTGGGGAGTTCTGATGGAAATTGGACAGCGTTTCGCTCCAGGCAGATCCTTTGAGTATGCCGATATGCTGGCAAACGGTATCGGCATTGCGTTGGGTATCGGGCTGTTTTGCGCCTGCAGGCAGCTAAGCTCAAGAAGGCTGGCTCACCAGAATATCTGAGGAGAGCTCGGGATACCAACAGCCTTCTCCACCACCAAAAGGCGGAATCACCTCAATCTCGCCGAATTTCCGGTGGAAATGTGTCTTCTCCGCTCCAAAGCTGCGCCACTACTAGATTTCCTAACCCAACGCTAACCTTTAGATGCCCAAAGATACATCGATCAAGAAGATTCTCGTTATCGGCTCAGGCCCCATTGTGATTGGTCAAGGCTGTGAGTTTGACTATTCGGGCGTCCAAGCCTGTAAGGCACTGAAGGAGGAAGGCTATCAGGTCGTTCTGGTCAATTCCAATCCCGCCACCATCATGACGGATCCGGAATTTGCCCACCGCACTTACATCGAACCGGTCACGCCCGCGATCGTCGAGAAAATTATTGAGAAGGAGAAGCCTGACGCACTTCTGCCAACCTTGGGCGGACAAACCGGGTTGAATACCAGCATGGCTCTGGTTCGGAACGGCGCGTTGGAAAAGCACGGAGTGAAGCTCATTGGAGCCAATGCCGAGGCAATTGAAAAGGGAGAGGATCGCCTCCTCTTCAAGGAAGCCATGCTGAAGATTGGTCTCGATCTTCCCCACAGTGGTGTGGCCCACACGATGGAAGAGGCCTGGAACATCGCCTCCGAGATTGGCGGGTATCCGTTGATCATTCGCCCAGCCTACACATTGGGCGGCAGTGGTGGAGGAATCGCCTACAACAAGCACGAGTTTGAGCAGATTGTGACATCGGGTTTGGACCTTAGCCCCGTGACTGAGGTGTTGGTCGAGGAGTCGCTTCTGGGCTGGAAAGAGTTCGAAATGGAGGTCATGCGCGATTGTAATGACAATTGCGTCGTTATTTGTGCGATCGAGAACTTTGATCCCATGGGCGTTCACACCGGCGATTCGATTACGGTGGCTCCGGCACAAACGTTGACCGATCGGGAATACCAACTGATGCGAGACGCATCTTTCGCCATCATCCGTGAGATCGGAGTCGAGACTGGCGGTTCGAACATCCAGTTTTCCGTGAATCCTGAGACCGGGCGGATGATCGTGATTGAGATGAACCCGCGGGTCTCTCGAAGCTCGGCCTTGGCGTCAAAGGCGACCGGATTTCCGATCGCCAAAATCGCGGCGAAGCTCGCCGTCGGATACACGCTCGACGAATTGCCGAACGACATCACGCGCGAAACACCCGCCAGCTTTGAACCGACGATCGATTACATCGTCACGAAGCTTCCACGATTCACGTTCGAGAAGTTCCCTGACGCCGACGAAACCCTCACCACGCAGATGAAGAGCGTCGGCGAGGCCATGGCGATCGGTCGGACGTTCAAGGAATCCCTTCAAAAAGCTCTCCGGAGTTTGGAAACCGGACGTTTTGGCTTTGGCAGTGATGGGAAAGATCTCGAAGTCACAGCAGACGAGATCAAAACCAAGCTCGGGACACCCAATGCGGAGAGAATTTTCTATCTCCACTATGCCTTCAAGAAGGGCATGACGGCGGATGAAGTTTTTGAACTCACAAAGATTGATCTTTGGTTCCTGCGGCAACTGGAAGAAATCTCGAAAGCAGCCGCAGAACTCGGCTCCGCTGATTCGCTCGATTATCGCAAGATCAAGAAACTCGGATTCAGCGATCGCCAAATTGCTGAATGCACCCATCAGTCCGAGGAAGCGGTCCGTGAGGCCCGGATCAAGGCGGGAGTTCTTCCCACCTACCGTTTGGTGGATACCTGCTCGGCAGAGTTTGAGGCGGCCACGCCCTACTTCTACAGCACCTACGGGATCGAGGACGAAACCCGGAGCAACGAGAAGCGTAAAGTGATGATTCTGGGAGGAGGCCCGAACCGCATCGGTCAGGGGATTGAATTCGATTATTGCTGCGTCCACGCGGCGTTCGCGCTGAAAGAAATGGGGTTTGAAACCATCATGGTGAATTCGAATCCCGAAACGGTTTCGACCGATTACGATACGAGCGACAAGCTTTACTTCGAACCTCTTACGCTGGAAGACGTCCTCAATATTTACCAGAAGGAGGAGTGCTGGGGAGCGATTGTGCAATTCGGCGGGCAAACGCCCCTGAATCTCGCTGCAGACCTCAAGAAAAACGGAGTCAACATTATCGGCACCTCTCCCGAAAGCATCGAAAAAGCGGAAGACCGCAAATTCTTTAGCGCTTTACTCGATCGGTTGGGCTTGCAGCAGGCACCAGCTGGAACAGCCGTTTCCACGGACGAGGCCGTCACGATTGCGACCGAAATTGGTTACCCCGTATTGGTTCGACCAAGCTTTGTGCTGGGTGGCCGGGCCATGATGATCGTCTACAACGATAACGATCTGCGCCAATACATGCGGAACGCGACCGAGGTCAGCCCTGACCGTCCTGTGTTGATTGACCGGTTTCTCGAAGATGCCGTCGAAGTTGACGTCGATGTCATTTCCGATGGAAAAACGACCGTTCTCGGTGCGATCATGGAGCACATTGAAGAGGCGGGCATTCACAGTGGAGACAGCGCCTGCTCGATTCCTCCCTTCTCGCTCAGCGACAAGATGAAGGACGAGATTCGGAAAGCGGCAAAGAATCTGGCGATCGAACTGGAGGTTCTCGGGTTGATGAACATTCAGTTCGCCGTCAAGGACGAGCAACTCTACGTCATTGAAGTCAATCCGCGAGCCAGCCGAACCGTGCCGTTCGTCAGCAAATCCATTGGGGTTCCATTGGCGAAATATGCCGCCAAAATCATGACCGGTGAGTCCACGCTTGAAGAAATTGGTTTTACCGAGGAAGTCATCCCCACACATTTCTCGGTGAAGGAAGCGGTCTTCCCGTTTGTAAAGTTCCCTGGAATTGACATCAGCCTGGGACCAGAGATGAAATCGACCGGCGAAGTGATGGGACTGGATACCAACCAGGGAATCGCTTTTGCGAAAGCCCAGGACGCCGCGGGATCACCGCTCCCCGTGTCTGGAAACATCTTTGTGAGTGTCAAAGACAGCGACAAAAAGGCGATCGTGGATATCGCCAAACAGTTTTCCGACCTGGGGTTCCAACTCTTTGCGACTAGCGGAACCGCCAAGGCTCTTGAAGCTGGAAACGTTCCCGTCAACAAGCTCTTCAAGCTTGGCGAAGGTCGTCCCAATGTGCTCGATATGATCACCAATGGCGAGATCGCCCTGGTCATCAACACCCCGGCCGGGCGCAAACCGCGTCAGGACGAGGTCAAGATCCGGAGCGCCGCGTCCACGGAACGCATCCCGATCATCACAACGCTCCGCGGTGCCCGCTCGAGTGCCTCGGCAGTTCGAGCGATGCAGGATGAAGAGATTTCGGTTACGCCGATCCAAGACTATCATCAATCCTCATGATTACTTCTGCTCAGGATCTCAAGCCCGACACGGAATGGAGCGAAACCGTATGGGCACATACTCCTGAAGAGGAGCTGGCCGACCATACGACGAAGGCCCGACTCTGTGTGGCGACTCTCCTTCCCTTTGTGGATGGAAAGCCCGATTGGGCCGGATTCGAGAAAAGCATCCGGTGGATGATCCGCTCCGGGGAGCATTTCGGTGTCGAGATGGCCTTTGTCCTGAATGCGGATACCGGTTACATCTTCAATCTTTCGATCGACCTCTATCGCGAGGTCATTGAGCGCTTTCGAGCCCTGTTTCCCGATCCCAAGATTATTTGTGGCGTCACCGCAGTTGGTGCTGAGGGGGAAACGTTTGATCCGTCCTGGTATCACCCGCATCTGGACATTTGCCAGAGTTTCGACAATGTCGAAGCGATGTTGATGACGTCACGGCAGCTCAACGCCCTGTCGCCTGAACCGAGACGGGATGCCTACTTCGAGATCGCCGAACACCTTACGGTTCCCGGAATTGTTCACGCGCTGGAGCCCGCGTTCGTGCCTTGGGCCACCCCCTACGGGCCGTGGTTGCTCCACGAACTCGCCCATCATGAGAAGTTCATTGGCGGCAAGATTTCGACACTCGACGAGCCTCACTTTCTGTATTGGGCATCGATGTGCCGCGATCTGAACCTCCCCTTCCTCCCCCATAGTGGCGATGACTTCGGGATCGCCTCGGCCATCAAACTTGGCCTGCCGCTGTTGATCGGCGCCGGTGTTTCGGCCTGCCCGTTGATTTGCGCCGCTCGGAAGCTTTGGCTGGAGGACTCCTTCGATACGCGGGTCTACAAACTGTTCGAAGCCTTTCAATCGCTTGAGGACAGCGTTTTTCGGCTCGACGAGAACGGGAGTGCGGCAGCCTATAAACATAGCACCGCATTCTGTCTCAAACTGCTGGGTCTGATCGATTCCACAGAGATTCATCCCGATTGCATCGACAAGCGATGGGGCGACGAGCAATCCCGGATGAGGGAGGCATTACAGCGCCCCCTCCGGATGGCGAAGCGATTGGAGATCCCTGAATTCGAATTGGCCTGAATCAAGATCGCAAGACCAGCAAACTGGTCCCGTCAGGCTGCTTCTCGACGTTGATTTGCGTGGAGACCCGTTCCTTGAGAAGCTCGACATGCGAGATCACGCCAACGGCTTTGTTCTTTTGACGCAGTCCTTCCAGCGCGGACAAGGCAACCTCAAGTGAGTCTGAGTCCAGCGAGCCAAAGCCTTCATCAATAAAGAGGGAATCAATCCTCACGTTACGCCCCGCCAGATCGGAAAGTCCTAACGCAAGAGCCAAGCTGGCAAGAAAACTCTCGCCACCGGAAAGACTCGACATCGGGCGCTTCACTCCCGCTTGAAAGCGATCGACGATTTCAAGCTCCAGTTCCTCCTCGTCGCAGCGCGAAAGCTGATACCGTTCCGTGAGGTTCGCCAAGTGCTTGTTGGCATGGCGAATCAAAAGGTCCAGCGAGATTCCCTGAGCGAACAATCGGAATTTCTTGCCCCGAGAATCGCCAATGAGACCGTGAAGCATTCGCCAGGTTCGAAGCTTCTTCCTCTGCTTTTCAATGTTCCCGGACTTGAGGGCGGCTTTCTTCTGATTCTCCTCATTGCGCTTGAGCAAGTCCCGCAAATTCGCAAGTGCTTCACTTAAGGTGTCGTAACGGCTCTCGGTCTTTTCAGCCTCGACCTTGAGCTTATCAAACTCGTCACCCTCGGCGGTCTTACTCTCGCGAAGGCGCAAGACTTCTGCATTCACCACTTCAATGCTTCCAATCAATCGATCGTTTGCTTCATCGAGTTGAAGCTTCAATGCCGACAACTTCTTCTCCTCGTCCGCAGCCAGTCGCGCCCTGCGCAACGCTTCCAAATCCTGGAATTCCGATCCTTCCAAATCGTGGGTCAATTCCTGGAGATGTTGCGACAGTGCCTCTTGAGAAGTCTTGGCTTCGTTCTCACATTCGGAGACGCGTCGTCGGCATTCGTCGAAGGCAGCGAAGGCCTGCTGTCGCGTCCTGAGCTGTTCCCAGGTTTCCAATTCATCGCCTGCCGTTGGCAACTCGCCCTCGAACTGTCCGAGTATTGGAGCCAGCAACTCCGTGACCCTCGAAACCGATTGCTCCCCTTCCATCCACAACATGACATGCTGAGCCTTCTTAAAGGCGATCATCCCTTTGCTGGCCTCCTCGAACTGAGATTCACAGGCAATGAATCCATCGGTGATCGCGCTTCGTTCGATACTTTCCAACTTCGCCGAGCGTGCGAGTCCCTCCATCAGCTTCACCACCTCTTCGTGACTCGACTCGACCTCCGCCAGCGTCTTCAACAGTTGTTCCAACTCGATATTGAGTTTCGCCGATTGAAGCTGAAATCCTTGATTCTGCGATTTCGCCACATTCAGTTTTCGTTCCGTTTCCTCAATCTTCACCTCCAGGTCTGAAATCTCGGACTGGGAGTTCGACTCCTCACAGAATGGATGTTCCAGCGCCCCACAAAGAGGGCACTCTTCGCCTTCCTTCAACTGGGCTCGATGCTCCTCAAAACTCGCAACCTTTTGCGCAGCTTTGAAATGTCCCCGGTGACTCTCCAGCAATTCCTCGATGTCTTTTACCGTTTCAAGCTGAGCTGCCTGCTTCTCCTTCAGGCTGGCTTCCTCTGCCTTGAGAACCTTGATTCGATCGTTGGTTTGGCGAAGCCTCGTTGCTTGTTGATCGCGAGATTTCGCCTGCATCTGGAGATTGGCCAGAAAGCCCAATCGTTCCCTCAACACCTCCAGTTGGTCTTGCCGCTTCGTTTCATCTCCCTGCTCAAGCAGTTTGTCATAGGCGCTTTTTGCCTTCTCAAAACTGCTCGGCAACTGAATCGAGCCAACCTCGGATTCAAGTTCCACCAATCGCTCTCGCATGCGCGCCAAATCGGACAATTGCACCCTCAGCTCGGGTAGCTCGTCCGCCAGCTTTTCATCGTTGGCCCCGGTGGAACCGTTCAAGATCGATTTCCACACCACCCCCTTTTCTTCCGCAAGTCCCTTCGCCTCCGCCAAACGTTTGGCCTTCTGCTTACCATGCTCGTCCGCCTGTTCAAGTTGCGCCAGCTTGGGCAGGAAGGGTTGCGCCTCGCGATGAATCTTTAACCGCACCAGATCGCCTTCTGAATCAGCAAGCTTCTTTTTGAGTTCGCGCTGATCCTTTTGCAGTTGGCCTTGCTTAACCAGATTCTCCTGAAGCTGCCTTGCCGCCGACAGTTGCTCATTCAGTTCCGCCCGCTTTGTCTTGAGAAGCTTCCACTCTTCCTCGCCATTGCTCAGTTCAGTTTGTTTGGTGGCGCGTTCCTTCTCTCCGAGAACCACAATTTCTCCCAGGACTCGCTCCGCTTCCTTGAGATCACCTTCCCGCCGCACGAGTTCCTCATGCAGCAAAACCCCCAAATCTGAATAGATGCTTGTCCGCGTGAGGCTCTCCAACAACTCCGCCCGTTCATCCGGTTTGGCCTTGAGGAATTTTGCGAACTCACCTTGGGCAAGGAGAACCGATCGCGTGAACCGGTTGTAATCGAGTCCCGACAGTTGTTCCACCAGGCGATTCACATCCCCAATTTTTTCGGCGAGCACCTGTCCGTCCGCATCGTAGAGGTAGCGCTTGCCGGGCTGCAGCTTGCCGTCGGGAAGCCCACGCGCCCTGCGGAGTTGCCAGACCGCACGAAAACGTCCGGTGGGCACCTCGAAATCGACCTCCGCATGACATTCGCCGGTATGGCGACTCATCATGTCTTCCGGATTTGGACTCTCACCATACCTGGCGGCCCGACCATAAAGCGCAAGAGTGACCGCGTCCAGCAAGGTGGATTTCCCGGCCCCGGTATGCCCGGTAATGGCAAAAATCCCAGCGCTTCCCAGCGGCTCTTCCTCCAGGTTGACTTCATGTTCACCACGAAGTGAGTTCAGGTTGCTCAGCCCAATGCGAAGGATCTTCATACCGATGGAACCGTGGTCAAATTCGGCAAGACACCGGCGTTGGCCTCTTCCTCGCGATTCATTTCCAACAACTCCGCAAACGCGATGCGAAGTTCCTCCTTCTCAGCCTCCGAGTAGTCTTCAGATTCCTCCAATCGACAGTCAAAGATCCGTTCGGGATTCGCCATCAGATCATCCGCCTCACTTTCATCCCGAAACGTTCCCAACTGGAACTGCGAGATTGGCGTAACCCGGCTACTGACCACACGAACTACTTCATAGGGTCGGTCTTTCGCCAACTCACGAACCGTCTCGAACAGGTTCTCTCCGGGGCGCGGATCCGTCACAATGACCTCGACCCACGGCGTCAGTTTGGACTTGGGAGGGCGCTTTTCACGAAGGTAAAAACTCAGTTGTTCACGCTGAAGTCGCCATTGAATCAATCGACGAGGAAGCGGCAACCTCACGCCAAAATTTCCGGTCAACTTCCCGCCTTCAAAATCGAGAACCCGAACCTCCTTTTCATCACCGGCCTCGGCAAAACTCAGCGGAAGCGGTGACCCCGAATAGCGAAAATGTTCCAACTCCCCCACCAATTGCGGTCGATGCAAATGCCCCAAAGCGAGGTAATCAATCTCCGAAGGCAACCGCGACGCATCGATCGAACCAAGTCCTCCAATGTGGATCTCGCGTTCACTCCCTCCTTTTGCCAACGGGCACACCTGGCTGCCGTTCATCGTCAAATGTCCGGTCGCGAGAAAGGCGGCTCCCTTTGCGATCCACGGTTTCGCCGCAGCATGGGCTTTGGCATAGACTTTGCCAATGCCCGACGCCAATTGCGCCTGGATGGACGTAGCGGATTCACCCGACTTTCCTGAACGAAGATCGCGATCCCGAAGGAAGGGAATCGCTGCGACAATGACCTGTGGATGGTCCGCACACGGCAACGGAATGAGTGCCTCTTCCATCTTTCCGGGCAGATTCCCAATCACGTGAACGCGGAGAGCGGACAGCAATTCACGCGGGGACTCGAGATGCGAAGGAGAATCGTGATTTCCTCCCGTCACAACCATCGTGCATCCGGTCTCACGATAGAGTGCCGAAATAAAGTCGAAATACTGCCGAATGGCGGACTGGGGAGGATGAGCCGAATCAAAGATATCCCCGGCAACGATCAGCGCATCGATGCCGAATTCTTGGATCGTTTTCAGGAGAAACGCCAGGAACGACTGGTGTTCTTCGGCGCGGGAAAGGTCACCGAGCGGTTTCCCCAGATGCCAATCGGCAGTGTGGAGAACCCGGTAGGCGCCTGAAGACTTGGGAGGAATATTGGTAAAGAGATCGATGCCCTAACATTGTTGCAAACGGCCGGAATTCAAATTTGAGATTTGCGCGATGTCTTTGCTTGCCTAGCGTGGCCTCATGATTCGAAAAGCCCCCTTCCTTCTTTTCCTGCTTTGGTCTCTCGTCGGCACAATGCACGCCGAAACCTGGGCCTACATTGGAACCTACACGAAGGGAGACAGCGAAGGCATCTATCGATCAACGCTCGACTTGACGACCGGGCAACTCTCAGCGCCCCAACTTGCCGCCGAAACCAAGGACCCGTCGTTTGTCGTGATCCATCCCAATGGCCAATATTTGTATTCGGTCTCCGAAATCGCGACGGGCAATGGCAAGAAAACGGGTTCCGTCAGCGCATTTTCCATCGACACGGTCGGGGATTTGACGCTTCTCAACCAACAACCAACCGGCGGGGCGCATCCTTGCCATGTTTCGATGGATTCCCTCGGAAAATCGTTGCTGGTCGCCAACTACAGCGGCGGAAATTGCACGTCCTACCCCATTGCGGATGACGGCTCAATCGGCGAAGCCGGATCAACCATGCAGCATGAAGGAAGCAGCGTGGATCCTCGCCGACAGGAAGGCCCGCACGCTCACTCCATCAACGTGGATCCCGCAGATCGGCGCGCCTTTGCCGCAGATCTGGGCTTGGACAAGATCCTGATTTACGATTTGGATCCGACTTCGGGCAAACTAACGCCATCCAAGCAACCGTTTCTGCAGACGCCTCCAGGAGGAGGGCCACGCCATCTGTCATTTCATCCAAGTGGCAAATTTGCTTTCGCCAATCTGGAAATGACGCTCGAGGTCGCCGCGATTGCCTACGACGCGAGTTCGGGGACAATGGAACTCCTCGATACCTATCCCACGGTCCCCGAAGGCACCCCGCAGAAAGGAAACAGCACCGCAGAAACGCTGGTCCATCCCAGCGGGAGATTTCTCTACGTTTCCAATCGCGGCCCAAACTCGATTGCCGTGTTTGAGATTGACGAATCGACGGGATCATTGACCCCGGTCGAACGCGAATCAACGCAGGGAGAGATTCCTCGCGGGTTTGGGATTGATCCGAGCGGTCAATTTTTGGTCGTCGGAAACCAACGCTCCCACAATGTGGTCGTTCTCAAAATTAACCAGGAGACCGGTGCGCTGGAACCTACCGGCAGCGAAATCGCGGTCGATTCCCCCGTGAACGTCCGATTTCTGGTCAGGTGATTTCGTATCGCTCCAGGCGCTTGCGCAACGTGCCGCGAGTGATTCCGAGCAGGCGAGCCGCGTGAACTTGGTTTCCGTTCACCTTGTCCATGGCGTAAAGGGTCATTTCCCGCTCCAGCCAAGGTAGGAGTTGAAGATCCTCATCAGCTTCCGCAGCCTTGAACAGGGCTTGGACGGCTTGTTCAAGGGAAATGTCGCCATCTGAAACCGCCGCGGCGGCTGGCGCAGGTGAATGCCCGGGATTTGCATTCGGCAACGCTGATTGAGAATCTTCCGGCATGTCAGGCCGGCGCGGAACACGCCCCAGGGGAATATCCTTGGAGAGCAGCACGTTGCTGGTCGCGAGAACGCAGGCCCTTTGCATCGTATTCTCCAATTCCCGAACGTTGCCCGGCCAGTCGTAACTCTGCAAGAGCTGCATGGCTTCGTCACTCACCCGAATGGGATCGCTGTGACGAGATTTCGAAATCCGGATCAGGAAGAAATCGACCAAAAGCGGAATGTCTTCCCGCCGGTCACGCAAGGGCGGGAGATGGATCCGGACCACATTGAGTCGATAAAACAAATCCTCACGGAATTTTCCGCGTTCGACATCCCCCTCAAGATCCTTGTTTGTCGCCGCCAGAATCCGAACATCGCTGTTCAACGTCTGATTTCCGCCAACGCGCGAATATTCGCCCTGCTGGAGGACGCGGAGGATCTTGCTCTGCACCGCCATCGGCATGTCACCGATTTCATCAAGAAAGAGCGTGCCGCCGTCGCATTGTTCAAATCGGCCAATCCGCTGCTGACTGGCTCCCGTAAAGGCTCCTTTTTCGTGACCAAACAACTCGCTTTCCAGCAAATCGGCCGGAATCGCAGCACAGTTGATCGCGACATATTCGTTCTTCGCCCGGGGACTGAAACGATGAATGGCATTGGCGACCACCTCTTTGCCACAACCACTCTCGCCGGTAATCAGGACCGGCGCGTCGGCCCGCGAAACCCGGCCAATCATCTTGAAAACCTCCTGCATCGCCGACGATTTCCCGATGATGCTGTCTTGGTGGTCTTCCTGATTCGTTTCCTCTTTGCGCGGAGTTTCCTTGTTCGATTCAACCCGAATTTCCTCGTGCGCCTGAAGCACGGTTTCAACGACCGGGCGCAATTCATAGGTTAAGGCTTCCTTGCGAAGGAAATCGTAGGCGCCAAGCTTCATCGCCTCGATCACGGCGCTGGTTGGCGGGAATCCGGTCGTCAACAGGACCATCGCATTCGGGTCGATATGGCGCATTTTCCGCAGAAGCTCCAATCCGTTAAACGGTGCAATTCGGAGCTCCGCGATCACAATACTGGGACGCTCCTCCTGAAACTTCTTCAGGGCGAGCTCGGCATCATTCGCAACGGAAATAGAGACGGTTGGGGCTGACAGATGGCCTTTCGCCCAGGCCAAATAGTCATCCTCGTTATCGACGATCAGAATCGTTTGCTTCAACTTCATAGGGGCGGCGCACTCACTTTTCGTTCCTTTCCTAAACGATTGCAAGGTTGCGGTTACAATCGACGTGGGTTTGGTCATTGCTCATTCACCTCCGCCCCATGAAGCACCTCGCAATCTCCCTACTCATTACAACGTCGGTGGTTTATGCCGAATTTTATAACGATTTCCAGGAGGAGCCCCACAACTATCGATCGGTTGCGAAGCGGGACCCGGTCACAAGGCTGCTTGATCGCATTCAAGCAGGCGAGACTGCGCCACTCAACGAAGCAAATGGCAAGCCACTGGTCAGTCGTTTGCTGAAAGAGCTCGATATTCCGGTCGAGTCGCAGGTGATGGTGTTCACCAAAACAAGCCTCCAGCGCGCGGTCGTCAATCCGGGCAATCCCCGCGCGATTTACTTCAATGAAGACGTTTACCTGGGCTGGATGCCGGGCGGACGGATTGAAATCGGAAGCATCGACCCATGGATGGGATCCGTCTTTTTCTTCCAACGAGAGCTGGACGATACCACGAGCCCGGTGATTGCCGAATCCGGGCGATGCATGGGATGTCACGCCGGAAGTGCGACCAACTACATGCCCGGTCCGCTCGGGCGATCGATTTATCCCGCTGCGGACGGCCGAAGTCTCCGAAGCCTTCCCCATGAGTTGGCAGGTCACGAGGTGCCCATGGATCAACGCTGGGGCGGATGGTATGTCACCGGTCAGCACGGGGAGATGCGCCACCTCGGCAATGCGATCGCAACTCGGGAAAACGGCCAGGTGCGGCTGGATATGGACGAACACGCGAATCTCGCTTCGCTCAGCGCGTTTATCCAACCTGAGGCATTTCCCTTCGGAGCGAAAAGCGACATCCTCGCCCTCCTGATTCTTGACCACCAGATTGGGATTCACAACCAACTGATGGAGGCCCATTACAAGGCCCGACAGGCCATTTTCGACTACCAGGTTGAGGATGCGTCCCAATTGGACCGGATGCCCGAGGACGCTCAACGTTATTACCATCGGGTAGCCCGTAAGCTGACCGATTACTTGCTTTTCAAATCCGAAGCGTCGCTCGGTCCGAACCAGCTGCAGGGCAATTCGGCCTACCAGGAAGTTTTTTTGAAGGATCGACGCCAAACCAGCAGCGGACTTTCTCTCAAGGATCTGAAATTGAATGGGCACATGTTCGAGAACCGCTGTTCCTACATGATCTACTCCGAGGCATTCACGAAGTTGCCAGGAGCGATGAAACAGGCCGTCTACCAGCGCATTCGCGAAATCCTCACCTCTCCTGAGCCGATTCGCGGTTTCGACTATCTCAGCGACGAAGAACGGGCCAGAATCGGTCTCATTCTCAGCGAGACAATCCCCGAATTTCTCTCCAGCTGATCAAGTTTCGTTCTGTTGGTTGCCAAGAACACGTTCTTGATCCCCTTCGAATCCCTCTGCGGCAAATCCGCCACCAATCAGGCTTTCCTCAAGCGAAGTTGGATCGGGGCGAATCTTCAAGACCGAATCATCAGTCACAAAGTCGACAGACCGGTCCTGTGGCTGATATCCCAACTGGAACGCGTTGGAATTATCAAAGAGCGGTTCAGGATTGTCGGAGACGCCATAGACAATTTCGCATCCCAAATCGGGTGTCCCCAGTCCGATCTCGATGAGTTGCACCAGATCGCGCGGGCTGATCCACGTTCTGAGACGACGCTCCTTACTCAAGTCGTCCCCCACATAGCCGATCCGTACGACGAGGATATTGAGGCCGTATTTGTCCGCATAGAGCGAAGCCGCGCTTTCCCCGTAGGCTTTGGACAAGGCGTATTGGCTATTCGGACGCGGCGCTGTTTCATGATCCACCAACTCGCCCCTACGGAGAAAGCCGACGACATGATGACTACTGGCGAACACGATATTGCGAATCCCGGCTTTCCGAACCGCTTCGAAAATCACCTCCGTTCCCAGAATATTTGGCCTCAGCACGTCCTCAAACGAGAACTTCGCACCGACCAATCCCGCCAGATGAATGACTCCGTCGACATTGGCCACAAGACCATCCGCAAATGCCTGATCCGCGCAATCGCCAACGCGACTGACCTCGTTGGGAGCCAAATCGAGGATTGGTTGCAGGTCAGCAAGGACCACGTGCTCATACCGTTCTCTCAGCAGTGGACGAATGGATCGACCAACAATGCCTGCTGCCCCAGTGAGGAGAATGCGTTTCATGAATTTCTGATTCGAGCCATTTGACAATCGTTTCGGGTTTCATATAGGTGGCTAGTCCACTAGCCAGCAAGTCCTTTTTTTGATGCCCGCCGATTTAGCCAGACTTCCCGGAATATCCTTTGCCCAGGAGCCCATCCATCTTCAACTGGCCTCCCTCTGCCGAGACGCCATTCAAAGCGGAGCTTATGAAGCGGGTGATCGCTTCCCCTCTGAACGAGAGATTGCAGAACGCTACGAAGTCAGTCGCGCCACCGCAAACAAGGTGATCTCAAGTTTGGTTGCCGAGGGACTTCTTGAACTCCGGAAAGGGATTGGCGCTAGAGTTCGAAAACAAAAGACGCTTTTCGCTTCGCTGAGCGGAATGGAAAGCTTTACCGCCCACGCCAGGGCCCAAGGCCGGGAACCGTCTACTTCCGTCCGGAACTTCAGAAGACTACGAAGCGGAGAGGTGCCGGCATCGGTTCGAGTCGGCCTCGAGATCCCGGACCAGGAAGACGAAAGCGTGATCTATCTGGAGCGATTGCGCCTGGCCGATGAGCTTCCCATGATTCTGGAATATCGATGGATTCGGGAAGCGCTCGCGCCGGGACTTCGGCCTGAGGATGTCTCCCATTCGTTTTACCGGGCCTTGGAGGATCGCTATGAGCTTCCCATGACCGGGGAGCAGCACTCCATTTCCGCAGTTGTCCTCGATTCTCAACAAAGCGCCATCTTCAACATTGAGCCCCCGACTCCGGCCCTGTTGGTCGAAGGAATTGGCTATGTCAAAAAGCGTTGTCCCATCTGGTATCAACGCCTGTTTTATCGTGGAGATCACTACAAGTTACACAACCAAACAATGGGCATCGCCTCGTCAGGAGTCGAATTGCGCCTGAATGCATGATCATGAAACCAATTGAAGTCACCTCCCCTCTCGATGGGCGATTGCTTGGGAAGATCCAACCTCTCGACACCAAAGGCATCGATGACGCCGTTCATCGTTCTTCGACGGCGTTTGCTTCGTGGGGCCAAACCCCGATCAAAGAGCGGGTTCAACCTCTTTACCGGTTCAAGAACCTCGTCGAAGCCAACCTCGCCGAGTTGGCTGAGTTGGTCAGCTCGGAGAACGGGAAGATTCCTGCCGAGGCCGAGGCCGGAATTCAGAAAGGGCTCGAAGTCGTCGAATATGCCACCGCGCTGCCTTCAATTGGCCAGGGCTCCAAGCTCGAAGTCAGCCGCGGCGTTGATTGCTTTTCCCGCCGCTACCCACTTGGCGTCTGTGCCGGCATCACTCCCTTCAATTTTCCGGCGATGGTCCCCCTTTGGATGTTTCCCCTAGCTATTGCGACCGGAAACACCTTTCTGCTGAAACCCAGCGAGCAAACGCCGCTCACCCCCGTCCGGCTCGCCGAGTTGCTGCTCGATTCCGGCCTGCCCGAAAACGTGTTCCAGGTTGTTCAGGGTTCCCGCGAAACCGTCGAAGCAATTCTGGATCATTCAGGCATCGCAGCCTGCGCCTTCGTCGGGTCGACGAAAATCGCGAAGCTTGTCTACGATCGTGGCATTGCCAACGGAAAGCGGGTGTTGGCGTTGGGGGGAGCCAAGAACCATTTGGTCGTCGTTCCTGACGCGGATCCTGAACTGACCGCTCGAAATGTGGTTTCCTCAGCGACGGGTTGTGCCGGCCAACGTTGCATGGCTGCCAGTGTCCTCATTACGGTGGGTGATTGCTCGGCCGTGATGAAAGCGATCGAGAGCGAGATGCGAAACGTTGTTCCTGGCAAGAATCTCGGCGCCATTATCAGCTCAACCGCCAAGGAGCGGATTGAAGGATTTATTGATCGCGCCGAGAAAGCCGGGGCCAAAATCCGTCTTGATGGACGCGGGGTGTCGGTCGCCGGGGCTGAAGGCGGCTACTACGTTGGGCCGACGTTGATTGACGGAGTTGATGTTGGGCACGAATCAGCCTGTGAGGAAATTTTCGGGCCGGTCCTCACCATTCTTCATGTCGATACCCTTGAAGAGGCTCTTGAAATCGAGAACGCGAATCCTTACGGAAACGCGGCCTCAATCTATACCACCAGCGGCGCAACGGCCCGCTACTTTGAGGAACATGCCAGCGCCGGGATGATTGGCGTCAACATTGGCGTCCCCGTCCCACGCGAACCCTTTTCCTTCGGGGGCTGGAACGACTCCTGTTTCGGAGTTGGAGATATCACCGGTGAGGATGGAGCCAGGTTCTGGACCAAGACCAAAAAGATCACTCAAAAGTGGTCGGCAAACGCCGCTCAAAACTGGATGTCATGATAGCCGCCGTCTACAAAGGGAGAGAGCAGATCGATATCGAGAACGTCGCGGATCCGAGCCTCGAAGATGGCGAAGTCCTCATCGAGGTCGATGCCTGCGCCGTATGTGGAACTGATCTCCGCACCTTTCGCCATGGCGACCAAAAAATCGAGCCACCGCGAATTCTTGGTCACGAATTCTGCGGCTCAATTGTGGAATCCAGAGCCAACGGAAACGTCTCGGTCGGCGATCGCGTCGTGATGTACATCGTCTTGCCTTGCGGCGACTGTCGCTTCTGCAAAATGGGCCGGCAGAATCTGTGCCTGTCGCGCACCACAATGGCCTATCATCACGATGGTGCGTTCGCCCCTTATCTGAAAGTCCCGGCAAAGGGAGTCCGGAACGGTCACTTGTTCAAAGTCGAAAGTGACATGCCATCCGACCAGATGGGACTGGCGGAACCGTTGGGCTGTGTCATCAACGCCCACGGCCGCCTCAACATCGGGCTCTACGATACCGTTGCGGTGATCGGGGCCGGGCCGATTGGAGTGATGCACGCGGTCGTATCGCGACTTCAGGGCGCTCAAAAAGTCTGGATGCTCGATGTGTCGGAGAACCGGTTGGAGCAAGCCAGGGCCTTTGACATTGACGGCACCATCCCGGTGACGAAAGACGGTTCCCACCTCCAGCGGATGGAAGAGCTTACCGATGGATTGGGGCCAAGCGTCGTCATCGTGGCCTGCAGCAACGCCCATGCCCAGGCAGATGCCCTGGAGATTGCCGGAAAAGGGGCACGGGTTGAATTTTTTGGCGGCCTTCCCAAATCAGCTCCGACAGCAGTGCTCAACACCAACCATCTTCACTACAAAGAAATTATCGTGACGGGTTCCTACTCGGAGAAGATGAGCGACTTTCAGGCCTCGCAAGCCTTGATTCAAAGCGGCCGGTTTCCTGCCGATCGGATTATCACGCACACGCTTCCGCTGAACCGGTTGAACGAGGCGTTTCCCCTGATGGAATCCGGCGAAGCGTTAAAGGTCTGCATCAATCCCAAGCTTTGAGCGATGCTGCTATCTCCTGATCAAACGCGCTCCCTGTATGAGCATGCCGTCCAGAACCACTACGCGATTCTCGCGGTCAACGCGGACAGTCCTGCAGCAATCGTCGACTGTCTTCACGCCGCTAAGGAATGCGATGCTCCCATCATCATCGAAACCAGCCTCTGGCAGTTGCAAGGTCACAGTTTTGGGGCCGGCGATCCAATCCTGGGGATGGACCGTTATCTGGCCGATCTCCGGGTCCTGGCCAATCATCCCCGTTTTGCCGAGGTCCCGGTCATCTACCATACCGATCACATCAAGGGTGCTGGCACGCTGCCGATTTTGAAGCATGCGATGAAGTCCCGAGCTTCGAGCATTTCCCTCGATTCGTCCGACCTGACACCTGCGGAGAACATCGACCATCTGTGCGAGCTTTGCGATTTCGCCGGTTCTCACGCGCTTTCGGCGACGTTGGAAATGGAAGCCGGAGTGGATGACGGCGTCACTGCGTTGGCGGAAACCAAGGCCCTGTTTGGAGAAGTCGAAACGCGGCACCCGGGCTTCCTCGCACTGTGGGCGCCCGGCGTTGGCACCCAACACGGCCTTGGAGAGGTCAATGGTTTCAGCACCACCGCGATTCAAGAGCATCAGCAACTCGCCAGCGATCTCGCAGGTCGCCCGATTGGAATCGCGCTCCACGGCTCTTCCGGTCTTTCCAACTCACAACTGGCCGATGCGGTGGAAAGCGGAGTCGCCAAGGTCAACTGGTCCAGTGAATCACTCCTCATCCGTTCGCAAGCGGCGGCGGATTATTACCGCCACTACGGCGAAAGACTGACCAAAGAACATCCCGACTTCAAACCGACCGCGATGGATAACGGCCTCCAAACCTACATCGCCTCTGGTTATCAGATGCGCGTCGTGGAACGCATTCGAACCTTGAACGGGGCTGATTTTGGCAAACCGTTCCTCTCAACCCTAACTTAGCATGAAAGTCGCAATCACAGGAACCGGGTTCATGGGCACGGTCCACGCCGAAGCATTGAAGCGCGTGCGCGGTGTGGAAGTGTTGGGAATTCAGGGTTCCACGATGGAGAAATCGAAGGCGGCCGCAGATTTGCTGGAGCTCCCAAAGGCCTATCCAACCTTCGGAGACCTCATCGCGGATCCAGAAGTCGAAGCGATTCACATCACGACTCCAAACCGTCTTCATTTCGAACAGGCATCGGCCGCACTCAACGCCGGAAAACACGTCATGTGTGAGAAACCTCTGGCCATGACTTCTGCTGAGTCGCGCGAACTGGTACGCTTGGCTCAGGAAAAAGCGGTGGCGGCGGGCGTCAATTACAACATGCGCTTTTACCCCATTAATCAGGAAGCAAAAGCGCGGGTTCAATCTGGAGATCTTGGCGAGATTCACTCCGTCTTCGGAAGCTATCAACAGGACTGGCTTCTTTACGACAGCGACTACAACTGGCGGGTTCTCGCGGAAGAACAAGGCAAGTTGAGGGCGGTTGCGGACATCGGCACTCATTGGATCGACCTGGTTCAGAACATTACCGGCAAAAAAGTGAGTTCCGTTTTTGCCGACGTCCACACTGTCCATCCCATCCGAATGCGACCTGCCGGCGAAGTGGAAACATTTTCAGGAACGGCTCAGAACAACAACGCAACAGAGCCGATCGAGGTGACAACCGACGACCTGGGCACGGTCCTCTTGCGGTTCGAGAATGGCGCCCGCGGAGCCATGTTTGTTTCTCAAGTGACTTCCGGCCGGAAGAACTGTCTCCGCTACGAAATCTCCGGTTCGAAAGGAGCGATTCAATGGAATAGCGAACAACCCAATGAGATTTGGCGAGGTGCGCGGGACCGTCCCAACGAGATTGTTCTCAAAGATCCGGGACTCAATCAGGATATCGCCAGAAGATTTGCCGATTTTCCGGGCGGTCATGCCGAAGGATTTCCCGACACCTTCAAGATGGGGTTCCGGGCATTTTATGAATCCATCGCGAAGAAGAACTTCGGACCCGACCAGCATTTCGCCACATTCGAAGACGGGCATCGCGAGATCCAGCTTTGCGACGCCATTCTCGAAAGCCACCAGACCCAACGCTGGGTCCAACTCTAGATTGTTCCCCTCTCACCATGCAACTCGGATTCGTTAGTGCCATCCTGGCAGATCAATCACTCAGCGAAGTGCTCAACTTTGCGAGCCACGAAGGGTTCCGTTGCGTGGAACTGATGTGTTGGCCAAAGGGCGAAGCCGATCGGCGTTACGCCGGGATTACCCATATTGACGTCGCCAACCTGACGGACAGCCAGGCAGACGAGATCCGGGGAAGGATCACGGACCAAGGTCTGGCGATCAGCTCGTTGGGCTACTACCCGAATCCGCTCACGCCAGTCCCTGCGGAAGCCCAGGTCTCTATTGACCATTTGGTCAAACTGATCCAATCCGCCCCGAAACTGGGCGTGCATCAAATCACCAGCTTCATTGGTCGTGATCCCGCCAAAACCATCGATCAAAATTGGCCGCGTTTCCTCGAAGTGTGGAGACCACTGGTCCGGCTGGCTGAAGACAACGGAGTTCGTATCGGCATCGAGAATTGCCCGATGTACTTCAGCAACGATGAATGGCCCAGCGGCAAAAATCTCGCCATCAGCCCGGCGATATGGCGCCGGATGTTCTCTGACATCGAGAGCGATTCTTTTGGACTCAACTACGACCCGTCCCATCTGCTCTGGCAGCAGATGGATTACGTGAAGCCGATTCAGGAATTCGCGAGCAAGCTGTTTCACGTTCACGCCAAAGACGCCATCGTTGATCAAGCGGCGTTGGATGACGTGGGCATCCTCTCAACTCCGCTTGAGTTTCATACGCCGAAACTCCCGGGCCTTGGAGACGTCCATTGGGGGCACTTTTTCAGCGCACTCAGCCAGGCCGACTATACCGGCCCGGTTTGTATCGAGGTGGAAGATCGTCCCTACGAGAAAACGCTCAAGGGTCGTCATGGCGCACTTCGCCAGAGCGCACGCTTTCTCCGCCAGTTCATGAGCGAAGAACTGGCAGATTAGGCAGCGTTTGAAAATGATGACCGACGCGCAAGTTGTTCCTCTTCTTTGAAGATTGGCTTCGCATGATGTTGAGATGCGGCGCTTTTCACGCGCTCCCTGGGACTTTTTTCCGTTTTTTCATCAGATCCGCCCCTCTTCGGGAGTGATAGGCTGAAACCCCATGCCGGATTCAGCACACCTGTCAGACTCTCACGAGCAGTTCGTTCTTCTTCTCACCAAGCATGAACCGGAGGTGCGCGCCTTCATCCGGGCGTCGATCCCGTCGGGAAACGACGTCGCCGAGATCATGCAGGACGTCAGTTTGGTCGCTTTGCGAAAGTTCGCCGAATTGGACGACCCAAACCGGAACTTTGGGAAGTGGATTTGCGTGATCGCGCGATTTGAAATCCTCAAATTCCGGCGCACCAAGGCCCGGGATCGCCTCGTTCTCGATGACGATCTGGTTGAGAGAATCGCGCAAGAAGGGATCGAACAGTCCTCGAAACGCAACGCATGGATCGAAGCGCTTGAGAACTGCCTGACGCTACTTCCGGACGCACGACGCGAATTGATCACGGAAGCCTACGACCCGCAGGTCTCGATCAAGGAGTTGGCGGCTCAACATCACAAAAAGCCCGATGCGCTTTACCAGCTCCTCAGGCGCATTCGGCTGGAGCTTGCGGACTGCATCGAAAGGAAAATGGCGGAAACCTCATGAGCAGGCAAAACGACGAGCTTCTGGGACGTTACCTGGATGAAGATCTTCCCCCTGAAGAGCACGATCAGTTGAGGGAGTTGCTTCGGGAGAGCAAAGAGGCACGAACCCGGCTCAGGCTCCTGGCGACGATCACCGAAAGCTTGCCCGAGTTTGCAAGGAAGTCTCGTCCCGCGTCACATCCCTCGACCAGTCTCAATTTCCCGGCATGGAAGGCAGCCGCTCCATGGATCATCACAGCCGCCGCCTGCCTTATCGCACTCATCGCGGTCCTTCGAGAGATCCCCACGCCGCCTCCGTCTACTACGCCCCCCAGCCCGGTCGTTGCTCTTTTGGTTGATGAAGCTGGCGCAAAATTCCGCGAAGGACACGATCCCGATGCCGTCCGCTTTGAACCGGGTGACTACCAGTTGGTATCCGGCGCGATTCACCTGCGATTTTCCAATGGGGCGGACCTCGTGATGGAAGGTCCGGCTTCCTTTTTGATTGATGACGCGTTTCATGTTCGCCTCAAAGACGGAGCCGTTCGCGCCATCGTTCCGCCAAGCGCTCAGGGCTTCACCATTGCAACCCCTGGAATTGACTACGAGGACCTTGGAACTGAATTTGGAGTTCAGGTTCATCAGGATACCGGCGCGAGTGAACTTCACGTGTTCAACGGTCAGGTAGATGCCAAGAAGCCGGGGACCACGGAACTCCTCTCCTCGGTTTTGGACGGAGAGTCCGTGCAGTTCTCGAATGGCGAACTGAGACGGACATCCGCTCCGACCAAGGATTTGTTCCCAACTCCTGGATCGATTGGCTACCTTCGCTGGAGAAATACGGCGAAAGACTTCGCCCGTGACCGGGATCTGATTGCCTATTACGATTTTCGTCCAACGGAGAATCCGGATCTCCTGGTAAATCTTGCGGAGAATGCAGGCGTCAGTGACGGTCGGATTCAGGGGGCGCGTTGGGTTTCCGGTCGGTGGCCCGGGAAGGATGGCCTCCTCTTTGACCGCGATACCGACTATGTCGAGATCAATATTCCAGGTGAGTTTGAGGAACTGACCTTCGCCGCGTGGATGAAGGTCGATCGCTTCGATTTCAGTCACACCTCGATTCTGGATTCCAATGGTTGGAACTCCGGAGACATCCATTGGCAGTTCAACCGATCTGGAACGATGTGGGTCGCGGCTTTCGAGACCGGGCACCCCTTGCCACCGGCCCGAAAGGTGGTTCCCACCGGGCAATGGGTGCACGTCGCCGGAACCATTTCCCGAATCAGCGGCAAGAGTAAGGTCTTCCTCAATGGTGAGTTGGCAGGCGCGAACCAGCTTTCCCCCGACAGCAACATCGCCCCCGGCTTAGCCCGCATCGGCAACTGGCTGTGGGACGAGGAATGGCCTTACGTCCCAATCCGGGCATTTCGCGGCCGCATGGACGAGTTTGCGATATGGAACCGAGAGCTCGACATCGACGAAGTGAAGGATCTTGTGGCACGGGGTAAACCCGCTGAACTCTGGACGATCAACCCCGAATAGCCCAATGGATTCCCTGTTCCCAGCACCAGGATATTCCTTCCTTCTACTGATCGTCCTGTTCAATGCGGTCGATTCGGGGCTCGCGAATGACATTGACTTCACCCGCGATGTTCGGCCGATTTTCTCCGAGAATTGTTTCCACTGTCATGGGTTTGATGCCAAGGCCCGGAAGGCCGGTCTCCGCATGGACGATGAAGCAAACGCGAAGCAGTTCATCACGGCGGGTGATAGCGGGAATAGCGAACTCATGGACCGACTTACCTCGGACGATCCAGAAGATTTGATGCCTCCGCCGAAGTCCCATCGAACCCTCACGGAGTCTCAGATCCGCCTCGTTGCCGATTGGATCGACCAAGGTGCAACCTGGGGCGGGCATTGGGCCTTTGAGCGCGTCCCAGAACTTCCAAAGGATCCCCAACTCCCCACCAATCCGATTGACCAATTCATCCAGACGAAACTGAATCAAGTTGGAATTCCGCCCAGCGCCAAAGCACCTCCGCACACCCTGGTTCGAAGAGCAGCGCTTGATCTAACAGGCCTCCCACCAACTCCAGAACAGGTCTCCCGTTTCGCCGCGGAACCGAATGCCAAGAACTGGGAATTCTTGATCGATGAGCTGTTGAGCACGGAGGCCTTCGGTGTCCGAATGGCCTGGGATTGGCTTGAAGTCGCTCGCTATGCGGATTCCAACGGTTATCAGGGCGACCGCGAACGGACCATGTGGCCGTGGCGCGATTGGGTGGTCGAAGCCTTCAACAAGAACCTCCCCTACGATCAATTCACAATCTGGCAGTTGGCTGGCGATCTCCTTCCAAATGCGAGCGAAGAGCAGATCCTCGCAACCGGCTTCAATCGAAACCACATGATCAATGGAGAAGGCGGGCGCATTGCCGAGGAGAACCGCGTCGACTATGTCTTCGATATGGCGGAAACGATGGGAACGGCCTGGCTCGGGTTAACCCTCAACTGCTGTCGCTGCCACGATCACAAGTTCGATCCCCTCACTCAGAAAGACTACTACCAATTCACGGCGTTCTTTAACCAGACACCGGTTTCTGGCGGCGGTGGTGATCCCCAAACCAAACCAAATCTTGGAATCGCAACGGATCTTCAAAAGCAAAAGGAAGCGATGTTGGTGGCCCGTTATTCTCAGGCGAGACAGGCCGTAGACGAACGCGCTCGTGCCATAGCGCCTCAGCAGCACAAATGGGAAAACGAATTCTCCGCGATCACCGAATGGAAGATCCTGAACCCCATTTCCGCTTCGGCCACAACCACCCAGTTAACGATTCAAGATGATCGAACGGTGCTCGCATCCGGCCCCAACCCGGACCGCGAGACGTTCGTCATTTCGACCGAGGCTGGTCTGAAAAACATTACCGCCATTCGCCTTGAGGCCTTGCAACACCCTTCCTTCAGCAACGCAGGCAAAGGGCTCGCACGTTCGGATAGTGGCAACTTCGTCCTGACAGAGTTCGAAATTCGTTCCGAAGGAAAGCTCATTCCCATTTCATCGGCTACCGCGACCTACGAACAAGGCGGTCTCGCGGTTAGCCGTTCGTTTGATGGAAATCCCAACACAGGATGGGCTGTGTTCAGCGGCAAACCGGTTTCGCAGTCGCATTACGCGACGTTCATTCTCAGGGCTCCCGTTAGCGGCCCGCTTGAGTTCACATTGCGGCATGATTCGGTCCATCAACACCACTTCATTGGACGGGTAAGGCTTTCCGCCACCGAATCACCATCTCCCGGCAATGAGAAGGATGACGCCAAATTGATCGCGGCGCTGAGGACACCCACCGAGAAACGCAGCAAAGGACAGAACGAACTGATCACCAAAACTCACCGTGCTTCCGATTCACTCTATCGCAGCCTTGCCGCCAAAGCCGAGAAAGCAAAATCGGCCCTTGAAGCGCATCGGAAAGCGATCCCGAAGGTGATGGTGATGGCTGATCTCGAGAAGCCACGGAAGACGTTCATCCTGGACCGCGGGATGTACAATCACCCGGGGCCGGAAGTCTTTCCTTCGGTACCTGAAATCTTCCCACCACTGGATGAAAACTCTCCTCCCAACCGGTTGGCCCTGGCCAGTTGGCTCGTGTCTCGCGACCATCCCCTGACGGCACGTGTAACCGTCAATCGAATCTGGCAAATGCTGTTCGGTGTGGGCCTCGTGAAGACCGCCGAGGACTTTGGAGTTCAGGCCGAGTATCCGGCGCATTTGGAATTGTTGAACTGGTTGGCTGCGGATTTCATGGACTCCGGCTGGGATGTGAAGCGTCTCCTGAAGACCATTGTCACCAGCGAAACTTACCAACGTAGCTCTGTCACTCCGGATCCAAAATGGCGGGACCTCGATCCCGAGAACCGCTTGCTCGCGCGGGGAACTCGTCATCGCCTGCCAAGTTGGATGATCCGCGATCAAGCTCTTGCGGCATCCGGCCTCCTGAACCCGAAACTCGGCGGCCCTGCCTTTAATGGCTACCAACCTCCAGGAATTTGGGAGGAAGCCACCTTCGGCAAAAAGAAATACGCGCGGGCCACGGGAGACGACCTCTACCGGCGCAGTCTCTACGTTTTTTGGAGAAGAATTGTGGGCCCAACCATGTTCTTCGACGTAAGCAAACGCCAGATCTGTGACGTCAAGGTTGCCCGGACCAACACACCGATGCATGCGCTGACCACCCTGAACGACGTGACCTACGTGGAAGCCGCTCGCCACCTGGCCAAGCGCGCACTAAAGCGGGAATCCGAAACCTCAGCTCAATTGCAATTGATCGGGGAAACCCTCCTCACCCGAATTCCGACTGACGAGGAACTTGCGATCTGGAAACGAAGTTACAAGCGCGCTCAAGACGCCTATCAAAAGAACCCGACGGAAGCGGAACTTCTCCTCAATTATGGGGACTCGCCACGCGACCAGAGCCTGCCGACGGTCGAACACGCCGCGTTGACCTGTGTGAGTCTCATGCTCCTCAACCTCGATGAAACCCTTAGCAAAGAGTAGCCACCACTTTCGCCCCTTGTCTCAATGCCTCGTTTTTCTCCCATTCTCAACTCGGTCAATCCTGGTCCGGTAACGGATCACCAAAAGGGAATCAATCGGCGCCATTTTTTCGGCAAGGCATCAACCGGCATCGGCAGCGCCGCACTTGCCACCTTGCTCGGCCAAAGTGGTTATGCTCAGTCCCGCTCATCGTTTCCCAATCATCAGGCCAAAGCAAAGCGCGTCATCTATCTCTTCCAAAACGGAGGGCCCACGCATGTCGATACTTTCGACCACAAACCGCTTCTCAAGAAGCTTCACGGAAAGCAACTCCCCGCCGGATATGTGGAAGGAAAACGGTTCAGTACGATGACCCAGAACGTCTCCAGCAAACTGGTGCTGGATAGCATCGAACCGTTTGCCCAACATGGGGAAAGTGGTGCCTGGGTGAGCAAGCTCTTCCCTCACACCGCGAGCATCGTCGACGACCTCTGCTTCGTGAAGAGTATGCATACCGATGCCGTGAACCATGCGCCGGCGATTTCCTTCATGCTAAGCGGAGGACAAATCCCCGGTCGCCCAACCATGGGGGCCTGGTTAACGTATGGACTCGGAGTTGAGGGAGAAGACCTGCCCGGTTTCGTGGCAATGACCTCAATCAGCAAGGGGACGAGTTGTGGTCAGATTTTCTATGACTTCTATTGGGGGGCGGGCTTTCTCCCTTCCCGTTTTCAGGGGGTCAAGTTTCGGGGCATCGGTGATCCCGTTCTGTATTTGGAAAATCCCCCCGGGGTGGGCCCCGAACTGCGCCGTGGAATGCTCGATGATTTGGCAGAACTCAACGCCAGGAAATTCGATCAGAGCGGAGATCCCGAGATCCAGACTCGCATCGCGCAGTATGAAATGGCCTACCGGATGCAAACCAGCGTCCCGGAACTCACGGATCTTTCTGATGAGCCGCAACATGTTCTCGACCTGTACGGGCCGGGAGTCACCGAGCAGGGAACCTATGCCTACAACTGCCTGATGGCTCGACGCCTGATCGAGCGCGGGGTGCGTTTTGTCCAGTGCATGCATGCGGGATGGGATCAGCACAACAGTCTTACCACGGAGCTCTACAACCAGTGCCGTGATACCGATCAAGCCAGTGCCGCCTTGGTCAAGGATCTCAAGATGCGTGGTCTTTTGGACGATACCCTCGTCATTTGGGGTGGTGAGTTTGGAAGAACTCCCTTTATCCAGGGCGACATCAACAACCGCCCTCGATGGGGGCGTGATCACCATCCTTATGCGTTCACCTCCTGGATGGCGGGAGGAGGGATCAAGCCTGGAATCACCTACGGTGCGTCCGACGATCTCGGAATGAACGCCATCAAGAATCCGGTTCATGTGCACGATTTTCAAGCCACCATTCTCCACCTACTCGGCATCGACCACGAACAACTGACCTACCGCTTCCAAGGAAGGCGATTCCGCCTCACGGACGTTCACGGACACATCGTAAACGGAATCCTTGCTTGAACCCATTTCGACCAATGATGAAATACCCCACCATTTTCGCTCTCCCGCTGGTCATGCTCGCCGGCTCAGCAATGCTGACGGCAGCTGAAGAGAAGATTGACTTTAACCGGGATATTCGTCCGCTCATTTCCAGCAACTGCATCGCGTGCCATGGCCCGGACGAAAACGAACGGGCTGCTGATCTTCGTCTCGATACCATTGAGGGTTCCCGGGCCGACCTGGGAGGTTATGCGGCAATCGTCCCGGGAGACGCTGAGGCCAGTGAAATGCTCTACCGGATTACCACCGATGACGAAGACGACAAGATGCCTCCCAAGGGAAAGGGGCGGCGTCTCGATCCAGACGAGATCGCTTTGATCCGACGCTGGATCGAACAAGGAGGAGAATACGCCAAGCACTGGTCCTACGAGAAACCGATTCTTCCCAAGATTCCCGCGGTCCCACCTTCCTGGCCAGTCTCGAACCCCATTGACGCCTTCGTTTACCAACGTCTTGAAGAGGAAGGCCTCACCCCTTCCGCACAAGCTGATCGCTGGACGTTGGCCCGGAGAGTCGCGCTGGATTTGACCGGGCTCCCTCCGACTTGGGAAGAAGCGTCCGCTTTTGTGCAAGACACGGGAGACGACGCCTACGAACGCTATGTTGATGCCCAACTGGCCAAGCCAGCGTTTGGAGAACGTTGGGCTCGCGTCTGGCTGGATCTCGCTCGATACGCGGATTCTGCGGGCTACGCCGACGACCCTCCACGAACCATCTGGGCTTATCGTGATTGGGTAATCCGGGCTCTGAACGATGATATGCCGTTTGATCGATTCACAATCGAACAGATTGCCGGCGACCTACTGGAGTCACCCACCGAAGACCAGCTTGTCGCCACAGCCTTCCACCGCAACACCCTCACCAACAATGAAGGCGGAACCAACAACGAAGAGTTCCGCACCGTAGCCGTTGTCGATCGTGTCAATACAACCATGGAAGTTTGGATGGGAACCACCATGGCCTGTGCGCAATGCCACACTCACAAGTTCGATCCCATCACCCACGACGAGTATTTCCAGATGTATGATTTCTTCAATCAGAGCGAGGATTCCGATCAACGGGATGAACGCCCGCTCTTGGAGATCTGGAGTGATGAGCAATTGGAGCAAAAGCGCAGTTGGACAGAACGAATCACAACACTGAAACAAGTGCTAGACACCAACACTCCTGTACTGGAAGAGGAAAAGAAGAACTGGCTGGCAGGCCTTCGCCAGGAACCGGCTTGGAAACCTCTCACGAACGCGAAGCTGGAAGGTTCAAATCTCGAACAAGCTTCTGACGGCACGGGATGGCTTTCGCTCGGCAAGAAGGAATCCACGGTCACGGATCACGTTCTGAGTTTCCCCACTTCCCAACAAACGATCTCGGGACTTGAGTTGGAGGTTTCTCCCGAACAAACCGCGAACTTCGTCCTTTCCCAGCTTTCTGCGGAATGGACCCCAAAAGTGCCCACTCCAACGGTCGGCCAATATGTCCGAATCGAGCTTCCGGGGAAATCCAAGATGATTCATCTCGCGGAGCTCCAGGTATTCAGCGGAGGGAAGAATGTGGCTCCAACCGGAACGGCCACGCAAAGCTCAACCGACTATGATGGCCCGGCTCAACTGGCCATCGATGGAAATACCGATGGCGATTACGCCAAGAAGTCGGTCTCACATACTGCGGCAGAAAGCGACCCGTGGTTCGAGCTTGATCTTGGCAAGCCCATGCCGATCGACCGGCTGCTTCTCTGGAATCGAACCGGAAAGGGGCTACCGGAGCGCCTCAAAGGATTCCGCATTCAAGTTTTGGATGCGTCTCGAAACGCAGTTTGGGAGGATTCTCCAGAGATACCCAACCCAAGTTCCACCTACTCGTTCTCCGGTTCACGGCCCCTGAAGTTTCGGTCGGCTCATGCCGATTTCTCCCAAACAGGATTCCCAGCTCAGAGCGTTATTTCACCCAAACTTGATCCCAAAAAGGGATGGGCGATAGGCGGTCAAACCGGAAAGGATCATCGCCTGAAACTGATTCTCGGGAAGCCAATGAACCTGGAGGAGGGAACGCTCACGCTGAGATTGAACCAACGGTATTCGAAAGGCCAACACGTCCTCACCAACTTTCGATTTTCGATCACAAATGACCCGGACATCACCCAATGGGCCCAGATTCCCACAGCGGTTCGCGAAGCCATCAAGGCGACCGCCCCCTCGGAAGCCCAATTGGAATCGATCCGAGTCTTCCATCGAAGTATTGCTACCTCACTTCACCCGGAGCGCCAGGAACTCGCCAAGTTGACCCAACAACTGGCTTCCCTGAAGCCGAACACCACGGTTCCGGTCATGCGCGACCTGAGTGGCACACCGAGAGTGACCAAGTTGCAGATTCGCGGAAATTACAAAAATACTGCTCATCAACTTTCCGCGGCAACGCCAGCGGTCTTTCACCCCTTGCGGGAGGACCTTCCGCGCAACCGGCTCGCGCTCGCGCATTGGCTGGTTGATCCCGAGAATCCGCTGACCAGCCGGGTGATGGTAAATCGGTTTTGGGCTCAGATTTTTGGGCAGGGAATCGTCGCCACCAACGAAGAATTTGGTTCCCAAGGCGAACTTCCCTCCCACCCCGAGCTCCTCGACTGGCTGGCAATCCAATTTGGAGAGAGCTGGGACTTGAAGCATCTCCTCAAATTGATGGTGCTGTCTTTAACCTATCAGCAAAGCTCGGTGGTTACCCCAGAACTGGAGAATTCTGATCCGTTCAACATTCTCTATGCACGCGGGCCTCGCTTTCGGATTTCCGCCGAAATGGTGCGTGACCAATCACTCTTCCTCAGCGGCCTCTTGAGCGACAAGATGTTCGGCCCTCCCGTCAAACCGCCACAACCTGAACTGGGTCTGAAAGCGGCCTTTGGTTCGGCCACGGATTGGAAAACGAGTCAGGGTGAAGACCGATATCGACGCGGAATCTACACGACCTGGCGGCGTTCGAGCCCCTACCCCAGCATGGCTGCATTCGATGCACCAAACCGGGAGGTCTGCACCAGCCGACGTGGTCGCACCAACACCCCACTGCAGGCGCTCGTGACCATGAACGACCCGGTCTACATCGAAGCTGCGCAAGCTCTCGCTCGCCAGATCTATGCGGGATCGGACACGACAGAGACCCGAGTGGAACACGGTCTGACGAAATGCCTGTTACGCCAGCCAACCGCGATCGAAATTCAACGACTAACAGATCTCTTCAACACTTCACGCGATCGCTTCCGTTCCTCCCCGGAAATGGCTCTTGAGATGGCGACCAATCCCCTCGGACCGCTTCCCGAGGGCTATCCACCCGCCGACCTCGCGGCATGGACAGTAGTCGCCAATGTGATCCTGAACCTGGACGAAATCTTCCTGAAACGATAACCCCTGCTGAAATGGACCCACGACTGGAAAACATCCAACTGCAAACCCGGAGGCATTTCCTCCGTCAATCGACCGCCGGTCTTGGCGGGATCGCACTGAATGCGATGCTGGCGAGCGAAGCTTCCGCTGGAGTGGTCAACCCGCTCGCTCCCCGCAAACCGGTATTCCCCGCGAAGGCCAAGCGCGTCATTTACCTCCATATGACAGGATCGCCGCCCAACCTGGACCTGTTCGACCGGAAACCGGAACTCGCGAAACGAACGGATCAAGACTGCCCTGATGCCTTCCTCGCCGGAAAGGAATTCGCCTTCACCACGGGTGTTCCGAAGTTGATGGGTTCGCCGCGGAAATGGTCCCAGGTTGGCAGGAACGGAACGTGGATGTCAGACGCAATTCCCAACCTGCACCCGGTTGCCGACGAACTGTGCATGATCCACTCCATGCATACCGACCAATTCAACCATGCGCCGGCTGAACTTCTGATCTACACCGGCTCACCTCGTTCCGGCAGGCCATCAATGGGTTCGTGGGTAACCTACGGATTGGGAAGCGAGAATGAAAACCTCCCCGGGTATGTCGTTTTGATCTCCAGCGGCGTCCAACCGAACGGCGGCAAGAATTCGTTCGGCTCAGGCTTTCTGCCGAGTGTCTATCAGGGGGTTCAATGCCGATCCAAGGGAGAACCGGTGCTGTATTCCAGCAACCCGCCCGGGATGGACCGGGACATGCGCAAACTGAGTCTCGAGGCCCTGTCTGACTTGAATCAGCTTCAAGCCGAGAAAATGGGCCATCCTGAAACGCTGACCCGGATTGCCCAATATGAACTGGCATTTCGAATGCAGACGGCTGTCCCGGAAGTCATGGATATTTCCAAGGAATCCAAGGCGACCCTTGAAAACTACGGAGCAACGCCAGGAGGAGCCAGCTTGGCCAACAATTGCCTACTCGCCAGGCGTTTGGTCGAGAACGGCGTCCGGTTCGTCCAACTTTTCGATTGGGGCTGGGACTATCATGGCACCGGAGAAGCAACCGGACTCGAAAAGGGGCTGACCAACAAATGCGCCACCATGGACAAGCCCGTCGCTGCGCTCATCAATGATCTGCGCGAGCGTGGTCTTCTCGAAGAAACCTTGATTGTGTGGGGCGGCGAATTTGGACGCACGCCGTTTCGGGAAGGAAGAACGGCGAAGAGCAAGATCCTTGGACGAGACCACTACCCGGACGTGTTTACCATGTGGATGGCCGGAGGAGGCGTTAAAGGAGGTTTCGACTATGGCGCATCCGACGAACTGGGCTTTCAAGTCGCCGAGAACGGGGTGCACGTTCACGATCTTCAGGCAACGATTCTTCACTTGCTGGGTTTCGACCACGAACAACTCACCTTCCGTTTTCAGGGAAGAGACTATCGCCTGACAGACGTTCACGGCCATGTGATCAAGGATCTCATCGCCTGAACGCAAGATTCCTGGGAAAGCCCAATCTCACAAAAGGTCCATCGCTTTACGTGCCACGCCAAAGGCTGCGCTGGCATCCCCTCCAATCGCCCACTCGAATGTGGTTGTCTCCGGGTGAGGGTGAATCGGGCTCCGCTTATAAAAGGGAGCCGCACGATCATAGAAGCCGCCTTTCACGGCTTCGAGATACCAATCGCGAAATCCCGTCTCGGCCAGCCCGCCGCCCAGGACGATGAGACCCGGGTCCAAAATACTGGTCAGGTCCGCCAGACCGTATCCGAGGACATGGGCCTGTTTCTGGAAAATCTCCAAGGCAAGCGAATCGCCTTTCTCGGCATAATCACGCAATTTGAGAGCCTTTTCTTCAATCGGGGAATCCTCCTTGGCCAAGGGGTGATCCTGACTCTCGTCCTTGCTGAGACGAATTTGCAATTGTCTCCGGATCGCGACAAGCGACACCCAGGCTTCGAGGCAACCTTCCCGCCCGGTCGCGTCCGTGGGAGTGCGACCATCCTCATCAAACGGAACGGTTAAGTCACTGACTTCCATGGCTAGACCATTGGCGCCTTCGTAAAGAGCTCCACCTGGCAACACCAATCCACCACCCAGCCCCGTCCCGGGAGCAACAAATGCCAGGCCATCCGTGCGTTCCTTGCGGTAAAGCCATTCCCCGTACGCCGCAGCATTTCCATCGTTCGTCATGAAGACCGGCTTGCCGATTTCTTCCCCAAATTCTGCGCAGATGTCCGTTCCCACCCAATCCTCCGACAAGTTCGCCTTCCCCCAAATCACCCCCTTCGAACAAGGAGCGGGAACATCCAATCCAACCGCGGCAATGCTGTCGCTACCTATTCCATTCTGTTCTGACAGGACACTCAGCGATTGCTCGAGCTGCTCAAACGTCTTCCGGTATCCTTCCTGGACGTGGCTGCGAAGCTCGACCATCTGGCCCACCTGCTCGCCGTCACCATCCACCAACATGGACTTGACCGTCGTTCCCCCGATATCGAGGCCCACAAAAAATTGCTTGGAATTGCTCATCTTCAATACGCTCAAATTGGCAGAGGCTGGTTCGCCTTCTCTGCTCAGGCCCTGCCAGACTAGCAACTCTGGCTCAAGGTGCAACTCCTAGGGCGCGCTTGAAAATGATGACGAACGGGCAAGTTGTTCCTCATTTTTTGAAGATTGGCTTCGCGTAATCTTGAGATGCGGAGTTTTGGACTTCCATTCCCCCTCAATCAGCAGGCATCGTTGAACGGTGTCAGCGTGACATGGACAAGCTGTAGCTGTAGGCTTTTTCGGGGTCGAGTTCATCGATCTTCACGATGGTGACTTCTTCGGGACGGCGAACAAATTTGGAATTCGAGGCGGGACCGCGCAGCTGGCCAATTTCCACGAGCCGTAGCCAATCTTTCAGCGCGTCCTGCTCCTGATTTTTCAGCAGCACTCCAAGCACAAATCGCTCGTAGACCAACACTTGAAGCTTGACCCTGGAGCCGTAGACCGAGCGAAACGCCGGCATACCGTCGACGGTTAACGCCTCGACCCCTTCCGTGACTTGACCCGGCGCAAAGTTCTCGAACCTCTCAAGCAGGGCCCCCTGTTTGGCGGTGTCGATGATACTGAATCGGGCCAGGGCGGGTTTCTCGCCCCGATTCCGTGGCGGGAGTTCAAAAAGCCGCTCGGCCTTGGAAACCAGCCACTCGTCGGCGTCATTTGAAGCGATGGATTTCTTAAGGACCCATCCCTCCCGGGTCTTGGGCAGTGCGACAAGCAGTTGCTGGGGCTGAAGCGGGAGTAATCCCCGCTCCGCAGCCACTGCTTCCCGGGCCAGGAAGGCCGCACAGAGTCCAATTAGAATGGTTAGGACCGTAGTTTTCATGAATCGAGATATTTGAAGTAAATCACCCGGTATTTGATCACCGGTTGCGGCGGATTGTAGGCATCCGCCAGGTCCGAATGCGTCCACGGCACGGTGCCGAGCGCCTTTTGAGTGTAGGGATCCATGCCGACCTCCTCCGGACCGTCGTACTCCGGATGGGTGCCCTCGCGATTCAGGCCTCGGCGCCCTCCGCTCGGGGCCGTCTGCGGCGGCGAACCCGGCAGGTTGTAGAGCCGGTCGCCATCACTGTTGCCAGCCGGTGTCGTTGGCGTGGAAATCCGATCCCAGGTGCCGTCGGACGCAAGATGCGCATTGCCGGGAACGCCGTCTTTGCCCGGCCAGATGTAACGCTCGATGAGGGCGAAGAACCGCTTTTCCGAGCGAACGCTGTCGCCAAGCTCGAATTCCCCGTAGGACGGGGAATCCCCGGAATGGGGTTGTTTGGAAACGACTTGGGCCACGCCCCAGAGGCTGAAGGTGTTCGATTTGGTGGTGAGGCATCCGGCCATGTTTCGAAGGAGCTCCTCTTTTTCGAATCGGGTCGGTTCGTCGCTTTTCTCCTCTTCCTCGTCGTCGCCCGGGTAACCCGGGTAGGCATCGCTCCGCTCATAACCATCGATCTCAGCCAACTCCCCGACGTAGCGGAAGAATCGTTCGTCGGTCTGGTTCTCGATGATGTTGTCGACCAACTCGTCCACGTCCTCGTCCGGCCGCAGGTGTTTGAAGACGGCTTCGAGCGGTTTCTTGCGTTCCGGCGCCTGAAACCAGGGACTCTGGGGGTAAACCCGTGTGTTCAGGTTGACCTGGCCGGCGGTGCTGTTCATGAAGGACACGGTGGAGAATTCGTCCGGCAAGGTGGCGTCGATCTCCCACTGCTCATTCTGCATGGGATAGGTCGAGCCGAACAAGTCGAGCAACACGGCGTCCGGCGGATTGTCGGAAATCTGGGTCGAGGTGGGACCGAGGTTGAGGGTGCGCCAGGGCGCATTGGATTGAATGCCGGTGTGGAGCATCGACCAGAAGCCGATCGACGAAACCGGGCTGTTCGAGGCGAATTCATTCCCGTAGGACCCCAGGTGCAGAGGAAAATTGCGATCCTCACTTATCACGGATTTGATGCTTCCCCGGCCGCACGAGTAGAAGCGGAATTTGCTCTTCTCCGAGGACTGTTCCAGCGGTTCACCCGGGTTTGCCTGTCCAAGGGTTCCCTCGTCGTCGTCCAGACGGACCCAAGCATCCTTCAACGCGCTAAGCCGCGGATCCTGGATGTAGAACGTCACATACTTCTCGCGTTCGAACTCGCTCAATTCGACGGTGCCGTCCAGGACGTGCTCATCCCTGTCCGTGTCCCCCATCGGGATCATCTGGCGGGGCCGCAGCGGGTTGCTGGAAGTCGTCATCCCGAGACGGATCTTGAAATCCAAACTCAACTCTCCACCACTGAGATTAAACTCCCGAGCGTCGCTGGCATTGGCGGGGACAACGGCGTCGGTCTTCCCCACGTAACGGGCTGTCGAACCCACCACACGACGGTTGCTTCGGTTATTGGAGGCAGTGTTCGAGGGACCGAGCCAGGTCGTCCCGCCACTTGCCGCAAGCCGGTTGAGCCTCGTATTCCAATCGGAGTCCGAATAGGGCTCATTTTTGTTTTGCTGATACCAACTGCGGTCCAGGTCAGTGCTATCCGGATCGGTCGTCCCGACCTCCCAGGCACTCTCTCCCTCGGGTTCGATCTTCAGGTAATCGACCTTCATCGGGAATTTATTGAGCTGAGTCTGCGTTCCGAATGGATGCATGTAGTACTCCGATTCGTACTTGAATTTCACACGATACGTTTCGGGAGTTCCGGCATCCTCCAGCTCGAATTTCAGCCTGACCTCCGTGATGTGCGGCCCCGGCTGCTGCGGGAGCATGAGCACTTCCTCCCCGCCCACGTTGAACCGCCAGAAATGCCGTTCCGGATAGGCACCCGGTCTCTCTTCGATCGGTGGTGCATAAACAGCGCTGGTCGTTCGCTGGAGGTAGGCGTTCTGGTTACTGTGGATACTTTCGTCCAGAGCGATCCGCGGCCAAAGCACAATGCTGAGCGCCATTTGGTAGCATTCCTTTTCCCCGTACTTATCCACAAAACTCTGGCTGTAGCCCGGCCATTTCCTCCGCATATAGCCCATCAGCATCTCCACCTGGCCTTGGTTGACGACGTTGTGGGCGCGAAGCTCGACGTCGGATTTGTCTTCATCTTCGACGTCTTTTGCGAGCCCCAGGCTCATCAACGCATGCAGATGCAAGGGGCCGTCCTCCGGTCGCTCCAGGTTGCTGCCGTAGACAAAGGGAAGCTGATAGTTCGGTCCTCCTTCCAGCGAGAGCGGAATCTTCGTCGTAAAAAAACGCGATCTTCCAAACACGTTGAACTCCGGGCTCCGGCTGTAAAACGTCAGGTTGTATTTCCGGAGGTGATACCACTCCACGGGATCGCTGGTCTGGACGAAATCCATGATCGCCTCCGGGTAACGGCTGAATCCGTTGAGCCAGGCCTGTTCGAGCAAACCCTCGACATCCAGTTCGCTGGGATCATCGGCCAACACGTCGAGGTTGACCGAACGGGGTCGTCCGAGCGCCCAGGCTCGTCTCTGACCAGCTTGTTGATACAAGATCCGGTCGCTCCCCAGGTTGAAGAGCGGCGGCATCATCCCGGTGGCGAGCTGCTCGTGAAACCCCTCGTTGTCCTCCTCGCCGAGAGCGGTCTTGCCGCCGGCGACGTTGAAGTTCAGCTTCCCGCTTTCATCATCCATCCAGAACGCGTAACGGCCCACGATTGGATTCTCCTTCGCAGCCGCCTGCGAGGGGTCGCGCAGCACATTGTGCCAGCGCACCCGCATTTCCGGTCGTTCCGCGTCCGGATCAGGCATCCCGCGCTCATCCAACGCCACCGTGATCGGCGGGAATTCCTCTCCCGCCAAGGGCCGGTTCAGATCGACCGAATCCAGATCCCTTTCCGCTCCGTTCCCCGGATCCTCCGTGACCGCACCGGTGTGGAGATCGACGTAACGAGGTTCGCCGTTTCCCTGGATGATGGTCAGGCGGCCCGGATTCGTCACCCAAAGTTCGGCATCCGCTTCGCTGGTGGCTTCGCTGATCCGGGCTGGTTCGGGAATGTTCGTCCGGAGCAATTCGATGCCGTGGGAAAGCGCGCTTTGCGAAAGCACTTTGGCGCTCTGGGTTTGCTCATACGCCGCTGCGGATCCCAGTTCCAGCCTCATGCTCACAAGAAACGCGATGACGATCATCGCCATCATGCTGGCGAGCACCAGCGTGGTCAGCAGCGCCACACCGCGTGGTTTGGAGCGAATAGGTTCTGGATTCAGGACATTCATCTGTTGGCTTAGCTTCCATTCAGAAGTTTCACGCGGGTTGAAAACGCCTGCGGTTGTTCCACCCCGTTTTCCTCCAGCCGCCGCTCAAATTCGAGAGCAGACGCCTCCAAATCCAGCACGTCACCGTCCATGATGACCGGCATTTCCGGGATCTCGATGTCCCGCAGCAGTTGGGTGCGATCGATCGTATATATCCGGATTTCCAGTTCAGCCGGCACCCGGAGCGCCTTCATCACCATCTCGTGATCGGTCATGTAACGAAAGCTCGTCTCGTCCTCGAACGGCACACTGGTGGCCATCGAGAAATACCCGGCCGAGTTGAAGATCAGTTCCGACTCCGGATGAACGTCGGAGGCCGACATCCAGGGAATCGGGTTGCCCAGCAAATCGTAGCATTGAATCCAAAAGGCGATCACCCCATCCGCCACGGTCGCCACCACCACATCCTCATTCTGCGGGTCTTCGTCGTCAAAGGCGGTCTCGTCCCAGTTGTTCGTGAACCAGCTCGCATCGACCGGACTGGTGTGCACATCCTCACCGCGAATCTCGGACTCGTTCACCGTTTTGGGATGATATCCGTTCGGATCATTCGGCGAAACAAACAAGCGCTTCAATCGATAGCGCTTCGCGTCGGGATCCCGGCTCAAATAATAGCCAACGCAATACAGCCGATTCCGCTCGCCGAGCGGCGCCATCCAGAGCATCGCCGGCGAGTTGGCCGCGACATGCCGGGCTCCAACGTCCCCCAGCAACTCCGCGGGCATGACCACGAACTGCATGCGGGTGTCGACGACCGCCGGAGTCACTTCCCGGGTGATCAGCTCCAACGCGGCCCGCGCGCCCTGAAACCGGGCAACCCGCTTTTCACCATTGCTCCAGGTTTTGAGAACGGGGTCCAGCATTCCGGCGAGGGCAAGGACAAGGGCCGAAAGCAGGGTCATGGAGATGAGCACTTCCAACAGCGAAAAACCCGCTCGAGAAATCCTGGTAAAATGGGTCTCCGCTCCATTCCCGCAGTCGATGCGCACGTCCGGCTGGCGGGAGTCTTTGCCAAACGGGCGGGAAACCCGTTTTGCGTTCGTGATCTGTCGCTTCGCCCTCAACATTAGAACTCGATTTTGGGTTCGTAGTTGGCGTCGATTTCCTCCCAATCCGGTCCCGTCAGCGTGGTAACGAGAAAGGTCTGCGTCAGCGTTGACGGGCGCTCCCCCAACAATTCGCCTTCCGCCGATGCTTCATCGACCGGCCACCCCAACTCCACCATCGCTGCCATCAGCCCTCCGGCATTGGTCGGCAGTTGCTCGCCCGCCGGTTTTACGATCTGCAGGTCGACCCGGTAAAATCGTTCTGCGTGGCGGTCTTCGGCCGCATCGCTTTCCACGATCCGGCCGCTCTCGTCGTAAAACAGCGGCGAAATCGGCGGAACCCCTTCCTCCAGGCTCTGCCCCTCCAGCCGATCGCGGACGTCTTCCAGAATCATCCCGGCCAGCGTGCGAATCTCGGCATTGCGCGCCGCCTGCATCCCCTGGGGCAGGATGGCGAGGACCGCAGTGATCAAGACCGCCGCCAACGCGATCGCGACCGTCACTTCGATGAGGGAAAAGGCGCGCCGCTTCATGGCCGGTGAACCTGAATCCTCCCGGTTAGGGTATCGACGTTCACCTGCGCCCAGTTGGCCGGTTGGCCCGAGTCATCCCGGGACGCGGTCCGGACCACGTTTCCCTGTTCGTCAACGTAGCCCAGCGTCATGACAAAACCGATCATCCGCTTGGGAATCTCCCCTGACTCCCGGACTCGCCCGTTTGGCAGGAAGTCCAGCGTGGTCACCTCCACGGTGTCGCCGGAGATACTCAAGGTTTCGTCCCGCTCCGGAAACTGCGCCTGCACCGTGGTCGCGTCATCTTTGGCATAGTCCGCGCTTCGCACGTAGTCCGGAAATTCCGGCTCGATCACCACTCCCTCCGGCAGGATCTCCCATCCGCCACTCTGCACGAACACTTCCGCCTCGTCATCCCACTTCCAGGTGCTCAACTTTCGCAGTGCGGAGTGCTGTTCGTTGTCCCAGTTGCGAACCAAGGCCACCCGGACCACCCGTCCATCGCGAATCGCCTCGGCCCGGGCCAGGTTCAAATACCCGTTCAGCTGCCATGCGCCGGTAGTGAGCGAAGTCGACGTCAGCGTCAGAATCGAGGGCGCGCTCAACGCCAGCAACATGCCAATCACCGCAACGACCACCAACATCTCGACCAACGAAAAGCCACGGCCGGCTTTCCGAAAGTCCCGGTTGGAGATTGGTTGCTGATTCTTAAATTCCATTTGGCATTAGGATCGAGCCTGACTTTGTGGCCCCACTGAATCAATCGATTCACAGCAACGGAGTTCGATGCTTCGTTCTTGATAAAGGGCGTAAATTCCTCCGTTCATGCATGAATGCTAACAGGCGCAAGCGGGGTTCTTCCATAGTCAAAATCCACATCTGGATTCACAATGTCGGTAAATACAAAATAAATACAATCTTCCAAAATCCAGCGTTTTCTCTTCCCAACTGGTGGAGAACAGACTCCAGCCTTTGATGTCACCTTCTTCCACAGAGCCCGATCCGTCGGCTGACCGCTGGATTTCAGCGTGGCGAAACGTTCGCAACTGCGACTTTGCGGGTAAACGCCGGGTTCATCTTTCATCTTGGCAAAATGGTTCATTGGCCGATTCACACGCAATGCAGAGGTCCACAACTGGAACCCTTGGGTGCCAATCAGGTTGCGCCGGGAAATGGGCGGGCAGTAACTCAGGATACCGCGTCAACGATCTGTCCCAGCATGTCGCCGGATTTCACATCGCCGTCCTGTTCCAACACGTTTTCGGTGTCAAAGGAATCGACTTCATAGACCCTTGCGCCTTCGGAGGCGTGGGCCGACGCAACTTCAACCCGCGAACCCGGAGGAAGTTTCTCGTCAGGAAAGAGATTCATCCAATTTCCATGCTCATCCACGATTACGTGATACCGGTTGCCGTTCACACGAAGGATCAACTCCTCTCCAGGGATGCCTGAGCCGGCCAACACGGGAACCAAATCCTCGAACGTCTCGCCAACCTGCACTCCTGCAAAAATCGAGGATGCTTCTGTCGACTGAACTGCGTCGAGGAGATTGCTGAAGTCTGTTTGCGATTCCGGATTCGCTTCGGTGGCAGCCAGAACCTCTTCAGTTTCCGAAGCGGTCGGGACGTAGGTGTAGCGATCTCGTTCTTCGTCATCACCTTCCAGCGGTCCGCCAAACGCATATTCTTCATTATACACCGGACGGAGCAATGCCTGATAAACTTCCACCACCGTCATCGGAGTGCCGTCGAGTCCCTGGAAATTGAAGCCATTGTTGACCGTGGATAGCGGGTTGAATTGCCCTGTGATCGATATTTCGTTGCCGGATTGAGAGGTCCCCGTAAACCCGAGACTCACGAATCCGTCCTGGAGGGTTCCGTCGTCAGCGAAGAGCGGTGTGATGCTGAAGATGAAAATTCCGGACGAAACCTGGTTGGCGCGCCCCGAGAAATCACCCGCGTTGGACTGGAAGGAGTTGAAGAGCGAAACCAATGAATCTAGCGCGCTCAACGCGTTACCCACGGCACCTTGCGGGTCCAACGCCTTCGCCACGTTTTGAGAGCCGGTAACCGTCCCTGCATCGGTCTCGGTCTTCACCACAGTCGGCGAAGTTGTCGTTTCACCGCCGGTGTTGATCGGATTGACCGTTCCTTCAACCACCAACTGGTCAATGTTGATTCGCGAACTGTTGGTAGATCCGCTAGCGCCCCAGAAATAGATCCGGAACTCGACCGACTGTATCTCCTGGAACGTAGGATCCCCGGATAGATCGATAAAGGTGTCATGCCAGTCCGTGGTCGCTTGAGAGATCAAGGTTTCCTGGTTTGTCGTCAAGGCACCTGAAGCATCCCATGTCGTGCCGCCATTCACCTGCGCCAGAATGTTGTAGCTTTCCGGAGACCTGCCACCAGCGCGAGCCGTATCGACGGAAAATCCCGTCACGGTGAGGGTGTTTCCAGACTCCGCAGTGATGGTGACAGTGATGTAGTCCTGACCAGTAATGGCTTGAGCGAGATTGTTGCCATCAATTCCATCATTGGTGTCGCCATAACTTCCGGTCGAGGAAGAGCCAAAGGGTGTTCCACTGGCAGCCTCCTGAGTCGTGTCGCCAATTGATCCGACAACACCGGCATTGGAGAATCCTCCAGCCCCGGTAACGGCGGAGGCGCTGACTCCATCTGCCGTCGTCGCCGTGTTATCCGTCGTGAAATCATAGCCAGCCAAAACAACGGACGAAGCCGGAGTCACCACAAAGTTGAAAGTGCTGTTGGTTGGCGGGCTGCCGTCTTCGTTTCCGTCTTCAACATTGACTGTAAACGAGGCGCTGTTTGCCTGAGTTCCGTCGTGAACAAAGGTGACATCTCCCGCAGCCAGTTGCGTGCCAGTGAAGCTATTGGCATCGACGCCACCAACCTGGATTTTGCCGTTTACCGCACTGCCCGCGGTGAAAGTCACCCCCGCATCGATATCGTCCGGATCGGAATAGCCCAGATCGGACGCCGAGATGGTGTAGGTGGAACCACCCTGGATATTTGCTACCAGGTCCCCCGTGAGCACTGGTGCATCATTGACTGGGTTCACCGTAATCGCCACCGCGTCGGTGTCGCTCAGCGGAGTCCCGCCACTGTCGGTAGAAACTAGGCTGAGGGTGTCGTTGCCCGCAAAGTCCAAGTTACCTTGGTAGCTCAGGCTCGCCAGAGTCGCGTTGATGTCCGTTTCACTACCACTGATCGTAACCGTAGCACTGTTGTTGGCTCCCGCGCTGATCGTGGCAGCTCCGCTCAAGGTCACGCTCAACGTTCCATTGGTCACCGATACCTGCATGGCAGCCAGATTGCCATCCACATCATTCACGCTCACGCCGCCGATCGCCAAGGCGGTATCTTCATTGACGCTTTGGGCGCCCGGCACCGTGTTCACCGGAGCTTCGTTGACATTCGTGACCGTCACCGCCATGTCCTGAGTGACGTCGTTCGTGCCGTCCGAAACCTGAACCTGAACGTTGTAGACATTGTCGGAGCCGGAATCTGCCGGAACCTCAAAATCCGGTGCGCTGTTGAAGGTCAGTTCGCCGGTATTGGCGTCGATGCCAAAGAGAGCCGAATCGGCACCGCCGGAAATCGAGTAAGTCAATCCAGATCCTTCGGTTGAGCCTTCCGGATCGGTGGACTGAACATCAATGACCGTGCCCGTGCCATTCTCCGCAAAGTTGGCGGTGGCGCCACTGGTGATGCTCGGAGCTTCGTCAACATTCGTAACCGTCACCGCGATGTCCTGAGTGACGTCGTTCGTGCCGTCCGAAACCTGAACCTGAACGTTGTAGACATTGTCGGAGCCGGAATCTGCCGGAACCTCAAAATCCGGTGCGCTGTTGAAGGTCAACTCGCCAGTGTTGGCGTCGATGCCGAAGAGAGCCGAATCGGCACCGCCGGAAATCGAGTAAGTCAGTCCAGATCCTTCGGTTGAGCCTTCCGGATCGGTTGATTCGACGTCTATGACCGTGCCCGTTCCATTCTCGGCAAAGTTGGCGGTGGCGCCACTGGTGATACTTGGAGCCTCGTCAAGATTGGTCACTGAAACCGTGAGATCCTGCACATCGGTCAAACCACCGTCATCGGTCACCGTGATCTGGACCAGGTAATCATTGTCGGTATTCGCATCGGACGGAGCCTCAAAATCCGGTGCGCTCTTGAAGGTCAACACGCCGGTGTTGGCATCGATATCGAAACGAGCCGAATCCGCGCCGCCGGAAATCGTATAGGTCAATCCCGCTCCCTCAGTGGAACCTTCGGTATCGGTGGACTGGACATCAATAACCGTTCCCACGCCGTTCTCGGCAAAGTTGACGGTGTCGGAACTGGTAATGGTTGGAGCCTGGTTGCTCTTCACAAGATTGACGCCCGTGGCGGTGTATTCCACTTCATAACCGCTGGGAAGTCCGACAACGTTATCAAACGTTCCGACGACACTGGAGAATGTCGCCAGGCTGTAGCTGGCAGCATCCGAAGAAACGTCGGCGCTGGTTAAATCGAGCGTAGCTCCCGTGTTGATGGTCAGGGTTCCCGTCCCGTCCAGAGCGGTCGTGTCACCCAGTAATGTCCCTAAAATCGTCGCGTTTCCGTTCGATCCGGTGCCTTGAATGGAGCCGGTTCCACCCAGGGTTGCACCTGTTCGCACATAAACCGTTAGCCCGAAGTCCAATTGGGTTCCATTCAGGATCAACGTCCCAGATCTCACATCAATTTCCTCATTAATCGCAATCGATGAATTGCTAAGGATGAGAGTCCCATCGCCGAACAAATTCAAAACGCGGCCGCTGTTGACTCGTGTGACGGGACCCGAAATCTCCAGGGTTTGCCCTGTTTCCAAGACGATTCGGTTCGAATTCACATTGCTTTCGAAGATCTGGAAGGTGCCGGAAATCGTCGCGGATGTCGCCCCATCTTCGAGCCTGATAAATTTGGTGGTCTCATCTTGGCCAAACTCAACGGTATTCGCAAGGTCCACCCCATCCCCCAAAACCAAAGTCGCATTCAAGGCATCAATGCGAATCTCGGCAGTCCCTGCAGCACCACTATTTCTCACCACAAGTCTGCCATCAGCTTCTATATTGATCGTCCCGCCGATCGCGTTCGATGCGTTCGTCAAGATCAGTTCTGAAGCCGAATTGCCTGAGATTTGGTTAAACCCTGAACCAGCAGTGATGAGCCCATTGACTAACAGGGTTGCGTCGGCCTCCACCGCGAACCGATTATGAGGGGCAGATCCATCGTTCAGATTGATGTCACCCGTCAATACCACGTTCGTTCCAGAAGCTGCGGTGATGGATTTGTCATCGCCGTTGTCAAGGGTTTCAATCGCATTGGCGAACGTACCGTCCACGCCAAAAATCAGCGAGACACCAGTGCCGGTTAAGGTGGCGGTTCCTGAGCCAAGTGCGCTCGTGTTGGAGGCCGTTAACTGGGAACCGTCCGTCAGCGTCGTTCCACCAGCGTAAGTATTTGCGCCACTCAAGAAGAGGTTGGCGGTATTGCTCGCCACCAAACTTCCGGAGCCTTCGACGGTTCCAGCAATCGTTTGCTCTGTGGTATTGGCAAAGGTCAACGTGGACCCGCCTTCGATCGTGATCGTGGTTCCGACGTCGCTGGACAACTCGGTAACCGTGACCGCCTGATCCACATTCGGGCCGGTGATTTCGAGGGTTTTGCCATCATTCAGAACCACCGTCTCATCGTAGGTTCCAGCGTTTACCACAATAGTGTCTCCGGTCCCCGCATTTGCGATCGCGTCTCCAATTGTGGCGAAGGCATTGCCATTGAAAAACGCCAACTGGTCCCCGGTCGTTCCCGCATCGGCATCCTCAATCCGGTCACCCGCGTTCAATCCACTCCAACTGCCATCGACGTAGAGAATCCCGCTCACGGCGTCATCAGCACCATTCACGGTTACGGTCAAGGTTGCCGTTGCCGTGTCGGTTCCGTCGCTGAGGGTATAGGTGAAAACTTCGGTCGGAGAATCGCCCGTCGCCAGCGCCTCGGTATCGGCATCCGATTGATCGACGGTATAGGTCCACGATCCATCCGCGCCAATTCGCAGGCTGCCATAAGTTCCGGCTACCAGGGTTCCATCGACGCTGGTGGTGTTCGCTGCTACCGGGTTACTATCGATCTCCGTGATGGAAAGCGTATCGCCAGCATCCGCATCGCTGTCAGCGGTCGCATCCGTGATGACATTGCCCGACGCATCGCTCCCGGCGATGTTGTTTTGGTAGCCACCAGCCTCAGTAACCGTTGCGGTGTCGTTGGTGGCGACTGGGGCGTTGTTCAAGGAGCTGGTATTCCCGTTGAGGATTACCTTATCAAACTGCGTTGCGGAACTACTGCTATTATTTCCCCCATAGATGTAGAGACGAAATTCAATCTCCGAGGTAATCCCTTGAAATTCAGCAGCGCTCAAATCCACCACGTTCGAAACAAAGGTAGTCACGGTGGTCGTTTGTCCGATGGCGATGGCATTCCCGGTGGCAGGAGCGGTTGCAAATCCATCCGTTGACGCAAAGAGCGCCCATCTCTCCGCCGAATTGCCAGTGGTATTGACACGCGTCAGGAAGGAGAAGCTTGTCAGGTTCATCTGATTGCCGGGCGCAGGAGTGACACTAAAGGTCATGTAGTCATCTTGCGCCACCGCATTCCTGGTACCACTATCCAAGTTATCTCCATTGCCTTGGTCCGCGAAACCAAAGTTGCTCTGAGCACCACCGAAGGAAAAATCATTGGCGGTGCCGAACGCAAAGCCCTCCGCATCATTGGCTCCTGAAGCACTGTTTGCGGATGAATCGACACGGGTAATTAGTCCTGCACCCGTATCAAACAAACTTGCTGAAACGTTTGCGTCGGTGACTGTTGCCGCCCGTTGCTCATCAAGGGTAGAACCTCCATTATCGAAGTCATAACCGACCAAAACACGGGAAGGAGTTGATGATGTCGTGAGCGTGCCGCCCGCGTCGATACTTCCATTGGCCCCCAGCCTAACCCGACCGCTGTAGTCCTGATCCCCATCGGAGGCGACCTCACCATTGAGGGTGATCAACGTGGAGGTGATCGTGACCGTTCCCGTCACATCGATGTCGCTATCGATGATGACGCTATCGTTGCCGCCACCCAAGTCGATCGAGATATTCGCCACAGGACTGCCATCGCTCGTCACGGTCGTAAAATTCGCTCCTCCATCCGTGCTGATTTCGTAGTTTGCCCCGTTGAGCTGAAGGATCACTGCATCGTCCGCCCCATCACCGACGATGGAAAGCGTGCCACCTGAGATGGTGGAAGTGGTTAAGGCAAAGCGCTCGCCTTCCAAACTGCCGGCCGTGGCGCCTTCGGCCTGAGCTTCCGCCGGCGTGAGACGTTCCCCAGCTTCAAGAATGCCCGACATCAAATTGGCGAACTGATCGGACGTTGCATCGGCCAGGCCCAGAATGTGCCCCTGTTCGTGCATCAACACCGTGAGCAAATCGAACCGGTCTTCCGCCAGCGAATCCATTTCCGCGACCATCTGCGTTTCCGTGCCCGAGACGAACTGAAACTCCTCATCCAAGGTCGGTGTTTCATCGAGGAACCACCCGCTTCCCGCCGCATCGTCGTCAATCCGGATCACGAAGCCGTCGGTGACGCCAAGGGCATTGCTTTCCAAGTCCACGACTTCGTAGGTCACGTTCAACAGCGCGGCTGCCTGCTCCTCGGTCAACCCGGTTTCGGTCCAACGCGCGATGGCCTCCTCAATCAGCGGGCTCAAGTCCTCCGAGGTCAGCACGGAATCGTCCGCCGGAGCATCGGCCACCTCGGCAGAGGAATCCGTGGGGATCTCGTCCGGCGATGCGAAGACCTGATCAACACCTTCTTCGTCACGCACCGGTTCCGGTGTCAACGTCCCCTCCGCAGATTGCTGCGTCTCGGCATTTGGGTCCGTCGGGGTTACCGTGGCAACGTGTTCCGCCTCAGCTGCGGGAGAGGATTCCGGCGCTTCGGCTTCAACGCCTCCGTCCACTGGTGCAGCGGAATACAAAACACGTGCCTCCAGCGTCTCGAACATCAACTTGCGTTTGCCGTTGCCGGAAGCTGCATCAATCTCGTTCTGACCAAAAAGACGCGTCAAAAGACTACGTTTCTTCTTGGGGGATTCGGGTTGGTTCGTCATCGTCAGTCTGGGGTGGGAAGGATTCTTAAAATGAGTGAATGGGGAAAACCGGGCATAAAAAGGCCGCGACTCGGTCGGCTGCTATACAGCTCCAAAGTTCGCGGTTCGTCCGGTTTGGGAGTGCCAGGAAAAGAGAAGAGTCGGACTCGAAACAGCCATGGCTGGGGGAACGATCGCCAAAGAGATTCACGTAACTGAGTTGCTGGCAAACGGCGGCGAGGAAGCCGGGTTCCAATGACCGTTCCGGGGTTTGCCGTGCCTCTTGTTTGAGGGAGGAGCGGCTTGGCTTACCTGCCAACCGCTTCCCGTCAACCAACCAGGAAAATAACACCCAGCGCGAAGAAAACCCCTTAACTCCGGCTGGGTGCGCTACCAATTCCCGCGAAGGAATGGCAACCTTGAAAATTTGGTCTACCGTTGAATTGTAAGCCCCCTCAGGAGCCTCCGTGGCCATCACCAAGCCCTTCTCGGGTGCCTCCGCGAAAATTCGCACTGGCTCCGGAGCTTCAGAAATCATGATGAGGGGTTTAAAATCCACGTTCAGAAAATGGGTGAGGGTTCCCAATATCTTTCCTACTGCACCACGTTCCGGAGCGGGAATCTTGGAGCGTACGAACAAAGTTTATTAAAAATCGACCACTCTGGCTGAGCTTAGTGGTTTTGGAGTATGGCGTTGTGCGTTTGAGTGCGTAACTGCCGGTATTCTCCAGGGGTATAGCCAGTGTGCTTGCGAAATTGTACGGAGAAGGCACTCTGATCGTAGAACCCGAAGTCGACCGCGATCTCCGCAATCGTCGAATCGCTCTCAATCAAGGCCTGACTCGCGCCTTGGATGCGCGAGACTTGCTCAAACTCCCGCGGCGTCATTCCAAAAGTCTGCCGGAATCTGCGCCTCAGTTGACTGACGGATATTCCCGCCGCTTTGGCCATTTCTTCGGAATTGACCCGCCGGTTCGGGTTTCGCCGAATCAAGTCAACGGATTCTTCCAGACCAGCGTAGCCTGAAGCCGGGCCGGGAAGGCTGGCCTTCTCATAAAGCCGGGTAAAGCCACATAGCCCAATCACTTCGTCGTCCTGACCAAGGATGGGTAACTTGGTCGTTGTGTACCAATCCAGAATCCGCCGTGCGTTGTATCCCAACTCTACGCGGCCAACAATTGGTTGTCCGGATTGGAAGACCTGTTGGTCGTCGTTCACGATAGCCGCGCAAACTTCCGGTGGAAAGTGATCAGCATCACAGGTGCCGATGAGTTCGGCTTCCGACTTCAACCCCAACCGGTCCAGCAGCAATTGGTTCCCGGCGATCAACCGGCTCTCGCGATCTTTGACAAAGAAACAAACACCAGGGAGGTATTCGAACAATCGTCGAATGGCCTGGGGTTCTTTCATTGATGCAAAAAACGCTGACTGAAGAGCGAGATGCTCTTCACCTTCAAGACCGCCCGAATCAGGCTCGTTCTGTTTCTTCCAGGAACTCAAGATAGTTCAAGTTTGCACCATCTTGCCGATCCCAGCGAGAAAGCCCATGGCTCAAATCCACATGTGGATTTCATGAACTATCTCGACCAGCCTGAGCTGCCCGTTGCCACCAATCCTGGCAACTTGCGAAGGTGAAGTTAGACCGGGATCCACTCAGCCCGACGCTGGTCGATACCCCGTTGATGAAAACTGATCATCTTGCGAAAGCGACCTCGTCCAGCGAACAACCGGACGGCGAGCCCATCTTCTCACGCCTCGTCGCGATAATCACTCGGCCTTCTCCCCGTCCAACGTTTGAACGCGTTCGAAAACGCAAAGGGATTCTCATAACCGACGGCCTGTGCAACCGTCTCGACCTTTTCATGCGTCGTGGTGAGGTACTGCACGGCTCGGCGCATCCGCAGGTAAGTCACTTGCTGAATGGGGCTCCTTCCCAACTGCTGCTGGCAGAGGCGCCTCAAATGCTCCGGACTCAAACAACCAATTTCCGCCAAGTCCTTCAGCTTCCAACTCCGCACCAGATCCTTTTCGACAGCCTCCCACACCCGCCACAGACGGTCGTCTCCCTGGTAGGGCCGAGCCGCACGCCTCACGAACCCGTGAATCAACTCGACCCAATGATGCAGCATCGCCGGCTCTGGCGGCTCCCGGGTTGCCTCCACGTGTAAGCCGGCGATCGCGTGATTCAACGCGTGAACACTCCCGGCATGGATCACCGGACTGCTCGACGACAAAATCGGAGAGGTTTCCCGCGACTCCTCGTAACGCACCCAGGCAAAACTCCACACCTTCTTGTTGGCTGCGCGAATCCCGGTGGGCGCAAACGCAGGCAGCAAACAGATCTCCCCCGCTTTCACCTCACGCCATTCGCCGTCGATCAACGTCTCGCCCCGACCTTCCAGCCCCACCAGTCCAAACGTTCCGGAGGCCTCCGCGCGTATGACGGTAAACGGCGGTTTCGCCCACATGAGTCCAACGTGGGCAATGTGATGAATCCTCAAGAGTTCGCAGATCGGTGCACCGGAAATCCAACCACGGTCATCATCTGCATGTGCCCTCACGACCTCATATCGCGTAGCTAAACCAAATGTTTCAACATCGTGGATTTCGAGGGCTTCTTTCACAAGAAATCACCATAGCAGAACCTCGTCACCTGGCGAGATTTTTGCAGAAATCCGGCACCATTCCACGATAGGCGACCGTAACCCCTTGGATTCCAATTCAGATCCGAACGGGTAAGGGAGCGAAGGCTGAAGAGATCCAATTCGAGCTGGAATTGGAATCTATTCGTTTCGCTCATCGTACATATTCAAACATTCAATTTTCCTGATTGCTGATCGCCGCGAATTTGAATCATGAATGTGAATGATCTATTTCAAAATGGGATGGCCCGGAGAATCACAACCGCCGGCGCGCCTTTGCTCGCGGTCGCAATCCTCTTTGTCGGCCGCAACCTATCTCTAGACGCGGCCGACGCGCACAAACCCGATTCTGAAAATGATACCAACATCACCATTGTCCTGGCTTCCGATGTGGAGTGGACACCACTGAATCCCGCGCGCGGCGACAAAGGGCCGAAGGCCGGCACCCTCTGGGGCGACCGAGCCGGGTTGGGCGAAACTGGTTTTCTCGTCAAATTCGCCGACGGCTTTTCGTCGCCGCCCCACACGCACAACGTTACCTATCGAGGCGTTGTCATCAGCGGCCAGATCCACAACGACGATCCCGAGGCGGCGGAAATGTGGATGCCGCAAGGCTCCTTCTGGACGCAGCCAGCTGGTGAAGTGCACATCACGGCAGCAAGTGGCACCGATAACATGGCCTACATCGAAATCGAGCGCGGGCCCTATCTTGTTCTGCCGACCGAAGAAGCCACCGACAATGGTGAGAGGCCTATCAACGTTCATCAATCCAATATCGTTTGGCTGGATGCGACCCATATCACCTGGATTGAACGGACCCATCCCGGTGCCGAAGGTCCTGAAATTGCATTTCTCTGGGGAAAGCCGGAAGAAGACGAGGCCACCGGCACCCTGCTCAAGTTGCCGGCAGGTTTTCGTGGTGAAATTCGCAGTGGCAGTTCATTCTTCCGTTCGGTTGTGATCGAGGGACAGCCAAGCCTTCGGGGGACGAACGAAACGGAGGCAAAAACTTTGGAACCCGGCAGCTACTTCCGTTCAAAAGGACCTTCAAGCTTTCACCTAACCAATGAAGGCGACGAAGCCACTGTCCTCTACCTCCGCACGGCAGGCTCTTACACGGTCAACCCAACCGAGACCACGAAATAGCGTACCACCACCGATTCCCGACTGCACGTAGTCATTCGAGCGGCAGAAGCCCCTCCCAGGCAACGAAACTTGCTCACCCTCTCGGACGAACTGTCTCCCATCCTCCGCCAAGCGTCCGGTAGAGCTGAATCAAGTTCGAGACGATCTGGGCCTGGCTGGTCGCGAGGGAGTCTTCCGCGGAAAGGCGGGTTCGCTCGGCGTCGAGGACGTCGAGAAAGCTGGTAAGGCCGCCGTCCTCGAATTGTGACCGCGCCAGTTCAGCAGCGGTGGCGGAGGCTTCGGCGGATTTGGCTAGGGCGCGCTCGCGAATCTGCTGGTTGGCCAGAGCGGTGAGCGCATTCTCGACTTCTTCGAGCGCGACCAGAATCGATTGTTCGTAGCTGATCAGCGCCTGCCTCTGCACCGCGTCCTGCACCTCAATATTGGCCTTGACGGCACCGGCTCGAAAGAGGTTCCAACTCGCGCTCGGCCCGATGTTAAAGACGTCGGCCCCGCCGGAAAAGAGATCGGAAAATTTGAGCGCTTCTACGCCGATGCTGCCGTTGAGGGCGAATTTCGGATACAATTCGGCGATCGCGACGCCGGTTCGCGCAGTCTCGGCGGCGAGGGCCCGCTCTGCCGCTTGAACATCCGGGCGACGGCGAATCGTTTCCGCCGGAATTCCGACGCCAATCCGGGTGGGAACGTCCGGCAAGGCCGGGGAAGTCCCGAGGAGCGAATCGACTTCGCCGGGAGCGGATCCCAGCAAGGTGGCGAGGCGGTTTTTCGCGGCGGTGGCGGAGGTCTGCAAACTCGGAATCTGGGCGCGGGTGTTCTCCGCGTTGCTGACCGCTTGGGACACTTCGAGGTTTTCCGCCAGTCCCGCCTGCTGCCGGCTGCGGACGAATTCGAGCGTCTCAAGCTGGCTCTTCAGATTGGAGCGCGCGATGCCGAGCCGTTCCTGAAAACTGCGATAGTCGACATAGTTGAGTGCGACTTCGGAGATCACGGAAACGAGGACGTTGCGCAGATCTTCCTCACTCGTTTCGATATCGGCGTCGGCCGCCTCGACCGAGCGCCGGATTCCACCGAAGAGATCCAGTTCCCAGGAAGATTCGAAACCGTGGGCGTGACTTTCGACCACGCGAGGCTGGAGCGTGCTGGTGGTCGTGGCGCTGGAGCTTTGGAGGCGCGTCGCGGAGTGCGCCGTGCCGAGCGATGGATATAATTGCCCCGCGGTGGCGCGCCGTGCGGCGATGGCCTGCCGGACCCGGCTTTCCGCGAAACGCACGTCGTGATTGCGTTCGATGGCCTGGCTGACGAGCCGGTTCAAGGTGGAGTCATCCAAACGCTTCCACCATTGGCCAAGTTGAGACGGCGACTCCGAAGTGATGCCCGTTCCGGCCCGCCACGAGGCTGGGGTCATGCCGGAGACGGCAGGACTTTCGAAGTCGGGACCGACGGTACAGCCCGCGAGGAGAACGCCGATTGCGCCGCAAGTCGCAGGAAATCGGAGGAAATGGAGAACGCGCATGGTAGGTATGTTAGGGCGCTATTTAACACTCGAAAGGGCAGCTTGGCCAACCCCTATTTCGCCGGATTTACGGCCCGCCTCTCCCGCCGCATCAGGGTGAAAAAGCCCGGGATCAGCAGGGTCCCCAGCACGGAAGCGAGGATCATCCCGCCGAAGACGACGGTACCGAGCGATTGGCGGGCATTGGCACCGGCGCCGGAAGCGATCACCAGCGGAACGACGCCGAGGATGAAGGAAAGGGCGGTCATCATCACGGAGCGAAAGCGGAGCTGGGCGGCTTTGCTGGCGGCCTCGAGAACGGTGAGTCCTTCCTTTTCATGGGCTTCCTTGGCGAACTCGACCATGAGGATGGCTTGCTTCGTGGTGAGGCCGACGAGTAGGATGAGCCCCACTTGGGCGTAGAGATCGAGGCTCAGGTTCCTCAGCAGAATCGCGAGCAGCGCCCCGAGCACGGCGACCGGCGTGATGTAGAGCACCGAAAGCGGAATGGACCAGCTTTCATACTGGGCCACGAGAAAGAGATAGGTGGCGAGCAGACAAAGCAGCAATAGTGGGGCGATGCCGCCGGATTGCAGCTCCAGCAGGGACGAGCCGGTCCAGGAAAACGTCATTCCGGCGGGCAGGGTTTCTTTCATGAGCCGCTCCACTTCGGCCATGGCCTCGCCCGAACTCGAGCCGGAAGCGGCAGAACCCCGCAGCGAAGCGGAGCGGAACAGGTTGTAGCGGGTGATGGTTTCCGGACCGAGAATGTCGGACACCTCGACCAGGGCGGAAAGCGGCACCATCTCGCCGGAGTTGTTTCGGGTGTAGAGTTTGCCGATGTCGTCGGGATCATTGCGGAATGGCTCGTCGGCCTGCATCATCACCTGGTAAACGCGGCCGTTCTGGGTGAAATCGTTCACGTATTGCGAGCCGAGATAGGCTCCCAGGGTCGACAAGGCCGAGCTGGGATCGACTCCGAGTAATTGAGCCCGGTCGCGGTCGAGGGTGAGATTGAGCTGCGGCACATCGGCGCGCCAGGTGCTGGCGACGCGGTCTAATATTGGGCTCTGGTTGGCCTCGTAAACGACGCCGCCAACCGCGGACGCCAGCTCTCCAGCTGGCCGCCCCTCGGGATCCTGAACGATGGCTTCCCAACCCGAACTGCTGCCCAAACCGCTAATCGGCGGCGGGCTAAAAGCGAGCACCGTGGCGCCTGGCATGGTGCCCAGCTCGCCGAAAAGCCGGCCCACGATGGCATCCGAGCTCACGGCGGGCGAAGTCCGCTCGTCCCAGTGTTCCAGTTCGACGACGGCAAATCCGACATTGGCTGCGGTGCCGGCGAGGATGGAGAAATTCCGAATCGCGATCACATTTTTCACTCCGGGCATTTTCATGATCCTCGCCTCGACTTCCGTCATGAAGGCATCGGTCCGCGCCAGCGAGGCGCCATTGGGCAACTGCACATCGACGAACAGAAAGCCCTGGTCTTCGTTCGGTAAAAAGCCCGATGGCGTCCGGCTGAAAAGAAATACCGCCACCGCCGAAATCACAACCAGCACCAAGGCGGTGACAACCCGCCGCGCGGCGAGAAATCCCGCGCTGCCGACAAATGCGCTGGTCAGTTTCTCGAACCCGAAGTCGAACCAGCGAAAGAGCAGGAACTTCTTGCGGCCGGCGGCTTCCGCTTTCAGAAAAGTGGCGCACAAGGCCGGAGACAAAGTCAGGGCGTTGAGCGAAGAGATGCCCACCGCGATCGCGATCGTGATTGCGAATTGCTGGTAGAGCCGCCCCTCGACACCACCAGCGAACGACACCGGAACGAACACCGCCATCAAGACCAGAGTGGTGGCGATGATCGGCGAGAAGACCTCTTTCATCGTGGTTCGCGTCGCCTCAACCGGGTCGAGTCCTTCCGCGAGATGCCGTTTCACGTTTTCAATCACCACGATGGCATCATCGACCACAACGCCAATCGCGAGAACCAACCCGAACAGCGAGATGATATTGATCGAAAAGCCGATCAGCGTGAAGACGGCGAACGTCCCGATCAATGAAACCGGAATCGCGATCACCGGCACCAGGGTCGCCCGCCAGTCCTGGAGAAACACAAACACGACCAGTGTCACCAGTCCGAGAGCGATGAGCAGAGTGATGACGAGTTCCTTCAGCGACACGGTGATGAATTTCGTGCCGTCGCTCACAAGGGTGTAGGCCATGTCCGTCGACGCGGTCTCGAAGATCTCGACCATCTTCGATTTCACGCCCTCGGCCACATCCAGCGCGTTGGAACCGGGCATCTGATAAACGGCGAAAACGACGGAGTCCTTGCCATTCAGTGTATTGACCCCGGTGTAGGATTGCGCCCCCAACTCGATCCGCGCCACGTCCTTGAGCCGAAGCAAACTCCCGTCGGGCTCGGCGCGGACGATGATATCCTCGAACTCCTCCACCGTTGTGTAGCGCCCCTGGGCGCGAACCGTGTAAGCGAGTTGCTGATCGTCAGAGGTCGGCGCCTGGCCAATGCCTCCAGCCGCCGCCTGGATGTTTTGCGATTGGATCGACGCTGCGATGTCGCTGGTGGTGAGTTCGAGATTTGCGAGACGGTTCGGATCCAGCCAGACCCGCATGCCGTAATCGGCTTCGCTGAAGATGGTCGTTCCGCCCACGCCCGGCACGCGGGAGAGAGCATCCACGATGTTCACTGAAATATAGTTCGAAAGATCCAGCACATCGGCCGCGCCGCCTTCAGAGGTGACGGCGTAAATCAGAAGCATGTCCGAGGACCGCTTCTCCACGACGACCCCCTGGTCGTTCACGTCCGTGGGAAGACGGGACGTCGCTTGGGCGACCCGGTTCTGCACATTCACCGTCGCCATGTCGGGATCCGTTCCCAGATCGAAAGTGATCGACAGGTTGTAGCTTCCACTGTTGGTCGAAGTCGAGGACATATAGCTCATCCCCTCGACGCCGTTTACCTCCGATTCGATGATCGTCGCCACCGTGTTTTCGATCACCTCCGCGCTCGCGCCGGGATACGTCGCCGTGACGCTCACCTGCGGCGGGGAGATGCTGGGATATTGCTCAATCGGCAGGGTGCGAACCGCGATGATGCCCGCGATCGTGATCACAATCGAGATCACAAAGGCAAAACGCGGGCGGTCGATAAAGAAGAGGCTGAACATGGTGGTGAGTGATTGGCAGTGAACGATCAACCCGCCGGTTGAGATTCAGCCTTCGTGAGCGTCGTCGTTTCCACCGCATTGACCTTCGCCCCGGGGCGAACTTTCTCGATTCCCTGGGTGATCACTCTTTCCGCGGCTGACACGCCCTGTTCGATCGACCATTCCGGCCCGAACCGGTCTCCGACCGTGACCATGCGTTGAACCACGTTGCCCTCCGCATCGGCCACCAGAACAAAGTGGCCCTGCTGATTCTGCTGCACCGCCGACTGCGGCACCAGGAGACGCTCGACCGCAGCGCCGCGTTGCACCGTCAAATCGACAAACTGCCCCGGCGTCAACAGATCGTCCGGGTTCGGGAACTCGGCCTCGGCTTGAATCGAACCCGTGTTCGCCCCGACCTCGTTGTCGAGAAAAACGATCTTTCCTTCATGCGGATAGCGGTCGCCGGTGGAAAGCGTGATGCGCGGAACCAGGGTATCGCGGATCGGCGGCAGGCTCGGGTCGCGGTCTTGCTGATTCTGCATGGCCTCGGTGAGAAAGCGCTCGCTGAGGGCGTGCTGCACCCGGATGGGATCGGTCAGAACGATCGTCGCCAAGGTGCCCGTCGCGGCGTCGACCAGGTTTCCCGCGTCGACCATGGCTTTGCCGATTTGACCGTCGATCGGCGCGTGAATCTTGGTGCGCTTCAAGTCCAGTTCCGCGATGCGCCGGGCCGACTCCACCTGATCGCGCGCTGCTTGCGCTTTCCGGGCCGCGATCTCCGCATTCTCCAGTTCCGTCGCCGAAACACCGCCGCTTTTTACCGATTTCAGCCGCTTCAAATATTGATTCGCGTTGTCTTTTTCCGCCTCGGCGCTGGCCACCTGGGCTTCGGCCGAAGCCAACGCCGCCGCGTAATCATCCGGCTCGATCTCAAAAAGAAGGTCACCCTTTTTCACGTGGGCTCCGTCCTCGAAATGTTGTTTCGTGAGGATGCCGCTTACCTGGGCGCGAAGGTCAACCCGGTCTTTTGCCGCGACTCGACCGACAAAGCTGACGTCGTCCGGGATCATCCGCGCCTCCACGTTCGTTACCGTCACCGTGGGCATGCCGCCCATGCCCGGAGGCGGCCCCGAAGGCGCTGGTTTGCAGGAAAGGATCAGCATGGTCCCGATCACGAGACAGACGAATGGAAAGAGGTGGCGAATGACGATCATGTTGAAAAAAAGTGGGGATCAGGAAAGGGCGAGGACATTCTCGCGGATGGTCTGCAAGCAACGCGTCAGGGTTTTCAAGTCGGGTTCTGAAATACCGGCGAGAATGATCTCGCGTTTCGCGTCGAGCACAGGATCGAGTTTCTCAAAACAGGCATGCCCCTTTTTCGTGACAAAAACCTCGACGACCCGCCGGTCCGTTTCGCTCGGGCGACGTTCGGCACATCCCTTACGCTCCAACCCTTCAATCTGGCGCGTCACGGTGGTCGCATCGCGCAGCAATAGCGAGGCGAGATCGCCGATCCGTCGCACCTCCCTGGTCTCAAGGGCGATCAGAATGGCAACCTCCTCGGCGGTGAGATCGAGATCGAGATCCGCCAGGGTCTGCTTGATGAACAGGCGAAGCAGATGCGCGTTCCGGTCGATCAGAAAGCCGGGAGAGGTGTCGAAGTCGCAAGGCATTTTGAGTCTGTATCCTACAATAGATGTAACTTACATTTTTTTCTGCTGGTTTGGATTTCCAGGAGTTCCGGCCGCCGCCGACCAATCAATGGAGTCGGCCACCCCCTTTGCAGCGACGAAAAACAGCGGCAACATTGGATCGAGCCCGGATCGTTTGATTTGCACTTCTCATCGATTCCATTTCCACAATCAATTTTTCCCATCTCGAGTTCTCCCCTACCCTTGCCCTGATCGAAATCGCCAACATCATAAATGCAATGCCAATGAAAGCCATCCAGTTCCACCAAGACAGCAGCGAACCGGGTTCCGCCCGCGAAGTCGAACTCCCGACGCCTTCGCCCGAGGGGCATGACCTCCTCGTTCAGGTCGAAGCCGTCGGGCTCAACCCGGTCGACTACAAAGTCCGGCCCAAAGATGGCGAAGCGCCAAAAACGCTTGGCTTCGATGCGGCCGGTATCGTTGCAGCCGTCGGAGACAGCGCTTCGCTCTTCAAAAAAGGCGAACTCGTCTACTACGCCGGCGACGTGACGCGCCCCGGCTCGAACGCGGAATACCAACTCGTCGACGAACGCATCGTCGGAAAACGCCCAACCTCGCTCGACGCCACCACCAGCGCCGCGTTACCCCTGACGGCGTTAACTGCATGGGAGTCGCTCTTTCACCGCCTGGACATCGACTTCGATTCAGCTGCTTCGAATACTGGGAAAACGCTTCTCATCATCGGCGGCGCCGGCGGTGTCGGGTCGATCGCCATTCAGCTGGCAAAGCTTGCGGGGCTCACCGTCATCGCAACCGCCTCACGCGAAGAGAGCGCCGCCTGGTGCCGAAAGCTGGGCGCCGATCACATCATCAACCACCACGGCGACATGCCCGCCCAGCTCCGCGATCTCGGTTTCGAGAACGCGGACTATATCGCCAACTTCAACGAAATCGACCGGGTCTGGGAAGCAATGGGAGAGATAATCGCGCCGCAGGGCGGCCTCGTGCTGATCACAGATCACCGCAGTCACCTTTCGCTGAGCGGAGCGTTCAAGAAAAAGAGCGTGTCGATCTGTTGGGAGTTCATGTTTACCCGGTCGATGTTCAACACCGACGACATCATGGAGCAGCATCACATCCTCAACCGCGTCGCGGAGCTGATCGACGACGGAAAACTCCTCGCCACCGCGAACGACAATCTCAGCCCGATCACTGCCGAAAACATCCTCGAAGGACACCGGCGGCTCGAATCCGGAACGTCAATTGGGAAGTTGACCGTTTCAGGTTGGGGGTGAGTTGCGAACCAAATGCTTCGGAAAATCCGTCACCCGCTCGCAACCAACCTGCTCCATGACTTGCTGCAACTGCCGTTTCAACATCGTGATGGTGTGATTCCCGCCAGTTCGTCCTAACGCGCCGACGCCATACATGAAGGAGCGTCCCATGAAGGTGAACTTCGCACCACTGGCCAACGCGCACGCAACATCCGGACCTGCACGCAAGCCGCTGTCGATCATCATCGTGGTGCGGTCGCCGAATTTCTCCGCCAACTCGGTCAGCGGCTTGATCGTCGATTGACCCGCATCGAGTTGGCGGCCGCCGTGATTCGACACGATCATTCCATCCACACCCAGATCGAGCGCGGTGGCGGCATCCTCCTCGTTCACGACGCCCTTGACGACGAGTTTTCCCTGCCAGCGATCACGGATTGCTTTGATCTTCTCAGGATTCAGCCGGCCGGAAAAGGTCTTGTTCATGAACAGCCCGAGATGTTTCATGCTGAGCCCTTTGGGAATGTAGGGCTTCATCGTTTTGAACTCCGGCGCGCCCGCAAAGAGTTGCCCGAATGACCAGGTCGGATGCGTCGTCATCTGAATGACGTTGTTGAGCGACATCTGAGGTGGAATGGACAGGCCGTTTTTGATCTCTTTGGGCCGAAACGCAAACGTTGGCGTGTCGGCAAGGATCACGAGAACCGGCATTCCCGCGGCCGCAGCTCGATCGAGGAGTTTGTCGCGCAATTCGTCTTCCGCCGGATGATAAAGCTGAAACCACGCGTTCCCCTCGGTGATTTCGGCGACCGTTTCGATGCTGGCCGTGCCAACCGTGCTGAGGATGAAGGGAATGTTATGAGCATGGGCCGCTTTGGCGAGAATCTCGGTGGCGCGTGGCCACATCAATCCCTGAAGTCCGATCGGCGAGACGCCAAACGGGGCATCGTAGGTCTTGCCAAACAGTTCGGTTTTCAGATTCGAACCCGCATAATCGCGCAGATACCACGGCCGCAGCTGAATGTCGCGGATCTCGTCGGTATTGCGCCGCAGGTTGATCTCCGAATTGCAGCCGCCTTCGAGATACTCATAGGCAAAACGCGGCATCCGCTGGCGGGCGCGTTCACGGAGATGCTCGATCGAAGGGAAACGCGAGTCGATGAATTCGATGGAGGCCTTTTCTTGGGATTCGCTCATGGATTATTTCTCCTTTCCTTGCAACCCGACTTTTGACAGGTCAATCGGAACAAACCCAAGTTTCAGAACCGGTGAAGTTGGCCTCAGCCGAAAATCGCCGTTTGCCGGGTCCACGAATTGCGGATCTGCGGCGAGGCTGTGGGCGTCAATGCCCTGTCGCCTTCCCTGCTTAAGCACGGTCCGGCTCAGTTGAGGATCACCGACGCAGAAATAGAGGTTGTGATCGGTATCCGCTTCCTTCGCCCAAGCCGCCACGAGCCGACGGTTTCGCCCCTGATCGTAAAAGACGGCTTCGGTGCCAGGATGGTAAAGGATGTTCCGTTGAATCACCCCTCCCGTCATCGGCCCCTCGCGCAGCTTCAGGTAGCTGGGCGGGCGCGTTTCGCCATTATGAATCGGCGCGATCAGATCCGCGATGATATTGTTGACCGCGTGATTGTTCAGCTTCAGCTGAATTCCCTGGGAGGTGCATCGATGGATCAGGTTTTCAGCGATCAGAGTGTCGCGCTGCCCGCCATCGGTCCGAATCGCGGATTGGAGAGCAACCGGCGATACAAGATCATGAATATAGTTGCGACGAATAACATTTCCTGCTCCAGCGCCGCGAATATAGATCCCATTGCCATCGCCGAGCTGTTGCATGGCATGATGGATCTCATTGTACTCGATCAGATTGTCATGGGTGTGTAGGAAAGGCCTGACTTCTTCCCAAGTGATTTCGCCTCGCGCCAGCCCCACTTCTCCCCAGCGAATGGTCCGCGACAATTCACGGGCGTTGCTTCGCTTGGAAAAGAATTCCGTCATGACGCCGGAGACAATGATGCCCGAGTAGGGCGTGTGGTGGACCAGGTTATGAGCCACGCGATTTTCGCCACTCTGCCAGAGGAAGATTCCGGGAGCGTGCGAATAGATTTCGCCAACGTGATGGATATGGTTGTTGGAAACGTCGTTGTGATGATTGACGTCTTTGGTACCCGGCCCATAACCACAGAGCAACACGCCGGTTGCCCCCATGTGTTCGATGTGATTGTCCTGAATCCGGTTGTTGCGTCCCAGCAAGTCGACCCGGATCGCGGTCCCGCCACTTTGAAGAAAGTGGCATCCCTCTACGGCGCAATTCTCAGCGCCTCGCAGGCGAAGCAAGGCATTTGCCTTGTCGTGCATTTCCCAATCGTGTTGCAGCCCCTTGTCTTCCTTTTCGACGCGGTAGGTTTCTCCATGCGTGAACGTCAGCCCCCGAAAGATCAGATTTCGCACGGGAATATCCGTTGGGCCTTCCCTATCGATCTCGCCTTCCACCCGAATATATTCCTTCAGATGAGGGGCCGTGATTTTCTGAGGCACTTCGTCAGCTCTCGGCCACAGATATAGCTTTCCATTCTTGGTATCCAAAACCCACTCGCCAGGGGAATCGAGAGCCTCGATCGCGTTTTCGATCCAAACAGACTCCGTTCCCTTCAAATAATGGAGTTCGTTCATCGCATAGGTCGCCGGGATATCGGTCGTCGCGATTTGCGTCTTCACGTTGACCGATTTCAGGGCCAGGATGTTGACGATCCACGCGTGATTGGGACGCACGATGAGATCGACGTCCCCAAGGTTTGGCCAATTCCTCAACCGGCCAGCCGGAAAGTGAAGCGCGACCCGCGATGATTTGGAATCCTCATCCTTGGATTCCGCCATGATCGGAATGAACCCTTCCGATCGCGCCCGGGGAAGACGACCAGCTTCGTCATAAAGCGTGAGAAACTTCCGTCCTGGCACATCCGCCACCCAGACTCTTCCGCGGGCGTCCTCTGGCAGATCGGGAACCGGAACGTCCGGTTTCCTCCAGCCTTCGAGATCGAAATCGGAATTGAACACCGGTTTCTCACCGGGATAAGCCTCGTAGGTGATCGTGAACTCGGCTGTCCCCGAATCCTCCGATCCGAAGACGATCGTTTCACTCAGACGGTATTCTCCGCCTCGAATTTGCACGACAACATTTTTCTCAACCCCTTGAGTTTTCAACGCGCGGACCGCATCACGAGCCCGTTCAAGCGTTGCGAACGGACCATCAGTCTCCGCATCGTTTGGCGTATCCAGAACGCCCGTCCACGTGTCCGCCCCGCTTGGGGAAACATAGAAGTCAGCCCCGAACGACGATGCGGGTCCCGCCACCGTCATCAGAACAGAGAGCAGAAAAATCGGGAACGTTCTCATTGGGCAGCCTCAATCTGGTCGAGACCTTCCGGTGCCCATTCAGGAATCCCCTTCTCCGCCAATTGCTTTTCGTAACGCAGCGCAAAGGGCTGCTCTTCAGGGCCAACCCGGGGAAGCCCTTCGTTGACCAGGAACGGAAGCGTGGAATCCCACCATTCCAGGTAGGCCTTGCGCAAGTTTGATACGACTTCCGGGTGATTGGCGGCCACGTCGATGGTCTCGGATGGATCCGTCGCGATATGGTAAAGCTGCTCATTGTTCACCAACCGCCATTCCGTAGTACGAACGGCGCATTTTTCATCGACAGCGGCGTCGCGTTTGCCCGGGTTCCAGCGCCCGCAGTGGAAGAACAGTTTTCGATCGGGCCAATCCGCGTTGGGGTCTTTCAAAAGCGGCAGAAGCGAACGTCCGTCCAGCTCCTGCATCGTATCCGGAAGCGATACACCCGCCAGTTCACAGAACGTCGGGTAGAGATCGAGATGAGCCGTCAACCCATCGATGTCCACTCCTGTGTCCAACCTGCCGCGCCACTGCCAGAAGGCCGGAACGCGGGTGCCTCCTTCGAAGGGCGAATTCTTGCTGCCTCTGAGGTTCGCGTTAAAATGTTTCACTCTTTCTCCGTTGAGCTTCCCGTTGAGATGGGTTGCACCGTTGTCCGTCATGAAGATGACCAGGGTGTTGTCCAGCGCATTCCACGCCTCAAGCTTCTCCATCAAGAGCCCAAAGTTGTCGTCGATGTTCTCGACCATCCCGTAGCGTCCCGCAGTCCCCGGGTCATAACCGAGCTCGATGAATCGATTCGTGTAAGCCTCCGGAGCAACCAGGGGAGCGTGCGGTGCGTTCAGCGCCACATAGGCAAAGTAGGGATTCCCGGTTTCCTCTTGCTTCCAAATCCAGGCGAGGGCCGAATGAAAGAACAGATCCGTGCAGTAGCCTTTCGTCTGCACAATCGTGTCGTTGTGGAGCAAGACGTTATCATAATAGACGTTTTCCTTGTTCGGCGGAAAATCGCCAAGATTCACCTGACCGATGCCCCCCGCCCCGTGCATGAGAACTTCGTCGAACCCTCGATTCTGCGGGAGGTAGGCCTCTTCGTCGCCCAAATGCCACTTCCCGAAAAGCCCCGTGACATACCCGGCGCTCTGCAAGGCTTGTGGCAGCGTGAAAACGTCCGGCGCCATCCGTTCGCGTTGCATGATGGTGTGCGTCACTCCCACTTTGAACGGCGGGCGGCCACTCATCAGAGCCGCGCGGGTCGGCGCACAAGTGGGGCTGACCTGGAAATCGGTGAAACGCATCGATTCGCCGTAAAACCGATCAATATTCGGCGTTCGGACGACCTTATTCCCCATGCAGGACAGATCGCCCATGCCCTGATCATCGGTAATGACGAGAATGATGTTGGGTTTGCTTCCGGCGAGGGGGGCCGCCTTTGCTGAGCCGAGGAGAGCGACACTGGCAAGAATCGACAGGAGAAGGAATGGACTGAACATGTTCCTCAACGTTTCACAGGTTTTGGCGAGTGCCACTCGCAGTTTTCCATTCGCTTGTTTTCCTCTCGGAGCGGCGTTCGTGATCGGCGCGCCCGTTAACATGCGGAAAAGAATCCCACAGAGGAAAACCATCATGCCATTGTTGGAGTGCCGAAGCGAAAGCATTTTTGCCGGAGAACGACCAATTGATTAACCAACCCACCCCATGAAAAAGCTAAAACTCACCAAACAGTCTCCCGGAATGCACTGGGTCGGCGACGGCTTTCCGGTCCGCTCGATTTTTTCCTACGATTCCCTCGGCAAAGAGCTGGACCCGTTTCTGCTGCTCGATTACGCGGCACCCTGGGAGTTTGCGCCCGGCAACACTCCGCGCGGTGTCGGAGTCCACCCGCACAAAGGCTTCGAGACGGTGACGCTCGCCCTCCAGGGCGAAGTGGCTCACGGCGATTCGCACGGCGGCGGCGGGATCATCGGGCCCGGTGACGTGCAGTGGATGACTGCGGCGAATGGGCTCCTGCACAAGGAATTCCATTCCGAGGCCTTCACCAAATCAGGGGGCGTCTTTCAAATGGCGCAACTCTGGGTCAACCTTCCCGCAAAGGACAAAGGCGCCGAGCCACGCTATCAGGCCATCGCCAAAGCGAACATCCCTGTGGTTGAGTTGCCTGATGGCAGCGGCAGTGTGCGCGTGGTCGCGGGCGACTTCAAAGGGACCAAAGGAGCGGCAATGACCTTCACGCCGATCAACCTCTGGGACGTAACGCTTCAGGCCGGAACATCCGTGAATCTGCCCGCCCTCGACGGTCACACCACAGCGCTCGTCGTGATGGAAGGCAGCGTCCGGGTGGCGGACCAGGCCACCGGAGTCGGAGGTCTCGTCCTTTTCGAGCGCGAAGGCGAAGGCATCGAGGTCACCGCCGAAAGCGACACCCGCTTGCTCTATCTCGGCGGAGAGCCGATTGACGAACCGATCGTCGGTCAGGGACCGTTTGTGATGAACACTCAGCAGGAAATCCTCGACGCGTTTCGGCAATTCCAGGACGGTGCAATGGGAACGTTGGAATAGCATCCGCCCCCCCCGGGAGACGCAGCTTTTTCAACTCACCCCCGAAGGATCCTGACGCCGCAAGAAAGGAACCGCCAATCTAATAATTCAGCGTCGCGCCTCGCGAGGGTTTCTGCCGCTCATTGAGCCACCACTCTTTCGGCCCCTCCACTTCGATCTCGCTCCACAGCGTCAAAAGCTTTTTCTTCATCTCCCCGGTCTTCTCCGGCATGTCCGCAGCGAGATCGTTTTCCTCTTTCCAGTCTGTCTGAACTTTGTAGAGCTGGAATTTGGTGAGAGTGTCGTTGCCAACGATTTTCCAATCGCCAATTCGCATCGCGACGCGTTCATCACCTTGGGAAACATGGGTGCGCCAGAACATGGGGATCTCGCGCTCGAGGGGCTTGCCCGCAAAGGCCGGGACCATGCTGACGCCGTCTATCGTTCGGTCATCCGGAAGCGGAACTCCCGCAATCTCGAGCACGGTGGCGAAAATGTCAGAACCGATCACCGGCACATCGCTGACCGTTCCCGGCTCAATGTGGTCCGGCCAACGCACCACGCCGGGAACGCGGATCCCACCCTCATAACTGCTTCGTTTGCCGCCGCGCAACCCTCCCGTGGTGCCTCCAAAATTGGCGACGGGGCCGTTGTCGGAGGTGAAAACCAGCAGCGTATTATCCGCCGCACCGACTTTGTCCAAGGCGTCCATCACCTGGCCAAGAGCGTAATCCAACTGGGTGATGTTTCCCATATATTTGGCGTTCTCATGACCATTATAGAGATCCGAAAACTGCGAATCGGTTGCGATGGGGGAATGGGGTTCGTGCACCCAAACGGACAGCGCGAACGGCTTCTTCGGATCGCGCATCTCTGTCAACCAACGCTCGGCTTCTGCAGCTACGAACTGAGCCGAAAAACGTTGGGTCTCGCCAACGGGCTCACCCATTCGAAAGAAGTTGTCGGGATTCTCATGGCTCGGGCTCGCGTTGTTGTGGGTGTAGAGCCAATAATCGTAGCCGTGGTCGCCGGGCTGCGGAAAGTCGGGGTTGTTGAACTGCGGCTTGGAAAGGAGGTGCCATTTTCCAACATGACAGGTTTCGTAGCCGATTCCCTTGAGCAGTTTCGGATACGTGATTTCGCTCGCGCGAAGGTGTGCTTCATGATTTCCCGAAAGATGGCGCCAAACCCCATTCCGATACGGCGTTCGCCCGGTTAGAATGGCCGCACGGGAGGGCGAGCACACGCCACAGGCCGAATAGAACTGGGTGAACTTCACGCCCTGAGACGCCAGCTTGTCGAGATTCGGCGTTTTGATCATCGGATGACCGTAGGTGGCGGAGTCCCCCCACCCCATGTCGTCGGCAACGAAAACGACGATATTGGGATGCTTGAAGTCTTCCTGCGCGGAGAGGCTGGCGGTGGCGGCCACCAACAGCGCGATGATACAGATACGGGGGTTCATTCGGCCATTGTTCGGTCCATCAGCACAGGAAGTCTATGCTCAAAATCCACATGAAGATTTGCAGAGTTGGAAACCGGGGATGATTCGAGCCCGTGATCAGGGCTCCATTGGGAACCCCTGACGCCTTTCGGCCAAGGCGCCTCGTTGGACGGAGGATCCACCAAGATCGATTGACACCAGGCGCTGTGACCACTACCTGAGCCAAAACAATTGCACTGACAAAGTATGGCATCACAACCAATCGTGGACCCTGTAACCATCAACACCGAAGAGGTGGCGGTTACGAAGGATGAAATTCTTACGCTGAATGCGCAGCGTGATGAATTTGAGCAGGTCGACAGGCTGATTTCGCTGGATCTGGAGTCGGGACTTGCGGTTGGGATCAAGACCCAGCGACCCGATGAATTCTGGACGAGAGGGCATATTCCCGGGCGCCCGATCATGCCGGGCGTCCTCATGATCGAAATGGCGGCTCAGATCAGTTCACTGATTTATCATCTGAAGTTCGAGACCGGTGGAAAAAAGTTTTTTGGGTTTGGCGGAGTGAACCATGTGAAATTCCGAGGAGCCGTGGAACCAGGGTGTGATCTATTGATGGTCGTCAAAACGAAAACCCTGAGATCGAGGATGGCAATCTTCGAGGCCCAGGGATTTGTGGATGGCAAGATGGTTTTTGAGGGCGAAGTAACGGGAGTTGTGGTTTGAACCGACGGCATTCCCTTCGCCTCACTGAATACCGCCAACCCTCCATCATCGGGGCGTAAGGCAGGCGGTTCTTGATCCGAGAACCCGGAGCCGTCCATCTAATCTCCGTTGCTTGACATCCCGATTCCCACCGCATTAGCATTCCCAGCCAAGGCGGCGGCTTTGCCTGGTCATGACAAACGGTTCAATGGCGCCCCCTGTTCACCATGATCTGTCGCCTCAAGTTCTTTATCAGCCGACTTCGTGAACGCCTTTGGGTCAAGCCTCTGGCGATGTGCATTCTCTCGATTGCCGCGGCGTTTCTCGTAAAAACAGCGGACTACGGAAGAATGGGTCAGTTTGCCCCCATCATCTCTCCGGAAACGATCGAGACGCTCCTGAAAGTCATCTCAGCGAGTATGCTGGTTATTGCCACCTTCGCGGTGGGCTCCATGGTTTCCTCCTACACATCGGCGAGCGGAACCGCGACTCCGCGCTCATTTCCACTGATCATCTCTGACGACGTATCGCAGAACGCTCTCTCCAGTTTTATCGGAGCGTTCATCTATAGTATTGTCGCGCTGATTGCCCTCCTGAACGGCTATTACCAAACCGGTGGTCTCTTTGTCCTCTTTTGCCTGACCCTGTTGGTCTTCGCAGCCGTAATCCTAACCTTCGTACGATGGGTCGACTGCATTGCCCGCCTGGGGCTTCTCGGCAACACCATCGATAAAGTGGAATCCGCAACCCTGAAGGCGTGCGAGGAAAGACGCCTCGCCCCCACGCTGGGCGGTGTTCCCGCCAAGCCGCAGTCTGACGAAGGTGAGCCCATTTATGGATCGACGGTCGGCTATGTGCGACAGGTCGATGTCGCGAAGCTCCAGGAATGCGCCGAAGTTGGAGATGTCCGCATCAGGGTTGCCTCGCTCCCGGGGGCGTTTTCCACCCCCGACCAACCGCTCGCCTATATCATCGGCAAAGCCCCTGATCCTGCGGATGTCGATACGGAGCGAATGATCTCGGCTTTCAAGGTCGGCGACGATCGAACTTTTGACGAGGATCCTCGCTTCGGTCTCGTCGCACTTTCGGAGATTGCCAGCCGCGCATTGTCGCCCGCGGTCAACGATCCGGGAACGGCGATCGATATAATCGGGACCTTCGTGCGCATTTTCATCTTTTGGAACCAACCCGTGGACGACGATCAAAAAGCGCCCTGCAAATACGACCGCGTCGAGATTCCCGAGCTGAGCATACACGATATGTTTGAGGACGCCTTCCTGGCAATGGGCCGGGATGGAGCCGGCACCGTCGAAGTGGGAATCCGGCTGCAGAAAGCCTTCCACGCATTGGCCAACGCCGGCGACTCGGAGATGAGAGACGCGGCAAAAACACAATCGAGTCTGGCGTTGGCAAGGGCGGAGCTTGTCCTGCAGCTCCCGGAAGACCTCCGCGAAATCCGGAGATTGAGTGAATCCGTCGGAGCAACCTAACGATGGTCGCTTGTTGCGAAATGCCTCACTGTTCACCAGGGAGCGTTTGAAACAGGAATTGCCTTGTGTCGCGCTCCTTTTTCAGTTCGGAATGTTCCCAAACTGGCGTCTCGGCGCGGCAAGCCAAGCCTGCAGTTCCTTCTTCAACTCCTCCGCGATCTCGGGATTTTCCTTCAGAAGATTGTGCTTCTCGTAGAGGTCTGACTCGATATTGAAGAGTTCGACCGGCTCGCCGTCCTTCGCCAGCATCTTCCACTTCCCTTTCCGCGCAATCTCCGTCGCATAGGGCTTCGGTTTCGGATCATGGCGCTGCAGGCTCTTGTACAGGCGAATCTGCCAGAACAGGTTTCCACGCTCGAGCGAATCCACCTTGCCGGTCAGGAGCGGCAGCAGATCCATCCCGTCAAAGCCATCATCTTCCGGAAGCGAAACGCCCGCCGCCGAGCAGATGGTCGGCAGCCAGTCGTTTGAATGACATAACGCGGCGGACTCGCTTCCCGCCTGAATCCGCCCTGGCCATCGAGCCAAACCCGCGACCCGGATTCCGCCCTCGTGCAGGTCGGTCTTGCCGCCTTTCAGGTCGCCAAGATTGGCTTCCCAGGCACCGCCATTGTCGCTGGCAAAAATCACGACGGTGTTGTCGGCGATTCCCAACCGGTCCAATGAATCGAGGACTTTGCCGAAATTGTAATCCATCCGCGCCATCATCGACCGGAAACAATGCTGATCTTCTGAGATGCCGGGCGCTGCGGTTTCGCTCCAATGCGGCTCGGGGGCCGGTTCGTAAGGCTTGTGCGGCGTCAACCACCAGAGGTTCAGGAAGAACGGCTTATCGCTTTGGTGAAACTCCTCGATCAGACGAACACTTTCGTCACCGTAGATGTCCGTCAGGTACATGGGGTAATAGGGATCATCTTCGCCCACCACCTCGTCGTTGCGAAACAAGCAGGTTCCTCCCTGCCGAAACAGCGTGCGTTCGCGCCCCATCGTCCCGCGCAAAGGTTGCTGTTCCTGCTGTGTCAGGAAATGATCGAAGCCATGTTCCCGCGGTCCCGGAATCTGGTCTCGGCGTTCCGCGTCGGCCACGCGCAATCCTCCGAGATGCCATTTTCCGACGTGAGCGGTTTGGTATCCAGCGGTCTTCAATAGGGCCGGCAACGTGTTGCATTTGGGAAGGAATTGTCCGCGATCATTGAAGTGCCCGGTGACGTTGAAGCGAAGCGGGTACTTTCCGGTCAACACCGAAACCCGGGTCGGCGAGCAAACCGCAGATGCTGAATAGTATTGGGTTAGCTTGATCCCCTCCTTCGCAAGCCGGTCGATGTTGGGGGTGGCGACGCGGTCGTTTCCGTAACAGGAAAGATCCATCCAACCCATATCGTCGGCCATGGCAAGGATCACATTGGGCCGTTCCGCTGCGTCGGCGCTCATCAGCAGACAAATCGAAGTGAAGATAAGTACGGGAACGAATTGGGAAGGGGGGGCGTTTGGATACATGGTGTCTTGTCTGAACTATATCTCGCAGAGATCATCGCGAGTTCGCATAGAATGTGCAGAAACTCAACGCGAAGTCATCTCCGCAAAGACTTCCAGCTCACATTCCCGCCGTTCTCGGCATCCAGGTTGAAAGCTGCGAGGACCACGGTCACGAACGACGTTGGCCTGACTTTCGCACAGACGGCGACTGATTGGACAAAATGTTCAGATGGTTTTCGGGAATGGACACTGCCATTCCCTTCGTTTTAAACCCATGATCCGTGAAGATCATCTTGTTCCCGGAGACATCGGCCTTCACAAAATGTGCATGTGGATCTGAGGTATGGATTTCATTGCCTTTGAATTGCTAATCTGTCAGCATCTTTCGTTCTTCATCAACAAGCCCCCAACTCCCAATTTTCCGACGATGCTTCCTAAAATCACCGCGAGCCTCCTGGTGCTCTGCTGCACTTTCACTCTCACCGTGTCCCAGGCTCAAGATTTGGACATTCCAGGCTTGGAGGACGTAACCTCCCCCGCTCCCGCAGCGGCCGAAACTCCGGGCACTGCCACCAGAGGCAAAGCCAGCCTTTGGGACATGGTTGTTGCAGGAGGACCCATGATGATTGTCCTCGGGGCAATGTCCGCCGCCGTCATTGGGATGTTCTTTTTTGGGATGATCGATATTCAGAAGAAGAATTTCGCCCCGGATCACCTCGTCAATGCGCTAAGGCAGGACATGGAGAATGCCGATCTGGAGTCGGCTGTCGCCAAACTACAACCGGGCGCCAATTGTCTGTCTTCAGTAATGAGCGCAGCGTTTAATCACCTGGGAGAACGAGGATTTCACGCGGTGGAAACCGAAAAACAGGACTTGGCGGATCTCATGGGAGCCGCATCGAGGAAGTTCAATCGCGGCCGGGCCCGGATGATCAACTATTTCTCGGTGATCGCGCAGGCCGGCCCCATGCTCGGGTTGCTGGGAACGGTTGCGGGAATGATTCTGGCGTTTCAAACCCTCTCCAGCAGTGGCGGAGGCGATCCTTCGGCCTTCGCGGGCGATATCTCCATGGCCCTGGTGACCACCGCAGGCGGTTTGTTGGTCGCCTTGCCGGCGATCTTTTGCTACTTCATCATGCGCGACCGGCTCCAGTCAATGGTGGCTCTCACCGACGAATCCGCCGATGAACTGATGGCTCATCTGCGCCGGGCCCTTGCCGCCTATCACCAGGAACAAGCCCAGTAGCCGGGGCGGAAATATGGCCAACGACAATAGCGAAGCTCTTTTTGGCGGTTCAGATCTGAAAATGGATCTGTCGCCAATGATCGACCTCGTTTTCCTCCTCCTGATCTTCTTCATGGTGACAGCAAACATGATCACCTATCAGAAGGACAAGCGCGTGGTCGTGCCGATCGCCAGCGATGCGAAAGTTCCCGAGCTGATCGAGGGTCGCGTGATCATGAATGTGCTCCAGGACGGTCGCATCTCCAATGAAGGCAGCCAGATCATCTCGCTGGAGACCTTCAAACAACGCATGGCCGATGCCAAGGCGAGAAATCCGCGGACACGCCTTCATCTGCGCGCGGACGCCCGGGTACCCTACAAACACATCAAGGCGACGAGCCAGGCTTCCGCGGAAGCTGGTGTGCCCACCGTTATCTTTTCCACCTATGTGGTGGATTAACTCAAAAGCCCCACTCACCGATGCCCAACAAGAGCGACCCATTTGAGGAAGAAGACAATCCGGAAGCGGATATCTCGCCGATGATCGATGTGGGATTCCTGCTTCTCATCTATTTCATTGTCTCCACCACCCTGCAGAAGATGGAGGCGGATTTGAGCCTGACGTTGCCCGGGGTTGCGGCCGAGGATTCGCGGAAGGTGAAAATCAAGCAGACGCTGATCGAGATTGATCCGAGCGGCGCGATTCTGATCAACGGTGAATCGGCGGACAGCGATCCAAACGATCGCGATTTACCGGTTTTGACCGATCGCCTGGAACGCTATGCCCAGGCTACCGCCTTGGCGCAGGCCGAACCGCAAATCATCATCGACTGTCAGGATGAGGCGAAAGGGCAACGATTTATCGATGTGCTGAACGCCTGTGCGAAGGCGAAGATCAAAAATATCAGTTTGGCGAACTAGCCGTGCAATCCCTGAACCCCAGCAGTCGAGGCAAAGGAATGCGGGCAACCGTGCTGGGTCTGGTGAGTCTTTTGATCACCGTTCACGCTTTCCTGATTACGGAATCCACCGCGCAGGACATTGGCGAAGCCTATATCAAAACGATCCAGCAGGTTCAGGCGGAGAAATATGAGGAGGCGATTGCAAGTTGTAACCAGATCCTGACAAAGTGGGAACCCAACGGCAAAGGGCGGAAGATGTTTGGCCCCGTTTTTGGGCATTGGTACTATTTGCGCGGCTTGTCACAGATGGGCCTCAAGCAATGGGATCCCGCTGGTGAGAGCTTCGAGAAATGCTACGACCTCACCAACGACAACATCGTCACGCCGGATGGAAACCCGGTGAATTGGCAACCGAACCAATTCCGCATGCACTCCCTCGCTCAATGGGGGAATATCCGGATGTTCGTGGAGGACTACGCCAAGGCACGGGACTTGTATCGCAAGGCGCTGAAAGAGGACAAGGGCAATCGCCTGCCAATTCGCCAACGCATCTATATCGCGGTGAACCTGGGACGTTGCCTCATCAAGGCTGGCGATGTCGAGGAAGGCTACAATTATATTGTCGGCGTGTTGGATCACGAGAAGGCAAGTAGCCAATTGAAGAACACCGTTTTCGCGATTCTCGCCGATGACTGGAGCCCCAAAGTCTCCAGGGCAGAGACGCTGAAATTTCTCGACCAATATCGCCACATCCCCAACAGCGATACCTTGGAGGATCGCGTCAATCGCAATCACAAGTTTCACTACCTCGGCGGGTTGGCACTTCAGAATGGCGATCCGCTTCTCGCCTTGGCTTGGTACCGGCTCGTCGCGCACCCCGGCAGGCAAATCGCGGAGCACGATCATCAGATCCAGTTGTATGAACAACGCAAGCAGGCTGACAAACGCCCCGAAGTCGCGCAAATGGCGGATGAGCTGATTGGTGAACTGCGTGATCAGCAAGCGAAGATGCGCGAAGAGCTGTGGGAGATGATCGCGACAAGCGGAACCTGCCATTTTCAGTTGAAAAACTTTTCCGCCAGCTATGCCGCCTTTGCGCTCCTCTCGGATGTTGTGCCGGACCACTCCCGACGTCCGGAATTTTTGCACAACGCGGTCGTTTCCGCCGTGCAAACGGATGATTGGGGAGCCGCCTACAACCATGGGAAGTCATTTCTGGCGGAGTTTCCCAAACATCAGCTGAAACCGGCCGTCGTCCGTTACCTGGTGGAGATCGTCTTCATCAATGGCGATTACCAGGAAGCTTACGATATTGCAACGGAGGTCCGGGTGGACATGGAAGTGGGTTCGGAGATGCGCGACATTCCGGATTTCATCGTCGGCGCCTGCGCCTTTCAACTGGGACGTCCGGAAGAGGCGGAGCAGGAGCTGGAAGCGTATCTGAAGAACTACTCTCCCGCCAAACGAGAGGAACTGGCGCGGTATTTCTTGGGATCGTCCAAGATGCAGATGTTCAAATGGCAGGAAGGCTCGGACATTTTCGATTCGTTTCTCGCGGATTTTCCCGGATCGGCAGTCACGCCGAGCGTCCTGTATCAAAACGGCCTTTGCAAATTCATGTTGGATGACAACGAGGCGGCCAAGCCGTTGGTGGTACGGTTGTTGGAGAAGTTTCCCACAGCAGAAGAAGTTCCCCGGGGCTGGAATCTGTGGGGCGATATCGCCTCCATCGAAGAAGCGTCCTATGAAGAGGTGATTCGCCCGTCCTACCTCAAGGGGAAGGAAACCGCGTCCCAGTTTCCCGGTCAGGCAGAAGTCGCCGCCTATTCGCTGTGGCAGTTGCTCATGAACGCGGCCTCGTTGGAAGCCTGGGAAGAATCCGGCAGTTTTTTTGACGAGTTGGACCGGGATCATCCCGACACGGCTTACCGCGCGGATGCGCTGATCGGCGCGTTGCCCACCCTGGTGGCGCTGGGGCGGACCGATGAGGCTTTGGCGCGCCAGCAGAAACTACTCTTTGAAAAGGGCAGCGATCCGACTTCCGGGGTGGCCGAGCTTTTTGGCACCTATCTGGACTTCCTCAAAGAACATCTACCGGACGAACTTCTCCAGCGCATGGATGACCTTAGCGGATCTCCCGATGCCGGGCCGACCTTGCAGGCTTGGACGCGGATTGGAAAGATCCAGCAACTCGAAGAACAAAAGGGGGATCAACAAAGCGATATTAATGTGCAGTTCTTCGCCCTGGATTCGCGCTTCAATCCCGAAGAGCAGTCCAATTATGTGATCGTGCGCTTGGCGCGTTGGTTGACCGAAGAGCGCAACGATCCCGAGCGAGCCGCAACCTATTATGACTACATCCTGAAAAACCGGCCCGGAACCGAAGACTACGACTTTGCGCTTCTCGATCGCGCGCGTATTGACGCGAAATCCTCAGCTCCGGAAGCGCGAGAGCGGGCCATGATGTATTTCGACCGGGTTCTCAACGAGTTCGACAACGCGGACCTGGCGGAAGAGGCCAGCATCGGGATTGCGCGATTGCTGACCCAGGACAAGAATTGGCCGGCGGCCCAGGCCCGATGGGAGACCTACATGGATAATCGCCAGTGGAATCGATACTCAGCGGAAGCAAATTTCAGCTACGCCCTCTGCCTCGACCAACAAGGACAAACCAGCGAAGCTTTGGTGGTTTACATCAACACTTACAATGCCTTTCCCGGCCATGCCGATTGGTCGACCAAAGCCTATTTGCGTTCAGCCTTGATCATGAAGGAGAAGGGTGAGGATCTGAAGGCGTTGCTGATTTTGAAGGACATGCTTACGCGCCTCAAGAATATCGATCACCCCAATCTTGATAAGGGGATGCAGCTTTTTCTGAAATGGAGGGCGGAGTATGTGCCGAAGGAGAGTAATCATGATCAATAAATCGTTCCATCACCTGCTATCTCATTTCTATGCATAAGCCCCTCATCTCGCGGTTCCGCATCGTATTGTTACTACTGCTTGTTGATTACGGTTTCCTGATCACTGGAGCCAAAAGCGTCGAGGCCGATGTTACACTCACCAACGGCCAAACCGAACAGTTCGACGTGGTTTCCGCCGGTGCGAACGGTGTTTCCGTCAGAATCGGCTCCGTCCCCACCCCACAACTGATTCCGCTGAACCGGATTGCCAACATCGCGTTTCCGACAAGTGACGCGTGGAACCAGGCTGAAGAATTTCACGCGATGGGAGAGTTGGAAAAGGCCCTCCGGGCATACCAGGCAGTGATTAAGGATACACGCGGCAATTTTTATCCCGCGCCGGGCAACCATTCTTCACTCGGCATCTTGCGAATCATTGAGATCCACCGGGAATTGGGAAATGCCGAACAAGTCGCGAATTGGTCGTCCCGCCTGAAGCGGGAAACGCTCCCTCTCCAACACCGGGAAGCACCTCCGATCATCCAATGTTGGATCGAGATCGGACAGAAGAATTGGGAGCCGGCGATCCAGCTGATTGACGCCGTTCAACTCGCGCCGACGGATCCAGGCGCCGAGGAATTGGGCTATCTTCGCGGATTGGCTCTCGAAAGTTCCGGCAAGCCCAAGGAAGCCATTGCCGCCTATGGATCCGCTTACAGCTTTCATTTTGGGGAACAAACCGAATTGGCCAAACGAAGCCTGCAGGCAGCAGCCCGGCTCTTGGAAAACCTTGGAAGTGAGAATCGCCAGGCCGAGCTGAAAGGAATGGTTCATACCTACGCGAAAGTTTACAACTCGGGCAAACTTTGGGAAGGCGCCAGCCAGGGAGCCGAAAGCTTGCTGGCAGAAGAACTGGACCAACCGAAGCCCCCTGAACCGCCGGAACCGAAGGACGAAGGAGAACAAGAAGCCGCGCCGAAAGCCCCACCCAAGGAACCAGGGAAAGCCAAGAAACCCGCAGCGAAAAAGAAGTGACCATGAACTTCAATGAATGGCTTGAAGCCAAAGGCCTGACCAAATACGCCGACATCTTTGCGGCCCACGAGATCGATGAGGTCGAGATTCTCGCTTCCTTGAGCGATGCCGAATTGGAGTCGATCGGCGTCCCGTTGGGTGCTCGAAAAAAGATTCTCAGGGAGCTTTCCCCGCACCTGCTAACACCTCTGCCGGGCACGCCAATTCCCTCCCCTCCGGTTGCCCCCGATCCCAACGTGGACGGCACTTCCCCCGAATCCGAGCCCGCCTCAATTGATCCCGATCCAGTTTCCCAGACTGAGGCCACACAGATCCCTCATCAGGTCGATCCGGAGCACCCCGGCCACGCATCTCCAATACCAGTTCACGACACCAACGCCTTCGCCCAAAGTCCTGCACCTCAGCCACCGGAACCGGCTTATCAGGAACAACCAGTCGCGTTCAGCGCCGCGCCCGCGATCGCGCCGGTCTCGCAGAAAAACGCCCCAGACTCTCGAAATGGCTCCAAGGCCACCGCGATCCTCATTGCGGTTGGGGTCCACGCAGCCATCGCGCTGGTGGCGGCCTTGTTAGTCATCCTGCCCCCGACGAAGGACGAACCGGAAATTGTGGCGTCGATCGTTGCCCCTGCGCCCACCGCACAGCAGGAGATGAAAAAGAAGACGGTGCAAAAACAGGTCAAGCGCAACCCCGCATCCGCCTCATCGGCGGCAGCACCGATGGCCATGATGATGAAGGCCAATACCACGGCTGCCTTCAGCGTGCCCAACGTGACCAGAACCAGCACAGGCCCGCTTGGGATGGGCGATGGTGATCTGGGAAGCGGCGCCATGGGAATGGGTACGGGTCTCGATGGCGCGGGAGCCGGCTCATTCATGGGAATGTCCACCACCGGCCAGCTGGCGGTTGTTTTTGATGTTACCCGGTCCATGTATGGGTCCGTTCCCTTTGTGATTGAAGAGATTGAACGCAGTTTTCGAACCGCCCAAGTCATGGTGGTGTTCAGTGGTGGATTCGAACAACGGCCTCTCACCAGCATCGTTCCTTACAAATCCAACGATAAGGTGCAGCTACTGGTTGAAATCAACGCCAAGACGGCCAAAACCGGTGCTTCGCAAAGCATTGCTCAAGCAAAGCGAATGAATCGCTCATTGTTCAAAGTCGTGCGGTGCGATTCCATCGAGTCCAATCATAAACTCACTCGTTCGAGCACAAACCTGGGTGGAGGGTTCCAGAGCCTGGGCACCGCCCTGGAGTTGCTGGTGAATCAAACAACCTATCCCAAAACGATTTTTGTATTCTCTGATTTCAGTGATGCTACCAATCCGGGTTATATGAGAAAGGTTCAAAACCTGTGCCGCTCCAAGAATGTGAAAGTTGTTTTTTGGTGCCCGTTTGCCAATCCGAGCGCAAATTTCAAAAAAGCGTTGTCTCAATACAAAACGTTCGCCAACGCAGTCGGCGGCGAGGTAAAGATTGAGCCGCTCAAGTAAATCAACTTGCCTAACGCTGCCAAGTTGTGAAGTGGGCCTGCCACTGAACCTTAACGCGAAGCAATCTCCTCAAAAGCTTCCATCTCACTCTTCCCGCCAACCACAAGTGGGACGCGCTGGTGGATGCCGGTGGGTTCGATTTCCATGATGCGTCTGGTGCCGTCCGTCGCCAGACCGCCGGCCTGTTCCGCGATGAAGGCCATTGGGTTGGCCTCGTAAAGTAGCCGCAGTTTTCCTTCCGGATTGCTCGCGGTGGGCGGGTAGAGAAAAATGCCGCCCTTGATGAGCGTCCGGTGAAAATCCGCCACCAGCGAACCGATGTAGCGGAGCGAGTAATCGCGCCCCATTCCTCCGTCTCGAAGATGACAAATGTAGTCGCGATAGTGCGCCGGGAAATCAATCCAGTATCCGGTATTGCAGGAGTAATACTTACCGGTCTCCGGCATCCTCATGTTCTCGTGGCTGAGGACATAGGCGCCGACACCCGGATCGAGGGTGAACCCATGCACCCCGTGCCCGGCAGTGTAGACGAGAATGGTGGACGATCCGTAAACGACATAGCCCGCCGCGACCTGACGGACGCCCGGCTGGAGAACCGCCTTCTTCGGATCGTCTTTTTCCGACATTCCTTCCGGCAGGGAGAGGATCGAGAAGATGGTCCCGACCGTCGTATTCACGTCAATATTGGAGGAACCATCGAGCGGGTCGAACAGCACCACATACTTCCCTTTCCCCGATCGCCCGTCGAAGGTGATGGCCTCTTCGTTCTCCTCTGATGCGATGATGGCGACATTGTCCCGTACGCCGAGGCAATGGACGAGGGCTTCGTCGGCATAGACATCAAGCTTCTGCTGTTCCTCACCCTGCACATTCATGGTCCCGACCGCGCCGGTGGCGTCGAGGAGTCCGGCGCGCCGCACCCGGGCCGAAATCATCTTGGTCGCGAGCGTGATCCCCGAAAGAAGCCACGAAAAGCTCCCGGTTGCATTGGGGGAATGCTTGTGCTGTTCCGCAAGGATGTGCTGGCCGACGGTAGAGATGATGGACTTCTTGTTCATGGGAATTCTTGGATTGGAAATTCTTAGAGAGCCGCTTCCTTCGGCATCTTCGCGTCCACCTTTTCAAGCCATCCTTCAAGTTTACCGCGCAGACGATCCGCCAATTCCGGGTGACTCGAAAGCACACTGCTTGTCTCCATGGGATCTTCCTTGAGGTTGAACAGTTTGTCCTCAATCACACTGTATCCTTGATAGAATTTCCATTCGCCTTCGAGAATCGTGCTCCCCATATAGTGGGAAGCTTCCATGCGGTTATGCGGGAAATGCCAGTAAAGGGCGTCGCGATCCAGTTGGTCCGCCCCCTGAAAGAGCGGCTTGAGGTCCAGTCCTTCCAACTGAGCGATCTCCGCCGTCGAGCCTCCCGCTGCGTGCACGAAGGTTGGAAAAAAATCCATGCTGTTGACGGGGACATCACAGGTCGTGCCACCCTTGATCACTCCCGGCCAACTAACCACCATGGGAACCCGGAGCCCTCCTTCCAATAACGAAGCTTTCTTATCCGCCAACCAGGTGGTGGGGATGTGACCGCCGTTGTCCGAATAGAAAATAACCATGGTGTTATCAATCGTCCCGGTCGCTTCGAGTGCGTTGAGCACCTTCCCGACCGCGCCATCCAAGCTTTCGAGCATCGCGAGAAAGGCATTCCCACCATTCTTTTTCACCAACTCTTTCGGTGCCTTGATCGGGGTATGCACCGAGTATGGCCAGAGCGTCAAATGAAAGGGCTTGTCTTGATTGGCCGCAATGAACGAGACCGCTTCGTCGCCCAGCCGATCCGTCAGATACTCGCCTTCCTTACGATTCGGAAGGGTTCCATTTCGGTAGGGATCAAACCAGGACTTGGGTTGACCATAGGCACAGCCGCCGAGGTTGGTATCGAACCCATAATGCTCCGGATGCCAGTCGCCGTTCACGACTCCATCCCTGGTCGCGACCGAGCCCTCCCCTGCCAAATGCCATTTGCCAAGGAAGCCGGTCGTGTAGCCCAGCTTTTTCAATTCACGCGCATAGCTGGGCAGTTCGAGCGGGAGATGGTCCAGCGAATCCGCATCGCGCGGCCCTCCCTTGGGCCCTTTGCGCTCATTGCCAGCCTTTCCAGGAATGTGCGTTGTCATTCCGATCTGCGCCGGAGACATGCCGGTGATGCAGGCCGCCCGCGTCGGTGAACAAACCGAGCACGCGGCATACGCCTTCGTAAACACCATCCCACTCTCCGCGAGTCGCTGGAGATTGAGCGTGTTGACTTCGGGATTGCTGCCATCGTAGTCCACCCAGCCCGGCCCAAGATCGTCGGCCATGATGAAAACGATATTCGGGCGCCTGGTATCTTCCTGCGCGGAGAGGATTCCGGTGACAGCAGCAAGCAGGACAACCATGCGGATGAGGGATTTCATTCTGCCATTGTTCGGGCTCCGGGCCAGGGAAGTCCATGATCAAAATCCACATGAAGATTCACGCTATTGGTCTGGCTTATGATAATAAGCACTCCACTACGGCCCGATTCGGTCGAAATCGATCCACTCAATACTGGGGAATTCGAGCTCCATGATGCGTTTGGGAATCGAAAGATCGCCTCCCTCAAGATCGGAAAAACCGGGGTCGTGGTCCACTACCTGGTTCCCGCTCTTTTCCGGAAGAGGATCGCCGTAGCGGCCTCCGATGATGCCGTGACAAAGCTCGCCTCGAATCACGATGTTGTTCTTTACGATATTGCTCGTCGTCGGCGCCATCGCTCCGGTGCGGGCCACTTCGAAAGCCTGCGGATACAGGCGCGCCCACGGGCTCTCCGGGTTTTCCGCGTCGACCCGGTCCAATTTGGCGGCAATCTCTTTGCTCCGATACCAGCCCGCCCATTGCTCCGGGGTCGTGCTGTGAACCTGAATATAGACGGCACGACCATCGATCACGATGTTGTTGGTAAACGCATTGAATTTTCCACCGTTCACCTTGAAAGCCGCTGCCTGTTTCCCGCTGCCGACCCGGTTGAAAATATTGCCATGGACCTCGACGAATCCGGAACGATCATCGACGTAGACGCCCTGGATACCGGTGTCTTCCTCGATCCCATTGCCGATGTCTTGAAAGTAATTGTAGCGGATCCGAGTCCCGGTTTCGGAGGGGTTACGCCCCATGTAGACAGCCCCCGCGTCACTCCCTTCGCGGTTCAGATACCGGAAGCGGTTGTATTCGACCAAGTTCTCGTTTCCACTCACCGCCAGCGCCCCTTCCTTGCAGTGGGAAAAGTCCGAGTTCCGAACCACATTCCCGACTCCGCCAAGCTGGCTTTTTCCGGAGCGATTGAGCCCAAAGTGACGGAAGCGGCAATGGGAAACCAGAGAGTTGCCACCACTCTGGGTGAGCAAGTCGCCGCCGCCGATGCGAAAAGGATAACCACCCACCTGGGTCATCGACACCTCGACCAGAGAGTTGTCGGTCACCCCGGTTTTCGGCATCACAACTCCGTTGCCTTCGATCTGGCGAATTTCGAGGTTCTCGACTGATATCCCGCTCCCGTGCTCCACCTGGATCGCATCACTCCTCGTGAGGAGAAAATCGATCCCCGAAATCACGCAATGGCTTGCGCCATCAATGCGAAGAAGGGGTTCGCGGCTGACCGAGAGCTCCACGACGGAATCGTCGCGAAAACGGCTCGGCGGAATGAGATAGATCGCTTCGTTCTCCCGGTCCATCCAGCTTTCGCCGGGGAGGGAGAGATGTTCGAGGACGTTGAGATAGAAATAACGACCGCCCTCGCCGATCCCATACCAGGACGGTTGCTCAACAGCGATGGTTCCGGCTTCGGTATCGACCGACTGGATCCGCAGAGTTCCATCGGCATAGGTTTCCTTCATGTATCCGTGGAGCCAGACGTTTTCGTGGGCGGCCCAGGAAGCCACTTCCTCGTCCGTATACTGGAAAACGCCGCCAGCCGGAAACTTCTCGACACCGTGCCGGGGAATCGAACCAGTGTGAAGCACTTCTCCGGTTAGGACGAATCCATCTCCGGCGGGACCTCCATTCGCTTTCGGATACCGGGCCGCGACCAGTTTCTTCCCGTCGATCCAGACCGCACCGCGCTCAACCGGATACTTCAACCCGCCTTTCTGCCAATACTGGATCTCTCCGAATTGCTCCATGGTCACTCCCGCTTTGCGCAGATCGATTTTCCGGATCGCGTCATGCACGGATGGCGGGACGCGATTGAGAATGGCCGGATCGGTGACGGTTTCGAGATCCTTGGCAGAAAGGGCAATCCCACCGCTGAGACGAACACGTTCGCCAGGAAACGACCGATAGACGACCGGGGAGCCTTCGCTGCCGCCATCGTCCGGCCCGAGGACAAACGGTGTATCCCGCCTGTAAACACCTTCCCTCAGATAGACCGTGATGGGTCCTGAAGGAAGCGGCCTAGCCCCGGCGCGCAGAGTGCGCAGATGATCACGAGCCGCCTCCAGACTGGCGAAAGGGGCCTCGATCGTTCCCACCCCATCGTTCCTGCCATTCCGATCGACGTGGAGAACGAGAGCAGAGGCATCTCCAGGCGTCGTTGAGTCTTGAGCAGAAGAGGCGGAACTGAGGATGGCGAACAGCGCTAAAACGCGGGCAAAGGGGTTCATTTCAACATTCATCGTTCCATCTTCTCAGGAAGTCCATGATTGGACTTCTCCTGAAAATCTGGGTTAAAGACCGCCGGTAGCAATGGATCTCCGTATCCGTATGAACCGCCCTCCTGGGGCTTGATGATGCGCCACGCCCTCCGGCCTTGCGGAACCAGTGGGAGTGCACGATCACGTTTTCAGACAAAACGAGGTCGGTTTCGGCGGCAAGACGCGGGCCGAATCAACCATTACGAAATAAGCTGATCGATCCAATAGGATCACAGGCCGTTTGTGCGATTCACGCTGAACCAGGACAAAGGCCCGTCGCTCCAATTCTCCTCCGATTTTAGTTGGGAAAGGGCCGTTCAGACCGCTTGAAGAAGTTCTCCTTCGATCACTAGACGCTCAATCTCAATACCGAGGCTTTTCAGATCGCCCACAGCCGACTGGATCGCCACATCCAAGCTTGTAGCCTCCCGGTGAAACCACATTTGGGGAACGCCAGCTATCGTTACAATGCTGGCATCGTCGACCACTCCGGCGATCTTGTCAGCCTCAGCCTCGTCGGGTTCCTTGCTGAGAACCAAACTGAATTCATGGATTTTCACGATGGCATTCTAGACTCAGTGAGGGCACTGGTCCACTGCGCGTTTGATGTGTTTGGCGTGATTCTCCGGGTTCCGAGGGGTTGAAAAGACTCGAAACAAGCATCCGGAGCGATCAGAATGATGACAGTAAATCGTTCCCCAGATGTGCGCTCGGGCTCCAGCCTTCACCACCCGCCAATCATGATCGACGGCATATTCGAGAGCGGCCTGTATGTGCTTGTTCGGGTGCTTCATGGGCAAACGACTGTGAAATCACAATGAGCGCGAGTTCGTCCCTTACAAGCCAAATTCGATCGCGGTAGTTTCGCGTGTGATTCTGGTCAAAAAAGTGAGCGGATTTACGCCATTTCTTCCGCATTCGCGGCAGGAAGCGCCAACTTTCCGAAATCAAAGAGCGGACACGCAATCCAAATGACCTGTTTCCCGAAAAATGGACACTTGAAAACTGAAGTTCTGCGCTACCCTAA
>CAXBMO010000022.1:0-100062 GCA_963977015.1 uncultured bacterium | reverse complement strand
GATTGGGCCTCGGATTGGGCCTCGGATTGGGCCTCGGATTGGGCCTCGGATTGGGGCCCGGATTGGGGCCCGGATTGGGGCCTCGGATCTGGGTTCATCATTAGTAAAACAGGGCTCCGTCCTGTTCCTGCAGCGGATGGGCGCGGTCGGACCGGAGGGTGTCTCCGGGGCCCGGGACGAAGGGAGCCCCAAGTTACGGGCGCCTTCGCTCGCGGGTCTCTCACCAAGCCGGAGGCTTCCCCAGCCATTAGCCGGTGGTCGAGCGCAGCGAACACCACCGGGCCCCGTCACCACCAGAACCGCATCCCGGCAGGGATGCCAGCCAATCCCCACCATTGCCGAGCGGAAGCTCGCCGCTACGGAGTCGACCGCACAATCGGGACGGTTCCTGCGCGGTTGGATGACTCCCTGTGCCTCCGCCTGCGCCCGCGACTGTCTCCTCACAGAGATTGGCTTCGGGAGAATCCTTGTTAGAATTCATACGTTATTGAACTATTGGGTAGAAACAGCCTGTCCCCATTTTTTGTTCAATCCCACTCTACGTTCTCGGATAGTTTCTCATATATTTTCGGGGTCAATACAGCGCAAGATACCTGATCCAGAATATTCTTACCAGATTTGCCGCCAAACTGAATCGATTTGAGATTGAATACTCGTTCCACCTTGAAATCGGGAAGAGTTTCTTTTCTCTCCTCGGCGACCTGAAAAACAACCGTCCCAAAGGGCTGTAACTCACCGCCTGGCATATGATTGAATTCCTTGTGAATCAGGATGCTATCGGGATTTCTTACGACGTCCTCAAAAACCTTTCTTGGAACTGCAACAACTGACCACGCATAGGCCTGAAATTCCCCCTCACTCAGCCACCCTTCGCAAAGAAGAAATGCCGCACTAAGGTGTTCCGGCGTTAACAGTTGGATTTCATACTTTGAGAAATGTTTCGCAAACGACACAAGCTCCGCTGTGTTTGTTTTGCTCAAAATTGTCTTTAGAGCAAAGTAGGCCTGGGTCGCATTTTCACTATTCTGCCAAGCTTCTTCGATTATTATCCAGAATTGTTCGGTCGTCATTAGTCGTAACTCTCATCTAACATTCGCTGTCCTGCGTCCATCACGAATTGTCCACGGCTCGCGGCTTGAACATCTGAAATAGGAAAATGCCCCCCCTGAAAGTGGAACATCCAAAGGCGTGTTTTTTGAGAGGCGTCGCGTTACACTGGAAGCGTGAATTGCGTGATTGGAACCGGATACGGACGTCGCTCCTCGGAGAGCTTTTCCGGTTGGTTGGATAACCTCGTCGTGCATCGTGGTGCGGTTGCGCCTGAGCTCCTGGCTTCCCGCTTCGTGCACAATCCGCCACCGCCGCCGGTTACCCCGGAGATGGTGCCGGACGATCGCGTGTTGATACAGAGCAGCGAAAAAGGAGGGGCTGCCAGTCAATGTGTAGAAATAACCCGCCCCCATTTTTGTCCCAGCACTTCGTCGAAGTCGGTGAACCGTTTCTCGACACTGAACTTGTCGCGAATTTCCTTGAGCGAATCTCGATCCCGAGCCCCGTTCTTGCGATGCGAGGATTTTCGTTAGGGGTGCTCATTGAGCTTACGTAGCAGCGGACAGATTTTGAATCTAGAGCGGGTTGGTCATATTTTATCAAAAGCTGGCCAGGGTGCCTGAAAATCCATTCCACGCGGAGAACCTGGTTTCGCGGAGAATTGGGCGAAATGCTCCCATTTTTCCGGTACGAATCCGGGGCTTGACCTGTGTTCGGCGTTTCGGTAACAAAGAACATGGTAAAGCTGCTCGGAACGATTGGATGGGTGCTCGCGGCCGTATTCGGGACTTTGCTGGCGGTAGGGTGGTACGGCTGGGAAATCCAGGTTCCAGCCAAGCCGGTCGAAGCTTCGGTTTCCGCTTCGAGCCCATCCGACAAGACTTCCGCGGTTGCTGAAGCCCGTCAATTGGCCGCCGGGCTCCTCAAAAAATACCAAAAAGATCAACTTCAAGATCGAACGGAGCTGATCGACTTTCTCAAGGAGCTGGACGCAGAGTTGAAAGGCGGGTCGGCCCAGAGTCTGGATGAGTCCGCGCGTAGCCTCCACACGACCGCAACCGGCATCGATCATTCGGAAATCTCCAGTTTGAGTGACGCAATTCGCAAGGCCGTTGAGGGCAAACGGCAAGGCGAACTGGAACAGTGGGTGCGCGAGGCCGAGAAGCTTTTTGCCGAGACCGAGGCATCCTGCGCCGCAGATCCGATCGACGCGCAGAACATGGAAGCCCTCCTGCGGCGATCCGAAGCATTAGAAGCTCAAAAACGGACAATTCGCCTTTCCATTCCTGATTTGCCGTCCAAAAGGCTGCGTTCCTGCCTGGAAACGACCAAAGCACTTCTAACTTATCATCAGAATCTGGCCAAGGGATTCTCCGAGCAGGCCGCTGAAAAACTGCAAGGCAACTACGCGCTGCGGCAGGCAGAGTTTCCGGTGATGACCAAGGCGCGAATCAGTGACCTGATCGTCGACGCCGTCGGTTCATCTGAAGCTCAGGAGGCGATTCGGGGCAGGCAGGAAGCCGAGTGGATCGAGCAGGTGAACCGCTTTTTCCAAGATACCGAAACCCTTTGTCAGCAGGAAGAAGTGGATTCGCTCCAAGTGGAGGCGCTGCTGATTCGAGCAATCGGCCTGGAACACGAAGTCCCGTCGCGCCGGGATTCGATGCTGGAAGTTGCGGGCGAAAAACTGAAATCCGCTACCGATGCCCTGAAAACCTGGATGCGCTACGCTCACCTGATGGACCGGGGATTTGCGGAGGAGGCCAAGTCCGTTCTGGGGCGATTCGAGCCTGGTCGATCGGATTTCCCAGCGGTTTCCAAAGAACGGATCGAGGCGTTGATTCAGGCTTCGGTCCGGGCAGAGGATCCGGAGGTGCGCGGGATCGGTCGGGCGGTCGAGATTCTTCAGACGATCCAGGCTCCGGAGCGCGCGCAGATCGAAGCGGCGATGGCGACTTTTCAGGCCATGGCCAACGAGAAGGGGGACGACGAACTTTCGAAGGAGATGATCGAACTATTGAAGGCGTTGTCGAGTGGACTAGAATTGCTGGCGGCGGGAGACCCCAAAGCGGCTTATTTTCGGGCAGCAATGGATATTCACGTTCGCTACCCGGACGCAACTCCGGAGATGGTGCGGGTGAGAAACCAGGTCCTCATGAAGATTCTCCCGGTCCGGTTTGCGGAATTGAACCCGCCTGAAGCCGTGGAAGGTGAATCGCCGGCGATTTATCTTCACCGACTATTGCTTGGAAATCTGGGTTCCGACCCGGTTCAGAATCGCTATGACCTGCTCATCGCTTACGACTACGCAATCAAAGCGGCGGAGTTGCCAAAACCCGAATGGCTCGAAAACGACAAGACGGCGCACCGGTTCTTTCGAATGGCCCGGCGCATGGAGGAAGCGGGCGATCTGCTCTATGCGCTGAAAACCTATCGCTCGGCATTGCGGCAGGACGACTGCAAATTCCCACTTGATGACGAAGTGAAAGTGCGAATCGCGGCAATTCAGGAGTCCAATCCGGAGTTGTTCGAGCCCTCGAACGAAGCGGTTCTCCAACAACTCGAGGAAATCAGGGGCCGGCTCCAAGCCTTACAACAACGGATGCCCAGCCCGCTTCGCAGCCGATAGCTCGATGACGATTGCACGAGCAGTGGCGCTGCTGAGTTGGACGGTGCTTTCAGTTACGCCGCGTTGTGTAGCCTCGATTGAGGCAGAATTCGGAAGGGAAACGACTCGCTTTGCAATGATGGGGTAGGAGAGGGGATCGCGTGGAGTGGTGTGAATGCTTTGATAGGCATTGAACGGGCTCGAACTTTTGTGTAGAAATAGCCTGTCCCCATTTTTGCATCCTGAATTTATGGCATGGTCGATAACTTAGGTAAAAAAGGCCCGTCCCTATTTTTTCGTGAGGTGAAATTGGGGACGAGCTGATTACCATGTATGAAGGCGAAATTCCTTGATCTCACGTTCCGGATCTGTCACAAGTCCCTTGATGAAGGCGGAAAATTTCCCTCCCTCCCCATGGGCCACCTCTAACCCCGGGCCAATGGTGACTCTGACGCGGGAGGGTGAAAAATATTTGAGTAAGGCGAATCCTTAGCCGTTTCCCAACTCTTGCACTCCAACGGAACAGAAGCTTCGGAAACCACAACCGCTAAGGGGTGCGTGATTGGCCTTATCAGTATACCAGCCATCATCATTCTTGCCATTTTTCTTTACTACGCGTTTACCGGGAAATTGGTCGATACGGAGCGTGGAGAATTCATTCAAACAAGTGCCGTTCACGACCCAGAAGGATTTGCCAAGAGAGAAGCTGAACGCCACGCTATGAATGAAGCCGCACCGGAAAGGGTTCAGGAAGGCGCTCCCCGAGCACTCCGCCAGGAATTTCGGAACGAGATCATTAAACTTGGGTTGGAAGACTCCGAAAAGGCCCTTGCTAAACTGCATCGCGCTATCGAGGACAGCCCAGCATCTTCAGAGGCCAATGAAGCCGCCCGACTCCTCTCCGAAATTCTCCCTCTCTTGAACCTCCGCACTGAACTCGATGCCGGCATTATCGACGCCAAGTTCACGGGAATTGGAATCACTCGAGTCGACGCGACGTTCACCTATAAGGGTGACCGGGATATCGTCCTTGTCGATATTCCCCCAGGTCTCTATTTGAAGGCCTCTAGCCTAGCCACGCAAAACATGATCACTACAAGGCCCTCCAACATTTTCATCAAGAAAGGAGTCCCGTCGGAAGTCAAAATTTGGGTCGCCTGTGCTAACAAATGGCTCAAGATTCCGGATCAGAATATCAGTTTTACGATCGAGTCCGTCGAGAAACGACCCAAACTCATCCCATTGGCTGCCTATCTTGACAGTAAGCGGCCCGAGCTTTCGTATGGAGAGGCTCAAGCAGCTGTTTGGATCGTTACTGACAATAGTAGCCTAGGTGAGCTTCAATCTTTGCGGTCCGTTAATGCCTCTTTGAGTGCTGTTGCAGCCATCAACGGGGGCGGCACCCGTATGATTGAAGATGTGGACGCCTTCCGCGGGCTGAAACTCGTCGCCGAAGCCGGGTATGATCCGCTCTCTTTCAAGATTGCCAAAGACATGAGTATGGTCATAAGCGGTCTGTCCCATGATGCGGAGCTCTACACTTGGATGAACGACTTGGCTTCCGAGCAACGCGAAAGGGAAATGGTCGCTATCCAGAAGAGAATGGACGAAATGAAAGACCGTCTCACTTGGACAAAAGACACTTCGGATCCCGCAAAACCCGTTCCCATTCTTGGGCGAGCCGAGCGGGAGCGCCCGCTAATTGCCCTGCGATCTTGGACAATGCGCGAAAGTCAAAAGCCCTTCATCGCAACTCTCAAAACGCTTCGCGTAGTGGGCGGAATCTATCACGGCGAATTTGTTTCGGAAACAGGAGCCACCGCAATCGTCCCGATTGGTCGGCTTACAGAGCCGGATGTTGAAGCGGTTCGTCAATTGACATTGTCTATACCTCTACCCTCGGATTGAAGGCGAGAATCGTTGGAAAATTGGGGCGCGACAGGGTTGTTGCGCAACCACCGAACACGAGTGGAGGGAAGGGCTGTTCTTGCGCAGAACTTCAATCAAGCGTTATCTTTAACGAGATGGTGCTTGTAAGTTCTAGCGCCCGCAGGGAAGACAGCCGCGAAATCACCCAAGCCAAATGGTCCCTCCCAATTAACGGTCTTCGCTGTGGCGCGGAGTTTTTCAACATCCTGCCAACGGCAGTCAACGGACCGTGCGGCGATGCCCCCCCTGAAAGTGGTACATCCTAAAGCGTGCTTTTTTGAGAGGCGTCGCGTTACACTGAAAGCGTGAATTGCGTATCAACCCCTCTCGTTTTCGCTTTGTTGGCTCTCGCCGGGCCATTGAACGTTGTTTTGGCTCAGGACTCCCAGGAGGTTCTGCGATGGAGCTTTGATGAAGAAAATGAACCGGGAACGTGGGAAGGAAAGGGCGAGAATCGAGGCGAAGGTCCCCGCAATCCGCGCTACCCCGAGTTCGAGGATTCCAATCAGGCCGCCTATTTTCCAGGGCGAAATCTTCACCTCGTAGTGAAGGATCAGGAAGCGGGCGGCTCCAATAATATTCGGTTTGGGCTGGGGGAAACCCTGACGCTGGAGGCATGGGTGAAGGTCAAATCGATCGGGAAAGGGCATCAGGCTTACTTGATTGGGAAAGGGCGCCATGCCGGCAAGGGCGAGAAGCTCGGCGACATGAACCAGAACTATGCCATGCGGCTGAAAGGTGATCGCGGAGGGGCGCAGCTCGGGTTTTTGTTCACCAGTGAACATCCGGAAACCCACAAACGGGATTGGCACCGCTGGTGGAGCTCCGAATTGGTTTCGGACAGCGGCTGGCATCATGTCTCGCTCGTTTACACCTTTGGGAAGGGCGACAGCCTTCAGGCTCGGATCGATGGCAAACTCGTTGAAGGAACCTGGGACATGGGCGGCGCGACCGATTTGCCGCCAGTCACGGATCGTGATGATCTGGTGATTGGAACCGGATACGGACGGCGCTCCTCGGAGAGCTTTTCCGGTTGGATGGATAACCTCGTCGTGCATCGTGGTGCGGTTGCGCCTGATCTCCTGGCTTCCCGCTTCGTGCACAATCCGCCACCGCCGCCGGTTACCCCGGAGATGGTGCCGGACGATCGCGTGCTGATTCAGATCAGCGAAAAAGGAGTTCCTGCCAGTCAAAGTTGGCCATCCGATCCGGAAGTGACGGAGACTTACGAGGAAGAGGCGTTTGGCTTGGTCGATTGGCCGCAAAAGTATGTGTCCACGGGAGTTCGCGGGGCGCGGGCCAATCCATCGCTCGTTCGCGCGGCGGGAAAGATCCAGATTCCCAAAGGCAAGCATCGGATTTTGCTGAGAGGAAGGGGAGCCTCCCGGCTCACGATCGACGGTGTCAGACTCCTGGAAACGCCATTTCCTCCATCCGATACTGACGGACATGGCAAGGTTTCGAGTCAGGACAAATACCTGGATCTCGGGCCCGATTTTCGCTTTGCCCCGCCCGGAAACCGGGAATCCTGGACCGAATTCGAGACGGAAGGTGGAGAGCACTTTGTCGTGTTGGAGACGATCATCGGCGGCCTGGCTCGCAACAGTCCGCGCCGGCCTGAATTTGGCGAGACCGTTGCCGCCATTTCGCCGGAAGGTGAAGAGTCGTGGTGGGTGCTCAGCCCGGGGAAGCAGCCCATTCGTTACAACGATGAAGGTTGGGCCATCTATGAAGCCAGACATCGGCGGCAGCTCGCGATGCAGGACGCCGAGAACCGGGAGAGCATGCGCGCTCTGCACAGTCCCTATTGGAGCCAGCGCCGAAAGGCTGCGAAAAGCTGGCTGGCATCCCAGGAAACCTTTGCCGTGCCGGAGATCCCCGATCATCTCCCTGCCCACAACGAGATCGATCGATTCATTGGGGCTCGAATCGCCCAGGTGGAGGCTCTTTCTCATCCCGCGGGTGAAGGGGATATCGACTACTTTGGCCAGGTGCAGCCGCTTCTCGAAGCTCGTTGTTATGATTGCCACGTTGGCGGCAAGGCCAAAGGCGGTCTGCGGGTCGATCAACTGAGCGCGATGCTCAAAGGTGGAAAATACGATGGACCGGCCATCGTTCCCGGTGATCCCGCTGCCAGTTCGCTCATCTTTCGGGTTAGCGAAGAGGCGGAAGACGACATCATGCCACCGAAGGGTGAGATGCTCTCCGCCAAGGAAGTTGAGATTCTGGAGAAATGGATCACGGAAGGCGCGCGTTGGCCGCAGTTCAACGTTTCCAATTTCAGCCCGACTCCGCTCAGCTCGGATCTCGACTTTCTGCGCCGCGTATCGCTCGACACGATTGGAGTTCCGCCGAGCGAGTCCGAGATTGAGCAATTTTTGGCGGATGATCCCAAGGAGCGCCGCAGCAACGCGATCGACCGGTTGCTCGACGATGATCGTTGGGCTGACCATTGGATGGGATATTGGCAGGACGTGCTTGCCGAGAATCCCAATTTGATCAATCCCACATTGAACAACACCGGACCGTTTCGCTGGTGGATTTATGAGTCCTTGCTCGACAACAAACCGGCGGATCTCTTTGTCACGGAACTGATTCGAATGGAAGGCAGCGAACGACTGGGAGGGCCTGCCGGATTTGGAGTCGCCTCAGGAAATGACGTTCCCATGGCGGCCAAGGGGATGATCATTGGTTCCGCCTTTCTCGGCGTCGAAATGAAATGCGCTCGCTGCCACGACGCTCCATCGCATGTCTCGAAGCAGGAGGATCTCTTTCAACTCGCCGCGATGCTCAAAAAGGCTCCGATCAAGCTCCCGGCCACCAGCAGCGTGCCGATGGATCGGATTCACCAGACGGGCCGCAAACCCTTGATTCAGGTTACGCTGAAGCCTGGAACGGAAGTCAAACCATCTTGGCCGTTTGCGCGTTTTTGCGATGAGGAAACAGCGATTGCCCTGGCCGAAAATCCAGACGACTCGCGCGACCGCCTGGCCGCCGCGATTACCGCGCCGGAGAATGAACGATTTGCTCAAGTGATGGTGAATCGCATTTGGCAGCGCCTGATGGGGCGGGGGATTGTTGAAGAGGTGTCCGACTGGGAAAAGGGCGAAGCCTCTCACCCCGATTTGTTAGCCTGGCTCGGGCGTCAATTGATCCAGAAGGATTACGATCTCAAGGAGGTGGCTCGATTGGTGCTTCAATCCCACGCTTATCAACGGGCGGTGGATCCAGAGCTGGCGGAGCCGAGTCCGCTTTACATTGCCGCGGCGCCCCGGCGCCTCACTGCGGAACAGATTGTCGATTCGCTCTTTGCGGCTTCCGGCAAACCGTTCGAACTGGAAGAGGTTAGTTTGGACATTGACAGTGTGCGCCATCTCAATCTTTCCCTTTCCCTGGGCAAGCCACGCCGCGCCTGGATGCTGGCGTCCACCTCGAACGAGCGTGATCGTCCCAGCCTGTCGCTCCCTCGAATCCAGGCCGTATCCAGTTTGATGGCGACGTTTGGTTGGCGCGGGGCCCGCCAGGATCCGGTGAGCATTCGCGATAGCGAGGCCAATGTTCTGCAACCTGCCATTTTGGCGAACGGGATGGTCGGTACCTGGTTGAGCCGGCTCAGTGACGACCATCAGTTGACCGATTTGGTTCTGGAAGAGCAATCCCTCGATCAGTTGCTGGAGCGACTCTTTCTCCGGTTGCTGACCCGCTACCCAACCCCGGAGGAAGCCGCGAAGTACAAGGCGGTTCTCGCGGAAGGTTATGACTCACGCGTCGTCCCCGAATCGATGCGTCTCCAGAACGAAAGCGAGGGGAAAAGAGAGCCCGTCCGGTTTGTGAGTTGGTCCAATCACCTGGATGGACCGGCGAATACCCTGGCCCAGGAAAAAGAGGCCGAGGCGCGTCGCGGCGATCCACCGACGAACGCCCTGGACTCGGAATGGCGCAGCCGATTTGAAGACGTCCTTTGGGCGATACTCAATGCCCCAGAATGGATCTACACTCCCTAAACCCCTTTTGCTTGAACGAACCAGCTTCCAAACTCCTACCATGAATCGTCGAGACTTTTTGAGAAACAGCGGAATTGTCACCGCCGGAATGGCGAGCCCAGCGCTTGCCTCGAACCCATCGGTCATCATGCCCAAAGGCAAGGCCGAGCATTGCATCTTCATCTGGTTGGGGGGCGGCATGGCGCAGATCGATACGTTTGATCCCAAACGCCGGGGGAACCCAAAGTCGTCACCCAAGGTGGCGGGCTCGGATTACGCGTCGATCGAGACGTCGGTTCCCGGCGTGAAATTCTGTGAGCATCTCCACCGCAGCGCTCGATTGGCTGAGCACATCACGGCAGTGCGATCGGTGAATCACCAAATCATCGATGAACACGCATTCGCAACGAACCTGGTCCACACCGGGCGGATGATCAGCGGGAGTGTGACCTATCCGTCGATTGGTTCGATTATCGCTCATGAACGTGGGGCGGCCGACCCCAAGGTTCCCGCCTACATGCTGATTGGTTATCCCAACGTCAGCCGCGGGCCGGGCTTTCTTGGCGCGAAGGATGGGTTTGTGTATTTGGTGGATACGGAAAGCGGACCAGCCGGATTTTCGCGTCCGGACGATGTCGATGCTGCTCGCGCGGCCCGGCGGGCGAAGCTGCTCGAGCCGCTGCAGAATCGCGTTCCGTCGGAGTCCGTGGTTGCCCAATACCGCGAAGCACAGCAGGAGGCGCTGCGATTGGCCGGACCCGAATTCATGCAGCATTTTCGACTGAAGGACGAGTCCGCCGATCTCCGCAACGAATACGGTGGCGAGTTTGGACAACGCTGTCTCCTGGCGCGTCGGCTCGTTCAGTCCGGCGTGCGTTTTATCGAGGTTTCCCACAACCTGAATTTCATCAATGGCACGGGTTGGGACACGCACAACGAAGGCCAGCAAAACCAGCACGTCTTGATTCAGGAACTGGACATCGCGCTGTCGGCGTTGATCAAGGATTTGAAGAATCAGAAGCTGCTCGACAAGACGTTGATCGTGATCGGCACGGAGTTTGGGCGTCCGGCGCAGTTTGACGGCCGGGGCGGACGTGGCCACCAGGGAACGTCGTTCAGCATGATTCTGGCGGGAGGTGGACTCAAGCATCAGGGCGCCTACGGCGTGACCGATGAGTTGGGAAAGAAAATTCTCGAGAGCCCGGTGTCGATTCCGGACTTTCACGCAACCGTCCACGCCACGCTCGGAATTGATCCAGGCAAGGAACTCTTTGACGGATCCCGGCCTGTTCCCATCACGGATCAAGGCAAGCCGATTGCGGCGCTTTTTGGTTAACGAGAGACCGGTGTCAATTGGACTGCTTCGGGACCGTCGATGCCGATGATCGGCCAGGCAAATCTGGTCGTTTCAGCTTCGCATTCGGTGCCAAGGGATCCGTAAACGTCCCACGCAAGTTTTCGTCCGTGTTCGCGATGGCGAAGTCCTAGAAGCAGCCCGCCTTCAGCTGCAGGTGAATCCTGATACGCGTGGTAGTGATAGGCTTCGACTTGCGGCAGAAGGGCGACTTTGCGCATGGTGTAAGCGATACCGGCTGCCTGCATGCGTTGATCTTCGGGCGAGAGCGAGAGGGCATTGATTCCTTGTTCCGAGAGCAGGATGCCTCGCGGTTTGCCTTGAAAATGAAACTGTGGTTGATCGAAATAGGTGGTCAGGACTTCAAGGTTCCTGGGGGTGATGTATTCGGTGGCGAAGTCATGGGTCACTTCGTTGTTCCAAACATCAGGCTGACGCATCGGTTGAGGATAGGGATGGTAGGCGAGTCCCCAATTGAAGTCTCCTTCGACCCGGGCGGCTTCAGCAAACAGCTCGACCATATCGCGAACGACGTAGGTTTGAGGACCACCACTTTGCTTCGTCCAATGATGAGTGAGTGAAATGAAGACGCGGGCGTGCTCGTCATAGCGGCCTGCACTATGATGGACGAGTCTCGCGGAACGCAGGTAGGTTTCCAGGTAACGCGGGAGCGGCTGCTCGCCCATCGTGGTCCAGGTTCCGGATTGATCGACCTCATTGTGGATGATCCAATTGGAGACGCGACCATACTCCTCATTTTCACGGGTGTAGCGTTCGGTGAGAAGATGAATCACGGCGCGATAGGCGGAGGCTCCTTCGGGAGTGGCCAAATTCGGCATCGCGAATTTTCCCATCGCGAGGGCTTCCGGATGAACCATGGTGGAAACCGGGGTTCCAGAGTCATTCCGGCCATTGCCGACCAACAAAATGGCGCTGACCACGATGTCCCTTTCCGTCAGAAGGCGAATGTTGTGATCGATCCGGTTGAGCAGGGCGGGATTGAGAAACCAGGTCGTCCTCTCATGTCTCCAGGGCTTCCATTTTGGTCGGGCGGAGTGGGACAAAATCCCATTGAGGACGATATTGACGGTTGCGTGATGAATGCCGAGTTCAAAAATTTCGTGATTCGGGTCAAGTGCTGGAATTCCTCCCAATCCCTTGAAACTCTTGGCCTGCTTTTGGGGCAACGTTCGAATTGCTTCATCATCAACCATCGTTGGATAGGTTGCCGGTGACAGGGGATGCGTTCTTCCTGCCTCGTCGATTCCGACCAACTGCCAACGCGACATGGCTCGATCACGCTGATTCGCAAAACGAGGGACGGCCAATTCATACGGGGCCGGCTTCCAGGGGGACTGGGCTTCGATTGCAGTTTTTCCGGGCGGAGAATGATGACTGGGATGGTGACTCTGGAACTCGATGACTCCAAATTGGGAGTAGCCATTCTTCGGGAGTTGACCCGCGATCGTAATGAGTTCGCGACCGACTCGAATGTTGGGTTTTGCTGTTGAGGATTCCTTTTTGAGGTAAGCCAAATAGGCGGCGGCGTCTTCCTCACGAAGCCGTCGCGTTGCTTCGCGTTCCCGTGCCGAGCGTTGTTCTTCCTGATTGGGGGCGCGAAGCTGGAGATTGCGGATTTGAAACTGATGACCAATTTCCGTTCCCAGAATCAGGGCGATCTGATTCCCTGGTCCGGAAGCATAGGGCACTTCCGCCAGGCGAAGATCGATGCTGAAGGGGTGCCAGGTCTCCGCGAGGGGGACCATTCCCGCGGAAAAGTGTCGACTGCCTCCTGTCCTGGGAATGCGAACCGTGAGTTTCTTGATGTCGGCGGTCGAAAAATACTCGAAGCTGAGAATGGGATGGGTTTCGGGAGTCGCGGTTATGGGAAGCGCACTGGTCCAGAAATGTGGATTGGCTCCGGTGGTGCGAAAAGACCACACTCCGCCGGATTCCCTGGTTTCCAACCCGCTTCGCGGTCCAACCGTCAAGTTGTGAGGTGGAGCTGCCTGACTGGTGCTGATGATGGCTAACGCAAAAAGGAGGAAGCGCTTCATTTTGGAAGGGGGGAGACGTATTTCCAATCGCGACGGACTTGCGCATTTTTCAGCGTGATTTGCTCGATCGTGACGGTTGTATTAGGGAAGTGAATCCGAACATGGATCGTTTCTCCTTTTGCGGGCACGTCGATCGTAAATTCCTGAATTCGATCGGAACCGACGATTGGCAGACTGATGGCTTGACCCTTCTCGAACCCCTTTTGGTGATGTGATCTCCAGGCAATCCCCAGATTTCCGGTCTTCGGAATTTGGGCGTGTATTTTGGCCTGAAACGCGTGCTTGAAATGAACCTTCGAATTCGCCAGGAAAAAGGAGCTGGGACTATGGTCAGGGGTAATCACCATGCTATGTTCGGCAATCGCCAGGGTTGCGTTTCTTGCGATCCAATCTCCGTGAGTACTCGTCTTTGCTTCCGGGAGCTCAATCGGTTTCTTGTCGAGATAGTGATCGAAATAGCGTTCCCAAGTTGCCGCCATCGCGTGTGTCGTCAGCCCGGGAGGCTGCAATTGGTCCGCCCAGTCGGTGAGTTGACTGCGGAGCCGATCCGCTATCTCGGGATATTGGCTGAGTAAATTGGTTTGCTCGGAGGGATCGGCCTCAAGGTCGAAGAGATATTCCCGCTGACCGCCTTTCAGGAGCTTCCATTTTCCTTCGCGAGCCGCGGATTGGGCAACCCACCGCCAGGTCAGGAGGGGATGGGGAGCTTCCTTTTTTTCGCCTTTCAGGAAAGGAACCAGGTTGACGCCATCGAGTTTGGCAGGGGCCGGGATTCCGGCGAGGGCGGCGGCTGTGGCCGCGACATCCAGAGACGTCACGGGATGGTGGTAGACCTGGTTTCCCGGGATGGTACCCGGCCAGCTTACCAAATAAGGAACGCGTAGCCCGCCTTCGGAAAGCATGCCCTTCTCGCCGTTCATGGGTTCATTGAGCGATCCGTCCCAACCGGGACCGCCTCCGGGAGCATCCAGCTTGTGAATCTTGAGCGGAGCTCCGTTGTCGCCGATGAAAAAGATCAGCGTCTTCTCGGTCAGTCCCCGTGCCCTCAGTTCGCGGGTAATGAGGCCGACGCCATCATCCATTGCCGCGATCATGGCGAGTGCCTGACGTCTGCGCTCAGGCATTTCACCTGGAAATCGCGAAAGATATTTCTCCGGTGCATCCAAGGGGACGTGGGGCGCGCGGTAGGCTAGATACAAAAAAAACGGTTGGTCTTCATGTCGACGAATGAAGGCGAGGGCCGCCAGGGTGCAGGCGTCGAGATGATAGAGCTTGTCGTCCACGATTTGCATCTTGATGGACTCCCCCGCCAGGGTGAAGTTCGCGTGGCAGGGCCGATTGGCGTTCTTGGCGTAGACGTCATCAAATCCGTGGGTCGGGATTTCGTGGTTGGGGCCGAGATGCCACTTGCCAACCTGGCCTGTGGCGTAGCCTGCCTTTTTGAGCCGCTCAGCGATCGTTTCCTGAGCATTGAAGCCTTCCAACGTTTCGGCGTTGCTTTCGACTCCGAAACGGTTTTGGGCTCTGCCGGCCAAGAGGCCCGCCCGTGAGGGGACGCATTGCGGGGCAGTCGAGTATCCGTTTGTCGCACGAACCCCTGATTGTGCCAGGGCGTCGATGTGAGGTGTCTTCAGGTCGTCGTAAACTCCGGCAGCTCCAAGGTCAGGCCAGCCGTGATCGTCAGTGTAAACGACGATGAAGTTGGGGCGCTCGGCCGCAGAACAGGCGATTGCAACGCTCAGAAAAACACCGATGGGAATGGCGGGGGACATGGCTACCCATTCCCTAGCTTCCGCCCTGCCTCAAAGAGTCATTCTGCTAGGCGGATCGGAAGGACCGGGCTACGCCTCCGACTTTTCGTGGCAACGCTTGATGAATGCATGGATCCGTGGCGCTTTTGCGGATCGTTTCAGGGCCCAATTCCGGAATGAGGTCGAGGACTTCATCATCAACGTGCAACCAATCGCGAGAAGCGGTGCTCCAAGGGGGATCGGTGGGATGAGAAAAAAAACGAACCCGACGACCAGGCTCAAAATTCCCAAGCTCGCCATCAGCGTGCGTTTGGCTTGATTGGGGGGGCGCTTTTTGATCGCCGGAAGGATCCGCAAGGTGGTTTCGGCCGATGAAGGCTTGAGTGAGGTGGCCAAAGGGGCACTGAGAGAAGGCATACGAGTCTGGGAGGGGGGAAGGTTGAGGAAAATTGCTTTCGAGTTGAAAGCTAGGCTACAACAATTTAGTCACCGGAAGCGAGACTTTTTGCGAAAGTAAGGTTTCCGTTATTCTGGACGATTGAACAATCTAACTATTCACTCAAGAGAGTATAATGACTCCATTACAGCGATCGTGCTGTGAGCAGATAATGCCTTTGGGAAGTCTGAAAAAGTGAGGCGTATCTTAGGAAACCGGCTCGGCTTCGTCAGGAAGCGCGGCACTGTTTTCCTCTCCGTCACCGTTGTCAGGGCTGGTCACTTCGATCGGCTTGGCAACGACCGGCTCCTGAAGATACAGGGCGGTGCGATCGAGATTGAAGCCCCACTTGATCACGTCAGACTTGGATTCTCCTCTTCGCTTGAAAACCAGAGTTACCTGGCAACCCGACGCACGAATCGGCTCAATCACCTGATAGCTGACCACGCCATTCGCGGCATCGTAATCGAAAGGAACTTTGCCGAGACCGCTGACGGTCATGGTCATGCCGCTGGTGCTGACTCCGCTCAATTTGGCAAGATTGACCTGAATGTTAGGGGTTCGCGTGACGATCGCCTCGTTTTGTTTGGGCCACATCGTCACCAACGGAGCCTCTTCTTCACCGGCTTCATTGGAGGAGGCTGAAGTCAGGGCTCCTCCCGGAGTGACCTGGTTGCTCTGGAAGTTCATGGCGTAGCCAATGTTGGTGTTGTTGTCGCCGTGAATGATGTAGCGACCCACTTCCAAGTTCGGGAGGTCATGCGATGCCTTTTTGGGAGCGACCGTGACGCCAACCTCGTATCCATATTCCTCTGCCAACGTCAAAACTTGCTTGTTGTACTTGCCGTAAGGGTAGGCGAACACCGGAATCACGGCGTCACCAAACTTTTCGCGAAGGAAGCGGAGCGATTCGCCCAGTTCTTCGCGAAGCCACTCTTCATAGTCTTCGGCATTGCGACCTCCGTTTCGAGACATGTCGGAGTGGCTCACGCTGTGGACGCCAATTTCACAGCCATTCGCGATCATTTCGTTGATCTGTTCATAGCTCAGCGATCGGCCCGCGCCCCCGATGTAGTTCTTGTAGAGGTAAATTGAAAACGGGTAACCGTATTCCTTCAAAATCGGGTAGGCATGGGTGTAAACGGCTTCCCAGCCGTCGTCGATCGTGATCACCACGCTGGGGTTTGGAATATTCTTCTCGCCGTTTTTCCATGCCACGTAGTCCATCATCGGGATCACTGGAATCTCGGCTTTTTTCAGCGCTTCCATTTGAGCCCGGAATTTGGTCGTGTTGATGACCATGTTGTTGCGGGAGTCCTGATGGGCAAAGTCGTGATATCCGAGAATCGAGACTTCGATGTCGGGATCGATAACCGGGCCCTCTGGTTCCGGTGGCTCGGCGGGGAGAATTTCGACAACTTCCGGTTCCTCCTCGGGAACCGGCATCATCTGAGCGACAATTTCTTCGGTTTCCGGTTCTTCCGGTGCTTTGAGTTTCTGACCAATCTCCCAAAGTTTGTCGCACGAGGAGAGTGAAGCGACGGCGGCAAGGGCCAGAATAAGCTTCGCGAATCTGAGAACTACGGAATTCTGCATGAAGTCGGGGAATTGAGGAACGCTACCTTCATTTTAGGCAAGATTTGATGGTTCGCAATTGATCGCTGGAATTCGCTGAAAACGGCTGGAACATGAGCAAGAAATCCATTGCGTCAGCGATGGCCCTATGAATGGTGCCAGATCGACGTGGCTATGGCAAGAACAGCCAAACAGGGGACCAAAAAGTCCCAATCGAAACCGGAACAGCGAAGCATCTCAACTTTTAAGTGGATGCTGCTTTCTCGTGTACTCGAAGACAAATTGGCCAGTCTGTATCGGGCAAACAAGATTGTTGGAGGGGTGTATCTCGGGAAAGGGCAGGAAGCGTTTAGCGCTGCGTTGGCGGTTTTTCTGGATCACAAGAAGGGGGATGTCTATGGGCCTTTGATTCGCGATATGGCGGGAAGGCTGGCCTTTGGTGAGCCGTTGTTGGATCCGTTGCGGACGTATCTGGGGTCGGTGGAAGGTCCAATGCGGGGACGGGATGGCAACATTCACCGTGGTCGGCCATCTCAAGGTTCGCCAGCAATGATCAGCCATCTGGGAGCCATGGTTTCGGTCATCAATGGAATGTTGATGGCAAAGCGTTTTCGGGGAAAAACCGGAGTCGTCGGAGGTGCCTGCATTGGAGACGGCGGAACGTCGACCGGAGCATTTCACGAGGCATTGAACCAGGCTGCGGTCGAAAAACTCCCCCTGGTGGTCGCCGTCGCCAACAATCAGTTTGCCTACTCGACGTCTACAGACCGCCAATATGCCTGCAAGGACCTCACGGATCGGGCGGTTGGTTATGGAGTGAGGGGGCATCATTGCGACGGCACTTCGATGCTGGATTGTCTCAAAACGTTTGGAGACGCGGTGAAACGGGCGAGGGCTGGCGAAGGGCCGCAATTGGTGGTGGGAGATCTCCTGCGGTTGTCGGGACATGGAGAGCACGACACGGCCGCCTACGTTCCGGATGAATTGAAAAAGAGCGATCTTGGCAAAGACTGTGTTCAGATCGCCGCCGAGGAGTTGATCGGGAAGAAATTCGCCAGCGAAGCTGACATCGTGGAATGGAAGGCGGAGGCTGCTGCGGAAGTCGAAAAAGCCGTCAAGAAGGTCACCAAAGAAGCGAAACCAAATGCGGGCCGGGAAACATGGTATGCGTTAAGCACCAAGCATCTATGCGAGGGAACGCCTGATTTATGAAGCAGGAAATCAGCTATCTTCAGGCGATTCGGGAAGCTCAGGCCAAGGCGCTGGCCGACGACGAGAACGTGTTCATCTATGGCCAGGATGTTTCCGGGTTCGGTGGCGCGTTTAAGGCCACGAAAAACCTCGCCGAAGAATTTCCGGGCAGAGTGATCGATAGCCCGATCAGTGAAGATGCGATCGTCGGCATGGCGATTGGTGCAGCCATCGAAGGAATGCGGCCAATCGTGGAAATGCAGTTTGCCGACTTTTCGTCGATTGCCTTCAACCAAATCGTGAACCAGGCAGGCACCCACTATTACCGAACCGGGGTGCCGATTCCTTTCACGATTCGTCTCCCCAGCGGAGGAAACGAGGGGTCTGGCCCCTTTCACAGCCAAAGTCTGGAGTCCCTCTATTCGCATTTTCCCGGGTTGGTGGTTCTGATGCCGGCAACGGTCGAAGACGCTTATACGATGTTTCTGGAAGCGGTGAAATTGGACGATCCGGTCATCTTCTGTGAGCACAAATTTCTCTACTACCATTTGAAGGCAGACAAACTGCCGGATGATGGGTTGCCGATTGGAAAGGCCCGAATTGCCCGTCAAGGCCGGGACGCGACCGTGGTGGCGGCAAGCGCGATGGTTCACGAGGCTCTCAAAGCGGCCAAACAACTCGGAGAAGAAGCGTGGCAAATCGAAGTGGTCGATTTGCGATCCGCCAAACCAATTGATACCGATACGATTTTGGCTTCGGTTGCGCGGACGGGGCGTTTGCTCTGTGTTGCCGAATCCTTTCCCTGGGGAGGACTCAATGCTGAAGTCATTGCCCGCGTTGTCGCCGAAGGATTTCACCTTCTCGATGCACCCCCTTTGCGGTTGAATTCGAAAGATACACCGATTCCCTATCATCCCAATCTCTGGGCCGCTCATCGACCCACCGCGGCCTCGATCGCTTCTTCGTTGCGAAAAGTGCTTAGATTCTGAAATTAACGATCAATGCCGAGAATTCCCATTCAGATGCCCCAATTGGGTGAAGCAATTGCCGAAGCAGTGGTTCGGACGATTCGCGTGAAGCCGAATCAGAAGGTCGTTGCTGATCAGGATGTGATTGAGGTGGAGACCAACAAAGCCAATCTCGAGGTGATGGTCCCGGTCGCGGGAGAAGTCGTGGAGATTGTCGCGAAGCTGGACCAGAGCTACCCGGTGGGGGCAGCCTTGGCGTATTTGGAAGTTTCAGCAGAGGATGCGGAAACCGCGGGATTTGGTGAAGAAAGTGAGCCGGAAGAAGCTCGCGAACCTTCGGGCGACAATGGTGACGATCTCCACTTTGCCGTTAATGAGAACGATATCATTGAAAAGGAAGAAGAACCGTGGCGCGTAAGTCCCACCGTGGGCCTGCCGGTTCCCGCCAATGCAACGGGAGCAACTTATCTGTCGCCACGAATGAAGGCGCGGATGCAGGAATTGGGACTCAATGCTTCCGATCTGTCTGGAATTGCCGGAACCGGCGCCGGCGGCAGGGTTACGGTCGAAGATTTCGAGCGATTCATCAAGGAACTCGACGATCACGCCCAATCCGACGCCTCCTCGATGCGAATCGCGGTTGCCGATTCCATGCGGCGGAGCTGGTTTCGCCCGCTTGCCACGGTCGGACGACCCGTCTTGCTCGATCGACTCCTCCTTCACCGCAAATCGACCAATCCCAGGCCGGGACCTGCTCTCTATCTCATTCGCGCCTTGGCCATTGCCATTGCAGAAAACACCGCCGTGGGAGGACGACTGGTGGGGGAAAAAATCGTTCACCCGAAGGCCATCGACATTGGGTTTGCCGTGGAAGTCGATGATGGCGTCATGGTTCCAGTGATTCGTGATGTGGACGAAAAACCCTTGAGCGAGATGGTGAAGACCTACAACGAACTCGTTGAGCGCGCCAGAGAGCGGAAGCTGCCACCCGATGTGTATGGCGGCGGGCTGGCGACGGTTACCAATTTTGGAACCTTCGGCCTGGTTTGGGCAACTCCGATTCCCTTGCCGGAGCAGAATCTCGTTCTAGGTCTGGGTGCTGGCCGGAAAAAGCCGGTTTGGAGTAACGAGACGGAGACGTTTGTTCCCGTCGTCGAAGCTGAAATCACCTTGAGCTTCGATCACCGCGTTCTCGATGGAGGTGCTGCGGGAAGGCTGCTCCAACGGGTTTCTGAGTTGCTGCAGAAACCCGAGGAACTCTAGACCGTTCCTTAATTTGCTTGCTTGTGCGCCTTGAACATCGCGAGGCAACGGTCTCGCTCTTCTCCGTGATCGACAACCGGGACGGGGTATCCCCGAAAGACTGATTCGCCGGGTTTCGGGGCCGTGTAGAGGTTCTTCGCTTCCGCTTTTTCAAGTTCGGGAACCCATTGGCGAATGTATTCTCCCGCAGGATCGTAGCGCTTGGTCTGCGTCCACGGATTCTGGATCCGAAAGTACGGCGCCGCGTCCGCCCCAACACCCGCCGACCATTGCCAGCCGCCATTGTTGCTCGCATTCTCTCCGTCCACGAGCCGTTGCATGAAGATCTTTTCTCCTTCGCGCCAGTCGATATGGAGGTCCTTGGTCAGAAACATCGCGACAATCATGCGGACGCGGTTGTGCATGAATCCGGTTGCGTTGAGTTCCCGCATTCCCGCATCGACGATCGGGAACCCCGTGGTTCCCTCGCACCACCGTTCGAAGGCCTGGCCCGGTTCGTCCCAGGGGAGGCCGCGCCATTGGGGATTGAATTCGACCTCAAAGACCTCTGGCCAATGCGCCAGGATCGCCATGTAGAATTCACGCCAGGCCAATTCGCCGATGAATTTCCCAAAGCTGTCGCGAGCGTCGGCCGAGTCCGTGTTTTGGGCGGCTTGGTTCACCTTGGAATAGATTTCGCGAACCGAAATGAGTCCGAACCGCAGGTCCTGGCTGAGACGGGATGTGGTGCGACCGGCCGGAGTATCGCGCTTCGATCCGTAATCGGGCAGTGGCCCCGAGAGGGCGGTTTTGAGCCGCTCGCGGGCAGCTTTCTCTCCGGGGTCGAGAAACTTGGTGGTTGTCGCCGAAAGCTTCCACGTTTGCAGCGTCGGGGCATCCAGGGATGAAATACCCTCGGGTGTTTGAAAAGACTTGGCGGTCGGACCGGGAGATCGTTTTTCCCGGTCGCGCCAATTTCGCCCATACGGGGAATAAATCCGATAGGGATCTCCGTTCTGGGTGAGGATTTCATCGGCCGCGTGAAGAACGTGATCCTGATGACCGATTGCATCGATACCCGCGTTCTGACAGGCATCTGCGATCTGTTGCTCCATCTGGCGCCCGAACGGATCGGGATCCTTGTTGAAGAAAATCGCTTCCGCCTTGGTTTCGGTGACCAAGCGCATCAACTCTTCATCTGCCTTGCCTCGCCGAAAAATGAGCAATCCTCCGAACCGCTCCAAATTCTTCTGGAGCGACTCCAGGCAGCCGCAGAGGAAAGCTTGACGTGGAGGGCCGGTCCAGTTGTGGCTCCCGCTCCAATCACTGATCACATACACCGGGATCACCTCCTTTGCAGAGGAGCAGGCCGCGTTAAGCGCGGTGTTGTCCGAAAGGCGAAGATCGCGTCGAAACCAATGGATAACGCGTTGGTAGTTTTTGGCCATACAAGGCACGATACGTCTGGAGTCCCCCAAACGGGTGACCCGATCAACGCAACTTTCCGCTGAGATACTCGGTGCGTCGCTGAACTTCGCCTTTGGTGGTCTTCATCGTCACCGCGTCCATGTCGAAGGGAAGGGGATCGGGAAACCGGTCATGGAAAAAGACCACGCTGTTGAGCGTGATGAGCGCTTCCCAAGGGTGTTCGGTTTCGCTCAAGACTTCGCGAAATGTGGGGCGGGGATCCGTGGCGCCGATGATTCCCAAAAATTCCGCGGCTCGAACTCGAACCAAGGGCTCGGCGTCCTGTAACAACGTTTCGACATCAGGAGTCAGGGAACTCGCATCCTCACCAAAACAACTTGCCGCGGTCGCCGCCCAATAACGAACCCAGGGACTCTCATGCTTCAACGCGGAAGCAAGTTTTGGCTTCGCCTCGGCAAAGGGGATCAGGCTCAGATCAATCGTGTCGATGAACGTTGCAATTTCTGCCTGGTGTTCCCGGCCAAATGCAACGGGTTGAGCAAACGCTTCATCAACGAGAACATTCTCTGGATAAAAACTCAGATCAGGCCAACCCTTGATGGTTTCCTGAAGCTGGGCCCGGAGTTCAACCAAGGTTTGGCGATGGGCCGGATCCGCCGCGAGATTGTGGACTTCGTGTGGATCGTTTTCGATATCGTAAAGCGCTTCAACCTGCTTGGGCTGGAAAAACTGGTTTTGCGCTTCGTTGAGTTCACCGGAAAGAGAGAGGCTCCGCCATTCTTCATAGGCCAACATCTTGTAGCGATAGTTATTTTGAAGTCCATCAGGATAGTAGGCCTGATAGTTCCGGATATATTTGAAGTTTCCTTTTCGGAGAGAACGACAAAGGTCGTATTTTTCATCAAATCGATCCGCGTAACCAATGGTGGAGTCTCGCTGATTGACCTCACTCATCTTGATCCCTTCCCCAAGGAATGGAATCCCATCCACCTGCTTCGGGACCGGCAGCCCGGCCAGATTCAGGAGCGTCGGGCCAAAGTCGATGAAGCTGACAAAGCCATCGATTTGAGAGCCGGGCTTGGCATCAACCAGGTGCTTGAAATTCTCCGGGATTCTCACGACCAGGGGAACGTGGAGGCCGGACTCATAGATATAACCTTTACTGCGGGGGAGTACACCACCGTGGTCGCCAAAATAGAACACAAATGTATCTTCGAGAAGGCCGTCTTTCTTTAACTGATCGACGACTTTGCCAATGGAATCATCGATGACTCCCATTCGATCATGGTATCGAGCATAAGTGTAACGTGTTAGCGAGGTGTCGGGGTGATAGTCAGCCAGCTTGAGCGTGCTTGCGTCAGTCGCGTTCGTTTGCTTCTCCCGTTCGGATGCCTTGAAGTGGAGGGAGCTTTCGTGCGATTGACCAAAGCTCTGCATGTGGAAAAACGGTTGGTCTTTGGTTGAGCGATTTCTCCACGTGGCTTTCTTCGAGGATTCACTCCAGACGTTTGGTCCCTCGATCGCGTTGTAGTCCTTCTTGCTGTTGTTCGTGGTGTCGTAGCCTGCTTCATTGAGGTAAGCCGGGAACATCTTTAAACCGGGAGGCATGGCTGCCAGTTGGGACCGCCGATGGAATTGGGTTCCGATTCGAGGGCCGTAGCAAGATGTTGCCAGGGTGGTCCGGGCAACCGAACAAACGGGACTATTGGAAAACGCGCGAGTGAAGGTGAGGCCGTGCCCGGCCAGCGCTTCAATGTTGGGCGCAGGAGCGCCGGATGGATCAAACAGTTTGAGGTAATGCTTTGAGTTATCCTCAGAAATAAGCCAGACGAAATTGGGTTTTTCGGCGGCAAGGCCGGACGAGAATCCTGCGACAATGCAGAGGAACGAGACGAAAAAGAAGGGTTTCACCCCGACACTCTGCCGGGGTTTTGCGAAACGGAAACTGGAAATTACTTTTGCGCCAAATCGGTCTCACTGGTTTTGCCATAAACCAGATAACCCAGCAGATCCATCACCTCGAACTTGTTGAAGGAGTTGAGCAAACCAGGAGGCATCATCGAGATGGGCGAAGGCTGAATCTTGGCAACTTCGGCGCGATTGACGCGGGTCAGTTTCATCGGGTCGCGCATGTCCGTGTTCACGATGAGGTCGTCGCCTTCCAGATCAACGATTTGACCAATGATCGCGGATTGATCTGCCTTCGTGATGACGACCGAGCTGTAGCGATGGCTGATTTGACCGCTTGGATTCAGGATGTGGTCCAGAATGTCGCGCGCTCCATATTTCCGGGTCAGTTCGGTGAGGCTGGGGCCAATGGCGCGCCCATCGGTGCCAAAACTGTGGCATTCCTGGCAGGAGGCTTCGCCGAAAAGCCGACGACCGTTGTCGAGATGAGCGGAGCGCAGGCCCTGACTCAAATCGCGCTCAAAATCACGTACCGTCCACGATTTCACAAAGTCACGTCTTGCCGGCATCCCAAATGCGAGCAGGTTCACTGGATCGTTGTTGAGCAAGGCGCCGAACCTTTCTTTTTCCTCTTCACTCAAGTGCGAAACCGCGTCGTTCCGCATGTTTTCCAGGTAAGTCTGGAGGGAGGCTCCACCTTTGAAATTCCGGGCCTGAAGAAACCAACTGAGAAAACGGGTTCTCAACTCATCACTCCAACCAACTTTGAGGTGGCGGAGTGATTTGACGTAGCCGATCTGCTCCTCTTGGGAAGTGGCTTTTTCCAACAGCGCCATGGCGGGAGTGGCCACTTGTTTCGCTTCGAGAAAGACGAGGAGTTCGAGAATCTCCGTATCAAGCGGAACCGATGCGGCGGGAAAACGGTTCATCCAGGTTTCGGTCAGATGCTTTTGCATGGACGGAGTTGGCGGGCCGGTTCGTGAAAACAAGACCAAGTGGAGCCGGGTCAAATCCAGTCGCTCCGATGCGTCCAGATTCGCCCACGGAATTGCGTCGAGGCTGTCGAGGATATCGGTTTGGAGGTCCGCGCTTCCAACCCGCGCCAGTGCGAGCAGCGATTCGATTTTTCCCCGGGAATGAGTTTCCGTCAGGGCCTTGGTTTTCCAGGTTTCGATGGGTTGATGCTCGAGAACCGTCCGCGCTGCATAGCGAACATGGCGATCTGGATGGATCAAATAGGGCCACGCGGTCTCCACCGTGCCGGGAATCGCGTGTCCATGAAATTGCTCAAGCGCTTCGCGGAGTTGGAAGGGGCGGGGAAGCTTGGAGGCGACCTTTTGCACCGGTTCCACGGATTCCTTGCCGATGTAGGTGACGCGGTAGAGTCCGGACTGGGTGGCGCGTCCACCAATCGTGAAATAAAGGGCCCCGTCCAGATGAACCTGGATATCGGTGATGGGAAGTGGACTCGCGCTGAGAAACTCTTCGGATGTTGCCTCGTAGCTGCCACCTGCCGGTTTCGGATGAACGGCGTAAATTCTGCCGTGGCTCCAGTCGCAGGCGAAAAGGGCGTCCTGGTATTTTTGGGGAAACTTGGTTCCGTTTCCAAACGTCACGCCGGTTGGTGCGCCCGTGCCGATCTCAAGCACTGGTGGAACGCTGTCAAAATAGTAGCTCGGCCACTTGCCGCCTGCGTTTCGCCAGCCGAACTCGGCTCCACTGGTAACGTGGTAGATTCGTGTTGGTCGATACCAGGGCGTTCCCAGGTCCCACTCCATATCGGAATCGAACGTGAACATTTCACCGTCGCGATTGAATGCCGCATCAAAGTCGTTTCGAAGGCCGGTGGCGACAATCTCCCACTTCTTGCCTTCGGGATCGGTTTTGGCGATCCAGCCGCCTGGAGCTTGTGCATCATCCATGAAGGGTTGGCCAACAGGCCGGTCGAGCAGCAGATCCTCCTGCCACACCTCGCGAATCTTCGTGCGCTCCCAATCGACCACCGGCGTTCCGTTGCCGACGCAAACGTAGATTGACGCACCGTCGGGCCCAAGAACCACTGAGTGAGGGCCATGCTCGTCCCCTTCATTTTCGAAGAGGCGAAGACTCTCTACCAGATCGAACTCATCGTCTCCATCCGTGTCACGAATGCGGTAGAGGCCGCGCCCCTCAAAACTGTCGGAATTGACCATGACGTAAAGACTGTCGAACGCGTAAAGGAGGCCCTGAGCGTGGCCGATATTGAGAGCAATGCGTTCAATGGTTTTCGGGTCGAGCGTCTTGCCCGGTTCGGGAACTTCCATCCGGTAGAGGCTGCCGGATTCGTCCGAGGCGATCAGGCGGCCCTTTTCATCCATGCAAAGCGAAACCCAGGATCCTTGGTCCTCTCTGGGGACCGAATACAATCGCTCCACTTGGAATCCTTCCATCACGTTGATGTGTTCCACGGGAATTGCCTGATCGCCGAAGGGGTGGTCGATGTTGCGATAGGGCTCCGACGTTCTCTCGGTTTCTTGCCCGGGGCTTTTTGCAACAGGTGTAGCCTTGGCTTTCTCGGCGGGTGTTTCGACGACAGTTTTTGCCGAGTTTGATGGCGTCGGCTCGGGCGTGACTGGTTCGGGCTGAGTTTTCAATGTTCCTTCCGGAATGGTCTTGAGGCCCGCCGCAACCAGGAGCGATTCCTGATTGACGGAAGCGCGATCACCTTGGCCGAGGACACCAAACGACTTGGAGTTCTCCCACGTTGAATCATCGAGACTCAGCGTTCTCCAGTTTCCGGGAACCGAAGTTGCGACTTTCCAGGTTGGATCGGAGACGATCGCGGCGGTCGAACCATTGATGAACGCGGAAACTTGAAGCAGCAAACCGGCGTCGGTGTCCCCACCGTTGAATCCTTCGACCGCAATCAGGTTCTTTCCCTGGTTCAACATTGATGCGACGTCCCGATACAGAAGTTTCTCCCATCCACGATGAAGTGCGAGTCGCTCTCCGTTGATGTAAATGACCGCTACATCGGCGGCGACCCAGAGGTGAGCCTGCTGGGGCTTTTCGGGTAATTCGAAGGTTTTGCGGAAGAAAACGCTCTGGTTGCGTTTCGCTTCCGGGCCTTTCCAAATCCATTCAGGCTCGACTCCGAAAGCTGGACTGCAAAGGACCAGAAACAGGAGAGAAAGAATGGCCCGAGATGTGGGGAGTGAGTTCATGGGGCTAATTTCTAACTAATGATTCGCAAAAGTGTGGAAATTATAATAAACGCAAAAATAGAGACTGTGTAGCAAAACTTAACCACAAACCCCATTTTTTTGGGTTTGCCTTCTTCTCAGCGTTGCTCCTGCTGAGCGATTGCCCTCAAAACCGTCCTCGAACCCGCTTAGAAACTGGATTCGCGCTCGGACGGCACAAACCTGGGAGAATAGACCATGCCGCGCTTTTGCGACCATTGGTTGACCCAGATCCGGACGCTTTGGCCGAAAGGAACCTGATCCGAAACCGCTGATGCGGTTTGCGCCAGGCTGGAAGGCGCGCCTTCCTGAAAGAAAGCCACGCGGACCGAATCGTCGCGGTTTCGTGATTCAACGACGGCGCGAGCATTCATCGTTTCTCCTGGCAAAAGGGGAATGTAGTTCATGCTCTCGGTGCCACACCAGCCGACCAATCCACGGGGCTTCCCATTGGGCGCCTCTACTTCGAAGAAAAGAAAATCTGCGCTTTGCCCAGGGAACGAAACGGTTTGGTTGGACACGTTTTTGAGCTGAGTCGTCACGATCAGATCCCCACTGGAATCTTGGGTAACGTCCACAATCGAGACTTCAACCGCCTGATTCTTGCCGAAAAGGAATACGAGGCTGACCGGGGTAACGAGAGCCACGAGAACGAGCGCACGCACCCAGTGAAGGTTGGAAATCTTGGGGAATCGCTTCATTTCAACGCCATGGATGTTCAATGCGAACAGGATAAGCTGCATCCCTCCTGAGATTACGTCAATTGTTGGAGGGGATTCGCAAATCCAAGTTCGTGATCGTTTGTCTGAACCAACGTGACGGAAACGCAGGAATCACAACAGAAGGGGAGTTCGTTCTTGCTGCCTTTGGTCGGCCTCGCCAAACTCTGTTGATCGATGACCGTGCGCCAAAACCCCTATGAGCTTTCTCCTGACAAAGTCCAAGAACCTCCAACGTCACCATTTGGCATGCTTCGCTATCTGGGGCCTGGATTCATTCTTTCCGCATCCATTGTGGGATCGGGAGAATTAATCGCGACCACCATTTTGGGGGCGAAAGCCGGATTCATCACGTTTTGGGTCATTCTGGTCAGTTGTTTGGTCAAAGTGACGTTGCAGCTGGAATTCGGGAAGCACGCGATTCATTCCGGCGAATCCACGTTTGCTTCCTTCAACCGCTTGCCCGGTCCCAAGTTTCGAGGCGCCAGTTGGAGTACCTGGACCTGGCTGATCTTGATGTCGCTCAAGTTTCTTCAGGTTGGCGGCATTGTCGGTGGTGTTGCCATCATCATGAACATGATCGCGCCGGGATCCGTGGCCGTTTGGGCGTTGATCATTGCCCCGGTTGTTTCGCTTCTGGTTTTTCGCGGCTACTACGTGCTGATCGAAAAACTTTCGCTCGTGATGATTGGGCTTTTCACCATTCTGACCATCGTGAGCGTTGTGTCGCTTCAATCGACCGAATTTGCGGTCAGTTGGAGTCAGATCGCGGAGGGACTCACCTTCCATTTGCCCAACGAGTCCGCTCTCATTCTGATTGCGATCGGGGCATTTGGAATCACGGGAGTCGGCGGGGATGAAATCATGACCTACAACTACTGGCTTCTGGAAAAGGGGTATGCCGCCAAAACCGGCCCCCGGGATGATTCCGAGGCCTGGTTGCGCCGGGCCAAAGGCTGGACGCGAGTGATGTATGCCGATGCGATCCTCTCCATGGTGGTCTATACCATCGTTACCGCCGCGTTTTACATTTTGGGAGCGGCGGTTCTGCATGCTCAGGGGCTTGTTCCTGAAAAGAGCCAACTGGTGGAAACGCTGGCGTTGATGTACACCGACACGCTCGGGCCCTGGGCCAGGAACGTGTTTTTGCTGGGGGCCGCCGTCGTTCTGTTTTCGACCCTGTTTGCCGCCTTGGCCGGTTGGACGCGGCTGTATTCGGATTGCTTTGCCCACATCGGGGTTTTCGACTTTCACGATGACCAGAAACGAAGATGGTGGATTGCGGTTCTGGCGTGGATCATTCCCGCGGCTTGGGCATTGCTGTTTATCTTCTTCAAAATGTGGTTTGGCGGAGATCCGGGAATTATGGTTTTGGTTGGAGGAATGGTTACTTCAGTGATCTTGTTGGTTGTCGTGTTTGCGGCCTTCCATTTTCGGTATCGACGTCTCCCGGAGTCTCTGAATCCCAGTCGCTTCTATGATTTCTGTTTGTGGGCAAGCGGTCTGGTCATTTCTGCGACGGCCATCTACGGCGTCCTTATGCTTTTTGCGAAATAGCACCTTTTTGCGTCAAAGAAATGATGGACGAAGTACCAAAGATCCGGTAGAACGCTGGTGAAACCGAAACCAATTCTCCCTGTTCCCCGATTGATGAAACGCACCCGTGTTCACGGCATTCTCTCGTATTCGAAGGCTCTCTTCGTTGCGATTTGGTGCGTTTGTCTGGCGGCAGTTCCCCAGGGAATGGCCCAAGGATCCGGGAAAATTGATCCCAAAACCGGAAAGCCCTTTCTCCCGAAGTTTCAGCCCGACCCAAGCGGCTTGACCAGCCAGATGTCAAACAACGCGCCAACGCAGGGAGGAACCGCAGTTGGGACCGGAAGAACCCTTCAGCAATACCAGCCTACCGGTGCTCCGCCAGATCTCACGCCAAAGGCACCGCGCAAAGCTTCGAGTGCCCCGGCGAAAGCCACAAACTCGGGGAAATCTCCGTTCAATCCTCAATTTGGCCCTCCAGCTTTCGTTCCCAATTCCGAAACGGATGGAACGATGGGGCCCAATCAGACGTTGGAACAATTTGTCCCAACTGGGCCGCCCCCTTCAGCTCCGGAGCCCAGGACGGTAAAGCCGGTCAAGCAAAGGCGTCCCAGCCAGGCTTCCTCGGCCGCGTTGGACCGGGATGTTAACGACTTTTACCAGTCCAAATCAACGGTGGAACCGCTGAAGTTCCAACCGGAAGGGCCTCCTTCAATGCCGCAGGATGGATCGGGCGGCCGAATGCTTTCCCAATTTGAGCCGACTGGGCCTCCACCCCGAACCAAACCGGTGAAGGCGCCGAAGCCATCGCCAGTTGTTGGGCCTACGAAGCCCAAGCCGTTGCCCGATCGCTTTTACCAGCAGTCCAATTTTGCGCCGGTAACTTTCGAGGCGGAGGAATCGATGTCGATGGAGCCTCAGCAATCGCTGCAACAGTTTGAGCCGACCGGTCCTCCGCCACAGGCAAAGGAAGAGAAGCAGGCGAAGCAGATTGGACGAACGAAGAAAGGGCTTCCCAGTTTGGCGGACCACACTGAACAGCGCCAGAAGCAATATGATGCCCACTACCAATCTGAAGGGGCGCGACCTTTGCCGACCTTGGAGCCGGGACTTGGTGCAACGGCGATCGTAGACGGCGAAGTTGTCAGTGGCCCAATGTTGACGCAATTCGAGCCCACCGGACCGCCCCCCAAACTGAAGCAGCCCAAGGTGAAGTCTTCGCGCGAGGCCATGGAGCCATCTGGACCCAAGCCCTTGCCGGATCGGTTTTACCAGCAGTCTGACTTTGCCCCCGTGACCTTTGAAATGGAGGAATCAATGGCGATGGTTCCGCAACAGACGCTTCAGCAATTTGAACCGACCGGGCCTCCGCCAACTCGGAAAGCCTCCAAAAACGAAGCCGATTCACCAGAGGTCGATGCGGCTGCCCTGGCGAAGCTGGCAAGGGAACGGCGGGACGACATTGACCGCCACTACGAATCACAAACGGGTAAGGCGCTTCCCGGCCTCTCCAACCAGGAAATGGCGGTGGCCGCCTATTCGGAAGGAATGGAACTGACTCAGGATCCCCGGAGTTTGACCCAGTATGTTGCCCCTCCGAACGCGAGGGCTCCAAAAGTAGCGAAGCCAAAGGTCGCGAAGGCAAATCAAAGCCTGGCCCAGGCGGAGCCGAAAGCACTTCCAGATCGGTTCTACCAACAATCAGAGTTTGATCCGGTCAAGTTTGATCCCCAATCGGCAGTCGTCGAAGAACCGGGGCAAATGCTGACGCAGTTTACTCCGACGGGTCCTCCACCCGCCAAGCCGGAGCCTCAACAGCAGGCTGCTCCCAAGGTCGACCCGGAAGGCATGAAGAACGCCGCGAAACAGCGTCAATTGGCGATGGATAAGCACTATCAGTCCGAAACCAATCGGCCACTCCCCGGGTTGAGCGGAGCCGTCGCAACCGATTCTGGAGTCATGGAAGGCCCCAGAACCTTGACGGAGTATCAGCCGACCGGAAGACCTCCCTCGATTTCAGCCAGAAAGGCGGCCGCAGGCTCCGGGAAAAGCGCAGCCACCGCCGGAGTTGCCGAGCCGAAGAAGCTCCCTGGGCGCTTCTACTTGCAGTCAGATTTTTCGATGCCCACTCTTGAGCCTGACGAAGCTCAACGTGCTGCCCAGAATGGTTCCGCTCAGTCTTCAGCTGGGCCGAGCACCGCTGCCGGCCGGACGCTTCGCCAGTTTGAGAGTGAAGCGGGAACTCGTTGAGCCTCTTGGAGGTGCTGAGTTCGATTTGTTTGAATTTTAAATAATATTAAAGGTTTCAACCCTTTGATTGAACGAAATTTTCGAATATGAGGGAAATAATGCGTTTCAGCCTTGACCAGAACGCGGCATTCCTTTCATAGTCGCAAAATTCCCCCAATGGAGCCTATTTTCTCTGGACCTTTATCGACAACCTCGCTAAAGGCTGCAGGGACCGGAGCCTGAAACACCTATGATCACATTGAAACCCATTCGGAACTGGATAAGCGGATTGCTGATAATTTCTGCTGTTGGATACACTTACGCCCAAGACGGAATTGTAGTGGACCAGTATGGAACGGAATACGCCGAAGAGTTGCTTCCGCCCAGTATCAAATCCGACGTTGCTGCTTACCAGGCCGGCATCGATTCGGGAGCTGCGGCTGTTGATCGTTCCGGTGGTCAAATTTATCTCCCGGCGCAAACTTCAGGGTTGAGCACGGAAGCTTTGGTGGATCGCTTGACAGGAGTTGTTCTCGTCCCATCTCCGGGGGATGTGATTCCTGCGGGAATTCCAGGGGTTCAGGGAATTTGGCATGATTTGGAAGACTTCCCTCCGAGTGTGGGAAATTCCCTCAACGCTTATCTCGGTCAGCCGGTTTCTTTGGCTTCACTGGACTCAATGGTCAAAGACACCATTCGTGCCTACCGCGACAGTGATCGTCCCGTGGTCGACGTTCTCGTTCCCGAGCAGGACATTACGTCAGGTGTTGTCCAGTTGGTTGTTGTTGAAGGTCGCCTTGAGGCGGTTCGTGTCCAAGGTGCCACGAGAGAGGAAGAGGACTACCTGAGAAGAAACATTTCGACAGAGAAAGGAGAGGTCCTGCGTTCCAGCAAGCTTCTCAATGACTTGGCATGGATGAACCGCAGCCCCTATCGCCGGGTTGATATGGTCTATGCTCCTGGCTTCCGCTTTGGAACGACCGACATTATTCTCCGGACCAACGAAGTGGATCCCTTCAACGCCTACATTGGCTATGAGAACTCAGGAAATGAGTTGCTTGGAGAGCACCGACTTCTTGCGGGTGCGACGTGGGCCGAGGCTTGGGGGCCGGATCGCACCTTGAGCTATCAGTTGACCACGGATATGGATTTCGATTCGATTACCAGTCACTCGCTGGTTTACAGCATGCCGCTGCCTTGGAGGCATTACGCAACGTTCCTGGGTGCCTATGTCGATAGTGAGGCCGATGTTGATGTCGATGGCACCCCACTGACGATTTCCGGCGAAAGCTGGCAGGCGAGCACCCGGTATGCGATGCCAATTCGATTCTGGGCACCTGATAATTGGAGTCATGAGCTGGAATTCGGTTTCGACTTCAAGTCGAGCAACAACAACCTCGAATTTGGCGGCGATGAGTTTTTCAATGCCACCACCCACATCGCTCAGCTCGGAATGGGTTACAACGTGCTCCAACAGGACAAGACGGGAGCAACCAAATTTGATTTAACCGGTTATTTGAGCCCTGGCGGAATTGACGACAACAACACCGACGAGACCTTTCAGCAGGCTCGGGCGGGTTCCTCATCGAATTATCGTTACCTGACTGCCAGCATTGAGCGTTCTCAGCGCATTGGCCGACAGGCAACCGCGAGATTCCGGGCTCAAGGTCAGTTGTCGAGCGACAACCTCCTGGCCAGTGAGCAACTGGGAATTGGTGGACCATCAACCGTTCGTGGTTACTCGACGAGTATTGCCCGCGGTGACGAAGGAATCCTTCTCAGCGGCGAGCTTTACAGCCCGACCTACTCCGTGGCTCAGTGGTTTGATTGGCGATACACGTCTGATGAATTGCGATTCCTCGTTTTCGCCGACTATGCGAGCGTATCAAACGTCAACCTGCTTGAAGGTGAGCAATCCAGCCAAGATCTGTTCAGTGTTGGATTTGGTCTCCGTTGGACCATTGATGAGATGGTAAGGCTCCGTGCTGATATCGGCTTCCCGATCTCAGACGATCTGCCGGAAGGGGCGGATGTTGACGATGTTCGGGTGCACATCAGTGCAACCACGACCTTCTAAGCCAGATTGTATGTCGAGAGCGCTCCAAGTGGAGATGTCGACGATGCAGTGAGGAAATTGGTCTTCCTGCAAGGCGTTGTGAGGGAGCAGAGTGAAGGGAGCGTGTGACGCCCAGAGCCTCGTTTTGAGCCCTTTTGCCTCTCATCGGCTCGGATATGACAGCTGAAAAGGGGCGCGGATCTTCTCGATATGGAGCGAGAACCAACTTGCCAACGAGACCCTGCTCCTACGGGCTAGGAACTGGGGACCGGGGAGAGGTCTTTGCCTTGTTGACCTTCAGCCTTCTTCTTGGACTTTCGGAGCGCCTTTTTTTGCAAGGCTTCGTGAGCGGTGATGATGGCGGAACGCGAAACGTGAACGACGCGGTCCAAGGCGGGTTTGAAGTGTCTGGGAACTCCTTCGCGAGTTCGGTTTGTGGTAATCGCCTGGTGGACTTCCTCTTGGGTTTCTGGCCATGCTGCAATGTCGATCAGGCAGCCATATCCAACCTCTTCAGGAAAATGGGCGTCGGAGCCAATCGCGATAAAATCCACATCAACTTCATCGAGAAATTCATTGTCGATTTGATGCGTTTTTTGCATGCGCTCGAGAGTCGCGGGAAAAAAGCGTCGGCCGAGACGTTGTCCCAGGGCCAGGGTGTCGTCATAACAGTTGTTACTGGCCTCGACCCCGCCCAGTTTTGAGGCGAGGATTTTGGCTTCTTCCCTTCCATAAAATTCGACGGCCCCGGTTGTTCCGCGGGTGTAGGGGTGAGGAAGAAATCCGCGAACGGGATGTTCTGGATCCTGAACCAGGCGAATGACGGTTTCGATGGGGGCGTGGTATGGTTCCAAGAGTGGAGCCAGCCGATCCTCATCATACCAGCTGCCACACGAACCGAAAACGACCACATCTAGGCCTTCCTCGGTTAGAACCTCGATTCCGGGCAGGATCCGGGTTTTGCTTCCGCTCGTCCGATATTCCTCCAGGATGTGGTAGGAATCGGTGGGGCGCTTCCAACTGTGTTCTGAAATAACAACCACATCCAGTTGATGTTGATCGAAGGCTTTCCAGATCTTTTCCGACTGCTTCCTGAGGTTACGGCCAAAATTGAAATTGGGATGAAAGTGATAGTCGGCAAATAACTGCAAAGACATAACAGCTGAAAACTGGGCGAGATTGGCGTCTTAAAGTAGTAACTTTTACGGGATTGGCCTGCAACCCAATTCAGTGAACCATATTCAGGCGTATTTGTAGGACGGATTCCTCTTTTAATTCCCTCAATGATTGGCGAATCAGGTCTTGGAAGAGAACCTTACTTGAAAGTTGATGATTTTGGGGGATTTGTCAGGCTCTTTCAACGATGAGTTCATCTCCCAAAGCGCTACTTTTTAAATTTCCTGGAACCAATTGTGATGCGGAAACTGCGCGTGCTTTGGAAAACGTGGGGTTCGAAGCTGATGTGAAGCCGATCAGTTTGATCAGCGCTGAGAGCCTCAAAGACTACCAATTGCTGGTTTTTTCCGGAGGATTCAGTTACGGCGACTACGTCATGGCCGGGCGCTTGGCACAACTGGAGATCGAGCGGCGCATTGGATCGGCCGTTCAGCAGTTTTACCACGACGGCGGGTATTTGCTGGGAATTTGCAACGGATTTCAGATTCTGACCAAGCTGGGGATTTTGCCCGAAGCCAGCTTGATCGAAAACACGTCAGGAAGGTTTGTCTGCCGCTGGGCGACCGTGGAGCAAAAGGTGACCAACAACGCGTTTTTGCAGGGGCTTCCGGAGAGATTTGAGCTTCCAGTTGCCCACGCGGAAGGGAGGCTGGTGACTCCTTCGCAAGAAAGCACGGATCAACTGTTTGATGACGGAGTTGTGGCTCTGACCTACGAGCAGAATTTCAACGGTAGCAGCAGGGCGATTGCCGGTTTGCAGGATCAAGACGGCCGCGTCTTGGGGCTCATGCCGCATCCGGAACGATTTACCGAGCGCCGCCATCACTATGACTCACGATGGGCGGAGGCCGATCACGGCTGGGGACACTATTTGTTCTCCTCCGTAAGGAAGAGCCTTAGCTAGCCCTGAAGTGGCAATTGGTTGTTCTCAATGAAAAGCGCGACCTGAGGTGCGCTGAAGTCTTTGCAACGGTATTGGAGATTCAGGCGCAGAGGCGTCAACCTCGCGAATCACGCTGGGAGCATTCACCGACTGGTGATTGGTGGAGGACTCAATAGTGGAGCTGTCCTAGGGAGCGTTTGAAAATGATGACGGAGGCGCAAGTGGTTCCTCCTTTTTGAAGATTGGCTTCGCATGATCTTGAGATGCGGCGCTTTTCCCGCCTGGAAATGCTGTTCGGGGCTTTGTGAGAAGGCTCATCGCCGCCCCGAGCCATCATTCCCAGTCGACAAAATCACTCGCAGCGCGTCTCGACTTCATTTTCAAACGCCCTCTCGTACCAACATGCCGAAATGTTCCAACTTTCGATTGTTAAAAATTTCGCGTTGACCACCTCGAACTAACCTGCGAAGGCTGCCTTGGCTACAGGCATCTATTCTATGAGTTGGTTTTTGAACTACAGGTTGGCTATCGTTCTGGCAATTTGCGTGGGAACGATGGATACAGTTATCGGTCAGGAAAACGTTACCTACGACTATTTGGAGCCTCGATTTGGGACGCCGCTTTTCGAGCCAGGTTCTGATCGTCTGACTCCCGTTCAGCGCGATGAATTGGATCTTCTGCTGATGGATATCATTTGGCACCCAGAGGTTGACGGAAAGACTCGGGGGAGGGCCATGGCTGTCTGTTTTGCGCTGGGGAATCGAAGGGACGTAATCGAGGCTGATTTTTATTTTCGTTATGCCGGGGCGGGAAGCGCCGATGTGGATTCCTTCTTCGCAGGGGCATCTCAAGAAACTATCCCAAAACTGGCCGCCCGGATTGGGCCATTTCTTGATCGGCTTCCAGCTTCCGATGTGCTTCCCTGTCTTGAGGATATTCGAGCCGCTCTTTTTGGGCGTCGTCAACCTCCGACTGCGAATTGGGAACCGGCCTTTCCTGAGGGGGATGCTGGAGACGTTTTGGTCACCAGAACAGCGGCTTCAGAAGTGATTTATTTTGAAAGGCCCGGGGGTGTTTCCACAGAAATGGGGGGAGATGGATTTCAGAAGCGGCAGAGTTTGATCACAGGCTTGCTGGTATTGGTGTTGGACGGTTCCAACTACGCAGGCGGCGCTTCTCAAATGAACGCGACCGTCGTTCAAGGAGTTAGGGGGCAGTCAACCCGGGTGATGTTTAACCAAGAGGTGGGGGAGATGATGGAGTCGGGATTGAACAAAGTGGTGACCTACATTGATAACCATCAAGGCGAAATTCCCAGAGGGCATCGCGTGGAGATTAGTTTTGAGAGCCAATATTCTCCGAAAGATGGGGACTCGGCTTCGGTTGCCTGTGCGCTGCTTCTAAATTCGTTGCTCAAGGGGGAGGAGATTGATCCCGGATTTGCGGTCACGGGGGCGCTTGAGACCGATGGTGCCGTCAAGGCGGTGGGAGGAATCGATGGCAAGATTCGCGGGGCCACGAGCCGCAAATGTACTCATGTGGCGATTCCGTCCGTCAATGAAGAGGTCTTGCTGGATCTGTTGTTGACCGATGGGATCGAGCCGATGACGGCGATCCAGGTATTCACGATTGATTCGTTTGAGTCGGCGCATGCGCTCGCCGCCCCTCCTGCAGAACGAGCGGACGACCTCAAGCAAGCCATGGAGTTGTTTTCAACCGTCCAACGGGTGCTCTCCGGAGGAAGCGCCGGGGAAAGAATGCTCCAGAACAGGCAGGTCCAGCAGCGCTTGCGGCAGGTCGTTGAGCTGGCCCCAAACCACGCATCCGCCAAAATGCTGTTGCTGTCGGCCATGGGACGTACCCCACGCCAACTCACGCTTCGTGGGTCACTCACGGCCATTGACCGTGCGGCACTACCACTCATTCAAGGGTTGGAGAATGACGGGTTCCGCGGGGCGAGCAGTGCGCTTGAAACGGATGAATTCGCCACGGCTTCGTCTCAGTTGAAGCGTTTGCGCCCGAAACTGGATCCCCGAGCGTGGGAGACCGCCGACGCCATTGCTGAATTTTCGGATTTGTTTCGCATTGTGAGAAACAGTCCCCCCAAGAGCGATACCGGTCGGCGCGAGCTGGCGAATAAAATCGGCAATGCGGGGGATCGGGTGCAGTCCAGGTACAATATGTTGGTTAAGGAGGTGCAGAGAGAAGCTGGATTGGAAGAGGAAGACTAAGAACACCATTTTGCTTTGAACCTTATGAATGATCGTTTGTTTTTCTCGTTGCCTTTTTTCTTCGTGGCCTGTCTTGGAGGCGTGGTGATGTTTGCATCTCCAGCTAATGCTCAAGAATATTTGGAGCCGGATTTCAGCCATCCGCTGTTTTCTCGTATGGACCTGGCGTTGCCGCCAACCGAACACTCTTCCTTGGTCGTTGCATTGGTCGAACTGGCCAAACAGGAAGAATTGGACCCGGCGATCAAGTCCGGCGCGCTCGCCTTTGCATTTACTCTGGCCCCGGAGAATTGGGACGTGATAGAGGCGAATTTCTTCCTTCGCAATGGTATCAAGTTCTCAGGTTTTTCCCGGCCGCGAGCAAAGGATGAAGTCTTGAGCGAACTCACCCGATTAATGCCCAAGATTGAGGCCGCTGACGGAACTCTGAGCACGAAGGCCTCCGTGTTGATGAGGCAGTTGGTTGATTCTACCGGCTTCCCCAGCGTGGCTCCGGATCAAGATCCAGCGATGGATGGCGAGCAGCCTGGTGAGGCCATGGCCCCAGAGAATTTTCCACGTGAGTTTGCGACGGTGGGAGGCGTTTTTCTGGATGAAACTCGAGTGAACGCATCACTATCTGCAATCGAAAAGCGTTGGGATGTACTCGCTTCATCGATGAAGCCAATGAAGGTAAGTGCCAGTGTCCGTGAATTTGGGAGTATTGGCTCGTCGATTACGGTGGTGAAGGGGCAGCAGCCGCCTGAACTTGCCTCGGCCATGCATGAGATGGTAAAGATGTTTTCTCTGCGCAACGTGGCAATTCCCAGCGGAAATCGGATTGATCTCTCATTCGGGGAAGGGTATTCGCAGATTGATGGACCATCCAGTGTCCTGGCGTGTGCGCTACTCGTAGATGCCTTGGTCAATGACGTTGCTCTCGATCCCCAATTTGCTCCGCTTGGGGACCTCAACGCAGACGGCTCGATTCAGCCGATCTATTTTATTCGGGACCGGATCCTTGCCACGCAGCCAGCGGAGGGCGATTCCGGAATCAACTTGGTCGCAATACCGGAAAAAAACGCATCACGATTGGGGGATCTTCTCCTAACTGAGGGCGTCGATCCAATTTTCCAGACGCAGATTTTCACCGTCAAGACGTTTGAAGAGGCAAAGGCCCTGGCCGTTTCTCCGAATGGTAGGGACGCTGATCTTCAGGAGAGTATCGAACTGTTCGCTGAGGTTCAGGACGTGTTACGCGGCTCAAACCCGGAGGCCCTGCTCAGCAATCAGCAGGTTCGGGAACGATTGACCAGAGTCCTCGAACTTGCACCGAATCATGTCTCGGCCAAACTCCTGCTCTTGCGGGGATCCAACCGGCATCCCAGAAAGCTCACCCTCGCGGGGTCACTCGATCAGATGCTCCATGCCTACGTATTTCTTGATCGGGGGAGATCTCCCAAATACGAAACGTTGCAGGAAGCCATCACCACACTCGGAAAAGCCCGCAGTGCTTTCGATCCGCGCAGCCTCGAATGGTTGGATTCCATTAACCAATACAACTCAACCAAACGCCGTGAATCGCTCAATCTTAGCTCCGCCCAGAGAAGTGAACTGAGAGGGCAAATTGCCCAGGCGCTGAATCGGGTGGAGTTGGAATACCAAAAGTTGATGAGTGATCCAGACGCACGTGAAGCGTTGATGCGATAGGATTGGATATGAATCTACCCAAAATGATGTTGCGTAAGTTGAGCTTTTGTATCCTCTCAGTGCATCTGATTATTGGATGGCATTGTGCTCAAGCTGAAGTCCGCGAATGGACGAATGAGAATGGCGTATCCATTTCGGCCGAGTTGGTCTCGGTAGAGGCGGATACCGTCAGAATTCGTCGCCAGTCTGACGGACGAGTGTTTTCGATCCCGATAGCCACCCTTAGTCAGGCTGACCAAGCGTTTGTCGAGCAACAGCTGACGCCTCCAGAGCGACCATTAAATTTTCTTCCGCCACTTACCCGTTTCGAACCCTGGCAGACTGGTGAATCCATACCCAAAGGAGATTTGGGAGCTCAAAGTCTGCCGGACTCCGTTGCTCGGGATCTTCAACAGATCACTTGGGATGGCAAAGAACTCAATCTTGCTTACATCGGGCCGCGGCCTCTTCTCGTAGCGCAAATTGCCAATGACGGACCCAGCAACTACTCGTTTGCCGTGCGAACCGATGGCTCCATTGTTTGGGCTGATTTTTGGAGACTTGGTATCATGTCTGGTCTTCCTCTTGGCGAACCCGAGGAATACATCAAATTTTCCTCCACCAAAGGGCGAAGCGGATATGTTAGGGGGGAGTTGAAGGGGTATCCTCACTATCTCGTATCACTTCTCGACTTGAAAATTGCCTTCACTGATAGGGGTTCAGGTGATCTTTATCGGATCGACCAAACCGATCCAATCTCTATTTCGCGAATTGCCAAACGTATTCCGAGTGGAAAACTTCATATTCCCCCGTTTGATCGGAAGCGCATTCATTGCCTGGATATCCAAGGTCAAAAGGTAAGAGTGTTGAACGGTATTTCTCCAGACGACTATGAGCTTTTGAGCGAACCGTGGATCGACTTCGAATGCTTTCGCAAGTCTAAAGATATTTCCGTATTTGATTGTGTCGCTTTGTCGGAATCCCAAGTAATTGTTGGATTTCACTATCGGGGAGAAGACGGAAGTATAGGGCCTGATAATTGTATGTTGGTCCTCATTGATCGGGAAGACTCCGGCTATTTTCTACTGACTAGAGACATCCCATTCCATTGTTTGACGAATGAGCCTATCTCTGGTCGAATCTTTGCCATGGGCAGGGGCAGGGGCGTTGTAGAGATCCTCGTTCCAGAACCTTGAGTTTCGAGCGAAGTTCTCTTTCGATTCGAGATTCATTCGGTTGCAGGTTCGCTTCGAAGATCAATGGTGAAGGATGCTCTATTGGTTCAAGAAAAAGCCCTCGCCGGATGCTCTGAATGCGCTTTCAGAGTCCGAACGGTTCAATCTGAGTTTTATTCTCGATTATATGCAGATCTTTTTGAACGATGCGGTGAAGGCTGCCAGCCCGGTTAGCTTGGAGAAGGCAAGGGAATACTGGAGTGATGACTTGGTGTTCTACGATCAAGCTTCTCCGGAACCGGTCCGCGGAATTGAGGCGATGATTGATCATCTGGCGCAGATTCCCCTGATTTATGACGACATGAGCCACGTGGTTACCAACATCCATGTGGGTGAGGACTCAGTTGCCGTGAATTGGACGGCCGATGCAATCCTGAAACAACCGATCATGGGCAGCATTGCGGTGGGGGAGCGCGTCTTTGCGAGTGGGACCAGCAGGGTCAAAATGAGAAATCAAAAGATTGCAGAAATGTGGCAGGTTTGGACCAGTGAGGAGGTCGAAAAGCAGTTGGATTTTCGACAGAACGGAAATGAGGAAGCGATCAGCAAACTCACCAAACGCCAGGTTGAAGTTTTCGAATGGCTCGTTCAGGGGAAAACGAACGAAGAAATTAGCATGATTCTAGGGGTGAGTGTGCGGACCGTTGAGAAGCACTGTGAGTCGATTTACAAGCGGTTGGGCATCGAGAATCGAAAATCGGCAATGATTCTGGGATTGCTGGTTGAGGATTAACCTAGCCCTCTGGAAAAATCTTTCGTTGCTGGTGCCTGATCCTCAGCGATTTGGGCTACTCTGGCACAAATTCAATGGTTGGCTTGCGATTGAGGTCGACGGCTCGGGCGGGGGCTTTCTTTTGGTTGGCCAGATTGACGTAAGCCTCAATGCCATCGGCGAGGGCACTTGCGAATTTCTGACGCCACTCCGGGGTGTGGATGCGTTTGGCTTCCTCCTTGTGGCTGATAAATCCGCCCTCAACGAGGACGGCGGGGACGGAGGCGTGGCGAAGGACGGAGAAACGGGCGCGCTTCACTCCACGATCAAAGGCGGCCGTTTTTCCGAGAAGAGCCTGATGAATCGTGTTTGCGAGGATGAAGCTGGCGGGTTCGTGAGGTGTGTTCGGGTGCTTTTCAATATCCGCCTTCTTATCCGGTTTGGCACCGTGGGGCGGTGCACCCAATGGAGGGATCGAAAAAATCTCAATGCCATTGGCCTCGCGGTTCGTGGCGGCGTTCAGGTGGAGGCTGACAAAGATCGGGGCGTCATAGTTTTTTGTCATTGAGGGCCGCTTGTGAAGAGGGATGAAGAAGTCGCTGAGCCGGTTTTGCACGACCGTGATCCCCTTCGCTTCCAGGAGCTTTCGGGTGCGTTTTACGAGGTCGAGCGTGTAGTCCCGCTCAACTCCGAGAAGGCCAATTCCGCCGGGGTCATGCCCGCCATGTCCAGGATCGAAAACAATGGTTTTGACAGGGCCAATTCCTTGGGCCGCACCGGGCTCGAAGGCTGGGACGATGGTCGATCGCACATCAATCAACGAAACAAAAACCCGCTTGTTCTCGTCCTTCGAGACGACGGGGAAGGAAAGCCAGTGCCGCACCCCGTCGATGAGTGATTGGCGGCTGTCGATTTTAACGGCGAGAGTGTGTTTGTCTCCCCCAAAGGCGATTTCCTTGGGATCTTCGCGCGGCGTCATCCGCGTCATGGAATAGGCTTTCGCCAGATCAGCAACGGCAACGTAATTTCGTCCGTCGATCTTGATCGAATTCCATTTCTCAGGAGCCGTTGCCAAGGCGTTTTGCAGCAGTCCCAGTGTTGCAAATAGTTTGAGGATGATGAGGCCGCCTCTCAGGCTCATGGTTGGTAGACTCCTGGACACGGGGGGAACTTCACTGAAGTTCGGGCCGGTTCAAAACCCGATTTTCGGATTCTTGGGGCATCATAGGGGTTTTCCAACTTTCTTCTCAATTCACCAGTGCGGGATTCGTCTCTGCTTCAAATCCTAGATCACCTCTTGTTTCTTGACGCATTAAGCGCTTCCATAATTATCATTTTCACCAAGCAATAACCATGAAAACTCTTATAACTGTTCTGACTTCCGTATCGCTTCTCACCGTTTCAGTTCCTCTCAGCTATGGGGCTGAACCTGCTGCCACTTCATCTGCGACCGAAGAGGCGATTTCGGCTCCACAACGAGCGGGGCGGGTGCTCGGTGACGTTCTGCACCTGGCGGGATCCGCCATTGAAGCAGCCGGATCCGGTCTGCAATGGGTGGGGAAGAATGCGAAGAACGTGGCCTCCGGCGCAGGGAAAGGGATGTCGAACCTTGGGGCGAAACTCTCGAGGAAAACGAAGAAAGACTAAAGTAGGCCGATACGCTCACAGCCCTTTCACAATTCATCGCAAGTTGCCGGCTTCCGGCCGGTCAGGAGTGTGCGGTTGGAGCGAAGAGCCTTGGCATGGCGTCGGATGGAAGTTCGTCGACCTGGGCGAGGATCTCCGCAAAGTTGACGACGTTTCGGGTTTCGACAACATAACCGTCTTTCCATCTTGCTGAGAAACTGAAGTCGCTGGCGACGTCTTTACCTGTGGCGCGGTGAATGCCCGATAATTTGCAGTGGCCAAAAACTCGGTCTCCTTGCTCGCCAATCTCAAGGATTTCAATCTTCAAGTCTTGGAAGGTCGTCGTAAACAGCTGATGAAACGCGCAAAAGCCTTCGCGTCCTCCGCCCGGAAGGTCGAGACCATGCAGATGGCAATCCTCTGCCATCATTTTGGGGATCATGCTAACATCCTGCTTGTTCCAAACGTTCTCGAACCATGCTTCTGCTGCTTCGGTGAGCGATGAGTAATTGCCTGCTGCCATACCGCCAGTTAATGACGTGAGAAGCGATGGAGTCGAGCAAAAAAAGAGTCGAATCGTGTCGAGGCTGTATTTTTTCGCGCGGCTCTCAGGCTGTCGAGTTGAGTAACTCCGGATTCAATCCCTTTCGCAGGATCGATATTCCCAGTCCAGTCAACCAGATGGCCTGGAGGTGGAAGACGGGCGCATAGACCCAGAAGGCATCACCGGAAGCCATGACAATGGCAATGGCTGCCAGGCCAATAAAGAGGCCAAGGCAGCCGAGCCAAGTCGGGACGGGGTGCCATTTCATGATGCCGACGCTGACGAGAAGGACGCCGAGGCCACTGAAGAGGCGGCCAAACCTGACAAAGCAGGTAACGTATTTCGAGTCGAATCGGGTGGCTTCAATGTAGGTCGCCACCGCTTCGGCGGATTGGCCTTCCAATTCAAGGGAACCCCAATATCCGTGGTGGTAATAGAAGGCGCTACCCAAGGCGTAGGCGAATGCTCCGCCAGCAGCGACGGCCGCGCCAGGCCAAATGATGACCCTGGCCAGGCTGTTCGAGATAAGGGCTGCCAATGCCACCAAGGCAACCACAAAAAAGACGACGCCAAAGAAGTAAAAACGGAAGGCCCAGACGAAGAGGTAGCGGTTTTCGCTGACGACGGGGAAGTGCTCCGCCTCAACATAGGGGCCAACGGGAATCGGGATCAGCATCCAGCCGCCCCACATCATAGCCACTGCGGCGAGGAAGGACCAGCCGGTGAATTTGGTTGAGAAATCTTGGTTCACGGAGTTTGGATGGGTGGGGGATTACGACGATTTTCTTGAAATATAGTCCAAGGCCCTGGCTTCGTATTTTGCGCTCGTTAGGCCCACCGTTTTTGCTTCGGCCAGGGCCTCTTCCACAGTCAAACCGCCGTCGAGGACGCGATAGGGGAGCCAAACGGCGCCATTGCGATTGGCTGACTTGCAGTGAATCAGCATCGGTTTTTCCGCATTCTTCAGAACCTCGCGTGATTGGTCAAAAATTGCGTCGGTCAATTCCTCTTCCCCATTCCAGGGAAGGTGAATGTAGGTCATTCCAAGGTTCTCCACGACTTCCTTCTCCGCGAAATCCTTGATTTCCTCGTCGTGCCTGAGATTGACGACGGTTTTTACGCCATCAGTTTTCGCCTGCGCAAGGTCGGACTCCGCAGGTTGGCTGGCAAGAAAGACACCGTTGAGGGTATGCAATTTCGAAATTTCTCCGGCTTCAATCGCTTGGAGTTGATTGGTGACCTGGCTGAACGGAGAGGTTGCCTCGCTATCTCCGGAGGGGGAATCGCTTGGGGAACAGGACAGCGAAATCGAGGCGGCCAAGCAAAGGAGCAAAAGTTGACTGAGGGGTTTCATAACCCATGGAGTCTGAATTAGCCGGGGCTGGATGTCTCTGCAATTTCTGCCCGGTTTATTGCAGATTTTGGATTCGAACCAGATTCCGACAGGTTTGCCGCTTCAATTCCCAATCGCAGCCGAGGTCTTTCCTCCATGGCCGAGGTGGTTTGATTGAACTTCCGCAAGATCGCGGTGGCAAGGTGATCCATCTGGGCCAGCGGCTTGTAGTCGCCTTCCACCATTTCATCGATGGCGAATGGCCGGTTCTCCGGAGTGTCGCCCGCATTTGCCGCCTTCGCATAGGCGCGGTATTCGACGAGGGATTCCTCAAGAACAGCTTCTTTTACTGAGTCAGGAGCGTTCATGCGCTCCAGCTCGGCGATAATGCGCTCCCTGGTTAGGTGATCCGCATGATGATTCACGTGATTTGCGACCAAGGCGAGGTTCCGGTCTCTTCCATTGTGAAATGCATTTCGGGATTGTGGATTGTCGTTAGGATGATCTCCGTTCGTCCCCCAAAGAATTTCACGCAACCGCGCATGCTGATCATCGAAGAAGATGCCTGCGCCCTGGATGGAGAGCTGGTCAGGAACGACGGGCATGAGAATCATATCGGCGATGGCGAGTGCTCCGGTCGTGCCAATCGTCATTCGTGGGGGGCAATCCAGAATTACAATGTCGTATTCTGAAGACCAGCGCCGGATCAAATCGCAGAGCAGGAATCGGGCATCGGGGAGTCTGGGATCGAGGAATGATGCCATGAGGCAGGCTTCCTGGGTCACGTTGAGGCCGCTTCCCGCCGGAGCGAGATCCAGCACCGGTTCGCTCTCGCCGCGTTGGACCCGGATCGGGGAAAGATCGGTTGCCGACCAATCATTGATCTCGGTTTTGTTGTTTTTCGCCAACTCCAGGTAGCGCTGGAATGCTCGACAGACAGGTCCCGGGTCGTGATCTTGGCGTAGTTGAGACCATTGGTCCTCGGTCAGGCAGAGCCGGGTCAAGGATGAGCCGTGATCCAGGTCGACGAGCAGAACGCGCTTCTTCTCGTGGATCTGCTCAGCCATAACCAGCCCCAGATTTGCGGCCACGGTTGATTTCCCGACGCCGCCTTTCAAGTTGGCGACGGTGATGATCTTGGGATGGCGGCTCGGCATCTCCAGCATCTTCACGTTGGACCGGTGGCTCGTCAGCGTCAGCCCATAGTTTTGCGCCTCTTCCAGGACCGGTCCGAGGACGAGGAATTTGTCCAACGTATCCATCACCACTTCCACCACTTTCTGATGATCGCCGCCAAGGTCTTCCGCCTGCGTGGTCATCATATCGCGAAAGTTCTGCAACTCGGACTTGGTCTGCTGACGTTCCGCGATCAGACGCGTGTTTTCCCTCTGCAGTTTCGCGATCATTCCTTGATCCTGGTCTTTTGAGAGGCCCAAATCTCTCAACTGCTCGGAGTCGGCCAGCATTCTTGGAGTGACGGCGATTTGGCGGATCCAAAGGACGAGCGCAATCAGTAGGGCGATCGACAGAATGACAACCAACCAGGCATCGGAGGCGGTCGTTTGAAGATCCAGAGGATTGAAGCTACTCGTCATGATGACATTCTCTTTCGCAGAGAATTTCAAGGAAAGTCGCCCCGGAGAATGGAGCCGCACTTCACTGCAACTTTCTCCGGGCCAGCGATCACCCAATCAGATTCCAAACGCCAGTGCAAGGTCAAAGAGTGGCGTTAGGCGGTGCGCACTCAACGATGACTTCCCGGTTGCCGGGTTGCGGTAACTCGGTCCCGCCTATTTCTGTTCCCCGTAAACCGGAGGCTTCCAGTCTTTCGGCAATTTGCCCTGGGGGCGAACTCCATAGGCGCCGACGGGAATTGGGCTGTCATCCGCGGTCCGCAGGGGAAGTTCGTCAGGCAGATGTTTGATTTTGAAATCCTTGAATTGAATCTGCATGGCCGGACCAACGTGAACCTGGACGGCGAGGACGCCTTCGAGCGCGCGGCCTTTCTCATCGAGATCAATCAGATCGGCGGTGGGATGGCCGTCGATCCAGTGTTGATGGTGGTTTCCGCGAACGAGAACGCGGTAATCGTGCCACTCGCCAGCCGCGAACTCTTTGGAGGGAAGCTGACCGACAACCCAAGGTTGGCCGGATGGATCGATGATCACCTTCTCGCCGGTATGCGAGAGAATGCGACGACCGCGCTCCTCATAAAGCATCCCGTTGTAGTTCGGGTTATTGGCGACGATGTCGCACTGATATCCGGTGACGATATCGAGCCCGATTTCGGGCGCTGATTTTCCGCGGTATTGAATGCCACTGTTGCCGCCAGCCGAGACTTTGACCTTCACGTGAAGATCGAAGCTGCGAATGGTCGAACCCTTCCAGGTGAGAAAGCGATTCATGTTGAGCGAGCCATCCGTCACTCCGGTGATCGCGCCTTCCTTGACCGACCAGTATTGAGGATCTCCCGTCCAACCACGCAGCGATTTTCCGTCGAAAAGCCTCACGAAATCGTCATTCCCAGGTTTTTGGGTAACGGCGGCGGAGGCGTTCGGGTGGGGTGGCGTGGACGCTGTGAATTTGGCCTTTGGCGGACTGAGCGGCCCGCCATACTCGGCAACCTTCTGGTCAGTTCGCTCCCGCATCTCCTTCAACATCGGGGCATACTCCGGGCTGTCGGCAAGGTTCACCAATTCATCGGGGTCAGTCTTGAGATCGTGGAGAAATTCGTGATCGCCGTGATCGAAGTATCTCACATACTTGAAGCGCTCGTTGCGGATTCCCTCGAATGCCGGAATCCGGTTTCGAACCGCGAAGTGCTCGTGAAAGGTTTCCGAGCGCCAGTCGGCGGGTTTTTCGGCGTTCACGATGGGTTGGAGACTATGCCCTTGATAGCGTTCCGGAATATCCGCGCCGGCCCAATCGAGGAAGGTCGCAGGAAGATCGACATTCAACGCGAGAGCGTCCGTCACCTTGCCCTGCTGGTTCTTCGGAACGCGCGGATCACAGATGATGAGCGGGACGCGCAGCGACTCCTCATAGTGGGACCATTTGCCGGCAAATCCACGATTGCCCATGTGATAACCGTTGTCGGCGGAATAGACGATGATGGTGTTGTCGGCTAGGCCCGCTTCCTCGAGCGCCTGGCGAAAGCGTCCGATCGCACCATCAATTCCGCTGACCATGCGGAAGTAGGCGCGCATGTTGGTCTGATACTTTTCATCCGTATTCCATCGCCAGAAATAGCGTTCCCGATTGATCGACGTCTTCAGAAAATCCGGTTGGGCATCCAGAATGGCGGGATCATTCAGCTTGGGAGGGTAAATCTTGTAGTCCTCATACATTCCGTCCACGGCGCGCGGCCATGGAAAGTGACCAATCCCGGGACGCCGGTCGCTATCTTCGGCATGGCAGGCGTTGAACCACAGGTTGAGGGCGAAAGGTTTTCCCTTTGGTTGGCTCTTCACGAACTCGATTCCGCGATCGACGATCACCTCGGTTTCATGACGCAAACTTCCATCCGGCTGCTTTTTGTAGAAGGGGTTGCGGCCAATTGCCTCGAACTCATCAAAATGATCCTCCTTCTTGAATTCCTTTGGCATTTTGGCGTGCCATTTGCCGAAGTAACCCGTGCGATAACCCTTCTCCCGCAGGATGTCGGAGTAGAGGGTTTCGACTGCATCCGGGCGTGCTTTGTCCGGTTCGTCAGCGGTTCCAAAACTACGGCCCACCAGCCCGCTCAAGATGGTCGTACGGCTCACCCAACAGATGGAGTGGCTGACGAAGGCGTTCTCGAAACGAACTCCGCGTTTTGCCAGATCATCAATGTTCGGAGTCTGGACGATCGGATTTCCGTAACAGGCAAGTGTGCTTGTGGTTTGATCATCCGTGAAAAAGAAGACGATGTTCGGCGGTTGCTGCGCCGACAAGGTCGAGAGGGAACACACAAGGGCGGAGTAGAGAAAAACGTGACGAAGAGGCATGATTGGGGGTTGGTGAGACGACACCGTTGCCGATGGTTCGGAAGGGTTCCAGCTCAGATTTGAGGGAAGAAACGGAATCCGTCTTTCGATTTCTACGGCAGTTCCTTGATTTTGAGGTTCCGAAACCAGCAGGGGTCTTTGTGGTCGGTCAGGAGAATGTGCCCGGTAACTTTTTCACCGAAGCCGGGAGTCTTCTTGAACTTGGTTAGCGGAACGCGCTCCATGATGGCCGGGCTTCCGCACTCATATTCGAGCACCTTTGTGCCATTCAACCAGTGCTCCACGTGGTTCCCCCTGACCACGATGCGCGAGTGGTTCCATTCGCCCATCGGTTTGGTGGGCTTGTCCGGACTCGGCTTCGCCACCAGATAAAAGGCGGCCGTGCTGGAATAGGCATCTTTGACTTTGGTGTCGTCAATCATCTGATATTCGTGACCGATGGTGGCTTTGCGCTCCGGGATGATGAAGTATTTAACGCCGTTGTTCCCCTTTTCGAGAAGCTTCCATTCCCAGCTGAACTCAAAGTTCTCGTAGGTTTTGACCGTCATGATGTCGCCACCGCGAAGGTCGGCTTGTTTGTGAAGCGTGCCGTTTTCGACAACCCAGCCCTGCTTCGGCGACATGTCCGAGCCGTAGCTACGCCAGCCTTCGATCTTCTCGCCGTCGAAAAGCAGTTTCCATCCCTCGGCGCGTTCCGCTTCGGTCAGAGTGTTGGGTTCGGATGCGGAGACCAGAGTGGAGGTGAGGAAGAGGGCGAGACAGATGTGGCGCATGTCCCAGACACGGGAAAGTTGGAGCCGAGCTTGCATGGCAAAAAGGAAAAGTCGGCTCAGGTTGCCGCGATGCTGATCGTGATGGAGTCGAAGACGAGATCACAGTGGTCCTCGTCCTGGTGCATCTTGGTGAAGGTGGCGTCCTCCAGCCCAATTAGTTGGGACGCCGACCTCCAGCCGGACTCGTCACCGGTGGTGATCTCGTCCGAACCACAAGCCAGAATGCACGAGGTGAAATTCCAGGGCGGCGGAATCTGGACTTCCGATTCAGATTCGCCGTCTGGGTGCCGAAAAACCAACCGCAAGGTCGCGGAATCTCCAGCCAGGTCCGCGTTGACGACTTGTGATCCAATCAGGGGCGTGAGATTGGGCCAGCGGCCACCTTCTTGCCTGACGATCACCTCAGTTCGAGGCCGTGTGGTTCGCGAGCCTCTTCTCCCAGCGGACCAGGTTTTCAAAGTGGGCGTTCAATTGGTGATGGCCGCCGAACTGGAAATTGCCGAGGACGCCAAACAGGGCGTAGTCGGCGTAAACCGGGGCGTCTCCGAACAGGAACGGAGAATGATTGAGCCGGGTTTCGAACGGTTTTAGGGACGCCTCGAATTCCCGCAACAAAGCCGGAGTTTCCTCGCGCCATTTCTCGACACAACCTGGCCCAAAGCTGCGTTCCTTGTGGCGAATCACCATGACGCGATCACCAATATCCCCAATCCCGTCCACAAAATAGGGGTCGCTCAGCTTGAATCCCTTTCCCTCCAGCGAATTCTCGATGTGCTCGATGACGATTTCCTGCAGTCCGGCGCACGAATCGGGAAACAGCTCGCCGTTGCAGAATTGGGCATTGAGATACCGCGCCACGGCGACGGGCTCCTCAGCCGTCTCGTGCACGATCTGACCATCGGATTCGAGCACCGGCACCTGATAGTAAGCGCCGGAGGTCAGCGCGATCAATTGGCGTCGGTCCCAGGCCGGAATGGCGTTCGTTTCGAAGGGAACGGAGTAAGCCTGGAGAATCCGCTTCACGGGGATGCAAAACGGACTGTGGGCCATTTCATGGAGAATGAGTTTCATGGGAAGTCGGAGAGCAATGTCGATCAGGTGAGGGCGGCGAAAACCTGGTCCAGGTCCGCGCAGAGGTCGCCGGGATCTTCGATTCCGGCCGAGAGGCGGAAAATGGCGTCTCCCGCGAATTCACGATAGCGGGCCTCCTGTGTCTCGGTCAAATCGAAGGAGGTATCGAGGATCTCGTTCGTAGGAATATAGAACAGAAGAGAGCGGTGATGGCCCAACGATACCGCGTAGTGGATCACGCGAAGACGTTCCGCGAACAGGCGGGGCAACTCGGCGTGGCGATCTGTTTGAAAGGTCAGCATGCCGGAACAATTCGCCATCTGGCTGCGGGCGAGTTCGTGTTGGGGATGCGATTCCAGTCCTGGATAGACAACCCGGCTCACCACCGGGTGATTTTCCAGAAACCGGCTCACCTCGAGGGCCGCAGCTTCGTGGGCGCGCATTCGCAGGGGCAATGTCGCCACGCCGCGCAGAATGAGCCAGGCATTGAAGGGGCTGATAATCCCGCCCATGCGAATGCCCGCTTTCCGGCGAATCTCCGCGATATCTGCCTCGGGGCCAAGCACGGCGCCTCCCACCGCGTCGCCGTGACCACCGAGATATTTGGTCAACGAGTGGACCACGAAGTCAGCTCCGAACGCCAGGGGCCGGGTTGCGACAGGCGTGGCGAAGGTGGAGTCCACCGCGAGGCGGGCCCCTGCTTCGTGAACCAGCTCGGCAACTGCCCGAATGTCGGTGAGTCGCAGGATCGGATTGCAGGGCGATTCGATGTAAACGAGACGGGTGTTGTCTTGGAGTGCCTCGCGAACCGCGTCGAGATCCGAAGTGTCGACCCGTGACACCGCGATTCCCAGCTCCTTGAGAAGAGAATCGGCGGTCTCTGAAACGGCGGCGTAGACCACATCTCCCAGAACGAGATGATCGCCGGGACGAAGACAATGGAAAAACAGACCGTTCACCGCAGCCATCCCGGAAGCGAAAGCCATGGCCGCTTCGGCTTCCTCCAGGGCTGCGAGCTTCGCTTCCAACTGGGCGACGGTCGGGTTGGCCCAGCGTGTGTAGAAAAAGTCGTCCTCGCCGTGGCTTCCCTCTGCCGAGAACGAGGCCTCGGGATCGGCGAGGAAAGTGGAGGACATCACCAGGTTCGGCGACGACGCGCCAGTGTTGGGATCCGGAATCTCGCCAGCATGAACGGAGCGGGTCTGGAGGCCTTGAGCGGAAGCGGGATTGGCGTCGCTTGATTTCATGAGACGGAGCGATGATTCCCTTCGAGTGGGCCGTCCGAAAGATCTCGCAGCTGTTCGAGGCCGAGGCGATGACAGAAATCGCCAAAGCTTTCGTCCGAGTTTCGGTGATCGGCAAAATGCTGGAGAATGGGCCGGAGAAGTGGCGGGATTTCATCGAAAAGCACCTTTTCGCGGAATACCGAATTCAGCCGGTTGCCCAACGGGCTGCCTCCCAGGAAGACGGTGTATTTTCCTTGTCCGGACTTGGGATTGTGACCGCTTCCCACCAGGCCGATCTCGGCGTTGTAGGGGCGGGCGCAGCCGTTCGGGCAGCCCGTCATTCGCAGGTCGAGTTCCAAATCGCCCATCTTCAAATCGTCGAGGATCGTTTGCAGTTGACCAACCAAACGTGGTAGGACACGCTCACTTTCGGTCAGTGCCAGACCGCAGGTCGGCAACGCAGGACAGGCGAAGGCTCGACGACGCAATGGCTTCAGGTCGTCCGTCGTGTTGATGCCGTGATCGCTGAGGATCGTCTGAACCTCGCGGCATTGGCTTGGGGGGATGTCGGCGATGAGGAGGTTCTGCTGCGCGGTGATCCGGGCACCAAACTCAAATCGGGTGAAGATCTCTCGCAGCCCCTTCTTCAGCCTCATGTTGTCCTCGTCCTTGATCCGGCCGTTCTCGATCGGAATGCCGAGAAAGCGATTGCCGTCTCCTTGTTCGTGCCAGCCGAGATGATCGGGAGCCGAACGGACGTCATCGGGGTGGGGCTCGGCCAGACCGTCCGGAATCTGGGAGGGATCGGCCCCGATGGTCGCGGCCGCTTCTTCGAGCCGCCCGACGACGGCTTCGCGAAAGCGTTCCAAGCCCCAACGGTGAATCAAGTACTTCATCCGGGCCTGCCGCCGATCGGACCGGTCGCCATGGTCACGTTGAACCAACACGATGGCCGAGGCCACCACCGCAACCTGTTCTGGAGTCACAAACGCCAGCCGTTTTGCCAGGGCAGGAAAGCATCGAGGATCACTCGGCGTCGTGCCCATACTTCCCCCGGCCAGGATATTGTAACCGAGCAACGAATCTCCATCGGTGATCCCCAGGAGCCCGATATCCTGATCGTAAACGTCGATGCAATTGTCGTCGCAAAGCGCAATGCCGACCTTGAACTTGCGTGGCAGGTAGAGCGCGCCGTAAAGCGGTTCTTCCACGATCGCCGATGCAAGGTGGTTGGTCTTTTCCCCGGTGTCGGGATCGGTGACCCAGAGATCGTTGTAGGCCTGCGTCCTCGGACGGAGAATATCGGCAAGTTGATCCGCCAGGGCGAGCATGTTCTTCCGGACCGCATTCTGATGAAGCGGAGCCGGGCAGCACATGACGTTTCGATTCACATCGCCGCATGCCGACTGGGTCGAGAGACCGATCCGGTTGATGGCGTGGATGACGTCACGGAGGTTGTTCTTCAGAACGCCGTGAATCTGGATGCTCTGGCGCGTCGTCAGGCGAATCGTGCCGTTCCCAAATTGCTCGGCCAGGTCCAGTTCGGCGAGGAATTGCTTCGCGGTGAGCCTGCCGCCCGGAATGCGATTTCGCACCATGAAGCTGTAATCCTTGTCCAGACCGCTGCGTTTCCGGGCGATTCGCGTGTCGCGATTGTCCTGCTGATAGGTGCCGTGGAATTTGAGCAATTGGCAGGCCTCTTCGGACACTGCCAGCGCGTCGGAGCTCAGTTCGGTGGCACTTGGAAGCCGAAGCCCGTTGCTGTCATGCTTGATCTGCTCAACCCGGGAAGGCTGTTCGATTTCTTCAAGTTTCATCTCTGGCAACGTTTAGTTCGGCTCGGTTTTCCTTTGGCTGTCAGCGATCGGGATTTCGATTTTCAGCCCCGCCACCCGGTCTTCCAGACTGGTTCGATAAGGCACATGACACTTTAAACATTGGTTGTGAAGTTGAACGGCTCCGACGAAACGGAACCAGCCATTGTCGACCGTTTCGACTTCCGGGCTCCCTTTTTCCAGCTTCTGCGCCGCCGATTTCTCGAAGGGGGTGGTTGGTTCATGCGCGTCGTCCATGGTCGCATTGACGCCCATCCAGCTCAGCTTGATGCCTCGCTCTTTGGCCATGACTTCGAAAACATCTTCGAGCGAGGCCGATGGAATGCGATCCCGTTCATCCGGATCGAAAAAATCGCGGTGCATGACCTGAAGAGCGCCGTGCAGTGCTTCGTGCAGCAGCCGCGCCTGCCGGCGGGCTTCATCCACGCTTACGCCAGCCTTCGGCGTAGCGCGGTTCGGTTCCTGCGCGCCCAATACGCTCACCAGGATCAGGAGCAACGCTGCGGGGGCGGCCGTTGAAAAGAAGGAGTGGGGTTTCATGGTTGGAGTCGTTGGGAGCTACTCGCCGGACACCTGCGTTGTCTCGGGCCGGTTCAGCACGGCGGCCCGCGTTGATTCGAGCAGCGTCATCACCTCTGAAACCAGCTTTCCATCGACTTTCAATTCCGTAAGGGTGGAGTGGAGATGCTCGGCAATGGCGTCGAAATCCTGGTCGGTCAGGTCGAGAGTAGCGTGGGCCTGGCGTAAATCTTTGCCCTCATAAGGCACCGGTCCTCCGAATGCGGCGGCGAGAAAGGCTTTCTGCTTCGCAATCTGGCGGCTCATGTTCACATCCTCGAAAAAGTGGTTCACCCGGTCGTCCGCCAGGATCTTCTCGTAAAATCGATCGACGGCTGCGTCGATTGCGGCGGTACCGCCGATTCGTTCATAAATCGTCGCCGAAGTTGATTGGTTAGCGGTGTCTTTTTCGGCCTGTTTGCCTGGCTCCTCGGCTTGGGCAACGGCTGACGAAAAAAGAAGGGAAAGAGCAAGGACGAGGAGTTTTGGGAATGGTTGGCGCATTGGATTGCTATGTTAGTTTGAATAAGGTGACCAAAAGCTGTATCTTTAGTACATCTTTTGTCAACCCCTCTGACCATTTCTTCCCTGGGTGACCCCTTGGATCAGGGCGTGGCTCCGATTCTCAGAAGCTTGCCGAGCTGCTCTCTTTTCGTCGTCAGATCGGAGAGCGAAACCTTGTCGAGTTCGGCGAGAAACGCATTTTTAGCCCTTGTCAGAGCGATTTGAAGCTCGCAATGGCCGGCAAGGCAACAACAGTTCCGGGATTTGGCGGAAAAGCATTCCACCAAGTCCAGCTTCTCCGACTTTCGCACCACCTCGCCGACGCTGATGGTCTCCGGGGCTCGAGCCAGGGCGATTCCTCCTCCGCGTCCCCGGAATGTATCGAGGAAACCCTGCTTCGACAAATGGTGGACGACCTTGACGAGATGATTCTGGGAAATGTCATACGCAGAAGCGATCTCCTTGATTGACGATCGCTGCTCTGACTCAACCGCCACGTAAATCAGGACGCGCAGCGAGTAGTCTGTGAATTGACTCAATTCCATTCGGACACAGTCCGGGATGACAGAGCGCTAATCAAGCACCGTTGACCTGAATTGCCGCCCAGATTGAGGCACAGGTTGGAAGGGCAATGCCATCCCGGAAAGAGCCCTTTTTTCTGGTTGTCAGGGTGGAAGTGAGTCCTTAGGATTCGCGAACTTTCTTGGTCCATATGAAATCGCTACGCCACCCAACGATCTTCCTTATCGCCCTTTTCGCGATTCTCATGTCTCCGCGGAGTTTCGCCCAGGAGCCGGGGATCCTCGAAACGATCAGTTTGGGAATCGACAAGGGGCTGGGGCCGATTGCCGATTTTGTCGGTGGAATAGTCTTCTTTTCGATTCCAATTGCCGGACAGAGTCTCCCCATCGTCTTGATCATTCTGGGGGGAACCGCCATTTTCCTGACGATCTACTTCGGGTTTATCAATTTCCGTGGCTTTGGCATTGCCATCAAAACCGCCACGGGAAAATACACTCCCAAAGATGCGCCCGGCGAAATTACCCACTTTCAGGCGTTGAGCGCGGCGCTTTCGGCGACCGTTGGCCTGGGGAACATCGCAGGTGTTGCCGTCGCAATTGGCTTGGGTGGACCGGGAGCGACCTTTTGGATGATTTTGATGGGGCTTTTCGGGATGACGACCAAGTTTGCCGAATGCACGTTGGGCGTGAAGTATCGCCGGATTGATCCGAACGGAAAGGTGAGGGGAGGGGGCATGTATTATCTCCGGGATGGGTTGAAGGAACGTGGATTGGGTGGCCTTGGCGCTGTTTTGGCGGCCATTTTCGCGGTTTTCGTCATCGGTGGGGCGTTTGGGGCGGGAAACATGTTTCAAGCGAACCAGGCTTTCAGCCAATTCGAGAGCAGCTGGGCACCCGGGTTGTCTCCGGTCATTTTTGGACTGGTGATCGCCGTTCTGGTTGGCTCGGTCATCATCGGCGGCATCGTCTGGATTGCCCGGGTCACGTCCCTGCTCGTTCCGATCATGTGCATCGGATACATGATTACCGCGTTCATCATTATCGCGATGAACCTGGACAAGGTCGGCGGGGCATTTGCCACCATTTTTGCCGGGGCGTTCAGTTCTCAGGCGATTGCGGGCGGCTTCGTTGGGATTCTGATTCAAGGCATCAAACGCGCCGCATTTTCGAACGAAGCTGGATTGGGCTCGGCGCCGATTGCCCACTCCGCAGTCAAAACGGACAAACCGGCGAGTGAAGGGTTCGTCGCCCTGCTCGAGCCTTTCACCGATACTGTCGTGGTTTGCACGATGACAGCTCTCGTGATCGTGATCGTTGGCACCTGGCAGGTCAGCGGTGAAATCAGCGCGGACTCGGCTCCCATGGTTTCTGACCCCGCTTACCCGGAAGTCGTCCAAACCCTGGAAGCGGGACAATTTGTCCACACCAAAGGTTCGCGAACCCGGGAGGTGGAAAGCGGTGAAACTGAGGAATGGAAAGAAGTGATTGGTCTCATTTCGGCTGATTACGAGGAGACCGAAGTGTCGGGTTGGGTGAGAGCCGATCAGATCGAGAGTCGGTCCGGAATTCCGGTGACCTCCATGGCTTTTGCCAGCGCGATTGAATGGTTCCCCAGATTGCTGTCGATTGCCGTTCTGTTGTTTGCGTTTTCCACCATGATTTCCTGGTCCTACTACGGAGAGCAGGGCGTGCGATACCTGGCGCGACTTACGGGGAACGAAAAAGCACCCGACGTCTGCGTGTTGATCTACAAAGTCGTTTTCTGTCTGTTGGTGGTGGTCGGCGCCTCCGCGCAACTCAACAACGTCATCAACCTCTCCGACGCGTTGATCTTCGCCATGGTCGTCCCGAACATGATCGGGATGTACATGTTGCTACCCGTGGTGAAAGAGGAAGCGAACAAATTTCTCGAACACGTTCGCTCAGTTGAAGGAAAGTAGTATCCTGACCGCGTGCGAAACTACACTTTAACCGGCTCGCCAAATTCAGGCGGTTCGCAGATCGATTACGCTGCGGAACTGAATGAGCAGCAATACGCCGCGGTTACCAGTTTGCCGGGGCCGGCGTTGGTCATTGCGGGCGCAGGCAGCGGTAAGACGCGGACGCTGATTTATCGGGTCGCGTATCTGCTCGACAATGGGATCGACGCGAAAAACATTCTGCTGCTCACGTTCACGAACAAGGCGGCTCGCGAGATGCTGGAACGGGTTGAAGATCTGTTGAAGCTGGATACCCGCGATCTTTGGGGCGGAACGTTTCACTCGATTGGAAATCGCATCCTGCGGCGTCATGCGGACAAAGCCGGGTTTTCCCGCAATTTTTCGATCATGGATCGTGAGGATCAGAAAGATCTGATGGCGACGGTGATCGCGGAGAGTGACGTTGATCCAAAAGCGGTTCGTTTTCCGAAACCTGATGTGCTGGGCGACATGTTCAGCCTTTCCCTGAATACCGATACGAAGCTGCAGGCCGTCCTCGAGCGTCGTTACCCGTATTTTGCGGAACTTGGAGACGCGATCGCCCGAATCCAGAAAGCCTACGAAGCGAAGAAGAAGGAAACCAACAATGTCGATTTTGATGATTTGTTGGTGAAGACGACGGAGTTGCTGGAAAGGGAGGAAGATCTTCGCGAGTTCTACCGGAGACAGTTCCAATTCGTGATGGTGGATGAGTATCAGGACACGAACACGATTCAGGCGCGGATGATCGACTGCTTTGCCGGTGGTCACAAAAATCTGATGGTGGTGGGCGATGACGCGCAGTCCATCTATTCCTGGCGCGGGGCGAATTTCCGCAACATCCTCAAGTTTTCCAAGCGTTACCCGGGAGCAAAGACGTTCAAGATCGAAACGAACTATCGCAGCGTGCCGGAGATCCTCAGCGTCGCCAATCACGCAATCCGGGCCAATACCGAGCAATTCGAGAAGGAACTGCAAGCGTCGAGGCCGGAGCGCAAAATGCGACCGGCGTTGGTTCGGCTCAGCAGCCCCAGTGAGCAGGCGCAATTCGTGGCCCAACGGGTTTTGGAGTTGCGCGATGAGGGAATCGAACTCGACGAGATCGCGATTCTCTACCGGGCTCATTTCCACTCGATGGAGGTCCAGATGGAATTGCAGAAACGTGGGATTCCCTTTCAGATCACGAGCGGGCTTCGTTTTTTTGAGCAGGCGCACATCAAGGACGTTGCCTGTTACATGAAGTTTGCGGCCAATCGAAAGGACGAAGTCGCGTTCAAGCGGATGGTGCGGATGCTTCCGGGCATTGGCATCAAGTCGGCCGATAATTTGTGGAAGAATTGGGGAAAGACCGGAGGGAAGGAGGAAGAAATCGATTCTTTCTCCGAGTTCATGTTGGAGTTCAAAGTCCCGGCCAAAGGAAAGGAACATTGGGCGCAACTGGCCTATACCCTGGACGAACTGATTCCTGACGGAGCGCCTGCCAAACCGGCTGAAATGATCAAATCGGTGCTTGGCGGGGTCTACGAAGACTATCTCCGGAGCAAGTATCCCAACTATGAATCGCGGCGTCAGGACATTGAGCAGCTGATGCAATACAGCAAAGACTTCGAGGATATCGAGGAGTTCCTGGCTCAGCTAAGCCTGCTCACCGGCGTCGATACCGACAATGCTCCGGCTGAACCTGACTCGGAGAAAGTCACGCTTTCCAGTGTTCATCAGGCAAAAGGTTTGGAATGGCGAGCCTGCTTTGTTGTCTGGTTGGCCGATGGGATGTTGCCGAATTCCCGAGTTCTTGATGAGGATCGCGAAAATGATCGGGGCGATGGTCTCGAAGAGGAGCGCCGACTGTTCTATGTCGCGGTGACGCGCGCGAAGGACGAACTGTATCTGACCTACCCGCTGACCTGGCCAAATTCCCATACTGGAAATGTGATCCAAAAGCCGTCGCGGTTTCTCCAGGATTTTCCTGCGGAGTTTGTCGAGGAATGGAAAGTCGGCTATCAGCCTTTTTAGGATGAGGGGGCGCTGTGGGGGATCGACAAATCGGATGGTCGATGCTCCCTTGCCAAATGAATCCAATCAAACCCCGCCGGATAATCGCGCTGGTTGTTGCCGTGGCGGCAAGCGCTGCCAACCTCGCTGCTGAGCCGCTCTTCACCGATTCGTTCACGGCCCTGGACAACGTCGCTGAACGGCGAGCCCAGCGCGGCGATTGGCAGATCGCGGACGGAATCGCAAAATGCACGCAGGACGACGCGCTCTACAAAAAATACAAGGATCACGGGCCCATTATCTTTTACGACTTTCCGACAACGGATGCGACGTTGCGCTATGCGTTTCGGCCCCGCGGTTGCAAGACGGTTGTCTTTACCTTGAACGGTGAACGCGGGCACGTTTTTCGGCTTGTGACCAGTGAGAAAGGGAGCAATTCCCGTGCCTTTCCGCCAAACGGAGACAGGAAGTCGATTGCAACTCATGTCGCCCCAGACTGGAAACTCAGCGACGGCCAATGGACTCAGGTGAAAGTGACAATCGAGGGGAAAACGGCGACGGTGAAATTTGGAGACGAAGATCCGATCCAGGTCGAACACGTTACCTATGCGGAGCCGAAGCGTAATTTCAGTGTGGGATTCGCGTTTGGAGAACTGGAAGTGAAAGACCTCACGGTTTCAAAGTGATCCAATCGGTCTGGATTGTCAGCGCTCCAGCAGATGGGAATTGAGGTCGATCAGATCCTGTTGGGACGATCGCGATAGAAAGACTCCATTTTGGGGAGAAGGCCATTCGGAGATTATTTTCGCGATTATGAAAATCTGATCTGGAAAGAATTAACAGAAACGAGGTGGTCTTACCTCTCTGTTAATGAGCAAAACAAAACTTTCTATAATTTCCATGTTGATTTCGTTGGTGAAATGGTAATTCTACCGGCATGCGTCGCAGTCACCTCTCTATTCTTCTTTTACCCCTCCTCATGTTCGGAATGGTTTCCTGCAAAACCGTTACTCCAAACCGGACTGACTTTTTGTCTTCCTACTCCAAGATGGATAAGCAGGGGCCTCTCAGTGGAGCCCAAGTTTATAAGGGGGATGTCGAAGACCTGCAGAAATACGACAAACTCTACATTGAGGATGTCCGATTCCTTGGAAGCACCAATGGAACCAAAAAGACAGACGTGACTTCCGCTGAGGCGAAAGAGCTGACTCAGGCCTTCCGCTCCAATCTTCAAAACCAATTGGGCAAGTCCCTCGACATCGTGGATCATCGTGGAAAAAGCACGCTCTCCCTTCGTGTCGCCATCACGGATGCTCGTGCCAGCAAACCCGCCATCTTTCTAGCGACCTACGCGCCTTACATCAGCACGGCGAGCACGGTTGTGGGAGTCGCGAGTGGAAAATCCGTCGGTGCCGGTTCCGCTGCCATGCAGGCCGAATTGCTCGATTCGGTGACCCGCGAGCGCTATTACGCCATTGTCGACGAGAAACAGGGCGGCAAGCTCCAGCCACAGGGAATCCAGCGGATGGGCCACGCCAAGGCTTCGGTCAAAAAGTGGAGCCGCCGTTTCGGCAAGCTGGTCCGCCCCCGAAAGAACCGATAAGGCGAGGTGGCGCGGGGCTAAGCTCCCCGCGAGAGCCATTTGCGCGTCATTCGCTGAATCGACGCTTCCTCGGTAAACTTCCCAATTTCCTGGATGGGGACCCACGCCAGATCGTGGGATTCATCGCTCACGGCATAGTTCCCCTCGCCCTGATGTTGAAGGGCAAAGCGAACGTCGAAGTGCAGATGGCCGGGCTCATTCTTCCGCGCTGGAATGGGATGGATATCGAGATCGAAAATTTCACGATCAATCGGGATAATCTGATCGAGTCCCGACTCTTCTTCCGCCTCGCGCATGGCGACGTTTAGTGTGTCGGGATCACCATCCGCGTGGCCGCCCAACTGAATCCAGATATCGAGCTTGCGATGATGGGTGAGAAGGACCTGTTCACCGGCGGCGTCGATCAACCAGGCCGCACCGGTGATGTGGCCAATCTCCAACTCGCGCTCAAAGCACTCCGGGTTCTCTTCCACAAACTCCCGAAACCGGGTAACGGTTTCCGTTTCTTCCGGAAAACGTGCGTCATACCGCTGGATCAAATCGAGGAGTGGTTGGCGATGCATGCAGGACTGTGCAAGAGTCCGCGCCGTGGTCAATCCCTCTTCTCCCGCGTATTTCTGGAAGCATTTTCTCAGTTTGGTGATTGGCGCGCTGTGCATCGCGTTTGCTCCCATCTTTGTGGTGCTGGCCGGTCGGATCGGGGGCGTTGGAATGATGGATGCCGCATTTTGGCGGGTGGCGATCGGTGCCGTAGTTTTGGCGTTCGTCGTGCTCCCGAGAGGCCAGGCGTTTCCCGCTGGAACCCGGCTCGGAACTTGGATTTGGCTTCCCGGGGTCCTTTTCGCCGCAGATTTTGCGGTTTGGCACGCTTCGTTCGCGCACACCAGCGTCGCAAATTCAACGCTGCTGGCGAATGTATCGATCGTCTTGGTGACGCTGTTTGCCTGGTGGATTTGGAAGGAGAAGATCGCTCCAATGTTCATCGTCGGAGCTGGAATCGCGGGGCTTGGGGTGGTGCTCCTCATTTTCAGTTCAAGCACGCGAGGTGAGGTGGTTCCCGGCGGCAATCCGGTTTTGGGAGACGCGCTGGGAATCGCGACGGCGTTCTTCTACGCGTCCTATCTGCTTTCCACCAAGGCGTTTCGAAGAGTTCACTCCGCACCGAGATTGATGTTCTGGTCGAGTTCGTTGGCTGCGGCCATCCTGCTCCCGATTGCGCTCTGGCATGGCGATCCATTTTGGCCATCCCATCAGGCCGGATGGTGGCCGCTGATTGCTGTTGGTGTCATCTCCCACGCGGGCGGCCAGGGGCTCATCGCCTATAGCCTCGCCGGGCTTCCCGCGACGTTGGCGGCCATCACTCTTTTGCTTCAACCGGTTGCGACGGCTTTGCTCGGATGGATGATTCTGGGACAGGGAATGGTGCCGTGGCAAATGGCCGGTGGAACGGCGGTTTTGATTGGATTGGGCATCGCGGTTCGTTTTCAGGCGGGGTTGAATCGTCACCCGCCGTCTTCAGAGTCTGCCTCAATATCCAATACCGTACCGTAAGTCGAAGCATCGCCTTCGAGATTTCGTGGAAGAACCAAAAATTGAAATCGACAACCTCCTCCGATTCGGATTGCTTTGCCCTGTTCATGAGAACCTCCTCCTTCTTGATCGCGATCGCCTCCGCCACCCTGTTGTGTTCCTGTCAGGTGAACTACTATTCCCAGGCGATTGTCGGCCAGCTTGGTGTCGTTCGAAAGCAACAGCCCATTTCCAAGGTCGTGAACCAGAGCTCTTCCTCGGACGAATTGCGGGGGCAATTGGCTCTCGTGCAGGAGCTGCTCGTGTTTGCGGAGGACGCGTTGCTCCTTCCCAACGATGGGAACTATACCCGCTACGCCGACTTGGAGCGCGAGAGCGTGTTGTGGAGTGTTTTTGCCGCTCCCGAACTCAGCGTCGAACCCATCGCCTGGACCTATCCCATTTTTGGCAGTCTCGACTATCGCGGCTATTTCCGCAAAGAAGCAGCCGAGGCTTTCGCCGACAAGTTGCGGGCAAAGGGGCATGATGTGGCCATCGCCGAAGTACCGGCCTATTCCACACTCGGTTGGTTTAATGACCCGGTTCTCAACACCTTCATTGACTGGAAAGAGCGGGATCTCGCGGCGCTCCTCTTTCACGAACTCGCGCACAAAAAATACTACCGCCATGGCGATACGGAATTCAGCGAATCCTTTGCCGTGGCCGTGGAGCAGGAGGGCGTAAGGCGTTGGTATCGGGCCAAGGGCGATGCTGACGCCCTGCAAAAATACGAACGCAGTCTCATCAAAATGAACGCCTTCGTCGATCGCGTCCTCTCGGATCGTGACGCCCTGGAAACCCTCTATGCGAGCGATGTGGATGATGCCGCGAAACGGAGGGAAAAGGAAACTCGGCTTCGCAATTTACAAATGCATGTCCGGTCCCTGTTGCGAGCAGCAGGTCGTGAGGAAGAGGATACCTTCTGGCTCCGCGATGAACTCAACAACGCACATCTCAACATCGTGGCGGCTTATCATGAAGGGGTGCCGAAATTCGAAGCCCTCCTCGCGGAGTGCGATGGTGATCTCGAGACCTTTTTTGAACGTGTTAAGACGCTTTGACGTTCGGGAGTGCTTCCGCCGGAGCCGATGGCAGAATTTCTGTGCGTGTCGCGACAATGATCTTCTGCCAAATCTTTCGGGAAAGCCCTGAAGTCAGACTTTCGATCTCATTGACCGCATTTAGCGTAACCGGATCGTCAAAATCCTGAATCAGCAGCGCGGCCAGTTTGCTCAAAATGGCCAGCATCTCGCTGCAATAATCAAAATAGCGCTTCACCTCGTACGCGGTCATGTCCCGAATTGGCGAAGACGAAGTTCGCTGATCTTCTCGGGCGATGCTGTCCGGATCCTTCGTCAATTGGTGCATGTCGATGATGTGGGCCAGCGACCGCAACTTGTGCAACATATCCAGCGCCTTCTGTCGTTTCATTCGGCGTTCCAGGCGAACCACGAAAAAGATTGCCAGGGAGATGAAAATCAGGTCGTTCACTCCAGCTTCAAAGGTCTGAACCAGATCGACGAAACTCAGCTCCTCGTCTGGTCGGAAAACAAACATCAGCCCGATCAAGCCGGCCAAAATCGCCAAAATCACAATCGCCGCAATCACGCGATACCAAATCATCGGTCGCCTCAAATGGGCCGCCACTTCCGCAGCCTCTTCAGAAACCGTGCAGACATCAGCCACGACCTCCGTGATTCCGCGTGTCGGGAAACGCTCTTGCATCCTCGCCTGGAGCTTGAGAGCGGTTTTGAGAACCTTTGATGCATCCAGAGTCCGGACCATAATCGTGCAGGGACTATGAGGAAAAGCGGGCCAAGTGCAAGCACGTTGCTTGCGCTCCCTCTCTCCCCGCGATTCTCAACCCAAATCCTGTTTGAGCGTTTGAGATTGTGGATCCCTTGGAAGCGCAGGTGGACGAGCACCGGGGATTCAGAACTTGCGGCCGCTATTCCTCAGTGCTTGGAACGACCTTGCCCAAATCGAGGTCATTGATCGCAGCCTGAAGCGCAGGTTTAACAGGTTCCGGGGACGTTCTGTGCAGACGGAGGTGGGTGCAGTGATTGAAACGCATGAAGGATTCCAGTTCCTTGCGAAGGGCTTCAAGGAAGGACTCGGTCTCCTCCAGCCAAGGTTCCAGCGCCAAATGATGAATGTGCAGCAGGGATTCTTTTCTTTCGGCTTTGCAGTCCATGCGCGCCGCCAGTCGTCCGTTCCAGAGGATCGGTAGCGCAAAGTATCCGTAGCGGCGTTTCGCGGCGGGGAGGTAGCATTCAATCAGGTAATCGAATCCGAAGAGGTGCTGCATGCGCTTGCGTTGAATCACGAGGTTGTCGAAAGGGGAGAGGATTTTCAGTCTGCTGCGGGCCAGAGGCTTTTTGAGGAGTTCCATGGAAGCCGGCAGTGCATGGTATTGTTCGGCGTCGACGCGGATTGGTATCAGCTCCCTTGCGGAAACCATGTCCCGCATCGTTTCCGTAATCAGCGGTTTGGTGTCTTTCAGTAGATAGGTGATTTCTGCGGGCCGACCCAGTCCGTTGGCCAGCAGATACCGGGTGATCAGAAAACGGGCCCATTCCTTCGCCGTGGGCACGGTGGTGTCGGTTCCTTCTGGAATGACTCGTTCCGTGAGATCGTAGACTTTGTGAAAGTTGACTCGGCGAGCCGACATGAGATCACCCTGCATGTAGAGATTCTCCAAGGCGCGTTTGGCTGGCTTGGTTTTCCATTCACCGATTCGCTTGCCACTATTCACAAAGTCTTTGGCCATCAGAGGGCCTTCCTCCGTGATGCGCTTGATTACCAACTTCTCCAATCGCTCATCACGTTCATACCAATGCTCCTGTTCGCCACAGGCAAAGGCCTGTTTGCGCGGCAAACTGTATCGGTAATCGCGCATCGGCAGATAGGCGGCTGCATGAGACCAGTATTCAAAAACCCGCTTGCCGACGACCAGCTGTTCGAGTTGGGAGGGCTGGTAATGGGGATTTCGATTCCAAAGCGTATGATGATGGGCGCGTTGAATGACGGAGATGGTATCAATCTGGACGTAGCCGAGGTGCTCGATGGCTGACAACGTAGCCTCGACCGACTTACCGACGGTCTTCGGCGGTGGTAAGCGCTGTGATAACAGGACGAGTTTCCTCGCTTCTTGATGGGAGAGTGAGTCAATCATCGTGCGGGTTGCCGATCGTTAATCCGGCCGTCAGGAGTCTGCACCCTTTCTGCGACGCGAGCCGGTGCGTTCGCCAGTCGGGACAGATGTTGGATCACCCACTGATCGGCGCGTGGTTCGATGAGTTCTTTGGAGGAGGGCCGACGGCGTAGGGCAAGTTGTTTTCGCGGAACAGGGTCTCTGCTACTTTTCGGGTTTTAGTGGGACGTCGTTATAGAGCATGAGCTCGAACTGTCCATCCGGCTGTTCTTCCACCATCCAGACGCCTGCGTTTGTCAGACTTGGAAACCCGGATAACGGATCGCCGGTGAGGAAACGGAGGAGACCTTTTCCACTGCTTCCGTGTCCTACCAAGAGTACTGAGTCATCACTACTGAACTGTTCCTTAATCATATCAGCCACTCGCTGGAGGATCACCTTTGCAGCCGCTGTCTCAGCCTCCTTCTCAACATGGCCGTCTTTGAATCGAGGCAATTCAAACTCTCTTGTTCCGTCCTTTCGTAAGGAAAAATAGCGGGTTTCGGCATCCGGAATTTCGATCCGGTCTCCTTTCCCGAGAATTTCGCCGCGGTGCTTGGGAAGATCGGAAGAAACGATGATCGAGCTGACATACATTTCGTGAAGCTCCGGCCAGATCTCAGCTTTGGTTTTGGTTTCCTTCAGGTATGGCAATATCGTATGACGCGTCCTCCACATCGGACTGACTGCAATAAAGTCGAAATCGTATCGATCGAGTTTCCGAATCGCTTCGGTCCTCTGAATTTCGCCCTTGGGGGTAAACTTCTGTTGATCGCCGACAAATGACGGCCAGTCCTTTTTCCTCACAGATTCCCATTCCTCCTTCACATTATGCCCCGCTTCGGCGTGGCGGATGTAGTAGATCTTCAGTCCCGCAATGGCTTCAACGGCAACCGCTCCCCAAATGCCTAAGACGAGAAGAAAGCCGTTGGCCGCGTTGTTTGGGGCAATTGAGAGTTTTTTGAGTCCGACGAACATGACGAAACCCATATCAGTAGGAAATGATTCGAGGAAACAAAAAGAAGAAGTTTAAGAGATTCGAATCCGAAAAAAAGGAACAGGGGATGCTCATCGATCCAACCTTGGTGGATCGGAGTGAGAAAGAAGACCTTGGAGAGTCGCGAAATTTGCCTGACACGAATGGAGGATAAAACATGTTTTGACTGATTGGTCAAAAAGGGCTAGGAATCTAAACCTTGAGAAAAAACTGAGTACGATGCCCTGGGAAAAAACATTCGAAGAAGCCGATGTGATCGAGCAGGCGATGCAGGTCTTCTGGAAAAAGGGCTATGCCGCCACCTCGATTTCGGACATCACCGAGGCGACCGGAATCAAACGCGGGAGTCTCTACAACGCTTTCGAGGGCAAGGACGACCTGTTCCTCCGCGCGCTTCTGAAATATGACAACGAGCGCAGGAGGGCCGCGATGCTCGAGATGGAGAAGATTCCCGATGCGCGCGAGGCCATCGCAGGGTGGTTCGATCGCTGCGTCCAAAGTTCTTCAGGCGATGCTGACAAAAAAGGCTGCCTGTTGGTGAACTCCTCGCTCGACTACGCCAGCTACGACGACGAGGTGAAGAAAGTCGTCGCGGATGGATTTAAGGAAGTGGCGACCTTTTTCGAAAAATTGATCAAACGCGGCCAGCAAGAGGGCGATATCCCGGAATCCGTCGATCCGCGTTCGACCGCGAAGGCGTTGATGGCGCTACTGGTCGGATTGCGGGTAATGGGGCGTGGAACGCTGGGGAAAGCGGCACTCCAACAGATCGCAGATCAAGCAAAACGCCTCATCTCCTAAGCAGGCAAGCACGACTTCCAACCCTTTTTTTGGTCGAGTTTGGACCGATTAGTCAAAACAATCCGTCCCCTCCATTTTAGAACATGAAATCACACCGCATCGCTACCGTCCTCTGCTTGTTGGCTGCTCTGACCTTTACCGGTTGCGCAGGGTTTCCAGCTTCACGGGGAAGTCAGCCGACGACGGTCGTGAGTGCGCCTGCTCCGATTACGGACTATCACTCTTTCAAGACCCAGCCCGACTATCCCCGCACCTCCGAGAGCTACCGCAACGAAGAGGTCTTCTCGCGGACGGACGCGTCAAATTCGAGTGTCCTGATCTCCATCTCCCTGCAGAGAGCGTTTCTCATGAATGGCGATGAGGTCGCGCTCGACTACCCGGTATCGACCGGCAAGGCCAGTCACCCGACTCCGGCTGGAAATTACACGATCCTGGAAAAAATCTCCGACAAGCGCTCCAATCGTTACGGGCAGGTCCACGATGCCAGCGGGAATGTGGTGAACGCCGATGCCGACTCTCGCTTCGCTGAGATCCCACCCGGCGGTCGTTTTGTAGGTGCCGCCATGCCCTACTGGATGCGCCTCACCTGGAGCGGCATTGGGATGCACGTCGGCGAAGTCCCGCGCTATGCCGCTTCCCATGCCTGCATCCGCGGACAAGCCGATGTCGTACCCGCAGTTTTCTCGAAAGTTCGCATCGGCACTCCGGTGACCATTCTGAACTAATTTCATCTCGTCCCGGATCGGAGACTACATTTTTAACTCTAACAAAACCAAAAAACAATGAAAGTACCAACCCTAGTTCTCATCGCCCTGACCTTGGGGCTGATGAGCATCAACGGAAGCGCCATAGAAGAGAAAGCCATGTCCAAGCCCAAAGTCATCATCTTCGACGTCAACGAAACCCTGCTCAATCTCGAGCCACTCAAGAAGTCGGTTGGAAAAGCCCTCGGCGGTCGGGAGGAGTTTCTGCCGCTGTGGTTCTCCACCATGCTCCACTATTCGTTGGTGGAAACCTTGAGTGGCGACTACCACAGCTTTGGCGAGATCGGCACCGCTGCCCTGATGATGGTGGCGGAGACGCAGGGCATCGAACTTACCGAGGCGGAGGCTAAAGAGGCGATCGTCACACCGCTACGCTCGCTACCGCCGCATCCCGATGTGATTGCGGGGTTGAAAGCATTGAAGGCAGACGGTTACCGCCTCGTCAGCCTGACGAATTCATCAGCCGTGGGAGTGGAAACGCAGTTCCGCAGCGCCGGTTTGACCGACCTGTTCGAAAACCGATTCAGCGTCGATAGCGTCAAGAAATTCAAGCCACACCCTGACACCTATCAGCTGGTGCTCGATACGTTAGGCCTCGAAGCGGAGGACGTTTTGATGGTCGCCGCCCATGCCTGGGATTTGGCGGGCGCCAAGAATGTCGGTTTGCAGACGGCCTTCATCGCCCGTCCCGGGAAGACGCTCTACCCGAACGTCGCCAAGCCGGACTACGTGGTCAATGACCTGTCCGAATTGGTGAAGCAGCTCGCCGCGACCGAAGTCGTGAAGGTCTCTGCCCGATAAACGTTCACCCGATTCAACCAACCCATTTCCAAACCACCCCAACTGAGATGACGACGACTAAAACCGATACGGAATCAAATTTAAGCCGCCGACTGGCCTGGTGTCTGCTCTGGCTACGGCTGGGAATCGCCAGCGTCTTTATCATGTGGACGCTGGACAAATTTGCCAACCCGGAGCACGCAGCGGCCGTGTTCGAAAAGTTCTACGGGATTTCAAATCTCAGCAACGCACTCTCCTACGCGATCGGCGCCGTCCAATCATTGCTGATCATCTGCTTCGTCGCTGGTTTGTTCCGCACTTACAGCTATGGGCTAATCCTGTTTCTCCACGCGGTCTCAACACTCAGCTCCTACAAAAACTACCTCGACCCATGGACTTACCCGAACCTGCTCTTCTTCGCGGCCATCCCGATGCTGGCAGCCTGCGCGGCCCTCTGGTGGTTGCGCAAGCACGATCTGTTCACGATTGACGCGGCGCGTGCAGCTACGCGATCTCGGGAGGGGATTGCCCGGATCCCGGGCAGCATCGTCAGGTGATGGTTGAACGAGTTTCTATCAACGCGTAGTTTCAAACATGGTGGTTGATTGCCTCGTATTTCGTTTGATGGTCACGCTCTTGGTGGCGGGCGCTGGGCGGCGGATTGTTTCAAGGATTCAGGGGGCGCTTCTCCGAATCGGGGTTGCCGGCTCTATCCTGGCGGCGATCACGAGTCTCGCCAACGCCACGGAACTGGCGGGCTGTCATCCCGACAATGGGGCGACCGATGTCGCCATTTCCGCAGCCCTTCAGCTTCGCTTTTCCGAGGCTCTTGATCCGAAGACGCTCGGTGGTCTAACGTTGCAGCGGGTGAAAGACAAGAAGAGCGTCCCGCTCAGAAGAAGCACCGATCTGACCAACGCGTCGATCACTCTGGTTCCAACCGAATTTCTCTCTCCGAACACCAGCTATGAGATTCGTGGTTCGAACAAGGTAAAGGCGAAGCGAAACTCGGCCGGGCTGAAACCTTTCACGGTCACATTCACGACCGGGGAGGAGAATTTCGATCCAAGCAAGCGACTGCAATTCGAGCCGCTTGTCTTTGATCGCACCCGCTCGATGACCACGATTTCCGTAGGGCCGGACGGAAAGCTGTATGCGGCAGATGCCTTCGGTTCGTTGGTCCGGTGGAGTCTCGATGAATCGGGGAAGCCATACAATCGCGAGCAGATACTGCGTGATCCGGAAAAAAGCCGCCAGTACATCGATCTGGAGTGGGATCCGGAATCAACCGCCGCCGAACCGATTCTCTGGGCGAGCTTCGCCGACCGCCTGACGCCTAAAGACGACAGTCGCTACTATTTCACCGGAAAAATAACGCGGATCGAGTTGGCCGACAAGGTCACCGAACAAATCGTGATTGAGGGACTGCCGCACGGCAGGGAGTTCCTCGGTGGTTACCAAAGGCCGCCCCACCAACCGAACGGACTGCTTTTCCATCAAGGCAAACTCTATCAATCGGTCGGTTCGACGAGCAGTTCCGGTGGGCCCGCCAACTGGGGAATCGAAGAGCAAAAGCTTAGCGCCTGTATCCTTGAAATCGACTATCAGACGATCGAAAAGACTCTCGACGTTCATCCCGACACCGGTTTTGATCCGGAAGCATCGGATTCGCCGATCCGGATCTTCGCAACGGGCGTTCGCAATGCTCTGGAGATCATCGCGCATTCGAACGGCCGTTTCTATACAGCCGTAAATATCAATGATCGAGCCGGACCTGCCGATGGAGTTCCCGATCACCCGGGCATTCCCGGCAACCAGAATCTGCTGATCAAAGGGAACACGCCGGATCACGAAAGTCTCTTGATCCTGGAGCGAGGGCGTCACTACGGTTTCCCGAATCCAGCGCGTGGTCACTTCGTGCTGAACGGGGGAAATCCGACGTCGAAACCCGATCCTTTCGAAATTCCGGAGTATCCCGTGGGAACGGCCCCGGATCCGGGCTTCGCCCCCGAATTGATGTTCCCGATCTGGCAATGGGGCGGCACCAGTCCCAATGGAATGCTGGAGTATTCTCCGGACTTCCCCGATCCCTTGTCCGGTGCCATCATTTGTTGTTTTTACTCGGCGGGAGACATCGCCGTCATGCAACCGGGCGCCGACGGTTTACCCGTCAGCGTCGAGAAACTACGCGCACCGGGAAACAAAAAGCTCCGCCTCGAAGGACCGCTGGACATTACCCAGGACCCGAAAACCGGTTGTCTCTACATCGCAAATTTCGGCGTTCAGTCGAAATTCGGTGAGGATGGCACGGTGGTGATGTTGCGTCCGATGTTGAACCAGCAGAACACGCGCTAACATCCGCGAAGGACAACAGCTTCGTCGTAGCGCTTGAGGGGGCCCCCTTATTGGTAAGGACCAGGCCAGAGCTGCTCCTCTGTGAAAAATGTGCCATTTTCGGCCAGGGAATCGAGAAGAGGCTGCTTTCGTTTTTTAGTCGCAAGAACTTTCGGGAAAGAGGCTGGCGCATGGGAACTTCATGCTGCTACGATGGTTCGATCCATTTTATCTGAAATGAAAAGTCGAAATCCGATACCTTTCCGCAGTCTCCTCGCTGCGCTGGCGTTTGCTCTTCTATATAGCGGAGGCGCCACTGCGGCGGATCAGCCTAACATTCTCTTCATTCTGACGGATGATCAGGGCTACGGAGATCTGGGGCGACACGGGCATCCGCTGCTGAGAACGCCGAACCTCGACCAGCTTCACGATGAAAGCGTTCGCTTCGACAATTTCTATGTGAGCCCATCCTGCTCTCCGACGCGGGCAGCGCTCATGACGGGGATGCACGAATTCCGAAACGGAGTCACTCACACGATCCAGCCTCGCGAGCACCTTCTCCAGTCGGCGACACTTCTGCCTCAGTTGCTGAAGGGAGCAGGATATGAAAACGGGTTCATCGGGAAATGGCATCTCGGCGGCGGGAAGGGATACAACCCGTCGGACCGTGGCTTTGATTGGTCGTCGACCAACGCGAAGGGGCCTCACGATCATTTCGATCCGCTCATGATTCGGAACGGCAAACGCGAGAAGGTGAAAGGCTATCGCGAGGATATCTTTTTCGATGATGCGATGACGTTCATCGACGAAGCGACCGCGAAAGAGAAGCCGTTCTTCTGCTATCTCGCGACCTACTCGCCTCATGCACCGCTCGCGGCTCCGGAGGAGTTTCTCGCTCCTTACAAGGACGCCGTTTCCGAAAAGCATGCCGCCTATCTCGGGATGGTGGAAAATATCGACTACAACGTGGGACGGATTCTGAGCTTCCTGAAAGAGCGCGAGCTGGAGGACAATACGATGATCGTTTTCATGAACGATAACGGCGTCACCGAAGGACTCGACGTCTACAACGCCGGAATGCGTGGCAGTAAATGCACGATCTGGGAAGGCGGATCGAGAGCGATGTCTTTCTGGAAATGGCCGAAGCACTGGAGCCCGCATCAGGTCGACAATCTCACTGCTCATCTCGATGTGCTGCCGACACTGTGCGACTACGCGGGAGTGGAAATTCCGGCGGATTTGCAGGGGAGACTGGAGGGCTTCAGTCTGCGCCCTCTTCTGGAAGCGGATGCGCCGATTGCCTGGCATGACGATCGTATGCTCTTCCATCACGTCGCCCGCTGGCCCAGTGGGCTCGCTTCGTTACACAAGTATGCGATGGCTGGGGGGCGTCAGGGCGATTACCTGCTCCTGCAAAGTCACTCGTGCGGAGACCCGACCTGCGAGCCGTATTCCAGTCAATGCACGACGATGAATCTGGTGGCCGATGGCCGGAGGAAAGCTACCTATACCGACGACAACGCTCAGTTTCACTGGGGAGTGAGCCCGGCGGAGCGATGGGTGCTTTTTGACAGTAAAAAAGATCCGGCCTGCGAGAACGATCTCGCAGCAGAGAAACCGGAACTCGTTGAATCGCTTTCGGCCGCCTACGAAAAATGGTGGGAAGACATGTTTCCGCAAATGATCGCTGCCGGCGGCGACAAAGGGGAGCCGCTCAAGCGCGGTGGGAGGGCTCATTAGTATGAGGAAAATCCAGCAATGAAAAAACAGTCGTAACCTCTTCCTCGGCGAAGGCGACGACGGCGTTGGGCTTTGTCAGGCGGTCCTCGAAATCGTTTCATTCCGGAATTCAACTTTGCGCCCATTCTGAAGTTGCCAGTAGCCTCCCTGCAAGGCCATGAGCTGGTCATGGGTTCCGGTTTCGAGAACGTTTCCGTTTTCCATGTACACAATCATGTCGGCGTCACGGATGGTCGACAAGCGATGCGCAATCACGAAGCTGGTGCGGCCCTGGCGCAGGTCGGCCATGGCGGTCTGGATCTGCATCTCGGTGCGTGTATCGACGGAACTTGTGGCCTCGTCCAGAATGAGGATCGGGGCATCGAGCAGGAAGGCCCGCGCAATGGTCATGAGCTGGCGTTGCCCCTGCGAGAGGCTCCCTCCGCCGTTTTCCAGAACGGTGTCGTAGCCGTTTGAAAGGGTGCGCACGAAGTCATCCACATGGCAGCGCCTTGCGGCGGCGATGACCTGCTCGCGGGTCGCGTCCGGGCTGCCGTAGGCGATGTTGTCATGGACGGTTCCGGTAAAGAGCCACGTGTCCTGCAACACCATCGCCATGGCGCGGCGCAGTTCCTTGCGCGGCAGAGCGGCGATATCTTGGCCATCCAGACGGATCACCCCACTGTCGATCTCGTAAAAGCGGATCAGCAGGTTGACCAGTGTGGTTTTGCCCGCGCCGGTCGGGCCGACGATGGCCAGCATCTGACCGGGCGCTGCCTCAAGACTGACGTCCTCGAACAGCGGCTGATCGGCGCGGTAACGAAACCCGACATGCTCGAAGCGAACATGGCCTGCGACTGGCGTTTCCAGCCGCGCCTCCTCCGCCGCGTCGGTGGACATTTCAGGCGCGTCGAGCAATTCGAAGACCCGCTCCGCCGATGCCAGGGCAGACTGCACCTGCGCGGCCATGCTGCCCAGTTGCGAGATCGGTTGACCGATCTGGCGGATGTACTGGATGAAGGCTTGCACCCCTCCGAGGCTGAGGCTGCCCGACAACACCTGGAACGCCCCGAAGACGACCACTGCGATATAGGCAAAATTGTTCACGAACATGGTGGCCGGCTGGATCAGGCTGGCGAAAATCTGCGCCCTCATGCTTGCGGCGGTCAGGGCGCTGTTCTTCCCGGCAAACTGCTGGTCCACACGGTCGCGCGCACCGTAAACCCGGATCAGCGCCTGGCCGGTGAAGGTCTCTTCCACCAGTGCGTTCAAGTGGCCCGTTTCACGCCATTGCTCGGTATATTTCGGCTGCGCGGCGCGGCTCAGCAAGCGCGTCGCCCCAATCGAGACCCCGATCGCCACCAGGGCCGCGACAGCGAGGGGAACAGAGAGCAGCAGCATCATGACGAGCACGCCGATGACGGTCATCAGCATCAACATCGCCTGGCTGGCAACCTGTTGCAGGTTCTGGATCATGTTGTCGATATCGTTGGTGAAGCGCGACAGAACCTCTCCGCGGGGCTGCGCGTCAAACCACTTGAGCGGGACACGGGCAAGCTTGGCTTGCGCCGCTTCGCGCAGATCGCGACCCATGTTTTGCACCAGATCGTTGATCAGCCAGGCCTGCAGGAAATTGAGGCCGGACGCAACGAGATAGATCGCTGCCACGAGCAGAAGCTGGCGAACGAGGGCCGACAGCGTATAGCCGTCGCTGACCAGAAGGTCGGTCGCATGACCAAGCTGCCAGGGGCCCACGGAACTTCCGATCACGCTACCGACGCTGAGGAAAAGCGTAATTGTCAGAATCTTCCGGTTGTGGCCAAAGGCCGTCCAGACCCGTCGCGCCGCATCCCGGGCATCTTTCGGTTTCGCTCCTGCGACGGAACGGCCGGGTGTTCTGGGACCGGGAGCGCTTGTCTGTGTCCTTGAGACGGTTTCAAGTTTTGGCTCTTCTGTCGCGGTCATGCTGCGTCCTCTTCGGGTCGGGCTTGCGAGTGGACGGTTTCGGCGTAGGCGGGACACTCCTGCATCAGGGTATCGTGCGGCGAAAGACCGACCATACGGCCTTTCTCGATGACGAGAATCCGGTCGGCATCCCGAATCGACGCCACGCGCTGACTGACAATCACCGTGGCCGCATGGCTGACAGCTTCTCTGAGTGCGGCGCGCAGCCTGCGATCCGTCGCCTGATCGAGGGCGGAGAAGCTGTCATCGAAGAGGTAAAGATCCGCATCGCAGACAAGCGCACGCGCGATGGCGAGCCTTTGGCGCTGCCCGCCGGAGAAGTTCGTGCCGCCCTGGGCCACCGGCGCCAACAGTCCTTCGGGCAGGGCACGGACGAAATCGGCGGCCTGCGCAATCTCCAGTGCTTTCCAGAGCGCGGCCTCGTCCGCCCCGGAGTTTCCCAGCCGTAGGGTGTCTGCGATGGTGCCGGAGAACAGATAGGCCTTTTGCGGCACGTAACCGATATGGGAGGAAAATTCCCGGGGCGCGATCTCTCGCAGATCGACATCCCCCAGCGTGACCCGCCCGGTGTTTGGATCATTGAGACGGGCGATCAGGTTGAGAATGCTGGATTTTCCCGAACCCGTCGCGCCAATGATGCCCAGGACCTCTCCCGGACCAAGATCGAAACTGATGTCTTCAATGACCCTTGCTTCCGCGCCGGGATAGCCGAACCCGACGTCCTCGAGCCTCAGGTGCAGCCCGGAGCCACGTGGCGGCAGGGGCTTGGGATCCGATGGCGGCCCCACTTCGAGCGGGCTTTGCAGCAGTGACGTGATCCGCCTGCCACTGACCAGGGCACGCGGCAGCATGACAATCATCAGGCCCATCATCATCACGGCGATGAGGATCAGCGCAACATACGAGAGAAAGGCAATGAGCGCGCCAATCTCCAGGTCTCCTTCGCGAACCCGGCTGGCGCCTGTCCAGATCAGGGCGACAGACGTCAACTGCATCACAGCGGTCAAGGAGGGCATGATCATCGCCATCAGTCGGCCGGAATGGATCGCTGTCCCGGTCAGGTCTGCATTCGCAGTTCCGAAACGTCTGCTTTCGCGCGCCTGTTGCAGAAAGGCGCGGATGACGCGGATGCCCTCGATTTGCTCGCGCAGGATGCTGTTCACGCCATCGAGTTGCGTCTGCATGCGCTGAAACAGCGGGACGGCTTTGAATGTCAGAAAACCGATAATCGCGGCCAGGATCGGGACCGCGATCAGCAAGAGCGCAGAAAGCTGAACATCCTGACGCACCGCCATGATCGCACCCCCCACGCCCATGATGGGGGCGATCACGATCATCGTGAATGTCATGATCAGCATCGACTGAACCTGAAGGACATCGTTGGTGCAGCGGGTGATGAGCGAGCCGACCGTAAAGTCCTGCACCTGCGACAACGCAAGGCTGTGGACCTTGCCGAACACATCGGAGCGAAGGCTCTGGCCGATGCGGTAGGCAATCGATGTGCCGAGAAAGACCGCCGAGGCGCTCAACACGAGCTGTGCCAAGGCCGCGATCCCCATGAGCCCGCCATAGTAGCGAATGGCCGACGGATTTTTGGACCCAATCCCTGTGTCAATCACATCCGCGCTGAAACTCGGCAAAAGCAGGGAGGCGACAACCTGGCCCAGCTGGCAGAGCAAGATCGCCAGAAGGGCCCATTTGTATTGGGAGAGTCTTTCCCCCCATGTCGGAGCACCATCCATACCGTCGAGTTGGAATCACTCGGTTTCCGCCACTAGCTTCGCCTCCGGCTTCCCCTTGAGGAGTCGGGCGTAGTATTTGAAGGAGGCGGCGAAGGTTTCGTCCATGATGATCATCAGTACCGGTAGGAGGATGAGGGTGATCGCCGTGGCGAACATCACGCCGAACCCGACGGAGACGGCCATTGGTTTCAGGAACTGTGCCTGGGTGCTGGTCTCGAGCAGCAGGGGCGCGAGGCCGATGAAGGTGGTGAGCGTCGTCAGCATGATGGCGCGAAATCTCTGCGGACCGGCTTCGAGCACGGCCTCGCGGAGGCTCATGCCTTCGGCGCGGAGGTCGTCGATCCGGGCCACCAGCACCAGCGAATCGTTGACGACAATCCCCGACAAGGCGAGGCAGCCGAACAGGGAGAGAATCGAAACCGGGATGCCGACGACGAAGTGACCCAGGAGCGCTCCGATGATGCCGAAGGGGATGACGGACATGATGTAGAGCGGCTTGATGTAGGACTTCAGCGGGATGGCGAGGAGAATGTAGATGAGGATGACGGAGAGCTTGAGACCATTTGCCAGGGAGGTGAGCGATCGGCCGCGTTCTTCGGCCCTACCGCGCAGAGCGATGTTGACCGTGGGGAATTCAGCAGAAAGATCGGGGAAGAACTCGGCGCTGAGGCGCGCCAAAACGTCATCGCCGGAGGTCACGGTCTGGTCGACGGCGGCCTGCACCGAAACGATGCGGTTGTAGTCAGCGCGTTCGATTTGCGCGAGCGAATCACCGAAGGTGGTCTCGGCGACGATCGACAGAGGCAGCGCGGTGCCATCGTCGGCACGGACGCGCATCTGGCGCAGGGTGTCGAGCTGGCGGCGGTCGTCTTCCGGGTAGCGCACCATGACTTTCACCTCGTCCCGGCCACGCTGGACGCGCTGGGATTCGATGCCATAGAAGGCGGCGCGCACCGCGCCTGCGAGGTCGCTGCGGGAGAAGCCGGACGCTTCACCTGCTTCGGTCAGATCGACTTGGATCTCGGGACGACCGGAGCTGAAGCTGTCCTGGACGTCGTGGATTCCGGGGTAGGTGGCGACCACTTCCTTCAAGCTGTCGGCAGCCGCGCGCAGCTGATCGAGGTCCTTGCTCTCCAGCTGGATCGAGAGCCCTTGTCCGGGCGGGCCGGCGGTGCCGGAAAAGCTCAGCGCTTTCGCACCGGCGATGGTGCCGACTTTCTTTCGCCAGCGGTTGACGATCTGGCCGGTGTCGACCGAGCGTTCCTCGGAGGTCGTCAGGCTGGCACGGATGCTGGATTTGGTGTTGGTCGTCGCGGAGACATGCAGGTGGAGTAACACGTTCTCGCCGACTTCGTTCTTGATCTCCTCGTTCAACGAACGCAGCGCCTCGGCGATCCGCAGGGTGTGAGAGTGGAGTTCGTCGACCGGCAGGCCTTCCTCGAGTTCGAGGGTGACCGAAATCTCATCGCTGAAAATGTCAGGGAAGATGACGAAACGCAATTTTCCCGAGGGCAACAATGCGCCGACCATGACTAACACGGCCAAAAAACAGGCGAGCGTAAGGTAACGGTAAGCGATCGCGCCTGCGGCGACGGGCCGGTAAACGCGGCGAACGAACCATTCGAGCGCGCCGGTGAATCCCGATTGCGCTTTCGCCCAGAGGCGGGCGATTGCATTGGTCGCGCGCTTGTGCACATTGAGGTGGGCGAGGTGCGATGGCAGGATCAGCTTCGACTCGATCAGCGAGAAAATCAGACAACAGATTACGCCCGATGCGATCTGGCCGAAGACGTTGCCCATTTGCCCGGAGACCTGCGTGAGCGGGTAGAAAGCAGCGATGGTGGTCAGCACCCCGAAAGTGGCGGGGGTGACGACGCGAGCGACGCCACGGATGGTCGCACGCATGTCCGCATTGGGGCCGTCGGGATTTTTCTGCTCCTCTTTTTCAGTGAAAATCGATTCGCCGAGGACGATGGCGTCATCGACGATGATGCCGAGCACGACGATGAATGAGAAGGCGGTCACCATGTTGATGGACAGGCCGATACCCGGCATGTCGAACAGGATCAGCGCACCGGCGATGGACACCGGAATGCCGACCGCGACCCACATCGCGAGCCGGAGGTTGAGGAAAAAGCTGAGGCAGAGCAACACGAGGATCATGCCCTGGATCCCGTTCTTGGTGAGGAGCTGGAGGCGGCTTCGGATCGGTGTGGCGCCATCGTTCCACGCGGTCAGGGAAACGCCGTGGGGAAGACCGAAGCGTTGTTCATACGTTGCGGCGAGTTCAGCAGCCTGCTCGGAGGCGTTGATGATATCCTTGTCACCTTCGGTGGTGACCTGAAGGCTGACGGTGGGTTCGCCATCGAACTGGGTGAGAAACTTTTGATCGACAAACCCGTCGCGGATCTCCGCAATGTCGCCGAGCAGGATGCGCACGCCGTCGGCAGTGGTGCGCAGGGGGAGCTTCTCGAAATCGGCGGCAGTGTATGCCTGCGAACGCGCGCGGAGCGAGATGTCGCCCCGGGCGGAGTGCAGCAACCCGCCGGACAGGTCGATTGAGTTGGAGCTGATCGCAGCCGAGACGTCATCGAAGGTGAGGTCGTAGCGGCGCAGCTTGTCCTCCGATAATTCAATCGACATTTCGTAGTCGCGGTCACCGACGGTTTCGACACTGTTGATGTCCGGGAGTTTCAGCAACTCGTCACGCACCGCGCGGGCGGTCTCTTTCAGCAAGCTCTCTTCCACATCGCCATGCACGTCGACCCACAGTACGTTGTGCTGGCGCTGGTTCTCGGTGATGACCGGCTTCTCTGCCTGGGCCGGGAAGGTCGAAATGGCATCGACCTGCACTTTGATCTCGTTGAAAAGTTTCGTCAGCGAGTAGTTCTCGACCGCCTCGATCGTTACCACGGCGCCGGTGTCACTGGAGGTCGATTTGATGTGGTCGATCCCGTCGACGCCCTGGAGTGCTTCTTCGATTTTGATGGCGACGCCGCGCTCGACGTCCTCCGGCACGCCGCCATTGAACGGCACGCTGACGGTGACCGATTCCGAATCGAAGGACGGGAACGCCTCCTTGCGAATCGTCATCGCGTTGTAGATTCCCCACGCGAGGATGATGATCATCATCAGGTTGGCGACGACCGGGTTTCCGACGAACCAGGCGATGACGGGATGCCGTTGCGAAAGCTCGTCGGTCATAGCGAGGTGAGGGTGGGGGATGCGATCTGCACCGGCTGCCCGGCCTGGAACGAAGCCAGTGGACGCGCTACAACGTTGAGCGGGTAGTCGTAGAGCGGAGCCGCGATGCGTGCGAGGATTTCACCGGCGTTGCTGTAGGCGATTTCGAGCGGCTGTTTGACCAGCTTGTTTTCCGGGCTGACAACCCACACGTAGCTGTCCTCGACCACCGCGATTTCAGAGAAGCGGATCACGTCGTCGAGCTCTTCGCCATCAATGACCGCGTTCACGAAAGCACCGACCGGTAGAAAGGTCTCCGCTTTGGCGAAGGGATCTTCGACCTCGGCGATCACCCACAACGTCTGACTTTTGACATCGACCGATGGCTCGACCCGGGTAATCTTCGCCTCCCATGTAACGCCGGGCAGGGTGGTGGTGGTGAGGTGCGCGATCGGTGGCGTGCGCTTGATTTGCTCCAGCCCGAACTGTGTGACCTGTTCGGGGGTGAGCGGCAGGCGCGCTTCGATGCGCTTGCGTGCGACCAGAGTGCCCAGGTTGGCCCCACTCGTGACGACGTTGCCGGGGCTGGCAGTGCGCGATTCGACGATGGCGTCGAATGGCGCCGTGATCTTCGTCCGGCTTACGTCCAGCGATGCCTTGTCGACCGCCGCCCGTGCTGCGCTGACGGCTGATTTGGCTGCCGCCAACTGCGGTTTACGCAAGGTGTAGTCGCTGGCCGTTTCCAGCTTGCGACCGGAGTCGACCCAGTCCTCCGCAGCGAGGCGCGAGTTCGTTTCCTCTTCCGCCAGCGTTTGCTCGGCGGAAGCCAGCGCGGATTGGCGTTCTGTCAGGATCGCCTCGTAGTCTGCGGCATCGATCTCGACCAGCAGGTCGCCCTTTGAGACGGTGAGGCCAACTTCAAAGCTCGGAGCGATCTTTAGAATTTCACCGCTCACCTGAGAAGAGAGCGTGGTGGTCAGGTAGCTTTGGGTGTTGCCATAGGTGTAGATTTTCGGACGCACGGTCTCCGGCGAAACCCGGTTCACATCGACCCGGGCAATGGCCACCTTCGGCGGGTTCCTGGCGGGCTGTTGCTTCGACGCGATCATTCGACCCGCGAAAAAAAGCGCGAGCAGCAGCACTAGAGGAGCGGCGGCGAGGTTGACGGATGTTTTGAGCTTGGACATGGAAACGTTATTCGGCTTTCCCCAATGCAAGTGCCAGGGCGACGCGGTTGCTGAGGCGTGAGGTTCGGAGATCGATGGTTTGTTGCTCAGTCGAAAAGACACTGCGTTGCGATTCCAGCAGTGAGAGCAAGTCGGTGATGCCTGCCTCGTAGTCGCGCAGCGAGCGGTCGTAGGCTCGGTTTGCCGCTTCGAGCGCGGCGAAACGGGACTTTTCTTCCCGGGCGAGATAGTGCTCGGAGCCAAGGGCGTCCTCGACTTCGCGCAGTGCGGTGAGGACTATGCTCTGGTAGCTGTGGAGAGCCTGCTCGGCACGTTTGCCGGCTGCGCCAAGCTCGGCGCGGCGTTGACCTCCTTCGAAAATCGGTGCGGATATACCGGCGAGGAGCGACCAGGTATTGAAGCCTGAGCTCGCCAGATCCGCGAGCTTGCTGCTCAATTGGCCATTCGATGCGGTGAGCACGAAGGAAGGAAACAGGTCGGCATGGGCAACCTTCACGCGCGCGTCCGCGGCGAGAATGTCCTGGTAGGCGGCGGCGATGTCGGGTCGTTGGCGCAACAGATCGGAAGGAACGCCAGCGCGGACGCTGCGCTTCAACGACGGCCATGATGACGCGGAGAGGTTGGCATCCGGGTAGTCGCCGGTGAGGATGCGCACCTGGCGGGCAGCCTGGTCGCGGCGGTCGAGAGTGGCGGCCAGGTCGGCGCGGGCATTCTCGAGATCGGTTTTCGATAGGTTGGTATCAGCGAGCGAGGCCTGACCCGCTTCGAAACGGCGATCAACGATCTTCTGGGTCGATGCCAGGGAAGTCACCCGGCGCTGGTTGAGCTGCAGGCTGCGCTCGGCGCCCACCAGTTCGAACCAGGCCTGCATCGTCTGGGCGATCAGCGACTGCCGCGCAGCCGCGTAGTCCGCGGCCAGCGATGCCTCGTCGGCCTCCGCTGCCGACACACCGGAACCGATTCGCCCCCAGACATCGACCTCCCACGAGGCGTCGAGACCCGCATAGAAGGTGGTTGCCCGGCTGCCACCGACCGCCTGGTCACGGGCAGCCGATCCCGATCCGCCAATCGAAGGAAATAGACCACCGCGCGCTTTCCGCAGATTGTAACCGGCCTCTTCCAGCCTGCCACGCGCCACTTTCAGATCAGGGTTGCGCTCCAAGGCGCGGTTCACCGTGGCACTGAGCTGTTTGTCAGAGAACAACGACAGCAGGGAATTCTGCAGCTCCATGTCCGGCATGGCGCTGGCCGAGTAGGATCCGCGCAGCGAAGCGCCCGTCTTGTCGGCCCTTTCGGCCGCCGGTGGAACGCTGGCGCAACTGCCCAGCAGGCTGAGCCCCAGGCCCCCGACGAGGGCGATGCATCCTACTTTACGCATGGCGATTTTGCGGGGGGATAGGTTGCGAGGCCGGCGAGAGCAAAACGGGTGCGATCCTCGATGTAGCGTTGCAGCGGCTTCCCATCCGGGCCGTCGGGAAAAAGCCTCTCGCGCAAACCGGGTGCGGTATTCTGAAAGACACAGAGTGCGATGATCGCGATTCCCGCTTGAGTCCGTTCAGCCTCGTCGCGGAATTCGATCATTTCACTGAGAAGCGGAAACAGGACGGCTTCGTGAGCTTGGCGGATCTTACTAAACGCTTCGTCCTTGCCCCTGGAGTAACTCGTCATCACATGCCCGATGATCCGCTCGAAGTAACCAGCCGGTCCCGGATCGAAACTGCGCGAAATAATCGCCCCCATAAACGCCTTGAGCCTCTCTTCTGGAGCTGCCGAAGCATCGAGCCCCCCGCCCAACGGATAGCGGCTTTCGGCAATGTCGAACGCGTGCCAGATAGCCTGGTTCAACAGCGCCTCTTTCGAACCGAAATGGTAGTTCCCCGCCGCGCAGTTCGCCCCCGCCAGATCACAGATCTCCCCGAGCGTCGCAACATGGAATTCCTTCGTCGCGAAGACTTCCATCGCGGCATTCAGGATGAGTTCTTTGGTCGTTTTTCGTGCCATTGGAAGCATGAAACTCGAAATCTGGAGAAATTCAAATTAACATTTGAAATAGTAATTTGAAATGATTATTTAAATCTGCTTGGTTCGCCAAAACATTCGGTCCGGCTGGACCGATGCAGGCTTTGGCTCGATCACACGATGAACACCCTGAAAATCTTCTCCAGTTGGAACGGCAAGCTACTCAGCATTCTGCGGATTTTTTCCGGCTTGCTGATGATGCAACACGGGGGGCAGAAAGTGCTCGGATTCCCGGGCACAGCGAAGGCTCCGTTCGAACTTTTCTCGATGACCGGCGTCGCTGGCGTGTTGGAGTTGGCTGGAGGATTGCTCCTCGCTATCGGGTTGTTTACCCGACCGACCGCCTTCATCCTTTCCGGCCTCATGGCATTCGCCTATTTCATGGCTCACGCTCCGAAAGGTTTCTTCCCGATGATCAACGGAGGCGAGCTCGCCGTGCTATACTGTTTCGTCTATCTGTATCTGTCTTCAGCTGGAGGCGGCGAATGGAGTATCGACCGGCTACGCAGCAGGAGGAATAGCTGACGTTCAAATGATCATGCGTGAATCCCTGACTTGATTCACCCTCACAAAGCAATCTTTACCTCTCAAAAAAATGACGATGAAGCAATCTATCCTACTTCTGCTGGCACTCTCCCTTATCGGTTGTGGCGCCGCACCGAAGACAAACGCGCCTGTGATTCAGACGTCAGGTCCCATTATCCACTTGGCTGACAATCTTGATGAAAAAGACAAACTGGGATGGTGTATCGACACCGAGGGACGAGGCTTCAGTGAGACTCTGCATGCCCACTCCTGCAAGCCGGAAGGAGACGATGTGTTGTTTCGCTACGATTCAGAAACCCTTCAAATTTGCTCCGTAGCCTACCCTGGTTTTTGCGCGGCGATGGTCGGTGGCCCCCGGCAAGGGATGACGTTAGGCCTCGTGAAAAGCGACCCGACATCCCCCGATCAAAAGTTCACCTATGACAAAGAAAGCGGTGAGTTTCGTCCGCAAGAGGACTCGACTCTCTGCCTTGCGGTTGGCGGCGAGAGCGAAGCCGCCGGGCCTTACATGTCTCGGGTTCTGACTTTGAAGCCTCACGCCAGCACCGAGCGGAGTCTCAAAGAATGGGTCATCAAAGAGTGAAGACGTGGCCAGCGGCGACACGAATTCGCAATAACGCTATCGTGACCATCGGGCCCCTTCCCCGACTGCGAAACATTCTGAATGACCGGCTAATTCAGTTTTTGAGTCGTGGACCCACCACTTGCGATGCTGATCCGATTTCCCGGTGAGGCAGGTAGTGATGATTGACAGCCTCCGGTTGGCACGTCAGTTTACGCGCATGATAACCCCCTTGTCGTTGGTTCAACGTTCCTGCTCACTTCTGCTCGTCAGTGTCGCTTTCTCGCTTTCGCTATCCGCCGCCGATAGTTGGCCGGACTTTCGTGGGCCAAGCCAGGAAGGCCACGTAGGCGATGCCGGGTTACCATCGAGTTGGAGCGAAACCGAGAACGTGAAGTGGAAAACAGAAATCCCGCTCCTCGGATTGTCCTCACCGATCGTCTTGGATAACCAGATCTGGCTGACGACAGCGACGGTCGAAGGTCACGATTCCTACGCGCTCTGCGTGGATGCGACGACCGGCGAAATCATTGCCAACGAGAAATTGTTCCACAGCGACGATCCTCAAGACATGGGCAACGGAACGAAGGACAACAGCTACGCCACCCCATCAGCGGTCATCGAACCCGGTCGCGTCTACGTTCATTATGGCAACGTCGGAACCGCCTGTCTCGACACCAAAACCCGAGAAGTAATCTGGAAGCGCGATGACCTGAAGTGCTGGCACTACCGGGGTGCCTCCTCGTCTCCCGTGCTTTTTGAAGATCTCTTGATCCTGACCTTCGACGGCGCAGACCTGCAGTATCTGGTTGCTCTCGACAAGGAGACGGGGAAAACCGTCTGGAAGACCGATCGATCCGTGGCTTGGAACGACGAGCACATCGACAAGCAGATGGTGAAAGACGGGGACTGGCGCAAAGCCCACAGCACACCGCTGATTGTGGTTATCGATGGAAAACCGGTGATGTGCAGCACCGGTGCCAAGGCGGCCTACGGCTACGATCCCCGGACTGGAGAAGAATTGTGGCGGGTGGAACACGAAGCCTATTCCGCTTCGCCCCGCCCGGTGTTTTACGACGGGAATTTCATCATCGTCACCGGATTTAGCAAAGGCGCAGAAATGATGTCCGTGAAGGCCGGTGGTAAAGGCGTCGTGAATGACACCCATGTGAATTGGAAAATCGATAAGTCCTTTCCCAAGTACTCGTCACCAATCGTCGTCGATGACCTCGTCTACTTCGCGATGGACGACAGCTTCATCGTCTGCGTGGACGCAAAGACCGGGGAAATGGTTTGGAAGGGGAGGGCTGGCGGCAAATACCGCGCCTGCCCGATCCTGGCGGACGGGAAACTGTATTTCTTCAGCCTCGAAGGGATGACCACCGTGATCGAGCCGGGCCGCGAGTTCAAGGTCCTCGCGACGAATGAACTCGCGACCGATGCACCGCTCGACGATCCGCGGCGTGGTCCCGGATTCATGGCCTCTCCCGCCGTGGTTGGGAATGCCATGTTTCTGCGCACCCGGCATCATCTCTACCGGATTGAAGGAGATTAGGGGGATTTCAGTTTCGGCCTTCGCGGAGGTGTTTGGAACCCGTGGAAAGTTTGCGGGGCCTGATCCCAAGGATCCCCTGACCCTGTTGAGTCAGGGCGGACCGGGGGCGAACCGTTAAAGTTTCAAGGTTCGAAACCTCACATTTCGAGCGAGAATTTTCCTGCGGGAAGGTGGAGGCGGGTGGAACTTCCCTCGGTCTTCACATCGATCCTTTCCGGGACGAATGTAAACCGCTGTGCTAGGGGCAGTGTTAATGTTGCTTCGCCACTCGATTCGATGAGGAGCTTGCTGCCGACTTTTCGACAGGAAAAGAAGGACGGGATGCGGACTCGGTCGCCCGGCTGGATCGAGTAGAGAATGACAGGGTCTCCGGGCTTAATTGAAGCCGGCAGGTCGTCGGCGAATCGGATTCCGAAGGAAATCCATTTCCCGGAGCCGCCCGGAGTGGCGAGGACTTGACGGGTCGTGAAATCAGCGGACGGGAAATAGGCGATGCGATTCTCGGAAACCGGTCGGTTGGGAGCAAAACGTTGATTCTCTGGGACCCCAATCCAGTTTTTACTGCGCTTCGTGACTCGTAGGTTGGCGAGAGCGAAGGGCGGACTGCCGGCCAGATCGATCCGATGATGACCGTTTCCCTGATCCGCGATGGAAGCGATTTCGTAGCAGGACTGATGAGCCGGACTGGCGGCGTGATCCACAAACAGCCGGGTTCCGGCCAGGTGAGAAGGCAAAGAAGTTTCCGAAGAGACAATCAAGGCGCTGGTATCGGGATGGCCGGTGAGGTCTCCGATCAGTCCGGTCAGGGGCATGTCCCATCCAGGAGCGAGGGTCAGCTCAAATCCTTGGCCGCGAAGGTGTTCACCATCGACCAGAATCACTTCCAGTGTTTCGCGGCAGATTTTTCCCGCTCTTCCACGCAGTTCAGCGCGGTGTTGTTTGTTCTGGAAATGATCTGAACCACTTCCGTTCGACAGGACGAGGCAGGATGCACCGGAACCGGTCTCGATCCGGATTCCCGCGCCGAATCGGGCGGTGGGACCGGCGTGCTCATTTTTCAACACGTCGACAGAACGAACCGGGAGCGTGCCGGTTTTCTCCGGATGTCGGGCGGACAGCACATCGACGAAGAGAGACTCAAGCGGCTCATCTCCGGTAGCTTCGCGTTGCGAGGTGAACACATCGAGCGCATCGTCGCGGCAGATTGTTCGCTGCCGGTATTTCTCCAACGGGACGAGAGCAGGCCAGGGAGCGCGTGACCCAAGAAAGCGCTTTCGGGCAGGAGAACCGGTCGTAGCGCTCCACAGATGAACCTCAATCGGATCACGCAGCCACGGTTCGGGTTCGCGCTCGAAGCCGACCACGTAACTCGCCGGATCGATTTGCCAGCGATGCTCGTCGACAGCGTTCTCCGATGCGGGCCAGGCCCGGACCTGTTTCAGTTCTCGGGAATCCTCGCCGTAGACGAGCTCCTTCCCCCGACCGAACTTCTTAGCATGCAGGGAAAATGTGCCGGTCCGATCTTCGAGGTCACGCGCGAATGGCGGCGGAGTGGCAACGGTTTCCTTCAGATGATCAAAGAGGTTATCAGCGGTGGCATTCACCGGGGAGCAGGGCTTCACCGCGGGCGCAGGAAAGTGCCACCAGAGATCGTGACGGCGGCCGCCCGACAAGCGACAAATGCTGATTGCGACGGGGCTGCCACCGGGCAGATCCACCAGCATCCACTGCCGTTCACATCGATCGATATTGCCGGGGAAGGTTTCGAAATTCTCCGGGGGCAGAGCGACATCCATGAAATGCAATCCGGCTCCGACGGATTCAGCATCTCCTCCCGGAAACCACCCTTGAAGATGTCCATGAGGACTGTTGCCCTGGTGACCGTCGATCGTCGGAGCGCAGTGCACCTCCAGGGCATTGGTAAACCAGGGCCGCATTTCCGTCAGAGGGAGGCGGGAGCGGATTTCCTCCGGCACCTCACTCGGATCAGCGAGGCCTGCGGGCGCGGCGTAGCCCAGTTCGGGCATGAGACTGACGCCTTCGAAGAACAGTTGGACATTGAGCCGGGCTGCATGCGTATGCAACACTCCGGACCGATAGTCCATGATCGCCTCCAACCGGGCGCCCGGCTCCCCGGCACGAAAACTGCCGATCCCGTAGGAGGGAAAACAGGATGAGGTATCCTTTGGTGATTCGTCAGGATCCGGGGCATTTCTCGCGGCGAGGTTGATGGACCGGAAAAAGCCGAGGTGCTCGTCGCTGTGCTGGCTTTCGATTCCGTGGAGCGTCTGGATCGGATAACAACCGATCTCCTCAAAACGAGCCAACAACGGGCGTCGCTCGATCAGCTCAGCCCAGGTGTTTTCTCCCAGACGGTCGCGAAATTCCGGCAGGTAGAAACCGGACAACATCACCGCATAATTGAAGGCACCCTCCACCGACATGCCATCATCGTAGAAGTGATTGTGCAGATAGTGACGCAGGAATTCGAGAAGATGCTGAAAGAGATCGTCGTCAGCGCTACCGATCGCGATCGAAAGGCTCATCGGCAGAGTGTAGCCGGGAAAGTTTCCACCCGGCTGCGGCAGGTGGCGAATCAGGCAGAACTGACGCCTCAACGCCGCTGTGACATTGGCTCTTGTTTCAGCTTCAAGATCATTTGCGACGGCGCCGAAGGCCTCCGCCAGTAGGGCCAGTTCGCTCCGGTCGAACAACGCTCGATGAAGGGCGGCGTCCGATTCTTCAGTGGGAATCGATTCCAAGGGGGATGACGAGCAGAACTCGATGAAATGCTCGATCTCCTTCGCGTCGGGAATTTCGTTCGGCGGGAGAGCTTGGCTTGATTTCGGCAATGCTTCAGCAGGAAAGTCACCCCGTCTCGCGAGGCCGTCTTCCTGGGACGCATGTTGCCACGGCTGACGCTCGAGAAAATTTGGAAGCGCCTTTACCAGCGCAATCAGCACTGCTTTCGCGCCCGGGTTTTGCTGTGATCCGGTGTCGAGAAGGACGGTGGCGATGATCCCGCTGAGTTGATCGATCAAAAATCGCCAGCGGGCCGCCGCGAATTCCTCCTCGATCACCAGCTCGGCACCGACCGGTGACTTCGGCTTTTCAGTCGGAGAGGTTCGACAGCATTCGGCGTGAAAAGAAGATTCATCGGTCCCCGTCATCGTCAGTCCTGCGAACGGTTTTTCACACCACGGGCATCCGCCTTTTCCTTTGCGGCTGATCGCGGGAGCATCTCCGCCTAAGAGACCGATGTAGAATTGAACAGACTGCTCCGGCTCGAACTTGTCCGGGTGCAACATGGGCAGGGCACGTCCACCGGAGCGACCTTTAACGGGGCCACGCAATTTCAGAAAAGCGGCAAAGTAGCGCCGGGAAAGGTCGACCTCATTGGGCAACGGTGTCGTGCCAGCTTCGATCAGAGCATTCGCATCGCCGCCAAAAATGCGGGAAGGAAGGGGAATTGGAATTGCGAGCGGGCGCAGCAATCCCGCGTAAAGTGTTTCCGGCGTTGGCCAGGAGTCGATCAGTATCTCGGCGGCATTGGCAGGAGACGGCACAGCGTCAAGACTCTCGATCCCCCCGATCATTGGGGCCGAAATTGAAGCTGTGAGAAATTGTCGACGGTCCCAATTCATAGATTCGGAACATGAGGCGGTTGGAGGAATTGTTCAAGAAATGCGATGGCGCCTCTGTCAGTTTGGGGCACCGTCAGTCTCATTCCATTCTGTCTACGGTGGGCTTCGCTGCCGAAGATTGCCCATCGTTGTGTCAGGCCGAATTTGAATATTTGTTCGGTAATTTGTTACACTTTCCCTCTTCCGCGGAGAGTTAGATAACTCTTGGATCGAAGTTGATGTGGATTCGCACCTTCGCATCCGACTCTCAGAAATATGAAGACGATTTTACCTTTCGCTGCGCTAATCTTGCAGCTTTGCACCGTTTCAGCGGATCAAGGCACGATGCTGGAAAGTTTCACTGTCGCACCCGGCCTCGAGGCCCGACTCTGGGCGGGAACGGACCTTATCCACAGCCCGGTCGCTCTCGCGGTGGATGCGAAGGGAAGGGTATGGGCGACCGAAGACCTTCAACAATCCGGTGACAACAAAGTGCATGCCCGGATCAAAATCCTCGAGGATACCGATCACGACGGGCGTGCCGATTCCGCCAAGGTTTTCGGACCCACATTTCGCTCGAAACCGCTCGGGATCAGTGTTTTTGACAACGTCATCGTCGTTTCCATGGCGCCGAAGATCCATGTCTACACCGATGTAAATCGCGATGACGTTTTTGATCCCGAGGTCGATACCGAGGTCATTCTCGCCGAAGGATTTTACGGCGCCACTCACGATCACGCGTTGCACCAGGTCGTTCCAGGGCCGAGCGGCAAGTGGTATGTGAATCACGGGAATATTGGCGCGGATGTCACGATGGCGGACGGGCGGAAGATTCACGCGAGCTCTTATTACAGCGCGAATCCCAAGAGCATTGGAAAGAAGAGTTTCGACGATCGCCTCTACGTCGGCGGCTTCGGTTTGCGGATGAATCCCGATGGAAGCAACGCCGAGGTCATTTTTCAAAACGCGCGCAACACCCACGCCATGCTCGTCACTTCGTTCGGCGATGTACTGCAGGCAGACAACGACGACCCGGCTCACGCGCGAGCGGCTTGGGCCATGGAGCATTCGAATTTCGGCTACGCTGCCCTGGAGGATGGAAACCGGTCCTGGGAAGACTCGGCGAAAAGCTGGGAGAAGAAGACGGTCACTGAAGAGGTGAAGCAGAATGCCTACGAGCGCCATTCCAAGTCGGTCCTCCGCCGGGATGAGGGGCACTGGCGCGAACATTTCCCTGGTGTCACCCCTCCGGGAAATGTCTGGGGTCCGGGTGGTCCGACCGGGGACTACATGATCGAAGGCGACGAACTCGGGGAGGAATACCGTGGCAGTTACCTCGTCTGTGAAACGGTCCACCGCGCCGTGTTTCGCTTCCGTCCCGAGCTTCGCGATGCCCAGGTCGAGCTGGTCGATCTTGAGAAAGACTTCTTCGCCACGGATCGCGCTTCCGAAAACGAATCGGCGGCCGCGTTTCTTCCCACCGATGTGGCTGGTGCCACCGACGGAGCGCTCTTCGTCAGCGACTGGAACTCGGGAACCAATGCCCGCAATTCCGGCAACGGCGAAGGCGCGATTTTCCGCATCGCCAGGAAAGGTCAGTCGGTCAACCCTCCGGAAATCGACTTCAACACCACGAAGGGCCTTCTTGAAGCTCTGAAAAGTCCGGCCCCGGGCGTTCGCTGGGTGGCCCAGGATCGGCTCAAGAAAACTGAAGACGTTTATCCTGATATTGCCGCATTTTTCGAGGTCAATACGGCCAACCCCTACTACCAGGCACGCGCTGTTTTCCTGCTCGCGCAGCTCGACGATGAGCAGGCCACGGCGGACGTGAAGGAGCTGCTCGAGTCCGACGATCCTCAGTGGCGGATCACGGCTTTTCGCGCCCTGCGCTTTGGTGAGCGCGAATCGCTCCTGCCTCTAGTTGAACAACTCGCCGACGATCCTTATCCCGCTGTTCGCCGTGAAATCCTCGCCGTGATGCGGGACATGGAGTTTGAGGAAATTCGCGAGTCACTCGAAACATTGATCGCCGGATACGACGGGCAGAACCGCTGGTACCTCGAGGCGCTCGGAGCGGTCTTCGACGAACATCGCGATGCCGTCTACGAACAGATCGTAAAACTTCAACAACCCGATCCGACCCAATGGAACGAGCGACAGCAAAACCTCGCCTGGCGATTGCGATCTCCTGCGGCCTTGGCAGATCTCGCGGATTGTATCCTCGCGCAGGAACCGGCCCCGGCCACCTTCCGTCGGCTGGCCTACACCTATGGGCTTTGTTACACCGACACTGAGCGCAAGCAGAACCTGGAGACGATGAAGCGCTTCCAGTCGCACGAGGCTTTCGGGGGCGAAGACTACCAGCAGACCATCACCGAGTTTCTCGAAAAGGATATCAGCGACCCCGATCCCGAGCCGCTCACCCAGAGCTACCTGTTTCCCACAAAATTCGGAGTCACCACCGAAATGGGATCGATCGAAGAAATTGCCGCGCTCGAGCCGAATCTCGACAGTGGTCGTGCCAAAGCGACGCTGTGCATGATGTGCCACCAGATCGGCGCCGGTGGCGTTCCCTTCGGTCCCAACCTGACCAACTGGGGACAGGTGCGCGATTTGGATTCCGTGATCAAAGCGCTCGTCGATCCCTCGGCGGAACTGGCGCACGGCTATGACAAGCCGGTCATCGTGACCCAGAACGGCCACCGGCTCGAAGGCGTTTCCCGGGGCTTCAGCTGGCACGCCGGAGCGATTCGCGTGAAAACAATGGGCGGAGCCACTCTCAAGGTTCCATTCCGCCGCCCCAAGGCGGAGATCGAGTATCCCGAGAATCATTCCTGGATGCCCTCCGCGGCTGACATGGGGTTGAGCAGCCAGGACGTTCGCGACATCGCTGCCTACCTCATGGGCGATATCGCCGGGGAGGTCGACAGCGGTTTGACCGCCGAGCTCAAGCCCGAATTCAGTCGCGGCGAGGGTCCCGGCTGGGTCGAGTTGACCGGCGAAGATTTTCACAACGTCAGCTGTTTCCCCGATACCTGGCGCTGGGAGGGAAGCCATGCCTGGTGCACCGGCAAACCCACCGGCGTGATCCGCTACACCCATCCCCTGACCAACTTCGAATTCTCCTGCGAATGGATGCACAAGAAACACGGCGGCAACTCCGGTGTCTTCGTCTGGGCCTCGCCCGAATCCCTCAATGCTGTCATGAAACAGGGCCGGGGACTTCCCCAGGGCATCGAGGTTCAGGTGCTCGATCTCGGCTATCGCGAAGTGTATGAAAAGCAGTTCAACAAAAAGGGTGATTGGTTCACCAGTCACGGCGACGTCTTCACGGTCGGCGGTGGTGTCAAGATGAAGCCCTTTCCGCCGGTCGGTCCTCGAGGCCGCCGCAGCTTTCCCTCCAAGGAAACCACCAAGGGAATCAATGAGTGGAACCACTACTACATTCGTGCGATCGACGGAGTCGTTCGTCTTTGGGTCAATGGCGAAGAAGTCTCCGGCGGCGAAGACATCAGTCCCGCGAAAGGGTATCTCTGCCTCGAGTCCGAAGGCGCTCCGGTCGAGTTCCGGAATCTGCGTTTGCGAGTCCTGCCTCCGTTTGAGACAAAAATGGAGGTGCCTCTGGATCAATTGCCTGAGGCGGGGGGAAGTGCCGGGGCAAAGGGAAACGCGGCGCCCCGGACGAATCCGAAAATGAAGCCAGTTCCCCTGGAGAAGGGTCACAACCTCCTCGGAACCTGGACTTACCTCGATACCTACAGCCGCGAGTTCACCGAAGACGGTCGCTGCATTCTGCGGAATGGACGCGAGGTGATTTGGGAAAAACCGGTGACCGAAGCCACGCCGACTTCAGCGAAGGTGGAAGGGAAATACTCGCATGTGCTCGAGGGCGATCTCCTGAAGATCGAGGGGAGATATGAGGCGCGGCGAAAGTAGAACTGATCTGGTGATGTTGCGAGTTTTCTGTATTCTCCGTTGATCCTGTTGCGACCGTCGAGACAACCGAAAGCTGGCAACGAAATTTATCCGGTGATAGAAGTGGAAACGGACCCTTTTCTGGAACCCTGATTTTTTGAACCCTATGAAAAAGACTTCGTTTCTCTCACTCGTAACCCTGGCGATGTTTTCCGCGTTGGGTTTGGTCCCGGCATCCGGGATCGAACGCCCTAACGTGATCATTTTCTACGTCGACGATTTGGGCTGGCAGGATGTGGAAAAGCTGAATGATCTGCGAGACCCGTGTCCGTATGAAACTCCGAATTTGATCAGGCTCGCGGAACGGGGGATGAATTTCTCCCAAGGATATTCACCGGCTCCGACCTGTGCTCCATCGCGCGCGGCGATCATCACAGGACAACATCCCGCGCAGCTTGGATTTACCCATGTGACGGCGGCGAGCATCCCGGCACCTAGCAAGTCGGTCGAGTGGCACGAGCCTTTCCTCGGAGCCCATCTGGAGTTGGAGCATTTGACCTTGGCGGATGTCCTGAACCGGAACGGTTATCGGACTGGTCATTTCGGGAAATGGCACGCGGGGTTGAACGCGACGGCCTTTGGGTTCGATGAGGTGAACCAGACGCGCGGCGTGCATCGCGGGATGGGTGATCGCACCAAAGATTTCGCGACGGCGAAGGATAAGGCCTACCCGCTGAGTAAGGAGAAGTACCCGCCGGTTTCGGAAAAGTTTCCCGAGGGGATTTCTTATCCGAAAGATGAACTGACCGAGGAAGCGATGAGCTTCATCAGCCGGAACAAGGGCGAACCGTTTTTCCTGAATCTCTGCCACTGGTTGGTGCATTGGCCGATGCTGACGAGAAACGGGCAGTTGTTGGAGTATTACTGCGACAAGTTGGGGCAACCGTTCCCGCCCAAAAAGGGACCCATGACCCGGGAGGGCCAGCAGAATCCGTATTTCGCCTCCATGGTCACGACGGTGGACTGGAGCCTGGGACGAATTCTGGACCTCCTGGAAAACACGGATGATCCGAGACACCCCGGGAAAAAGCTGATCGAAACGACCTATCTGTTTTTCACTTCGGACAATGGCGGGGCGGAGATCAAGGGGAAGGAAATCCTTTCGGACAACTTCCCTCTGAAGGCGGGAAAGAAGCACACCGATGAGGGCGGAATTCGCGTGCCGTTGGTGGTGACCGGGCCCGGAGTTCCCGCGGGAACGGAAAAGTCGACGATGATCAACCAGCTGGATTTCTTCCCGACAATCCTGCACCTGACCTCCACGGAGATTGAAAAAGAGGAGGCGGCAAAGTTGAGCGGTTTGGACATTACTGAGGTTCTTACGGCCGACGCTGACGAAGTGATGACGGCAGGCGGAACGGCCCGCGAAAGCATGTTCTGGCATTTTCCGCATAACCAGATGAATGCGACGATTCGGAAAGGGGATTTCAAGTTCTACCGGCACTTCCGCACGGAAACCCATTCGCTCTACCGTCTCTATGAAAATGGGAAGGCGGCGGATATCGAGGAGAAACACGATTTGGCAGCGAATCCCGAGTATGGGGAAATCGTGAAGGAATTGGCGGCTGAGTTGAACGGAAATCTGGAAGCGACCAACGCGGTTTTTCCGCATCTCAATCCTCACTATAGCGACGCGAAATTGCCGAGTGCGAAAATCGGCAAGGTGAGCTTCGATGGTGAAAAGGGGAGGGCCAGGGCGAGGCTTGATCCGAAGTTCCCCAAGGCATCAAGTGCCTCGATTCTTTACTACTCCGGCCAAGGCGAAAGCGGCGGGCATTCGAAGAGGGATGTGGATTACAGCAAAGCGGACCCGAAGGTGGACTATCAAATGAAAAGACCGGCGGAAATCAGTGAGGATGGTTTTCTCATCACCGCACCCGTTCCTGGGGAGGTGGGAGAGATTCGTTTCCTGATTGTCGATGAGAATAATTTCCAGCACTTCACTCCGCTCGTGAAAGCAAAGGCGGATGCTGAATAATTGAACGCTGGTTGAAGAAGAAAAGGGGCACTGGATTCCCCTGAACGAAGAGGGTGTTTTCGTGCATCGGTTAATAGAGAGTTTCATCGATCTTGTATCCATTCCCAAGATGCTCAGCCGGTGCGAATTTTTCCATCGGATAGTCCGCTAGATTCCCTTCGGCGACGGTCCCCTCGTAAAGCTTCAGTCCTTCCATCGGCTTTAGATTCGGCGCAGCATAAGCCGGATCGACGTAGTAGGTGAACTGGTAGTCTTTCGTTTCCTGGCGGTAAGGCGAGACATGTAGGATCGCATGGGGACCTTGATAGGGTTCCCCGGTCTTTGAGTTGCCGCCTTGCAGTTTCCGGTATTCAAACCGTGTGATGTTCAACTTTTCCAACGCGACGTTCGTGGCCAAAGCGACGGGGTATTGATGCATCCGGGGATCCGGATCGACGAACCGCGGGTCGATGTCATAGGACACCCGGTTCAGCGTCAGCGAGCCGGGCGGTGGTGCATAGATGGGACTCGCCGGATCGGTCACGGGATTGAGGACGAACCCTTCATGCCCGGTCTCCACATCCACGTTTTCCAAGACGATCTCGGCGGCGGTTCCGCTCTGCAGTTGGATCGGATCGCAATGAAGACCTTCCCCAATATCCTCGACAACGTTGTGCCCTCGGAACCCGGCGATGCGGCTGTTGATGACGACGATCTTCCTGTGGGCGAGTTGATCCTCGACCGGTTGTGAGTGGTTGGGAGAAGGGACGAGCGCGTCGATGTTGTTCCCGTTGCAGTCAATGTCGCATCCCTCGATATAGAGCGTGCGGGAATGGGTGATCCCGAGCGCGTTTCCTCCGGGCACTCTCGGGTAGGGATTCGCGAATTGGATGAATCCCGCACCGTCGGCGTTTTTCAGTTTGCTCTTTTCTCCTTCGACAGGGGCTTCGAGTTTCATCTTCAAGCCGATGATTCGCACATTGCGCGCCTCCCAGATTCGGAGTGGCCGGGTGATGGTTTCAGTTACCTTCCGGAAATCGATGATGACGTCGCTCTCGGCGTTCACCCCCGTGGCGGGGCCCGGAAAATAGACCGGTCCACCGGGATAGAGCGGCGATTCGCCGTCGGGAACGGGGTTCGGATTCGGCGGCATCGTCTGCGTGTGAGCCTCCAGTTGAGCGAGGCTTGTGATGAGGATCGGATCGGTCATCGCAGGCGGCTCCGGTGCCGCGCTGTTCCTCCACACGTCGTCCGCGAAGCTGGTCCTCCCGGCTAGAAAAACGCAGAGTGTGAGGATGGCAGCGAACGAGAGAGAACGTCGTCTTCGAGAACCGGATCGCAAACAGGGGTTGATGAGGGGCATTCGACAGCCTTCCCTCGGAATCGAGTCGAGTCTTGCGCAATTTCCCTCTTCATCGCGGCAGACCTGTGGAACGGACGCCTCTCAATTTCGGCAAAATAGAGATTTGCCTGAAATTCCAGGAAATAGGCCCCACGAAATCCCTAACAAAGAGTCACTTCGTCTCGACGCTGGCCAGCAGGAAACTGATAAAACGTTGGGCGTAGGGATGCGCTCGATCGGCCCGCACATAGCTCATTACGGAGGTGGTTGGCAATTCAGGCAGAGATTCCCCTGACAGAAAGTTCAAATCCTCTGCGACGGCAGAACGAGGCAGGACGCTCACTCCGAGGCCGGCACGAATCGCGGATTGCACCGCCTGCACCGAGTTGGCTTCGATCGACATTTTCCACGGCTGACCAACTTTGGTAAGCGAGTCGAACGCGATCTGCCGATAGCTGCACGGTGGATGCATCAGGACAAGTTCGAGAGGTGTTCCCTCCTCTTCGCCCAAGGTCGCATTCGCCACGTCTTCGCCCGGTCCGGTCCAGGCCAGTTCTTCTTCCCACAGCAGGGTTCCATTTTCCGCTTCGGGGCCGGCAAAAACCAGGTCGAGTTTTCCCTCGTCCAGCAACGGAAACAAATCGACACCCATGCCGAGAATGAGGCTCAGTTCGCAGTTCGGGTGCGCGCGGCGAAAGGTCGCCAGCAGGTTCGGCAAATGCCGGGGCGCGAGGTATTCGGCGAACCCAACCCGCAAGAGCGTTTTCTCCTCGGGCGCGGAAACCGCGAGCAACGCTTCGTCGGACAGTTCGAGAATGCGCCGTGCGTAGCTGAGGAAAATTTCCCCGGCCGGAGTGACCGACACCGAACGGCTGGTCCGTTCGAGCAACTTTGCATTCAGGCGCTCCTCCAGCTTCGCGATCTGGAGACTGATTGCGGACTGAGTGCGCCCCACACGCTTCGCGGCTGCAGAGAATCCCCCTTCCTCGATCACCGCCACCAGGGTGCGAAGGCTGAGGAGATCGACGTCGAGTTGAAAACTGGTTCTATTCGAATTGCTCATCGCTTCGATTGTAACAATCAATTTTTCTGTTTCTCAGAGTATGTCAGGATTGCTCATAGAAAAGAAACTTTTGATTCAAAAAGCGAATAGATCAAACCCAACACCTCCACGAAAAAATGATGAAAGCAATGCTCCTGAAAACCTACGGCGAAGATTCAAACTTCGAAGCCACTGAGATCGAAAAGCCGATCGCCAAGCCCGGCCATGTCCTCGTCAAAATCGCGGCCACCAGCGTGAACACCGTCGACACGATGATCCGCACCATGGGATCCGAACTCCCGCTTTCCCCCGAACTCCCCGCTCTGCTCGGCATGGATTTCGCCGGAACGGTCGAAGCGGTCGGTGACGGAGTCGAAAACTTCTCCATCGGAGACGAAGTTTATGGCTGCGCCGGTGGTCTCGCTGACCTGCCCGGAGCCCTCGCCGAATACATTGCCGCCGACAGCGACCTGATCGCTCACAAGCCGAAAAATCTCTCGATGCGCGAAGCGGCAGCCCTGCCTCTCGTGGCGATCACCGCCTACGAAGGACTGCAACGCGCCGGTATCAGCGAGGGCCAGAAGGTGCTCGTCCACGGTGGGTCCGGCGGAGTCGGTCACGTCGCTCTGCAGCTCGCGAAACACTGGGGTGCCGAAGTCTTTTCGACCGGCGGAGGCGACAAGCAGCTTGCCCTGATCGAGCAACTCGGCGCGACCGGGATCAATTACAAAACCGAAAGCGTCGCAGACTATGTCGGCAAACACACCGGCGGTGCGGGATTTGAGCTCGTCTTCGATTCCGTGGGCGGGGCGAATCTTTCGAGCTCCTTCGAAGCCGCGGCCCTCAACGGACAAATCGCCACCACCGTTTCGATGTGCGAACTCGACCTGACGCCGGTTCACTTCAAAGGTCTCTCGCTGCACGTCGTCTTCATGCTCATCCCCATGTTACACGATTTCAAACGCTCCGAACACGGCACCATTCTCGCCGACCTCGCCAGCATCATCGAGTCGAGCGATTTCAAAGTCGTCGTTGATGAAAATCGATATTCTCTCGAAGAGACAGGAGACGCCCACGCCCGCCTCACCAGCGGCCAGGCGATGGGGAAAGTCGTGATCGACGTTTGAAACCGGTTGATGAAAAAGACCATCATCATCACCGGCGCGACCGACGGCATCGGACTCGAAACCGCCAAGCTTCTCGCCGCGGACGGCCATCGCCTGCTGCTCCACGGAAGGAGTGCTGAAAAGCTCGCAAGGGCGAAAGAGACGATCGACGCCATCCCCGACGCGGGCGAAACCGAAACCTTCCGCGCTGACTTTTCGCGACTCGTGGAAGTCGAAGCGCTCGCAACGGAGCTGTCCGGAAAACACGACCGCATCGACGTGCTCATCAACAACGCCGGCGTCTTAAAAATCCCCCACCCGATTGCGGCAAGCGGACTCGACCTCCGCTTCGTCGTCAACACCCTCGCGCCCTATCTTCTCACCCGGCGACTGCTGCCCGTCATTCCCGCCGACGGGCGTGTTGTGAACCTGTCTTCGGCCGCACAGGATCGCGTCGACCTGTCAGCCCTGCGCGGAGAAAGCCGACTCGACGATATGTCCGCCTATTCCCAGAGCAAGCTGGCGATCACCATGTGGACCCGCCAACTCGCTCGCGAACTCGGCGAAACCGGCCCCGTCATTGTCGCCGTCAATCCCGGTTCCCTGCTCGCCAGCAAGATGGTCAAGGAAGGCTTCGGCATGGCCGGAAAGGACCTCGGCATCGGTGCCGGCATTCTCCGCCGCGCCGCCCTCTCCGACGAGTTCGCCGACGCTTCGGGGAACTACTACGACAACGACGCCCGCCGATTTTCCGATCCGCACCCGGATGCCCTCGACGACGACAAATGCGCCGACCTTGTTCGAGCAATCGCAGAGCTTGTCACAGGGTGATCAACGAAAGCGGCTATTTTGATGACACACTATGAGGCCGTCCCACCCCAACGCCACAGCCAGAGTGCAGCCACGGCCATTACGACAGCTTCCACGGCCACCCAAAGCCATTGCTTCGGAACGGCTCCGTCGATGAGCAGGCCGAGGAGCCGTGCTGCGAGTGCGCCGGCCATGAGATAGAAGATCGCGGTGGGGATGCTCGTCGACCAAGGACGAAGTGCAGTCACGGCGATGAAGCACAAACCCAACCCGAGCACCATGCCTCCGCGCACGCGACGCTCGACGGCTTCGAAGACGTCGCCCGGAGATTCCGGAGCTCCAGTGAGAAAGCTGAACCAATTGGGGAACACGGAGGCCAGGACGCCAAAGGCGGCCAAGGCGATCCCAATGATACGAAATACGGTCATGCTGGCTCCTTCTCAATTGGTGAAAGCGACCAGCTAAATCCCGTCGCCTGTTCCGAAACGTCCCACAGCTTAGCCATGACGGCCTTGTCGTGGGCGTGAGGTTCCAGAGTTCCTTTGCCAACCGGGCCGACAAATTCCATGCGGCCGGTGGGGCCGTAGAGGGCGCGCTGTTCGAGGCCGTTTTCGG
>CAXBMO010000021.1:0-108251 GCA_963977015.1 uncultured bacterium | reverse complement strand
CCGGCGCCTTATTTTCGGCAGATCAATCGCCTCTCGCGACGCTCAACTTGGCCTCGGAGGCGGTTTGAGCCTCTGGAACCTACTTCGCCTGGTGAAAACCCACTTCTGAATCGCCCCCTTCGCGATCTAAGAAACGCCAAAACTGCGTCCCCAAACCTCCGATGCGTCACCCCATGTCTCGTTCACGCCAATCGAATCGCATAAGGATGCTGAAGGCATTCTGGCTAACAGCCCCGGATTTCAATCCGGGGATCGAAGTCACGCCTGAATCCTGTCCTGAATGGACAGCCGAAAACGTCCAATTGCCAACCGGCGCCTTATTTTCGGCAGATCAATCGCCTCTCGCGACGCTCAACTTGGCCTCAGAGGCGGTTTGAGCCTCTGGAACCTACTTTGCCTGGGGAAAACCCATCTTCACCTGGGGAACCTTCAACGCTGGTGACTTCGGCTCCAGGGACGCGACTTTCACCCAGCCCTTGTGGATGGCGGTCATGCTCCCAATCAACGCCGCGCAGACCAGTGCCATGCTCACATAAAACGTGATCACGATTTTGGCGATCGCGGGGAGGGGGGCTTGGATTTCGGTGGATTCCAGTTTCATCGGTGAATCTCCTGAATTGACTTTTTAGAATGATGGATTGTTAACCAGACGCAAGCAACTTTTTGCGCAGTGTTAGTCTTTGACGCCGGTTTTTGGCGAATCTTCATGAAAAGTCGCGAAAAATCTCCGTCCTTGCGCCCCGGTGATTCTACGTTGAGGATGGCCCGCTTTTTTCAACACGATGGCGAATCACGAACCACTGCAAATCGGCCTCGCTGGCCTCGGAAACGTCGGAGCCGGCGTTTACAAAAACCTCCTTCGAAATCGCGACTTGCTCCGCGAGCGAACGGGGCGCGAACTGCATGTCAAACGCGCCGTCGTCAACGACCCCGGCAAAAAGCGCGACTTCGACATTCCCGCCGACCTCATCTCCACCCGGCTCGAGGACCTCATTGAGGATGACGAAATCTCCATCGTCGTCGAACTCATCGGCGGCATCGACAAAGCCCGCCACCTCATCAGCGAATCTCTCAAACGCGGCAAAATCGTCGTCACCGCCAACAAAGCCCTCCTCGCCGAGCACGGAAAGGAACTCTTCGCCCTCGCCGAAAAGCACGACACCTCCATTTACTTCGAAGCCGCCGTCGCCGGAGGCATCCCCATCATCAAAACGGTGCAGGAAAGCTTCGTCGGCAATCGCATCGACTCGATGGTCGGCATCATCAACGGCACCTCCAACTACATCCTCACCCGGATGGATCAGGCCGACCTCAGCTATGAGGACGCCCTCAAGGAAGCCCAGGACCTTGGCTACGCCGAAGCCGATCCCACGCTCGACATCAACGGAGGAGACGCCGCTCATAAAGCCGTCATCCTCGCCAGCCTCAGTTACGGCTGCTGGGTTCCGTTCGAAGACGTCTACATGGAAGGCATCCAATCCATCCGCCGCGTCGACATCCAATTCGCCGATGACCTCGGCTACGCCGTCAAACTTCTCGCCGTCATCCGACTTTGCTGCGACGACCGCATCGAAGTCCGCATTCAGCCCTCCCTTGTCCCTCACAGTCACATCCTCGCCAGCGTCAACGGCGTCTTCAACGCCATCGCCGTCAAAGGCGACATCGTCGGCGAAACCCTCTTTTACGGCAGTGGCGCCGGGCAGGACCCCACCTCCAGCTCCGTCATTTCCGACCTTGCCGACGCCGCCCTGCGCAAGCACCGCTCCGGCTTCGTCCCCCACGGCCTCTACGGCAAACCTCTTCCGATCGACGAAAGCATCTCCCAGTTTTACCTCCGCCTCATGGTCGACGACCGCCCCGGCGTCATGGCCCAAATCGCCACCATCCTTGGCGACAGCGACATCGGCATCCTCTCCATGATCCAGCTCGAAGCCGACGATGAGGAAAGCGCCCCCATCGTCCTCATGCTCCACGACGCCGCATTCGGCACCGCCAAACAAGCCGTCGCCCAAATCGGAGCGCTCGACTGCGTCCGCGACGAACCCGTGTTGCTGCGGGTCGAGAATCTCGGGTAACGGGCGACATCGGAATTTTGGCAAATTCCGCTACGATGGGCGAAGAAACGTAGCGGAAGATGCAAAATCTTCCGCCCGTCGTCATTGTCATTATCGCAACGATCGGAATTTTGGTAAATTCCGCTACGATGAACGAAGAAATGGAGCCGATGAATATCATCAACGGAAAGATGGAGCTGACGGAGACAATCATTCAGGGGCAGACGACAACCACAGAAGGGGGGACGAAGAATAAACGCAAAGTTCGGGATCTCCTTATCAATCAATTAATTCACCGCAAAAACCGCCCCCGCCCGAAGTGGAAAACCGGCGGAAGCGGCATTGTTTGCGTGACTAAACCCTTCAGTGTGGGTTTGGACAAAACTGGCGGGACGAAAGCCACGAGAAGTTTTCAGAGTTTTGCGGTTCTGCCGTTGCAATCCGGCCCGGTATCGGCCTACACTGGCCGCTCTACGCCCTTCGCATGGAAAGCCCAGCCGCCCAAGCTTTAACCCAACAGTTGTCCGAAGATCCTTATAACTGGGACCTTCGTTGTCGGCTTGCGGAGCAGTTGGCGATGGAGGGGCGCGGAGCGGAGGCGGTGACGGTGCTGGATTCCGCCGAGGAGGAGCCCGTTTATGAGGCGCAGATTTTGAAGGCGGCGGAGATTTACTCGATGGTGGATCCCCAGCAGGCGGTGCCGTTGCTGCATGGATTTTTGACGGACTGCCCGGATTCGGCAGTGGGCCATTTGGCGATGGCGGAGACGGCGGCGAAACTGGGTGACATCCCGGGCGCGACCCAGTATTACGAGGTGGCGCTGGGGTTGAACAAGGCGTATCGCGATCCCGATTTTGAAAACAAATACGGCATCACGGTGGAGAATGCGCCGCGGCCGATGACGGCGAAGACGGCCACGGTTCCCCTGGAAGCCACGCAGTCGGCGTCGGGCGGGAAGCCTGCCGAAACCAAAGCCATTGAGGACACCGATGCGCCGCCGATGCCGAAGGGAGTGCAACCATCGCGAAGTCGGAACAATCAAACTCAGTCCGGGGATGAGAGCGGCGATGACGGTGAGTCGTCACCATCCCGGCAAACGGGTCGAACAAGGAAGTCGATTGGCGGATTTGGCTGCCTCGTGATGTCGCTGACCGCCGTTGGAGTTTTCCTACTCGGCTGGCTTGTTACGATTTTTGTGGTGAAGGCGATGTTGAGTTGATCGCCTGTTGGGCGGCCTCCTGCATGCGTTGGAGCATGTAATAAACGGTTCGACTGCGCAGGCGCATCAGTTCCGCCCCGACGATGCGCGGGATGAAGGCGTCGTCGAGGTTGACGATGGTTGCGAGGGGAAGCTGGTTGAGGCTTTGGCAGAGAATCGAGGCGAGCGCCCGGGTCAGCGTCTGGACTTTCCCGCCCAGCCGAACACGAAACGTTGCTTCATTTCCGGCGTTCAGGTGAAGAAATACGCCGACCGAATCCAGGCACATTTCATCGAATCGCTCGTCAGCGACCACATAGGTCTCGCCTGCGCGCGGTTCATGACGAGCGGCGGCCTCCGCATAGGTGAACAGGGCTTCGCGGCGTTCCTGCTCCGGCAGGGCTTCAAGAAACTCGACGATTTCCTGAAGCGTGTCGGGATAACTCATGGCGAGGCGGGCTTGTTCAAAGCTCCCTCGACATCTGGAAGTCGTCCATGACGAAGCCTTTTCCGATATCGGTGCTGATTTCGCGCTCAATGGTGAATCCACCGTGTTCGTAGCAGCGGACCGCTGCCTGGTTGGCGCGATTGACCCGGAGGCTGAGGGTCTTGTAGCCCTGCTTTTTGGCGAGGCGAATGACTTCGCGCAGCGCCGCGGAGCCGAGCCCTTTGCCGTGCTTGCGCGGGTGGAGGTAGAATTTGTGAAGCTGAGCGGCTTGGCGATTACCCGGAGTTTCCGGACCAAAGGAGGCGTAGCCGATCGCTTCGTCATCCTGAATCAGGAAGCCAAATTCGATTTCGGGATCCGCGATTTCTTTGGCCAGCTTTTCCGGGGCGTACATCCAATCGAGCATGAAGTCGATCTGCTGCTGGGTGATGATTCCCGGGTAGCAAAGGTACCAGATTTCCTCCGCCATCTGGCGGATTGCCATGGCATCGCCGGGTGAGGCGGGATGAAATTCGGGGGATTGACTAGCTGGGAGTACGGCGCTGTGGGGGAGAGAGGCCATGGCGCACACTAAAATGGCGTGGATTGGGGATGCAAGCAAAACAGCGCGAAGGTGTCGCAACCTGGTGCGACGGGTTGGAGTTGCAGGAGCAGGAACCTCAGCTTGGGCGACAAGGCGGCTGAGGGCCATTTCGATTCGCTCAAGCCCGTTCAGTTGATTCTCATGACCTCGAATGCTTTTTCAGGGATTTTGCCTTCGTCGACCAGTTGTTTGAGTTGATCGAATTCCGCGTCCCCGATTTTTTCCTCACAGCGTTGGATTTCCTTGCGGCTGTTCGTGGCCCAGGCAATCGGCTCCGAATCAAAACCTCCCCAATAGCCCGGTTCTTTGCTCTCAGAGAATTGCGAAACACAGGGCACACGCTGGCCAATCTTTTTCGGGGTTTTGGGAAGCATCGGGGATTCAATCAATTTGGTCGCCAACCCTTCTGTTTGGGCAAGGCTTGAATTCGCGAGCGACGTCATTGCAGCAACGCGCAGCGGTTTTAGAGAGACGATTAGCCCTGGGGTGAGCGCGGCATTTTGGAACTTGCGAGCTTGGACTTTCGGGAAGTTGAACAGGATCCACAAGCGGGAGCGCAACACCTGAATGAAGACGAAAATGGTAATGCCAAACCCAAGTCCACCGATGAAGCCGAACTTGGGTAGCAGGAAAAACCAAATCGCGGTAAGGATAGCCACTCCGATTACGAGTAAGCGGACAAATCGACTGAGCACGTAGTAACCCATGGGATTGGACCGCAGGTAATGAAATCCTTTGAGTTTAACACCCGGCGGATTGGTTGCGTAGGAGGTGTGGTCGTCTCCGCGATCCAACTTTCTTTGGATCGATTTTCTGAGTTGGTCGTGAAATGTGATTGGTTCTTCGGATTCTTCTTCCATGTCAGGTCACTCTACGGTTATTTCCGCTTTGCTATTTCTTGAGGGCATTGCCCTGCGAATCGACGATCTCAAAGCCGGTCACGTGACTAAAATTCAATCCCCACGCGACTGCACCTTGCAATCGCGGTAGAAGCTGATCCGCCCCTTCTCCCTGGGCTTGAATGACAATGGCGCCACCGTCACCATTTCGAACTTCACGGATCAATCCTTTCGCGTCCGTATCTCGGCTGGAATAGAGGGCTCCTGTTTTCCAGAAACCCACTGCGGTGTCTTTGAAAATCGCAGGAACCATGCTGTAACGAAGAATGCCCCAAAACACCATTCGGCTCATGATGGGAAAACGAAATTGAACCTCCTGCATCTCGGGATAATTCTGGTCCCACTGTCCCGTTTTTGCGGCGACGCTGTCCTCCCATTCGGGCAAAAAGTCGATGATCGCGAATCGTTCCTCGCTGCTTCCGCCCTTTGGTTTCTGAAGCTCGAACATGCTCAGGCATTCCCGGGACAACTTCTCGATTAAGAACTCACGTTCATGGTCGCTAAAATGCTTCCAGATTTTGGTCTTGATAGCTTCATCACTCACAATTCCGTCCTCGGTGCGGATTGATTCGGCATGTGGTGATGCGCGGTTCACAATCGCCGCCATTGCATCCGTAAGAAGTGTCGAATCCAAAATGAATGATCGGTTCCACACATTGTGCCGGCCTTCGAAAAATCCGCTTTCCACCAAACTAAGCGCTAAACCCGCTCCGTTGTCGGATAACGTACCATTGCCGTTGCTCTGCGCCTTCTGAATCACTTCGGCGAATTCTGAACTGCCGAGTAACCGGAACTTTCGTTCCTCCGCAGGAAGCTCGCTATCGCTTTTTCGAAGGGCTTTGAATTCCTTGATCGCATACGCCGTGGCGGATCCCATTTTGTGCATCCCCAGCTTTGTCCATTGCGCGTCAATCGCCTCGTTCAACGCGTCGAGGTGGTTCTCCCGGGCGCTGCACTGAACAACCGTCACTTGGTCCGGCTTGAAGGTGTTTTTCAGTTCGGAAGGGATTAGATCCGGATTGGCGTTGGCAGGATCTTCAACTTTGTTTTGGCAGACAATGATTGGGCAGAAGATATCTTCACCCAACAGGGCAAGCTCCTGAAGCCAATGAGTAAGAGGTTGATGGAAACCGTCTTCTCCAGTCGCTGTCTCCGAATCTTCCCAAACCAATATAATTACGGTGTGATTTTTGATGAACGGCGCATAGAGGCGATTACGCAGCGCATCGGCTCCAAAGTCCCGGACATCCAATCCCTTGCTTTCATCCAGATGAAAATCCGAGATGACCATCCCGTTGGTCGGTTTCCCATTTTCGTCGAATGCGAGGCCCTGAAGCCGGTTGCAGATTTGGGTTTTTCCAACTCCTGAATTCCCCAAGACGACGAACCTTAAATCGCGATAAGCAACGGAGGTTGATTCTGCTTCACCCCTATCCTTGAGATAACTTCGAAGACGGTCCAAGCAATTGTCATAGACATCGTATTGATCCATTCGAGAGAGAAGCGAATTGGGGATTTCCGGATCGGAAGTTTTCGCGATCTGCAACCATTTGAACGAGTCGCGTAAGATTAAAGGCGGTTCCTCTGGAGAAGGTGGAGTAAGTAGCCAACTGACGTCAGGTGGTTCTGACGTCCCAACGAGTTTCAATTCCCGAAGCAATGAACAATTCGCAAGGGGACGCAGGTCAAAATTTTGGGGAGTCTCCAGTTCAAAGGCCTCAAGGGTCGGCAATCCTGAAATCTCGAGCTTCTCAAGCTTGGGCTTATCATTGAGAGCTATCGTTTTCAATTCTGGACAATCAACGATTCGAACAGAAGCGAGTTGCTCACAGCACTTTAAATCGAGATCGTGGAGATTGCTTAGACCTGCGAGTTCTACTTTCTCCAAGGTCCCACTGTCACTGAGGTCCAGCTCTTCGAGCATTGGCGACTCAGTAAGCGTGACACATTGTATCTTACAGAAATGAATATTGAGTTTCTTTAAGGAAGGAAGGCGCGCCAATGGCGTGGCGTCCGAGGCATTCTCGCATGACGAAATGTGAAGTTCTTCCAACTGTGTTAACGCTCCAAGCGGTTCGAGATCCCGAATGCCACAACTGCCAAGTTCCAACGTTTTGAGGTTGGTCAAATTTGCCAGGGCTGAAAAATCTTCGATGTCCTCACATTCGTCGATGAGAAGGGTTTCCAACTCGGTCATCTCCGCCAAGGCATCAATCTCACTCTGCGTACATTCCTCAAGTTCCAATGACTTGACGGCGCTACCTTTTGGCAGGGATGGAGGAGACGCGCCTTTTTGATTGGACAAATTCTTGATCTCCAATCCGGGGATTTTCTCAAGTGGCGAGAAATCCTGGATATGATCACAATTCTGTAGATCCAAGACCCGAAGGTTGGGCAATTGAGTGAGGGGCGAAAGATCCTGCACCTTGCAGTTGCTGAGATTCAACGATTGCAGGTGCAGAAGTCCGGACAAAGGGGCCAAGTTGACCACTTGTGAATCAGCCAGATTCAAGTCCTGTAACTTTGCCAGGCTGCTCAGGCCGGTCAAATTGGTGACGGAGGTCTTTTGCAAATCAAGCTGCGACAAGTGTCGCAGGGAGCGCAAGATCTCAGTGTCTTCGAACGATTGGTTCCCCTTCAAATTCAGAATTTGCAATTGGGTGAGCGCGGCCAACGGGCGAAAATCGGTGAGGCTTTTACAATTCGTTAGATTGAGATTTTGAAGGGCACGGCGTTTCGTCAACGGAGATAGATCCACAATGCCTTCGCACTTCTCCAGATCCAGTGCCTGGAGACTTTTGAGTTTTGCCAAGGGGGTAAGATCAGAGACTCTGCCACAGGATTTTAGTTTTAAGGCCTGGAGTGATTTGAGCTTGGATAGAGGGGCAAGGTTGGCAATGCTCGGGCAAATTGCCAAATCAAGAACACGAAGAGACTTCAATTTGGCCAGGGGCCGGAGACCGATGACCTCGTGGCTGGAAATGCGCAAGTATTCCAGCTTGGTCAAGAACTCCAACATGTCGATGTCTTCCGGAGCGAAATCCGCCGTCAGTACCAGGTGTTTGAGTTTTCCCGGAAGAGAAGGCACGGCCGAAAATCGATGCTGATTCCTGGGCTCGGATGCCCCAAACATCATGATGCCAAAGTCTTGCGCCGCCTCTGGAAATGAGCGTTCGAGGGACAGCGAGACCAACGAGGAGAGTTTTCGCCATTTCCGATCAAAGAGGGGGAATTGCTTGGTCGTGAAGTTGTTTGGCGCAATGGAACGATCGTCTGACGAGCCGAGGCTGAGGTGGGTAACATGTTTCAAGTTATGTTGCCGGGTCCAACCTTTGCCCCAGAGTTCAACGGGCAATTCGGTAATTCCGATACTCCCTAAATCCAGTGTGCCGGTTTTCAGCTCCATTTCCTCCCGGATGAGCGCTTGAGCACGCTCCATCGGTTCCAACTTTTTCAACTCGTCTCCTGTCATGAGGGCGGGATTTTAGAAGCATAGGGACCAATCGCAAGGGGCTTTTCTGAATCCAAATGACAATTGAGGAGGGCGAAAAGGAAGACAAGTTGCACCACCCGCGAACCCAAGCTTATCTATTGCTACCATGTCCGATGCCTTTGAAGACAAAATCCAGGAAGCGATCGCCAATCCTCAGAATATGGGGGAAATGACGGATGCGGATTCCGTGGGAACCGTGGGGAATCCGGAATGCGGTGACATGGTGAGGATGTGGCTGAAGTTTGGGGAGAAGGATGGGAAAAAGGTGATCGATCGGGCATCGTTCCAGAGTTTTGGCTGCCAGACCGCGATTGCGGTGGCAAGTATGGCGACGGAGATGCTGGCGGGGAAAACGATTGAAGAAGCGCAGCATCTCGGTGCTGCCGAGATGACGAAGCCGCTCGGGGCCTTGCCGCCGATGAAAATTCACTGTGGCCAGATGGTGGAGGGGGCGCTTCGTGAGGCGCTGGAAGCGGAGAAATCCGACGGCGAAGGCGAAAATGCGGCGGCAATGCCGGCTGCCGAGGCCCCGACCGGGCCAACCTTGTTGCAAAGCCTGGGCGGAGCCGCCAGCTCCGGCAAGAAGGTGAAGATTGTGCCGTTGGAGGGTTAGGCTGGAGCCGGTTCCAACTTCGGAAGAGGGATGGGGCGCATCAGGCCTTCCGCGATGTCGAAGGAGACCTCACTGTAGTGGGTCGATCCGCAAACATGGAGCCAGAAGGTGTTCAGGATGGCGGACGCGACGGCCAGGTTGGCGAAGAGGATCTGGGGAACCGAGGCGATGAGTTCGGTGCAGTTCTGGTCCGTGGGAAGCTTGTCCCCGGGGTTGGCGATCTCAGGATGAAAGCGCACCAGATTGGGCGTCACGTCCCGACCCTCGCGGCGCGCGAAAATCTGGGCGTTGCCAAAAGTTCCGCGACGCACCTTGCCGTCTGGCAGCGCTTCGACGCCGTCGTTCCCACCAGAGATCACACAGAAGTTCTGAAGCTCGCTGGTGCAATAGTCGTTGATCAACTTCCGGGTGGCGTGATTATCCACCGTCAGAAAGATCATGTCTCCCTCATGGAGAAGGGTTGGCAGGTTGTCCGGTGTAATATATTCCTCGATTGAATCGAGGGACAACTGCGAGTCTTCGAGATACGGCATCAACTCATCACAAATGACGGATGCCTTGTTGCCATGACAGCCAAACAGCATGCGGGAAGCATTGGAGCTCTCGAACTCGTCGCCATCGATCAGCACGAGACGAAGATCGATCTTGAGAGAGGCAAGAAAGACGGAGAGATAGCGGGCGACAATACTGCCGACGCCGCCCAGGCCGACGATCTTGATGGAGGAACCATCTGGCAGCGATGGTTGAAGGAGTTGGTCTTTTGCGAGTTTCATCAATCGGAGATTAAGGATAGGAGGTGGAGGTTCCGTATTCGCTGGAGTAATACGTGCTCTGAGATGAGTAGCTGGAATACCAGTCTTTCACTTCTACTTGCTCGATCCATTCGGAAGGCACTTCACTGGTTCGACGCGCGTCGTATCCCTCGATCACGTGCTCGATCTCTTCGACCCGAAACCGGCTACCATCGACCGTGGCTTCGATGTGGATCTCCGGTGGATCGGTAAAAATGCGTCCAATCACAATGTGAATCCCGGGGCGATGCGCTTCGTCGTCCGCATCGGTCTTGGACGTATAGGCGGGGCCATCGACGTGGCTGTGGATGTCGCCAATCAGAACCAGATTGGGATCGAGCGGTGGAACATCGTAGCTGACGTCGATGGGGTAGGGACGTCCTCCCCATGATTTGCTGACCGTTGCCTCCTGGGGAGGGACGATGGCTTCGACCTCCTTGGTCGAGCGATTCCAGGCGAGCAATGCGGCTGCCTCTGCACCGTGGCGTTCTCCAATGATGGCAAAGAATCCAATCAGCTTCTCGAACAACGCCTGAGGGATCCTAGGATAGCTAAGCCGAATCGACGGCTGGTGCGCGGCCAACTCCGCCGGCCAATCGCGAACCGGGACACTGCTGCGAAAAAACGGATTGTTCCGGCACATGAAGAGTCCGTCGCTGCTGAGAAGGTAGAACGCGCTCTCCTCTTTGGGCCAGGGCATGTCCTTCGACATCTTGAGATAGAGTGGGGTGACGAGATGATGGTCAGAAACTTTCATGAGGATGTTTCGGTTCTAGAATTCGAGCAAACCCGTCATTTCCTGTTGCTCTGCTTTTTCGGCGAGCAGGCGACGGCGGAGTTGCTGACGTTTGTGAGTGAATACCAGGCGTTCGATCGCCTTGGCGTTGTTAAACTTGGGGCTCTTTGCGCCTTGGTTGGCGAAGATGCGTTGAATGACTTCACCGACCGAGTGGTTGGTGGGAAGCCAGTTGAGGTCGAGCACAAAGAGAGGATCCTTCTTTGTCGCCTTCTGCCATTCGTCGATGTCGGCAATGCGCGGATCGACGGTCGCGGATTCCGTATACCAACTGGAAGCCTCGTGTTCTTCACTGGAGTAGTTGAACCCGGCTTCGAGAAGGCAGCGCATCAGGGCGATGAATCCTTTCCGCATCCGAAGGTTGCTGTCGGGTTCGGCATCGAAGGCGCGGTCGAGGTGCTGGGTGCAAATCCAACTCAACGGCTTTCGTTCCGGCGGTTCGAATTTACTGCAGTTGAGAAGCGCTGGGTAGAAGAGTGGATCGTTCAGCGAGGAAAGGCTCTTGTTGGTGAAAAAGCATTCGTTCAGCTTCGATAACGTCGTGAAGCCTTCGGGCGTTCTGGTATAGACCGCCAGGACCACAAGATAAGGAAGGCTGATCGTGACATCGCGATAAGTGCAGCCCGTCCCGAATCGCGCCGGAGAGTCCTTGGTGATCCACCTCAGCTTGTGGACGCGGGGTGGACTTTGATGCACCATCACGGTGGAGTTTCCTTCCGAGCGAACGGCCTTCATTCCGTCGGGCAGAAGCAGGTCGCCGGTGTCCATCTGCGAGCGGGCAACGCGCTCGAAGAGGACCTCCAGCTTCATGCTTTCCTGCTTTCCTTCCGGGGATACCGCCAGGATCTCGTCGCCTTCAATGTGGAGCTGGCTCATGAGGGGAGTCCGGCGCCTTTCTCGCCAGCCCGATAGGTAAACATCAGGGTTTGGCCTTCGTTCACGACTTCGTCATCGCTGACATCGTTGCCGTCGATCACGGCCTGGGACTGCGGGTCAATGTCGAAGCGGTCGCGAAAACGCGCCCGAATTTCACCAACGGTCATTCCGGCTACGGGAACATTTTCACCATAAGGTCCGGCGAGGATGTTGGCCATCCCCGGGCTGCCGTCCTGGTTGTAGAAGTTGTCGATTCCGCCTCCGCTTGGTCCTGCTTCGACGGTGGGTCGTGTTTGTTCTTGAATCATGAGTATTGGGGGATTGAGGATCGATGGTCCGTGAGTTGGGGAAGTTGGCTAGTGAGCCTGGAGTTGAAGGGGGAAGTGATGGGGTTGATGCAGCCGGCGAACGCTGGCCACGCGGGTTGCGTCAGGCACGTCCACGTATTTGTGGGCGTTGTATTCGGTGAGTTGATCGGCGAGCGTCCGGATTTGGCGGTCGATCTCGCGAACGAGAAGTTCACAGGAAATGCCGCACTCTTCCGTGCCGCGATGTTCTGCCTGGCTGGCTTCGATGCTGGCCTGCTGAACCGCACGATTGACCAGAGCACCGGTGACGAAGTCGCGACGGTAGCGAATCTCAGGATTGGAGGAACCCGTGAACGTGAGCTCAACCAGGCCTTTGTCCGATCCGTTCGGCGAGTAGAGCCAGGAGGTGATCGCGTTGATCGTTGCCTTTTCGATCGTCTTGGGATCGCGGCTGCCGTTCAACGGGATGATCGGCAAACCATCAATCTGCTTTTCGAGCACGGCTTCAAAGCCGCTGCGCTTCAGTCGGCCAAAACGTTCGACCGTTGCGCCGATCCGGCGGAGAAACGCACCGTCGACCTGCTGAATCTCGTTCGTTGTGCCCAAGTAAATGATGAGGTTCTCCTTCAGTTCAGGACGGGCCGTATCGAGGTTCTGGAGGGCGGTCGTGAGGATTCGATCGTGAATGGAATCCTGACCCCGATGACGAGCCAGACCGTCGATCTCTTCCAGCACCGCGATGACGGGAAGCTGGATCTCGCGTCCATCCGGACAAACAAAGGGTTCCGCAGCCATCTGCTCGACTTCCGTGAAGAAGCGTTCCAGGTTTCGATCGCTTTCGCCGAGATACATGTTGAGGATTCGGCTCATCTGAAGGCGGAAGACCCGGGGAGGGAGTTCATCGATGGGAACGTCGGTGACTTCGCTCATCACTTCGTAGATCTTCCGTTCGATTCCGGCGATCGCGAGGGTCTTGCCGGAGCCGGGAACGCCGTCGAGAAGCGTCGTCAGGCAGCGGTTCAACTGATAACGCCGCTGCACTTCAGGGGCGATCATCTCCGCGCGAACGAACTGGGTGATCTTCTCAATGATGGGTGGCGGATCTCCGATGTCGCGGTCGACGACGACTTTGGAAACCGGACGCCGCTCCAGATATTGAAAGTGGGAAAGCCCATCGACTTTGGGGATCGAATCAAAGACCATGAACTGGCGTGGGTTGACGACGAGCATCGAACCTGCTTCGAGCTCGTCGTTCTTGAGTTGATCCGCGATTTTCGAGGATGCAAAGAAGACGAATCGTTCCTGGCCGCGCATCGAGACTTCGACTCGGCGTTCGTCGATCACGCGCTCCAACTTCGCTTCTTCGCCAATCCCCAGGTTGTGGGCGCCTCGACGCAATATTGCGCGACCGCGACCATCCATCACAATGGGGTCGCCAAGTTTCAGCGACTTGGCAAGCTCAGGGTCGGGGACGACGCTGTAGGCTTGATTGCCATCATCCAGCATCACCTGGGCGTATTGGATCCTTTCGTCTGCTGCCGGGGTCATGGCAATGAACATCGCGGGGCGTTGCGGGCCTTCTTCAAGCTCTTTCATGATCGCCTCGAGCTTCTTGATGCGTTTCGCGTAGACGTCGCCGCCTTTCTTTCCTTCGAGCCCTTCGATAACGGCATTGAGAGCCGACTCATCGTTGGATTGCACGATCATTTGGAGGAACTTTCGGCGTTCCTCGACTGGGAACTCAGGATCTGCCAGCATCGTGGCGACGGAGTCCGCTTTTTCCTTGGGTTGATTAGCTTTCATAGCCGGTGAATGAGGTCAAGTTAGGGGGATTGAATTTGGGGGCTTATTGGAGAACGGAGATCGTGGGGTGGGCGGTGGCGTCAAAGTCGGGAATGATGTGATAACCTCTGCGGATCAGCCGTGCGTCGTGGAGGCTGAAGAGGGCGTTGATTCTATCGTTGCGGGCGGTCAGGCCAAAGATGTGGCAGAGCTGCCAGGGTTGTTGGCTGAACACCGCCCGGGTCCAGTTCTTGTCGTCGGAACTGACAAACAGGTTGTCGACATCGCAGACCGGTTTGGTCGGGCAATCCGCGCAGGTTTCGCCGTTGTTTGGCAGAAAGTTGTGGCCGTGGGCCTGGCCAAGAATTCGGATGGCCGGGTTCTCGGTTTGTTCTTTGCGGATGTTCTTCTGAATCCGGGCCCAGCTTTCGCCGGAATACTCCAAGGAGACCAGGGTTTGGTCGGCCTCGGTCACTTCCTGGACTTTGCATACCACGATGAAAAATTCTCCGCTAACGGGACACGAGCAGATCGGTCCGGCCAGGATGGCTCCGCTTTCGTAATTCGGATCAGCCGGCGAACCCTTGCGGCTATGGGCTTCAGCCTGTTGAACGGCTTCCTCAGTATAGAAAACCGGAAAGACATCAGGATCCGCTTCGTTCACGCTCCGGGCGTTCTGGAGAAGCGGAGAAAGTTCGGCCTGGAGAAAGTGCATCTCTGACTTTCGAATGGTCGGTCCGAGTATATCCGCAAAGGGATCGGGTGCGGCTTGAGCGGTGGGGGCTCCGGACTCCAGTTCAAAGACGAAATCCTCGCCGGACTCGAGCGCTCCGGATTCCAGGAGCCGATTACCGACCCGCGTCGCGACGCGCTCAAGGCTGTTCATGGTGAAAACCGTGCGCTTCTTTCCAGAACCGGCTGAAACGGTTTTTTCAAAGGCGTAACCACGGCAGCGATTTGGCGGGCCATCCTTGACGGGGATTGCACGGAGGCGAACCGGAAGGTCTGCAAGGGAAACCTCGAGGATGCCTTGACGAAGAAACAGCTCGCGAAACGCCTCGGTCTTGGCTTCGGTGAAGTCTTCTTCACGCACCGCTTCCCGGGCGAGAAGCACACCGTCATCCTCGCTTCGGATAACCAGGGTGAGGCCGGGTTCCGAGGTCTTGGGAGTTGGTGATGTTGGAACAGCTTGTTTCATGGGGGTGATTGTTTCGTGGTTGGATTTCTGTTTTGGGCCCGGCCAATCCTCCTTGCGCTCCACCCAGCGCAAGGAGGCGGTTTCTGTGTGCCTCCCGCACACGTCACCGTGCCCATCCGTACCCTCAATCCTCTTAACTACTTACATACCGCCGGTTTCCGAAGTTGTTGGGCCGTGTTGTCCTTAGCCGAGGTGACTTTTCGGAGTCACAACGACTCGGGCACCCGTTTCAATTTGATCGCCGATTGGCTCATCGTCTGAGAGATAAGCGGCGGTCTCATCGTTCCGGAGTCCCCAAGGGACGTTGGTTGGCAAGTCCATGCGATTCGCAAAAGCGTTCGCGACTGCACCCGCAGGGGTGCTTCGATCAATGCTCGGCGCTTCCAACTCGTGGCTGCCGGTCACATCAATCGCAGTCAGGCTAAACCTGTCGTTGCCCCCAAGATCAGCGGATCCGCCTTGCCGGGGCTTGGCGTCCGTTGTCGGGGACGGTTCTGTTGCAGTAACCATAACGTTTTGTATTTAGATGTTGGTTGAGGATTGCTGACCCTGGATGGTGGTTTCGCTCAGGGCTGGCGACGACTTTGCGTCGTTGCCAACCAGGAACTCTGCCGTGGGAACCAGTGAGGCGGCAATCCATCTGAGGGTGTCCACACTGGTTAGGAAAAGTGATTCGAGGATGGGGGATGGGGCTCCGGTGAGGTCGATTTCGGCGATCGCCACATCGTGGTCATCGTCCTGGTTGGTGAATTCGATTCTGGCCAGTTTCCATTGTTCCTGGGCGTCTTCGATCAGGCCGGCAAGCCACTCGGTGCCGGGGGTGCGTTCCCTGGGGATGTCGTTGACGATCGTCACCCGCAGGGAAAACTGGCTTTCAAGATGATTGACTTCGATCTGGCGAACGATGTCACCAATTTGGATGGTTCTGGAACCGAGCCAGTTCTCGACGTCTTCGGCGGATGGCAATTGTGGGGCTTTCGGTGGTCTCCCGTTTCGGGTCGCCAGCGCCCAGTCCACACATGCCCGCAGGGTTGGATCGTCGTCGTCGGGCGACGCGGCGCGGTTGTTCGCTAGAATGGTTTCCGGCAGGGTGAAATGCTGTTTGGCCGGGGTTGTTGGGGTCTTCTTCCAAAGCCCCGGTTTTCCAAGTTTCCCTTCGGTCGGCTCGGCGGTTTTCGGAAACGTGGAGCGGAGGGTGAGCCAGCCTTTTCGGTTGGAAAAACTGGTTCTGCCTTTCTTGAAATCATTCCCGCTTTTCTTGAAACCAACCGCCTCGAGCGTCCGCGTTCTGCGCGCTGCTTCGGTTAGTGGGTGGGGGGCTTGTGCGGTCGTTGCCATGTTCTGGTGGGTGGAACGTTCAGCAATAGAGCACACCGAAATGGCGTATTTGTGAGCGAGGGAAGTTTTCTGAAGTTATTGATCTTCCCTGCATAGAAGGCTTGCCAAGTGTGGTGAACGCGAACCGGGCAGGTCTTCAAAACCTATCAACGACGCAAACAAATGGCTGTCCCCAATGTCCTTCGGCGATTCATTCGTAAACCAATTGCCTCATGGATTGGAGAACCGGGAAATCAAAAGCGCTCGCGCTCGGCCAGTTTCGTCCTGGAAAAAAGGGTCCGTTACGGGATGTCGTGATCACTGCCGAATCCGGGGCCGCCAGCGGCGACGTAGCCGGTGCTCGCTCCAGCTTCATTGGGGCTAACCCAGAACGAATACAGGGCGCCGTTCTTCAGTGTAAACCGAAAGCGAACGGGGATGCCGGTGAGCTGAGATAGATCGGTTATGCCTTTCCATTTCACTGGGATTGCGGCTGCGTCGCCGGAGATGGGTTGACCATTTTCCAGGGTAAACGGTGCGATCACGCTGCCGGTTTGATCCAAAGCTTCGACACGCAACTCACCGTCTGCAGCTGCCAGATTCACGAAGAGGTGTTTCCCGGTAAAGGTAAGCGGTCGTGTGGTCATGACGCCGCCGTCTCCATTCGCATCGAGCGAGGCGAAACCGTCTCGACGTAACGTCGCGAGGCCGGTGGAGGTGATGTCGGACGGATCCATCGTCCTGCCTGAGCAATAAAAATAAAGGAGGTCGCCGACGATCACGCAGCCGCCGCAAACCGACTGAACATTGCCGGCATTCCACGCTTTGGAAACATCGCTGACGGGCAGAAACGGTTTGCGGTTGGTCCGGTCCCAATGAAATCCGTCTCGCGTGAATCCGACAAGAACCTCGTTTCGCTTGTGGATGCCGAGGTCTTTACAGGTCGCGTTGTCCGGGCCCTGCCAGATCGTGAACAGTCCAACAAGTAGGCTCTCATATGGGAAGACGTCGAGGTTGTAGAGTTGGGGGTCGTTGTTGCGAAATCGCGGGTCGGGATGGCGCGGGTCAAGACGGTCGGCGGCGACCCATGGCTGCAGACCGCCAGACGCGTCTTTGCCTTGGGCAACCTCATCGGTGTGTTCGGTCCATGCGAGCACGGCCTCGGGAGTTGCGCCTTCGTGGTAGTTTCGAGACCGGTGAACGGGATCGGGTTTCATCCGGTCGTGCCCGCGAACACTCGCGACCCAGACGTTGCGAAAGGGATTCCAGAAAACGGAAGAACGATCCCAAGACGGGCCGGAGATGGCCAGCGGGGCCGTCCATTGTCGACCGTCCGGTGAGTAGCGCAGGTGGAGCCGGTGCGCGGGTTTGATCCAGCTTGCCTCGAATGCTACGAATCGGCGCGACGGATCGCCGGCGCCATGGTCCAACCAAACGGAAACGGCGTCCCGATTCGACCGATACAAAGCGTTGGCACCGGGCAGTTGCTCCAGCGCCGGGCGTTCCCAACAAAGCCCGTCGGGTGATGTCGCCAAGCAAGTCCAACCGGTTTCTGCTCGATACCACATCTTGAAGATCTTCTCGTCTGGATCATACCAAACGCCATCGCTGTAGGGCGCGGCAAACGCGCGATCCTTGGTCTTCTCCCACGCCTTCTCAGGACGGAACACGGGATTTGAGGGGTGATAATCCGGACGATGAAACGTTCGCTTCAAGGTGCTGGATTGAATCAGAAAGTCGTCGACCAGCAACTGGCGTCCGAGGTCAATCGGGATGATGCCGGGCGGGGTTGTCAGGTAGGCAACCGGCATCGGTTCGCCGGATAGGACCTCCTTCGCCTCCCGATATGGCGGCCACGGTTCCTGAAGCTCGATTCCGTTCGGCAGACGTTCGGCGCCGCAAAAAAGAGGCGGAGCGAGCAAGCAATACGCGAGAAATACGTGGATTCGGAAGATGCACATTGCGGGGGCGGGCGGCGGAATGGATCAAAGCGCTTTTCGCTCGGCATCGACGAGGGCGTGGTAACGTGCGATGGAATCTTGATCGGCCAGCGTGACCAGGTTCTTCGCCAAAATCACGTTGTTGTGGGTTCTCAGGAAGCGGATGTGCTTGGCCCATTCTTTTTCCAGGACGAAACGTTCTTCCTCGATGGCGTCGCGCTCGGATTGCAGCGCTACCCATTCCGCGAACTCCGGTTGAGACTCGACGAAGGCGATGAATGCTTCGGCTTGTTCGGTCAGCAATCGCACGGCCGTTGGGCTTAGGATGTTCGAAAGCTCAGGCCACTGGTTGCGGGCGCGGCGCTGCAGGGTCTTTTTCAGTTGTTCGATCCGCTTTTTCTTCTCGTCGGATTGAGCCTTCAACTCCTTGCGCTTTTCTTCGATCTGGTTGGCGGCGGTTTCGGACTCCGCATAGCGTTGGGCGTTGGTGAGATTGAGCTGACTCGACAAGGCTTCGAGCATGGCTGCTTCGACCGGGTTCGCCAACGCGAGCACACTCTCGTAGTCGGATTTCTGCGGGAACAATTGCTCGTTGTCGGGTTGGTCTTTGCGGTATTTGCTGCGCGCCCGCAGGTACACCCCGCTCGTCCTAATTGGAATATCAATGTTCTGCGAAGTGATTACGGTGTAGGCGAAGGCTTCCTCGAAACTGACGGCACCGTTCTCATCGTAGTCGGCGGATTCGACCGGTTGTCCGACGCGGGTTTCACCATGGATGGCAGCCCAGAAGTGGCTGCTGAACTCGTCGTAATCTTCCTCGTCAATGTCCGGGGTGCATCCTGCGGCTTGCCGGCTGGGCACCGTCGAAAAGAAACCGCACACGGGCCGGTCGAAGTCGCCACCTTCTTTATTGGCATTGTTGAACACGGAGTTGGCGAAGCCTCCCGAGTAACATTGAGCCATGATCAAGGTTACGCCGACCTTTGCCGGGAGCTTCTCCAGATGGGGCTGAAGCTGACTTACGCTCACCGTCCTCTTGTTCCAGAGATAGAGTCTGGTGTTGCCGTCGTCTTTCTTGTCGTTGCTCTTCCCGCCATGCGCGGTGGCGTAGAGGATCAGGCGATCGCCGGCTTGAAAAGTTGAGGCGTGATCGTCGAACCACTTTGCCAGGTTTTCCGGCGTCGTTGCGCCGGCAAGGCTGGTCAACTTGTGTTTTCGATAGGAAAGCGATTGATGTTCGGTGGTTCCGAAAAGCTTCGCCATCAGCTCGTGGGCTCGGGGAACCTGCGATTCGCTGGGCTCGTATTGAACATCGCGATGCTCAGAAAGGCCGTTGGCGAAGTAAACTGCGTGGGGCGAATCGGCAAATCCAGCCCGAGCGAGCACGTTCCGGTAGAAGACCACGTTTTTTTCCAGAGAGACCTGATTTCCGGAAGGCTCGTAACCGCCGGCAATCGTGAGGAAGTGATCGGTGCCCCAAAGTGTCGAACTCAGAGCCGCGAGCAGGATCGTTGCGCAAAGGGTTTTTTCGATCATCGTGTTATGATCAACGAAAACTGGGGACGAACAAGTCCCTTCGATCGGTGGGGGGATCCGACTGGGACGGCGGGGCGTTGAGCGGCGCATGGTGACAAGGCTTTTTTGTCGAATTGTCTGGTAATCACGCACGGCGGGGGTAATTTTTTACCGTGTGAGGACGTTGGGCTTCACTTGGGCTCCGCTTCACGGCAATCAAACCACTAACCCTTCATTCGATCGATGAATGCTCCAATTCTCTTCTGTCACCGGACGATCGTGGTGCTCGCCTGGGTTTGGACTGTGGCTCTTGGCACGGCTGAGGTTCCTCTCTTCGAGGGGCTTGGTCCGCACGGACGCGACGTCACCACCAACTCGGAATCCGCGCAGCGTTACTTCGACCAGGGACTGGCGTTCCTCTACGCCTTCAACCACGACGAGGCGATCCGTTCCTTCCAGGAAGCTGCTCGTCTCGATCCGGAATGCGCCATGGCGCACTGGGCCATCTCGCTGGCCAGCGGACCGCACATCAACAACCCGATGGTCCCGGCGGCTCGCGCCGATCTCGCCTGGAAAGAACTGACCCTGGCGCAGCAACACGCCTCCCGCTGCACCGTGGTCGAGCAAGCTCTGATCGAGGCGCTCGGTCACCGCTACGCCGATCCGCATCCGGAAGACCGCACCCCGCTCGATGCTGCCTATGCCGAAGCGATGCGCGAGGTGTGGGACAACCATCGCGAGGACGCCGACGTCGGCGCGCTTTTCGCCGAGTCGCTCATGGACCTGCGGCCCTGGGATCTCTGGACCCTGGACAAGGAGCCGCAACCCGGCACTGACGAGATCATCGCGATCCTGAATGCGGTGCTCGAACTCGACCCGAACCATCCCCTGGCGAATCACCTTTTGATTCACGCGGTCGAAGCCGGGCCGAACCCGGAACTGGCGGACGCGGCGGCGGATCGGCTGCGCGACTTGCAGCCGGGCATGGGGCACAACACCCACATGCCATCGCACATCGACGTTCTGCGCGGTCGCTGGCACAAGGCGATCGAGGCCAATGAAAAAGCGGTGCGAGCGGACCTCACCTACCGGGAGACGACCGGGAAGCGGCCGGATTTCTACCGTCTCTACATGGCGCACAGCCGCCACATGCTGGCCTACGCCGCGATGATGACCGGGCAGAGCGAACTGGCCCTGACCCACATCCGGGCCATGGTTGCAGAAATCCCCACGCCATGGCTTCAGGAAAACGCCCTCTTTGCGGACGCGTTCGTCGCGATGCCGTATGAGGTCCTGGTCCGGTTCGGGCGCTGGGACGACGTCCTCGCGATGCCGGAGCCGCCCGACTACCTACCGTTCACCCGTGCCCTGCATCACGCCTCCTGTGGAATCGCGCATGCCGCCAAAGGGAAGCCGAAACTGGCCCGGGCCGAGCAAGTCAACTTCGTCGCGGCGCGGGAGCGGGTTCCCGAGGAATGGATCATCGGGAACAACTTCTGCTCGGAGGTGCTCGAGCTGACCAGCCACATGCTGGAAGGCGAAATTCTTTATCGCGAAGGGAAGGTTGACCCGGCGCTGGCGGAATTGCGGAAAGCTGTCGAGTTGGAAGACGACCTGAAATACGACGAACCGCCCGGCTGGATCCTGCCGGTGCGCCATTTGCTCGGCGCGACGCTGATGCAGGAACGTCGCTTCGCCGAAGCCGAGGACGTCTACCGCAAGGACCTGGAACGCCGGCCTGAAAACGGTTGGTCGCTCTTCGGACTGTCCCGCAGCTTGTCTTTGCAGGACCGCGAAGAGGAAGCCGAGCCGATTTGGGAACGGTTCGAGAAAATCTGGGCCAAAGCCGATTTGAAGATCAACTCCTCCTGCCTCTGCCAGGCGGGGCTCTGAAGCACGCTGTGCCGAAACGGGGAGAGGCTATGTCGATTGAGCTTTGGACGCGGGAATGAAGCTATCCTGAGTCAACGGGAAGCGATGTTGGTTGATCTTCCACCACTGGGCGGATTTTCCGTTCATGACCCCGGCGGAATCCAGGGCATCAAGTTGAACGGACTGCATCGTCAACGCCGCGTAGGCGAGGAGGGTCAGCTCTTTGATGAGGATGCCGGGAGGAAGAATCGCCCCAAGGCAGAGGGCTTGAATGCCAACCTCTTCGTCGGAAACGTTGGGAAGCCAAACCTGGGACGGCGAAAGGATCTGAAGGAACGAGTAACCGGGTTTCGAGTTTCGCACCGAGTCTTCCGTGTAAGTGAGGCCCAACGTCGCCCGGTCGCGGATCACCAGATCCTGGTCTACATGGGGAAGGGTAGGGACCGGGCAAAAGAAGTCGAACAGGATTCGGAGATCGACGGACAGGTCGATGGTCCGAATGCGGATGCGTTTCGAAACCTGGGCGAGGGCGAGAAAGTCGTGAATCTCGTTCTTCTTTCGCGATCGCCAAATCGCGTTTCCGGCGTTGGTCAGGATCGCATCATCAAAGAGCCGTTGATGGGACGGATCGAGTTTGAACGTGGAGAGTTTGGAGAGAAGAAATGGTTCCGTGTTCATGATAGAGGTTAGGAAAAGAGGATGGCGTGGTCGGTGTTGCGGATGGCGATCCACCTGGGGGACGAATCGCAGAGATCGGAAATCGGGAGATCGAGGGCTTCGCCGAGGTGATGGAGCGATGCCTGTTGATGGGTGAAGAAAGGTTGCAGCTGAATCGGCGTATTGCAGACCTTGCAGAGAACGGGCGCGTCGTCGGTGGCAACGAATCGCGCAATGGAGGTGGTTGCGCCCTCACAGTTGCAAACGCCAGCTTCCGCCCAAACCGCGTTGCCGACTTCAAAGGTTGGCGGATCGGTGGCTTGCGCCAGGCTTCCGGATTCCCTGAGGAGATCGTTCAGAGTGTAATGGGAATGGCTTGGAAGGGCGTGGTGGGTGTAGGGGAGGTGACTGGTGGGGCAGGCTTTGGAGACGGCAAGTGGACTCGTCGCGGTCGCGTTGGTGTAGGCACAGAATTGCAACGACGTATCGCCGACCGGGCGGCCAAGGCCGAGGACGTAGCGCAACATCTGGGTGCTCGCGAGGTTTGCCGCGATTCCGCAGAGGCTCGGTGTCGAGGTCGTGGGTTGGGTGGCGATGGTAGGTTGTTGGTCCTGGCTCGCCGCGTTGCCCGGGTCGCACGCAAAGGTGGTTTCTCTGGCGTGGTGCTCCCATTCCGCGGCACCCCATCCACAACATGGGCAGGGAGACTCCGCATTTTGATTGGCGTAGACGTTGACTTGAGCGACCAGGGTTTCGCCATGAACGGCGGCGTGGATCAGCGGAATGCGAAAACGGGACGTCCATTCTCCCAAGGCAGATTCCAGGTTGAGGTTGTCTCCTGCCATGATCACCACATCGACGTCTTTGAGCGCGAGATGATCGAGCGTCTCAAAGCGGCCCAAGGCATAGAAAACCCCTGTGTCCCGGCTGATCTCGGCACAGGCTTGCGCCGTCGACTCAGCCTTTGAACGGCCAATCTCTGAAGGCATGATCTGTTGGGTGAGGAGGCTTTGTTCTTTGTAGGCTTTCGGGTCGATCAGGTAGAGTCTGGCAATTCCCAGTCGGGCGAGGTCAATGGCGATCGTCCTTCCAACCGCGCCACATCCCGCCACGGCGATTTTCAAATTGCTGAGCGTTTCGTGTCCACCTTCCGGCATCCCGATGAGGTTGGGGAACCGCTGCTTTCGATCCGGCAAACGCCCGGATGTTTGCGGGGGCATGCATTCCAGAAAGTGGCGTGTTGGCTGGGCGATCATTGCTCGAAGATCCCTTGAGTGATGTAGCCTTCCTCCAGGTTGATGGGATGGTTGCAGGTCAGACAGTGGGTGACGGATAGCGCGCACTGAAGCGACTCATCCGGGTTGTCTCCTTCTTCGAGATGAAGAACGCCTCCACAAGATCCGCAGTGGTAAACGCGGTCCTCACTGGTGAACGTGTTGCGACAGACCGGGCAGGCGCGGCCGATGTTGGCACTGGGAGGCGGCCCGATCTCCGGGCAGTTGTAGAGCGCCGTGGCCAGCAGGTGTTGATTGCCAATCAGGAGATGGTCTCCCTCTTCCAGGAGATGGACGCGCGGCGCGTTCAGGTCATTGACTCGTAGCGGGACGCGGTCCGGATTCAGCACCAGGAGGTTGCGCCCGTGGGGCTCAAACGTCAGGCGGCGCTGGGATGGCGCGGGTTTTTCGGTTCCGATTTCGAGAGTCTCCGGGTCGAGATAGCTCGGGCTCTTCGGAAGCGAAATCGCCCCCCCTTCCTTTCCCGCCTGAGCCGGAATCAGGTGGAAAGAAAGGGAGGGCTGAGATTCGGTTTGTGGATTCATGGTCGACCCCTACGGAAACACAGGGATCGCCAGTTTTTGTGAGCGAGGCTCTTTTCTTGTCCTTTTTTCCCAATTCGCTCGCTCTAGCCGAGCAACTGCCGGTTGAGCAGAGAAATCCGATAGCCGAGATTCCGGTCAGATTCGATGGGGTCGCCGAGGAGGAACAAGTGTTCACTCAACACTTCTCGGAGTCGCCCGACAGCATTGTGCAGGCTACTGCGTGAAATGCGGAGCTTCATCATGAGTTCGGTGATCGATTTGAATCGGACAAATTCATCATGACTGGGACCATCGTCGAGGAGCAGAGCCTCGAGGAGTTCGCTTAGTTTTCGTGCCAGGATGACTTTTTCACCTTCGAAGCTGAATTCGCAGGCTCCCTTTTCAAACCGTTTGGTCACCTTCACGAAGAGCAACCGGGGAACGAGTTCGCATTCTTCCGAAACAGGATCGGCCGTGAGGTCCGGTGCCTGTTCGGATTGGAAGTGCTGTTTGGCCAGGTCTTCAACAGCCTGGGATGGATGAAGCTCTTCCTCCTCAACCGAATCGTCATTCTCGTCAGTTGCGTTGTCAGGACTGCTCGAGTTGTCGGTCGGGGAGTGCTTCGGCGGTTCGTCAACTGGGACGGTCGCCTCGTTACCCTCGATGCCGGAGCAATCGTCCTTTACCGGGGCTTCGTCGTTGGGGGGATCTTGTTGGGGGGGATTTGAAGAATCCGATTTGGGTTCCTCTTCTTCAGGTCTGGGGTTGAGTGTTGATTTGCTTTTTACCGGGAGTTTTTCTTCTTGGTGGTGGGACATTAGAAGCAGTAAGTGCGCCTGGGAAGAGGGTGGCTTTTCCCAGGCGGTAGTTAGAATTCGTCTGGCGGCACGAGTGTCGACCGGACGAAGTGGCGCCTCTCGGCGCGGGTGTTGAATGATGGCGTTGTGACTTCGGTTGGTGTTTCCGGAATCAAACTCAGAAACCGTTCTGCTAGACTAGCAAACGGCGTCATGTTACCCTGTAAGGAGCTGCGCAGCTCCTCGAGAGTCAGTGGGCGAACGGTGGATTTGTTGGGATTTCCCATGGTTTCGCGTTTTGTTAGGGCGTGTTTTTTAGAAAATTAAACCCTGACCGAACAAAGTTTTTCAAATTCCTTGTAAAATCAAATGCAAAGTTGTTTTATCTTGCAGGAGACTGAATATTTTGTCATTGTTAGATTCAAACAGTTTGGGGCAGTGACCGACCAGCCATATGGACTTTTACTCCAAGCCAATCCCCAAGCCAATCGATCGACGGACCCGGATCGACATGACAGCATTTTACATCTGTCAGGGGCACCCGATCTCTGCGGTGGTCGAAATCCTCAAGCGTGAGCATGGGATCACCGACATCAGTCGAGACACTCCCTATCAGGATCTCGCGATGGCGACCAGTTGGGGGTGGCTGACCTACAATCCGTCCGCAGAACTGGATCTGACGAACCGGCTACGGGAGCGATATCCGAATCTGAGCGAAGTTCATGTCCCGAGCGCGGGAGAGCGAATGACGACCGTGACCGAAGCCGCACAAATGGTGTGTCGCATCGTTGAAACCACGGCAAGGAAACGGGCGCGGGAGCAGGCGATTGATTGGGAACTCAAGGACAAGGCCGAAGTTGAGCCGCTTTCCGGGCCAAGATCAAAAGGTGCGACTTCCGTTTCCCGGGATGACCCGAATCCCGAGCCGATGATCGTGAATGTGAAGATGGGATTTAGCGGTGGTCGAATGATGCAGATTCTCTCGATGGAGTTGAAGCTGCGACTCTCGCGGATGGTTGAGGACTTGGAGCGCGAACTCAAGGAAGAGGTCTTTGATGCGAAACAGAAAGCAGGGCAGGGCGACGAAGTTCAGGAGAAATCGAGCCTCTTTCGACGTCGGTTTCGGGTGATGTTGCGGTTGACGGTTACCAATCTGGTATCGGGGTTCGACATTCGCCCGCAAACCAATCCCATCTCGTTCCTCACGTTGATGTTAAACGAGGAACCGCTTCGTTCGCGATCGACGTTCAAGTGCTTCAACTCGTCTCCGTTTGTCGAAATCGGAAAGCGAAGTGTTGCGTTGGAGGCGGCGACCGAACTCCGTAAGTTCTTTACGGAAAAGGGATTGGATATCGTCCTGACCGGCGCGGGAAGCATTGATGATGTTCATTCAACCTTCAGTCGCTATTACCAAACAGATGGCGAGAAGCGGAACCTGTTGAAATCCAAAGGCGTGAAAGGCGATTTGCTCTGGCTGCCGATCATGGACAAGGAGCCGTTTGAGTTTGGTTCCTTGCGAGGGGAGCAGAAGAAAACGCTCCACTATCGGCCGATGACGTTGATTGATCTCCACGAGGTTGCGAGCCACATTCGAGATCGCGATGGCAAAGTCGTATTGGTGCTTGGGCCGTGTGGCCGCTGTCACATGGAAAAATCCCAGGTTTTGCGGGCGGTTCTGGATCAGGAAGCGCCGATCGTGACTCATCTGGTTGTGGATCGTCACAGCGCGAAGGCGACGTTGGATTCTCCGGAGGAGGGATCCTAACCTAGCGTTGTTTCCGGCCTTTTTAGCCGCCGATGGGAGGGGGGCGACAAAAACTTGCGCCGTGGCAGGGAAGGCGTTCCGTTGGTGCGCCATGAAAATCCCTTTTCGTCTCTTGCTCCCGGCTTGTGTTCTCTTTTTCGTCGCCCACCTGGCGAATGGCCAAACGGTAACTGATGCTGACAAGGCCAAAATCGGAAAGTCAGACGCCAAGAATCAAACGATCGACAAGCCCGCTCCTCCGGAAGATCCCGAATTCGCCAAGTATGCGATTTACGCGGCCACCGCACCACGACCCGAGAAAACCGAGCCTGTTTCAACCAGCCTGCCGCTTCAACTTGAAAAAGGAGATCGGGTCGCCTTGATCGGGAACACGCTTTTCGACCGAATGAAGGAATTCGGATTCTTTGAGTCGATGCTCCAGCTTCAGTTTCCGGAGCATAAGCTGGTGGTGAAGAATCTCGCCTGGCCGGCTGACGAAATCGGGCTGGAACCGCGTCCCGACAATTTTGCGGATACGGAGCAGCATCTGTTTCATGAGAAGATCGACGTGATTTTTGCGGCCTACGGTTTCAACGAGTCGTTTGCCGGCGAAGCAGGCCTCTCAGATTTTCGAACCAAGCTCACCGGCTTTTTGGCGGATCTGAAATCGAAGGCGTTCAATGGCGAATCTGGTCCTCGCATCGTTCTGGTTTCTCCGGTCAAGACCGAGAACGTCGATGGCTTTTCCAAGGCTGCCGAAACCAATGCGCGACTCGCCCGCTACACCGAAGTGATGGCTGCGGTTGCCGCTGATCAACACGTCGGATTCGTCGATGTGTTCAATCAGGAAGGCGGTGAGCCGGATCAACAACTCACGATCAACGGCTGTCACCTGAATGAACATGGCTACGAGGCACTGGGGCGCGCCTTGATCAAGGGCTGCTTCAAGGCGGACGCCGCGGATTCACTTCCCGAAGGCCTTCGCGAGCTGGTGAAGGATAAGAGCCGTCAGTACTTTCGCCGCTATCGGCCGGTCAATACCTTCTATTATACAGGAGGACGAAACAAGAGTTATGGCTACCTCGATTTTCTTCCCGCGATGAAGAACTTTGAGTTGATGGTCGCGAATCGCGAGCAGGCGATTTGGGATCTGGTACAAGGCGGGGAAGGAGTCGTTGACGATTCCAACATCCCACCCCTTCCTCCATCCAAAGAGAGTCGTGGCGCGAACAAGTGGATGACGGCGGCGGACGAACTGAAGGCGTTCCAGGTCGATCCGCGTTTTGAAGTGACTCTGTTTGCGGGGGAAGAAGAGTTTCCGGATATCGCCTGTCCCATCCAGATGCGTTGGGATTCCCAGGGCCGGATGTGGGTCAGCTGTTCGACAACCTACCCTCACGTTTATCCCGGCAACGAGCCCAACGACAAGCTCGTGATTTTGGAGGACACGGACGGAGACGGCAAAGCGGACAAGTCGAGCGTGTTTGCGGACGACCTCCACATTCCGCTCAGCTTCGAATTCGGCGATGGCGGCGTTTATGTCTCCGAGGAGCCACACATGACCTTCCTCAAGGACACCGATGGAGACGGCAAGGCGGATCATCGCGAAATCATCCTGACCGGATTTGGCTGCGAAGACTCTCACCACGCACTTCACGATTTCGTCTGGTCGCCGGATGGAGATCTCATTTTCCGCGAATCTATCTTTCACCACAGTCAGGTGGAGACTCCCTACGGACCGGTCCGGCAGATGAACTCAGGCTGGTTTCGGTTCGAGCCGCGCCTTCATCGCCTCACCTCGTTTGGAACCTATCACAGCACCAACCCGTGGGGCGTGACCTTTGATGATTGGGGGCAACACATGGCAAGCCATCCGGTCTACGCCGAAGCCTTTCATGCGCTCGACCCGGTTTACCCGGAGCAACATCCCAAACCTGCCGGGCTCAATGCCTATTCCGGAACCTGCGGCCAGGAGTTTGTCGACTTCGCCAGTTGGCCGGCGGAGATGCAGGGCGGCTTCATCAAAGCGCGCTACAAACCCACCAACCGCATCGAGATCCACAAGTGGAAGAAAACCGAATTTGGTTATGATGAAGAGTATGTCAGCGATCTCATTTTCTCCACAAATTTGAGCTTTATTCCAGTCGATGTTCGCTCGGGTCCACGTGGCGCCATGTATGTCTGCGATTGGTACAACCCGGTCAAAGGGCATGCCCAATATTCGCTTCGGGATCCGCGCCGCGATCGTCACTCCGGACGAATCTGGCGCATCATGCCGAAAGGGGCCGAGCCCCAGGATCCGCCGAAAATCGCCGGTGCCTCCATTCCCGAACTCCTCGATCTTCTCAAGCGTCCCGAGTATCGCTATCGCTATTGGGCCAAGCGTGAATTGCGCGAATGCGATCCCGATGCGGTCGTCGCCGCGTTGGACGCATGGGTGGAGAATCTTGATCCGAACGATCCGCGTTTCCGGCATCGCCAGATGGTAGCCGTCTGGGTCTATCGCGGAATCGAGCGTGTCAGGAAGGAACTCCTTGCCGAGCTGCTCGTCTGCGAAGTTCCCGAGGCGAGAGCGGCCGCCACCAAGCAGCTTCGCTACTGGTTCCCCGCCTATTCCGACGCCACCAAGTTGCTCCGCGACAGGGCGAATGATGAGAGCGCGACCGTCCGGCTTCAGGCCGCGATTGCTGCAAGTTACTTTGGAACGGAGGATGCTCTGGTCGCGATGCTCGATACGTTGAATCACCCGAAAGGTGGGCACCTGAGTTACGGGATTCGCACGTCACTGGGGTCGCGGACTCTCAAGCCGCTCTGGCAGGGGAACGAAGCCTTGAATGCCGCGCATCCCCAATTGAACGAGTTCCTCCAGCAGTTCGAGAAGTCGCAGAAAACGAAACCGGCAAAGCGAACCGCCAAAGAGGCGGGCTTCGATAACCAGAAGGGCCTCAAGACGGTCAAGATCAGCTGTGTGAAAGAGCAGATCCGCTACACGGTCGACAAGTTCGAAGTCAAAGCCGGCCAACCCGTGAAACTGGTCTTTACCAACCCGGATGCCACCCCACACAATCTTGCCATCGTCGAACCGGGAACGGTCGAAGAAATCGGCATGGCCGCGAACGAACTGGCCAAAGATCCCAAGGAAATGGCGAAGGGGCAATTCATCCCCAAGTCCAAGGCGAACAAGATTCTTCATCATACCAAGATGCTCGCGCCCGATACGGTCGAAGTTCTGCGCTTCAAGGCACCCAAAAGCCCCGGCGTCTATCCTTACATGTGCACCTTTCCCGGGCATTGGATCATCATGAAGGGCGAGATGATTGTAAAGTAGGCGGCGTAACGCTGTTCAATCATTCACATCAAGAGGCTGCGTAATGGCAGGCCCTTGCATCGAAGTGCGGACTGTCGCTTGACAAGCACCGCAAACGATTGTGGTATTTCGGCAAGGGCAGCAAGGCAGGCTTGATTCAGTGTCGTCCGTTGCTCGCCCACAATGCAGTCAAGACAATGAAAACTTCATTCTTATCTCTCCTTGTTTCCGGCGTATTCACCCTTGTCATGCAACCCGTTTTCGCGGGAGAACTTCGGGAATTTCGCAATCCCGCCGGCAAAGTCCTGAAAGCGGAGATCGTCTCCGCAACTTCAGAAATGGTTACCCTCAAACTGGCAGATGGCCGGGAGATAACCACCAAGATCGCCGTATTCTCGAAAGAAGATCAGGAATATATTAGCGAATGGCTGACGAAGAACCCGGCCCAAATGAACTATCGCCTGGAAGCCAAATTCAAGGCGGATCGTTTGGAGCGGGAACAAACCAAGACGTCATCGGTAAAAACCACCCTGGAGAAGTGGGCCTATGAGGTGACGCTGGCCAACACCGATCCTACGGACCTCAGCGATCTCAAGGTGGAGTATCAACTCTTCAAGACACCCGCCGGAGTGATGCGGACCACCTCTGGGCAACAACAGTCGGGAGAACATTTGGTAACCGTTGGCGAAACCGTTCTCGCGAAGTTGGAGGGACGAAACGACGCAACCTTTACCACCGCAGCTGTTGAAGTGAAATCCTACGAACCCATTGTCAAAGGTTCATCCGGCAGCGTGGGCAAGGATATGGAGGAAGACCTCGAAGGGGCGTGGATTCGCGTCTATCACCAAGACAAAATGGTCTTCGAAGCCAAATCCAGCGATTCAAAGTTACGGGACGCCGTTTGGTTGGAGTCAGCGAAGAAGAGCGCGAAAGATTGAGGGATGCTGAACGCATCCAGTAAAACAGGAACTGGCTTGTCAGGTTTGATCATCGTTACTGATGGATCGTTGGTCTGACGATGCGTCGGCATACGCCGCTTCAATTCTCTCGGCGTCGGCTTTCGAGACTCCGCTGAAGTGGATTGGTTTTCGGTCTTTTCCTATGACTACGATTTTCTGCGGCTTGGCGCGGATCGCCGCGATACCAGTGAACACGGCGACGATGGTTCCAAGTCCAAAGATCGCCAAGAAGACGAAGGAAAGGATTCCATGATTCTCCCGGCGGAGTATCGCCCATGCGATCTGGGATGAGGTTAACGCTGCCAGGAAAATGGCGATTGGGCTCCATTTATCCGAATAGGATGAAAGTCGAGTAATCTCAGAAAAGCGAAGTTCCGTCTTTCCGATGGATAAACTGTCGGAACCGATCGTGATCTTTTCGCCATATAGCTTCTTACGGGGGGCAGCTTCCATTTGTGCCTGCGTGTTGGGTTTTCTTGGTATCGAGGGTAGGGGATGCTGGTGCTTTCTCACTTCTGTTGTTGTATGGAATCGTTGTCACAAGCCTTCTGTGGAAGTGTTATCTTTTGGGGCTGTCATCTTGCTGTAATTCGGGACGCAAACCGATAAATAAAAACGCTGGCCATCACAGTTGGCGAGGTATCCTTCCATGCGCCTTTGATAGGGAAGATTTGATTCGCGCCAGGACAGGGTGCTATCATGCTTCTCAAAAGTCCTTCCCGGCGCATTGATCTTCAGAAAGTTTTCGATTTCTTCGAAACGAAGTCGGATTTTCTCAACTTTCCGGTAGGTGATCAAAATGCAGGTTTCTATACCCATAAAAAATTCACACCGGATTTCGAATCCTCCCTTATTGAAGTAATACTCACTGATTCCCTCTTTCATGACGATGCTTTTGGGCTGCTCTTTGGGAGCATCTTCGCCGGCGATAAATGTCGGGTCCCCATAGCGTTCAATGCACTGTTCAAGGTTTTCCCCAAGACGGGCGGAGGCTGATGTTAGAAACAAGAATGGGAGAAGTATGGCTGTCGATAGGGATTTCATTTTAGTGACGAAGCCTATCTTCTCCCAATTGGGAATGCGATATCCAAAGGTGAAAACTTCACCTCGCACCAACGGAAGGGCTGAGGTGCGGTCTGTTTGAGGCTGAAAGGGTGTTCTTATTCTCTTGGAACTCTCGGTGAGATCTATGGGGGGATCTCGGTTCGAGCCGGAGGCTCCCAAAGAACCTAGCTGGTAGTGGAGCGTAGCGGAACCACCGGTTCCCGTTCGAAATTGAATGCGCCCCGAAGGTGGCGCGAGAATGCCGCCATGCCGTCGACCCATACCGCTCTCGGCGGAACGACCGGCGGGTCGGGGCAACAATCGATGAATCGAGTGAGGACGGGAAAGACCGGGACAACGGTTGTCGGTCCCTTTCAGGTCCCATTTTTCCCTTCGGCAATCCCAGGGCAGCGCTGGTTCCTCGCTTGCCCTGGGCTTGTATATCTCAGCCCGTTGGGCTGGCACGATGCATTTCTACTCGAGATGCAGATTTGAAAACCACCACAAATCCTGGAGCACCATTCTCTTTCTTAGGAAGGTTCTGATCTTGAAAGAAGAGGTTCTCAGCTGTTGCCCATTTCCTATCTCGGGGAACGTCGAATCGCCGCGATTGGGATGGCAGGCTCGTTATGGATCACCGATCCAATCTCCTTCCCATTTTCCTGCTGATGAGGAATGCTGAAGGCATCCAGCAAATGAGGCCCGGATTTCGATCCGGGTATCTGGGAGGGAAAGAATAATGCCTCCTGAAGGGAGGCGCGAAAGTGGAGCCCGCTTCGGAACGGTTCCGGGGCCCCTTCAGGACACATCGGGTTGGAAACGGGGCTCCCCGAATTGAAATCAGCCTAACCGGAAACGCCGGATGTCGGAATCACCGTGGTTGCCCCGCTGCGATCCTCCAACGCTTTCTTGGGAAGCTTGAGCGACAGCAACGCCGCAACAAAGGCGAAAACAAGGGAGGCGAGAAGGCAGCCTTGCAGGTGGTAGTATTGAAAGAGGTAGCCGGAGAGAACGGTGCCGAGGAGGCGTCCCAAGGCGTTGGCCATATAATAGAAGCCGACGTTCATGGCGATCTTGTCGCTGTCGGAGTAGGCGACGATGAGGAAGGAATGAACGGCGGAGTTGAGGGCGAAGACGATCCCGAAGGCGGTGAGGCCAATGATGATGGCGAGGTCCGGAGCGATGAAGTCATTGGCCTGAAGAAGCCACATGAGGCCGCCCATGGTGAAGGCGAGGAGCAGGGCGAGGATGGTGGCGGATCTTCCGGTCGGTGGGGAGCCCCCGGGACGACGAACCAATCCCGGCGCGGCGGCCTGTATGATACCGTAGCCAATGACCCAGAGGGCGAGGAAACCGCCGACTTCCCAGAAGCTCCAGTCGAGGGTTTTGTGGAGAAAGACGGGAACGCCGACGACGAACCAGACATCGCGCGCGCCAAAGAGAAACATGCGGGCGGCAGAGAGCCAGTTGACCTCTTTTGACTTGGAAAAGACTTCCTTGAACTTGGGTTTGGTGCTGGATTTGCCGAAGTCGCCGCGAATGCCGATCATGCAGGCCAACAGGGCGACGACGATCAATCCGGTGAGGCTCATCAAGGCGGTGAAGAAGCCGGTGAGCTGGAGGAGAAGGGCGCCGAGGAAGAAACCGACGCCTTTGAGCGCGTTTTTGGATCCGGTGAGGGCGGCGACCCATTTGAAGAGTTTGCCTTGCTCTCCGGAGGGCACGAGGAGCTTGACTGCGCTCTTGGAACTCATCTTGGTGAGGTCTTTGGCAATGCCGGAGAGGGCCTGCATCACCATGACGAAGGAAACGGCCGATGTGCGGGGCCAATCCTGGTTGAGAAAGGCGAGGCCGGCCAAGGCGATGATCTGGATGATGAGGCCGGCGTAGAGAGTGGGCTTGAGGCCGAGGCGGGCTCCGATCCAGCCGCCGACAAAGTTGGTGATGACGCCGAAGATCTCGTAAAAGAGAAAGAGGAGCGCGATTTGAAAGGGCGTATAGCCCCACTCATGAAAGTTCAGCAGAACGATCATGCGCAGAGCGCCATCGGTGAGCGTGAAAGCCCAGTAGGCGCCCGTGACTTGGGCGTAGTTGCGGAGGTTGCTCAAGACAGGCTCCCGGCGACTTTTTTGACGAGATCGGCCAAACGGTTGGCGTAGCCAAATTCGTTATCATACCACGCGTAGACCTTCACCTGGGTTCCGTTTACCACCATGGTGGAGAGGGCGTCGATAATTGAAGAGCGGGAATCACCGACATAGTCGACGCCGACGAGCGGCCTCTCCTCGTAGCCAAGAATCCCGGCGAGTTCGCCTTCAGAGGCTGTTTTGAAGAGCTGATTCACTTCCTCCACGGTGGTTGTCCGTTCGACTTCGAACACGCAGTCGGTAAGCGAACCGGTGAGGAGTGGAACGCGGACGGCGTGGCCGTTGAGCTTGCCGGTGAGTTCCGGGTAAATCTGGGTGATGGCGGTGGCGGATCCGGTGGTGGTGGGGATGAGGGAAAGCGAGGCGGCGCGGGCGCGGCGCAAGTCCTTGTGCGGTTTGTCCACGATAACCTGGGTGTTGGTGAGGTCGTGGATGGTGGTGATGGAGCCGTGCTTGATGCCGAGTCCGTCGCGAACCACTTTGACGACCGGAGCGAGGCAGTTGGTGGTGCAGGATGCGGCGGTGAGGAGATTGTGGGTCGCGGGGTCGTAGAGGTGATCGTTAACGCCCATGACGATGTTCAGCGCGCCGTGTTTGACGGGAGCGGCGACGACGACCTTTTTGATTCCCGATTGGAAGTAGGGCACCAGGCTTTCGGTGGTACGAAAGACTCCGGAACTTTCGATCATGATGTCGACATCGCTCGCTTTCCACGGCATTTCCGCCAATTCCTTGGAAGCGGCAAAGGCGACCGGCTTGCCATCGATGACCAAGGTAGATCCTTCGGTCTTGATGTCCTTGTCCCAGCGCCGGTGGAGAGAATCAAACTCCAGGAGGTGGGCTGCCGACTCAATGCCTCCAGGGTCGTTGATGTAGACGATTTCAAACTCTGGCCAATCCCAAGCCGCCCGCAAGGCAAGGCGTCCAATGCGGCCAAATCCGTTGATTCCAATTCGAATACTCATGGCCCGCATCGTTTGTTGAAGTGCCTGTCAGTGTAAGTGGAAGAATGCGAAGATTCCGTCACATATGCGCCACTAGGCAACAATCGTGCTTACTTCAGCGCCCAGCGTTCGTTGAAAAAGTTCGCATCGATGACCTTGCCAGGGGAAGAGCCGCTCGGAGCTTGGCGAACATCGATCACCGCCCAATCCGGGAGTTTCGGGTTTTGCAGCGAGTTGGTGCGATCGTGATCTTCTCGGAACGTGAGGCCGCTGTTGAGGACGAGGTAGCGTTCCGGGTTGAGCGGGTTGGGGTAGATCAGGGCGGGAACGTGAAACGCGGGATCGACACTGGTGTTGCCGATTTCCAGCGTTTCCTTCCAGGTGAGTGGGAGCTTGTCAATCGTCGCTCCGATGACGGAATTGGTCGTCGGTTCGCCCCAACAGATGAGGTTGAAGTTCGCGACATCGTCTTTGGTCACTTCGTTGGCGCGTTTCACGGGGAGATGGCCGCGCATCAGCTCGCGCCAGCGCTTTGCGAAGTGGGAGGATTCGAAGTCGAGCCACTTTTGGACGGCCGGACGTTGAGAAAGCTCGGTGGGGAGCACGACGAGGAACGGCGCCATGAAGGCATCGTCGATCGGGCCCTGGAGGCCGGGTTTCTTGCGGAGACCGCTTGGCTTGCCGAATTCCCAGCGGCCATCGACCTTTTGGAATTCTTGGAAATGCCCAATGGATTGGTGCGAAGTCAAGCTCTGACCATCGAGTTCGAACCTACCGATGCCGGGAAGCCTCAGGTTCGTTACGTTCTTCGTGGTTACCACCTTTACTCCGTTTTCGTTTCGAAAATCGACTCGTGAATCTTGCCAATGTTCCTCCAAACCTGTCACCCAAATCGGGCTCATCCCGGCGTAGCGCAGGGTTTGGGTTTGCAAGTGGATATCCGAGAGGGGATCCCGGGGTTGAACTGCCATCAACGCGTCAAAAATCTGCTTTGCCGAATCGTCGTGGTATTTGTGACCCATGCCCGGCCCGATCACATGTTCCAACTCGTGGCCGTGTTTGGCGAGCTCTCGCGCCATCAGGTCGGCGGCCTGCTTCTGCTTGTCGACTTCGCCGCTGTAGGCGATGACTGGGTGGTTCAGGAGATTGCGGGCGTAGTTGGGAACGTCGTAGAGGCCCCAGAGCGTTTTCTCATACCAAGCGGGGTGATTCTCCGGTTTCAGCTTGTTGTATTCGGCGGTTTCCGCGAATCCGGCTCCAGCGTGGATGGCGTCAAAGCGGTCCGGATAATGCGCCCCAATGTGCCAGGCTCCCGCGCCGCCCATGGAGAAGCCGGCGAGGATCTGTTTGCTGACGGTGATGCCGAGCGCCGCTTTGGCATCGGCAATCGCCTCAAAGACGTCAATCTCCCCGGCGTGTTTCCAGCCAATGCATTGGCGGCCAAAGGGGTGAAGCACGATGCATTGCTCCTGATTGGCGATCTTGCCGCCGAGGGCCTGCGATTTGGTGAGGCAGCGTTCGATGAAATGGAGGTCAGTGGATTTGTCGCCACGCCCGTGTAGCCAGACCAAAAGCGGGACGGGTTTCGAGAGGTCGAGGTTGGCTGGAATTTCCAAGCCGTAGGGCTGGTAGGAGCCGTCGATGCTGGATTCGTAACCGCGAACGACCAACCCGCTTTTCGGGATCGATTCCGGGTTTTTGAGCCGTTCGTTGGCGAGTTCGAGGTGCTTTCGGGCGATCGCGAAGTCTTTTTCCGCGTAAAACTCGCGATTCATGAGGGCGAACTCAACGCCTTTCACGAAAACCAAGGCATCCGCGATGCGGGGATGATCGGACCCGGCGGAAAGGGTCAGGATGCGATCGAATTCCTCGAGGAACTCCATCCCGACTGCCTCCGGAATTTCAATTCCGACCGGAGGAAGCCGACGGGGAATGGGCTCAAATGCGTCCTGGGCCAGGCAGAACCCTGACAGCGTCAGCCAAATGCAGAGGCGGAGAATCAATCGACCGTTTTTCTAGGTTCGTTCTTCGCCGGTCTCCGAATCGATCCACTTCACCACGTTGCCGTTGCTGAGCAGGCATTTCATGGAGTTCGGGAAGAGTCCGAAAATCGTGTTCACCTCAAAATTGACCAGAACCACGTCGTAGGTGCGGCCGTCGTGAACTTCCGAACCCATCCAGTACCATTCCTTGGCTTCCTCAAGGAGAGCGGACTCCATTTTGCCGGCGGCGAGATAGGCGCGGACCGGCTGAAAACGGGGGTCGTCGCCAGAACCGCCTCCACCACCTCCGCTGGGCTGGGCTGCGAGCACCTTGGCGTAAACGCGACGTGCCTTGAGGATGCGCTCCTGAGCTTCGGCAACTTTCGTATTGTAGAGATTTTCGATCTGCTGTTTGAAGTCGGTGTCATCGACCTTCACGACGGCGAGCGCCGTTCCGCCGGGACGATCCGTAATCTGGAGCATGCCGGGCTTGTGCTTGAGCGGGACCGCTTTGTGACCGGCCGGGGCATTGCTGGATCCGAGGACTTTGCCGTCGCTCGCCTGAATCTTGTATTCCGCATCGACATTCACGGTAATCGCCTGGGGGAACGCGCGTTGGGGAACGCTGTTCCAGTTGTCGACGATTTCCAGGAGCGGTTTGAACTTCGGCATCGGGTATTTCTCGTCAGCCTTCTTCTCAAACTCGGTTTTCGGGGCCGCAGGCTTGGGGGCAGGTTCCGCAGGCTTTGGCGTTGGAGTCGAGGCGACGGGCTTGGGAGTCGTGGGTGCCTTGGGCGTGCTGACCGGTGCCGAAGTCGTTTTCGGCGGCGCGGGAGCGGGGCTGGACGGTGTGGCCGTGGCCTCCTCCTTCTTCAAATACTTGTCCAGGTGGCCCTGGGTGTAACAGTAGTAGGTCCCACCGCCCAAAACGGCGATGATGAGGACAAAGATGATGAGAAATGCTTTCATGGGGATTTCTGACTCCGAGGAGGGATTAGAGGGCTTCTTTGGGGGCTTTGCAAGGGTGAACCATCGCTCAGGCGGCTTCCGGCCGGGTAAAAACCCAGGTGTCGCCCTCGGACAAGTCTTTGCTGAAGGCATAACCCATTCCCTTGAACTTCTTCAAGCCTTCCGGCTTCTCAACGCGATTGCGGATCAGAAAATCGGACATGACGCCCCGCGCTTTCTTCGCAAAGAAGCTGATGATCTTCAGTTTCCCGTTTTTCTCGTCCTTGAAGACGGGAGTGATGATGCGCGCGTCCAGATTGGCGGGCTGGACGCTGTGGTAATATTCGTTCGAAGCCAGGTTCACGAGCGTTTTGCTTCCCGAGTCCGCGATTGCCTCGTTCAACGCCTTCGTGATGGTGTCTCCCCAAAACGCGTAGAGGTCTTTTCCCCGTTTGTTCTTCAGTTTCGTCCCCATTTCGAGGCGATACGGCTGCATCAAATCAAGAGGCCGAAGCAGCCCGTAAAGCCCTGAAAGAATCCGCAGATGGTCCTGAGCGTAAGCGAAATCGGCCTCGCCATAGGTTGGGAGTTCGAACCCGGTGTAAACATCGCCCTTGAACGCGAGAAGCGCCTGTTTGGCGTTGTCTGTCGTGAACGGAGGTTTGAAGCTCTGGTAGCGCTCTGTGTTCAGAGCCGCCAACTTCGGGCTGATCGACATCAGGGCGCCGATCTCCTCCTCCGACAGGGTGCGAAGCTGCTTGATCAGCTCCTTGGAGCGATCGAGGAAATCCGGTGTCGTGCACTTGTCGGTGAGCGGCGGGGAATCGTAATCCAGGGTTTTCGCAGGGGAGATAATGGCGAGCATGGCAGACTTTCCAAAGGGTCGATGCGAAATTCAACCCTGAACACTGCGAAGGTGATGGCGAAATCGGCAACCCCTGGCCGTTCAACCCCGGATACCGGGTGGTTCAGGCTTGAGATGTGGGCAGGGCGTTTCAAGGTGCCTTCATGAAACCCCTCTTTGCTGGAATTGCTCTTTTGCTGGTTGGTTGGTCCCATGGCGCGGAACGGCCCAACGTGTTGTTCATTTCGGTCGATGATCTGGCATGCTCCCTGGGATGCTACGGGGATTTGCTGGCCAAAACGCCGCATATTGACCGATTGGCCGCGACCGGGGTTCGGTTTGACCGGGCCTACAATCAATTGCCACTTTGCAATCCGACTCGCGCCTCCGTGATGACGGGACTGCGACCTGACGAGATCAAGGTCTACGATCTGGATCGGCATTTTCGAGAGGAGGTTCCGGATGTGGTGACGTTGTCCCAGCGTTTTATCCAGGACGGTTACTATGCAGGCCGGGTTGGCAAGATTTATCATTACAACGTGCCTGCCAGCATCGGGACGGACGGGTTTGACGATCCTCCTTCGTGGCAGCAAACCATCAATCCGAAAGGGAGAGACAAGGCGGAAGAGGATTTGATCTTTAACGCGGAACCGCATCGAAAAATCAGTGCCGCCCTGAGTTGGCTTGCCGCGGAGGGCGCAGACGAGGAACAGACGGACGGAATGATCGCGACGGAGGCGATTCGACTGATGGCCGAGAAACAAAACGAGCCGTTTTTTATCGCGGCCGGCTTCTTTCGCCCTCACACCCCTTATGTCGCGCCCAAGAAATACTTTGAGATGTATCCGTTGGAGGAAATTCGCCTGCCCTATGCTCCGGAAGGAGATCGGGATGATATCCCGACAGCGGCGTTTGCCCATAATTGCCCGGTGCCGAACTACGGATTGGATGAGCTGACGCTGCGGAAAGCGGTGCAGGCCTACTATGCCTGTGTGTCGTTCATTGATGCTCAAGTCGGTCGCCTCCTGGATGCTCTGGATGAACTCGAGCTCGCCGAAAAGACGATCGTCGTTTTTTGGAGCGATCACGGCTATCACCTTGGCGAGCATGACGGAGTCTGGCAGAAGCGAACCCTTTTTGAGCAGTCGGCGCGTTCGCCGCTCATTTTTCGGGCGCCGCAGGCAACGGGGAACGGGCAGGCAAGCCCGCGCATTGTCGAGTTCGTCGATATTTACCCAACCGTGATCGATTTGGCGAACCTCGAGCCCGCGACACCCCTTTCCGGCCAAAGTCTGGTTCCCCTGCTCGACGATCCGATTGCGGATTGGGATGCGCACGCCGTCACCCAGATTTTGCGTCCGGACGATGATCGATTGTCCGAGCCGGTCATGGGATGCAGCATTCGGACCGAACGATGGAGATTCACGGAATGGGGCGAGGGAAGGCACGGAATCGAGCTTTACGATCATCATTCCGACCCCATGGAATTCCACAACCTGGCCATTGATCCTGATCAGGAAGCAAAAGCCGTGATGGAACACTTGCGTCCACTTCTTCGCGCCAAAGCGAGTGGCCAAACGCCGACGACCCCTTTCAACCCGCCGCGGCTCTGAGCCTTGTCTCACGCAACGGCACAAAGTCCGCAACGCGATGTTCTCTACAAGAAAGAAACTCGTTGCGAGCTTTGCGCCGTCGCGTGAGCCCATTCAAGCGCATTGCGCTCATTACTTGATAAAGTAGCTCAGGTTCTCCAACTCAATCGCGAGATCGACGCTGTTGACGACGACGTTGTCGGGCGTCTCGAGAAGCGTGGGGGAGAAGTTCAAAATGCCTTGAATCCCCGCCTTCACCAACTCATTGGCGACGCTTTGGGCATGAGGCGCGGGAACCGCCAGAATCGCCATTTTCACGTTGTTCTCCTTGATGAAATCGACCATTTCGCTACTCGAGCGGATCGGAAAGGGAACATTGCGCTGGTTGGCTCGATCCGGATCTGCGTCGAAGGCGGCGGCAATCTCGAAACCTTCTTTCTCGAATCCGCCATATCGGGTCAGGGCAGCCCCGAGGTTTCCGACCCCGACGAGGATGACGGGGCGCAGACGCTCGGCGCCGAGAACATTGCCAAGCACGTTGGAAAGCGTTTCCACGTTGTAGCCCAGCCCGCGGGTGCCGAGTTGGCCGAAATGAGCCAGGTCTTTCCGCAACTGGGTTGGCTTGACCCCGGAGGCCTTGGCCAGCGCTTCGGATGAGACGGTTTCCATCTCATTGTCGCGCAAATGCTGCAGGCAACGTTGGTATTGGCTCAGACGGTAAATCGTCTTCCTGGGGATTTCTTTCGACACTTGTGAAATTTCACAAAGATTCTAACAATAGCAACTGGCAAATTGAGGCGCGGATTTACTGATCAATCCTAAGCTCCGCACCATTAGACGCGGAAACCGCCTTTCTTGCTCAATAGACGGGCGCAAAAGTTTGATCCGAAGCCTTCCCCGGTTTTGACTGGCCGGGCACCTATGAACGTCCATCCGATTGATCTCCATTTTCGCGGCAAACCCCGGTCCATCGCCGCCTTTCTCATCGAATCCGGCGGCGAGCTGGCCCTGATCGAAACCGGGCCGACGAGCACGATTGAGGCCCTCACGACCGGGATTCGCGAGCTTGGCTTCAACCCCGATGACGTGAAAAAGGTGCTCGTCACCCACATTCATCTGGATCACGCGGGAGCGGCTGGATGGTGGGGAGCAAAGGGCGCGCAAATTTTTGTCCATCAGCGCGGGGCGAGGCATCTCGTCGATCCCAGCAAGCTGATCGAGGGGGCGAGAATGGTTTACGGCGACCTGCTTGATACGTTGTGGGGCGAGGTGAAGCCGATCCCCGAAGCGCAGGTCACGGCGCTGAACGATGGCGATACGGTTGAAGTGGGAGACACCGATTTCCAGGCTTGGGACACGCCGGGCCACGCGCGCCATCATCACGTGTTTGTGGGAGGTGGAATTGGCTTCGCGGGTGACGTTGCCGGAGTTCGGCTTCCCGGGCAAACCTACATCTCTCCAACAACCGCGCCTTCGCAGTTCGAACCCGAGCCTTATCGAGAATCAATGCATCGCGTCGCGGCGGCGAATCTGGAGCAACTCTATCTCACCCACTTTGGTGCGATTGACGATGTCGCCGATCACTTTGCGCGTTATGAGACCATCATCCTCGACGCGACGGAGCTCATCAAAACCCAGCGCGAAGCGGGGGCATCCCGCGAGGAAATGATCGAGGCGTTTGTTCGTTTCAATCAACAACGCGCCGAAAGCGAGGGCGTGGATGCGGCGGTTTTCAGTGAATACGAAAACGCGAACCCTTCCGATATGTGTGTCGACGGCATCGACCTCTATTGGAAACGTCAGGATAGATAAGAGGCAACCTTCGACTCGAGTTCTTCCTCCGAAATGCCATCGATTGCGATGCGTTTGGTTCGGCTCTTCTCTCCACGAGCCAATTGGATCTTGGATTTGGGGAGACCAAGAGCTTTGCTGAGGAACTTGGTCAGTTCCTGATTCGCCTTCCCATCAACCGGCGGTGCGTTGAGTTTGATTTGCAGGACGCGCAGTCCGTCCCGTTGCTCGTCGACTTCCCAACCGATGATCTCGCTCTTCTTCGCGTTTGGCGTCACGCGGCAATGGAGTTCGCAGCCCAATTGCTCTAACGTTTCGTGCGGCGTTTCACCATCGCCACAAACTCGTCCATCTCTTCAATGCGCAGCACCCGGGCGACCCAGAAGTAAGCCGCTGCGGCCACCGCAATCGTGGCCCCGAGGGCAATGGCTTTCGGAGCGAACGCCATCGTGGCCCATTCGGCGAGGATGGTATATTTGCTGGTCAAAGCGATGGCGCTGAGTGCGGAACCGGCCACCATGATCCGGAAGACCGTGCTGACGAGCTTCCCGGTATGAAAGTGCCCGGCAAAAATCCGCATCATGATATAGAGAAGGCTGAAGTTCAGCAGTGAGCTGATTGCCGTCGAGAGCGCGAGATATTCATGCGATTTATCCAGGACGAAGATCCAGAGATAATTGAGAACCGCATTGGTGATGATCGAGACAAAGCTCACATACATGGGGATCCACTTCTTGTCGATCGCATAGAAGGCGGGCTGCACCACCTTGATTCCTGCATAGAAGATCAGTCCCATGGCATACATCTGCAAGGCGGCGGCCGTTGCCATGGCGTCTTCCGCCGTGAACCGACCGCGCTGAAAGATCACCGAGATAATAGGTTCCGCGAGTAAGGCAAGGCCCAGGGCCGAGGGAATCGTCAGGAGAAAGACGAGCCGAACTCCGCGCGAAAGAATGTTTCGAAACTCATCGCTGACTCCTTCGGCCGCCGCTCGCGAAATCGCGGGAAGGGTGACCGTCGCGACCGCAACGCCAAAAACGCCGAGAGGCAGTTGCATGAGGCGGAAGGCCCATTGCAAAAAGCTGACCGAGCCCGGGCGGTCGAGAAACGACGCGAAAAACGTGTTCAACGCCACCCCGACCTGAACCGCGCTTCCCGAAATGATCGCGGGAACCATCAGGGAAAGAACCTTTTTCACCGCCGGATCCTTCCAGCCGAAATCCGGGCGAAATTTGAACCCCACTTTCCGGAGCGAAGGCAATTGCACCAGCAACTGAAACAGTCCGCCGACCAACACACCAATCGCAAAACCGACCAGCGACCAACGTCCCCAGCACGGATCGATCCAATGGCCGATGAGCACGCCACTGATGATCGACCCCAGGTTGAAGAAACTCGAAGCGATGGCCGGAACAAAAAAGTATCCCTTGGAGTTGAGCATCCCCATCACCAACGCCGCCAGCGAAATCATGCCGATGAAGCAGTAGATGATCCGCGCCAGAATCACGGTAAACTGAATCTGCTCCGGGCTGTCCGTCCATCCCCAGGCCATCAACTTTACGATGAGGGGGGCGAGGAGCACGCCAATCACCGTGATTCCCGCCATGAAGACCGTCACCAGCGTGATCATCTTCCGCGCCAAATCCCAGGCCGACTCATCACCTTCGCTTTTGATCTTCTTCGAGAACGTCGTGACAAACGCGGTCGAAAGCGCTCCCTCCGCAAACAGGTCGCGCAACATGTTCGGCGTGCGAAACGCGATCATGAACGAATCCATCCACCGGCTTCCGCCAAACAATCCACCCAGCACGATCTCCCGAACCAACCCGAGAACCCGGCTGCACATGATCGCGATCGAGACGATGCCGGCTTTGCCCTTGGGAGTTGAATCTTCAGTTTCTGCGTTGGACATGGATTCTAACTCCCGGCTTCGTCTTGATGCGACGCTCGCCGCAGGCGGTCCATCATCGCGATGCCCAGTCCAACTTCCGACATCGGCTCGGCAATGATCTCGTCAACCCCGGCGTGATCCAGTTGGCGCAACACGTAGAAGAAGCGAACCGCCGCCTCGGCCTGTTTCCCGGACCCCGGCGTCAGCGCCGCAACTTCGTCCCACTCGTGCAGATCCAGATAGCCGTCCTTCGGGTTTTCGCGGTAACTCAGCAGCGCGTAAGACTTGGCCGGATCCGCCACAAAATCGCTCGGCTTCTCCAAGAGCCGGATCGGCGTGCGTGGCGCGTAATGGCTTGCCAACTGCCCGGGCGCATCCTTCGCGACATTCCCCGGCTTGCGTTTCTTGATCTGGCCAAACTGCTTCAGCATATCCGGCGTAACCGGACCCGCGCGCAAAATCTCATAGACCGGCTTGTTCTTCTCCGGCGGCGAAACCCGCACAATCGTCGACTCCAATCCGTCCGAACACGCCCCGCCATCCAAAATCAGCGGAATCCGATCCCCCAACTCCTCCATCACAGCCGCTGCCGACGTCGGGCTGATTCGTCCGAAACGATTCGCGCTCGGCGCGGCAATTGGTCGTCCCAAGGTCCGCGCCACCTTCGTGAAAATGGGATGCGCGCTCATTCGAACGGCCACGGTCGGCATCCCCGCCGTCACCAAATCCGGAATCGCCGCCTTTTTCGGCAACACGATCGTCAACGGCCCCGGCCAAAACTCCTGCACCAGTTGCTGGATGTAAGATTCAATCTCCTCCGGAATCTCCGCGACCTCGCGCAACTGCTCCCGATCCGACAAGTGCACGATCAGCGGATCAAACTCGGGCCGTTCCTTCACCGCAAACACCTTCGCCACCGCATCCTCATTCAGCGCATCGGCTCCCAGCCCGTAAACCGTTTCGGTCGGCAAGGCCACAACCTCACCAGCCTGCAGCAACTCGACCGCCCTTCGGATCGCGTCCGCTGCAGCATCCTGGGTGTCGGTAAGAGCGATCGCAGCGGTCATTTGGGAACAGGAAGGCGCAAAAGAGCTTGATGATTGCATAAAGTTAGGGTTCGTCAACGAATTCCCCGAGGCCGTTGTGACGCGGGACCGAAACCTGCGCGCATTTTTCCTTGGAATTGCGGTGAGTTCTGGCCTCTGTAGGTTCATGATCCCACGCATTGAAACCCCTACTCGCCGGAACTTCCTCAAAACCGCCGCTCTCACCGCCATGGCTACGTCTTCACCCGCGTTTGCTGAGAAAAAAGCTTCCGAGCCGCCGCTCAAGATCTCGCTGGCACAGTGGACCCTGGTTCAGGAGTTGAAGGGCGGGAAGATGGATAATCTGGATTTCGCGAAAGTGGCGAGCGATCACGGGATCTTCGCGCTGGAATACGTGAACCAGTTCTTCATGGATAAGGCGAAGGACGAGGCCTATCTCGGTGAGATGAAGAAGCGGGCCGAAGATCTGGGCGTGAAGAGTTTGCTGATCATGTGTGATCGGGAAGGGAATATCGGCGATCCCGATACGGCGAAGCGGGCGCAGACGGTGGAGAACCATAAGAAGTGGATCGATGCGGCGAAGTTTCTCGGGTGTCACTCGATCCGGGTGAACGCGGGGAGTTCGGGAACGTGGCAGGAGCAGGTGAAATTGGCGGCGGATGGGCTGGCCAAGCTGACAGAGATTGGCGCGGCGTCCGACATGAACGTGATTGTCGAGAATCACGGCGGGCTTTCCAGCAACGCGAAGTGGCTTGTGGAAGTGATTCAGACCGTCGGGCATGAGCGCTGCGGGACATTGCCGGACTTCGGGAATTTCAAGATCCGGGACGGCGAGAGCTACGATTCCTATCGCGGGATCGAGGAGCTATTGCCCTTCGCCAAAGGCGTTTCGGTGAAGGATCGCGGTTGGGATGACGAGGCGAACTCCGTGCAGATCGATTTCGCCAAGATGCTTCAAATCGTGGTCGATTCCGGCTTCAGCGGGTATTGCGGGATCGAGTTCGGCGGATTTGCGGGGCTGAATGCGTCGCGCGAGGCGCTGGAAAAGGCGATGGCTCAGGTTAAGGCCTGAGCTGATTTGTCCTCTGGAAAAGCCATTGCGAGTCGGTTCGCAACGCCATCAGGTTTGATTGCTTTGTGCGGATGCCAGGATTTTGGGTTTCGGCTTTGCTTTCAGACTAACGATGCGAATTCGCGCTCTCGAATTTCGGCGATGGCCCATTCCGCGTGTTCGGCGATGAGCGGCTCGGGATCCTGAGCGGCGCGTTCGAGGGCAGGGAGATCCTCGGGGGTTCCGACGTTGCCTAACGCGACGCAGACGTTGCGGAGGAAGCCGCGGCGCTTGGTGCGTTTGACCGGGCTCTTGCGGAAAAGTTGGCGAAAGCCTTCGTCGTCGAGCTCGAGGAAGTCGCGCAAATCCCAATCCGTAACGAATTCGCGCGCGGCGAAGTGCGCTTCGTGGGATTGCTGGGCGAAACGGTTCCAGGGACAGGCGGCGAGGCAGTCGTCGCAGCCATAGATGCGGTCGCCCATGGCGCGGCGGAATTCTTCCGGAATCGTTCCGCGGTGCTCGATCGTGAGGTAGGAAATGCAGCGGCGCGCATCGACACGATGTGGCTCGGTGATGGCGTCGGTCGGGCAGGCGTCGATGCAGCGGGTACACTTTCCGCAGTGGTCGCCAAACGGCTCATCTTTCGCGATGTCGAGCGTGGTGAAGATGTCGGCGAGGAAGAACCAGGTGCCGAGTTGGCGATGAATCTGGACGGTCGACTTGCCGTTCCAGCCGAGACCGGATTCGGAGGCGAAATCGCGTTCGAGGACCGGACCGGTGTCGACGTAGTAGCGCTGCTTCCCACCGATCGCCTCCAGCTCCGCGTTGAACTCCTTCAGCTTCTTCTCGATGAGGTCGTGGTAGTCGCTGCCCCATGCGTAACGGGCAAACTTGCCGCGCGTTTGCGCCTTGCCCTCGACCAGGTAGTTCATGGCGAGGACGATGGTCGATTTTGCGCCGGGCAGGACGTTCTGCGGCGTGGTGCGGCGATCCACGTTTTTAGCCATCCACGCCATGTCGCCATAGCATTCGTCGGCGACCCATTGACGGAATTCCTCGGCGTGCGCGGCTTCGTTGGCCGACGCGATGCGGCAATCGTCAAAGCCCAGGCGCTCGGCAATCTCGCGAATCTGGGACCTCAATTCCGTGGGCTCAGCCATGATCGATCGCTCGCTAGCCGTCCTGTTTCTGAAAGAACACCGACGCGCTTTCGCAGATCCCGTAGGAAATATCTTCCACCACCAAATCGTCGGTCCGGACGTTGAAATGGGCGGTCTGGCGGTAGAGCGAATCGCGTTCGGCGAGGAGGCGTTCGATCGTATCCCGCGGAGATTCGCCCTGAAGCAGGGGACGCTCGTTGTTTGCGCAGGTTCGCTCGTAGACGGTTTCCGGCTTGGCCCGCAGCCACACGCAAAAACCGTGACCGTGCAGCAGCGCCCGATTTTCGCTTCGCAGGATGATTCCTCCGCCGGTCGAAATCACCCGGTGCTGACCGTCCGCAGCCTGCTCCAGCGCCTTCGTTTCCAGATCCCGGAAGGCCGGTTCTCCCTGCTCCTCGAAGATTTGAGTGATTGGTTTGCCAGCCATTTCCACCACCAGCGAATCCGTATCCACAAACTCAAAGTCGAGGCTGTCTGCGATTTTCTGGCCGACCGTCGATTTGCCGGTGCCCATGAAGCCGATCAGAATGATATTGCGTGGAACCATGTGAGGGGAAACCGTAAGTAACCACGACTCCGGGCCGCTGTCCAATCCTGCGGTTTGAGTTGTCCCCCAAAGGGAATGGGGTGTTTGCGAGACGCTATTTGGACAAAAAGTGATCGAGCGCCGTTCCGTTGGTGCCTTTGCGAATGAGGTAGAAATCGTCGTCATCCACATCGATTCGGGAGTCGACAACGTAGTTGCTCGCGCTCGGCATCAGAGCCTCAAGGTGGTCTTCGTGCAGCACGATGTGGGTGTCCTGGGGGAGGGTGGCCAACGCGCCGGGAATGTCGGCAGCAGACGCAATAATCGTCGCGTTGGTGTGCTTCTCGAAGTTTTCGAGAAGGGGGTGATGGATCAACAACAGGTGTCCCGCGCCCATTTGGAGCTGCTTGATGAGGATGCTATCGACGCGGGCTTTGGCCTGGCTGGTGTTGGTGACGATCAGGAATGCGGCGACCACCAGCGCAATCACGGTCGTGACGATGCTGATCGCGATTTCCGGCCGGCGCTTGGTTTTGACCAGCTTCTGGCGGTTCCACTTTTCGAGATCCTCATGAGCAACCGGTTTTCTCGCGCGGAGACAAACCTCTGACCCGAGGGAGGGAAATAACGCGGCCCAAAGTTGATTGAAGCGAATCCAGGAGCGCAGGCTTTCCAGCGGATTGCCCGTGTTGCGCATGAGATGGGAACCGGTGATGAACTCCATCGTCAGGCCGCAGTCTCCAGCGAGATCGCGCCACCGGGACGGCGAGAGACAATTGATATGGCCGCCACGCGAGATGCGTCCGTCGGCGAGGCGCCGTCTGAATATGGCCTGACGCCAGGAGGCGAGGAAATGCGGCATGGTCGGCGTCGTGGCAAGCAGGCAGCCGCCCGGGGCGAGAACGTCCTCGATCTGCGTGAGGGAAAAGGCCGGGCGCGGCAAATGCTCGAAAACGTGGAGGGACGAGACGACATCAACGGATCCCGGCTCGATCGGAAGCGGGTGGTCAAAGTTGGCGTGGAGAATTTCGTCATAGCCCGCGCGCTCGAGCAGTTCCGTTTCCGGGTTCCAATCGATCGCGATCCATTTGGCATCGACATCGTTTCCCACGAACCTCTTCAACCAGCCTCTGCCGGAACCATAGTCGACGATCGTGAGGGGCGTGTCCCGGCTTTTGGCTTCCTGACGGATCGCCTGCGCCGCCCACCAGTAGCGGAGAAGACGAACGGAAAAGCGGGATTTGGAGAGGTGGTCGGTGAGAAGGGCGTCTTCAGGGACTCGAACGACCGAATCTGAGAATGCGACCAACGGCCATTGAAGAAAAGAGAAACGGGAGGACGCAAGCATTCGCAAGACGATATGGGGAGGTTGGCCCGTCTCAAAGTGTTATCTTTCCCTCATTTCCAGACCGTGCCGGAGTTGACGCGTGGGATCGATCGACTTCTGATTGGCATTTGGGTCGGTCAAAGGATGGGTGGGCGATCACCCTGAGGTGTCGATTTTGCCTTTCTCCCCAGATTCATCGGTTTTCTTAACTTTCCGCTGGATTCTTACCGGATTCCTCGCTCATGATCCCGTCCTGTCATGGCCGAACTGAAAGTAGCATGCCCCAAATGTGGACAGAAGGTCTCCGGAGATGAGACTTTCTATGGAACCTCGGTTCAGTGTCCGATTTGCAGCTCAAAGATCGAGTTTCCGCCCAAGCCGGGTTCAGCGCCCGCTGCTCCGGATGGCGGGTTTGGGCATCTTCCCACGGCGAATGACGGTCTGGCGCATTCGGGAACGCAGCCGACTCCGCCACAGCAGCCGTTGCCAGCTCCGCCGAGCGCGGTGCCGCCTCCGCCGGGATACGCCCCATCGGCTCCGGCGCAATCGCCGCAACAACCTTATCCCCAGCAGCCTGCACCGCAACAACCGTTGCCCGGGCACGGCGGTTTGCCGCAAGGGGGACCGTTGCCGGGATCGGGCAGTCCGCTTCCGACCGGCACACCTGGTTCCTCGCCAATGCCTCAGGCTCCGACCCAAAGTCCCTATGGGATGCCGCAAGCTGATCCGGCGCCACCCGCTGCGCCTGCGGCCCCGTTGCCTCCCGCCGCGCAACCTCCAGGGCCAAATCCTCCGGCTCAACCCGCTCCGTCAACCAGCGACGATGAAGGTGGAAAGCCGGGACCCCTGCCGTTGCTGACGCTGATTTCCGGCATCGTCTCGTTCGTGACGTTCTGGTGCTTTGGTTCGCTTCTCTTCGGGCCTGCCGCGATCATCATGGGCCACATCGCCTTGATTCGGATGAATTCCGAGGAGGAAGGTGATCAAGGGAAAGGCAAAATCCTGACCGGTTTGATTCTCGGTTACGTTTCGCTCGTCCTCATGCTCATCGCCGCCGTCGTGGTCGCGAAATTCGCGCCCCAGCTTCTCCAAAAAGGAGAATAGTCCCAAACGACCGATCAGGTTCGGATCGCGCCGGGGTGATCGAAGTGCTCCTGCTTGAACTCCTCTTTGCGGAGCTCGCCACCGCAGGCGACTACTCCTTTCGGGACTTCTTCTTGCCGAGCAAGTGTGATTTCGCGTCCCAGGGTTGGTGGCGGTCGAAAAGGGTTCCGTATTTGGCGTGGGCGGGGCGCACCGCGTTGGCTTCAATCTGCGAAACCGCTGCGTCGTAGTGCGTGCGCATTAGTTCCAAGGCGGGACGTTTCTCCGGATTCAGCGCCGCGTTGGTCAACTCCAGCTTGTCGCGCCGCATATCGTAGAGCTCTTCGGTGGGCGTCAGGCCATTTCCGCCATACGACCAGTTCACATACTTCCAATCGCGGCTCACGATTCCGAACGAATGGGTTTCCGGTGGTCCCCAGAAGTTCATCAACTGCAGCGTCTCGCGCACCTCCGCCTCCGGATTCTCCAGAAGCGGCAGCAGAGACACGCCGTCCACGTTTTCGGGCGCGGCCAGTCCCGCCAGCGTCAGGATCGTCGGCGCGAAATCGATGTTCCCGGTCAACGAACCGGATCGTTTTCCGTGCGTGGCCGGCTTCCGCGGATCCGCGATAATGAGCGGCACGCGCGAGCCTTCCTCATACGGCAAGACCTTGGAGCCATAGCCATGCGCCCCGCAAAAGAAGCCGTTGTCCGAGGTGTAGATCACCACCGTGTTCTCGGCGACTCCCGCCGTTTTCAGCGCCTCGGCAATCATCCCGACCGCGACATCGATTCCGTAAATCTGCTGATGATAGAGCCGCATCTTCTCATCGTACTTGTCCGCATAGCCCCAACTGTGAAACCGCTCATACTGGCGACCCTGCCTGCTTTGCTCGGAAAAATGTTCGCTGAATTCGCGGCCGTAGTTCGCCGGTTTCTTGAACACCTTGCCCGCATACACGTGATCAAACTCGGAGTCCGGAGTCTTCGGCATGTGCGGCGCCTTAAAGCTGATGGAAAGGCAAAAGGGCTTCTCCTCCTTGGCTGCGCGCTGGATGAAGTCGCGCCCAAACGCCCCGTAGGCCCGTGAGGAATGGGGAAACTCCTTCGCATACTTCGCGATCGATTGGTTCTTCGCCGTTTGGTAGTGGGTTTGGCCCGGACCCGCGCCCCACGCGTCGAAGTCGCTTTGCGGAAGCCCGATTCCCTCCACCTCGATCCCGATTTTGCCCGCGAAAGCCGTCAGGTAACCCGCCTCGCGCAGCAACACCGGGTAGGACTGGCGCCACCGGTTTTCCGGCAAATCGCCGTAGTTGAAGTTGCAGCCCGTCTTGTACTCATACATTCCGGTCAGGATGTTGGCCCGGCTCGCCATGCAGATCGCTGTCGTGTCGTAATGATTGTCGAACGCCATGCCAAGGGCTGCGAGCGCATCGATGTTCGGCGTTTGCACATCCTCGTTCCCATAACAGCCGAGCGAATCGAAGTTTTGGTCGTCGGCGAGCAGGAAGACGATGTTGGGCGGCTCAGTCTCCGCGAAGGCGCATTGGCAGAGCAGGGCGAGGATCGCAATTCGAGCAATCGAAGGAATCATGAGGGCAGGGGTGGGGCAAAGGTTGAAGCCTCACTCTGACACAGATTTCTCCAGCGCCTCAAGCACGCGATCCACATTTTCCGGATTCGCGGTATGCCCCATCAAGCCAATCCGCCAAATCTTCCCGGCCAACGGACCCAAACCCGCGCCAATCTCGATCAGAAACTCCTGGCGAAGCCGCTTTCGCAGCGCCGCTTCATCAATCCCCTCCGGCACCACCACCGCATTCAACATCGGCAAGCGAGATTTCTCCTCCACCAGCATCTGCAGATCGATCGCATCCAGCCCGTTCACCAGTTGCCGATGTGCCGCGCGATGACGGGCAAACGACGCATCCAGCCCCTCCGTCAGCACCAGATCCAGCGCCGCATACAACCCGTAAAGCATGTTGATCGGCGCCGTGTGATGATACACGCGCTTCTCGCCCGACCAATAACTCAGCAGCATCGTCACATCCAGATACCAGTTTGGCACCTTCGACTGACGGGAGCGCAGCGCATCCACCGCCTTGTCGGAAAAGAACACCGGAGCCAACCCGGGAGGGCAGGAAAGACACTTTTGCGTTCCGCTGTAGGCCGCATCCACGCCCCACTCGGTCACATCGACATTCATTCCACCGAGGCTCGTCACGCAATCCAGCAGATACAGAGCCGGGTTGTCCCGCAAAATCTCCGCCACCTCTTCGGCCGGATTTGCCACTCCGGTCGACGTCTCCGCATGCACCATCGCCACGATCTTGTAGGGTGCGGAACTCGCCAACTTCTCGCGCAAATCCTGCGGCACCACCGGCGTCCCCCACTCATAATCCAGCGTCTCCACCTCCGCCTGCAAACGCCCTGCCACATCCTCCATCCGGTTTCCAAACACCCCGTTCTTCAAGATCAGCACCCGGTCCCCCGGCTCGATGAGATTGACGAAGGTCGCCTCCATCCCGGCTGAACCGGTCCCGGAAAGCGGCAGACACAACCCGCTTTCGGCGCGGAACAAATCGCGCAGCATCGACTGAATCTCATCCATCAACTCGATGAACTGGGGATCGAGATGCCCCAGCGTCGGCGTCGCGAGCGCCTTCAAGACCGACTCGGGAACCATCGAAGGGCCGGGTCCCATGAGAAGGACTTCATCAAGATCGTGCAAGAGTTCAGTGCTCATGGGGCTAACCTGATAGCACGTCCTGGCACGAATCCCACCCGGTTTTTCCCATTCCAGAGTGTGGCGCCCGCGAACGGTTCCGTCTCCCGCTTGCGAGCGCCACGATCCCTAGACCAAAAGTGGTTGGAACGTCAGATCTGTAGACACGGGGAGCGGTGGCGGAAGTCACGAACGTTTCGAAAAATCACCCGCCACCCGATCCGCCACAAGGGTCCAAAACAGCGTCCCGGAGGGACAACCGAGCCTAGCGCGGGTGAAACCCCGGGGCCCCCGACGGCAAAGAACATGGCGCGCCGGAAGGTGCGCGAGAACGGTTCTGGCGTCCCTGCCGGGACGCATCTCGGGTTCGCCGTTGATCCGGTGGTTCCGCTTCGCTTTACCGCCGGCTAGTTTCGGGATGAGCCTCCGGCTCTCCGGAGACGGCTTTTCTTCCGTTCCCAAGGTCAAATCTTCTTCAACTGCGAACAAAATCCGCCGAGTGGCAGGCAAATCCGGCTCCGAATGAGGTGAGCCAGAGGTTGTCCTGGGGATGGCCGTTGGCGAGGTGGTGCTCAAGGGCGACGAGGACGGAGGGGCTGCTGAGGTTGCCGTAGTTGCGGAGAACGTGGCGGCTTTCCTGGAGCTGATAGTCGGGGAGGGTGCTTTCGATCGCTTCGATGACGTCGCGGCCACCGGGATGGGCGAGGATCTGGTCGATGTCGCCGTTGTGACTGGCGGTGCGGAAGAGTTCTCCGACGGTTTCGGCGGCGAGCTGGGGGACGGAGCGATCCAGCTTGTTTTTGAGCTTTCCTTCGGCGTTCACGAAGCGGATTTTCTCGCGATCCTCGGGCTTGTGAACGGTTTGGAAGTTCTGGAGGCGATGCTGTGGTCCGTCGTCGCTGGGGCGCGATCGCCAGATGGAGGCGCTGGCGCCATCGCCGAACAAGCAGAGGCTGATGAGGACACCAGGGTCGTTATCCATGTAAAAGGCGGCGGAGCAGATCTCGACGGCGATGACGGCGACGGTCGCGTCCGGATTGGCACTGAGGTAGCCTTCGGCGCTGCGGAGGGTCGGGATGGCGGCGCCGCAGCCGAGTCCGACGAGGTCCTGAAGGTAGACGTCGCTGCGCATGCCGAGTTGTTCGGCGAGGTGGCTGGTAATGCCGGGGCAGATGTAGCCGGTGCAGGTGCAGATGAAAAGGGCGTCGATTGCGGTGGCGGGAAGGCCGGCCTGATCGAGCGCGCTGTTGAGCGCGTTGCCGGAGATCATCGGCGCAAACCTCTCGAATTCTTGATTGAGCTGGCCGGCATCCTTCAGAAAGACATCTTCCGGTTTTTCGAGGCAAAAGTGGCGCTCGTCGATCCCGGAATCGCCGGTCAGGATTTTTTCCAGAATGGTGAGGCTGCGGGGCTTTAGCAGCGAGGAAAGTGGGGATTCCTTGATCGTGTTCCAGCAGTCTTCCTGCGTGTAGGTAAACTCAGGAAAGGCGCTGGAGATCGATTGGAGATACATGGAGGATTTGCGGAGAATTGAGGCTAAGCGTTGATTAGGCGGCGAGCTATCACTTTCGCTTACGGATCGTGTGAGGAAATCGGCGAAAACGGATGCGTGGAAGCGACCCTTTTTCGCGGGACCAAACCCGTTCCCGAATTTTGCCTGTGACAATCAGGTTCGAGCGGCATAGTGCCCTAAGTGAGCATGTCTCCCATTCCATCGTGGTCCATGAAGCCCGACGCTGCAGATTTCTCGACCGACGAGATCGTTGCGCAGATTCGCAAGGGGGACGTGGAGGCGTATCGCCAGATCGTGGTTCGCTATCAGGGTGAGGTGCTCAAAATCGTCAATGCGATGCTGATCGATTACAGCGCGCGGGAGGACGTCGTTCAGCAGGTTTTCGTGCGGGCGTTTCAGGCGCTCGACCAGTATGAAATCGGTCGCGGATTCGGCAAATGGGTCAAGGCGATTGCCCGGAACATGGTGCGTGAGGAGTTGCGCAAGCGCTATCGCTACAAAGGGCGGATCGAGGCGTATGCGAAGTCGGTCATCGAGCGTCTCGATGGCGTGGAGGCGAACGAGATCGGCAAGAATGAGGAGATCTGGTTGCGGCGTCAGGCGTTGGGTGAATGTCTCGGCGGCCTGGAGGAAAGCGCGGCGGAGGCGGTGCGGCTGCATTATCTGGAGCGGAAGAAGACCGAGGAAATTGCGGGAGTGATCGGCAAATCGGCCGGGGCGGTTCGCACCCTGCTCTATCGCGCTCGCGGTCAGCTGCGCAAGTGCATGGAATCGAAGGGAGTGCTGACATGAAACGCCTCGAAGAACTCGTTCAGAAGGAGCTGGAAGGCTGCCTTTCGCGCAACGAAACGCGCGAACTGCAATCGCTCGTCGATGCGAATCCAGAAACGGCGACCCAATTCCGGCAGCTGCTCGATGTGGAAGTGGAATTGCGGAATCTGGACCAGAATTTCGACGTTGCAGACGCCACCATGGCGCGCGTCGCGAAATTGGCCCGGAAATCCCGGAAAAGTCCGGCGCCCGCGATCCTCGAGACACTTGTCGATCGATGGTTTTATCGCATCGCGATTCCCGCTGGAATGGCGGCCGCGTTGGCCATTGCGCTGGTTTTGGTGCAGGACGGCTGGTTCGAACCGGCAGACTTTGTGGGGATTGAAGGGGCGGTCAAAGTTTTGAGCCAGGGGGAATCCGAGTGGGTGAGCCAGGGCGTGAAACTGCGGCCTTACGATCGGGTGGTTGCTTCGCCGGACTCGACGGGAGAGTTGCGATACAAAGACGACACCCAGGTGCGGCTTGATCGGGGCACGGAAGTCGTCTTTGAGCCCAGTTTCGAGCTGGATGAAACCCCGTCAAAACGCCTGCAACTGGTTGCCGGTCGAATTGATGCCGACGTGACCAGGCAACCGCCGGGCGAGCCGTTTGTTCTGCAAACACCCCACGCTTACGCCATTGTGCGCGGGACCCAATTCGCCCTGACCGCTGATGCAGCGCAAACCCGGCTGGAAGTCAGCGAAGGGCAGGTGGATCTCCGCCGCGTTTCCGATGGCGCGATGGTTGAGGTGCGCGCGGGCATGTTCGCTGTCGTGGGACCGGATCAGGATCTTGCTGCGAGACCGAGCCGCGTCGAGAGTGATTTGGTCGCCCTGTATACCTTCGAGGAAGCGGGGAAGGTCGTTCGCGACCGGTCCGGATTCGGGGCGGCTTTGGATTTGAGCGCGGAGAAAAACTCCAAAGATAACGCTCCGAATTTCCAGTCCCGGAGCGCCGCGACCAAGATTCAGAACGCCTGTCAGGAATCCCGCGCGATTTCGATTGAGGTCTGGGTCCAACCGGCGAAGAAAGCGCAATCGGGGCCCGCTCGGATCGTGACCTTTTCCCACGGAAGCAGTGCCACGAACTTTCTTCTCGGCCAGGACCAAGACCGCTACGTCGTTCGGCTTCGCACCACGGAAACGAAAACTTACGAGGTGCTGCAATCCTCCGCGCGCGTTTCCACCAAGCTCACCCATCTCGTTTTCACCCGGACACCCGGCGGCGAAGCCAGGTTTTACCTGGACGGCAAGGTCGTCGCACAATCCCGGATTCCCGGCTATTTCTCCAATTGGCATCCCAATCTCAAATTGGGCCTCGGCAATGATCCAAGCGGTGAAAATCGATCCTGGCGCGGCCGGATTCGGCTCACCGCCATTTATTCTAAGGCGCTGAGCGAAGCCGAGGTGCGGCGCAATTTCGCCTCGGGGCCGGATCAAACCCGGACGCCCTGACGATTTTCAACTCAGCAGGTTGGTCAGGACCTTTCCGTCGCGAAAGAGTGCGATCGATCGTCCGGAAGGAGTTTCGAGTTGTTCCCGGGCATCGATTCCCAGGTTGTGAAACATGGTCGCGCAAAGATCAGCCGGGGTGCAGGGATCGTCATCGGGCGCCATCCCGTCCTTCGTCGTAGTGCCGTGGGCGAAGCCGCGTTTGAGGCCACCGCCGGCCATCAGCACCGCCATCGATTTGGCCCAATGATCGCGTCCGCCCTTGCCATTGACCTTGGGTGTTCTCGCAAACTCGCCGGTGCAATAAATCATGGTCTCATCGAGCAACCCTCGATTCTCGAGATCTTCGATCAAGGCTGACAAGGTGCGGTCCAGTTCGGGAAGTTTGCTGTCCTTGAGCTTCTTGAAATTGTCTCCGTGGGTATCCCATCCGCCGGTGCCAACACTGACAAAACGAACTCCGGCCTCGATCAGGCGGCGTGCTGCCAGAGCGCCTTGGCCAAAGGTGTCCCTGCCGTAGCGATCGCGAAGTTTGTCAGGTTCCTTCTCGAGATCGAACGCCGTCCGCGTTTTCGGCGAACGCAACATGTCGAGAGCTTGTTGCTGGAATTGGTCGAGACTGCCGGCGATGGAACCGGATTGATCGAAGGCCTGGAAGCGGGAATCGAAGGTGTTGAGCAGTTCCGCGCGATTGGCGAGCTGATCCAGGCTGAAACCGGAAGGGAGAGTGAGTCCTCGGACTCGAAAATCTCCGTTGCGCCCATTTCCCTCGACTTGAAAGGGATTGTAGGCTGGTCCCAGATAGCCGCCCATCGCCGCCCGATCACGTTCCCGCCCAAAAGTCACGTAGGGTGGAACACCGGTCGGCGTGGAGAGCAGTTTGAACGTTAGTGAGCCGATGGATGGGTAATCCAACGCCGGGGTGGGCTTGTGGCCGGTGTGCATATAGACCGTCCCCGGACCATGCGAGGGAATGGTATGACGAACGGAGCGAACCACCGCGCAGTGTTTCATGACTTTGGCGAGGCTGGGAAGATGCTCGGAAATCTGGATGCCATCGGCAGACGTCCCGATCGGTTTGAACTCGCCGCGAATGTTGTTCGGTGCGTCCGGTTTCAAATCCCACATGTCGATCGTGGCCGGTCCCCCCGCGAGCCAGATCATGATGATGCTTTTTGCTTTTGAGGTTCCCTGCGAAGCCGCTTCAAGTCGCAGGACATCGGTCAGGCTGAGCCCCATGAGGCCGGCGGTGCCGAACCTGAGGAAGTCGCGCCGGGCATTGCCCTCGCAGTCGATCCAGGATGGTTGCTTCATAGTCGTTTAGTGATTGAGGATGAATTCGCGGGTGTTGATGAGGGCCCAGAAGACGTCGACGAAACCCGCTTCGCTTCCGTCCTGTTTGCGCACGTTGGCGATTGCGGCCTGCCGTTCAATTTCGTCCGGGAAGCGCGTCAGGGTGGAGAGAAAGAGTTGTTCAACGATTTCGCCAATTTCGCTGTCGCCGAGTTCCTTCTTCTTCAGGCGACCTAACCGATTATCCTTGGCCAATTCCTCTTTCAGTCGCCCGTTACGGATCTTGTCATAAACCCGGGAGTCGGTCATCAGATAGAGCGTCTGCGGCAGGGCCGGATCTCCGCTCCGTTCGCAGTCGCAGATCGCGGTTCGGGTTGGTCGTCCGAAAGCGCTGAAGACGTAAGCCAGGTTTCCGTCCTGAATCCGGCTGCCTGCCACCTCAATGGCGCTGCTTCCCTTGGGCGCGTCGCGGGTGAATTCGTCGTTCTTGCCGAGAGCCGAATTCAAGACGTCGACCACGACTTCGGCCATCATCTGACGGGGATATTTGCGCGCATAATTGTTCTTATCTTCCTGGTTGGTCTCGTTCGGCATCGACGAGCGTTGATAAGCCTGCGAATTGAGGATCTGCCGTTCGAGGTGGCGCATGTCGTAATTGCTTGAAACGAAATCTTCCGCCAACGCGGCGAGAAGTTTCTCGTTGGAAGGCGGGTTCGCGGCGGAGAAGCCATCGACCGGTTCCACAATGCCAATGCCCATATAGTGCGCCCAAACGCGATTGACGAAGGATCGGGCGAAGAACGGGTTTTCGGGCTGCGTCAGCCAATCAAAGTAGGCGATCCGGAAATCGCCATCCTCTTCCAACGCTTCGGCACCCAGCGGCGTTGGTGGCAGAGGTTGGTTTGTTTCCGGATGTTTGAGCCGATTCGGCCTCTCCGTATCGACGAAGACTTCGCGCAGGTTGGGGAGGTTCTTCTTGTTCACCTTGACCTTTTTGCGCCGATTGTTCTCGGAGTCGATTTGCTTGCGAGCCTCTGACGAACGATCGTTTTTGACCTGGCCGAAGACGTTGGCGTAGGCGCGGTAATCCGCCTGTGTCCAGCGGTCATAGGGGTGCTTGTGGCATTGCGCGCACTGGAGTTGAACGCCGAGAAACGCGGCTGCCGTCTGTTCCGCGTAGAGCTCCTGAGTCATGTTTCGCCGTTGCCAGAAAAGATCGAGCGTTTCGCGTTTCGCGTAAGAATTCTCGAAGCCGCGAAGAGCTCCTTCGTCCTGCTTTCGAGCGTCTTGAATCCAGCGGTCAATGCTCCGGCCGTCCCGGCTGGTTGCCAGGATGACGCCGCGGACCAAATCCGTGTAGGGAACGTTTTCGGCGATCCGGTCGCGAAACCAATCGTGCCACATCTTGCTGCGTTTCTCGCCCGGATTCTCCATGGCGCTTGAGTTGTTCCCGGTGATGTCGCTGAACTTGGTCGCCCAGAGCGCCGCGTGGAGTGGGTGACGCAGAAGCTCGTCAATTTTTTCGGCGCGTTTGTCAGGCTTGCGGTTGGCGAGGAATGTCCGTGTCTCGTCCGGGCTTGGCAACCGGCCGATCGTATCGATATAAACCCGGCGGAGAAACTCGCCATCGGTTGCCGGTGCGGACGGTTCGATGTTGAGCGCGTCCAGTTTGGTCCCGATCTCGCGGTCGATGTAGTGAGCCGCGGAAAGCTGGGTTCCCGGGTTCCAGAGCCATTTTTTGGCTTCCTCAAGGTAACCAATCGGAGTCGCGACCAGAGCGCGGGAGGCGACGACCTCGTCGCGATAGGAAACGACGATCGCGGTGTCGCCGGGGTTTTGAGCGCGAACCTGTCCGTCCTCGTTCACAACCGCCACAAAGTCGTCCTCAATCTCAAACTTGCTGAAGGGGGTGACGTCCTCACGCGTGCCGTCGGCAAAGGTGGCTTCGACCTTGAGTCTGACCGTTTTTCCCGGACGAGAGAAACGGTGCAGGGGAGGTGAAATCTCAACGCCGACCACGTCACCGCTGCCGCTGTGATATTCGGCGCCGCCCTGAATCCAGTTCCTCAAGACCTTGTATTGCCACGAACGTTGCGAAAAATGCTCACCGCCTTTGTGCTTGCTCAGCAGGGTGGGTTTGCGCAGCAACGCGCTTTTTTCCGGGGCAAGCGGATCGGCGAACGGACCAAAACTCTCATCGATAATCGAGAAGTAGTCCGGCTCGGGAGCATGGCCAAACAAGCTCAGCGCCATGTCGCTCTCTCCCTGAAGGGAACCGTGGCAGGAACCGGTGTTGCAACCCTGGCGCGTGAGGATTCCCATGACGTGACGCTCGAAGTCGACGTGGGTGAGCGAGTTTCCCCCGGGAAGTTTGACCGTGGGGAGATCGATCTTCGGTTTCGGCGGAGATTCCACGGCGAGAAGGTCACCGTCACCTTCGGGATTGGCCCCGGCTTCCAGATTCTGGCGGACTTCGGCCGGGGAAAGCGCCCGGTTGTAAGCGGCGACGAGATGAAATTCACCGAGCCAGGCGCGGTCATTGCTCAACTCATTGGCGAGGGCGAAGCGGTAGCTGGAATCCCAGTTCTTCAGGTTGTCGCCGGTGTTTCGCTGAGCGTGCGGCTTGCCATCCAGGTAGAGAACGGTTTGGCCGGAACGTTCGCGGGAGTAGACCACATGGGTCAACCTGGCCCCGAGTTGCCCTTTGGGGCCGGCAAGGGACGGTAGGCCGTTTCTGTCGGTCGAGTTGGTCAAAAACCGGACGTCGTAGCGGTTTCCGTCCTGGCCGAGTGTGAAGTTTCGTTCCCGGGAATCGAGGGAGAGCGTGACGATTCTGGCGGGACCGCTTTGGGACTCCTTCGCGGGTTTGATCCAAGCTTCGAGGGTGAACTCGCCGGTTTGACGAACCGCTTCCGTCAGTTTCGTAGCGGGTTTCGCTGAAACGAGGATGGTCGGCGATTTGACGATGAGTGACGTCCCGGTCCGTTCGACGGCGGACGCATTTCCGATGGTCAAATCCATGGGGGTGCCGACACCGGAGCGATCGCGGATTTTGGGGCCTGTCGTTTCGCGAAAGTCGTAGAGAAGTTGCAGCCCGTCCGTGACGCGTTCTGACTTGGCCGCCTTGGTTTCAACCGGGGAAGGAGTTCTCGCCGCGAGGGAGACCTTTACGACATCCAAGCTCTTCGAGACCAGTCGCGAAACCATCTCGGCATATTGGGGATCACGTTGATTTTCTACCGGGTGATAAATCCATCCCGCCAGAAAAAGCACCAAGGTGAGGGAGATGACAAAGAAATGGCGCAGTTTCATAGCTTTCATGGGCCTCTATGCCGACGGGCTTGCATTGTCACAGGTCCGGGCGCGAAAAGCGGCCGGAAGCGCATTTTCCGCAAAAAGCCGCTTGAGCCAAAGGCGAGTAGGGGTCGTATGGTCAGCAATGCCTGAACCTAGCAAGCACCCCACCAATCGGGCGAAGCGTCGAAAGTCCCGAGCGAAGCTGTCCGAAGCGATTGAAATTCGCGGCGCGACGCAGAATAACCTGAAGGGGGTGGACCTGGATTTGCCACTGAATCAGTTGATTGTGGTGACCGGTCCGAGTGGAAGTGGCAAATCCAGCCTCGCTTTCCAGACCATCTATGCGGAAGGCCAGCGCCGCTATGTCGAGACGTTTTCGCCCTATGTCCGTCAATTTTTCGACCGGATGGACAAGCCGCAGGTGGAGGAGATCCGCGGAATTCCTCCGGCGATCGCGATTGAGCAGTCGAACAACGTGAAGACGACGCGTTCGACGGTTGGAACGATCACCGAAATCAACGACTACCTGAAGCTGCTTTTTCCCCGGGTCGCGGAAGGTTTTTGTCCGGAATGCGGATCGCGGGTTCAGCCTGACACTCCGCAAAGCATCAGCAGTTCCGCGAAAGCGACTTTTGAGGACAAACCGGTGCTGGTGACGTTCGGCATCGCGGTGCCGGCTGATACGGAGGTGGCCGATTTTTTCGAGTTTCTCCAGGCTCAGGGCTATGTCCGCGTGTTGATCTATGGGGAAATCTATCGAACCGACCAGCCGGATCAGTTTTCGCGGAGATTGCAGGGCATGGTCGATGTGATTCAGGATCGCGTCGCGGCGAATCGCAAAAGTCGACTCCTTGAAGCGGTTGAAACGGCGCTACACTTTGGAAAAGGCAAAGTCGCGCTGGTGGAGCCGGACTCGAACGAGCGGCTTTCGTTTTCGACCAAGTGGCATTGCGCTTCGTGCGATACGGACATTCGTGAGCCGGTGGCCGGACTCTTCAGTTTCAACAATCCGTTGGGAGCATGCCCGGACTGTCGCGGGTTTGGGCGAGTGATCGGAATCGATGTCGAGCGGGCGCTTCCCGACAAAACGCTTTCGATTCGGGAAGGCGTTGTCAAAGCGTTTCAAGGAGACAAATACTACGAATGTCAGGCCGATCTGGAGCGTTGCGCGGTGGTGCAGGACGTCGACCTGGACACGCCGTTTGAGGATCTTCCGAAAAGCGACCAGGAATGGGTCATCAAGGGTGATGGCGGCGACCCGGAGGCTGCCTACGAGATCGGCAGTTGGTATGGCGTCAAAGGGTTCTTCAAATGGGTCGAGTCGAAGAGCTACAAAATGCACGTTCGCGTGTTTCTGAGCCGATTTCGGAGTTATACCGAATGCGACACGTGCAACGGGACCAGGCTCCAACCCGAGGCGCTGAATTTCCGAGTGAACGACAAGACCTTGCCCGAGCTGTGGACGCTTTCCGTGGACGAGCTGTTGCCGTTCTTCGAAAGCGTCAAGCTACCGGCAGGAGACTCCAGCGCGGAACTCCTGAAGAACGAGGTAACTTCCCGGCTGGGATACATGGATCGCGTCGGGCTGGGATACCTGAATCTGGATCGGGCGACGCGAACCCTCAGCGGCGGCGAGGTTCAGCGGGTCAACCTGACGACGTGCCTGGGAGCGTCACTCACCAACACGCTCTTCGTTTTGGACGAACCGAGCATCGGCCTTCACCCGCGGGACATCGGGCGACTGATCGAGGTCATGGAGCAATTGCGAAACAAGGGCAACACGCTCCTGGTCGTGGAGCATGAAGAAGCGGTGATTCGCGCGGCGGACTATCTGGTCGATGTCGGACCCGGAAGAGGGGAGGGAGGTGGCGAAATCGTCTATGCCGGAGATATGAAACAGGGCGCGGAAGGGATTGAAAGTTCTCGCTCACTAACCCGCGCCTACCTCACGGGCGAGAAGGTGATCCCGATTCCGGAGAATCGTCGTGTCGCGACCAACTGGATCGAAATTGTCGGCGCCCGGCAGCACAACCTGAAGCGGATCGATGTGAAGATCCCTCTCGGTATTTTCACGGTCGTCACGGGTGTTTCCGGTTCCGGCAAATCGACCCTTATCCACGACGTTCTTTATCAGAATATCCTGAGAGATCGTGGAGAAGTCGCCGAGACGGAGGTTGGTGCGGTGAAGTCGCTCAAAGGCGTCTCCAAGACGGACACGGTGATCATGGTGGATCAATCGCCCCTCAGCAAAACACCGCGCTCGACGCCCGCGGTGTTTACCGGCGTTTTCGAGGGAATTCGGAAGTTGTTTGCGACGACTCCCGATGCGGAAGCCCGCGGTCTGACTCCCGGCTACTTTTCGTTTAACTCGGGTGCTGGGCGATGCGAACGCTGTTGGGGGACCGGATTCGAGAAGGTCGAGATGCAGTTCCTGAGCGATGTCTACGTGACCTGTCCGGAGTGCGAGGGGAAGCGTTACACTCCGGAGACGTTGGAGGTTTTACTCGAGGGTGAATCCATCTACGACGTTCTCAGCATGACGATCGATCGCGCGATTCCCTTTTTCGATGCGATGGAGGGAAACCGGCTTTCCACGAAAATTGTTTCCAGTCTGAGTGTGCTCCAGGATGTCGGGTTGGGATATCTCCGTTTGGGACAGCCGCTGAACACGCTTTCCGGAGGTGAGGCGCAACGCCTTAAACTCGTGGGGCACTTGTTGGAATCGAGCGGCAGCAAGCAGAAGGATCACTCCTCGCTGTTGATTTTCGATGAGCCGACGACGGGACTCCATTTTGACGATGTGGCGATGCTTCTCAAGGTCTTCCAACGATTGGTGGAAAACGGAGACAGTATTCTGGTGATCGAACACAACGTGGAGGTGATCAAGTGTGCCGATTGGGTGATTGATCTGGGGCCGGAAGCGGGAAGCGCGGGAGGCGAGATCGTCGCCGAAGGGACGCCGGAAGCGATTGCCAAGGTGAAGCGATCGCATACCGCGAAATCGTTGTCCCAAGTTCTTTATCCGGATGCGAAAACGAGTGTCAGAGAGCGGCAGGCCACCTATCGAGCTCCCATGTTGAAATCGGATGCATCGGTGATCAAGGTGCTCGGCGCGCGGGAGCATAACTTGAAAAACTTCAATCTGGAGATTCCGCGCGACGAAATGGTGGTTGTGACAGGGCTGAGCGGTTCCGGGAAGTCGACCCTGGCCTTTGATATCTTGTTTGCGGAAGGACAACGGCGCTTTCTGGATAGTATGTCGACCTATGCGCGGCAGTTCGTGGAACAGATGGAGAAACCGGACATCGATCACGTGACGGGGCTTCCGCCAACGGTCGCGATCGAACAACGCATTTCGCGGGGAGGAGGGAAGTCGACGGTTGCGACGGTGACGGAGGTTTACCACTTTCTGCGCCTGCTCTTTGCCAAGGTCGGGATTCAGCATTCTCCCGCCACGGGGAAGCCCGTGGTGAAACAATCGATTACCGCGATTGTGACGAAAGCCAAAAAGGCGGCGGCGAACGGGAAGATCAAGATCATGGCGCCGCTGGTCAAGGCGCGGAAGGGGTTTCACACGGATGTCGCCAAATGGGCTGAAAAGCACGGGTATGAGGAACTGTTGGTCGATGGGGAGTTCAAGCCTTCGACCGACTTCAAGAAGCTCACGCGCTTCCAGGAACACACCATCGACGTGGTGATTTGCGAGATCGACAAGAAGACGCCCTCCGGCGAAATTCGGAAGGCTCTGGAGACCGCATTGAAGCTGGGCAAACAAACCGCGAAGTACATCGACGCCAAAAAGGACATTCAAGTCGTTAGCACGACGATGAGTTGTCCCGACACGGGGCGTTCGTTCGAGGAACTGGATCCCCGCTTGTTCAGCTACAACTCGCCCCATGGCTGGTGTCCCAATTGCCGGGGATATGGCGAGGTGCACATCAAGCCGCGATGGGACAAGGACGATGGAGAGTCGCAGCTGGAGGCGGAATTGAGGGAAGAGCGGCAACGAAAGTGGGTTGAGCCGGATGAATTGGTGACGTGCCCAACCTGCAACGGGGGGAGGCTGAATGAAGTGGCGAGAAATGTTCGAGTCCAGGATTCCACGATCGATCAGATCGCCCGCTTGAGTGTCAGCGACGCGAAAGAGGTCGTCGGGAAGTTCAAGTTCACCGGCAAAGATGGGTTGATTGCCCGGGACATTATTCCGGAGATCACCCAGCGCCTGCGTTTCATGGAGGAAGTGGGGCTCGGCTATCTGCAGCTTGATCGCAGCGCGAAAACGCTCAGTGGTGGCGAGAGCCAACGCATTCGTCTCGCGGCGCAGCTCGGCTCCAACCTGAGAGGGGTTCTCTATGTGCTCGACGAACCAACGATCGGTCTGCACCCTCGGGACAATGCGAGCCTGCTCGATACTTTGACGGCCTTGCGAGACAAAGGGAACTCCCTGGTCGTGGTTGAGCATGACGAAGAGACGATGCGTCGCAGCAATCACGTGATCGATCTGGGACCCGGAGCCGGGCGCTTTGGTGGTGAGGTGTCGGCGCAGGGAACCCTGGCGCAAATTCGGAAGAACCCGAATTCGGCGACGGGCAAGAAATTGAAGCATCCGTTGGTGCATCCGATGCGGGGAGAACGCCGACCCATTCCGGCCAGGAACGCGAAGGCAGGCTGGATTCGGATTGAGAAAGCGACGGCGAACAATTTGAAGAATGTTAGTCTGGGAATCCCGGTCGGCCGGATGACGGTTTTGTGTGGAATTTCCGGTTCCGGAAAAAGCAGTTTGATGCGCGGAGTTCTACAGCCTGCGGTGCGGGCGAATTTGCCGAAGGATCGCAGCAAACCGAGCGAGAAGACCTGGAAATCGATCAAGGGCGTTGATCAGATCGAAGCCGTTTACGAGGTCGACCAATCGCCTATTGGAAAAACCAGCCGATCAACGCCCGGCACCTACATCAAGGTGTTCGACGAGATTCGGAAGCTCTACGCGCAGGTTCCCGATGCGCGGGCTCGTGGCTATACCGCCAGCCGGTTCAGTTTCAACACCGAGGGCGGCCGCTGCGAAACGTGCAAGGGAAATGGGCAGATCAAGCTCGAGATGAACTTCCTGCCCACCAGCTATGTGGAATGTGAGGACTGCCATGGAATGCGCTACAACGATGCGACGCTGGAGATTCTCTACAATGGGAAGAACATTGGCGAGGTGATGCAGATGAGCATCGACGAGGCGAATGAGTTCTTTGAGGCGAGTCCACGCATTTCCCGAACCCTGGGTTTACTTTGCGATACGGGACTGGGCTATCTGCAACTGGGGCAACCGAGTCCGACGTTGTCCGGTGGAGAAGCGCAGCGAATCAAATTGGTGAGTGAGCTGACGCGCGGCGTTGGTCGCAGCCAGACGGCAAAGCTTCGCCAGAATCGGCAACCGAAGTCTTTTCTCTATCTGATTGAGGAGCCTTCAATCGGCCTGCACATGCAGGATGTGGAGCGCTTGTTGGAAGTCCTCCATCGTCTGGTCGATGATGGCGCGACGGTGGTTGTGATCGAGCATAACCTGGATATTGTGGCCGAGGCGGACTACGTGATCGAGATTGGTCCCGAGGCCGGAGAAGACGGCGGCGAAGTGGTGGCGGCTTGTTCGCCGGAAGAACTTCGCAGTCACGAGAAGAGTCGGACCGCACCCTTTTTGGAGAGCGTCCTTTCCCTCAAATCAAGTTCCTGAGTCGGTTGCTTTGGGCTTGGGAATCGTGATTTGAAAGGTCGTTCGGATGCCGGGTTGGCTGTGAACGGTCATGGTTCCACCGTGGGCCTCGATCGCGCGATTGACGATGGAAAGACCCAATCCCGTGCCTTTGATCTCTTTGGCGGTATGCGTTTTTTCGACCCGGTAGAATCGCTTGAAAACGTGAGGCAGGTCCGAGCTGGGAATCCCGACGCCGTTGTCGCTGATCTCGAGAATGAAATGTTCATTCGCCGCGTCGGGGCGCAGCCGAATTTCAATCTCCAACCCGGAATGATCATTCTGCTTCAGGGAGTTTTCGATCAGGTTGAAAAAGATCTGGTCCCAGTAAAACCGGTCGCCAATGATTGAGCGATCTTCCGGCATGTCGATCACGACATTGGCGTCTTTTTCGGTGATCAAGAGTTGGAGGTGTTCGACCATGTCCGCAGCACTTTCCAGCAGGTCAAACGGCTCGGTGCGAATGAGCTCGGAGTTGTTCTCCAATTTGGAGATGGTGAGCATGTCCTCAACGATGCGGCCCAGTCGAATCGCGTGTTTGTTCATCACGGTGAGGAAGCGGGTCATCATTTCCGGATCGGTGACATCGCCATCAATCAGGTTCTCCAGATAACCGGTAATGATGGAAAGGGGGGTGCGGAGTTCATGGGAGGCATTGGCGACGAAATCCCGCCGGGTTTGCTCCAGGTAGTGGCGTTCCGATTCATCCCGAAGGATTACCCAGACGCCGGCGACGCCTTGCATCGGGAAGGGCAGGGGGCCCGCTTCCACCATCAGAAAGCGGTTCATTTGCTGACCGTCCTTTTCGATTCGCTCTTCCATTCGAATCGTTGCCTTCCGTTTCTTTGGACTGTTGAGCGCGTCCTGAATCACTTTGACGATTCGATGATCGAGAAACGCTTCAATGACCGGGATGTTGATGATCTCTGATTTGTGGGCAAAAGACTGCCGGGCTGCGGTATTGGCGAACCCAATTCTCAGATCTTCCCGGACGATGAGAAAGCCATCTTCAAATTGGTCCAGAATGGATTCCGTGAGGCGTTTTTGCCGATTTTCCAGGGCGATTCGCTCGACCCGTTCATCCATTTGGCGATTGATTTGATTCGCCAGGTGTTTGACCGAGGAAGGCGTCAGAAAACGCACTTCGGTTTCGGGGGGCGCCAAATGGCTGTCCGGATCGCGAAACCTCTCCTCCAGTTTTGCGAGAGAGCTACGCAATCGCAGGTGATAAAGGAGCAGGGCGATGAGTCCCAGCGAGGCGACCCACGCGACAAAGGCAGCGATCACGACAATTTACGCCTCATCTTCTTCCACCGGCTGCTTGAAGCGATAGCCGATGCCTCGCACGGTTTCGATACAATCTCCATATTGGCCCAATTTCTCGCGCAATCGCTTCACGTGGGTATCGAGCGTCCGGGTTTGGATGCGTTCGTCGTAACCCCAGATGCGGCTCAACAAGTCTCCACGATCCTGATCTTCTCCAAGATTCTCGATCAAGATGAGCAACAATTTGAACTCCGTTGCCGTGAGGTCGATCGGCTCATCTGACAGGTAAAATTTGAGGTTGTTGCGGTCGAGCCGAAAGGAGCCCGTCGTCAGTTCTCCCGGGTTTTTGGGTTTTTGGGATCGTTTTGCGAGATTTCGAACCCTCAAGACGAGCTCCTTGGTGCTGAACGGCTTGGAAACGTAGTCATCTGCGCCCACTGCCAATCCCTCCAACTTATCATCCAGTTCCTTCTTGGCCGTCAGCATCAAAACCGGGATATCTTGAGTTTTCTTGCTCTCTCGCAGATACTTAAACATCGTCATGCCATCCATTTCCGGCATGTTTAGATCGAGAATGATGAGATCGGGAGCTTCCTTTTTTGCCTTTTTCATCCCCTCCAGGCCATTTTCGGCTTCAATAACATTCCATCCTTCTTTCGTCAGATTAAATTCCACCAGTTCCCGAACATCGGGCTCATCATCAACTATCAAGATTTTTGGCATTGCTGCGGCTTTGAGAAACGGCGGCATGATACTAAGATGCTACTCCCTTGAAACGGGAAACATGTAACGAAAATGCTACAGGAAATGCAGAAGAGGGCAAAGCCCGCATCCATTCACGTAATTGTAAATCCGGCGACGGGCAAGCGGGTTCCGCTGATTCATACGTTGAACGAGATCCTCCGGCCGGCTGGAATTCGCTTTGAAGTCTCCGTGACTCATGAATTTGGAGATGGCGCAAATGCGGCGCGGAAAGCGGTGGAGCGTGGCGCGGATGTTGTTGCCTGTTTCGGTGGCGACGGCACGGTGATGGACGTTTCTGAAGGACTTTTGAAGTCGGATGTGCCGCTTTTGATTCTACAGGGGGGGACGGGGAATCTCGTGGCCAAGGAATTGGACTTGCCCAAGGAATTGACCAAATCGCTCCAGAGAATTACCGGCGATGAGTTTAATACGAGGCGACTGGATGTGGGGCACCTGGGCAAATATCCGTTTTTGCTCCGGGCTGGATGTGGGTTTGAAACCGATGTGCTGCAGGATGCGAGTCGCGAACTCAAGAAACAGTTTGGCAGGTGGGCTTATGCGTTTGCTGCGGCCAAGGCCCTGCAGGAAGTGAGCGTTGCCAAATATCGGATTACGATTGATGATGAACGGGAAGTTTACGCGGAAGCGGTTGCCTGCGTCATTGCGAATACCGGAGCGTTTGGAGTTGGGAGTTTGACCTTGTCGCCGGGAATCGAGATTGATGACGGAAAGCTGGATTTGATCCTGATTCGCCAGGCGGATGTGGAAGGAATCTTCTCGTTGGTTCGAATGATGATGGGAGATGAACCCAAGGGAGAAGAGGCGGCGGTGGTGGATGCGTCACACCTCGTTGGGCGTTGGCAGGTAAAGAAAGTGAAGATCGAGACGGATCCGATTCTTCCGGTGCAGGTGGATGGAGATGTGCTGACGGAAACGCCGCAAACTGCGGAAGTGCTTCCCGGTGCGTTGGAAGTGGTGGTGTGACAAGTTCTTCATAGTTCGAAAATCCCATTTGAAATCTGGAATGCCGGGCCAGATTGCCGGGATGAAAACCCGACGCCAATTTTTGAGAACCGCAGCCGCCGTGACGGTTGGGTTTTCCGGGCTGCAGCGCTTGAGCGGATCTGCCGTGGAGAACCAGGTTCAGAGTGACGCTATTTATGGGCCGCTGATTCCCGATCCCGATGGAATTCTCGATCTTCCCCACGGATTCAGCTATCAGGTGCTGTCTCGGACCGGGGATTTGATGGATGACGGGTGGAAGGTTTCTGGAAAGCCGGACGGAATGGCGGCATTTGATGCGCCGACCGGACAAACCGTGATCATTCGCAATCACGAACTTGCGTTGAGCATGACGAAGGAGGGAGGCCTGTTTGACGACCTGACCCGGCTCCCAGAGGGATTCGATCCGGATCTGTGTTACGATGTCGGGGCGGAAGGTGAATCACCCTATTTTGGCGGAACTTCGACCCTTGTTTACGATTGCCATCGCCAGCGGCTCGATGGCCAGTTTCAGAGCTTGTTTGGCACGGATCGCAACTGTGCGGGGGGACCGACGCCGTGGGGAACCTGGATCTCCTGCGAAGAGCCTGATCCCAAGGAAATGGTGACGTCCCGCGGCCAAAATCATGGCTATTGCTTTGAAGTTTGGCCGACCTTGACGCCGCAGTTGCAGAAACCGGTCCTCCGATCAGCCTTGGGACGATTCCGCCATGAGGCGATTGCGGTCGATCCGGAGACGCAGATTGTTTACCTGACGGAGGATCTTCCGGATGGATTGATTTACCGGTTTGTTCCCGATTTGCCCGGCAATTTGGAACAAGGGAAGTTCGAAACGCTCATGATCAACGATTTTGCGGGTCAGGATACCACGATGGGGGTTCCGGTTGGGAGACGGTTCAAGGCGCAGTGGAAGGAGATGGAGGAAATCGATTCGCCCAAGAATGATCTTCGCGTTCAGGGCCAGGGAAAAGGCGGTTCCATTTTTGCTCGTGGTGAAGGCATGTGGTATGGGCATGACGCGATTTACTGGGTCTGCACAACCGGTGGGGAAAACCAGGGCGGTCAGATCTGGCGTTATTTTCCCAAGACGTCTGAAGTGGAGCTCTATCTGGAACCCAATGATCACGCGTTGCTCCAAAATGGTGACAACATGACGATCGCTCGTTGGGGAGATCTCATTGTCTGCGAGGATGCCAAGAAGGAGTCGAATATGTTGCGCGGCGTAACTCCGGAAGGCCGGTTTTACACGTTGGCGGCGAACTCGATCAGCAACTCGGAATTTGCCGGTGCATGTTTCTCGCCGAATCACGACACGCTCTTCGTCAACATTCAGAGCCCGGGGATGACGCTGGCCATTACCGGAGATTGGGCCCGAAACCGGTCCTGGTAAAATTTACGCGGCCTTGGCGGCGGGTTCCCGATACCGGTATTGAACCGGCAAGTGCCTCGCGATGATGTCGAAGAGCTCGTCGCGTTTGAAAGGTTTGGTCAGGAAATCGGCACACCCCGCTTCGGCCGCCGCGATGCGCTGATCCTCCAGGGCAAATGCCGTTAACGAGATGATCGGTGGCATTTGTCCACCAGACTCGGCCGCAATGATGCGGGTGGCTTCCGTGCCCCGCAGATGAGGCATTTCCTCATCCATGAAGATGATGTGCGGTTGATAGCTGCGCCATTTTTCGACGGCTTCCTGTCCATCGGTCGCTTCCTCAATGTCGAAGTCGGCAGTCTCGAGAAGTTTGCGCAACAGCAGCAGATTGACCGGCTGATCATCGGCAATCAGAACCCGGACAGATGGGTGACCCGTGACCAGGCCTTCCACCTGAAGGTTTTGGGCGACTGATTCGGGATTGGAGGAATGAGCCTCGACCAGTTGAACCATCGGAATCGCGACCGAGAAGGTCGTCCCCTGGCCAAATTGGCTGGAAACGGAGACATGCCCTCCCATCAACTCGGTAAATCCTTTGACGATGGTTAGACCAAGGCCGGTGCCCTGGCTTGAAGACTTTCCACTCGTCGTCTGGACGAATTTCTGAAAGAGCTTGGGAAGTTCTTCCGCCTGGATTCCCATGCCGGTATCCTCCACCTCAACCTCGAGAACCAACGGATAACGCGTAGCGTCGTCTCCAAATGGCTGTTGGTAGTTGGCGCCGACGCGGAGCGAAACTCCCCCTTGTTTGGTGAACTTGATCGCGTTGTTGAGGAGGTTGATCAGGATTTGGCGAATCTTGCCTTTGTCGGCTTCCACCCACTTCGGCAGCGTTGAGGTCGCCGCAAAATTCAATTCAATCTCCTTCTTGGCGGATTGAACGGACAGCATGCCGAACACCGATTTGAGCAGGCTTTCCAGATCAACCCGCTCCAACACCAGTTCCGCCTTGCCGGCCTCGATCTTGGAGACTTCAAGGACATCGTTGATGACCCCGAGGAGATGCTCTCCGCTGCTGTTGATGATCGCAAGGTGCTCGCTCTGTCTCTCGTTCAGGTTTTCATCGCGGCTCATCACTTCGGAAAAACCGATGATGGCGTTGAGTGGCGTTCGAAGCTCGTGCGTCATTTTCGCCAGGAAGTCGCTTTTTGCCTGATTCGCGGCCTCGGCTTCAATGCGGGAATTCTCCAATTCCTGAGCTTGGCGGGCTTCTTTCTGCGAGAGCAAAAACTGCGCCACCGCAATCCCCAGCTGGTCGGCGATGGACTCCAGCAATTCGATTTCTTCGTCGTTCCAGCAGCGCGTTCCATTGCACTGCTGAAGCAGAATGATCCCGTTTGGCTTCTTCTGGTGCGCGGTTCGGACGGCCAAAATGGAATGGGCATCGAGATCCAACTGCGGGGTCTTGGAGGATATATTGTCGATCGCAACCGGATGTTCAGAATCAAGAATGGCGCAGATTAACGGATCATTACTCTTGGGGAGCTGGATGTCGCGTTGGCTGGTGTAATCAGGCTCGATGAATTCGGCAAGAATTTCCAAGCCGTCATCCGCGTTCTCTGAAAGTGAAGCCAGGATACAACGGTTCGTCTGGAAGTGTTCACCCAGGCGTCGAAGCGCGGCGTCAAAAACCTGGGTGCTGTCCAGATTGCGACGAAACTCCGTGTTCGTTCGCTCCAGCAGCATGGAATACTGGACTTGGCGGGCGAGGGCTGCTTTGGCGCGATTGCGCTCGTTCTCCAAATGCTCATTCCGGCTTTTGGCGCGAGCGAGTTGAATGCGGTGAAACGTGAGAACCCCGCCAACAATGATTCCCAGACCCAGCAGGATCCAAATCGCAATCGCCCAGGCTCGCTGATACCAGGGGCGGACCACGATCACTTGAAGGTTATGGTTGAGCCCGGTCCAGTGTTCCCCGTCGGGGGTCATCTCGACCTGAAACTCATATTTTCCCGGAAGAATGGCAGGATAGGCGACCGTGCGGTCTTCGCCGGCGAGTCGCCACTCATCCTCGAAACCGGCCATTCGGTAGCGGAACTGGCAGTGGTCTAATTGGGCATAGTCCAGAGTCCCGAATCGAAAGGCAAAGCGAAGATTGCTGTCGAAGGGCAGCCGCAATGGCCCGCCCATCAGGGTTGGCAGGGGCTTTTTCAGAATTCCATCGGCTGATGGCGTGACGGTTTCCCCATTGAGCTGCAGGTCCGTCAGCAATGGCCACGCCGGTTTGTGCTTTTCTGGCAGGTAACGTGGATCGATGATGTTGAAGCCATTGGTGCCTCCCGCCAGGATGCTTCCGTTCCGGGTTCGGAGGAGCGCATTGGGGTGAAATTTGGGCGCCTGAAGTCCGTCTCGAACCGAAAAATGGCGAAAGGTTCCTGACGCTGGATCGAACCGGGAAAGCCCCGAATCACTGGAAATCCAAAGCGAGTTGTCGGCCCCCACCACCAAACCTTGAACCTTCCAGGTGGCCGGATTTCCCGGACTCTTGCGTTGGTGATGGACGAATTCGCCGCTCTCCGGTTTGAAACTGGAAAATCCTCCGTTTCGGGTTCCGATCCACAATTCCCGGGATGCTTCGCTGCTGGCGAGGGCAAACGCGGTGTTTGAAGGCAACTCGTCTTCCACCCCCGGCAAATCCAGGTAGTGAACAAAGGTGCTTTCCGCAGGCTGAAACCGCCACAAGCCGCCATCGCTCGCCGCAATCCAGATTCGTCCCAGCCAGTCCTCATGAAGTTGATTGATAAAGCGCGGCCCGGCAAACTCAGATCCAACCATTTGAAAGGACCCGGTGGAGTCTTGGTAGGAAACCAGCCCGATCCCGGAAAGCGCGATCCAGATTCGTCCTTGTCGATCTTCCAAAAGGGAGGCGACCGTTTGCCCGGGTTTGCTGACGTAGTCGGATTTGTCTCCAAATCTTCGGAGGGGCTCGTTAGGGCTGTCGAGCCGGAGCAATCCTTGATTTCGGGTTCCGAGCCATACCCTGCCTTTTCGATCTTCCAGGATGGAATAAATGTAGAAGTCCAGTGGGGCCTCCGTTTCCTGATGAAAATGCTCAAAGTCGCCGGATTCCGGGGAATAACGATTGAGACCATTTTCAGTTCCGATCCAGATTCTTCCGTCGTGGCTTTCGGCCATGCCAAACACGGCATTCTCATTGAGGGAATTGGGGTTCTCCGGATCGTTGCTCAGGTGTGGAAACCAGCGTTGCTGGAGGAGATGGCGACTGACCATGCCCCTGTTGGTTCCGACCCACAGGACATTGCGGCTATCGCGCAAAATGGCCTGCACCTCGCCCCGGGCCAGGCTGTTTCGATCGTAGGGATGATGGAGATACTGGTTCCATTGCAGCGTCTCAAGGTTCAGACGGCAAAGTCCTTTGGTGGTCCCGACCCAAAGCCCGTTGTTCGGGTCCCGTTGCAGTGACAACACATCATGTCCCAGAAGGCCGGAATCTTTGGAGAATTGCTCACTCGTGTGGGACTTGCGATCAAATCGAAACACGCCGCTCCCCAGGGTTCCCATCCAGATCACGTCACTCTCCACCTCCAGCGCGGTGATCTCCGTCGGTTCGCTCCAAACCCGAAGCCAATCCTTGTTGGACGCCTGGAGAAAGAGCCCGCTTCCCCGGGTCGCGACCCAGAGTTCACCGTTGGATTCGGCAATTTGCGTGATCGACCGTTGATTGAGTCGATGCTCAAAAACGCGTTGAATCTGTCCCGTTTGCGGATCGAGCCAGTTCAAACCTTCCTCGGTTCCGATCCAGATGATCCCCTGGGAATCGCGATGGACCGCCGTGACGATGTCTTGGCTGAGAGAGTCCAGGTTCTCGGGATCATGGCGATATTCCAGCAACGATTCCGAATCCGGATGAAATCGAATCAACCCTCCGCCCTGGGTTCCCATCCAGAAATACCCGTTGTGATCTTCTTCCAGCGCCGAAATGGGATGACACCATCCGCCTGCATGCATCGAGTTCGGGCCATTGATTGCCCGCAGTTCGAATCCATCGAATCTGGCCAGGCCATTCTCGTGCACGAACCACACTTGACCCCGGCGATCTTGCAGAATCTGCTGGATCTCTCCGTTGGCCAACCCATCCACGGAACTCAGGTTCGAAAAGAAGATTCGGGAATGGCTTTCTGAAACCCCGGCCGCCAGCCCTGAGAAACCGAAAGCCAGGCTGACGAAGAGATTGATCGTAAGCAGCTTATGGAGATTCACGAAGGAGGGCAGAGGAACAGGGTGGCAGGTAAATAGAAAGTATACAATTCTTCCTAAATTATGGAAATTGCATTAAGTATTACTATCAGTCTTTTTGAGGGTATTTCAAATCCAATGTCGACATCCATCCCGGGGCCGTAATTTTTTTGACATTGGTGAAAGCAACCGGCGATTCCCGTGTATTATCCTCCCGATTGTGAGTGAGAGTCACCTACAGAGCAAAATCTCCCGGCAACTCCAAAAAGTCCCCCGTTCCGGCATTCGCGACTTTTTCGAGTTGGTACAAGGTCGTGATGATGTGATCAGCCTCGGTGTTGGCGAACCCGATTTCTCGGCGCCGTGGCATATCCGGGAAGCGGCGATCTATTCGCTGGAGAGGGGAAACACCAGTTATACGTCGAATCTGGGGCTCAAATCGCTTCGCGATGAGATCAGCACGTATGTGAACGGTCAGTTCCAGGTCGACTATGATCCGGCGAGCGAAATTCTGATCACCGTTGGCGTGTCCGAGGCTCTGGATTTGGCCTTTCGCGCCTTGCTGAACCCTGGTGACGAGGTCATTTACCACGAACCGTGCTACGTTTCCTACAGTCCGACGATTGCCATGGCCTATGGTGTTCCCGTGCCGATTCACACCCGGCTCGAAGACCGCTTTGCCCTGAAGGCGGAGGATGTGGAAGCGGCGATCACCGACAAAACCCGCATCATCATGCTCAACTTCCCGACGAATCCGACGGGAGGAATCGAGCCACTGGGTGAATTGGCAAAAATTGCCAAGCTCGCGATCGATCATGATTTGATCGTCATCACCGACGAAATTTACAGCGAGTTGCTCTACGATGATGCCGACACCGCCGTTCTCCCGAAGCACACCTCGATCGCTTCCCTTCCCGGAATGCGCGATCGCACCATCCTGATGCACGGGTTCTCCAAAGCGTTTGCCATGACCGGTTTTCGCTTGGGATATGCCTGTGCCCCCGAGTTCCTAACGGAGGCGATGATGAAGATTCATCAATACTCCATGCTTTGCGCCCCCATCACCAGTCAAGCCGCCGCCATCGAAGCCTTGCGCAACGGAGCCGGTGAAGTTGAGAAAATGAGACGCGAGTACGCCATGCGTCGGAACCTGATGCTCTCAGGATTCCAGCGGATCGGCATTCCCTGTTTTCCTCCTGGTGGGGCCTTTTATCTCTTCCCGGATATCAGCAAATTTGGTCTCAGCAGTAAGGACTTCGCAATGAATCTCCTCGAGCAGGAAAGCGTCGCCATGGTCCCCGGAAACGCCTTTGGCCAAAGTGGCGAAGGCTGCGTCCGCGCCTGCTACGCCACCAGCCGGCAGGAACTGGAAACCGCGCTTGAGCGGCTGGAACGATTCGTTTCCGGCCTTTGACCGCTTGCGAGTGCTCGATCGACTTTGGCGGTGATTCTCGCAGGCTGTTCCGCGGTGCGGATCAGTTTGGTGTCCCGATACCGGGATGGCACCAAAAAGGCTCGAAGGAATACCTTGAGGGTTTGTTTGTTCAGCGGCGAGAAAAGTTTGGAGTGAAGCGGGGCGACGGAGCTCGCAAGATGCGGGATGTGAAATGGGGAGGGGGCATGAATATGCGAGATTTACGCGGCGTTGTGTAGCGTCGTTCGAGGCAGGATTTGGAAGGGGCGCGCCTCGCTTTGTAGGAGAGGGAAAAGCGTGGAGTGGTGTGAATGCTTTGATAGGCATGGAACGGGCAACGACCGAGGTCTCCACGCCATCGAGATTGGCTTCGGGAGAATCCTTGTTAGAATTCATTCGTCATTGAACTCTTGGGTAGAAATAGCCTGCCCCCATTTTTGTGGGGATGGATTGATTTCTGATTCCCAGTCGCCCATTCTACTCGAAACCATGAGAAATTTCTTTTTGCTCGCGTTATCGCTGCTCACCCTCGTTCCGGCTTCGGCTGAAAATTGGCCCCAGTTTCGCGGCCCCAATGGATCGGGAATTGCCGCGAATGCGGAAGCCATTCCCAATGAATGGAGCGCAAACGAGAACCTGGCCTGGAAAACGGAACTGCCCGGCAAAGGGTCGTCCAGCCCGATCATTTGGGGAGACCGGATTTTTCTCACCAGCTACTCCGGCTACGGGGAATCGCAGGAAAACCCGGGTGACCGCGGCAACCTCAAGCGGCACCTGATTTGTCTCAACAAAGCGGATGGGAAGATCCTCTGGGAGACACCCCATCAGGCGGAGAATCAGGTTTCCGGGTACGCCAACTTTGTTGCGCATCACGGCTATGCCTCTCATACGCCGGTGACGGACGGAAAGGCCGTCTATGTCTTTTATGCCAAGGAAGGGGCGCTGGCCTACGACTTTGACGGAAACCTACTGTGGCATTTTACCGGGGTGGGCACCGATACCGGCGGATTCGGATCGGGCGGCGCACTCGCCCTGTCTGAAGATCTTCTGATCGTGAATGCCAGCTCGGAAAGCAAGGCAATCATCGCCCTCGATAAGGCCACCGGCAAGGAAGTGTGGCGCAAGGAGGGAATCGTCCAATGCTACAATACTCCAGGCTTGGCCGACGATGTCGTGTTGGTGAATGCACGGGATCAATTCCTTGGCCTGGACGCCCGAACCGGTGCTGAGCGCTGGAAGCTGGGCGGTCCAGATGCCTACGTTTGCAACAGCCCCACGGTGGTTGATGGCATCGCCTATGCGATCCAGGGGGGACGTGGGCCCACCGTCGCGATTTCGGCAGAAGGGAAAACCTTGTGGTCATCCAAGCGCGCCGTCACGGTTCCTTCACCGGCGATCCGGAACGGGCTCATCTTCATTCCTGAGCGAGACATCTTCACCTGCCTGGATGCCAGCACGGGAGAAGAAGTCTACCGCGAGCGAGTCAGCGTTCCCATTACCGACCGGACCTATGCCTCACCCCTGGTGATCGGCGATCGCATTCTCGTCGTTACGCGAAAGGACGGAGCGATGATCTATGCCGCGTCGCGAAACTTTGAACTGCTGGCGCATAACAAGATCGTGGGTGACGACAGCCTGTGGAACGCGTCCCCGGCAGTGAGTGATGGACGGCTTTTCCTTCGCTCGGAGCGTGCGATCTATTGCATTGCCAAGCCTTAGCTCAGCATCTCGCCACGAGGCACCCAAGTTGCATCGCCGAGTTCGTCAAGGTGCAGGCCTTCCTGGTCGACCGGTTGGGGATCGACGATCGGTCATTTGTTTGAGGAGGCTCGACTCGCGCTGCCCACCTGGATCTTTCACTACAATCAATCCCGGCCTCACCAGGCTCTCAACCACCGCACACCCAATCAACGAAACCAAGACCTATGCAAAATTGCAGCCTAAATAATACTATTGGCTGTCCAAAAAGTAAGGGGGCACTACAAATCTCTGTGAGGAGACAGTCGCGGGCGAAGTCGGAGGGACGGGGAGTCATTCCAACCGCGCAAGAACCGTCCCGATTGTGCGGTCGATTCCGTAGCAGCGAGCTTCCGCTCGGCGATGGTGGGGATTGGCAGATGGCTGGCATCCCTGCCGGGATGCGGTTCTGGTTGGTGACGGGGCCCGGTGGTGTTCGCTGCGCTCGACCACCGGCTAATGGCTGGGGAAGCCTCCGGCTTGGTGAGAGACGCGCGAGCGAAGGCGCGCGTAACTTGGGGCTCCGTTCGTCCCGGACCCCGGAGATTCCCCTCGGTCCGACCGCGCCCGCCCGCTTCAGGAACAGGGCGGAGCCCGGTTTTACCAATGATGAACCCAAATCCCAACCCCAAGCCGGAGGCTTCGGAAGCCATTAGCCGGTGGTCGAGCGTAGCGACACCACCGGTTACGATCACCGCCATGAATGCATCCCGGATGGGATGCCAGCCATATCACCATTTTATCCCAACCAACCATGCCGTCCACCTACCTCAGCCTTCATTACCACATCGTGTTCTCGACGAAGAACCGGGAACCGGCCATCGACGCATCGTGGCGAACGTGCCTCCACGAATACCAAGATCAAAAATGGGGACAGGCTATTTCTACCTAAGCGTCACGAACGCACCCCGTCTCCAGAATCAGGCGGTAGACATCGTCGTAGGCCATCTCGACGGTGCGGAGGTCGGACTCCGTGGAATTGGCCCTCACGCCGAAATAGCCCGTCCCCATTTTTGCCTCTGCTAGCCAACCAGAAAAGCTACCTGGCGAAGAACGACAAGAAAGAGGGGCTTGGAACGTGCCGTGCACAGGCACCAAGAAGGGGGCCACAACCTTTTTCAACCACCATGCTCAAATCCTACGCTCTGTTTCTTTTGCTGGTTCTCGCGCTTCCTGGCTTCGCCCGGGGCGAGGACTATCCCCATCGCACGTTCTTTGTGACGCGGTCGATGACGGACGAAAATCTCATCCCCTATCTTGAGGCCGCCCACCCGGAAATTGTCCAGATTGGCCAGTATGGCGCCATGTTCCACGAATTCGCCAGCCGCGAGAGTGCGAAGGGCTCGACGATGCAGCTTCCGTTTTCCGGCGAGCGAAAGGTTCTCGAATTTCAAGGCGATCTGAACGGGGAAATCCACGATCTCGGCCTCAAAGCGGTTGGCCATTTCCGCCTGGTCAAAGCCTTCGGCGACTGGGAACAGCAGAGCGGCTTCATCGACTACTACAACAATCGCTGGCCCGAGGACCTGCTTGGTCCCAAGCCGCACGAAGACCTGCTCGAACTCGTCCAGCGCGACGCCACTGGCAAACCTCTCCAAACCAGTCGCTACGAGAAGGCGCAGCTTGCTTTCTGCCTTTCCAGCCCGCACGCGCGCCAGATGTTCAAGCAGATGCTCAAGGCCGCCATCGATCACGGCGTGGATGGCGTCATCACTACCTACAATTATAACCTCGGCTGTTCCTGCCCCTATTGTAGGGCCGATTTTCGCAAGTGGCTCGACGAGCGGAATCTCGAATCCGTCGAGTTTGATTCCATCCCGGTGAAGATTTCCGGTTACCCCGATCCAGAAGAAGCCACCGAGCTTCACTGGCTGGGCGCACGTTGGGGCGCCGAGAGTTTCAAGCGCAATTGGGACAACATCTTCATCGACTACGGCCGCAGCCTGAAGCCGGACCTCCTCTTGGCGCAATGGAATCACATGAGCAACGTTAGTGTCGGCAACGAACGGATGTTCCTCCCCATCGACCTGTGGGGCAACGGCGAAAACTATTTCTGGGAATCCGGAGGCGCGGCCTTCGTCGGAAAGAACCACAACCTCGCCGAGCACAAGGCGGGCGACGCGTGGCTGAGTCATTTGGTGATTCGGGAACTCGGGGGCGGCAAGCCGTTCGTCATGGGGAAATACGAGCGCATCCGGCTGGCCGTGAGCATGGCCGAAGGTTATGCCACCGGCGCCATGGGCATGGGGCGCTACATGCGATTTGAGGATCCCGCCGGGTTTGAAATCCTCGTCCGAACCACCAATTTCCTGCACGATCATCGCGATCTCTTCGAAGGCGCCGTGCCTTTCGCCGAAGTGGCGCTGATCTTACCTCGTCAGTCTGCCTGGGAAGGAAACATCGAGCCCTTCGATCGCTTTCGCGAGACCGGCCGGCAACTATGCGAAGACCAGGTTCTCTTCGAAGTCGTGGCTGATGAAAATGTCACGGCTGAGCGCCTCCGCCGCTTTTCCAAGGTCGTTCTTCCCCAGGGAGCGAAGCTCTCGGAGGCTCAATCCAAGGCCCTCGTCGAATTTCAACCCAGCCAAGCAAAAGCCACCACGATCGACGCCCCTTGGACCGTCCGCGCCACCGCCTGGTCGCAACGGAAGCGGATTCTGCTCCACCTGGTCAACTACGATCGCGACGAAGGAGAAACCAAGGAAGAGCGAAGCAGCAGCCCCTCGAATGAACGTCCGATTCCCGTGGAATCCATCGCCGTTGATTTACAAATTCCGGATGGTCGATCGGTCAGCGCGCTCAAACTGCACACCCCCGAAAGCGGGCAATCCCTGGAATTGAACTTCCATTCCAATTCCGGCCGGGTCGCTTTCACCATTCCCAGAATTGTTGTCTATGGGGTTGTCGAAATCACTACCGATTCACCCTGATCTTTTCTCGACCTGAAATTCCCTCGCCTCCAGACGGATTCTTTTCGGCCCCCTGATTGACGACCCCGCCGCAGGAGCGTGGCTCACTCCCGGCCATCCCGCTCCACGACCTCCTTTGGCAGCAACAAACCAGCGGCACTTCCGGCGACGTAAGGCGGAACATTCATCAGGCGAAATCGTCCGCCCAACGCGCGAATGCTCCAGAGGCGACCGTCCTGACCGTTGGCAACAGCGATCGAAACGTAGTCCTTCGGCTGCTCGCCAAAATCCAACAATTGCTGGCCGTCCGCATCGAATAGCCCACCTGCGCCGGCCTGCGAGTAGGCGCCGACAACACGCGTGCCTTTCGGAACGTAAAAATACCAACTGTGCCGTCCGCTGACTTGTTTTTCGGCACCTTCGCTCGAAAGCACGGTACGCGGCAAGTCCTCAGGCCACTTCACGCGTGTCCCGGACATTCGTTCAGCCCAGGTAACGCGGTAGAGGCCCTTCTTCTCAGCGGTGAATCGGACTTCGTGCCACTCTTTGTCTTCCGGAACTTCAGCCGTGGCCACTTCGTAGAAATCGATCTTTTCCACGCCGACGGGGCCGCGATGCGCGAGCTTCACCGTCGCTGGACCGCGCACGTCGTAAATGACTCCGGTCTTCACAACGAGCCGAATTTCGCGCGGTGCGTCGTCGATCCAGGTGTAGTTGTGAAGCTCGCCACGGGTTGTCGTTTCGCCCTCTACCCCGCCGAAAAATGCCTTCCCAAGCGGCTTGAGATCCGGCAACGCCAACGCCTCTTTCGCAGGAACGAGATCGTCACTGAAATCCAGGGGAGTGAAGGCCAGCACGTCGTGATTTCGGATGCCGTTTTCGATGAATGTCAGGATTTCCGCTTCCGAAAACGGCTCGTCACCACGCTCGCGCAGACGCTCCGGCGGCAAGCTCATCGACTGCGGTTTCCCCGGAATCCACGTCCGATTCGCATTCGATCGCGCGCTGCGGTTGAGATACCAAAACATGCCGATCGAATCGCACATGATGCTCTCGCGGGAACGCCACAGAAAATTGGCCACGCGATCGAAACCCGGCTGGTCGCCAGCCTGCCGCCAAAGCTCGACATACCGTGTGTAGAGGACGAGAGAGTCGATCCTGGCGAGAATGTTGGGATCCTCGCTCAGTTGCCGTGCCGCCTGCAATTGTCGATACATCGTCCCGACCATGTGATCGCTGGGGCGCGGACCGGAGCCGATGAAATCGTAGAACTCGCGCATCGGCTCCTTTGCCTTCCCGAAGCAAGTGGTCAGGAAATCGTCGATCGCGGCATCGACTGACGTGTCGATATCCCAGAGCAGGCGGCTGGCGATGTAGTAGCCCAACCCGTTGGGTCCCCACGCTTCGTCCGATTCCGCGTTGATGAATCGCGCGCCCGCTGCGTGTTGATCGCGGATCGTCTGCGCTAGCGGAATGGGCCGCCCGGCCTTTCCCGTTCCGGGCATCGACTGATGCCAGACCGGCAGCCCGTAGTAGTCGCGAATTCCGATCAACTTGGCTTTCGCCGACCATCCTGCCAGAATTTCATCGAACGACTGCTCGCCTTTGATGAACGCGGTGGCGAGGCTGACGACGACGTTGGGATGCGCCTCGACGCTCGGGGGCGGAGAGTGATAGTTGTAGGCATAGGTCCCGACGAACTTTTCCCCATGGCCGAGCCCGTTGATCGCTTTCGCGGCTTCGTTGCAGAGAATGACCACGCGGTCACTAACACTGCCCATCTCCCGGCAATCCTGACACTCACACCAATTTCCACCGTCGCTTGGATCGAGCGATATCGAGTCGCGATCCGTGTTGCTTTCGACCTGCTTCACCGCATCACGCACCACCAAGTCGCGCAAACCTGGATTCGAGATGCAAAATTTGTTCCCACCGCGTTCGCCGTTCCGCAGCGCGAGAAATTCCGGATGACGATCGAACTCCGCCCGGTTTCGGCTAAGGATGCCGTCGTAGGCGTGCCCGGTGCTGAGCGCGAAACTGGATTTGATGCGATTGCGAACCTGCCACTGTTTCCAATCCTCGATCGACCACGGTCGCTGCGTGCGTCGCAACCCGCCTCTTGGGGCGCTTCGGTTGTAAAAATCCGGTGTTTCAGCACGGTCGATGTCGATCTGCAATCGCTGACGTTCCGGCACCACTTCCCACGTCTTCGAAGGAAAGTAGAAACGGTAGCCGAATTCGTGAAGCAGGTCTCAAGCCGCGAAAGCAACAGCATCCGGTGTTGCCCCGAGCAGGTAGAGCCCGTCCCGGGTTGAAGTCATTCGGTAGTGATCGCGTTCGAACGTTCCCTTGCCGAATTCGGATGGGAACGGCAGGTTGGGAAACTGATCGGGCAATCCGAGGACGAGGCCGTTCTCTCCAGAGGCTTCAGTGATCTCGAACGTCGCGCCGGAAATGCGTTCAAGATACCGCGCAAGGTCACTGGCCGTCGCGCGAACTGCTTCGCTCGCCTTCGGGCTCACGACGATGGTCAGTTTGGCGGTTCCACCTTCGGCGATGACGATCTTGTCAGCTTTGGCGGAACATGGAAATGCGAGGGTGAGGATGGCGAGAGCAAGAAGACGGGGTTTCATCAGTGTAAATGCTTCGTTCGGCGAGATTCCTTTCCCGATCAACCGTTTGGGAGTCGCAAACCCTCCCCGCGTATGAAACACTGGGGGCGCAAGCGCAAACCAACCCTGACCGAAACCGAATATGCCTGCTTCTGAATCGAATATTTTCCAAGGCTGCATCCCGGCCCTCATGACGCCGTGTGATGAGAGCGGCACTCCCGACTTCCCGGCTCTCGTGCGAACCGCATCCGGACTGATCGAGGCCGGAATGCGCGGTGTCGTTTATTGTGGATCGATGGGCGACTGGCCGCTCCTGACGGATGCACAACGCCAGGAAGGTGTCACCGCGTTGGTCGATGCGGGAATTCCGGTCGTCGTCGGCACCGGAGCCCAGAATCCCGGGATCGCCGCTGCCCATGCCGCCCATGCCCGTGAGGTTGGGGCGGCGGGGTTGATGGTCATTCCCCGGGTTCTCTCCCGCGGCTCTGCTCCCTCCGCCCAGCGCGCTCACTTCGCCGACATTCTCAACGCTGGAGGGGATCTCCCTGCGGTGATCTACAATAGTCCCTACTACGGGTTCGAAACCAAAGCCGATCTCTTCTTTGATCTCCGGAGAGAGCATTCGAATCTGGTCGGCTTTAAGGAATTTGGGGGAGCCGATTCGCTCAGCTATGCCGCCGAGCATATCACGAGCGGCGATCCTGGCCTCACGCTCATGGTTGGAGTCGATACGCAGGTCGTTCATGGCTTCGTCCACTGCGGTGCGGTTGGAGCGATAACCGGAGTTGGAAACGCCTTGCCTCGCGAAGTGCTCCGACTGGTTGAGCTTTCCACCGCGGCGGCTGGTGGCGACCCCACCGCCAATCGCCTGGCGCAGGAACTCGACAACGCCCTTCACGTTCTCTCCTCCTTCGACGAAGGTCCGGACCTCGTTCTCTACTACAAGGAACTCATGGTTCTGGAAGGACACCCCGAATACTCGCACCACCTCCATCCCTCCGACCAACTCAGCGACAGCCAGAAAAGGTTTCTCCATGCCCAGTGGAAACAGTTTCGCACCTGGTGGGAGCAGTGGGAGGGTGCAAAAAAACCAAGCTAAAGACCTGATTCCCTGTGATGTCACCATTTTCCCGCTCCACAATCCGCACCGGAAGCTCCACGATTCATGGAACCCGGTTCATGACGAAACTGTGTTTTCTGTTGTTCCTCCTTTCACGGCTCACGTTCGCGGGAGCGGCCGAACGAGCGGACTCCCCGATCAGCCCGGTAGACGATGAACCGGGCCATGCGACCATCGAAGTCCATGGCTGGACGATTCATCTCCACGATCGGCTCGTCGCAGAATCTCCCGAGCCGACGAACCGGATGCTGGAGCTGCTCAACGTCCAGCTTCAGCGTGTCGTGGATGCTGTGCCAGAGCCTGCCTTGCGCCAACTCCGCCAGATTCCCATCTGGATCAATCCACCTTATGAGGGCCGTCGTGGAATCGCCGAGTATCATCCCCAGGTCGGCTGGCTCAAGAAGAACGGACGCAACCCGGCCATGGGGCGGGCCATCGAAATCACGAATGTGAAGAATTTCCCTTTCGAGGATCGTCGCATGCCCTATTTGCTGCTGCACGAACTCGCCCATGGCTACCACGATCGCATTTTGGAGGGAGGATACGGCAATGCGGAGATTCGCGCCGCCTACGAGCGGGCCCGCGATTCCGGCACCTATGACGAGGTTCCCCGTTTCGACGGAAATCGCACGATCAAGGACAAAGCCTACGCGATGTCGAATCCGATGGAATACTTTGCGGAATCAACCGAGGCTTACTTCGGAAAGAATGACTTCTTTCCTTTCAACCGCAAGGAACTGAAACAACACGACCCGGCCATACATGATTTGGTCCGGAAACTTTGGGGCGCCCCGGCTCCCTGACCAGGCCATCATTCACCAATTATCTATTCTCATGAAAATTAGCAAACTCACCGTCTACCAGGTCGATCTTCCACTGGTCGAAGGTTCCTATCATTGGTCCGGAGGAAAAAGCGTCTCCGTTTTCGACAGCACCATTGTTCGAGTGGATACCGATGCCGGGATCTCCGGTTGGGGCGAGGTGTGTCCGTTGGGCCCCTTTTACCTTCCCGCTTTTGGTCAGGGAGCTCGCGCAGGAATCTATGAACTGGGACCGCATTTGCTGGGAGCGTCTCCGCTTGAACTGACGCGACTCAATCGCCGGATGGACGTCGCGCTCAAGGGGCACGCCTACGTCAAATCAGCGATTGATATGGCCTGCTGGGATATTTTGGGGAAGGCGACAAAGATGCCGGTGTGCGAATTGCTCGGAGGGCGTTATGGCGAATCCGTTCAGCTCTATCGTGCCATTTCCCAGGAATCTCCGGAAGCGATGGCAGCAAAGGTTGCTGGTTACCGGGCCGAGGGGTATCGGCGTTTTCAACTCAAAGTCGGCTGTCATGACGTCGATCTGGATGTCAATCGCATCCATGCCGTCGCCGCCGAACTGGAGCAGGGCGACATCCTCGTTGCCGATGCGAACACCGGTTGGCTCAAGCACGAGGCGCTTCGGGTTTGTCGTGGGGTCAGGGACGTCGATGTCTATATCGAGCAGCCGTGCGCGAGCTATGAGGAGTGTCGTGCCGTTCGCGATCGCTGGGACGGTCCCTTTGTTCTCGACGAGAATATCGACGGGCTCGATCCGCTTCTTCGTGGACATGCGGAGCAGGCCATGGATGTGGTGAACATCAAGATCAGCAAGTTCGGGGGGCTGACGAAGGCTCGGCAGGCTCGGGATCTTTGTGCGGATCTCGGGATCGCGATGACGATTGAGGACAGTTGGGGTGGTGACATCATCACGGCAGCCATTGCTCATCTCGCCCACAGCACGCCGGAGGAGATGCGGTTCACCTCGACCGATTTCAACAGCTACGTCACCGTGAGCAATGCGACGGGAGCGCCGCAACGCGAGAATGGAGTGATGAAGGCGTCAACCCAACCCGGATTGGGAATCGAGCCGCGAATGGAAGTCTTGGATGAGCCGCTCTTTATCGTCGATTAGGATTCAACGGACCGTGCCTAACGAATCTTCTCGTCAGGAAGCTCGCCTTTGATGCCCTCGTCGAGCGGCATCACGTCTTCCGCGTCTGGATTGGCCTCCTTGATTCGGGTATCCAGTTCTTCCCGCAATTCCACGACCAGGCTCTGATAACGGTCTTCGTTGATCAGGTTCTTCGTTTCATCGGGATCCTTCTTCAGATTGTAGAGTTCGGCCATGTGCTTGTCGGGTGATCCGTCACCGTGAGGATAGCGGATGTATTTCCATTCGTCGGTTCGCAGCGCGCGGACGTTTGGCGTGTAGGGAAACTGAACTTCGTAGTTGTACTCGTAATACCAACTGGTGCGCCAGTCAGGATCACCTTCGCTGATCAGTTTCTTCCAGGAACGTCCCTGGGTTTTGGGAAGTGGGGCGGCACCGCAGATCTCCAGAATGGAAGCCGCAAAATCGAGCGTCAACGTTTGCTCCTCGATCACTTTCGGCATTTTGGGGGAGACCAGTTCCGGATAGCGAACGACCAATGGGATGCGCAGCGATGGATCGTGCCCGGTTCGCTTGTCGACCATCCCGTGTTCACCTTCGAGCAGGCCGTTGTCGCTCGTAAAGATGAAGAGGGTGTTGTCCAATTCGCCGGTGCGATAGAGGTAGTCATAGATCCTGCCAACGGAGTCATCGACCGAGAGCAGGGTGCCCCAATACGCCCTGACCATGTTCTCAAAATGCAACATCCCGGAAGCGGATGAATCGGGGAACTCCTTTCTCCAATCGAAAAGCGGCCCGTAAATCCCGTGCCAGGTTCCCAGGCGTTGCGTGATCCATTTGGGCTTGTCGTCCAGCTGGAATGCCGTCTCCGGGTAGGGGATGCGAACGTGGTCAAAGGCCGTCTCATACTTTTTCTCCGGAAAATAGAAACTGTGGGGGGCCTTGTGGCCGAGCATGAGAAGAAACGGCTTCTCGCTTTCTTCCTGCCCTTCCATCCAATCGATGGCCATGTCCGTTACCACCGTGGTGTAGTAGCCGGGCACAACTTCGCGCTCGCCGTCGTTCGTGCGGAACTCGGTGTCGAAGTATTTGCCCTGTCCGCGGTGGGTGACGAAGTGATCAAACCCCGGACGCTTGCTGTCGTCGTCCTCTCCCATGTGCCACTTGCCGATGTAGGCCGTCGTGTAGCCCTCACTTTGAAGTTGGCGAGGAAACGTGGGGAGATCGCGAGGGTAATCGGTGAAGTTGTTGACCACGCCGTGAGCATGAGCGTAGAGCCCGCCCAGAATCGATGCCCGGCTCGGGGAACAGAGTGAGGTCGTGCAGAAATGGTTTTTGAAGAGCACTCCCTCTTCCGCCAGTCGATCGATGTTCGGCGTTTTGAGGTGGGGATGCCCCATGCAGCTCAGCGCATCCGCGCGCTGGTCGTCGGTCAGGATGAAAACGACATTGGGTCGGTCTTGAGCCGTGGCCGTCAGGGGCCAATTGCCAAGGAGGAGGGCGAAAAGGAGGAAACAATGGAAGGGACGCATTCTCGAGGGGTTTTGAATTTCGGAAGGTTGGAGTGCCCCCGGCTGTTTTCAAGTGTAAGCCAGCGAAATTGGGAGAAGAGCCGTTCATGGCGCGCTGTGGCGTAAGATGCGCTGAATGGGATTCCAGATTGACGGGAAGGGTTCCGATCTCGCATGCTCTCTATCCATGAACCAAAGCCCCCAAGACCGATCGTTGCTGACCATTGCCCTTTTCTTCCTGGTCGCACTGGTATTTCCAACTCCTGCCGCAGCCGATGATCCCAAACCGTTGAAGATTTTCATTCTGGCCGGGCAGTCCAACATGCAGGGCCATGCCCATGTCCGCACGTTTGATGCGATGGCGTTGAACCCGAAGACGGCTCCGATTCTGAAGGAGATGCGAAATGCCGATGGCTCCGACCGGGTCTGTGAGAAAGTCTGGATCTCGTCGATTGATTCTTCGAAGGAAGAGCGGGCGGGGAAATTGACAACGGGGTTTGGCGCGGAGCAGCGCGGGCCGAAAATTGGCCCGGAGTTCACCTTTGGGATCTACATGGAGAAACTTCTCGATGAGCCGATTCTCATCATCAAAACAGCTTGGGGCGGCAAGAGCGTCCACACCGATTTTCGACCACCGAGTGCACCGCCCTACGAGTTCAACGAGACTCAACTGGAACAGATGGCCAAGCAGGGCAAAGACATTGACCAGATCAAAGCGGACAAGGCCGAAGCGACGGGGCATTATTACCGGTTGATGGTCGATCACGTGAAATCGGTCCTGCAGGACATCAAACGGGTTTATCCGGATTACGAGGCAGATCAGGGGTATGAGTTGGGCGGCTTTGTCTGGTTCCAGGGATGGAACGACATGGTCGATCGTGGAACCTATCAGCATCGGGATCAGCCGGGCGGCTATGCCCTATATAGCGAGCTGCTCGCGCAACTGATACGTGATGTGAGGAACGACCTTTCCGCTCCGAACATGCCGGTGGTGATTGGGGTGTTGGGAGTCGGCGGACCTGTCGACAAGTATACCCCGGATCAACAACGGTACAAGAATGTGCATCAGAACTTTCGCGACGCGATGGCAGCTCCCGCCGCGCTGCCTGAATTTCAGGGCAACGTTTTCACGGTGTTGACCGAGGAGTTCTGGGACCAGGAAGTGGTTGCGTTGCGGCAGCGCGAAAAGCAGATCAAGCCGAAGCTGGAAGAGGTCAAGGCCGCGGTGAAGCAGGGAACCATGACCAAAGAGCAGGGAGCCGAGGCTCAAGAAAAACTCTATGCGGAAATCTTCTCTCCGCGGGAATTGGAGATTTTAAAAACGAGCACCTCAAACTTTGATTTCCACTACATGGGTTCCGCCAAAATCATGGCGCAAATTGGCAAAGCCTTTGCTGAAGCTCTGGTTCAGTGAGGTGAACCCGGCGATCATTCCGGTCACTCCCCAACCTTGCCGTTCACGATAAAGATTGAGCGAATCTGCGTAAGAACGTCAGCCGTCTCCTCGTGCCCTTGTTGATGAAAACCCACCGTCGCGATTTCCTGAAGCAGTCCATCGGAGCGGCTGCATTTCCCCTCATTCTTCCCGCCGCCGCCAAAGGCGCCAACGATCGACTCCGCATCGCCATTGCCGGTTTGAATAGCCGGGGCAACGCCCACATGGATGGCTGGACCAAGGCTGAGAATGTCGAAGTCGCCTACCTCATCGATCCGGACGAAAAGGTGCTGGGCCGGGGCTTGAAGCGTCTCGAGGGCAAGGTGGAGGGAAAATACCAGGCCAAGGGCGTGGCCGACATCCGCGAAGCGCTTGCTGATCCCGATTTGGATGCGATTTCCATCGCGACACCAAACCACTGGCATTCGCTCATGACCATTTGGGCGGCTCAAGCCGGCAAGCACGTTTATGTGGAAAAGCCGATGAGTCACGATGTGGCCGAGGGGCGAATCTGCGTCGAAGCCCAGAAAAAATACGGCGTCGTCATTCAGCACGGCACCCAAAGTCGGAGCAGTGCAGGAATTGCCGGTCTCCACGAAGCGATTCAGGCCGGCCAGTTTGGCAAGCTCAAGGTTTCTTATGGGTATTGCTGCAAGCCGCGCGGAGGCATCGGAGTCAAGGAAGTGAAGTCGCCGCCGAGCGGACTAAACTGGGATCTCTGGCGCGGTCCGGCGCAGATTGATTACCACGGCAATTTGGTTCATTACAACTGGCACTGGTTTTGGAAAACCGGCAATGGCGATCTCAACAACCAGGGCACCCATCAGCTCGATGTGGCACGCTGGGCGTTGGACAAAGACCTGACGCATCCCACTCGCGTCATGGCCATCGGCGGCCGGTTTCAGTGGGATGACCAGGGGGAGACCCCCAACACCATGTTCGGAATCGGGGAATATCCCAATGGGCAGTACGCCTTTTTCAATGTTCGCAACGTCAACTATGAGGGATACGAACGTCAGGTTGAGAACGAATATTACTTCGAGGACGGTGGCAAGATCGTGCGCGGGAAATACTATGCAGCCGGCAGCAAGGAAGGCGAAAAGATCCGTGTTGGTGGCGGAAAGGTCACGCCCGGCGGAAACTGGAATGCCTTCATCACGGCTTGTCGCGAAGGGAGCCCGGAATTGGCGAATGGCAATGTCCACGACGCCCACTACGGTTGCGTTCTCGGTCATCTCATGAACAACTCCTATCGCCTCGGCGAAAAGGTCCCGTTCAATGCCAAGGCCGCCCGGTTTGGCGACAACGCGGATGCCGCCGAGCATTTTCTCCGCCTTCACGAGATCATGCGTGACGGTGTCGGGATTCCGGAGAATGGCGCTGAATACACCGTTGGACCCTGGCTGACCTTTGATCCGGAGACGGAACTCCACACCGGAGAACATGCGGAAGCGGCCAACGCCTTGCTAAAAGATGGCAACAGTGCCGGGTTTGAGATTCCCACCGCAGCAACGGTCTAGAAGATCATCTCCAAGCCTGGGGTTTGGCTGAGGTTAGTTGTTAGTCGCCTTCGGGGTGACCTACGTCAGGATTTCGGTCATCACGTTTCCGAAGTCGCGTTCCAGCCGTTTGCGGCCCGGAACCTCGAGACGGCGTGGGTCTAGACCCAGCTGATGCAGAACCGTCGCGTGAAGATCGGTCACGTAGTGGCGTTTTTCGGTGGCATGGAAGCCGAGTTCATCCGTCGCCCCGTAGGCAAAACCTCCCTTGGTTCCGCCCCCCGCAATCAAGGTCGTGAATCCATGCGGATGATGGTCGCGGCCCGATCCGGCGACGTTCTTGTTGCCCTTTCGAAACTCGGCACCCGGGGTTCGCCCGAATTCGGAGCCCAGCACCACCATGGTGTCATCGAGTAGACCGCGCTGTTTGAGATCGGCGATCAACGCGCCAACGGGTTGATCCATTTGCTTGGCCCGCGTCGAATGATTGCGGACGATGTTCGTGTGGGAATCCCAGCCGCCGGCGTTACCCGTGTACCCGTGAAAAAGTTGAACGAAGCGAACCCCGCGTTCCACGAGCCGTCGGGCGGCGAGGCACTTCTGGCCAAAGTCGTTCGTCGTTTTCTCTCCGATTCCGTAGAGGTCGTGGATGTGCTTCGGCTCTTTGGCGAAGTCCATCACTTCGGGCACGGCGCTTTGCATTTCGAACGCGAGTTCGTAGGACTTGATGCGCGCCTGCAGTTGTTGATCGTCGGGATACTCAATCCCGGCGAGCCGGTTCAGCTTTCCGAGCAGCGAAAAGTTTTCGCGTTGTTCATCGATGCTGAATTGTTCATCGGCCGGACGCACGAACGACAACGGATCTTTCGGATCGACCTTCATGCGAACCCCGCCGTATTCCGGTCCCAGGTAAGCGGCACCATGCGTCCAGGCGGCTCCGCAACAATCTGCGCTGGGGTTTCCCAGGACCACGAATTCCGGGAGATTCCGGTTCGCCGTGCCCAGTCCGTAACTGGCCCAGGAACCCACGGTAGGGTAGGCGCCCTCGGTGATTTTTCGGCCGGTGTGAAACGTCAGTTGCGCCCCGTGATTATTGTCGATCGTCCACATTCCCCGGGCCAGGGTGATGTCGTCAGCACAGGCGCCAATGTGAGGAAACCAGTCGCTGATTTCGAGCCCACTTTTTCCATAACGCTGGTAGCCGACTTGCAACGGCATGACCTGCTTGTAGATCTCACGTTTTGCTTTGGAAGGATCGAGCAACTTCTCGCTGATCTTCTTTTCGTCGAGCACCTCTTTGCCAAACGGCGTTTCGTCGAAGGTCTTGCCCGCATACTTGTTCAGCATCGGCTTGGGGTCGAAGCTCTCAAGGTGGCTGAGCCCGCCAATGAGGAAAATCCAGATCACGGACTTGGCGCGCGGCAAATGATGGGGGCCGGATGCCGGGCCGCTGGTGGCGGCGAGCGCTCCGTCTTTAAAGAGCAACGAGGAGAGAGCCATGCCGGTCACTCCCATGCCGGTGTTCTGAAGAAAGGTGCGTCGGGTAGTCATCGGATCGTAACGAACTCGTTGTGATTGAAGAGCACCATGACGAGCTGTTCATGGGTGGCGCCATCGGCCAGAAATTCAAGGCAGAGCTGGCGTTCCTCGCGGCTTGGTATTCGCGTCAGAATCCGGATAAACGCGGCATCGACCAATGCCCGCTCATCTCCGGCGACCTTGGGAAGCTCCGCCGCGATCGTTTTCGATTGATCGAACGTGAGTTGGCTGTTGGCGAGCGCGAGCGCCTGATGCGGTTGAACCGTCGAATCCCGTTGATAACACTCACTCACCTTGGGGCCGTCAAAAATCTGCACGAACTCGACCAGCTTCTCGTGCGCGTGACGGAGGTAGATGGAGCGTCGTTTCGACTTCTGCGCTTCGGTATGCGGAATGTCCGGTCCACCGAGGCTTCGGTCCAGCGTGTTGGCGATGTGGAGTAGATTGTCGCGAACGATTTCCCCCTCCATCCGCCGCGAAGGCATTCGCCAGAGAAAGACGTTGTCCTGGTCGATGGTCGCATTGGCAGGGTCCGGAGTGCTCGACATGCGATAGGTGGAGCTGAGAACGATCTGGCGATGCATCGCCTTCATGCTCCAGCCTTGATCCATGAACTCGGCGGCCAGCCAATCAAGCAACGCCGGATGAGTCGGCGGTTGACCGTGGGCGCCGAATTCGTTCACGGTCGGGACAATCGCTTGCCCAAAATGGCGGAGCCAAATGTGATTCATCGCGACCCGCGCCGTAAGCGGGTTTTTGGCATCGGTCAGCCAACGCGCGAACGCGAGGCGACGGCCGTTGCTCCGGTTCGGATACTTGGCCTGCTTCCTCGGCTCATATTGGGTGGTTACCTCAGCCTTCATCGCCTTTTCGGCGGCGGCGAGAAGCTTGTCCGCATCGGCCATCGCCTTTTTCGCCGTCGACATGGCTTTGCTGGCGCGGGATTCCGCCGTTTTATCCTTCGCTTCTTTCGCCTTTGCCATCTCCGCTTCCGCCTTTTTCCTGGCGTTCTCGCCAGATTCCAGCCTGGACCTGGCGGTTGCCAGTTTGCTGGCGCGTTGCAGTTGGACCAGCCGTTTGGCCTCCGTTTCCCACTCCGCCGTCTCCTTCATTCCAGAATCTTCCAGGTCTTCGATCGCAATTTCCGCGTTCAAAGTCGCAAGGCGGCGTTGCGCGGCGATCCGCTCGAGCTCGGTTTTCGCCGCGTTGATTTCGGACTTCGCGTTGGCGATCAAATCCGCGCGAACAAACTCCCGGCGATCGGGCTGCCAGGCCAATCGCGGCAACTTCACCGGTTCCGGCTCGAAATCTCCTCCCAGAGCGGACGGCGGCGCCGGCGGGATGACCTCGTCCTTGATCGGGTAACGCTCGTCGCCGCGATCAAAGAGATACGTTTTCGGCTCGAGGGAGGCATCATAAACGCGCGGCAAGCCCACCTTCATCACATCCAGTTCGCCCGGCACGCGGTCGGTTCGAACCTGGTAAGGCTCAAAAATCGCCCGCATCGCGTAGTAATCGCGCTGCGCAATCGGATCATACATGTGATCGTGGCACTTGGCGCAGCCCACGGTCAGCCCCAGAAACCCCTGAGCCGTGTGACTCACCACGTTGTCCATCCACTGGTTGCGCTCCCTAAAAAAGTTACGAGCGAGATAGCCGGTGGCCCGGAGCGCATCGTCGTCTTCCGGGGAAAGCTCGTCGGCCGCCAGCATCTCCACCAACATCTGATCGTAACCCTTGTCCGCGTTCAGCGATTCAATGATCCAGTCCCGCCAATGCCAAATGTGGCGTTGGCTGTCGCGCAACGCTTGCTTGTAGCCCGCCCAATCGCTGTATCGCCAGATATCCATCCAGTGGCGCCCCCAGCGCTCCCCATAAGCCGGGCTGGCCAGGAGCCGGTCAACCACCTTGGCTTGGGCTTCGCCGGAGCGATCCGCCAGAAAGGCCGCCCGCTCCCCGGGAGTCGGACTCAAGCCCGTCAAATCGAGATGAACGCGGCGCAGCCAGGTTTCCTTCGAAGCTTCGGGGCGGGGCTTCAGACCGCGGCTTTCGTGTTCCTGGGCAATGAAGGCATCAATCGGGCTCCGGATTTCGAACCCCGGATGGGGCAGCTCGGGCGCGTCCGGTCGTTGAACCGGCAAAAACGGGCGCCACGGATACCGATTCTGGAAGTTCGCGAACGCCTCGAGCGTTTCCGGGCGGGGCATCCGATGCGAATCCGCGTTTCCCGGTGCCGAACCCGAAAGCAATTCCTCGACGTTGGTGACCCCGTCACCGTCCGAGTCCTCCATCGCGCTTTGTTCGAGGCGTTCTCTCAGGGAACGTGCATCGCCCAGCTCCGCCAGCCGATTCCCGAACGGATTGTGAGGGAAATCAGCCAAACGCTCCGCTCCGTCAGGATGAGCCCGAACGTGGCACGTCGCGCAGGAATCCAGGTCAACCGGCAACAGATCGCCCAGGTATCGGCCCAAAGCCGCCTTATTCGCCGGCGTGGCGAAACCGTGGATCGGCAGAAGAGCCAGAACGATCATCCAGCGAATGCAATGTGCGGGCAGGGGGCTCACTTGTCCTCCCTACCACGGCCGCAGCGTCACCACTTTTTCACTTCAGCGAGAAAGCTTGATCTTCTCAAGGGAGGCTCGCGCCCTTGTCGGAGGCGGCTCACCCTTGGACAAAGTTGTCTTCACCGGCACCCGCAGTCTTGAGGACGTGGGCGTGGTTCCAGATTGTCTGGACGATGGCGGAGGAGTGCAGGCATTTACAGATAGTTAATGGGGCGGGGCTCTTTGGTGTTGCGCACATTAGGCACTCTGAAATCGGCGGCCAAGACCTTCTCCTTTTTGAGTTTTGCGATTACCGGTGCTGCGTGCTGGGCGGTCATACCTGCTTCGATGCAGAATTTGATAATGTCTGCCTCGGTAAGGAGACCCTTTGATCGAAGGCTTTCGGCTAAAGCGTTCTCGAAACCTTGAATCTTCTTGGGCTTCATTTCCTCAAATTCCAAGAGGAGCTCATCGTTCCCAATGTTTTCCCGCTCGACGTCAAAATTTGCCTCGCCGGCGATCTGGTCGTTTTTCCATGCAACCTGCAAAAATTTGTGAATCCCAAGCGGGTGCTGGCTACCAAAAATAAGCCCGTAAATGTTGCTTCGCTTCCGAATTGAAAACTGCCCAAGGGAAACGTCTTCCTGTTCTGGAATCAGGTTCTTATAGTATTCGAAAGTCGCCCGATGGACGTGGTATGAGTCGTCGATGTTGGCAATTTTCTGCTTAATTGCAGGATGCTCTCGGAAACGGTGCAGAGTCGACGAGGATAGGAAAAATATGAAATCGGTAGTGGGGAATGATATTAGGTCGAGGAACACTTTATCGCTAACTGCATCCACACCAAACTGATCGATAATCAAAAACTTGGCCGCGCGGGGATTCTTAAGAACCGGTCGGAATTCGTGAAGGGCCGCAGTGAACTCATTGGGCTTCAGGTCGAGATTTACGCCAGGCACGTCAAGTGCCTCCGATGATATAGTGTTCCGCAAGACTTCGATCTTATCTTCGGCTAGATCGAAAAAATGGGTTGTTTTTTCTACTGCGCCCCAACCTGCAAGCGTCGATTGGTGATAGGACTGCAGCTGTCTGAGTATTCGGAGGGGAGATCCCAAGACGCCATTGGCATCTTTTCCAGGACCGGCAAAGAAATCAAAAATGTGTAGTTCCTCGAATGGAGGCTCTGGCTGCGATAGGAATACAGGAAGCCATTCCTGAACGTAGAGCTCAAAGATACTTAGCTTTGTAAGCGTGCCCTCATCGTAGGGCTTGTCGTGAAATTCTTCGCGGGGCATTCGGTCAAGCTGAAGCTAGGCTCGCGATCAGTTCTTTTCGCTCAATGAAAGAGGCTACTTGATGGGAGGATGACTCTGGAAACTCGTCGTAGGTCCGTCCGTCCAGCGTTCGGCCATTGAGGCTCTTTTTTACGCCGCCCCATTGCTTAAAGAAAAATGGAACTCCAGCCGTCCGGCACTGCTTGCGTATATTTCGGACCCATTGCTTCCGAAGGGGACGGGCGCCGTGTCCGCTCTCGCCTCCAACGATGACCCAATCGATCCCGCCAAGGTCGAATTCCCCTAAATCTTCCAGCAAAGGTTCGATTGACAAAAAGGTGCTGCTGGGATTCGCGGCTCGAAGGTGGTCGATTCTAGGAAGCCCGTAACTCTGATCCTCAACGCTTACTCCCCACCAAATGTGCGATGCTTTAGCCCCGTCGGTGAGTTTGCTTTTTAGCAGTTGCGATAGTCGACCTGCACGTTTGGTAAGGACTTGATAGGTGTGCCAATTCGCGGCCAGCATTACTTTGCATACCTGCTCGATGTAGGAGTCGGGAACATCCTCGTGAAAGAGGTCGCTCATCGAATTAACAAAGACCTTCTGTGGCCGAGACCACCTAATCGGATCTCCAAGTTTCTCAGGGACGATGCGGAGATCGAAGCCGAACTCGAAGGGGTGCCCCGGGACACCACGGAACCGCTCCGCAAACGTCTCTGCGTAGCAGTGTTTGCAGCCGGGACTGACCTTGGTACATCCGCGAACCGGATTCCACGTCGCGTCGGTCCACTCAATTTTGGAATTCGCACTCATGTGGTCAAGTGATCAGTAGAATGTTTTGGTGGTTTTGGTAGGTCAAACTTTGCCGAAGAACGCTGCAGCCAACGTGGAGTGGGGGAGGAGTCGGGCGCCACCCAGCCGCGCTGAGCTGAGTGCCGAATTTCTGCCTGGCCTTTGGTTCCGAAGTCACCTCAAAGAATGGAAGGCGGACCATAGGGCAGAATGTCAGGCTTGGCAATGGCTGCCGCGCAATTTTCGGGCGTATTCGGCTGCTTGGCTGCGATTGGTTGGGCAGCGCTTTCGGCTCTAAAACTGGGCGCGTGTCGTGGCGACCCTGTGAGAGGATAGAATCTCTTGTCAGGATTCGCAGGTTTGTTCCTTGATCCACGCCGGCCAGCCGCACCTGGTAATCATAGGGATCAGAATCCAACTCCATGCCACTCTGGAAAAAAGTATGGTATGTCGTGTTCTCCTTGCTCATCCCTAACCAACCTCAGCAGTCTTATCCTAATCCTAGGCTGTATCCCAAACACAGGGAGTTGCTCCGGTCGAATAGATTCGCCTGAATTCGGCAGCATTCATTAAGATGCGGCGGGCAAGGTGCTCAAAGCCCCAATGCCGAGGCGAAGTAGACTGGCTGAGCGATCCGCCGCGGTTTGCTGTTGGGCAGCCTGGCGTCGAAGCGTTGGCTTACGAGGTTGGGGAAGGGCGCGAGGGCTCGGTTTCGGGATCGACAGTGTGGCGGACGAGGGTGATCATGATCCTACTTCTCCCTTCAGTTGCTTCTTCAACTCGGCCGCGCTTGGAAGCTCGCCCTTCAGTTCCTTCGGCAGGGTTTTCTTCAGCGTGTAGTCCGCCACGGCGATCGGCTTGCTGGCATCGCGTAGGGCGTATTCGACGACGACTTTGTTTTTCTCTTTGCAGAGCAGAATGCCGATGGTTGGGGCGTCGCGTTCGGACTTGAGCTGGTCGTCGATGGCGGCGAGGTAGAACTGCATCTTGCCGGCGTGCTCGGGTTTGAAGGCGTCGATTTTCAACTCGACGACGACGTGGCAGTGCAGGCGGGTGTGGTAGAAGAGGAGGTCTAGAAAATAGGCTTGGCCGCCGATGTCGAGGCGGTACTGGTTGCCGATGAAGGCGAAGCCGGTGCCGAGTTCGAGGAGGAAATCGCGCAGGTTGGTGATGAGGGATTCTTCGAGTTCGCGCTCGCGGATGGAGGTGCGGACGTCGAGGAACTCGAGGTTGAACGAGTCTTTGATCAGCTCGCGAGCGAGATCGGATTGGGGATCGGGCAGGGTGGCGGCGAAGTTGTTGTCCTGGCTGGTGGCGCGCAGGTGGAGTTCGCTCTCGATCTGGTGGACGAGGACGGCGCGCGACCAGCCGTGTTCGGCGGCCTGGGCGGCGTACCAGAGGCGGAGGGTGGGGGCTTTGAGTTTTTCGACGAGCGAAATGTTGTGTCCCCAGGGGATTGCAAGGAGGGACGCCGGACACCTGCCGTCCTCTACTTCTGAAACAACCTGTTTAGAATTTCTCCAACAGGTTGTGGGAGATTTGAATCCCGAGGCAAATCTCGCATAGGCTTTGCGAGATTCTCGGAGGATTTGCCTGTGATATTTAAATCTCGCACAGGTTGTGCGAGATTTGCAATTTCCTGATTGTAAGCAAGGTAGAAAGAGCGCATCCGCCAGAGGCTGGAGAGTGAAAGCCCATTCATTTCAGGGAATTCAACGCATAGGTCTCCGGAGAGTCGCTTGACGACTGCTTTGCCCCAGCCTTGGGATTCTTGGCGTTCGACGATGAGTTTGCCGAGATCCCAATAGAGTTGCACCAGCTCGCGGTTGGCGGCGAGGTGAGCCTGGACGCGTGCGGTTTGAATCCGTTTCTTCACGGCAGCGAGCAGCTGCGGGTAGTCGCCGGGCACGGGGCTGCTTTCCTCTGCGCTGGCAGGGGCTTTATTGAGATTCGAAGCTGTCTTCTTTTTGGCCAAGGTCTCGTTAAGCGATGAGGGCGACGTAGTTTTTGATGACGTCGAGCCAGTGGCGTTGGGTGTCGGAGGAGCGGATGTTTTCGAGGGCTTCGTAGGCCTGCCAGATGGCGGTGGGACCATTGACAATGAGGGAACCAGAGGGCACAACAGACCACCCTGCCGCGCTGAGCTGAGCGTCAATTTTCTGCCTAGCCTTTGGTTCCGAAGTCACCTCAAAGAATGGAAGGCGGACCATGGGGCAGAATGTCAGGCTTGGCAATGGCTGCCGCGCAATTTTCGGGCGCGTCCGGCTGCATGGCTGCGAAGGTTTGGGCAGGCGCTTCGACTCCCAAACTCGTCGCATTTCCTGATGACCCTGTGAGAGGATGGAATCTCTTGTCAGGATTCTCCGGGTTCGCTTTTTGACCCGCGGTTGGTTTCACGGTCGATCGTGCGGAACGGCAGATACAGGAGGGTGAAGAGCAGCAGGGCGAGGGCTTCCAGAGTGAGGATATAGACGGGCCACGGGCCAAGATAGGTGAGGAGGGAGGTGGCGTCGGGTTTGTGGCAGAGAAATCCGTAGTTTTGCCCGGTCAAGAGATTGATGAGGATCGCGGCGAGGGTGTAGATCTGCAGTGCTCCAAAGGCCCGCCAGACGGATCCCGGGCGTGGGGTCAGGCGAAGCCCCCAAACCAGGTAGAAGGTGCAGATGACGACTCCGGCGTGGAGCTGAAAGAAGGCAAAGAAGCGCGGGTGAGGGAAGGCGTGAGCCAGCATCGGGGTCACCAGGCCCTGAACGGTTCCGGTGATTCCCCAAAACCAGGCCAACTCGGCCATCCAGCGTTTGCGCAGAATCAACGCCAGGCCACAAAGAACCGCGACCCAATCGCAGAGATGCATCGGCAGCGGCGTTGCCGGCCAACCCGCGATGTGGCCCGACCAGATCTTGACCGGGTAGGAAGACAGGAGAATCGCAGCGAGAACCCGGTTCTGGATTCGAGTGGCTTGCGAATCCGGGTTTCGGCGCGCGAAATAGCACAGGCCGAACGTGATCACCGGAATCAGGGCAAGGACCGTCAAGTGCGATGCGCCGAATCGTTCAAAGGGTTGGGGGCTCAATGCGAACGGATGCAATGGGGAAAAGGGGGGGGCTATAGGTTCAGCCCGTTTGAGAGAAACGACAAGTTCGCCGGATTTCGGGATGCGGCCACTCCATTGACGCGGTGACGGGCCTGGTTCGGGCCGGATGAGTCCACATGTGGTATGTGAGCCGTCAGGCCGGGGTTTTGGCGCCGAAAATCGAAAGTGCGCAGAATGATCTACCCTTGGCGCCTGCGTTTGAGTGCCCGGGAATCCAGCTTGGTGTGATTCCGGGGGGCGGGGTGGCTCGGTTGAAGGGGGTGGCGGAAGGAGTGGGATTCGAACCCACGGTAGAGTTGCCCCTACACCTGATTTCGAATCAGGCGCCTTAAACCGAGCTCAGCCATCCTTCCGGGGACGTTCACGTTAATCCAAAGGCGGAAGACGTCCAGTAAATCCTGTTCTCCCGGTCTTCAATTCGAAAAATGCGCTGAAATGGCGAACTTCTTCGGGGGAAGACCGAACAAAGTTCTAACAAGTCCAAAAAGTAATTGCCCGGACTTTCAAGCAATGCTCAAGGTGGGATTCGGCACAGATGGACGGAAGCTCTATTCGATGAGTTTGGCGGGGAGGTTGGATGAAATTTGAAACATCCAAGATGTAAACAGAGTTCAAAAGTCAAGATTCTCGAAAGAGACGGTATGTATCAGATTTGGCGGGATTTTGGGAGGAATACAAGCGAGTTATTGACGGGTTGTGTGCACAAGATGTGGACAAAAAATGGATTTATAAGTTTGCCAGGACACTAGATATTGGGGTATGATTTCGGATCAGCAATTGCTGAACTGACGATCGAGAAAGCCACTTAAACCCCCTCTGGCCTGAAGCGAGAGGGGCATTTTTCTCCCCAAAAAGATATTCATCACTCACTGATTACTTAGAACTTCGAAATAAATTCTGACATGGAAAAGACCTTCGACATCGGCGATAAAACTTTCATTCTTGACCAGGATAAAGCGGAAGAGGCTTTCTCGGCAAAGCGGGTCATCAACGGACGCGACACGATGGCGTTCAACCTGCTGCCCTTGAAATATCATTGGGCTTACGATCTGTATCGCACGATGAAGAACAATCATTGGGAGCCGGAGGACATCCCGATGCAGAAGGATGTTGAGCAGTGGCAGTCGGCCGATGCGATCAGTGAGAACGAGCGCTGGATCATCCGGATGGGCATTGGCTACTTTTCTGCGGCGGAAGGAATTGTTGGCGACAACATCATTCACGTGGTTCGCGAAGTTGTGACCGCGCCCGAGTTGAAGCTGGTGTTGGGGCGGCATGCGCATGAGGAGAACATTCACGCCGACAGCCTGCTCTATATGATTTCAAGTTTGGGGATCAATCCCCATGAGTGTGAGGCGATGTTCGAGCAGATTGAAACGGTTCGGCGCAAGAATGAGTTCGTGACTCGAATTTCCAAGGAGTTGCGCCGCGATCTCGATCTGACGGATTCGGCAAACAAGCAGCTGCTGGCGAAAAACATCTTTGTGTTCGGGCAGTGCATGGAGGGAACGCAGTTTTACGGCCTGTTCGGAATGATTTTGAGTCTGTATCGCCAGAACAAGTTTCCGGGCATCGGCCAGATGTTCCGTTACACGCTTCGCGATGAATCGAATCACATCGAGGTGTTCCGCAATCTGCTGATGGATCTCATCGAGGAAAATCCGGAGATCTGGACGCCTGACTTTCAGCGCGAATTGACGGAGCTGATGATTGAAGCGGTCAATCTAGAGAAAGACTTCATTCAAGACTGCCTGCCGGTGAATTCGGTTGGGTTGAGTGCTGAAGAATTCACTCAGTACATTGATTACATTGCCGACCGGAGATTGACCGGTGTCGGCCTGGCTCCGCTGAATCCAGGAATCACCAATCCATTCCCTTGGTTGGCTGAGATGATGGACATCACCAAGGAGCAAAACTTTTTCGAAGGACGCGTCACCGAATACCAGAAGGCTTCCGCCCTGGGATCATTCGATGATGACGATCTTTAAGACGACCTGGAAATCTGGACTGACCATCCAACACAAACACAACCCTACGCCACGCAAACCGCACAAAACAAAGACTCAAAATTATGATTGGAAGAACCTTCTTTGAAGAAGACCAGGCGCTCAAGCGCTATGCATCAGAGCCCGACGAGAGAAAGCCCCGTTTCAATTGGCGAGAAGTCGCCCTGAACGGGAGTGATCTTGCCGAGTCCCGATTGGTCATCCAAACCGAGACGGAAAGTCGGAATCTGGACCCGGAAGACATTGCCAACACGGTTGGGTCAGCGCTGACGGATCTGCTCCTGTCGAAGAATGAGACGGACATCTTCACCGAGCAAAACCGCTCGTTGGTTGCCCAGGTTTCGACTTCGGTGGTTCGCCAATTGTTGGAAAATCAGGGCATCGATGCCGAGGGGAAGGTGGTTTTGAGTGAGGAGGAACTGAAGAGAACGATCGAAAAAGCACTCGAACAACATCATGCCTACGACATTGCCCGGAGCATGATGGTGAAACGGAATCTCTCCATGAGTGATAAAGCTGACAAACCACCCGTAAATGGGAGCCGGCCGAAGCTGGTGCCCGCAGGTGTGGTCAAAGTGATTCGCCGGAATGGAGATTTGGTGGCGTGGAATCCGGATAAGATCGAGTTGGCGGTGCGGAAGTCATTCTTGTCGCTGCACATGGATTCAGAGCCGGCTGTGGACGTGGCACGCGCGCTGACGGCCAAGATGCTCGAAAGTGGAACCGAGTATATCCACATCGAGGATCTGCAGGACATGGTGGAAGACGAGTTGATGCTGCAAGGGCATCGTCGTGCCGCCCGGGCCTACATCATTTATCGGGAGCACCGCAAGGGGCTTCGCGAAGACCAGGAAGCGGAGTCGGCTCCGAGTGAGGATGATTCCAGCCAGGATTCGATGGTTCTCGTAACCAAGGCCAATGGTGATACCTACCTTTGGGACGGTCTGGATTTACGCAAGCGGATCGAGTTTGCGATGATCAATCTGGAAATCGACATGGCTCCTGATGTCATTGAACAGGAATTGCGCCGGTCAATCTTTGGAGAGATTTCTGAGGAGGGACTACGCACGACGCTGCTTCTGAATGCCAAAAGCCTTGTTGAGAAGGATGCGGATTTTTCCAAGTTCGCCGGTCGTTTGCTGCTCACCTACATCTATGAAGAGACGCTGGAGTGGAGCATCGTTCAGGACGGAATCGAACAGCTGCCCAAATTTCACCGCAAGGCTTTCAAAGAGAACCTGCGACGTGGAATCGAAATCGAGCGGCTAAATCCGGAATTGGCCAATCTCGACTTGGACAGCTTGTCCGAGGCAATTGATCCCGTGGCGGATCTGGACTTCGACTATCTGGGAATCCAGACGATGTATGATCGTTACTTGATTGTCGACAAGACCGCCAGCCATCGCCGTCTCGAAACACCTCAGCTGTTCTGGATGCGAGTTGCGATGGGCATCTTCTATAAGGAAGAAGACGCCACGTCGAAGATCATCGATCTCTACCGCCTGTATAAGAGTCGGCGCTTTTGTTCTTCAACGCCAACGCTCTTTAATTCAGGAACGCTTCATTCGCAGCTTTCGTCCTGCTATCTCTACAAGGTCGATGACAGCATTGAGTCGATCATGAATCGCGGGATTGCGGAAAACGCCTACCTCTCCAAATGGGCTGGTGGACTTGGTGGCAGCTGGACGTCGGTTCGCGGAACGGGAAGCTATATCAAAGGGACCAACGGCGAGAGCCAGGGGGTGATTCCCTTCCTCAAGCTGCACAACGACCAACTCGTTGCCGTCAACCAGGGCGGAAAGCGAAAGGGATCGGGCTGTGCGTATCTGGAGTCCTGGCATAGTGATATCTTCGACTTCCTGGAGCTTCGCAAGAACACGGGAGACGATCGCCGCCGGACTCATGACATGAATACCGCGAACTGGATTCCGGATTTGTTCATGAAGCGGATGGAAGCTCGGGAGAAGTGGATGCTTTTCCGTTCCAATGAAACTCCAGAGCTCCACGACCTCTACGGCAAAGCCTTTGAAGGGCGTTATGCCGAGTATGAGCAGATGGCTCGCAAGGGAGAGATCTTTGGGAAAGAGGTGGAAGCGATTGACCTCTGGAAAGGAATGCTGCGGATGCTCTTCGAGACCGGGCACCCCTGGATCACCTTCAAAGACCCCTGCAATGTTCGGAGCCCTCAGGATCACGCAGGTGTGATTCACAGCTCCAATCTGTGCACGGAGATTACGTTGAACACCGGAGCCGATGAGACCGCGGTTTGTAATCTGGGCTCAGTCGTTCTGGAGCAGCACGTCAATGAGAATGGCGAGATTGATCACGAGAAGTTGAGAGAGACGATCCGCATCGCGGTTCGTGCCTTGGACAACGTGATCGACATCAACTTCTATCCTACTGATGCCGCGAAGAATGCAAACATGCGCCACCGGCCGATCGGGTTGGGCGTGATGGGGCTCCAAAATGCTCTCTATAAAAAGGATGTTTCCTTCGCTTCCCAGGAAGCTGTGGAATTCAACGATGAGATCATGGAAGCCGTTGCCTACTATGCCTATGAGGCATCCAGTGATATTGGAAAAGAGAAGGGCAACTACTCCAGCTATCCCGGTTCCAAGTGGGATCGCGGGCTTCTTCCTCAGGACACGATTGATCTTCTGGAAGAAGAGCGTGGCGTGAAGATTGATGTCCCCCGTGGTGGCAAGATGGATTGGGAGCCGATTCGTGAGAAGATCCGCAACCAAGGAATGCGGAACTCCAATGTGATTGCGATCGCTCCAACCGCGACCATTTCCAACATCATGGGAAGCACGCCCTGCATTGAGCCGCTCTACAAGAACCTCTTTGTGAAGAGCAACCTCGGCGGAGATTTCATCATGCTGAATCCTTACCTTGTTCGTGATCTCAAGGCTAGGGGGCTCTGGAATCAGGGAATGATTGACCGTTTGAAGTATCACAACGGTGAATTGAGCGAAATCGCGGATATTCCAGCTGATCTCAAGGCGAAGTATATTACGTCGTTTGCGATCGATTTTGAATACTTCATTGCCGCCGCTGGCCGCCGCCAGAAGTGGATCGACCAATCGCAGTCGGTGAACCTCTTCCTGGCCAAGCCTGACATGAAGACGCTCTCGCACATGTATCGCTCCGCCTGGCACAAAGGTCTGAAAACGACTTACTATTTGCGCACCCTGGCCGCATCGAGCATCGAGAAATCGACCATCGACGTGAAGAAGGAAGTGCGGGGCATCGCTGGAGGAGGCGGAGCTAACGCGACTCCTCAGGAAGGAACTCCGACTCCAAAAGATGCACAGGCCTGCAGCATCGAGGCGATGATGAATGGCACGGAATGTGAAGCCTGCCAGTAACGATCCGAGCCTGAGAGAATCAACTTTGGGAGTGGTCGGCGCCAAACGGCCACTCCCTTTTTAACCCACTAGATTGCACACGATGACTTCAACCAATGTTACCGATACCACGGATGAAGGGGGAACCCCAATTCTCGCGGATTGAACAACCCGAGTTCATCAAGAACTCCACAACGCTTTTACGAAGAAGCCCGGTTTTCCCCAAGAGGGAAGCCGGGCTTTTTCTTTGCGGAAAAGCTCTCCTGCTTCGAGCCGTTTCAGTAAGCCGGTAGCCGTTGAGCGGTGAATGGGTTCGAGAGAAAGAGTGCGGCTTTGCCGAAGGAAGCGTAATCGCGAAATCTTTGGCGTTCTCCTGCGTTCCTAATCAGTCAGCGAGCGTGCTCGACTCCCTCACAACGCCGTGTCGGAAGCCAAATCTCTCCACTTCAAATGCGTTAGTTGGAGAATTTCAGGCAAGACGGCGAAGGGACGGCAATGTCGGTTTGCTTCGTAGGAGCAAGTTGGCCGGTGCGAGGATTGATGCGGAAAACGGAGAGGGTATCGTCGGCTTGATTGCCGACAATCAGCCAGTCACCGCTGGGAGAAATCGTGAAATGACGCGGCGTTTTGCCGGTCTTGCTCTGATCAACCCAGGAGAGAAAGCCATTGCTGGTCGTCTCATAGACCACAATGGAATCGTGACCGCGATTCGAACCGTAAACCCATTTTCCATTGGGGTGAACCTGGATATGGGCACAGGCGTTGGGGCCTTGGTAGTCCTTGGGCAGGGTTGAGAGCGTTTGGCCGGCAACGAGTGCCCCCAGATCCGGATTGCGCGAAAAAACGGAAACCGTTGAGTCCAATTCGTTAATGACATAAGCGACGTCAACCCGTGGATGAAAGTCCATGTGGCGGGGGCCTGATCCCTGCCCGGCCTTGGACCACGGTTCAATTGCGGAAGAGAGCGACCCGTCGAAATGGTTTACCTGATAGATGAAAATGTCATCGGTTCCCAAATCCGGAACATAGGCAAACCGGTTGTCCGGCGACATTCGAACCGCGTGTGGGTGTGGTTCGGTTTGCCGGGTGGGATGCGTGCTGGATCCTTCGTGCTGCACGAAAATGGTCGGCAATCCAATGCGCCCGTCTGGCTCGATCTGAAACCCGGCAATCGAGCCGCCAAGGTAGTTTGCGACAAACGCGAATCGACCGCGTTGATCCACCTCAACAAAGGCAGATGTGGTCCCGCCGGTCTCGACGGAACTCAGCTCAATGAGTTCGTCGTCGGTAACGAGAAACGAGACCAAATGACTGGAAGTCTTGCTTCCCTTATCGCCGTCGTTGTTGGTGCAATAGAGAAAGGGCTGTTCGGGATGAAAGGCGAAATAGGACGGGGCCATTACATCAGCAACCTTTGTGATTGGTGACAATGAGCCGTCGGAATCGTCGAATTCGAGGGCGTAGATTCCTCCTTTTCCGGCAACATAAAGCGACTCGCTGTGAGCGAATGCAATGAGCCAAAAGGAGCAAACTATGACCAACTTGGTGAGTGGCTGTGCGATCATGGGAAAGACTACCTAGCAGGTTCCATACCGTTCGACTTGTAGGATTCACAAGTCAAGTGTCAGGCCGGTCGCAGTGCGCCTGGGGAGCGTTTGAAAATGATGACGGACGCGCAAGTTGTTCCTCATTGTTGAAGATTGGCTTCGCATG
>CAXBMO010000020.1:0-113943 GCA_963977015.1 uncultured bacterium | reverse complement strand
CTGATGTTGCCGAACGACCACATACCCTCCTGATGTTGCCGAACGACCACATACCCTCCTGATGTTGCCGAACGACCACATACCTTCCTGATGTTGCCGAACGACCACATGCCCTCCTGATGTTGCCGAACGACCACATGCCTTCCTGATGTTGCCGAACGACCACATGCCCTCCTGACGTTGCCGAACGACCACATGTCCTCCTAATGTTGCCGAACGACCACCTGCTCTCCAGATGTTGCCGAACAACCACATACCCTCCTGATGTTGCCGAACGACCACATGTTCGCTTGATGTTGCCGAACGCCCACTTAACATGAGCACATGCATATCAAGCATCTCGAAGACCTGAGCACCTTCGCACGGGAGAGGCGCAAGGAACTGGGTTGGAATCAAAAAGACCTGGCCGAGAAAGCAGGTGTCAACCGCTGGTGGATCATCGACTTTGAGCGAGGGAAACCAACGGTCGAACTTCGCCTGGTGCTCGCAACGTTGAACGCACTGAACCTGGAGCTCTTTTTGGAGGAAAAACCGGAAGATGGCGATGAAACCGACCTCGACGAACTGTTCACCGCCAACCTCGAGGACGACGAATTATGATCGAGACACTCGTTGCGATCTACGAGGACAAAATCGTGGGCGAAATCCATTGGGACCGAAAACAGGACGAAATGCGGTTTCGCTACGACAAGAAGTGGCGTTCGAGCCGCCTGGCGTTTCCGCTCTCACTGTCGATGCCATTGCGGACCGTCGAGCATGGCCACGAACAGGTGGATGCATTCCTCTGGGGGTTGTTGCCGGACAATGACGGCGTCTTGAAGCAGTGGAGCGAACGGTTCCAGGTTTCGAATCGCCATTCCTTCCAGCTTTTGAGCAAGGTTGGGGAGGATTGTGCCGGAGCGATCCAGTTGGTCCAGCTCAACCGGGTCGATCAATTCCTCAACCATCAAAACGACGAGATCGACTGGCTGACCCAGAGCGAAGTCGAGGACCGGATTCACACCTTGCTGCGCGACCACAGTGCGACCCGGTTCGCGCAGGACCACGGGCAATTCAGTTTGGCGGGTGCGCAGCCGAAGATCGCGCTTCACCGTGATTCCAAGAAAAAGCGCTGGGGAATCCCGGCCGGCTCCATCCCGACGACCCATATTTTGAAGCCCGCAGCCGATGACTTCGAAGGGAAAGCGGAGGTGGAGCACTTTTGCCTGCGATTGGCGCGAAAACTGGAGTTTCGCGTGCCGGCCACTCAGGTCATTGTGATTGGAGAAACTCCGGTTTTTGTCGCGAAGCGCTACGATCGCACTCGCGATGGGATGCGGCGAATCCACCAGGAAGACTTTTGCCAGGCCCTGAGCCATCCGCCCCAAAACAAATATCAAAGCCAAGGTGGGCCGGGCCCGTTGGAGATCGTGACGCTCTTGCGCAAGCATTCCTCCAAACCTCAAGAGGACGTTTGGCGGTTCTTTGATGCGCTGGCCTTCAATTGGCTGATCGCCGGAACCGATGCCCACGCCAAGAATTATTCGCTCATCATCGCGCCTCGTGGCCGGGTGGAAATGGCTCCGCTTTACGATTTGATCAGCACCTTGCCATACGCGAAAACGGTTGATCCGCGGCGGGCGAAGCTGGCCATGAAGATCGGCGGGAAATACCTGCTTCGAGGCAAGGGCGGAGTTTCAGCACGGAGTTGGGAGAAGTGCGCGTTGGAGCTGGAGTTGGATCCTGAAATCGCGCGTGATCGAATCCTGTCGATGATCGAGAAACTTCCGAAAGTGGCAGGCGAATTGGCCGATGAGCTCGTCCAGAATGGACTGACTCACGAGGTGATTGGGCGATTGGTGAGTGGTATCGGGAAATGGACGAAAGAGTGCGCCAAAACGATGAATCAAGCCTAGGCACGCCGTGCCGACCGACCTGCAACAGCCGACAAAACCTGTCCTTTGCTGGGGAAAGCTGGGAACGGCTCCAAAACAGCCTGTTTTTGCCCGAAATACGCAAGTTTCTACGGGGAAAACGCCCAAAATAGCGCGACAAAACCCAACAAACAGCAACGCAAAACAACGATTTACGCGGCTTTGCAACTGGGCGAAATGCAGCTTTTCGGACGCTAAACCAGCTTGCCGTCGCGCATTTCAACTTGTCGCGAGGCGGCCTCGGCAACGGCGTCTTCATGGGTCACCACGACCATGGTCGCCAGTTTCTCGCCATGGATCTTGCCGAGAATCTCGAGAACCCGGTCGCGATTTTTTGAATCCAGGTTCCCGGTCGGTTCGTCGGCGACGATCAGCTTGGGCTTGGGCGCCAATGCGCGTGCGATCGCGACCCGTTGCATCTCGCCACCGCTCAATTGGTGTGAAAGATGATCGCGGCGTTGCCCGAGACCGACCAAATCGAGCAACTCAGCCGCTCTTTCGGCTGAACCACTACGGCGCTCCCCACGGAGAAGCAGCGGCATCATCACGTTCTCGGCGACGGTAAGGGTCGGCATGAGGTTGAAGAACTGGAAGATGATTCCCACATCTTCCTGCCGAAATCGGGTCTTCTCGGCCTCGGTCGCCGAATGGAGCGGCAATCCCGCCACCTCCAATTCGCCGCTGTCCGGGGTGTCCAGGCTGCCCATCAAGTGAAGCAGGGTACTTTTGCCGCTTCCGCTCGCTCCGGTAATGGCGAGAAATTCCCCGGAATCGACGTCCAGATCGACATTTTGAACCGCTCGAATGGAGCGATCACCAGAAACAAACGTGCGTGTTACTTGCCGACAGGAAATCATCGTGGGAACGTATGCGAATCACGAGGTGTTACGACTGACAGCCTCTGATTGCCACCTCAATACCATGGAAATCTTTATCGTCCAAGACGGGGACAAACGCGGGCCCTTCACGCGTTACCGGGTTCGTGAAATGTTGCGAGCTGCCGAAGTGTCCGGTGATACCATGGGCTGGGTGAAGGGAGAAGACGCCTGGAAGCCGCTGCGGGATATTCCGGCCGCCCTGACGTTGATTCAGGAAGTGGAGCGCGAGAAGCTCGATGCCAAACTGGCAGCCGAGACCGATGTGCCCACGCTTCCTCCGGAGCCGACGGTTCCCCCGGGAAGCCTTGCGACCCATGCGATGTCGCGTTTTGGCGCACGGATGTTCGATTTGATGCTGTTTCAAACCATCGTTTTGTATCTGTTTGCGCCGGACCCAGTCGCGATCTCCGACATGGATCAGTTGATGCGAATTTTGAAAGGCGACCAAACGGAGGAAGAAGCGGCCTATTTTCGGGAACTCCAGAAGATTGGACTGGCCTCCATTTTTGCGTGGCATCTGATCGAGTGGATCTTTCTGGCCTGCTTTGGCGCAACCTTGGGCAAGTACCTCTTCAACCTGCGGGTTCAAGGTCCGGACGGTGAAAAGCCGAAGGCGGCGACCTGTCTCTACCGCTCGATTCTGGTGTGGATGTTGGGCATGGCTGCCGGCCTTCCCGTGTTCCAATTCGTGGCCAATTTTCTGGCCTTTTTGCGCGTCCAAAATCGGGGTGTCGCAACGTGGGATACCATGCTCCATACGCAGGTGATTCAGAGGCGAATGACCTTGGTTCGGGCGATGGTCATTTTCGGGATTTTCGGGCTCCTCATGATTGCGAGCCAGACGTTCTAAAGCTGCGGCCATCGCGTGGCTCGACCGGTGGATTTAGCGAAGGTTTTTGCGAGGAAACCCACCCGGAACTCGCGCGTGCAACAGATCGCAACAGCGTCGATCGAATTCGGCAGGTTGTCGTTGGTGTAAAGAAGCAGCATTGTTGACGGGAAAGCTAAGTTGAGCTCAAAAATGCAGGTTTCTACGGGGAAATTGATCTGATAACCGCCACAATATGCAACAACCAGCCACACAAAAACAGAGAGAAACAACGGGTTGCAACGAGGCTGAAATGGCAGACAAACCTGGCTTTATCCGACGAACGCAGCTTGACGGATTGGTCTGGAGCGATGCCATTTTGAAACGGTGATTGCTCCCTTACCATTCGCGGTTCTTGCCGTGTTCTGTGCCTTAGCTCTCCTGAGGTTGGGACACCATCTCAAGGTCTGGATCCACGGTCGTGAGCAGGGAGAATTTGTCGGCAATCGGGAGCCGGTTTGGGTGCGATTTTCATGGCCTGCTCTTTCGTTCGGATTGGTCGTGATGGTGATCTGTTATGGCTTCCATCACACCTCCGAAATCAGCCCCTGGATGAGGCACTTTGAGCTGCCGATTCCTGACCTGATTCAATGGCTTGCTTTGGCGTTGGCGGTGTTCAGTCTGGCCGGGCTGCATTGGGTTCACCGGGCGCTGGGTCACTACTTCAGTGCGAGTCTTTCGCTGCGGGAGGGGCATCAACTGATCATCGATGGACCTTATGCCTGGGTGCGTCACCCGATGTACGCGGCGCTCCTCGGTTACTTTGCCGGTGTCGCCATCCTCAGCGCGAATCTGGCGATCATCGCGTTTTGTGTCGGAATCAGCATTCTCCTTTTTCGGCGCATCGAGCGCGAAGAACGGATGCTCGAAGAACGCTTTGGCGATCTCTATCGCGAGTATCGGACCAAAACCGGGCGAATCGTTCCGCGATTTTGGGACTGACTACTGAAACCAACCCCGAAGACGCCCCAGAATCGATTCGCGATCCACCGGCTCTTGCGGAGGCAAGGCAGGATTGGCCCGGCCCGCCAATCGGAACGTGTCGTGCGTGCCGCAGGTGTGGTTTGGGACCAATTCGTAAGGAACCGCGATTTGATAGGAATGAGCTCCCTGGCCGCAGGCCCAGTTGGCGAGACCGCCGCTCATGCGACAGACTTCGACATTCACGAGAGAGACATCGGAATGGAAGGACTCAAGCGGATAGCCGTTGGAATGGGCGTAGGTCATCATTTCCGTCCAAATTGGCAGCGCCAGGGTGCTTCCGTAGCCTCGGTCGATGATCGTGCTGGGTTTATCGAGTCCAACCCAGACGCCAGCGGTGAGTTTATCGCTAAATCCGACAAACCAGGCATCCCGGTAGCCATCCGTGGTTCCGGTCTTGCCACCTGCGGGGCCGCGGAGTCCCATGGCCCGGGCGCGAGCGCCGGTTCCAGCAGGATCGACGACTTTCTCCAGAGACTTGCGGGCCAAATAGGCCGCACCCTTGGGCATGATGCGGTTTCGAGATGTGGAGTTCTGATAGATGATGTTGCCGCGTTGATCCTGAATCGCTTCGATGATGAACGTGCGAGATTGCTCGCCATCTTCGGGAAAGGCGGAAAACGCGCTCGTCACAGTCAGCAAATCCGCTCCCAGGTTGCCGATGTAGAGCTGCGGTGAACGATTTTCGGGAACCCGGATTCCAGCTTTGGTCGCGAGTTTCGCCACGTTTTCGATACCTCCGATTTCTCCCACGCGAACCGTCATCGTATTGCGGGATTTGATGAGCCCGAACTCAGCGGGTTGCAGACCGGTGAAGAGGCCGTCCGAGTTGTTGGGGTTCCAATGTTCATCCGTCGTCCACGGGATCTCGCCTTCTCTCAGCGGACCGTCATCGATCAGCGTTCCGGGCAGGAGTCCGTTCTGGTAGCCGGCCGCGTAAACGAAGGGTTTGAAAAGCGAACCGATTTGGCGTCGACCCATCGTGGCCCGGTTGTATTGGCTTTCATTGAAGTCGCGACCGCCAACCACGGCACGGATCCCTCCAGATGCGTTGTCGAGCATGACGGCCGCGCCTTGCAGGTATTCCGGTTTCACCGGCTCGCCCGCTTCTTTGGCGCGTTGGAATTCAATACGCTTCTGATGAGAAAAATCGGGATTCATCTCCAGAGCCGCCAAGTTTTGCTCGACTGCTTTTTCAACAAACTGCTGCATTCCGAAGTCGAGCGTCGTGTGAATGAGGAGACCTCCATCCTCGAGTTCGCGCTTTTCGAGAATGTCATCCAAATCGCGACGAACGAGGTCCAGAGCATACGAGTTGTGATTAACACGGCTTTGATCCGGACTTGAGATGACGATCTTCTGACTCTTCGCTCGGGCGATGTCTTCGGCGGTGATGAACCCCATTTTCAACATTCGATTCATCACCATATCGCGCTCGCGAATCGCATCGCCGTAGTGCCGAAACGGCGAAAACCGGTTCGGGGCGCGAATAATTCCAGCCAGCATCGCCGCTTCACCCAAGCTCAGCTCGCTTGCGTGTTTGTCGAAATAGGCCTGAGAGGCACGTTCGACCCCATACAACCCGGTCCCGAAATAAACGCGGTTTGCGTAAAAGGAGAGAATGTCGCCCTTTGAATAAGTCTCCTCGATACGCCGGGCGATCATGGCTTCCAACACCTTGCGGTTCAGGGTCTTGTCGCGAATATCGAAACTGACGCGGGCCAGCTGCATCGTGATGGTGCTGGCTCCCTGGGTGAACCGGCCATCTTTCAGATTTCGAACCATGGCCCGGGCAATTCCCCGATAGTCGATCCCGCCGTGAAGGTAGAAACGCGAATCTTCCCGGGCGAGCAACGCGTCGAGAAAATAGGGAGAAACGGCTTTGAGAGGAACTTTGACGCGATTGGCGCCATGCATGCGGCCTATTTCCTGGCCTTTGCGGTCGAAAACGATGGAACGCTCCGGCATATCGCCAACCCGGGTGATATCTTCCCGTTCCGCAAGTTCGCGGTAGTAGACGTAAGTCGCAAGGATCACGATGCTCGCGACCAACGCCGAGACAATCCCCAATTGGAGAAAGCGGCGTTTCCACATGACGGCATTCCGAGTCGGTGGCATGTAGCCGGAGTAATGTTCTAGGTAATCGTCTTCCGTCCCTGGCATCATCATTTTTGACGGTTTTGGGGCTTTGCTGCGGAGTGCAGCGCTTGGGCGAGAATCCAATGTAATTCCAGATCAGCAGTCATGCCACCAAATCATTTATCAAACTTGATTGTCAATAATGCGGTAAAAGAAGATTTATCAGAATTTGGCGATTTGACCTCGCGATTTTTCGTTCCGGAAGACGCGAAAGGCCGCGGAAGAATTTTTGCGAAAGAAGAACCCGCCGTGCTTTCGGGAATTGAGATCGCCGTTGAGGTCTTTGCTCAGATCGATTCCGATCTCCGCTGCGAAATCGTCGAGAAAGACGGAACCGAACTCAGCAACGGTCAAACCGTGCTGACAATCGATGGTTCGCTTCGCTCCATTTTGACGGGGGAACGCACGGCGCTGAATTTCATCCAGCAATTGTCAGGTGTCGCGACGCTGACGCATCAATTCGTCGAGAAAGTGCGCGGAACGAAGGCGCGAATTCTCGATACTCGAAAGACGACGCCCGGTTGGCGGGATCTGGAGAAAGCTGCGGTTCGTCACGGCGGCGGCACCAACCATCGGATCGGTCTCTATGATGCCGTGATGGTGAAGGACAACCATTTGCTCGCGAAAAGCGATCCCGAGTGGATCCAGGCGGGAATCCACGCCTATCACGAGGAATTTCCCGGCCGGAAGATGGAGTTGGAAGTCGATAACCTGGAGCAGCTTCGCCAATACCTGACCCTGAAAGGCGTCGATGTCGTTCTGCTCGACAATATGTCCACGGATCAACTTCGTGAAGCGATTGCGATTCGCGATGATCTCGCTCCCAACGTTGAACTCGAGGCGAGCGGCGGCGTGAATTTGGATACGGTGGCGGCAATCGCCGAAACAGGCGTCGATTTCATCTCCGTCGGCGCGTTGACGCACTCCTCACGAGCCATCGACTTCTCCCTGGAGCTGGTGTTGGTCGAATGACGCTCCTTAGAAAAGGAAGGGATCTTCTTCCTCTTCTTCCGCCTCCGGCTCGCGCTGAGCCTGGGAGCATTCCCACTGCACCGGGCGCAATTCGGTGCCTTTTTCCTCAATCTCCCATCCAAATTGGGAATTCCGCTTTCCGTAATCCATCCGGTTAATCCAGGTCCCGTTCACGTCTTTGCGCCAAAGGCCGTCGTCATTTCCTGGAATCGTCTCTGCTTGCTCCCAAACAGCCTCAATAATTTCCCGCGAAAACGCGGACGCGGCTGGTTGAGGCGAGTTGTCTTCGTCAGACGGAAACAAATTCATAACGCAGATGTAGTGGGATCCCTTTGGTGGGCCAACTGATAGGTAGCATCACTCAACCAAAATGCACTGACTAGAGCATATTAAGTGGAGTTCACGCGGTTTCCCTTCCTGATCCTGGTCATATCCATTGGCGACAGGTTCATTGAAACTGCTCGTTCGCCAGACTCTGAAATCTCTCGCCACCGGCCCCGGTCTATGGTATTCGGCCCAATTCCCTCCGGAAAATGACACGAATCACCAAAGCGCAAGCCTGGAACTTCATTTCGCAATGGGGCCGCGATGTCCGGTCTCGAACCCAGGCGTTCTGGGGCGATCCCATCGGAAAATGGATGCTGATTTCGATTCCGCTGTTGGTCGGAATGCTCAGTTTTGGCAAATCGGCAATTCAGGGAGCGGGGTTGGATCTCGTCATCACGTATCGCTACTCGGTGGAAGACCGGGGGCCGTTCATCCGGCCGGAAGCCCGGGTTTATTTTGATCGCGGCAGCGGAACCACCCAGGAAGACTATCTCGCAGCCAAGCTGAAGTCCGGAATCCACTTTTCGGAGATGACGTTTCCGCTCCCGAACGAGTTGCACGATCCCGCCCTTCGATTCGATCCGAGTGACCTGGTCCCGTCGCAGCTCGAGATTTACGACATGGCGTTGCACGATCGTGTGACCGGGAAACGCCTCGAAACCGTGAAACTGAAGCGGCTCACGACGTGGAAAGAGGGCGTTCTCATCACGGAAACCAGCGATTTTGTGATCATTGAAAGCTTGGTCGAGGATCCGATTTGCAAGCTCCAGCTCAAGAACGATGAGCCCGATGCTCGCGAAAAGGTCAAAGGACTGGCGAGCGCAATCGTTCCGAGCATCGCCAACCTGATCGTCGCTGGAGTCGTCGTCCTGGCGATGGGTCTCTGGGGACGTTCGCTCGTTGAGTTCACGCGGCAGGTTCCCGGCAGATTGACGGACGCGTTTCGGGATACGAAGCCGGAGCTGGGTTGGGTGAAGCCGGTCAGCATCGTCGCCTACGTTGTTGGAATCGTGGTCTTCGTCTGGCTCTTTCGCGGAAACTACGAAGAGTTTCGAGTGATCGAGGAACCGTTCGTTCCCCAATTCGCCAGTGCAAAAACCCCGACTTCGGATGCTCTCGGAATCTGGATGACTGGCGCGATGCACTTTCACGCGTTGAACGAACCTTACGTCTCCACTTATCGCTGCCTTCCCGCGATCTGGCATGCCTCCTTTCTCAATGTCAATTTTGACGTCGCCTGGGTTCCGGTGGCGATGATGGTTTGCTGGTTGGGAACGTTCACCTTGTTCTTTTTCACCGCGAGCCCGCTCGGGCGGTTCTATTTCCTCGCCGGATTGTGGGGGATCATTCTCACCTACTTTCTCAACTTCAAACTCCTCGCGCCCCACGTTTTTGGTCCGGGAATGATGGCGTTTGGCGCGGTGTTTGTGGGAATCTATCTGGTTGCCCAGGCGATCTTTCGGATTGGGCAGGCCCGGATGAATCTTCTCCTCGGAATGCTCGGCTTTGTGTCGATCGGGATCGCTGGAGTGGTTCGTGGGCCTCAGATTCTCGCCGGAGTTTCGATGGTGATCCTGGCGGTGATTGTCGCGGTTCTCGCAAAGCGTCCCAAGTTGTATTGGGTGGCCGGACTTGGGGCCATCAGCCTGTTGCTTCCCGGCGCGATTGACGGCAAGATTCGCGAAGTGCATCAGGTCACCAACAACGGTTGGTCGGCGCTCTATTGTGTTTACACCAACCCTGAACATAAGTGGAATTCCGATATCTATATAGAAGGCTACCTGCGTCCGCGACCGGATGATTGGGAAGCGCAAGAAGTGTATCACAAAGAGATCCTGGACAAGTTCCTCGCGTTCCGGTTGTCGACGGAAGGATGGAAGGATCTGGGGTCAAAAATCTGGGAGCGAACTTATCTCGACGGGCACTCGCTGACGACGGTCCAGTTCCGAGTTGTCGGGTTGGGCCTGATTCTGTTTACCGTGGCTCAAATGCTCTATTCCCGCGTGCCCCGGACTCCGCTGGCAACCGCCTGGCTGTGCTTTCATGGCTTACTTCCCCTGATCCTCTATGGACTTGATGTCTGGCAATGGAACCTGATGGGGTGGTTTCTCCTGCTCTACATGATCGCGTTGGTCGCCATCAGTATCGGCCTTCGTTTGTATCTAACGCTTGTCGTCGTCCTGGCAGGTTACGCCTGTGTCGTCTTTCACAGCTCGGTGGGGATGACCGGGAGCTGGAGGGCAGCGGCGACGTACAGTTATTTCCTGTTCCTTGCCTATCTGTTGGCGCCGATTGAATATTGGTTAGGCCAGAAGCGCCAGGTCTGGGAATCGTGCTGGACCGGAACAAAGACAGAGGGAATCGCCGCGGGTGCCTACTTGGTTTTTATTCTTGGGGCGAGTGTCGGTTGCTTTGTTTTGAAAACCGATTTTGAAGAACTGCATCGCCGGTTTTTTCTCCAGGAAGGAGATCAACGGTTTGTGATGAAGGTGTCCAATGATCCGACGCTGGATCGGAGTCTCTATCTTCCTCCTTTGAATGTGAATCACGTGTTTTATACGAAGTACGATCACTTGAAACCCGGGTTTTTCCGGGTGGTGGATTCAGACTATCGACCAGTGGAGAACGGATGGAAGACCCTGATCGATCCCCTGGAGCTTTCTCCTCCGGTTCGTCAGATGGAGGCACAAAAAAAGGGCGACGAAGCTGATCGCTCCGCCGCCCTGGAAGATTAAGAAAACCGGTTAGGTGGGAAGCAGTGGTGCAATCACCAAGGCGGTCACGGAAATCAGCTTCAACAAAATATTGAGCGATGGTCCGGAAGTATCCTTGAAGGGATCACCAACCGTGTCGCCGACAACGGAGGCTTTGTGAGCTTCGCTGCCTTTTTCAAGCTTGGAGCCATCGACAACAGCACCCGCTTCGATCATCTTTTTGGCATTGTCCCACGCGCCGCCGGCATTGGACTGGAAGATGGCCATCAGAACGCCACTGACGGTAACGCCGGCGAGTAAGCCGCCAAGCATCTCGGCCTTGCCAATAAAACCAATCACCAACGGCGCCGCAATTGCGAGTACGCCTGGTAGGATCATTTCGCGGAGCGAGGCCTTCGTCGAAATCGCGACGCACTCGCTGTATTCGGCTTTGTCGAAAGCGGACTCGTAAACCTCGCGGTCTTTTTCATCCCACTCATCGACAGGATTCTCGGAGTTGTTTCGCCAAACGTTGAGGGCGGCCTTGAGTTCGGGAATATCGCGAAACTGTCGGCGAACCTCCTGAATCATGGCGCGGGCGGCCCTGCCCACCGCCTGCATGGAAAGCGCGGAAAACAGGAATGGGAGCATGCCGCCGATAAATAAGCCGGCCATCACCACCGGATTGGCGATGTTGATGGAAGTGATGCCAGCTGTCGTCATGAAGGCGGCGAAAAGGGCCAGTGCGGTCAAGGCTGCGGAACCAATCGCGAATCCCTTTCCAATGGCTGCGGTCGTGTTTCCGACGCTGTCGAGCTTGTCGGTTCGCTCGCGAACTTCCGCTGGAAGCTGCGCCATTTCCGCGACGCCGCCCGCATTGTCCGCAATGGGCCCATACGCGTCGACCGCGAGCTGGATTCCAGTGTTGGAAAGCATGCCGACAGCAGCAATCGCGATGCCGTAAAGACCGGCCAGCTGATAGGCTCCGATGATCGCTGCCGCGATGATCAAAATTGGGATGGTGGTCGAAATCATGCCGACGCCAACTCCGGCGATGATGTTGGTCGCGGCGCCGGTAACGGATTGGTTGACGATCGACTTGACCGGTTTGGTTCCGAATCCGGTGTAGTATTCGGTGATCAAGCCGATTCCCAATCCGGCGGCAAGGCCCAGAATCGTGGACCAGAACACGCCCATGGAAGTGAACTGTCGCGCAGCTTCACCTGCACCGTATGTCCAGGTCGCCGGCAGCATCGTCCGGATGATGAAAAAGCTACCGATCAACATGATGGCTGCGGAAAGGAACTCGCCCATATTCAGGGCCTTCTGCGGATCGCCGCCGTCCTTGACCTTCACGAAGAAGGTTCCGACAACGGAGGTCAGGATCCCAAAGCCGGCCAGGGCCAGGGGGAGCAAAACCGCGCCCAATTCGTTCCCGCCTGCTCCCGCGAAAACCGGGATAAAGGCGGCGCCGAGCACCATCGTCCCGATAATGGAGCCAACGTAACTCTCAAAGAGGTCGGCTCCCATTCCGGCGACATCACCGACGTTGTCGCCAACGTTGTCCGCGATGGTTGCCGGATTGAGCGGGTGATCTTCCGGAATTCCAGCTTCGACTTTGCCGACCAGGTCAGCGCCGACGTCAGCCGCTTTCGTGTAGATTCCGCCGCCAACCCGCGCGAACAACGCGACCGAGGATGCGCCGAACGAAAAGCCGGTCAGAACGGTGATGGCTCGAGCCACGTCTCCATCAAACACAGTGTGATAGGTCAAAAAGAGGGTGCCGAGCCCGAGTATTCCGAGACCAACGACGCCCATTCCCATGGCCGACCCACCAAAAAAGGCTACCTGGAGCGCATTGCCAAGACTGGTCCGGGCCGCCTGGGTGGTGCGGACGTTTGCCTTGGTGGCGACGCGCATCCCGATAAATCCAGCCGCCGCCGAGCAAAATGCACCAAGCGCGAAGGAGACGCCGGTCAGCCACGAACTCGTCTCACTGCCGCTATTGCCGATCATCAGGAGAATCGCGACACTCGCCACGAAGATGCCGAGGATTCGATATTCGGCTTTGAGAAAGGCCATCGCGCCATCGTAGATTTTCTCGCCGATTTTCTTCATCCGGGCGTCGCCGGGGTCTTGTTTGTCGACCCACCAGATTCGGTAGGCGGTGTATGCTAACCCAATCAATCCAAAGACCGGGAACCAGTATGCAGAGTTACTCATATAACAGGGTGTTTTTAGTTGGTGTGATGTAAGTAAATAGGGTTTGTGATAGGAGCTGGTTGATCGAAGCTTTCAACACGCGCTGAACCGGACGGGGATATCACCGATTCGTCTCAACCTGCCGTTTTTCGTGCTTCAAGAATCCGTTCCAATGCCTCGAGACGCTGCTCCGTCAGGCGATGAAGCTCCAAAAGCTCGACCAGGGCGAAATGTTCTTCGCTTGGAGCGGTTAGGCTGGCCGTCGCTTTGGCTGCGGTTTCCCGAAAAACGAGCCATTGGGAATGAACGTCGTCCAAGGTCTTTCGCTGATCGACGTTCAACTGCTTCAACAGGGAATCGTAGCGGCCTCTCAGCTTGGCGTCTGCCCTCTCATATTCCAGTTTTGCGCCCTCCTGCAAGCTGGGCGGTCCGGTGTCCGGCTCGGGCTCCTGTGCAAAACAAACGGCGCTCGTAACGAACGCCACCGCCAGTGTCGCAAACACCTTGATAACCATTATCTGCAAAAATTGCACATCCCGCAGGGAATTCAAAACCCCTTCATGGAGAAATCTTCACGATTTGGCCATGGCGAAGAAACCTGCCGCATTTCTTGCGTGGTTCGATCCTTTTGGGCATGGTGCATGATTCTGATGTTTGAAGTTCGTGAAAAGCCGGAAATGGTCGAACGCGCCTTACTTGTGGGCGTGTATTTCGACAAACGTGAGGAGCAGGAAGCCAAAAGCCTGCTCGTGGAGCTGAACGAGCTCGTCGACACACTCGGGATTGGAGTGGTCGAGCGCGAGCTGATTTTCGTGAGGGAGCAGAACAAAGCCTACCTCATGGGATCCGGAAAAAAGGACGAAATCATCGACATGGTTCGCGATCTCGAATGCGATTGCATCGTGTTCGACAACCAGCTTTCGCCGATGCAGCAGAAAACCTGGGAAGCCGAAGCGGGCGTCACGGTGATCGATCGGGAGGAAGTGATTCTCGATATCTTTGCGATGCGTGCCCAGACGCGCGAAGCTCAGCTTCAGGTGGAACTCGCCCGCATGCAGTACGCGCTTCCGCGCATGGCGAAAATGTGGACCCACCTCGACCGTCAAGGCGGTGGCTCGGGAGGCGGAAAAGGCGGCGCCGGAGCAGCCCGCGGTGAGGGGGAAAAGCAGATCGAGGTGGACCGGCGTCTCGCCCGCGATCGCATTGGTCGCGCCAAGGCCGAGTTGGAAGTCGTTCGCAAGCAGCGCGCTACGCAACGTAAGGAACGCGAAAACAACCCGATTCCCCATGCCGCAATCGTCGGTTACACCAACGCGGGAAAGTCGTCGCTTCTCAATGCTCTCAGTGGCAGCGAAGTTCTCGCCAAAGACATGCTCTTTGCCACGCTCGACACCACAACCCGCCGGGTTGAGTTGCCGGACGGACAACCGCTTCTCATCACTGATACGGTCGGATTTGTCCGCAATCTCCCGCACCGTCTCGTTGAAGCCTTCAAAGCGACGCTCGAAGAAGCCTTGCTCGCCGATTTTCTCGTCCACGTGCTCGACGCCAGTGCGCCAGAGATCGAGCAGTTTCATGCAACGACCCTGGCGGTTCTCAAGGAATTGGGAGCCGAGGAAAAGCGCGTCATCACCGTTCTCAACAAGATCGATCTCGTCACTGATCCCCAGCGCCTCAATGAGTTGGAACGCCAGTTTGATCGGCCGATTTTGATTTCGGTCAGAGAATCACGGGGTCTCGATGACCTCGTCTGTCGATTCAACGAATTCCTGATTGATCGCGTGGGTCGAATGGAGCTGCGCATTCCCCAATCCCGCGCCGATCTGGTATCGCTCCTCCATCGCGAAGGCAACGTTGTTTCTCAGGAGTATGAAAACAACGATATTTTGATCAACGCCATCGTTCCGAATGCGTTGCGGCATCTGTTTGAGGAATTTGGGTAAGCTGATCAGAACGCCGAAAGTGGATTCTGCCTGAATTCAGGGTATTCTGCCCACTTTCCCCTTATGTTCACCTATCCCAAGTCCTACGACGTTCTCGTCATCGGTGCCGGCCATGCCGGGGTCGAAGCCGCATTGGCGTCAGCGCGTTTGGGATGCTCCACCGCGATGTTGACGCAAAATCTGGATACGATTGGCCAGATGAGCTGCAATCCGGCAATTGGTGGGCTCGCCAAAGGGCACATGGTTCGCGAAATCGATGCCTTGGGGGGAGCGATGGGACAGAATACCGATGCGACGGGAATCCAGTTCCGCATGCTCAACGTGAAGAAGGGGCCGAGCGTTCGCGCGCCGCGCGCCCAGTGCGACAAGAAGGCCTATCAATTCCGGATGAAGTGGATCGTGGAGCGCCAGGAAAACCTGGATCTTCATCAGGGCAACGTTTCGGAGATTCTCGTCAACGACGATCGCGTCACGGGGATTCGCACCGGGCTGGGGATGATTTTCGAGGCGAAATCGATCATCATCACGACCGGAACCTTCATGCGTGGGCTGATGCACGTCGGGAAGCAGAATCAGCAGGGGGGCCGGATGGGCGACACGATTTCGACCCTGAGCGACAGCCTCAAGGAGCTGGGATTCGAGATTGAGCGTTTCAAAACCGGAACGCCCTGTCGGCTGAATGGCCGTTCGATCGACTTTTCGAAGTGCGATGAGCAAACCGGCGATGAACCGCCGCCGCGTTTCAGTTTTTTGCCTCACGACAAGGAGAGCGAGGACGAGATTTTCACCCTGAATCGGTGGAAGGACGGGAAGTTCCACGTGGAACAAATGCCTTGCTGGATCACTTGGACCAATCCGGCCACGCATGACGTGATTCGCGCCAATCTCGACAAATCGCCGATGTATTCGGGCATGATCGAGGGGATTGGCCCGCGTTATTGCCCATCGATCGAGGACAAAGTCGTCAAGTTTGCCGAGAAAGAGCGTCACCAGGTTTTTCTGGAGCCGGAGGGCCGCCAAACCACGGAATATTACGTGAACGGAGTGTCGACCAGTCTGCCCTACGAGGTTCAATACGACTTTTTGCGCTCCATTCCGGGCTTGGAGAATTGTGAGATCATTCGGCCGGGCTACGCGGTGGAATACGATTACTGCATCCCGACCCAGTTGTTTCCCACATTGGAGACGAAACGCATCGAGCATCTCTATCTCGCCGGTCAGATCAACGGCACTTCGGGCTACGAGGAGGCCGGCGGACAGGGCCTCATTGCCGGGATCAACGCGGCACTCAAAGTCCGCGGGGAAGAGCCCTTCGTCCTGGGCCGAAGCGAAGCTTACATCGGCGTGATGATCGACGATTTGGTGACGAAGGGAACCACTGAGCCCTACCGCATGTTTACGAGCCGGGCCGAATACCGAATTTTGCTGCGTCAGGACAACTCCGATTTGCGGTTGACGCCGCGTGCGTTCGAACGCGGCATCGTGCCGAAAGAGCGTGGCGAACACACCCAGGCGAAGGCGGCGACCCTGGCCGAAGCCCGAAGCGTCGTTGCGAAAGAACGATTCGGCGAGTTGTCGGTCGAGAAATGGTTCAAACGACCCGAAAACGATTGGGAATCGCTTCCCGCCGAATTACGGGCCAGGTTCAGCCCGGAAATCTGGGATCTGCTCGAAACCGACGTCAAGTACGAGGGCTACATCCGCCGCCAGGAAGACGAAATTGCGCGGACAGGCCGAATGGACGGCAAGCCCATTCCGGATTGGGTTGATTTTCTCCAGATCCGCGGCCTGAAAACCGAGGCCCAGCACAAGCTCAGTCAGATTCGTCCCACCACGCTTGGCCAGGCCGGACGCATCAGCGGAATCACCCCGGCGGATATTTCGCTGTTGGCGGTGTATTTGGAGCGTGGCAAGCAAGCTGCGATCAAGGACGATTAGAAGGCTTCGTGGGTCCCCTGGGCATTTGCTGGTTTGAGACGGTCGATTTTCTTGTCACCTTTTGCAGGGGTTGCGACAAATTCTGAGGAACCCTTTCAACTTTTTTCGTTCCGAAACGTCCTTATATTCAGGTATGTGCTTTTTGTCGAAATGCCCCGTCGTCACGACTGCGCTCTTGGTTGGATTCTCCACTACGATGTGGAGTCAGGATTTGATTCAGTCGAAGCCGCTGGAACCCTCGGCTTCCGGAACGTCGGAAACGCTGTTTCAGTTGCTGTCGCCGGAGGAATCGGGCGTGGATTTGGTCATTCCGATTGATGTCGATCACAAGTTGGCACGCGCCTATCATTCCAGCTCCGCCTGTTCAGCGGTGGCAGTTGGGGACTTGGATCTCGATGGGCGCCCGGACATTTTTGCAGGCAATGGCCCCCGGAAAAACGGTCTGTTTCTGCAACGCGAAAAGCTCAAATTTGAGGATGTGGCGAGTTCTGCGGGCGTTGCGGGAAACGACGACGCCTGGGCGGTCGGAACTTCGCTCGTTGATATCGACAACGATGGCGATCTCGATGCCTATGTCTGCAACTACGATTATCCCAACAATCTCTACATCAACCTGACGATCGATGGAGGGAAACGAACCGATGGGCCGTTGCGATTTGAAGACCGCGCTCCGGAATACGGACTCGATCTGGTCGATGGCAGCGTCGTATCCGCCTTTGCGGATTATGACCGCGACGGCGATCTCGATCTCTACATTCTGACCCACCAGATTTACCGGGAAAACGGGCGTTCCGCCGAACCGATCAATTTGGTGGTGGTCGATGGAAAGCTGGAAGTCGCTGATGAGTGGCTGCGCTGGTATCGCGTTGATCAGCACCAACGTGGAAAGAACGGAGAAGTGCTCTATTCGGAGGCGGGCCGGCCGGATTTGCTGTATCGCAATGACGGGAACGGCAAGTTCACGGAGGTGACGGCGGACGCGGGAATCGACACCGAACCGCATTGGGGGAACTCGGCCACGTGGTGGGATTACAACTACGATGGATGGCCGGATCTCTACATCGGAAACGATTTCTCGAGCCCCGATTTTCTCTATCGCAACAACGCCGACGGAACGTTCACCGAAGTCGCCGAGGAAACGACTCGGGTGACGACGTGGTTCTCGATGGGCGCGGTCCAGAGCGACTTCAACAACGACGGCTACATCGACTTTCTCCTCGCCGACATGTTGCCGAAAACGCATTACATGAAAAAGGCGAGCATGGCGAATATGGCGGACCGGCTCGACAACATGGAGAACGCGGGGGGCGCGCGCCAAACGATGCACAACGTGCTCCATATCAATACGGGCACGGACCGGTTTCTTGAAGGAGCCTGGATGTCGGGCGTCGCGGCGACGGAATGGACCTGGGCGATTCGAAGCGCGGATTTCGACAATGACATGCGTGCGGACATTTTCTTCTGCAACGGCGTTCCGCGTCAGTTCAATCACTCGGATTTGCCGAGCTTGAATCACCAGCGCCTGATTGGACGCACGCAGTGGGATCACTACAAGAACACGCCGGAACGCCGTGAACAAAATCTGGCCTATCGCAACGTTGGCGACTTCCAATTTGAGGATGTCTCCAAAACGTGGGGCCTGGATCACATGGGCATGTCTTACGGCGCGTCGTTAGGGGATCTGGATGGTGATGGCCGCATGGATTTGCTGACGTCGAATCTGGAGGACCCCTTGAGCGTGTACTGGAATCGCGGGACTTCCGGAAACCGCGTGTTGATCGATTTGCGCGGAACGCAGAGCAATCGCATGGGAGTCGGCTGCCTGGTTACGGCAGAGACGGCAGACGGTGTGAAGCAGAGCCGCCAGTTGTTTCCCTACGGCGGATTTTTGGATGCCGATGAATGTGTGATTCATTTTGGCCTTGGCGAGAACACCGAGATTGCGAGCCTTCAAATCGACTGGCCAAGCGGGCAAACCCAGAGGTTCAAGGATCTCGCCGCCAATCAGCGATACCAGATTACCGAGCCAAGCGGAAAGGCGGAAAAAGCCCCGCCGGTCGAAACCCGCAAGCCCAGGAATCCATGGTTCATTGAATCCGATGCGACCCGGGACATGCGTCACGAGGAACGGGAGTTCGACGATTATCAGATTCAGCCATTGCTGCCCTTCAAGCTTTCCCAATTGGGACCCGGCCAGGCGTGGAGCGACTTCGATGGCGATGGCGACGATGATCTGTTTCTTGCCGGAGCGTCCGGGCAGCCGGGAAGGCTGTATCGCAACGACACGGCGGATTCTTCCCTGGACATCCAGCTGACTCCGATTCCCTGCGAAGCGTTGGAGAACGACGCCGAGCACGAAGATATGGGAGCGGTTTTCTTTGATGCGGATTCGGACGGCCACCTGGATCTCTACGTCGTGAGCGGCAGTGTCGAATACAAGCCGGGTGCGGAGATGTTGCGGGATCGCCTTTATCTGGGCTTGGGCGACGGTTCGTTTCAGCCTGCGCCACTCGAAGCGTTGCCGGATCTCCGCTGGAGTGGAAGCGTGGTCGCGCCGGCTGATTTCGATCGCGACGGAGATTTGGATTTGTTTGTCGGAAGCCGCTCGGTTCCGGGATTTTATCCGTTGAGCCCGACAAGCCATGTGTTGCGGAACGAGAAGGGGCGATTTTCCAAGGTGGAGATTCCGATGCTCGCGAACGCCGGTTTGGTGACCAGCGCAATTTGGAGTGACGCGAATGGAGACGGGTGGCCGGACCTCTTGCTGACGACCGAATGGGGACCGATCCGCCTGTTGCTCAACCAGGAAGGAACTCTGGAGGAGGCTACGGAATCCGCGAATCTCGATGGACCGGGAATCGCGATGCACGGTTGGTGGAATGGGATCGCCGGTGGTGACGTCGACGGCGATGGGGATATCGACTACGTCGTGACAAACATGGGCCGAAACACGCAGTATCAGGCGTCTCTGGATTCTCCCGAGCTGATCTTTTACGGCGATTTTGACAATACCGGAAAGCGGCACATCGTCGAAGCGCAGTTTCTGGAAGAGGGAGGTCAGAAAATTTGTTTTCCGCGCCGGGGGTTCATGGCCGCGACGGATGCGATGCCATCGATCGCCGACAAGATGCAGACGTATCACAACTACGCGAGCGTTCCGATTACCGGGATTTATGACATCGTTCAGTTGGAAAAGGCCGAGCAGTTTCGCGCGAATCGGATGGACAGCATCGTGCTGATCAACAACGGCAAGGCTGAGTTCGAAGTGCAGTCGCTTCCGCACATGGCTCAAATTTCGCCCGGGTTTGGAGTGACCCTAACTGATGTCGATCTGGACGGTTACCTCGACGCCTATCTCGTCCACAATCATTTTGAACCGCCGGAAGAAGTCGGGCCCATGTCGAGTGGTCTCAGCGTTTTGCTGCGCGGCACCGGGAAGTCCGACGAGCTGTTTGAGCCGGTTTGGTCTCGGGAAAGCGGTCTCGAGGTTCCGGGCGACGCGAAGAGTTTGGCCGCCGTGGATGTCAATCAAGACGGGCGAATCGATTTCTGTGCGGGGGTGAATGACGAAACCCCGATGCTGTTTTTGAACCAGACATCCGGTTTGCGGGATACGCGACCGCTTCGGGTTCGCTTGGTTGGGAAACCAGGAAATTCCAATGGCGTTGGGTCCCTTGTTCGCGTTGAAATACCCGGATTCCCGCTGCAAGTCCGGGAGATTTCAGGTGGAGGCAGCTATTTGACGCAATCGAGTTCGGATGTGATTTTTGCCATCCCCAATTCGGCAAAAGGAACGATCACGGTTTCGGTTCGCAGTCCCGACGGTTCCCAAAAATCGGCCGAAACCAAGCCCGGCCAGGAATGGTTAACCCTTCAACTCCCATGAAAAACCCCATCCTTCATCTCGCCACGTTTTTCAGCATTTGTATTGCGGCGCAGGCGGAATCCCCGGCAGAATTTCGCGCATGGCTCGCCGAAATCGGCGTGACCCCAACCGAGCCAAAGCCGGACACGCCGAAACCGAAGATCGAGCTCGGTCGCGCCCTGTTTTTTGATCCGATCATTGGCGGCAATCAGGACGTTTCCTGCTCGACCTGTCATCATCCGCGCACCGGAACGTCTGATGGGCGATCCCGCGCGGTCGGCACCCAGGCCTATGTTTCGAAAGGCCGCCGCTTACCGCAAGGGCTCAATCTGATCGATATCCCTGGCGGCGAGCCCGTTCTCACCGGCTTCAACTTGAATCGCGTCGGCCATCCTTTTACTCCACGCAATTCACCGGATTGCTTCAATCGCGGTGATTCCGAATGGCACACCATGTTTTGGGATGGCCGCGTTCATCTCAACGAAAACAACCGGTTTGCCGTCAACAACATGCGTCTCACCAAATCGCCTGGACACTACCAGGTGGTGTTGCCGAAAATCGTCGAAAACGTGCTGGCCGCACAGGCGATGATGCCGGTCCTTTCCAATGACGAAATGCGCGGCACCAAAGGGCAAACCGGTGCTGGCGGGGTACACAACGAGGTCGGCGAAGTCCTCCAACAGAACGAAGAAGAAATTTGGGCTGCGCTGATGAAGCGGTTGCTGGTCATTCCGGAATACGTTGATCTTTTTCAGGAAGCCTATCCGGGCAGCGAGCCCGACGAGCTTCATTTTGCTCACGCCGCAAACGCGATCGCGGCGTTTGAGATTGATGCCTTCACCTTTCACGACAGTCCGTGGGATCGCTTTTTGGCAGGCGAAGATGATGCGCTTGCTTCCGATGCCCTGGCGGGCGCGCGCTTGTTTTACGGCAAAGCCAACTGCTCGCAATGCCACACGGGGCGGCTGATGACCGATCAGAAAATGCACAACATGGCGGTGGTTCCAATTGGTCCCGGCCCTCATCCCGAGGAAGACGCAGATTTTGGGGTCGCTCACCGCAGCAATGCCGGGCTCGATGAAAAATACGCGTTCCGCACCACACCGCTTCGCAATGTCGAGCTCACGGGCCCCTACATGCACAACGGAGCCTACAAAACGTTGGAAGAAGCGGTCCGCCAGCAACTCGACCCCATCTATCACTTGGAAAATTACGATCTGAGCCAACTGGAGCCGGAGTTTCGCGGCGCGGTTCACAACGACAAAAATACGATTCGAGATGTGAAGCGCACGTTCACCAAGCACGTCGAGTTTCCGGTCCAAGTGAGTGATGCGGAGGTCGATCAGTTGGTCAGTTTCCTCAAATCGCTCACCAGCCCCAGCGCTCGCGACTTGGATCACATCATTCCCGAGTCGGTTCCAAGTGGGTTGGAAATGGTGGTTCCGTTTGTGGATTGATCGCCGGGTTTTGCGTTTCCAACATTCCGGCCGATAGACGCGGAGTCAACGGGCGGTGAAGGGTGCATGAATAAGCCCCTTTTTGGTTTCACGGCTCTGCTCTTCTCCGTGATCGCGAATGCGTTCGGTGCGAACGCGTTGTTGGTCGAGAACGGAACGCCTCGAGCGGAGATTGTTATCGCCGAAGAACCCGAGCGTTCCGCACGTTTGGCCGCCGCCGAACTGCAGACCTACGTTGAGAAAATTTCCGGCGCGAGATTGCCGATTGCGACCGCGCCAAGTGCCGACGTTCCCGTGCAGATTTACGTGGGGCAGAGTGCTCATGCGGAGAAGCTGGGAATCACCGATGAAGGGTTGAAGTTTGGCGCTTATCGCGTGGTTTCCGGCGACCACTGGCTTGCGTTGATTGGCGACGATACGGATTTCGTGCCCCGGGAACCCTGGGCAAAAAACAACGGCGATCGCTCCAGTGGCAGGTTGCAGGCTGAATGGGAAACGATCATTGGCGAGCCGTTTGGCGTTCCGAATGGTGGGATGTACAAGAACCGGGCCAGGCTTTCCGGTGAGATTGGCAAACCCGATGGAGTGGAGGCGGCAAAGAACGAATCGCTCGAAATCTGGGGCTATGACGAACGGGGCTCATTCAACGCGGTTTGCGGATTTTTGCGCAGCCTCGGCGTTCGGTGGTATCTCCCCGGAGAAGTTGGCGAAGTCGTCCCGAAAATGGCGTCGATCGCGTTGCCAAAAATCGATGAAGTTACGAGGCCGGACTTTGAAGTTCGCAGATTCAATGTGCGTTTCGGCAATGCGTCGGAGGACACCATGAAGTGGATGATGCGGCTGGGCGTTCGCGATCCCTACGGACTGATGGTGGCTCACGGAATGCATACCATGACGGGAACGGAGGCCGTTCGCCGCGAGCACCCAACCTGGTTCGCGCGTTACGGCGGCAAACTCGACAACCAGTCTGGCAAGCGGCTCAATCACCTCTGTTATTCAAACGCGGAACTCTTTCAGGCGACGGTGCGCTGGGCGCGGGCGCAATTTGAGGTCTACGACTACGACACGGTCTCGATCATGCCGCCGGACGCCTACATTTCGATCTGTCAGTGCGAATTGTGTGAAGGGAAGGAGATCCCGGAAATGGGTTCGCGAGGAAAGCTGTCCAACCACGTTTGGGACTTCGTGAACCGGGTTGCCAAAGAAGTTGGGAAAACGCATCCGGACAAAAAGATCATCTGCTGTGCCTACGGGGCGAACACGGATCCGCCGACCAACATTGAGAAGCTGGAGCCCAATGTTCAGGTCGTGATCGTCGGCGGACGGCGCCCGCGAAACAATCTGCCGGACCAGCGTGAAGCGATTCGCCAATTGAGAGCGGGCTGGGAGGCGAAAACCCGGAATTCCCTGATGATTTTCGAAAACTATCCCTTCACGGGGCGCGGTTTTTACCTCCCCGCGTTCGTTCCAAAAGCGATCGGCGAAAGCATCAATGCGACCAAGGGGGTATCCAGTGGTGAGGATATTTGGTTAAGCCTGGGGCGGGATTTCGACACTGTCGACATCGGCTTCAATCACGTACAGGTCTATTTCACGGCGCGGATGTATTGGGGCGGGAAGGAGCAGGATCCGTCGGCGATGTTTAACGAGTATTGTCGGCTTTTTTACGGCCCGGCCGGGAGCCGGATGAACGCGTTCTTCGACTACTGTGAGGATCACTGGCAGGACATGGAGCGCGATAAGGAGAAAGTCGATACCGCGTTGGAATTGTTCGCCGCGGCGAAGTCGCTCGCCAGCCCGGACTCAGTCTATGGGAAGCGAATCGGGTTGGTTGATACGTTTCTGGAAGCGCTTCGAAGCAAGGCCAGCCAACTCGGAAAGAAGCGCGGACCACTCCCTCAATTGCGCACCGTTCGCGAGGTTACGGATGTGGTCATGGATGGCAAGCTCGATGACGGTTATTGGGTGAATTGCCTTTCCACCTCCACCGGGAGTTTGCGGGAACTTCAGACCGGGCGCCTGCCGATCTACGGCACGACGGTGAAGACCGGTTGGGATCGGGGAAACCTCTATTTTGGGATCCGCTGCGAAGAGCGACCCGGAGAGGCGTTGAATATCGCAACGGAGAAGCGTGAGGATCAGTCGATTTGGTATGGCGATCTCATCGAGATCCAGCTCGCAACCGATTCGCACAGCTACTACCAAATCGCCGTCAATCCCGCGGGCGCGTTGGTCGATCTGGATCGCGGCGCGGACAAAAGCGCGTGGTTTCGGTGGGAATCCCAGGCGGAAGTGGCGACCCACGTGGCGGACGATCACTGGACGGTCGAAATTCGGATCCCCGTGACGGACGACGAAAACGATCCGCTGAATCAAGTGATCGGGCGCAAACCGTCGAGCAGCTTGCCCTGGCATTTTAACATTTGTCGTCAGCGAATCCGCGAAAACGGATCCGAGCATTCCGCGTTTTCGCCGACGGGAACGTCCGGCTATCACATTCCAATGAAGTTCGCCTACCTGTATGACGGTGGATCGTATCGGTTTGAGGTCGAACCGGCCGTGACCGATTTTGTCATCGCCAGCCGCGCAGCCGCCAAACTGGTGACGGGAAGAAACTATGAGGACGCCATCTCCGCATGGGTCGCGTTGGCGGAAGGTGAAAAGGCAACGGATTTCCAGAAATCGGATGCGCTTCACCAAGCTTCAGCGTGTGCCCGCCTACTCAAGGATTACGGGCGCGCGGACGAGCTGGCCGGACGAATCCCCCAGGAAAGCGTCAGGAAAACCGCGCAGATGGAAAATCTACTCGGCAATCGGGAATGGGTTGCGGTGATGGAGCAATTCGGCGAAGAGGATTTTGCGCAATGGCCGTTTTGGCAAAAAGGCGCCGGAGCCTTCGCCCGGGGAATGGCGTTTTATCGCGCGAATGCCGGAGAACGCGCTGAAGCCGATCTCCGGATTGCGTTGGAGTTCACTTCCGATCGCCGCAAACGAATGAACATTCTGCAAACCATGGGATTCAATCGTGAACACGTTTTGAAGAACGACGACGCGGCATTGGAGACCTATCGCGAGCTTTGTGGTAGCACCTACGGCACCGGGAGCTCCGAGTATTACTCCGCGATTTTGGGCGCCACCCGGATTCTCACCCGCCGCGGAGAATTTGCGGAAGCGCTTCAGGTGCTGGATCTCGTCGATGCCGGAAAGCTGAGCGGAACCTGGGGTGGTTCCCTGCTCTTGGCGCGGGCGGAAACACTGGCCGCTGCCGGAAAAAACGAGGAGGCGTTGAAGGTCTATCGTGCCGTTCTGGAAACGCCGAAACTCCAGAAAAACCATCGAATCGCAGCGGAAGAGGCGATTGGAGAACTACTAAAGAACTACTAATGCACTGACAAATTAGTAACGGTTGTTGATGCCGAGCCTGCTGGAAGGTGCTGCGACCACTCGAAGCCTTCCAAGGCCGGGAGACTCTGGTTGCAAGGTATCCGACAAATCCAGCTTGCGAACTCGGATTCCACGCTAGGTTAGCGCACAAACATGAGCGATAGTGATTTTGGATTAATTGGCCTGGCTGTGATGGGCCAGAACCTGGTTCTCAATGTGGAGAGCCGCGGATTTAAAGTTTCCGTGTTCAACCGGACGACTTCGGTGACCGAGGCATTTGTTGCTGCGAACCCGGACAAAAACCTCGTGGGAGCAAAGACGCTGGAAGAGTTCGTGCAGAGTCTGAAGCGTCCGCGCAAGGTCATGATGCTGGTGCAGTCGAAGGCTGGCCTTAATCCATCGGATCGCGACGCGGTTGACGCGGTGATTGAGCAGGTTACGCCGCTTCTCGAGCCCGGTGACCTCATCATCGACGGTGGAAATACCTATTTCATCCACACCCAGCGCCGAAGTGAAGCGTTGGCCGCCAAAGATCTCCTCTTTATCGGCACCGGCGTTTCCGGCGGGGAAGAAGGTGCCCGGAAGGGGCCTTCGATCATGCCGGGCGGACCAAAGGCGAGTTGGGAGATCATCCAGCCGATTTTCGAAGCGATTTCCGCAAAAGTGGACGGCGAGCCTTGTGTGACTCACATCGGGGAAGGTGGCGCGGGTCACTTTGTGAAGATGGTTCACAACGGCATCGAGTATGGCGACATGCAGTTGATCTGCGAAGCCTACAACATCTTCAAAGCGGCCGGGTTCACGACCGAAGAGATGGCGAAGGTGTTCAGTGACTGGAATGCCGGTGAGCTGGAAAGTTACCTGATTCAGATCACGAGCGAGATTTTCAAGATCAACGACGACGAAACGGGTCAGCCCATCATCGACGTGATCATGGACCGCGCGGGACAAAAGGGAACTGGTCGCTGGACGGTGATGAACGCGGTTCGCGATGGAGTGGTGGTTTCCACGATCAATGCTGCGGTTGAAGCTCGGGCGCTTTCCTCACACAAGGAAGAGCGGGTCGCCGCTTCGAGCGTGTTCGAAGGACCGGAGCCGAACATCACCATGTCGAAAGACGAGCTGGTTCAGAAGGTTCACGATGCGCTCTATGCTTCGAAGATTGTCAGCTACGCGCAGGGTCTCGATTTGATCCGGGCGGTCGGCGAAGATCACGATTGGAATCTGAATCTCGGTTCGATCGCGAAAATCTGGCGTGGCGGTTGTATCATTCGCGCCCGCTTCCTCAATCGCATCACCGAAGCTTATCAGCGGGATGGTGAGTTGAAGAATCTGATGCTCGATTCGTTCTTTACCGACATTCTGAATCGGTCCCAGGCTGCGTGGCGCGAGATCGTTGCGCTCGGTGTCAGCAATGGCGTGCCGGTCCCAGCTTTTTCCGCTTCACTTGGTTACTACGACAGCTATCGCAGCGAGCGGCTTCCCGCGAACCTGCTTCAGGCTCAGCGTGACTTCTTCGGTGCCCACACCTACGAGCGTCTCGACAAGCCAGCTGGTGAGATGTTCCACACCAAGTGGCCTGAGCTGATTGAATAGGGCGACTGCCCGCTTTAGTTAGAACGTCAGCTTGCCACCGGCAATCACGGTGTCGGTCCGGACGCTTGCATCGCTCGCCTGCGTGATGGCGATCAACGGCACGAATGCGCTGTTGCGGACATACTCGATCCCGAGTTGAAAGTTCGGACAGATCTCGGTTTCCAGTCCCACCGCGATCTGCTTCAACTGTTCGTACTCGGTATCGTCCGGGCCGAGATAGTTGACGCCATAAACGTAGGAAAAGCGCGTTGGCTTACCAAACAGGTCAAAATCGTAGGCAAACTGCCCGGTTAATGCGGTAACGCGTTCGCCGGTGGAAGGCCAACTTTCCTGGGTCGTGGTGAATTCTCCTGCGATGGAGAATTTCCGCCAGCGAAGCTCTGCGTTGACGTCCCAGGCACCATTCTTGATGTCAGTCGTGGCATTGCCGAGGGAAAATCCGTGAGATGGACCGGGGTGATGAGGAAACTCGGTGTTGTAGATCGTCGAATTGAGCCAGCCCGCACCGACCCGAATCGCGGTGTCGTCATTGACAATCGCCCGGTAGGTCAGATTCGCCGCGTAGTTGTCGAACTGGCCGCTGCCATCGGAATCGGCGACCCGGAGATGGCGCCCGCCGGGAATTGCCGTGGCCACGAAATTCAGCCCTTCGATGAATTGCGGCGCATAACCGATGGCGAGAATCGGGTCGTCGGAATCAACCCGAAAGCTGTGATTGTTGACGGAATGGGTAAAGGGATTGTAGGCATCGAAAAAGCCGAAATCGACGGTATTGCGACCAAAGTAGGTGTAGAGCGGAAATTTCTCCAGGTTCCCGATCATGACGAGCGCTTTGCGGACCTGGTATTGGTCCTGGCCAATGAATTCGATGTCGGAAAACTCTCCCTGCGCAAAGAGCGTAACCCAATCGCCAACCCGGCCGGTGAGCGCGAGGGCGGCGTTGTTGAGAATCCACCGATCTGCCTCGGTGTCGACGCTGCCGTGTTGGTCGGGAAATCGTGAGAGAATCGGAAATTTGCCTGCAACGTTGGTTTGCTCATGCATCCACGTTCCCCAAACCGCTCCGGAGACCGTCAATGCATTGGACTTTACCCCGCCGAGTTTGGTCTGTTGAAGAATGTGGTAGGGCTTCTCTGTGACGTATTGCTGCCAGTTGACGATTTTCTTGGAATACTCGGTATTGAACGCGATGGGCCCTAACGAATGGACCTGGTCCGAATAAAAGTCCTCCGAAACGGCCACGCCTTTGTCACTGGCCGGGGAAACCGTCGGGCAATTCAGCGCACAAAGAAGGAGGGAGACTTTGAAGCAATGGATCGGCAGAGATCGAGTTTTCATAGTTTTCGGGATTATTGTTAAAGAAGCTTAACAATCAATCAACCAAAAACACTCGGAAAGCATCAAAAAGGCCGGGTCACGAGCCCACCATTGCCTGCGGGACTGGTGAAAAGGGTCGTCCGAAGGTGCTTTTCGAGATCCTAAACCGTCAGTTTTCTTCTCCGGGCAAGCACTTGCCAGGTTTCACCGGTGAATGACCCATCACGAATCATCGCGGCTTCCTCGTGGAGAGCCACGGTGGGGCAGATGTGGATGGGAACGGCGTAAATGACGTCGCCGAGGGAAAAAGCCTCGGGATGGGGAACCTCGACCACCAAATGCTCCTCGCTTTGCATGATCGGGACCGCGTTTTCCAGATTCAGAAAGCGCACTCGTCGATCCAGCGGGTTTTCCGCCGCGATCGCCTTGTGGCCGAGCTCAAGGCAAAGGCGATTGGTTCCCGGCTTGCTTGCGACGCGCGTCAGCAACACGGCTGCGACCTCAAAATCCAAATCCGGGTAAGCCGATTGGTAGCCGGCATCCCAAAAGAGGGTTGTTCCCGGGCTGCATTCCCAGGTTCCGCCGGCATGAAGCGCAAACGTGGGCGAACCACCACAAATCAGGGTTGGAGGTTTCACTTCATCGATCAACTCACGAATCGACTCCATCGCTGAACCAAATTCCTGTTCCCGAATCTGGAGAGACGCGTCGTGTATGTGGCCATCGTAGGCATGAATCCCGGCAAAGGTAACTCCTTCCGTGTCCTGGATATGGCGGCACAACTCAGGAGCGTCGGCCGGTGAAATACCGGTTCGTCCCATCCCACAATCGACATCGACAAAGAGACGAAAGTTGCCCTCGAACTTCGCCAATTGGTCGACAATATCCGGGGCGTCGACCATCGCGGCAAAGCTGGTGTTGGGGAATTTGGCGTTGAGGTCCGCAAAACGCCTGACGTTGGGCCCAACCGGCTGGTAGGACAGCAAAACGTCTTTCGCTCCGGCTCCCGCAGTCAGTTCGGCTTCGGCGATGGTCGCACACTTGAATTTCACGATCCCGGCGTCGATCTGCATCCGGACTACCTCGGCCATTTTATGGGTCTTCACGTGAGGGCGAAGACGCGCCGTGTCGCCATCAACGATCTCCAGCATCCGGGCGATGTTCGCCTGAACCCGGTCGGGATAAACGAGGAGAGCAGGGGAGGGGATTTCGTCGACGTTGTCGACTTCGAACCAGGAAGGATCGCTCATTCGATTTCGACAATCGCTTCGATCTCGACGGCAAGATTCCCCGGCAACGCGTTGGTTCCGATCGCGCTGCGGGCGCCAATTCCAGCCTCACCAAAAACTTCCTTGAAGAGTTCGCTGCACCCGTTGATGACCTGCGGTTGCTGGTTGAACTCCGAAGTGCACTGAACCAGCCCGAGCAATTTGATGACGCGCTTGACGCGATCCAGACTCCCGAGCGTGTCTTTCATGGTTCGCAGCAAGGTAAGACCGGTCTGGCGAGCTGCGGCATAGCCAGCTTCGACATCGAGGTCATCCCCCAGACGGCCCGTCGTGTAGGAGCCGTTGTTGTAGGGGCCATGACCAGAGAGGTAAGCCATGTTTCCGGCAATCACGAGGGGCTTGTAAACGCCGCCGGGTGGAGGGGCATCGGGCAGGATCAGATTCAGTTCAGTGAGTTTTGCGTCGGCGCTCATAAATTGGGAAAGGGGTTTGGATTGGAAAGGTCCAATCAGGCAAGGAGGCGGACCCAACGCAAGGCGAAAGTTCGTTCCGCTGGATCGGTCAGGCTAGGCGTTGAGATACTGCCGATAAATCTCGGCCGCTGCATCCGCCATTTGTTCCGCCGAATGCGTCGCGGCGACGCTGTGGCGGTCGGGAACCAGCGAATGGGTCTCGAGAACCTCCAGCCAGGCGTCAGCGAGAGGGATGGGATTCTTCGGTTCAACCAGCCGCGCGGCGGTGACGCCCTCCAGCAGTTCAGGGAACGAGCCGTGATGGGGTTGCACAACCGGAAGTCCGGAGGCGAGCGCTTCGAGCACGTAGAGGCCCTTGGGCTCGAGATATTCGGTCGGAACGGAAAAGAGATCGATCTCCTGAAAAAAGCGAAGCTTCCCCGCCCGATCAGGGCTCCCAACGTAGGTAAAGCGGGAGTCGAGCCCTGCGGCTTTCAATTTCTCAAGCTGTTCGGCATAGAACTCCTCATCCTGACCGGCAAGCCATCCTCCCGCACGAATGTGGACGTCCTCCATCCCGGGGCGTTTGGCCAATTCCAGAAATCCATCGACGAAATGATGAAAGCCTTTCTCGGGGCTGATTCGGGCAAAAAAACCGATGGTGGCGGGGCGACCGGGGAGTCGCTCCAACTGATGAAAATCGGCCGCTTCGATGCCGAGCGGAACGATGTGAAATTTGTCCGGCTCAATCTCCAACATCCGGCTCATCACATCGGCATAGAAGCGGCTGAAGGTGACAAAGCCATCCACGTCTTGGGCGAGCGAGCGCATCTGCTCGATGACCCGGGAGCGCCAGGGTTCGGTGAGTTGATCGAGAAAGAGATCGTCGCCCTGAATCGTGACCAAAATGGGCACGTTCGGAAGCTCTTTCCTGATCATCGGGATGCAACCGCCGATCAGTAGGTTGGTCAGGTTGATGAGGTTGGGCTGCGACTCTTCTTTCAGCCAACGCACGAATTTGCGGTGTTCGCGGCGTTGGGCACCAGCTTCGCCTTTGACGGTCGCCAACGTCATGGGACCGAGTTTCGCGGCATCGACCTTGACCGTGCCACTCGTCGCCCGGCGAATGATTCCCGGACGATCGAGCCAATTCGTCACCCAACCGGGCAGGTATTGAAACAGCGGGACTGCCTGGTCGAGAAACATGTTGATGCCGCCAAGCACCACGCGGTCGATGCTGACGTCTTCTTCGTCCGTCGTGACCGGCGTGTAGGCCGGAACCAGCTCAATGTCCCAGCCCTTTTGGATGAGATTACGGACCTGGGTGTTGTCGCGCATGCAACTGCCGCAGTACATTCCGGCGCCACCGGCGGTGACAAAAACAACTTTGGGATTCTGCGGGTTCATGGGGTGGGCGCCATCGCCGGTTTGTCACGGAATTGCTCGAACCGACGTCGGGATAGCGTGATGACTGCCCAGAGGCTGACAAGAAACAGGATCAAACCCGGCCAACGCGCCCAGCGATCCACAAAGACGAAGGCGCCGTTGAACATCATGAACAGGATGAAGCCGTGAAGTAGCCAGAAACTCTTCGCCCCTCGCTTCCGATACCGCTCATCGCCGACTGCGTACCACCAAATCGTATCGGCGATCCAAACCGCCCCAAACAGATAGTTCAACCAGATTCCCCAACCGGCCCGAACGCCGGTCACCGCCATCGAACGCAGCTCTGTTTCGCGATGTGCCGCCGCGTGGCTCCAGTGGAAAAAGACATCAAACGCGCTGACCACATGCACCGCATAGACCATGCAGCCGATGGTCCAGAGCAAGCGGGGGCGGGGCGAAGGGAGCGCCTCGACCGCCAAGCGGACCACCGTCCACCCGTAGAGAAACAGCGCCGTCCAGGCCGAAACGAACACAATGGTCGTTTTCAGGGCCTTTAGGTGGGTTTCAAGGTCGGTGTTTTCGAGAAAAACGGGCATCTCCAAGGGGGCTTTCCAAATCAGGCGGTCTCACTGGACGCTTTTCAAGATGAAAAGCACAATCGTCACCGTAATCGCGCTGAAGATGGTGGAGTAGAATACGACGGCGGAGGCGAAGCGGCCGTCGGCTTTGTATTCGTGAGCGAGCAAGGCAGTGTTGACCGCTGTCGGGACGGAGGTGCTCAAAATGAGGATTCGGGCGACCTCCCATTCGAAGCGGAAAACCTGGACGAGGCCAGCCGCAATCAATGGGGCGGCGAGGAGGCGAATGGCCAGGGCCAGCGCCAGATTCCCGCGGATGGGAGGCGGTTTGGTTTGGTTGAGTTGGACCCCAAGCGTGAGGAGCGCGAATCCGACCAAACCATCACCCAGATAGCCGAGCGGTTTCCAAATCGGTGCAATCGAGCTGATTTCATCCTCCAATCCCATGGCCTTGATCGTGAGAGCGAGAGCAATCGCATAGATTGAGGGCTGGCGCAGAACGGGAAGCAGCGGGCGCCACCAGCCCTGAGTTCGATCGTGATTCTGGGAGGCGGCAAGCCAAAGGCCGATCGTAAAGGTGGAGATGTTCATCGTCATGAGGACGAAGGCCTGCAAAACGGGACCAAGGGGGGCAAACGCCAGCGTCATCAGCGGAATCCCGTAGTTTCCGCTGTTGTAAAACATGGTGGAGAGCTGAAGTGCTTTTCGGGCCGGGGGATCGATTCTGGTGATCGCCGCGACGAGCCAACTCAGCAGCGCCATGATCCCGATCATCGTGAGGGTGAAGCCGACGGCGCGGAATCCGAGCGCCGTGGGGACGGTGGACTCAATCAGCCGCACGAAGATGAAGGCGGGCACAAAGACGTAGAGATTGAGGCGCACCAGGGTCGCCAAATCCACGTGGAACCGGCGGTCGAGAACGAACCCGAACAGGGTCGTTGCAATGATCGGCAAAATGATTCCGAAGAAAAGCGATCCCAGATTGTGGACTGTTTCCGTCATGCGTGCGCGGCGACTCTGTGGCGGAAACCTCTCAGCAGCAACGCGAAAAGCTTGAACGCTAAATTATGGAAATTATAAAAGTCCATTGACCATCCTCCTTCCCGAAGGTATTCTACCCGTGGTTGTAGGGATTTTAGAACCGTCCTTTCAACTACCCTCCTCACATTTAGAAACCACCATGAAAGCACTCCTCACCGTTTCGATCTCACGCGTCTTTTTGAATTGCAATCCCTCGTCCCTGGCTGGCTAACGAGGTAGCCCCCCCCGGCTCATGACGCAGCTTCCTAGGCTGCGTCCCCTGTGAACCCTTGGATTTCGATGAGGGTTCCCGACCGCATTCGTTTTCCGGGACCCCTGTGTCCCTGAGGCTAACGTATGAGCTGGGTTGTGCCCCGATTGCAACTTGAGAAACGATGAGACATGATTCGTAAGCCCTTCCGAATTGCTGCTGTCATTGCCGCAATTTTTGCCGTTGGACAGACCACTGGCTTTTCACTGGTCACCTCAACCGGAAATCCGGAACATACATCCGAGCGGGCCCTGCAAAGGGCGCTTCGCTCACTGATGAAGACTCCAACCGCGTTTCCGTTCTTCGAAAACGTTGGCATCCTCAATGAATCGACTGGTGTCTACATTGGTCGAGGTTATGTCCTGACCGCAGCCCATGTTGGCCCGGGCGAATTCCAACTCGCGGATGGTTCAACCTACCAGCCGATCCCCGGTTCCGAGCAACGGTTTCAAAACCCGGATGGATCGTTCTCCGATCTCTGTGTCTTTCGAATCCGGTTTGCCTCCAACGATTCCCTGGCGAAACTCAAAGACATCCCGCTGGGGCCGGTTTGTCCAAACCACGGTTCCTACGTTGTGATGATGGGAGCTGGAAGCGGGAATTCCGGGACGAATCGCAGATCGTCTGCCGGGGCAAAGTTTCATTGGAACGATGACTACCGGATCCGTTGGGGAGTGAACCGGGTTGCGAACCAATTTGGTTCCATGATGAAAACGTTTCGCTACCAGACGCCTGGATATTCGACGGAATTTCGTCCGGGAAGTTTCCAGTGCCAGGCGACGCCGGGTGATTCCGGCGGAGCGGCTTTCGTCTACAATCGCCACACCAAGCAGTGGGAGCTTGGTGGGATTATTCTGGCGGTCGACAGTGAAGACGGTGGTGCCGCGTTTGGGAATCAGACCTACATCGCCGACCTGACCATTCTGCCGTCGGACGTTTTCAAATCCGCAGGCTTGGTTGCGACAAGGTCCCGTTAGAGCACTTTCCACCTCCATAGAGAGTCTATCCGCAACTAAAGGTCCTCCATATAGGCGTCGATCAACGACTCGATCTTCTTTAACCAGACCTGTTCATCCCTGCCAAACTGCTCCACTTCTTCCGTCGCCAATGAGCCAATCGCGTAGGCGTCCGCTGGCGAAAACACTCCTCCGCTATCCATGAAAACCTTGAGCGCGTCGTGCATCTCCTGCAGGAGCGGGGCGATCCCTTCGGTGCCGAAACGCTTCCTTGCGAAGACCTGTCTTGCGACGTCGACCAGGGCCATCACCTCTTGCCGAAGCGCGGCGACCATCACCTTCTGGCGTTCGAGCGGTTGTTGTTCTGCAATCGTGTTTCCAGCCTCCCAGTTGAACGCATAGAACCGGCCCGTCAACGCAGTTCGGAAAGCGGCGACTCTCAAAAATTCCTGGTGTTTTTCTTCACCCAATAATCTGGCATCTCGTTCCGCCGCCAAGAGGTAAACTTCATAGAGATCAGCCATCGCCTGCTTGAAATCGTTCGCCTTGCTCCAGAACTCCCACGTCAACGGTTTTCCCCTGGGCATCTCAAAGACCTTCAAATACTGGCGATTGGTCAAAAAGCTCAATTGCTCACGTTCCTCGGCGTTGCTCAGTCCTGGGAGTGTTGCGCCATCGACCAACGCGCCCACCGCATTCTGATAGGTTTCGGCGCCCGGTTTCGTCAGGTCCGGAAACTGTGGATCGTCCTGTTCCTCTAACAGCATCCTCATTCGCTGCACCAGAATCTCCTGCGTCCGGACCCGGTCGCCCTCGGGTTCAAATTCGTCGAGAAGTTCCAACAGGGTCTCTTGATCGGATTCTGTCAAAGGAGCAGCAGAATTCGATGTGATCCGAATGGCATCGCTGAGCGCCGCGAGCACTTGAATCAGCAGCCTCCCCTCGAAAACCTCATCCGCCAAAACGCGTTCCCCTGCCGCGACAATCGACTGCCGGAACTCCGACATCCATTCCTCAAACTCCGCCTTGGTTTCTTCCTCAAGACTCTCATCCTGCAACGCTTGTTGGGTCAATTGTTCCACCCTGCTATTCACGTCCAGCAACTGCTCTAACAAATATCCAAACTCCTCCTTCCAGTTGTTCCCCTGTGCCACCTGCGCATCACAAAATCCGGTAAAACCGGCTAACTCATCTCCATAGTTCTGGTATTCCGCCCTCGCCGCGAGAAGCGCTTCGATTCCGTCGATCTCACCACCACGCAGAAGATGGGGCGCCGTCAAGTTTCGAAAAACGGTCATGCCGTCCATGTTCATTTTTGGAACGGGCACCTTTCCCCCTCCCATCATCTCCACAGCCTTGACACAGTCTGCCCGGGTCCATTGGTCACCGGATGGAAATCCTTCCACATCATAGTCACCAGCTCCCGCCATGTTAGCGGTTCCAAACCCGAAGCAAATCAGGCTAACCAACAAAGTCGCATTCAATCTCCTGCTCATGCAGGGATGGTGGTGAGCTTCGGGCGAAACTCAAGCAAAAACGATCGAAATAATCCCCAACTTTTCTAACGAAACCAAAAAGTCATCCTGCCGACTTACGAAGTCTGGAAGAAATAGCACGCCACCTGGCATTCGCGGCAGCGGTGGACGTACATGATGCCGCCGTGGAAGAAATACAGACCCGTGCCGAGCGTATAGTCGGTCTCCATCTGGATGACAAATTCCATTTTTTGCTCGCATTCAGGGCATTGAAACTCCTTTTCAACACCCACTTCACCCTGGACCCAATCAGGTTCGCCTCCGATAAAGGTTCGTGACTCTCCCGCACCCTGAATCTCAAGTCCCCAGCCAATGGTACCGCCACCAACATCTTCAAAATCGTCAGGATCGACCGTCTCTCCGCCGCAATCACCGATCCAATTAGGAGGAGAGAAACTAAGATCCAAATAAATTGGCGAATCGAAGTTGCAACGAGGGCAGTGAAAAACGGGCATCTCCATGGGATCGGCCTCTTTGGGAATGTTTAACAGGCACAGCATGGATTTTTGGCAGCAATCGCAGATTGGAGCCAGCGTATTTGAAACCGGAAATGCAGTTCCTTTCGCTCCTTCTGTCAGATAGACGCCAACAGTCTTGGCAGGCAAAGGATGAATGGTCTGCGGGAGGTTCGAAGCGTTCCATTTTGCTTGAATGGCTTGATACTCTGCTCGCCTGGTGGGGTTGCCTTTAATCAACTGTTCATATGCTTCAGCTAGGGCAGTTTTCGAGCTCTCGTCTCCTATTGCCAACACAGCTTCAAGCGCCCTCATCCTAACCAAAGCGTTCTTCGAGTTGGAAAGCATTTCATTGAGCTTCGGGATCAACTCAGTGACTTTTGCGGCTACTATGTATGAAGACGCTACTCCCGAAGTTTCATCAGAATCCAAGAGTTCCCGCACGGTGTCTGCTGGAATAGGGATGTCGTTGCCTCCTGCCACGCGAAGAGCAAGCTTGCGATCGGCCTCATCTGAACTCGTCAACATCGCTATAACTGCGTCTTTTACAGCATTTCGATTGGGAACATAAAACGCTTCTCGTTCTTTAATTCGTTGCAGTCGCGCCTTCGTAGCCTCGATAGCCTTAATGCGTTTGATAACGACTTCCTGTGTCATTATTTCAATCCTAGTTCTTTTTCTCGGCCTGCCAATATTGCAACGGTGGCAAATCGATGAGCTTTTTGCCAGTTTCTTCGACGCCGGCAGGGACGGGCGACAAAGCGCTAGCTGGTTCGCGCCTTACCACTCACAGAAGTCCAGAAGGCTGCCAACAGGAGGACCAACATCGCGCCCAACAAAATCAGGCGCCACCCGGCGGTTTGGTCGGTTTTTTCAAACAACAACTTCAAGCGGAGGAGAGCATCCTCGTTCACCTGCACCGTCCGGCTGAATTCGTAAACGTGACCCTCTTCCGGGAGCGTAATCGTGATCGCCTGGGGTGCGGGTTCGGTCGCTTTCTGGTGCTTGACGAGGCGGCCCGCGATTCGCTGGAGAACCGTGTTTTCTTCCGTCGTGTTTCCCTGGAGTAACTGCGAGATTTCCTGAGGCCGGAAATTGGTATCTCCTTGCTGGAGAATGGGGTTGGCGGCCGCGCCCTGGGCCAGTTGATCGTTGAAATTGGAGTCGGATTCGGCGGCCCGGTTGTCGAGATAGAGACGCTGGCGGCGAGTGTTTAACCCCACCACCGCTTGTTGAGTCTGGAGGTTCTCCAGTTGCACCCGGGCGTCCTCGTTGGAGGCTGCGTCCAACGCGTATTGGTTGGCGACACTGCTCAAAGCGCGCTTCGCCTTCCCTTGTTCGCCTTTCTGGAGATACTGGTTGGCCTGCTCAAGGAGCTCCTCGGCCTGGCGAGCCTGGGTGACCCGCATTTTGCCGCTCTTGGACTGCCAGTCCGCCTTGCCGAAAAACACCGGCGTGGCCTGCTCCGACTTCAGTTCCATATTGCCGCGTTGATCGGCCAACTCGAATCCGGCCGGAACCAACACCCGCCATTCGATCTGTTCCAACGGCACGTTGAGCAGAGGGCTGACGAGATCCAGCTTTCGGAGTTTGGAGCCGGGGATGGAGTAGACGAAACGCACATTGGCGGTTCGATCGTCGCCGCCGGGAAGAATGTAGAACTGGTAGGCATCTCCCTGCCGAACCGTGCTCACGCTTTCGCCATTCACGAAGATGCTGAACAATTCGCCTTCGTTGGGGAGCGTGATCGTCAGGCTGCTGCGCTGGATCACTTCAAGGTTCAACCCGACCTCGGTGAGTTGATCCCCCATGGGAGACAGCACCGTCGTCAGGTGGCCGTTGGCGACCCGGAGCTTGAGGGCATCGGCCAGCGAATGGCGACGCAGCCGAATGGTGAAATTCTCGTCGGGCGATACCGCGCGCAGGGCGAGGGCCGGGATGCTGCGATCGCCAGCTTCGCGAAGTGATGCGGGCACCGCGTTCCAATCCGCGCGCTGCCAACCCTTGGGCAGTTGGCCGACCTCGATTTCCAACCGTCCTCCGGCGCGAACGGCGTAATGATAGGAAAGCTGGCGTGCTTCCGGAAACTCAGCCAACGCCAGGCTTTCGGCGTTGTCCTCCCGTCCGCTTCGGCGTTCGTATTCGATCCGCACCTGGACGTCGCCAACCACCCTGCGTTTGAACTGAATCTCCCAGAGGTCGGAATCCGGCGCGGTTCGAATCATGTCGCTGATCGAACTTCCCCATGCCCGCACGCTCTTGATCTCTTCGGGATCGGTGATTGGGAGCCGGACCGTGAGCGTGCGAATCGAGGCGTTTTGCACCTGGAAGTTTCCGAGAATGGCGGTGCGCGTCTGTCCCTCGCGAAGCGTGATTTCGTGAAGAACCTGGCCCGTCACCCAGGGATCGAGTTTTTCGATTCCGAGAATCAGATTCCAATCGCCCTGGAGCAGACGGAAGGCCAGGGCGCCTTTGCCCTCGCCACCAAGGCTTCGTGGGTCAACCTCGGACACGTTTTGCCGGGAGGTGGTGCGGAGACGGATTCCCGTCGTTGGGCGAACGACCAGGTTACCGGTTTGGCGATTCGCTTCGTTCACGAAGAAACGCGGCAGCTCCCAGTCGCCGTCCGATGGAGCGGCGCCGGTCATGGTGATGGCAAATTCCTGGCGCCCGATCGTTTTCCCGTTGAGATGAAGAATGATCTGGTTCTGGTCGTCCTCGGCTAGCTCGGCCCAATGATGGAGAGCCGTGCCGGTCAGCGATTCGATTTCGAGTCCCGTAGGAAGCGGAAAGCTCAGTTGAAACAAGCCTGCCCGGGTGATTTCCGCGACGACGTTGACGTTGAGCACGATCCGTTCGTCCCCGAGCGAAAGCACTTGTTGGGTGGTGACGCGAACTTCAGGGGAAACCGGAGCGGCGCGGAGCGCAACCAGCCCGCCTTCCTCTCCATAGCGAAAGACGCGATGAAGCGTTTGGCCGCCGGGAACCAGGGATGCATCGAAGTCGCTCAAGTTGACGGCGGAGAGTTCGGAATCCGCTTTCTCAGGTTGAGCGTCAGCTCCGAAGGCCAGGGCGAGAAGCCCGACTTCTCCGGCCGAATCGGCGACGGTGAGAGGAGCGAGTTCAACATCGGTGGGCAACGTCGCGAGGCTGCGTTGCGATTCGACCATCACCGAAAACGGTTTGGATTGAGGCGGCTCAATCACGAGATCCAATTTTCCTGAATCGGCGTCAAACTGCCAGGACCCGACCGAACCGGTCACGTTGCTGACGGTGATGCCGGCGGGCACCGCAATCTCCAGGCTGCTGACCTGACCCTGTGAGGGGCGAATGTTGATGCGGTGACGTCCATCGATCACGCCGGGGCTGGGCAGATAGAGATTCGCGCCTTCCACATAGAATTGGGCTTCCTCAGCCGTGAGATCGCGGGTTTGCGGCTTGATCGCGATGTGGGCCCGGCTCGTTGCTCCGAGCAGGATCGTCGCCACACTTTTGGTTTTGTCAGGCTGACTTCGGATTCGCACCGCAGAGGGTGAGGTAAACTGCCAATCCGGTTTCTCGTAGGAAAGTTCAACTTCCTGGACGGCGGCAGGTCCGGTCGGGACCGTGAATCCGGCAATCGGGTCAGGGACGTCGAGTTGGAATTCGAAGGTGGCCGTGTAGGTTTGTTCGCCGGGATTCTCCGGGTTCGCGCCCACGCTCACGATGTAGGCAAGGGCACCCTCGACCTGGTGTTGGGTAACGCGGAGCCCTGGTCCGGAAAAATTCGTCAAAACGGACGGCGCGCGCAGCAGGACAAATTGATCTCCCGGCTTCCCGGACACCTGGAGCTGGGCACTGGCCGTGATTCGATGATCCGCGAGTTCCCAGGTTTGCAGGATCAAGTCCGCCGCCTTGAAACCGGGGGGGATGGAGGGAGGGGCTCCTTTGGCTGTGGCCAGGTTGGTAAGGACAGCCGACGAAATCAAAACGACGGCGAAACAGAGCTTGGTGGTCATTCTCGTGAACGTTGGGAAGGAAGGGAGGCGGTTCAGGCTCATGCTTGTTCTCCTTGTGGGGTTGGTGTGAGGTCGGTGTCAGGTTCCGGGGAGCCCGATGGCGGTTTTTTCGAGGCCTTGCGACGTCGTCGCTCCTGCCACCATTGCCAGGATGTTTGGCAAAACTTCCAGGCGTGAGGCACGAAGACGAGAAGGAATGTGAGCAGTCCCAGCAAACCGAAAAACCAGGGAGCACCTCCACGTTGGAGCAAAAGGCCGAACGCGATCATCAGGATTCCGGCTGCGCGAATCGTGCGCTGATGGCTTGGTGCGATCAGCGACCAAGTGGCCAGCCCAATACCAATCGCCGCCAGAACGATGCCCGGAATGGACAGGTTTGCCCAAAGAGGGGAGACGTTTCGAACTTGCAGCTCCACGACGTCTTCGGATGCGAGGATCGGGAGATTGAGCTCCAGGGCGTTGGCCGAGCGATTGACGCGGTAAGCGTCTTCCGCCGTGATCAGGGAGGCGCCAACCGCAATGAGGACGATGGCCATCCCGAGGATCTGGAGGATCCATTGCTTGCGGCAAAGAGTGATTCCGAGCAGGAGGAGGGCGCCGATGACGAATCCCTTGACCAGTCCGTGTTGGGCGATCCAACTGATTCCGCGCGGGATGAGGACCGGTTTGGGGGGCTCGACCGTTCCGCCCACGGGAACCAATTTTCGACCAGTCTCGCCATGGATTTTCCAGACGGTTTTGAGGACGGGCGCAAAAACCGAGGGAAGCTGGAGAAGCGGGTATTTCCCGGGTTGGGCCGGCTTCGCGAGACCGAGTTTCACCTCGACCGGAAGGTTGGGGTCGGTCCCGGCCGGAAGAGGAATCAGGGTCGCGTCGCCATCCTGGCGGGCACTGACGGACTGCCCGGAAACCGACACTTTCCAAAGCCGCATTTGGTTGGGAAGTACGACGCGGAGCGCCTGCTGACCGCGGGATTTCACAAAGTAGGAGATGTCTGTCACCAGTTCTCCATCTGCGCTGACGCGACTGGAGACTTCCGAGAATTCGACGACTTGAGTCACCGTTTCGCCAGGCTCAAACCATTTGGCGGACAGACTGAGACTGAAGGGGCGGCTGGTGTATTGATAGGTCTCCAACGGTGGCGCGGAGGTCAGGAGGCGGAACTCGGCCGGAAGCTCCAGCGCGTCCAATTCGAGAAGGTTCTCGCTCGGAGTTGCTTCGGTTTCGACCTGGACCGGGCTGACGACATGAATGAATCCGCGTTCGCCAAGCACGTCGATCGGAGCGACGCGGCCCGGTTGAATCGTCCCCCCGGTCATCTGTTCCTCGTAGGTAACCAGCAAGGTGTGCGATCCGATCACGGGCTGATGCAGCGAGACGAAGAGGGTGTCGTCCTCACGCCGCCAGGTTCGGACATCCTGACCATCGACCATCACGTTTCCGAACTCGGCCGGGACCGTTAATTTCCATTCGGAAACCGGCGCGCCCGTCACGAAGTAGTTCAGGAGAACGCTCGCGTAGGCGGTGCGATTGTTGAGTGAATAGAGGTGGAAGACATCGGCCTGGACGCTCTTCTCCAGGATCTCAACGTTCATGAAAGCCTGCCAATCGCGTTCCCGGATCCGGAAAGCCTGTTGCAGGTTGGGTGTGGATTTCGGGAAGTAGCTCAGCGGCTTCTCGGCGAGGAGATCGACCTGGCTGACGCCGATCCGGAAGCCGGGAGCGCCGACGACGCCAATGTCTCCGCGCACCGATTTTGCCGCAGGAAAGGACAGCCGGGGCAGCACCCAATCGCCAGCTGCTGCGCTTTCATTCTTCTCGAGATGCAGATTGATGAGATGACGCCCGGAGACGTCCTGCGCGAAAATGATTTTGAGGTTGCGCTGACCATCCGTGGTTTGGGTGCCGACGACGTAATCACCGACGCTGGCTCCGGTCGCGGCAACCACGGAGTAGTCCGCCGGGATGACGATGTCGAATTCGCGAAGGGGCGCTTCGCGAATGTCGAGTTCCACGTCGGTTGTGATGACGCGATCCGTTTCCGCGAGGTGATAGATGGTGATCTGGGAAAGATTGATCTCGGGCTGGATGCGATCCGCCATCACTTCGTAGTCGAAGTCGGCCGCGGGAAAGCGGTAGACGAAAATCTGGCGAGCCTGGACCGCGCCACCGGGAAACTGGTCCGGAGCGAGCTGGGTCAAACCGGTGAGGGACGTGGGTTCGAGCCGGACGGAACCCTGATTGGTCAACCGGATGAACCCGGAGTGGCGGACCGCTCCGTCCGGGGTGATGCGAAGGGGATCGAGCCGAACCGGGAACGCGTCGAGCGCGGTTTGGGTTCGGATATCAATCTGGGCGTTTCCAGTAATGGGTTGGCTGAGGCTGAGGAGGAGCCGTTGCGCTTCGACTTTCCAACCGATGATGTTCTGGCCTTCCACCGCGAGGATTTCCCCGGGGCCGTCGAGGGTGTAGGTGAGAGAGTCCAGTTCGCCTTGAAGGATCTTGTAGTCGATCCGGTGATTCTGCCGCAGGAGACCGGCGCCGACGCTGGACTCAACCGTTGCAGTCGTTGCGAAGAAGAGTTTGCCTTCTCCCGCCTTGCGGCCGCTCTTCCACGCTGCGGAGAGGTGTCCGTTTGCCGGCAGAAATCCCCGCCAGGAGTCTCCCGCCTGGACTGGCACGACGGAGGTCGTTTCCCGGAACTCGACGTCTGTTCCCAAACCGAGAAGATTCAGCGGAACGACTGCGCCGGCCGAAAGGCTGAAGTCGACCGCGCGCCACTCCTTGGATTCGGTGATCGGTGCGACGAAATCCAGCTCCACCGGAAAACGTCCCGGTCCGTCAAACACGAGTTCGTAGACGGGTTGCCCCGGAGTGGGTTCGGTCAGTTTGAGGCGATAACCAAAACCCTGTCCAATTCGACTCGCGGCGGCGTTTCCCTGAAGCAGAATGAGGCTGGCATCGTTCTCCGTCACGTTGGCCGTTCCGCGGAGTTGAAACTCAACGAACTTGCCGGTGGGATCGACCTTTCCCGTCAATTGCGAGTCGGTCAGTTCGACTGGTTTGGCCAACGCGCCGGAATGGGCGAGCTGGATTTTCAGGATTCCTCCGGAAGAAGTCTGAAATTGGTTCTTGGTGTCGAGCGGATTGAAACCGGGAACCTCGATGACTTTGCCCTCGACTCCCGGCGCGTACTTGAGGGTGATGACGGAGTTGAATCCGACCGACTTGCCGGGCGTGAGATGGGTGAGGGCGATGGTGCCGGGCAATTCAAACTCCGGCGAACGCAGTCTCACCAACGGCCTCAGTTCTTTGACGCCGGCTTTGACTTTGAGGTCGAGAAAGCGCGACTTTCCTTCTCGCCGGACCGCCCACGAGTCGATCTGATCCGCTTCGACGGCGGTGATTTCGTCGTTCCCATTGATGCCGATGCTGAGCGTTTCGGCGTCGCCCTGAATCACGTGAATCTCCAGTCGAATTTCCTGCTCAATCCGGTTGGGGAGAACTTGGACAGCGGCCTGCGCCTTGGCGGAATGAAAAACCGGTGGCTTCTCGGTGGGCCGGGTTTCGATGATGATCTTGCCGGCATCTTCCGGGATGATCAGGGGTGGCGGTTCCTGTGCGATCACGAAAGGTGCGAACGCGTGGATGAGGCCAACGAAAAGCCATAATGGACGTAACCAGTGCAAGGTGAGGTTTCGCGTTGCCAAAGTTTCCCGGGTTTTCATAAGGTATAGATGGAAGGTTGGTCTTGAGGAATCGACCACAAAATTGTCATTCATTTGTCAGATCACGCGCCTGCTGGATCATCTGGAGCAGTTGACCGGCGCGTTCGCCCTGCAGAGAACCGGCATAACGTGCCAACTGTCCCAGATCGACGGTTTGTCCCAGCTCGTCGTCCTTGAGTTTCGAGCCGAGGAGCGCGGCACAGGTCGCGAGTTTCATGGATGAGGTCGCCTGATCGAGGCGAGCGGCGGTTGGTTCGTAGGGGATGGGCCAGCGGCGTTCGATCATGTTGCCGGATTCCATGTCCCGGAATCGGATTGAGACGGAGCCAATATCGCCGGAACCATTGGGAAGCGGCTCAATCTGGTAAAGGGCGACCCCGGCTTCCTCGGCCGCCATTTCCGCGGCATCGACTTTGTCATTGCGGAAGTCCTCCTTCTTCAGGCGATGCTTTTCGAACCCGATCAGTTTGTAGCGTCCGACGCGCTCGGGATTGAACTCCACCTGGATTTTGACGTTTTTCGCCGCGGGACGCAGCGCTCCGGCGATCTGCTTGGCAAAGCCATCCTCCGCGTCTTCCGGGCGGCTCAGCAGATAGTAGCGACCGTCACCTTTGCGGGTCAACGCTTCCAGAATCTCGTCGTTCAAGCCTTCTGCACCCACGCCAGCCGCATCGAAGGCAATGCCACGATCGCGAATGGTTTCGATCATCCGGGAAAGCTGAGCCGGATCGGCGTCGCCGAGATTGGCCGCTCCGTCGGTGATGAGCACAATCCGGTTTTGAGCACCGATCAGCTTCTGTTGTTCCGCTTTTTCGAAGGCCAGTTGCAGCGCTGCCTCAAGGTTCGTCCCGCCTTCGGTGGGGGTTTGCTCTGCGAGATTGGCTAACTGAGTCAGCTCGGCGCCGCTCGCTTGATCAGCCAGGAGTCGCGGTTGGCGAGCGAAGCTCAGCAACGTCACTTGATCGCTCGGGAACAGTTGCCCGACAAGTTGGGTGAAGGCGCGGTCGACCGTCGCGACACGGTCGGGACGTTCCATCGACCCAGACTTATCGAGCAGAATGGTGAGGCGAAGCGGCGTTTGTCCGGCCCGGCCCGCGGCGGCCGTTCGCATCGCGATCCGAAGCAAATTGCGTTGCTGAAGAAAGGGATGGATCGCCTGTTCCTGGTTTGCGGCCACCTTCTCCGCCTGGCTTGGCATCGGGTCGCCATAGTCGAACGCGTTGACGAATTCCTCGACGCGGATCCGCTCCCGGTCCGGCCACGTGCCCTTTGCGAGAGCTTCCTGGGCGAGCTTGAAGGAGACGTCGCTGACGTGGAGGGAGAAGGTGGAGAACGGATTCTTGGCCGCAGTTTCTTCCGGGAAAGTGACTTTTTGAGGCGGGCTTTTCGCTTCGGAAAGTTTGATCATCGACAAAGGGATATTCGTGTCGAGGGAGAGAGACTTGCCATCCGCGGTCTCCGTATCTTCGAGGGAAGGCTCCTTGCGGCTGAACTCGTCTTTCGCGCGGTCCATCCCTTCCATCGCCAACTTGTCGCTTTGCCGTTGCGGCATTTTTTTGGCCTTTGCTTGCTTGGCGGCAGGGGGACTTTGCTTCTTAAGGATGGATTCTCGTTTCATCCTTTCCTCAACGACAATGTGTCCACCTGATTCATTTCCCAGTGCTCGGATGGAGCCGCGGTTCTGAATGGCTGGGCCTTGGGCGTTTCCGGGTTGTTCCGGGATCGCGTTTCCCAGCCCGAGAGAACGTTCTTTAAAGTTGGCGACTTGGCCGTGACCCGGAGCCGGTTTCGATTCACTTTGGGGAGCGTTGTCTCGTTCGGCGAGACGGCGAAACGCGCTGGCTCCATCCGGGGACTGGCGCTCGACGGCATGTGGTTGCGGCTCCTGGGGAACCATCCCGAAGGGGTCGCCGTCTTTTTTCATTTCGAGAGTTTGATCCCCTTGGGCGACGGGCATTTCGGCAAACGGTTCGTCAGGGGCGGCGCCTCCTCCAATGCCGCCACCATTTCCGCCCCGGAATCCGAACGTTGGCTTTGGAGAAGCTGTGACTGGGGCCGGCATTGCGACGTCCGCTTCTGTCTCCTCCTCAAACCTGGGAGCTGGGGTGGGTGCTGCGGGGGCGGCGCTTGGCCGAGGCTTGGCGACGCGTGAGGACGGTGTTGTTGGCCTCGCAGCCAGGCTGTTCAGATCGGATTGACCAAGGTCCGCAAAGGAATCTTGAGCGGGCATCTCCCGGCTGCTGCGTTCGTCGCGAAGAAGTTTTCGAGAGTGGTCAGCCTTCGCGCCATTCAAGAACGCGCCATCAACGGTTTCATCAGAGTCCCAGTCCAGGGAGAGTGAAGCGCCGCCATGAAGTTCGTCATCGGCATTTCGATCGGAGCTCGAAGCGTTTGCTTTACTTCCAGACTTGGAGATCCCGGCAATCCTTCCCCCAACGTTGATCGAACCGTCGGCAACGGCATCGATTTCCTCTCCAGAGGAGCCAAATGCATCGACGGTCCCTGAAGAATGGATTCCGTCACGGCTGCTTTTCTCGAACAAGCGAGTTCCCTGTGCAATGCCTGAAGTGGGGCTCGATGCATCCACGATCACGCTTTCGCTCATGGTTTGGCGAAGCGATTCGAGGGAGGATCGGGCCGGAACGGTGTTTTTGGCCATCTCGATCGGTGCAGGTTCGTTCTCCGCGAGTTGTATGGCCGATTTTTCAGCCTCACCGGCGAAACTGTAAATGCTGGAAGAGGTGGCGCCGAGGTCGGTCGGTTGGCGGGATAGGGAAGAAGAATCCCTTTCGAATTCCGGCATCGATTCCGCATTTGTGGCGACGTCCATTGACCTCGCCTGCTTCATGATTGGATGCCCGGTGGGCAAAAACACACTCAAGGTGAGAAGCCCGATAAAACAGGCTGCGGCAGCCAAGGAAACCCAGCGAACCCATGGCTTTCCGGACTTTTGTTTCGAAATCGCGACCGGCGCATCCGGCTGCTTCATCGGGGGAGTGGTTGAGACCACGTCCAACACGGTTTTCCGCCGCTCGGCGGAAAGTTTCCACTCTGCGGCTTCACCCTTTCCCGAGGCCACCTCAGACAAGAGTTCGTGGGTGGACGCAATGCGATCGCGAAACAGCGCCAATTCAGGCTTCTCGGCGATGAGGCGTTCCAGTTCTTCGCGCTCGAAGTCGGATGCTTCGCCCAAGACGAGGGCGACGATTCGCGCCTCCAGTTCGGGCTCGATCCAGGTTTCCAAATTCGGTTCCAAATTCTGATTCGGATCGTCTTTCATGAGGTGCCCTCGATTCCAAGTTGACGCAGCTTGCCTGCGAGCTGCTTTAAGATGTGATGCAGGCGATAACCCACGTTGCTGACGCTGAGGCCGGTCTGTTCGGCGATCTCGGCATACTTCATATCCTCGAAGTACTTGAGCTGAACGAGCTGGCGATCGCCCTCTGGCAGATCCGCCATGGATTGGCGGAGAAAACCGGCCGCTTCCATCCGGCTGAGTTCTTCGTCCGGGGTTTTGGCCGATTGGGGATCCGACGAGTCCTCCGTCTCATCGGTCAACACCTCCTTTTTGTGATCGCGGTTGTAGTTGTAGGACCGGTTGCGAACGCTGCGATAAAGCCAGGCGCGGGGATTCTCGACTTCGCTCCAATGGCGATGAAGCTGGAGAAAGACTTCCTGGACGAGGTCCTCGGCGACGGCACGCCTTCCCACGAGCGAAAAAGCATAACGCAGGAGCGGAGATTCCTCGCTGGCGAACAGGGCGCTGAGCGAAACCAGTTCCCGCTCCGTCGCGCCCTTCGGTTTATCGGGGCTGTCGGTTTTTGGCATCGGGATGGGTTTCACGAGCGATGCAGAGCGGTTTGCAAGTTGGGGTTGAGCCTGAAGCACAGCGGGTCGTCCTCATACGGGTTCAAAAGAGGGGACACGCCTGCCGGATAGAACTTAGAACAAAAATGAAAAAAGAGAAAACCCCGGTTTGGTTTTTGGGAAGGACGGCGGAGGATGATCGAAAAAATTATGGGAAAAGTCCACGAACACATCGACGAGAAGCTGGCCAAGTGGGTTGGCGAGCAACACATGTTCTTCGTTTCAACCGCGCCGCTGAGTGAAGATGGGTTCATCAACTGTTCGCCGAAAGGGTTGGATTCCTTTCGCATTCTCGGCCCCAACCAGGTGGCCTACCTCGATCTGACCGGAAGTGGAATCGAGACGCTGGCCCATCTCAAGGAGAACGGGCGCATCGTCATTATGTTTTGCGCGTTCAAAGGCGGGCCCAACATTGTGCGCTTTCACGGGAAAGGGGAGGCGGTAACACCGGGTGAACCAGGCTTCGATGAACTGATGGCGCACTTCCCGGAGATGGCTGGGATTCGTTCCATCATCAAAATCGATGTGACGCGAATCAGTGATTCCTGTGGCTATGCCGTGCCGCGCTACGAGTATGTCGAAGATCGCGACACGTTGTTGCAATGGGCGGAGAAAAAAGGGGAGGAAGGCGTCGCCGAATACCAGCGGACGAGGAATGCGGAGAGTTTGGACGGGTTGCCGGGGCTTTAGACGACAGATTTGACGGTTGTGTGGTGTCCGCCTAGTTTGAAGAATGAGTACGTTGGTCGAGATTGAAGACGCGATCGAGAAACTGCCTTCAGACGAAGTCGAGAAGCTAGCGAGGTGGCTCGATGGTTATCAGGCCACCATCGCCGCGTCCGCAGAAACGTTTGCGGCTCTTGATGCCGAGGAAGACGATTCCGAGTCTCAGTGGTTGGGAGATTGATAGAATGAAGCGGGGGGGAGATCTGGATGGTGGATTTGGGGATGGCGCAGAAGGTAAGGCCGGCGGCTTAGCGTTGAATACCAAGATCACGAACGGGCATTGGTAACCTATGTTCCACGGACAACTTCGGTCTGGGGAACTCGATTCGAAATCGAGCACAAGGCGCGTAACTTTAAGCCGGGATGTTTCGATCCACAGTCGATTGGCACGGTCCCACGGTCTAAAATGCACCGAAAGCTGGCAGATCTTGACGCAGAGACTCTCTTCAAATTAGAGGACGCCGTTCGCCAATGGTTAGCCCTTTAGCCGGGGTTTAGATTCGACCGAATGCATAAAGGTTGTTCGATAGCCTTCCTGATTCGTCAATCGTGTTTGAGGTCTCAGATCGATCAAGGGCAGTCACTTTTTAGCGCCGCCCAACATTCCAAAAATCCGCCCGCAAAGTCTTGGGGACGGGCTGCGATCCAGTCATCGACGACTTCAGTTGGGAAAAACTGGCCGAACTCGATTTCGCTCGCCGGCCACTTGGGCTTGGCTTTGGAGGTGGCGCGGAAGAGGTGGATGAATTCCTGGCCGTTCGCTTCGCTGGGTGGGAGTTCGGTGACAAAATCCAATTCGGCTTCGAGGCCGAGTTCTTCGACGATTTCGCGGGCGGCGGCGGATTCGTAGTCTTCGCCCGCGTCGAGGTGGCCGGCGGCGCTGGAATCCCAGGCTCCGGGATGGACGTCTTTGAGGCGGCTGCGTTTTTGCAGAAAAATCTCGCCAGCCGGGTTGAAGAGGAAGATGTGGGTCGCGCGATGCTTGAGGCCTTCCGCGTGAACCTGCGCCCGTGGTGCCTGACCGGTAACCTGGTTGTTGTCATCGACGACATCGAAGAGTTCGTCGCCACTTTGCGGGTTGTCCTTGAGCGGATGTTCGTCGAGCAGGTTGGTCAGGTCGATCCATTGCTCCAAGCTCAATTCTTCGGCGCGGGCGGTTTCGTTGAGCTCCAGTTTCTCGACGATTTCCTTCCACTTGTCGGACTCGAGATTGAGACATTTGCGAAGTTGCTTCCGACGCTGGGAAAACCCGCGACGAATGGTCGAGTCGAACAGCCGCTGGTCGTAGACCGGAAGATCTCCGGGAGAGCGCGGCGTCATCCGCATCACGGTGGAATCAATCTGGGGACGCGGGAAGAAGCATTCCGGGCCGATGTGCTTGAGGATTTTGGGCACCCAACGCGCTTGAACGCGCAGGGTCAGCACGCCGAAGTCCTTGGTTCGCGGTTTCGCGCAAATCCGTTCCGCGACTTCGCGTTGCAACATCAGCACCGCTTCGGTGACGGGCGAATGGGCGCCGAGGAAATTCTTGACGATGGCGCCGCCGGCGGAGTAGGGGAGGTTGCCGATCAGCTTGACGGGTTGGCGAGGGAAAAGGGTTCGAGCATCAAATTGGCAGGCGTCGGCATTGTGAATTTCGACCTTGGGACGTTCGCGCAGGTGGTGAGTCAAAAACCGGGCGAGCCGCCCATCCATCTCCACCAGAACCAGATTCTCGGTGCGTTCGAGAATCTCTCGCGTCAAGGAGCCCGCCCCGGGACCGACCTCAACCACGGTATCGTCCTTCTCGACCTCCAGTTGACGCGCAATCCAGGCGGACACGTTCTGGTCGATCAGGAAATTCTGGCCGAGTTTGCGGCTCGGGGTCAGGTTGATTTCGGCGAAAAGCTGTTGGAGGTCGGTTTGGGTCACGAGTGGTCGAGACTTTCGCCAGGTTTTGGGCGAGGCAAAGCAGGAAACGCGGCGATTTCGACCGCGGGTTTGCAAAACTCATAGGGTGACTACCTTTTGCCGCGATGAACTGGAAGCCTTTCCTCATTGAATTGACCGAGTTGCCCCCGGCGAAAGTGGCCAAAATGGACGTCACGTTCTTCGCTTCGCTTGCTGAGGAGCCATTGTCCGATTGGGAATCTCGCAACGAGGTTCGGCTTCCGCGCTCGCTGCGGTCGTTTTACCTGCAATCAGACGGAATGGAGGCGCAGAAGGGCGAATGGCGGCCGGTTTTGCCTCTGTCCGAGTGCGAGTTGTTGCCGCAAGGCTGCGAATTGGCGGAACCGTGGTTGGAGTTCGGCCGTTCGTTGAGCCATCGGTATTTTTCCAAGCTCGAGGAGCCAGGCACGATTTACCGGGTTGAGGTGTTTGGTTCCGACCCGGAATTTTTTGCCCAAAAGCTGGAAGATTACTTCCGGAGGATTTTCCGCGAAGCGATCACGAGCGATGCTGTTTCAGGACAAGCCGGTCGTCGCTGAGATCGTCCATCAGCTGACGAAAGTCGGGACGTTCCGCGATCTCGTCGGCTTTTGCGCTGAGCCAGTCGCGCTGCTTCGGTGTGACGGAGAAGGAGGTGGCGTCTTTGGTGTTCGTGTGGTTCCAATCAAACCGAAACACCTCCAACCCGTCGACGATCGCCGCCATGTGGCGAACGGCCATCCATTGCAATTGAACCGCTTCGTTCCGCGCCTGATTGCGAAGGAGGTAGTCGGTTAACTGCTGGAATCCCCAGAGTTGCATCGTTTGGTTGAAATCGCGTTCTTCGAAGTTGTTGCCGCTGCCGAGGGAGATGACGACGACCTGGGAGCCGGGATGCGCCTTGAGGATTTCGAGTCCCTCGATCGCCGCCAGACCAATCGTGCTGTTTTGCGTCCCCTGACCACCATCGGCAAAGATCGCGCCTTTGACGTGGTAACCGGTTCCGTCCGCATTGAGATGCGGGGTGACGACGTCCGGAGCGCCGAGCTTGCCAAACATGACCGGAGCATTGAGCGCCGAAGCACTGATCGCGTCGATCAATTGAAGGTCCTGGCCGGGAGGAATCGGGGCGCCCAATTGACCGCGATTGCGGAGAAAAATGGTTTGTTTCTGAACGAGATCATAGGCGGCGAGAATCACGAGCGGGCCGTTCTGCAGTTCCTGCATGCGGACGGTTGGCGGGTAGTCGGAGTAGGCCTCCAGAGTTTCCAGCATCTTGGCCTGGAATGCCCGGCGGTCGAATTTGTAATGCAGAGCCGGGTAGAGAGGTTGGCGGCCTTCCTTGCGAAAGAGTTGATAGCCGTCTTCGTAGTAAAACTGGCTGATCTTCTCTCCGGGAACGCCGGCGGTGATCGCTCCGGCAATGATGGCGCCGGTGCTGGTTCCGCTGCAGACGGACGTGACGTCGCGCAGCTTGCCTTGACCGAAACCGCCACGTTTCTGGAGTTCGCCCTCGATCTTCGCGATGAGTTTGGCCGGGGTGATGCCCATGATTCCGCCGCCGTCGATTTGGAGAATCAGGTAAGTCGGGCGTCCTTTATCGAGAGGATTGGGCGCTTGCAGGTTGAATTCGCTTCCTTCGATTCTGCCGCGATCATTGGGACCAGCAATGACCTTGCGAAGCCCCAATTCCGAGAGGGGATGATCCTTCTGCGTGTGGGGTTGGGTGATTTTGTAGAGTTGGGCGCAACTCGACAGACAAACCATCAGGATGGAAAGAGCGATGCTCTGGGCAAGGGTGGATGGTGTCATCGAGGTTGGTTGGAGGGATGCCGTGAAGGTTGAAAATCTGGCATCATCGAACAATCAATACTGCCAAATTATTTACCCTAGCAGAGCACCCAACCCTCGAGGCGCAAGCAAAGAATCGCTGCTTCCAGCGCTGAGCAAGCACGACAAGGAGCCGATTGACTCACGGAAAACCGGCTAGGCTTCGATCGCGGCCAGAATTTTCGCAACGTGACCGACCGGACCGACTTTGGGAAAGGCGGCTTTGATGGTTTGATCGGGCGCGATGATGAAGGTCGCGCGTTCGGTCCCCAAACCCAATCTTCCCAGCAGGCTTTTGTCCGACCAGACTCCGTAGGCGCGAACCACCACCTTTTCGGTGTCGCTGATGAGGGGGAACGGGAGTTTTTTGCGTTCGATGAAGGCTTTGTGGCTCTCAATGCTGTCCGTGCTGACGCCAAAGACTTTCGCTTTGGCCGAGACCGCCTCCCAATTGTCGCGCAGCCCGCAGGCCTGGATCGTGCAACCGGGCGTGTTGTCTCTGGGATAAAAATAGAGCACAACGGTCTCTCCGGCCAAATCGGCGAGGCTCAGCGTCGCGTCATCGCCGTATTCGCCACCAACGACTGGCGCGGTGAACGGTGGGGCGGGTTCGCCAACGGTGGGTTTCTTGGACATTCTCGGAGCGGTGAGGTTTATCGTAAATCTGCTCGCGTTCACGCCGCGCGCAAGATGAACGGCCAAAATCAATGCCCGCTGAATTCAGAACGCATGAATGATTGATTGAGATTTTGCCGAATGCCGCGTTTGTGTGGGTTTCCTCTCGTTGCCATGTCTGCTTCCCAAATCAAAAAGCCCATCGTCGCCATCGTCGGCCGTCCCAATGTCGGCAAATCGGCGATTTTTAATCGGCTTGCCGGGAGACGCATCGCCATCGTTCACGATCAGCCGGGCGTGACTCGCGATCGCATTACCGCGGAGTGCACCAAGTCACCCATTCCGTTCGAGGTCATCGATACCGGCGGAATTGGCGCGATTTTGGATGATGGATTTGGCGAGCAGGTTCGCGCCGAGGCGGATATTGCGATTCATTCGGCCGACTTGATTCTCTTCGTCGTCGACGGCCAAAGCGGGATTCACCCGGTCGATTCCGATTTGGCGAAGGTGCTTCGCAAGGCACATGTGGAGGTCGTGCTCGCCGTCAACAAGGTCGATGACCGGAAGCACGAAAACGCGGTGACGGATTTTGCCGGGCTCGGTTTCGACCAACCGTTCGCGGTGAGTGCGGAGCACGGTCGCAACATGGACGGGCTGATTCGGCATCTGGGTCAGCAGCTGATCGAGCAATTTGGGAAGCCGGAAACTGTTGAGGATTCCGAGGAAAAAGATGAGGAGATCCCGCCGGTATCCATTGCCATGGTCGGTCGCCCGAACGTCGGCAAATCCAGTTTGATCAATGCGATTCTCAATGACGAGCGGACCATCGTCAGTGACGTCGCGGGAACGACACGCGATTCGGTCGATATCCCCTACGAGCGTGGCGGAACCCACTATAACTTGATCGACACCGCCGGAATTCGCCGACGCACCAAGCAGGATAGTTCGGTCGAGATTTTCAGTGTGATGCGCAGTGAACGTAGCATTCGGCGCGCCGACTTATGTCTCCTCGTGATCGACGCTTCGACCGGCGTCACGGCGATGGATCGCAAGATCGCCCGCAAGATCCTGGAAGACCACAAGCCCTGTATCGTCATTCTCAACAAGTTTGATCTCTATCATCCGGACGGGAGCAAGAGTGCGCGACTCGAGGAACTTCGGGAGCATGTCGAGACCGAATTGTTTTTCCTCCATTACGCGCCACTCGTGTTTGTTTCAGCGAAGAAAGGCCAATACCTCAACAAGATTTTCGGGGGGATCGAACAGGTTTGCCGCGCTTCGTCGGCTCACATCGGAACCGGCGAACTGAACCGGACGCTCAAAAACGCGATCGAGAAAAATCCGGCTCCGGTTCGCAAAAATCGCAGGCTCAATCTGCTTTATGCGACCACGAAACGGAGCGACCGCCCCCGTGCCATCTCTCCACCGAGTTTCCTTCTGTTCGTGAACCACGCGGAATTGCTCACGCGAACCTACGAACGTTATCTCGAGAACACCCTGCGCGATGCGCTCGATCTTTCGGGGCTGCCGATCGATTTCCAGGTGCGGTCACGTCGCGATTAACAGGGAAGGCGGATCACGCCAGGCCGGTCATTGTTCCCGTGCTTGAGGCGAAGCGATCCGCTTCGAGCCCGAGTCGTTGCATGATGCTGACGAAGAGATTGGGAAGCGGATAGTTGTCCTTTCCATCGAAGGCGAGGTGCTGACCATGTTGGTAACCGCCTCCGGCGAGAATCACGGGTAGGTTGGTCGTGAGGTGACCGCTCGCGTTGCCGAGATTACTTCCCAACAGCACCTGGGTGTGGTCGAGCAGGGTTCCATCGCCATCAGGCGTGTCTTTGAGGTTCTCAATGAACTCGGCCCAGACTTTGATCATCGCATGTTCGATGATTCCGAGTTGGCGGAGCATGTCCGGGTTCTTCCCATGGTGGGAAAGCCCGTGGTATCCCATGGTGACGCCCGGCAGCGGAACGACACTTCCATGACCGGCCGCGCCAAAGCTGATGACCCGCGTCGAGTCCGTCATCAAAGCGAGTCGATTGACCTCAAAATGGGAACGCGTCCATTGCTCGATATCGACGGACCGATAGTCGTCAGGTTGCTTCGCCTCGACCTTTGGCTTGGGCGTGTCGAGCCAGCGGTCCGCTTTCGTCAGCCGATTTTCGGTTTCGCGAACTGCGGTGAAAAACTGATCCATTTTCTCCTGATCCGCGCGACTGATTTCCCGTTGCATGGCCTTCGCCTCGTCCAGAACGGAATCGATGATGCTATGACCGTCCGAGAGTTGCCTGCGGCGTTGCTCGACTTCGTTGGCGTTGCCGGACAGGAAGAGATCGTTGAAGAGTTGGGCGGGTGATTGGATCTGGGGGATGGAGACGCCGTTGGCGGTCCATGATAAGCTGCGGTCGCCGGTGGCGAGTGATGCGTAGCGGGTCGAATCGCCAATCTGCTTGGCGATGACCTGATCGACGGAAATCGTGTTTTTGAACCCGCGCTCGCCTGGATGAGGTGCGGCGGTGAGGAAAGATTTTTCCGCGCTGTGTCCACCATCAACCCCGGGGTGACTGGTTCCGGAAATGATCGTGAAATCGTTGCGAAGATGATCGGCAGCCTTCAGATATTCGCTGGTCTCGTAGTCGCGACCGGCTGTGGTCGGGAAAAAACGTGGCGGATGAAAACCGAGCGGAACATTGATCGCGACGAAGCGATTGATGGGGCCGGAACCCGGCTTCACGCCGGCACCGCGGGATTCGAGGATCGGAAGGGCGAGAGAGACGCCGACTCCGCGCAAAAAGCGACGACGATTCAGAGACTTCATGGTTGGGAGAAGAGGGGGCTGGAAATGAGGTTGTGAATCAAGGTGCGAAAGCCGTTTCCTTCTGCCCGGGTTTTGGAGACGATGGAATGAAGCGCTTCGCGGTCGGAAAAGCCCATCTCGCGACCGAGCGCATAGGTCGCCAGTCGATCGGTCAGGCAGGCGGCGAAGGTTTCGGAATCCTCGAGAAGGAGCGCCCGGAATTCTTGAAACGTTGCAAAAGCCTCGCCGGTCGCAAACTGGCCCGATGCATCAACGGGCTTTGCCTTGACCACGGATCCCCAACCTTTGTCCGCGAATTTGGGATTCACTTTGAACTGGAGATAGTTTTCGCGGTAGCTGCCAATCGGATCGAAGCTTTCGAGGGCGAAACCCGGTGGGTCGATGTATTGATGGCAACTGGCGCAGCTTTCCGAATTCCGGTGCAAATCCAGTTTCTCCCGAATTGTGGTGGCTTCGCGGATGTCGGGCTCGATTCCTTCGATGTTCGGCGGGGGAGGAGGGATGTGTTTTCCCAACACGTTCTCCAAAACCCAGACACCGCGCATCACGGGTGAGGTGTTGGTCCCGTTGGCGGTCACTTTGAGAACGGCCCCTTGGGTCAGGACTCCGCCGCGAACGTGACCGGGCGGCAAGGCAACCGGTTGCATCGCAAAACCTTCAACGCCGTCGATCCCGTAGTGATTGGCGAGACGGCGATTCAACATCGCGAAATCCGAATCCAGGAAGTTCGTTAGCGGAAGGTTCTCGGTCAGGAGATGATCGAAGAAAGCCTGGGATTCCGCGATCATGCTGACTTGCAACACCTCATCGAATTCCTTGTAGAGCTTGCCGTCCGGCGTCGTCGCATTGATCTCGCGGAGTTTGAGCCATTGCCCGGTGAAGTTTTCGACAAACCGGTCGCTCTTGGGGTGGTTGAGCATGCGCTCAACTTCCTGGCTGAGGTGAGTAGGATTGCTGAGTTCTCCGTTGGCGGCGTGATCGAGGAGGACCTGGTCGGGAGTGGAGTTCCAAAGAAAGTAGGACAGTCGCGAGGCTAACTCGTAATCAGAGATTCGATCTTGTTCGTGGCTCGTTTCGCGGAGGAAGAGAAGATTCGGCGAGCAAAGAATGCTTTCGAGTCCCACGCGGAGACTCTCGGAAAAAGGGCGTCCCGCATCGATCGCCTTTTTTACGAGCGCGACGGGTCGGGCAATTTCTGCTTCGGTGACGGGTCTTCGGAAGGCTCTCGGAAGAAACTTCCGAAAGACCGTTTCGGCGTCCTCAAGCGTTCCCGTTTCGAGATCACAGTCGCCGAGGAGATTCTGATGGGACGGAGGCGGCCAACTTTCATAGAGCGGGCCGGTCCACGCAAAGGGACCGATGCCGACGGCGGCATGTTCGTCGATCGAGGGGTTCTTCACCCAGACGGGCAAATCGTGGGAGAAGATCTGAACGTAAGAGCCCTTTTCGACGTTCACTTCAAACTCGAAGAACGTTGGTTTCTCGCTCGCTTCGAAGTAGCCGACCGTTTCCGACTTTCCGCCAATGCCTTGGTGGTTGAGGGCGACAGCGGAAAAGGTGATGGGCGTTGGCGAGTTGACGGTTCGCGCCGAAAAGCGAACCCGGTAACGACCGGCGTGAGTGGTGCGCCGGCTTCGGCTGGAGATCTTGCTGTAGTTGCCGCGCGTTCGCATGAACCGGAAAATGTGATCGTCGATCCTTGCAAAATGGCCGCCGAGATATGGAGTCACTTCTTTGAGAGAACTGGCGGTAAACGTTTCAACCTCGGGTTGAGGCCCCTCATAAAGTGTCGCGTCGATCGCTCTCCGCGCGGCTTCCAGATAGCGCTCAATCAACTCGGCGGAAATGGCGAGCGCCCCGCCATTGTTGTCGAACCCAAACGCCGATTGGTCTTCCGGCAGCAATTCTTTCAGGTCCGTTTCGATCCCCAACAGATCGCGAACCGTGTTTTCGTATTCTTCGCGATTGAGTCTCCGGTGAACGACTTCGCGCTCGGTGGCGTCGGCCTGAATCAGCCGTGGACGGATCCAATCGAGGAACGCGGCTTTCTCCTCGGCAGCGGGACGAGGCTTCTTGGGGGGCGGCATTTCATCGTGATCGACGCGGTCAAAAATCTCCGTCCATCGTTGAACCGATTTCTTCCCGGCGATGGTGTTCTCAATGGCTTCATACAAATCAAGCCCGCCCTTGGCAGTGGAATCGTCGTGGCATTCGACGCAGTGGTTTTCGAAAAACGGCCAGATTGGCGGGGAATCCTCAGCCGCACGAACCGCTGGCGCGAGAATTAAAACAAAGAGGAGCTGGAGTCGCCATGTCACGTTGCAGATCTCAGACCGACAACGCCTTACTTTGATCAAAATCCGGCAAAAAACTCTTTTCAGCTCCCCCGGGGAAGATTCAGCCACTGAGCGACAAAATACTTCGGCCAAAAATACACGGGGAGAATCGCCACGACTTTGGGGTCGTTCTGGCTCATGAGAATCGGAACGACGTAGTCGGCGAGGCGACGACCCGGCAAATGGTTTCGAATGACGTAAGTGGTGCTGACGGCACAAGGCGTTCCCTGGGCGATCCAATCCGGCAAAACCTCGCCGAACATGCGTTCGGAACTGTGCGAAGGGTCCGTTTCCGGTTCGCTGTTGCCGGCGAGTTCCTGGAGTCGGGCTCGAACTCCGAGCAGGTGCTCGATGGACGTTGCTGCGCCTCCGCGCGTTGCATAGAGCATCTCGGCAACGCCATCTCGCGGGTCCTTGGGATCATGCAGATGGCGATCGGCGAGGACGACAATGCCCCAGGTCAGTTGACCATTGCGGAGAACCTTTGGGCCGCGGGTGAAAAAGACCTTCAGGTCGTCATTCTCCAACCATTCGGGACAGGGTGGGAATTTGGCACCTTGCCAGGTCCAGTGCCGCAGATGGTAACGACGTCGTAAGGTGCTGAAGAGATCGTCGATCATTCAGAGTGCATTGATCGAGGACCAGCCTAAGGCTTGGAATCCGGAGGTCCTGAAGTTTGGCGTTCCTTCTTTGCGCGCTCCAGTTCCACGGTGATTGCCTGAACGAGTTCCCGGGCTTTGATCGGTTTCGAAAACTTCATGTGATCGTGGTTTCCCTTCAACTCGTTCTCCAGATCGTGTGGCCGGTAACAGGCCGAGAGCATGATGATGCGGATGTTGGGAAGCACCTCCGAATTGCGAATCGTCTTGAAAATCTCGTAGCCGTTGATTTCCGGCATCATTTCATCAAGGACGACCACGTCCGGTTTCCATTCCTGACAGATGGTAAGAACCTTGGTGGAGTCGTTGACACAGGCGACGGCAAAATTGGAGATTCGCTCCAGGTTGGCCTTCATCAGTTGCGTAAAACTCGGTTCGTCATCAACGAGGAGCACTCGCGGTTTGGCTGATGATGCAGGATCTGGCGTTTCCATCGTGTTTCGGTCGGATTCGCCCCTAGAATGATCAGTCTGTGTGACGCTGTCAACGCCTCTTGCTCAGTCCTTTTCGAAAGGGTCCCATCCGCCGGTCAGGTTCTCGGATTCTGAGGAGTCGGTAATCCTACCGATCTGAGTAAGAGGGAGATCGGGAAATTCATTCTTCCAGTCGGTCTCCAAATTCGCGTCAGGATCGGCGGTAAACAGAAGCTCGTAGTCCTCTCCATCCCGCAAAGCTTGTTCGACCGTACAGTGTTCGTTGCAGGGAATCTGATCGCGGTCGATCCGGAACCCGACTTTACTCGCCGTCGCCAAGCGCGGGAGATCTTTGGCGAGACCATCGCTCAGATCCATCATCGCATGAATGGCGCCGGAAAATTGCCTGGTCAGCCAACCCGCTTCCCGCAGGCGTGGTATGAACTGGAGATGCTTGCCGGAAATCGAGCCGCCCAGCCGTCCGGTCACGTAAATCGCATCGCCGATTCGTGCTCCGGAGCGAAACACGCAACGCTTGTTCTCGATCTCGCCGCTCATGGCCACGGTGATGATGGCGATGGGTGCTTCGGCCGGCGATTGAGACGTTTCGCCACCGACAATCGAGAATTCGAATTGCTGGGCACATCGCTCGAGACCGCGATAGATGTTTCGAGCCCAGTCGAGCCGACGGTCGCCGGGGCTGATCAGGGTGATCAAGGCGTTTTGCGGTTGGCCGCCTCCCATCGCCGCAAAATCGCTGACAACGCGCGCCGCTGCTTTCCAACCGATTTTCTCAGGATCCGAATTTGGAAGAAAGTGAACTTGCTCGATCACGCTGTCGGTCTTCAGAAGCTGGAATCGATCTTCACTTTGTTGAATCACCGCGCAGTCATCGCCCGGGCCGGCGACGACATCGTCCCCGTAGTGCAGATGCTTCGTCAGGTGCTCGATGATCGCGTTTTCGCCCGCTTGTTTCAGGGTTTCCTCACTTGGACGTTCATCCTGCATTCACGGAAGCAAAGGTGTAGACCAGATTGAAAGCGTTGAAGCCGAAATGAACCAGAATGGGAGCCCAAAGCGTCCCGGTCCATTCATAGCAAATTACGAGGAGGATGCCGAGAACGAAGAGTGGCGCGAGGGATGCGGCATTGACGGGATGGGCGATCGCGAAAATTCCCGCGACGACGACCGCCGCGGCAAACGGTTGAACAAAGCGCTTCAACACCGGATATAGGAAACCGCGGAAAAGGACCTCCTCCGCAATCGGGGCAAAAATGCAGGCCTGGATGAAAAGGGCGAGCCAGATGCCGACATTTTTTGGATTGTCGCGGAGCATCTGAATACCAGGTTGGGCCGGGAGTTCGCCAACAAGATCCGTGAGCCACAGTTGCCAAAGGTACATCGTCAACAGTGTGACGGCCGTCACGATTCCAAACATCGGCAATATTCTGCGAACCAGAAAGGGGCGGTCGAGCTTCCGGTCCAGGCCAAAATGCTCGAGGAGTGGCAAACTTCGAATGGGCCCGAGATGAATCAGGACCAGGATGGGAGCGAGAAGCGTTAGCCAGGAGGCCGAGAACGCGGTGGTTCCCTTGATGTAGAAAATTACGATCATGCCAAGAGCGATCAGCAACTCGGGCGCGCGGTATTCCTCAACGGAGACGTTTCCGAGTGGTGCTGCCTCCTGGAACGCGAATTTCCGCCGAAACAATTGTCCTGTCAGCAAGGCGATGCCGAGCAAAATGACAGACAAGTTCGCTGCATCCGTGAAGAGTTGATCCGCGACGGTCATGGTAATTTTTCCGGACAGGGGATGCCCATGCTGATTCTTGGACGTGAGGGGCAGCGCGTCCAATCGTTTATCGTGGATTATGCCAGGTCGATCGTGGGTTTACATCGCCCTTTTCTTGGCTCAAGTGGCGCCATGTCATCATCTGTCCCCAACGTTCTCGCGGAACGCTATGCATCCCCAGCGATGCGTCAAATTTGGTCGCCCGAAGGTAAAGTCGTTCTGGAGCGTGAGTTATGGATTGCCGTGATGAAGGCACAGCAGGATTTGGGAATCGAAGTTCCCGCCGAAGCGATTGCGGCTTACGAGAAGGTGAAGGACACGGTCGATCTCGATTCCATCATGAAGCGCGAGCGAGTGACGCGGCATGATGTGAAAGCCAGGATCGAGGAGTTTTGTGATCTGGCAGGCTGCGAGCACATTCACAAAGGCATGACGAGCCGCGATTTGACGGAGAACGTCGAGCAGTTGCAGGTTTTTCGGGCGCTTCAGGTCATCGAGAGGAAGTCAGCGGCAACGCTGGCGGCTTTGGCGCGCCGCGCGGACGAATTTGCCGAGATCATCATCACGGCGCGGACCCACAATGTTGCAGCGCAATTGACAACGTTCGGGAAACGGATCGCCATGTTTGGCGAAGAGTTTTTCTCCAGCTTTGAGCAACTTCGCCACATTCTTGCAACGTATCCGGCGCGAGGGTTGAAGGGTGCGGTCGGGACGCAGCTCGATCAACTCAGCCTGGTTGAAGGCGATGCTGGACGGGCGTCGAGTCTGGAGGAGAAAGTCGTCCATCACTTGGGAATCCCCCAAACCTACTCGGCAGTCGGTCAGGTTTATCCCCGCAGCCTCGACGGACGCGTGGTGAGCACGTTGGTCGAACTCGCGTCGGGACCGAGCAGCTTTGCCAAGACGCTTCGCCTGATGGCCGGTCACGAGACGGCAAGCGAAGGGTTTGCGAAAGGCCAGGTCGGCTCTTCCGCGATGCCGCACAAGATGAACAGCCGCAGTTGCGAGAGAATCAACGGTTTCCACACGATCTTGAAAGGCTATCAGACGATGGCGGCAGGATTGTCAGGCGATCAATGGAACGAAGGTGATGTGTCCTGCAGTGTCGTTCGGCGGGTGATGTTGCCCGACGCGTTTTTCGCGATGGATGGCTTGCTGGAGACGTTTTTGACGGTGCTGGGCCAGATGGAAGTCTATCCGGCGGTCATCGAACGGGAGAACGAACATTATCTGCCGTTCCTGCTTTCGACGACGTTTCTGATGGAGGCGGTCAAGTCTGGCGTGGGTCGCGAAGTTGCCCACGAGGCGATCAAGGAAAACGCGGTTGCTGCGGTGAAAGCGTTGCGATCTGGTGAGCAGGTCGAGAACGATTTTGTGGAGCGGTTGGCGAAGGATGAGCGGATTGGAATGTCGCGGGAGGATCTCAACAGCATTCTGGAAGCCGGGCGCTCCCGGACAGGTGCCGCGAAAGCGCAGATCGACGGATTTGTGGCCAACGTGAAGAAGCTTTGTGAGGCGTATCCCGATGCCGAAGCCTACGAGCCGGGAGCGATCTTGTGACGCTTCGCCTGCTCGTTCTGGCTGGAATTTGTGCTTGGGCAAGCGCCAAGGCAGAGGTTCCCAATATCGTCTTCATTCTGGCCGACGACGTCGCGTGGAGCGATTTCGGATGTTACGGAAATCCGATTCACGACACGCCGAACATCGATCGCCTGGCGGGGCAGGGGATGCGGTTTACGCAGGCTTACGCACCCGCGCCCATTTGTTCCGCCTCTCGCGCTGCGATCCTCACTGGTAAAACGCCGGCAAGGCTGAATTTCGAGTTTGTGACCAAGGACAAGCCGGGCCAGCAGCAATTCGCCAACGGCGAGGTGCCACTGCAATCGCCGCCCTTTACCCTGAATCTGGGTTTGGAAGAAGAGACGATCGGAGAAGCGCTTGCTTCTGCGGGGATGACCACGGGATTTTTCGGGAAGTGGCATGTGAGTCAACACTACCAGGGTTACCTCGGTTGGTCGCCTACCCATGGGCCTCTGCAACAAGGTTTCCAGAGTGGAAGCTCTGACTTTGGTTCTCACCCCTACGCCTATCGCAAGACCAAGAGACTTCGCGATGAACCCGTTTCCGATGGGGAGTTTCCGCAGGATTCGCTGACCGATCAGGCGCTCGAATTTCTCGACCATCACAAGGAGGAGCCGTTTTTCCTCTACCTTTCCCACTACTTTGTTCATGACCCGGTCCATTCGCGATGCGCGTGGTTGATCGAGAAATATCGGGATCGACTTCCGCCTGACGCTCCCGGGATTCGCGCCTCCTACGGCGCGATGGTCGAGACCCTGGATCATCTCGTCGGGCGGGTTTTGGAATCGCTGGATCAATCGGGATTGGCTTCGAACACCCTGGTGGTTTTGATGGCGGACAACGGTGGTCATCCCAACTACACGAGCAATGCCCCGCTTAGGGGAAGCAAATGGAACCTCTATGAAGGAGGCATTCGAGTGCCCATGATCGCGCGGTGGCCCGGTCGAATTCCCGAAGGCAAGGCGTGCGACGCGGTGGTTCACGGCTGCGATTGGTTCCCGACGTTTTGCGAGGTTTCCGAGATGCCGCAGTCCGATGAATCGCGTGACGGAACGAGCCTGGTTCCCGTGTTGGCAAATCCTGGCTTCGAACTGCCTCGCGCCAGGCCATTGATCTGGCACTTTCCGTATTATCATCCGGAGAAGGGGTTTGAGAAAAGCCCGAAGGAAATCGGGATGGGGGATTTTGTGACGAGCCAGACGCGTCCCAGTTCCGCCATTCGAAAAGGAGCGTGGAAACTGATCCACTATCACGAAGATGATCGTGTTGAACTCTTCAACCTGGAATCCGACCTCGGAGAGCAGGACGATCTCGCGAAGGCGAGACCGGAATTGGCCGCAGAGTGGAAGGCTGAGCTCAAACGGCAGCTGCAAGAATCCGGCGCCCGGTTTCCGACGCCGAAAGGTTAGGCGGTCTTTTCCTTCTGGTTGAAAAAGAGGAAGAACAGGACCGGGCAAAGTGCCAGGGTGAGCAGGGTGGCGAAGCCCAGACCGAACATCATCGCATAGGCCATCGAACTCCACATTCCGCCACCGCTGATGGCCAGGGGCAGGAGACCAATAATGGTCGTGATCGTGGTCATGATGATCGGGCGGAGCCGCGATTTTGCGGCCTCAACAATCGCCTCTTCCAGCTCCAATCCTTCATCGATTTGATGGTCGGTTTCGTCGATGAGAAGGATGGCGTTGTTCACGATGATCCCAAGAAGCGCAATCATGCCGAGGAGCGTCATGAAGCCGAAGGAAGATCCCGTGATCAGCAGTCCGGGGACGACGCCGATTAGCATTGGTGGAATCGTCAGGAGAATGATGGCAAAACGTCGCAGGCTGTTGAACTGACCAATCAGGATGAGCGATAGAATCGTCAAGGAGATGGGCATGGCGCTTCCAATGGACTTCTGAGATTTGGCGCTCTCCTCCTGTTCCCCGCCGTACTCAATCCAGTAGCCGATCGGCCAGTTTTCGCCTTCGACCAACTTGGCGATCCGAGGCTGGACCTCGGCCAGCGCTTCACTGGAAAATCGATCGCGGACGCGGCCTTTGATGGTCATCATGCGAATCGTGTCTTCGCGCTTGATGGATCCGGGAAGAAAATCCACGCTGGTGTCGGCGACTTGGCCAAGGGGGACCGTTCCGCTGCTGATAAAGATGGGTAGGTCAGCGATGCGATCCGGGTTTTCCCGAAAATCCTCCTTGGAACGCATCACCATCGGGATCGCTTCTTCATCCTCTTGGAAGGTCGAAAAATTGAGACCGCTGAACTGCAGATTGAGACTTTCGGAGATGCTGTTCGTCGTGAGACCGAGGCGGACGGATCGCACGGGATCCGGATCCACGCTAATTTGTTTCACCCAGGATCCCCAACTATCCCGCACATCGAACATTCCGGGGACGGCTTCCACTTCAGGGATGATCTCGTCCCGAAGCTTGTAGAGAGTCTCCATGTCCGGTCCGTAGAGGCGAATTTGGATCGGGTCGCCTACCGGAGGACCATTCTCCAACGTCCGGGCGACCACGCGGACATTGGGATCCTGATTCTCGGCAAACTGATGAATGCGATTGATCATCCGTTGAATGGACTTGGGGTCATTCGAATGGGTCAGGACCGAAAAGAAGGCGTAGCCTGAATTCGGAGGTTCGGGCGACAAGCTGAGATACCAACGCGGTCCGCCATCCCCAATCCAGGTCGACACACGTCGAATCTGATCGCGTTCTTCCGAAAGGAGATAGGATTCCAACTCGGCGACCCTGGCCTCGGTCTCGGAAATGTCGGTTCCAAGCGGAAGTTCGAATTCGATCACGAACTGGCCCCGCTCATTCGGTGGAAAGAAGATGCTCGGCACCTTCCCGAACAGCATCCCCGCGCCAAGCGTCAGGACCAGAATGAGGATTGGGTAGGCCCATTTGAGCTTGAGGAGAAAGCGCAGCATGCGCTCGTAGGGATCGTAGAGGCGGTTGAGCCCGCGTCCGATCAGCGTGTCGCGTTTCAACTCTTTGAGAAAGTAGAACGAAAAGAGCGGAATGATGGTGATCGAAAGGATCCAGCTACCCAGCAATGTCAGCGAAACAACGGCGAAAAGGCTGTAGGTGAACTCCGCGGTTTGGCCGGATGCCAGGGCGATGGTGGAGAAGGCGGCAATCGTTGTTCCGCTGGCGGCAAGAAGTGGAATGGTCAGGGTTCGCACCGACTCCGTGACCGCTTCAAACCGTGACTGACCGGCGTTGAGACGAACCAGGATCTGTTCACTGACGACGACGGCGTTATCGACGAGGAGACCAAGCGCGATGATCAGGGCGGCGATCGACATGGTCTCCAGCGCGATCCCCAGGGAGGGCATTAACGCGAACGCGATGAGAATGGCGGAAGGAACCAGGATGCCGACAATGATTGAGATCCTCCAACCAGCGAAGAGGAGCATGACGATGACGACGAAAAAGAAAGCCTGGCCGAGATTGACGACGAAATCGTTCACCGACTTGGCGACGTATTCCGGTTGAAAGAACATGGACTCTATATCGAGCCCAACGGGAAGTTCTTGTTGCAGGGCGGCGAGCTTCATCTCGATCGCGTCGCCGATTTTGGTCACGACCCCTCCGTCGAGCATGGAGACCGCAATGCAGATTACCCGTTCGCCATTGAAGTGAGTGATCGATCTTGGCGGATCCTGATAGCTGCGCTGAACATTAAAGAGATCGGAGACCTGGACACTGGTGGCTTCTCCCGGAATGGTCAGGCGGTAACTCTTGAGCTCGTCCAGATTTTCGAACTCACCCAGGGTGATCAGATTGATGCGTTCCGGACCAAACTGAACGTCTCCACTGGTGGAGACTGCGTTCTGATTGTTGATGACCCCGGCGATTCGCGTCGGCGAGGCACCATAGGCCGCGACTTCGCTACTCGAAAATTCCAGATAGATGCGTTCTTCCTGTTCGCCGTGGAACTCCACCTTGCCGACTCCATCGATGGCGAGAAGCGCGTCACGGATATCCTCGGCGTGATCAAGCATTTCGCGGTAGCTGAAGCCGTCGCTCGTCAGGGCGTAAATATAGGGAAAGACATCGCCAAAATCATCGTTGACTGTCGGCTCCTGAGCACCCTGGGGGAGTCGGACTTCACTGATGCGATTTCGCATGTCGGTCCAGATGTCTTCCATGTCGAAGAACTCATCGCGGATCTCGACCGTGATGATGGAAAGCCCTGGTTTGGAGGTCGACTTGATCTCCAACATTTCCGGCATTTGCCGCAGTTTTTGCTCGATCGGTTCGGTGACTTCCTGTTCAACCTGAACGGTGGTTCGGCCAGGATACTGGGTGATGATCTGGGCGTTGCGGATCGTGAACTCGGGATATTCGAGACGGCTGATCGAGAGGAACGTCGCGGCTCCAAACAAGAGCGTCGCCCCATAGATGACCAGGGCGGTGCGGTTGTTCTTAAGGGTGAAGGCTGCCGGATTCATGTTACTGCTCCAGGAGACGCACGGTTTGTCCTTCGCGAAGTCGATGCACTCCTCTGGAGATGACCGTCTCCCCTTTTTCGAGTCCTTCAACAATCTCGATCATGCCGTTATCGCGAAGGCGACCAGTCTTCACCGTGCGCTTCGAAACCTGGCCTTCGTTGAAAACCCAGACGAACTGTGAATCTCCGGGTTCCGCGACGACGCAAACGGCCGGAATGTTGGTGAGAGCGCCGTCCGGGTTCGTGAGTGTCAGAATGGCTTCACCGTCCATTCCTTCGCGAATTCGATCGTCGGCCTCTTCAATCTCCAGCGTTACGGGATAGGTCGTGTTCGCGCCTGGCTGAGGAGAAACCGTTACAATTTTGGCGGGAAACTGTTTGTCGGGAAGTGTGCCCAACTCGATGACGGCAGATTGTTCCGGTTTGATGCTTGCGACCACCTCGGCGGGAACGCCGATCTCAAACTCGAGCCCGGATTCTCCCTGAATCGTCATGGCGGTTTGGCCGGTGCTCACCACTTGCTGGGCATCGATGTTGACTTCACCAATGACGCCATCGTAGGGCATTTTGAGGACGGAATCTTGAACCCGTTTTTGGGCGCTGTTGTAGTTGGAGCGTGCTGCCTTCTCCTGCGCGATCGAGGTCTCGAGGGCTCCCTGGGCAGCGTTCCCGGTCTCGAACAGTTGCTGAGTCCGGCGGAGATTTTGGATCGCTTCGGTCAGTTGGGCTTCCGCTCCGACCATCTGATTTCGGTATTCCGTGTCGTCGATCTTCGCGAGAATTGTGTCCTTCTTGTAACGCACACCCTCCTCCGCGTAGACATCGATGACTCGACCTCCGACTTCGAACGCAATTCCAACTCCTTCGGCAGAATTGACCAGGCCGGAGAATGATCGCCGGATGGTCGATTCCGGCGCTTCAACTTCGATCGTGTAAACGGGGCGTGGCTTTTGGGGAGCGATGGGTTCAGGCTTGCCGCATCCAGCGAAAACCATTGCGATGCACGGAACCGCAAACCAGGAAATAGTGAAGTGGAAGGGATGGCTCATGGCGTGTTCGGAGAAAGTGAGGCGGATTCAAAGACAAAACTATCTGCGTCTGCGCACGATCGCGCCAATGCGCCGTCCTTTTGGCTTTTGGGGTGTCGCAGTATGTTTGGGAACGTTGTCAGTGGCGACGGGAACACTTGGCGACGGCGGGGAAATCTCAACAACGGGGACGAGCTTGGATGGCTTCCCGATTTCAGGTGTTGTTTCCGGTGCAGAAGCAACGTCGGAACGACCAAGCGCGGAGCGAACCCGGGTAAAACTTTCACTCAACTCGATCGGTTCCTGTTCGGATGATGGTGAAAACGATCCTGAATTGCGATGGCCCAATCTGGAACGGCGATCTCGTTCGGGCGTCTCGGTTCCGGGAAGCGATTCAAGCTCCGTCTCGGTTTCGGGATCGCCGGTTGCCGTTTCCACCTGGTCTTCGGGACTGTCGTCAGCTTCGATAATCTCATACTCCACGAATTCGAAGCCGCTTTCTCCGAGTTCAACGCTTTCGCTATCCGTCTCACTGCTGTCACTGGAATCGTCATCGGAAGGTCTGAACTTCCGACTCTTCTTGGACTTTGTTTTGCTCTTCGAGGCGACAATTGCCTCTTCCCAATCCGGACTGGAAGGAACGCTGACGCCGGGAGAAAATTTGAAGTCGCCGAGGTTGCCATCGTCGAGGTAGCTCTTCAGGGCATCCGTCCATTCCTCTTTCTCGCTCGCGCTCTTTTCGTGTTCGAACCAGGCGATGGATCGTTGCAGGCGGTGAATCTGTTGAAGATAGGAGTAGGTCGCAATCGCAGCCTGCTGCCGTTGGGTAAGAAGGGCGGATTGGGCATCCAACAAATCCAAGATACTGGCTGCACCCTGTGAGTATTTTTCCTGCACCGACTCATACGTCTTTTCTGATGCTTCAAGGCCGAGTCGACTGAAACGGATGTTTGGATGCGCCGCCGAAATGCCGTGAACTGCGGCATAGGTGCGTTGCTCGATCAGTTCGAGCGCGTTCTCACGTTGGGCGGCCAGTTGACGGATAACGGCGCGTTGACGTTCGACCTCAGCGGTTCGGCGTCCACCTTCGAAGAGGGGGAGGCTGAACTGAAAACCGACGGTGGATTCATGTTGGCTGAGATGATCAGAGAGGGAAGAACTGCCAAGAACGGTGCGGTTTTGACTGACGAACCCGGTAACCTCAGGAACGAAGAAGCTGCGTCGATTTTTTTCGAGCAGGATGCCTTGTGCGGCGAGACTGTGTTCGAAGGCGCGAAGTTCCGGAGAATTCACGACGGCGAGTGACTGGAGAAAGAGGCTGAATTTCTTAAAGTCCCGGATGTTTTCGATCAGTGGTCCCAGGTCGTCATCCATGAAGAAGAACTCGTCGTCCCCAACTTCGTAGTCCTCGAAATCCCATTTCTTCCCACGAGGTTCACCCAGGATCCGGTTGAATTCAACGAGGGCGTCGGCGCGGTCCGAATCCCGCTGAAAGAGGCGTGCCCGGCTTCGGGCGACGTCCTGTTCCCATCGGTAGCGCTCGGAAGGTTCTGCGGACCCAATCTCGATCCGCAGTTTGGCGAGCTGAAGGTTGTTTTCGGTGAGGCGCAGGTTCTCCTTTTCAATTTCGTAGAGATTGTCGGCGCTGAGGTAATTGAAGTAGGCAATTGCGGCGTCCTCCATCGCATCCAGTTGCACCGATCGGGTTTCCAGTCGATTGGAGATGACCGCTTCTTTACCAGCTTTGACGCCACTCCGGATCTCATCGTTGAACAGGACTTTGCGGACTTGGACCCCGTATTCGCCCTGGAACGAGCTTCCCGACAGGTCGAAGCTGGGAAGCGTGAAATCTCCGGTGGGAGTAGCGAGCGTCGCTCCCGGAAAATCCAGGTAGGAATCCGCGAGATCCTGCCTTCCATGGTTTCCCTCGAGCGAAATTTGCGGACGTCGATTGCTCCGGGTGATGTAGACGTCTTGTTGGGCAATCGCTTCGTCCTCGGCTGTGGTGCGGACTTGCGCATTCCGTTTGGCGGCTTTCGCCATTGCTTTGGAAACGTCGATGGAATCTCCGGTCTCGCCGCTGTCTTCGTTGACGAACTGGGCGGTTAGGACAGTCTCATAGTCAGGCGACCATTCCACCGCGTCGGCTGTTTCCATGTTGATGACGAGATTGTCCTCGACCGGTAGATAGACCGGGAGCAGTTCGGTCGAGACACCTTGCAGAAGCTGGTGAGCGTTCACCGCAGTGCGCCGGGCGACCGATTCCGAATTGTCGGGTGCCAATGCCGCCATTGCTCCAATTTCAACGTCTGATTCTCCGAGCATTGAGATGGTGCGAATGTTCCGTTCAGCTAAGCCGACGAAGAGGTCTTCGCGTTCAAAGATGTCCAGGCTTGGCAAAATGGTTACGTAAACGTCGCTGACGTTTTTGGGAATGGCGTCAAGCGTGTCTTTGGCCGTCATTTTGCTGCCAATGATTTCCAGGGAAACTCCGAGTGCCTTCTCCGCCTGGAGTTTTGCGCTCTCAAGCCCCGGCATGTCGCTGAGCGCATAGGCATCAATCAACCCGTGGATTTTTTTGGTTTTGGTAAGGTCTCTCAGCATTCGGAGATCTTCAGAAACACGCTGGGGATTGGTAATGAACGTCAGGTTTGGAATCGCGGACGTTCCCTCAGGAGAAATGCGCAGTCCGCGCAAATCCGAAAATCGAACGGCTCCCGCCATGATCGGAACGCGGCGATCTACATCCGGCATTTTCGCCGCGATTTCCGTAGCAACGATTCCGGCGGCATAAATCAAATCCACACTTGGGTTTTCCAGCGCCTGAGCGAGCAATTCCCGCACGACTTCGGGATCGTATTCGGCATTCGCCTCATAGATCTCCAGCCCATAGTTCCCAACTGCCAGCTCCTCGAGCTGAAAGATGAATTCCTCCACCAGACTATCGAAATACCAGGAGTCCCCGTCCCTGACGATTGCGAGGATTTTTGTTTCTCCTCCTTCGGGAGTGGGGAGTCCCACATCTTCCCGCAAACTGCCGGACTCGACCTTTTCCCGCATTTTCTGGGTTTGATCGAGGGGAGGGAACAGTGTGGTGCGGTTCCCGGGAGCGTCCATCGCGGGAGAATCGGCTTTTTCTTCCGTTTGACCGGCTGTGTCTTTCTTCTCGGGGGGCGATGTTTCTCCGGAGGTGGCATCGGGAGCCACAGTTGCGGGTGGCCCGTCATCTTGCTGGGCCATGGCGGATCCCGCCAGGATAAGGGCAAGGATTCCGGAGAGAATGGATTGAGGATAGGCAGACACAATAAATTTCCTAACGTAACATAATCTCTATAAACCTTAAGAAATCCTAATTATCAAGAAAAACTTTACATTTATGAAAATTTGAGCCTTGCACTTTGTACTTTCCAAGGCACAGTCACGCCTCGCGAGTAACTCATATCGGGGAGTAACTCAGCTTGGTAGAGTGCCTGCTTTGGGAGCAGGATGTCGCAGGTTCGAATCCTGTCTCCCCGATCTTTTCTCCGCTCGCGGATGAGTATGAAAGTGAAGAGTCTAAGATCTCGGACAGTTCCCCGGATCGATGCTTTACTTCAATCAAGCATTTCTCTAAATCCGATGGGTCATGCTCTTCTCTGAAGCCAAGTTCGCCGATTTTTCGGAGCGGATTCACCCGATGACGGTGAAGGAACTTCGCCAGGGTTTGAGGGCAAGAAAGTTCGTCGTCCCTTTTATTGCCATCCACATCGTCATGGTGGCGGCCTGTGCGTTGGAATACTTTATCGTGACAGACATGGCCTCGGGATCGAGCACCTTTGCCGGCGCCGATGACAACCTGATTCGCTACGGCCTTATTTATTGGGGGGTTGCCTACTTCATGATGCTGTTCGTGATTCCCGCGACGCGGTTTTTCGATCTGCAGCAGGAGTTTTCCGGGAGAAACGCGGAGCTGCTTCTGCTGAGCGGGTTGAGCCGCTGGCAAATTGTCCGGGGAAAATGGGTCTTCTCAGTCGCGCTGAGCCTCCTCGTTTTCGTTTCGATTCTTCCCTACCTGTTTCTTCGTTACTTTTTCGGCGGGTTTGAATTGGTCGAGCATTTGATGATTGGTGCGGCCTTGTTGCTGAACAACGCCGTGTTTTGCGCGATGGTCATTGGTGCGTCGGCCTACCGGAATTATCTCGGCCGCGTTTCGCTGATTCTTGCCGCAGTTTTCGTGCTTGGGAGCACCATGATTCCGGCGACCATCTTTGCGGTCGTTGCGATCGAGAAACCCGGGTTCTGGGGAGGATTTGCGTCGTTGCTCCTGTTCATCAATTTGATCACTGCCGGCGGTTTCTTTACGATTTTGGGACTTCAATTGGCCAGAGTGAAGCTTCGCACCTTCGAAGATCCGTATGATCCGGCCCCCGGAAGCCAGGTCGTCATTTTGTATCTTTTCGCGCCTCTCCTGATCGGAATTCCCGGGATTTTCCTTCCGATGGTGGGAAGCATCATCGCCGCATTGTTCTTCACTTGGATCGCAATCAACATCGATCCGCCGCCGAAGAAGGGGAAACGGGCATTCTACGCTCAGCATTGAGCTTGCGTCGCCAGTAGGCGTGGCCCAAATTCGGCGACCACGCTTTCCGCCCATGAAATCAGACATCGTTGTTGGTCGCTTTACCGGATCTCAAGAATTTCTCACTGCTGATGGTTCCATCACGCTGACCAGAGCGATTACCGGGGAACGCCCGGAGGATCACCCTTTTCAGGAAGCTGTTGAGTTGGATCAATTCGCGGTTCTGACCGGAACCCTGGAAGATGGCGTTCTCTACGACGCATTGATTATCGAGTTGCTCCCGGCAATTACGTCCCAATTGCTTCAGCGGTATTTGGATGCCGGCCACATTGACCGGAAGGATCTGGAAGAGCGGGTGCTGGAGATTCTGGAAGAGGTGATTGGGCCGGCTGAACCGGAACCTGAGGCAACCGACGTGGTTCCGAGTTCACCGAAGCCTTTGGTGGCGCTTGTGGTTGGGCACCGCAAAAGTTCTCAAGGTGCGAAGAGCGAGCGATACAAGGTTACAGAGTGGGGCTACAACAGCGATATTGCGAAACGCGTTGCCGAGCGAGTGAAGCATGCCGATGTCGAGATCGTCTTCCGGGATGATGTTTCGGATGGTCTCACGCGGTTGCCGGCCAAACTCAACAGCCTGGATCCGGATTTTATTGTGAGTCTCCACTGCAACTTTACGGTGGGAGCGAGTGGTACCGAGATGTTGTACCATCACCGCTCTCGCAATGGGGAACGGTTGGCGTCCTTGTTGCAGGACGAGGTTTTAAAGGCCTTGGGCCTGCGGGATCGCGGGCTGAAACCGCTTTCCGGCGGTCGAGGATGGACCCTGATTGCGAACACCAAAGCGCCGGCCGTGATTGTGGAGCCGTTCTTCATGAGCAACGACCGCGAAATGAAGTTGGGAATGGATCGGAAAGACGAGTTGGCCGCGGCTTATGCGTCGGCGATCGATGATTACGCGATCTCGATCAGCACGGTTCGTCCAACCGAGACCCTAACCACAGAGGTTGAGCGCTCGCATCCGGCCGACCAAGTTGCCGGAATCCATTTCGTGTATGAAGACCTGACCAAAGCGCAGTTCTTTTCGCAAAACCGTGTGGCTCTCGAAGCTCTCATCACCGAGACCAATCAATGGCGAGATGCCCAGAATGATGGGATGGATCTTCTCAAGTTGACGCTCGAAGAGGTTTGGGTCGTGTTTTATGCGGAGATGGGGCTGAACCGGAGGGGGAGGGTGGATCCGTTTCACATTCACAGTGAAGGCGAACGCGGGCTCTTGCCTTTACCGGACAAAATTCGATTCTGGATCGGTGACGAAGCGCCGGTTTGGAACCAGCCGATGCCGTTGATCGAAAACCTTCGCGCGTTTACCCGTTACTTGGCGACCCTGAAAAATCGCGTGGTGCGGACGGACGGAAACCGCGAGCTCTATCGCTCTCTGTTCGAGTACCCAGGAATCAAAGGGAATGGCGAACGGGAGGCGCGAGCTCTTGCCAGTGTCGTTCACGGTTACTTTTATTCCGGAGCCTACCGCCCGGTTGGTCCGGTTCCCTATGAGCAGATTCTGGGCGATATCGCAGCCGACACCGCCATTCCGGAAATCATGGCGGCGACGAATTACCGCTGGGCGAGAACCAAGATTCTGGACAACCGCGAGAAAAATATTCAGCGCGCCATGGCGCTGCTGAAGGACTCGTAGTTCTCGAGTCCAGGCTAGACGTTACTCAGGCGGCCGGTGCTGTCGCCAAGCCGATCGACCGGGGTTCCAAAGTTGTCGAGCATCGTCAGGAACAGGTTGTTCATCGGTTTGCTCTGGTGATTGACGTGACGCCCGGTTTGCAGCGTTCCGTTTCCTTTTCCGGCGAGAATCACGGGCAGATTTTCGTGATCGTGGCGATTCCCGTCGCTGTGGCCTCCGCCGAAGACGATCATGGAGTGATCGAGCACCGAGCCTCCTTCTTCGCGCATTCCGGCGAGCTTCTGAAGAAAATACGCGAATTGTTCGGTGTAGAACCTGTCGATTTTCGCCAGCTTCTCGATCTTCGATTTCTCATCCCGGTGATGGGATAGATAGTGGTGGCCCTCACCTACGCCAATGTCGCGGAAGCTGCGGTTGCTTCCGTCGTGGGCGACCAAAAACGTCGCCACCCGCGTGGTGTCGGTCTGAAAGGCCATCGCCATGAGGTCATACATCAGTCGAATGTGTTCCTTGAACTCGCTCGGGATCCCGGTTGGCGCGTTCAGGTCAGGAAGCTGCTTGGTAAACTTCTCAGCGTGCTCAATCTGGCGTTCCAACTCGCGAACCCCGGTCATGTATTCGTCCAACTTGGCGCGATCCGTATGCCCGAGTTTCGATTGAAGGGCGAGGGCGTCTTCGCGCACAAAATCCAGAATACTCTTTTGGTATTTCGCGCGCACCGCCTGGTTCTTTTTCACGTCGCCCAAAATGCCGCTGCCGAAGAGCTTTTCGAAGACGACGCGAGGATCGATCTCCGGAGGCATCGGCAGATTCTCGGTCTTCCAGGAGAAATTGAACTGGTAGGCGCAACTGTAGCCCGAGTCGCAGCGACCGGCTTTTCGACCGACATCACAGCCCAGCTGGAGGGAATCGACTCGCGTTTGGCCGGAAATCCTTGCTGCGGCGACCTGATCGACCGAAACCCCGATGCGAATATCCGCACCAGCGGTCTTCTTGGCTTGGCAGCCGGTTAAAAAGGTGGCGTTTGCCCGGGCATGATCGCCACCACCGTCACCATTGTTCTTGGCCTTGTCATGATCGAGGCCACTGAGAACCTGAAGCTGGCTTTTAAGCGGGTTGAGCGGTTTGAGCGTGTTGGGCAACTCAAAGCTCGAGCCCTCTTGGTTCGGCGTCCATTGATTCATGATCACGCCGTTCGGGAGATACACGAATCCCATGCGAAGCGGCGACTTGGTGGAACTGGACGCAGCAAAGGAATGCACAGGGCCCATCGCTTCCAGAAGTGGCAACGACATGGTGACTCCGAGTCCACGAAGTAAAGTGCGGCGGGAGAGAGGCTTCAAAGTGGCCATATAAAGCGTTCAGACAGGTTTGGAACGCCAGTGTTCGAATCTAGCGACGGTAAAGTACGCGCAAAGTAAGTTAACTTTTCCGAAATAAATGGGTTTAAGAAATATTCACTTGTGGTAACCTTCGCTCCGTGTATTCCCAAAACGCCGAGCCGATGCCCACCCAAAACGACCTGCCACAGCGCTTGGTCGACACGGTTGCGCAAATCTACAGTTCGGCGGGATTCCAACTCAGCCGGCCCGACGGACTTCCTGTTGAGATCACGTTCATCGCGACGCCGGCTCAACAACCCACCCAGCACGTTGCGGTTGGTTGTTTTGCGACGGATCCGTCGCAATTGGTCAAGATGCAGCAGCTTGATACGTTTTGGGGGGCGGTGAGTCAGTCCGGTGCGCACAGTGCGGTGTTTGTCACCAATAGCTATTTCGATCCTGCTGTGCTTCAGGCGGCGGAGTCCGTTCCTCTGCAACTGATTGATGGAGCAGGGCTAAACGCGGCATTGGGTCAGAGTCAACCGGAGTCGGCCCAGCCTCAACCCGAGCCGGTTTCAGATCCGAAAGATCCTGTTCCTGGTTACCCGCCCAAGCCGGAATCGGGACCGGACCCGGCTTCTCCAAGTGCCGAAGAGGCGCCTCCTGAAAAGGCAACGTTGGAACCATCCGAAGCCCCTCAGCCCGAGCCCGTCGCTGAGAAACCTGGTCCAAAAGGCTTTGTCGCTGCCTTTACGAAACGGACCCGGCCCAAAGATGCCGGTTCCAAGCCCAGTTTTCTCCAATTCGGGAAGGACAAGGTCGAAGATGAGGCTGCAGACACGGCCCAGGAAAAAGAAAAGCAACCGAAGGCCACTCCAGTTACCGAAGCTCCCATGGATTGGTCGGCAGACGGTGCTTCCAAACGGAAAATTTCTCCAGCCGTCGGGATTCCGGCGCTGATTTGTTTGCTGGCGACCATCGTTCTGGTCGTCCTGGATCAGTTTCCGGCGGAGCGTCAGCAATTGAGCGCCTGGATTCAACGCTTTATCATTCATCCGGTGATGAACCCGATCGAAGGGGAGAACAAGCCGGACCCAAAGCTTCTCAAACATACGCCGATTAGTGCGATTCCACCGGTGAAGGTCACCTCCGCTCCAGTGGAAGCGACAATCCCGAAAGTCGCGGAGCCGACCCTGGATGAGGTTCGCCGTCTGCTGGTGCACCGGGTAAACACCCTGGAGCAGCTGAAGGAGCGCCTGTTTGCTGAAGAGCTTGCGGCTGAGGTTGAGCTTCTTGGGAAAATTCCCGGCGAGAATGGCGCGTCGTTTGTTGAACAAGCCGGAGGAAACCTGGCCCTGACCATCAAGTTGATCTGCGATGCGGAAAACGATGGCCCCAGACTTTCGACCGAAGAACAGGCGCGGGTTCTTCCCTATTTGAAGATCGAAGGAGGCCAACTCAAGCAAGCTTCTCCAGACATCAACGTTTTTGACCTGTTGGAGCCGCCGACGAATTTGATGAGTGTCAGCCCGAGCGAATGTCCGGAGCGCCTCAGGCTGCTGGAACGGCGCCTGTATGTTGAGGAAGCGTTGCAAGCTCGCCGATATGCGCAAAGCGTCGCTGCAGTAGCCGCGGCCGCCCATTCGACGGGAATCGATTTCGTCGCGGAAAATCACGGAAATCTCGATGCAGTAATCGCCTCGGTTGTTGAAGGGAGGCGCATCGATGATCCCACCAGTCCGTATGACGGTCATTTGTTCAAGACGCCGGAACCCCCGGCCGACAAGTTGGGAGATGTGAAGCGATTCCTGGTGATCACCAATGGGAAGCTTCGTTATCATGAGAAACTCCCTAACGATGTGGATGTGGAATCCAAATTTGATCCCGAGGACAAATCCAGTGTCAGCGAAGCCGTCAAAATCGCTGAATTACTCCTGCGGCACACGGCGGAGCAAATTCTGGTGAACAAGGCGAACCGCGACAAATCGCTCATGCCCGTGAAGGGCTTGCAGTAGAGGGGATCTGGGGGATATCGCCACTTGCACGATTCCGGGCCATGATGGATCGTCGCGGCCAATGTCACCCCGCCCATCCTTTTGCCATTTGGTCGCCCTTGTCGCGTTTTTGCCCAGCCTCCAATTCGCTCAGGCCCAGTCCACCGAGGCCGAGTTGCTCAAAACCGTCGTCGTCCCCGAGAACTTCGAGGCCAAGATTTTCGCGAAGCCGCCAAGTGTAAATTACCCGACGTTTGTGAAGGCAACGCCCGATGGCGTGGTGTTTGTGAGTCAGGACAAGAACGGTTCGCTGGCTCGAGACCCAAACCGCGGGGCAATTTTGCAATGTGTGGATTCGGACGGAGACGGAAAAGCGGACCAGGTTCACAAGTTCGTGGAAAACGTGGACTCGCCTCGCGGGTTGGAGTGGGACGGAGAATGGCTTTATTGCCTCCATCCTCCCCATCTGAGCCGATACCGGGACAACGACGGCGACGGAGTTTCCGACGAAGAGGAAGTGTTGGTCGAAGGGATCGCGTTCGGTTTCAAGGACCGGCCCGCCGACCATACTTCCAACGGGATCACGCTCGGAATCGACGGCTGGATCTATTGCGCGATCGGCGATTTCGGATTCATGAACGCCAGGGGCACCGATGGAACCGAGCTTCAACTTCGAGGCGGGGGAGTGGTTCGCATTCGCCGCGATGGAACCGGGATGCACATTTTCAGCCGGGGAACACGGAACATTTACGAAGTGGCGGTCGGGCCGACCCTGGAAGCCTTTACCCGGGACAACACGAACGATGGCGGAGGTTGGGATGTGCGGCTTCATCACTTTACCGGACTCGATCACCACGGATATCCGAGTCTGTATCGGAACTTCGAGGAGGAGATCATTCAACCGCTTCGCGATTATGGCGGTGGTTCGGGGGTCGGTTCGGTCTGGATTGATGAACCAGGCTATCCGGAGCCCTACCAAAACATTCCCTGCACCGTGGACTGGGGCCCGGGCTGGGTTTACGCCCACAAACTTTCAAAGAAGGGCGCCACCTTTCAGGAGGATGAGCAGATCGAGTTCATCAAGACGCCTCGTTCGACCGATGCGACGATTGACGCGGGTGGGCGAATCTACGTTTCGAGCTGGAAGGACGGACGCTTCAAGTACGATGGCGATTACATCGGTTACGTCGCGGTGGTGCAACCCAAGGGACACGAGAAGCGGGCGGTTCCGGATTTCGCCAACGCGACGGACGAGGAATTGGCAAGTTTGATTGGAGATGAGAGCTTCACCGTGCGGAAAGCGGCGCAATGGGAACTGCTGCGGCGCGGCTTGAACGACGCGACTCGGAATGTCCTTGTTGCTCTCGCAACGAAATCCGGTTCGGAACAAATCGCCGCAGCGGCAATCTTCACGCTCGCTCTCGGCGGAAGCGAGTTGCCGATTTCCTTTTGGGCGGATGTTCTCAAGCAGTATCCCGAAGTCGCGACTCGCGCCTTGGCCGAAATCGGCAAGCCGATGGATGATCCCTCCATCGAGATTGTGGCGACCGATCCTGCGGTGCGATTGGAGATCGTTCGTTGGCTTGCGGCGACCAAAGATGGTGCTGATACGCTCATCACGATGACGAACGACAGTGATCCAAACGTCGCTCATGTTGCGATCAACGCCCTGGTCGAAACCAAGGCGGTTGATGCCTGTTTGGAAGCCTACCTCGAATACCCGCAAGTTCATCGCGCGCTCCAGCAAATGCACGACCCGAAAGTCGTGGAGCACCTTATCTCGAATTTGGAGGTTCAACTCGGAGAGGCTTCCGATCCCTCCAACGCGTCGGGAATCCTGAAAACGCTCGCTCGCCTCTACTTTCGCGAAGGGGAGTGGAAGGGGGAAAGCTGGGGAACGCGTCCCGATACGACCGGACCCTACTACAAGCGCGTAACCTGGGAAATGAGCGAGAAAATTGCCGAAACCCTGCGCATGGCGCTCACGCACGAAAAAACCGACAAAGCCGCGTTGATCGCCGAAATTTCGCGAAACCAGATTGATCTCAACGATTCGATTCCGACCGTGCTCAAATTGGCGGAAAAGGATCCAAGTCTGGAGAAATCGCTCGTCGATCTGGTTTTGAAGAAAACCGAGGCTCCGGCTGACGCGATTCCGGCATTGATTCGGGTCGCGACCTCATCGGATCGCGACGATGAGCTTCGCTTGAACGCCGCAAGGGCGTTGGCGAAAGGGCGCGACCCCTACGGTTTCGAAGTCGCGTTTGATCTCGCGGTCCGGAGGAATGAGTTCAAGACGATTCCTCACATCAAGAATTGGCTGCGCGATGCGATCCCGGACAATCCGGAGATCGAGAATCACTACGAAATGCTGATCGAGGTGGCGCATGGTGAAGACGAGAAAGCCGGTCGAATGGCGTTCGGCGTGCTCGTCAAATTGCTCGATCGCAAGCCGCTGGCGCCGGAAACGCGGGGAGAAATCGAGACCGCTTTGGAGGAAACCCAACTGGAATCGAACCCGGACCACCTCATCTGGTTGCTTCGTGCGATTGCCGAAACGAAACATCGCAATTCCAAAGCAATTGTCATCGCAGCAGCGTCGCGACCCGAACCCAACGTCGTCAAGGCTGCGGAGTCAGCCGCAAGGTCGCTTCGCATCGATCTCGATGCCGAATCAAAACCGAAGGACGCGTTGATTGGAACGATGGAACCGATTTCCGTGTTGGCCCAAGTCGCGAAGATCAAGGGAGACGCGGAACTTGGCGAAGCCCTTTTCGGGCAGCAAACCTGCGTCATCTGTCACACGATGAAGCCGGACGAACCCTTGAAAGGACCCTATCTCGGCAACATCTCCGGAATCTACAAAGGGAAGGATCTGGCCGAAGCCATTCTCAACCCCAACAAGTCAATTGCGCAGGGATTCCACACCAACTTGTTCACCCTGAAAGACGGGAACATCCTGATGGCCTTTGTCTCCAAGGAAGCCGCTGACGAGATCGAAGTGAGGGACATCACCGGCAAAGTGACGGTTCTCAAGCCGGATCAAATCGCCAAACGGGAAGAATCTCCCGCCTCGATGATGCCGCCAGGGTTGGTCAATAACCTGACGGTGAAGGAGTTTGCCGCCTTGCTCGCCTATCTCGAAAGATCCTAGGGGTGTTTGGAAAGGGCTCGCGAAGTGCCTCGCAAATTCGGTTCTCTTTGGTGATCGCGACAGAATTGAGACAAATTACGCGATTGAAGCCGTGTTCGGATGGGAGATACGTCCAACCATCCATGAAACACATCTTTATCGCCATCAGCCTGATCCTGACGGGTGCGCTTTCCGCCCAGAATCAGCCAAACATCGTCCTCATCCTTGTCGACGATATGGGATATGGAGATTTACCGAGTTACGGCGCTCCGGATGTCGAAACGCCTCATCTGGATGCACTTGCCAGTCAGGGGGTCCGGTTCAGCCAGTTTTACGCCAATGGACCCGAATGCACGCCCTCGCGAACTGCGATTCTGACCGGGCGCTACCCGCAACGGGTTGGCGGTCTGGAATGCGCGATCGGAACCGGCAATGTCGGGCGCTATGACGATGCCATAGCGTTGGCCCAAACCGCCGACCTCGGGCTTCCGCCAGAACACGCCGAGTTGGCACCGGGCCTGAGCAAGCTCGGGTATCGGACGGCGGTTTTTGGAAAGTGGCACCTCGGTTACGAGCCTAAATTCAACCCGCTCGACCAGGGGTTTGATGAGTTTCGCGGATTTTTGGGCGGCAATGTCGACTACTTTCATCACATCGAACTGTCGGATATCCCGGTCTGCCTTGATGGTCGCGAGGTCATCAAACGCGAAGGATACATGACGCATCTCATCACCCAGGACGCGCTCGATTTCCTCGACCGGCAGAGCGCCGAATCGCCGTTCTTTCTCTACGTTCCCTACGGTGCGCCGCACTTTCCGTTTCAAGGGCCCGACGACCTGACGCCGGAGCCCGTTTCGGCGGAGCAGTGGACCAAGGGCACGCGCGAAACCTATGTGAAGATGCTTGAGGACATGGACGCGAACGTCGGGCAAATCCTGGAGAAACTGGATCGGGCGGATTTCTCATCCAATACCCTGGTCGTGTTTGCGAGCGATCACGGCGCGATCGCGCCCGGGTTCAACGCTCCGCTTCGCGATTTCAAAAGCACGTTGTTTGAAGGCGGCATCCGTGTTCCCTGCATCGTTCGCTGGCCCGGGCAGCTTCATCCGGGAACGGTCTCCCATCGCGTCGGTTGTCTCATGGATTTGTCGACTTCGTTTCTGCAAGCTGCAGGCGCTCAGGTGCCGGACGGGCTCGACGGGATCGACATTCTGGCGCACGAACGCGCCGAACGCCCCAGCTCACCCCGATCCCTCTACTGGCGATCGAAGCGCGGCGACCGAACCTGGCGAGCCGTTCGCGATCACGATTGGAAGATGGTGTGGCGCGAGGAAGGCGGCGCGACTGAAAACTGGCTGTTCAATCTGGCCGGGGACCCAACGGAATCCACGCCGCTGGATGACCCAGCCACGAAAGCCCGTCTCACCGCCATGCTCCAAAGCTGGGAAGCGGAAGTGATCTCCGCCCGGCCCTGAGATTCGTCGCTACCGTTTGATCGGATGCTTCTTCTGAGTGGCAAGTGAGGTTGCGGACGTCGGCAATTCGGGAATGGGCTTGAGCGCTGTTCCATCGGTAGTTTCGAGCAACGACTGATCCGGCAGTTCGGCGAGACTCATCGGGCGACGGTCCGTTGGGGACGTCGTGGTTTCGACTGCGCGATCGACCGATGCCATCAGCATTCCAGCTTGTTGGGCGACCGACGATTTGGCGCGTTCGGCCTCGATCTTTGCCGCGAGCCGGGATTCGGCCGCACGACTTTGTCGCACTTCCTCCCTCGACGCCACGCCGCGATGCAGAAGCACCACGAGGCGGTCCGCTCGCGCTTTTGCGATGCGATATTCGGCATCGAGCGAGGCAATTTCACCAGCGTTGGAGCCGTGGCTTTGGTGGGCGATACCATGCAATTGTTGGCGAACCGAAGACGGCAGATCGACGACATCATAGGGCCGGTAGACCGTGTTCAAGCTCGATGCGAAGTTCAGCGTTTGGCGGGCGAGTGTGATTTGGTGATTTGCCGACGCCCATTGACCGTGAGCCTGCTTCTGCAACTGGACGACCTTCTCCCTCTCGTAGCTTGAAGCCGATCGAAGGCGCAGCGTGCGCCTTGCGAGATCGGTCTGGTAGTCGAGCCGAATCTTCGCCCCGGCCAATCGGTGTTGCTCCAGTTGGCCTTGCAACTTGGCGAGGGTTTGTGCCTCGGACTGGAGAATCGGATCGAGTGACGTTGGACTGGGATTCGGGTTTTCGCGAAGCAATTCCCCGAGCGAAGCCCACTGAATCAGCTCCAATTCCTTTAGCTGATGGTCCTGGGTTGCGGCGCGAAGTCGACCCTCGGCTTTTTGGAGTGCAACCTCCGCCCAGCGCAGTTCTGAAGAGCGCGCCGAACGCAGGGCTTTGAGCCCGTTCAAGCGGCTTGCCCGAAAATCGCGGTCGGATTTCGCGCTATTCTTTTTGGCGATGGCATTCAGCAAACGCTCGGCGATGCGAACATAGCCAAAACGGAAAGCGGGATCGGTGTATCCGAGATCGAGCTCGGACTTCATCATATCAACCAGAGTGTTGGTGTCGATCGACCCCCGTACCGGGCGGAGATGATCGCTGAGCCTGATATCGAGCTTCCGCGCGACGGCAACGAGCATCTGATGCCGCTGCTGCGCGATCCGAACCTCGGCCTTGGCCACATCGAGCTTTGCGCCAGCCAAGGCGAGATCACGTTCCGCAATTCGTACCTCTGCCGAACCTGCTACGTCCCGCTGTTGGGCTCTTCGCACCAGACTAAGTCGGTAACTGGCTGCGACCAGATCCGCTTCCGCCATTCGCACGAGACCATCCGCGTTCTGGCGTGCCTCAGACCATGGCAGGCAAATCCGGATCATGTCAGGATTGGCGGGCGCGGCGAATCGCCAACCGCTTCCCAGCATCCCGACCGGCTCCTCCAGCCAGGGGATTGCGGCGGTTTCTGATGATTCGTCTGATTCGGAATTTGCGAGGGCTCGCAGTTGGCCGATCTGGCGCTGGAGAGTCGCCACTTCAGCCAATGCGAGCTTCTGCTCCGCCGAGGCATTCTGATGCTGCGTTCGGGCGTTCGTCAATTCCATGGGTCGGGAACTGCGGAGCGCCTGTATGGCCGAAAGCTTCTCGGTCGCCAGTCGCGCATCCAGTTTCTGAACCTGGCCTCCAGCGGACGCGACCCGGGATTGGGCTTCAAGAAAATCGGCCAACGATCCCATCGTCGGCCGATCGAGATTTGCGGTAAGCGTGAAGAGTTCCAGATTCCCGTAACGTTGGCTGATGCCGGGGAGCCGCATCGTGCTTGCGGTTCGCTGGTCTCTTCGCGCAGCGCTCTCCTTCTCCGGAGTTGTGCTCGCCACCAGTCGCGCATGACGGATGATTTCCAGATGCGCGTTCAGCGCGAGTTGCTGCTCGTAAGCGTTGCTGAACTGTCGCCGCACTTCGGCCAGTTCCGCGGAAGAAGCAAAGCCCCGGCGCACCAGGGACTCTGTTTTCGCGAGGCGTTCGCGAGCTTGATCAGTGTTTGCAATCGCTTGCGCTTTCAAGGCAAGCGTTCGCTCGCGTTTCGTATCCAGTTCGTGAAGGAGAGCAGCTTTTGGCAGATGCCCAAATCCGCTGGATGAAGGGGGCGAATCCTGTTCAGAGATTGCACTCCCAGTTTGGTAGCCCAAAGCAACAAGGATTGCCCAAAAGCATCTCCACGCGCTTAAAGAACCCCAATCAGTCGGTTCTGATGTTTTCATGTCTAGCCCTGTTTGCCGTTCGTTAGAACAACGTTCCTAACACAGCCTAGCACATTTTCTTGAAAGTCCAGTCGATTATCGGCGATTTTGTGGAACCCAATCCTGAATGGGCGCAGATCTTCCCGCTCTGCCTGAGCTTGCAGCACCTCGGTTGGCGGTAGAGCACACCTAGTCTAGTCGATTTGGCGCAACTGCAACGAGTCGATGATCTGGTCGCCAGCGAGGACGTTGGTGATGACGATTTGGGTGGAGCCGGATTTGCACCAGTTTTTCTCCTTCAGCTTGGTGAGCGCATCCTGGATGGTTTGCTCTGGGTCACCGTCGTTGAAATCCATGAAGAAGGGCTCAACGCCCCAGGGAAAGAGGAGATGGCGAAAGACGGTTTCGTCATCGGTAAAGGCAAAAATGGGCACCCCTCGACCGCGTATTGCGCCCAGAACGTATCCCAGAAATCCGGAACGAGTGAAGACGACAATGCCGGAATCCTCTCCAAGTTCCTGGGCGAGGACGACGGCGGAACGCAGCATCTTTGACTTGGGTTTGTGGAGGATGATGTCCTTGTTGAGCTCAAAATTGACGGTCGGTTCGATCGAATGGATGATGTTTTTGAGGACGTCGATGCTTTCGAGCGGAAAGTTGCCGGTGGTGGTTTCGCCGGAAAGCATCACGGCGTCGGCCTGCTCGCGAATGGCGTTGGAGACGTCGGAGATTTCCGCGCGGGTGGGGACGGGCGAGTCGATCATGCTTTCCAGCAGATGGGTCGCGATGATGACGGGCTTGCCTTCGACCCGGCATTGCTTGACGATTTCGCGCTGGACGATGGGGAGCCTGTGATAGTCGATCTCGATTCCGAGATCGCCGCGCGCGACCATGATTCCATCGGACTCCTTGACGATGTCCGTCAGGTTGCGAACGCCAGTCTGGTCTTCAATCTTTGCGACGATTCGTGCGCGGGAACCATTTTGCTGCAAAAATTCGCGCAGTTCGCGAATGTCAGCTCCCTCGCGGACGAAGGAAAGGGCGACGAAATCAATTCCCGCCTCGATGCCGGCTTTGAGGTCCACTTCGTCCTTTTCCGTCAACGCCGGGAGGTTCACTTTGACGCCGGGAAGGTTGATGTGGCGGCGGGAACCGAGCATTCCGCCGACGATGACCTCGAACAGGACGTGCTCCTGATCTTTGGAGATCGGTTTCAAGCGAATGAGCCCGCTGTCGACGAGGACGACCTTGCCGAGTTCGACGTCGTCGGGAAAGCGCGGATAGTTGACGTCAACGCCCAGCCCGTTGGACGGCGGCGTTGCGCCCCTCGTGTAAAACGTGATGCGGTCGCCCGGGTTGAGGGGGATTGGCTCTTCGACGGGACCGGTCCGGATTTCCGGCCCTTTCACGTCCATCATCACCGCAACTTGACGCCCAACCCGCTTCGAGGCCTCGCGAATTCGGGTGACCCGGTCGAGTGTCCATTCCGGCGTTGCGTGGGCCATGTTGAGGCGCACCAAATCGACGCCTTCCGCAATGATCTTTTCCAGAATCTCGGGACTATCGGTCGACGGTCCGAGCGTGGCCACGATTTTGGTGTGGCGATAGTAATTGCGGGTGGGTTCCATAGGCACGTCCTGACGTAGCAAGATAAGTGCCAACTACGGTGCGCACCTAGATGTGGAAAAGCGAAAATTGCAACGTTTGCTTCACAGTTGGCGATTGGTGCACGGCGGCGGCCTGAACCAGAGTGAAGTTTGTGCTATGACCCCAACATCCAAAGCAAAGCAATTAATCGGTTACTCCTTTCTGGTCATTTTTGCCAATGATGACACGATCTCGGAGGAAGAACTTCACATGCTGGAGAAGCTCGCGCTGGAAGACCACGTGATTGATGACGAGGAGCGCGAGGTGCTTGCGAGCATCTTCAAACGCGCGAATCACGAGAAAATGGCGGAGCAACTCCTTCAGGAAATCGATTCCTTCAAAAAGGAATACGAGATTCCGTAGGTCGCTCGGTTCAGACTTCGAAATCGTCCGCATCCAAATACGCGTCGATCACGGCTTGTTCGCCTTCGATCCCGCGTTTGGAATTGCCGTGTTCCATGCCCAGCACGCCTTTGTAGCCATTGCTGTGAAGGTGGCGGAAGACGCTCCTGTAGTTGATCTCGCCAGTGCCGGGTTCGTTGCGGCCGGGATTGTCGCCAATCTGGAGGTAGGCGATTTCATCCCAGGCCTGGTCGAGATTCGGGATGATGTTCCCCTCGGTGATCTGCTGGTGATAAATGTCGAAAAGGATTTTGCAGCTGGGGCTATCGACCGCTTTGCAAAGGGCGTAGGCCTGATCGGAGCGACGCAGGAAGGCGCCTCCGTGGTTGGCGTGCCAGTTGAGCGGCTCCAGAACCATGACGAGTTCGTGTGGCTCGAGAAGCTCGGAACAACGGCGCAGCAGCTCGATCACGTTGGCGGTTTGGTAGCCTTGGGCAAGGCGCGGGCCGCCAGACTTGTTCCACCGGATGGATTCGTCTGCGTATTGTTGATCGACGGAACCGGGGACGACGGTGCACCACCTGGCGTTCACGCGTTTGGCGACTTCGATTGCCTTGCGAATCTCCGTGAGCACGTGTTCCCAAGTTGATTCGTCCTTTACCGCGAAGGTCGGCCTGTCAATGCTGCCATAGGCGACAAACACGCCCATTGTCATTCCGAGGCGATCCAGCGTGGCGCCGATCTGCTCCTGCAAATCGGGCGAGTAACCGGAGAGGCCGTTGTCCTCCCAGGCGGTGAAGCCTTGATCCGCGGCAAACTCGATTTGATCAAGGACGCTGTCGCCAGCGTGATGCCGAAACATCCTCGGATGCGGCGCATAGTTCAGCTTGAAGCTGTGCTTGCCCTTTGCCGCCGCAGTTGAAGGTGAAATGAGACTGGCTCCGGCCGTGAAAGCCGTCGCGCTGGTGAGGAAATGCCGACGGTTCATGGGGAGGTGTCAGGTTGTCGTTCCGCTTTCTACCGAGGTTACTTGGTCTCCTTGATACGGAGATTGCGCCACGCGACTTCGTAGGGGCCGGTTCCTTTTTTGATGCCGTGAACCTGAAGGCCGATGATCCCTTTCTTGTGCTCCTTGTAGATCTCTTCCTGGGTCAAATCCGCGACCATGTTGCCATTGATCCAGGTTTGGATCTGCGGGCCCTTGGCGACGATCCGGATTTTGTTCCACGCACCGTTTTTCATGTGGGTGTGGGCGACTTCGAGTTTGGTCCCTTCAGAAACGACGGAAACGCTGCCGTCCGGCTTGATGATCCAGGATCCCGCAGGCACGCCGGGTTCCGGAGAAAGCCAGCCCAGCCCGGTCGCCTCACCATAGATGAATCCAGCCTGGCCCGGGCTTGCTTCCAACTCCACTTGTGGGCCGTAAACGCGACCGCCATAACCGGTGGTCTTTCCTTTGTGATCGACGGACTTGAGCTTGGAGCGGATCTGGACGCCGGAATTGAGCGCGTCATCGACCTTTACTTCGAATTCCAACTCGAAATCGCCGTATTCCTTCTTGGTGCAGAGAAAGGTGTTTCCGCTGCCTTCGGCGGTTTTCCCAACGATCGCCCCATCCTGAACCCGGTAGGTCGCAAATCCGCTTTTGATGTCCCATTCCGTTCCGATCGATTTTCCGTCGAAGAGGGAAACCCAGCCGTCCTGGGCAACGGCAGTTCCGGAAACCGCGAGGGTGACGACACCGGCGACAACAGCAAAGAGGTTTTTCTGACTCATGGTGGGCAATCTTGCGAATACCGTGCACGAGTAAAGCCAAAACAGGCACCGACAATCGAAGGGGCGGTTTTTTCGACGGTGTGGCGGTTTTGATGTCCAACTTCGGGGCTTTCGGGATACTTTCATGGGAGTCCTAACCCCACCCGATTCCCGAAAACGTGGGTTGCGCCCGCAACCACAACTTGTAATCTCAATCGACTATCATGAAAAAATCCATTCTTACCCTTTTATCGATCACCGTTGCGGTAATGGCCTCGGGCTTTGCTGAGGACAAAAAAGCAGCCCACGCTCCCGCCGCCGCAGCAGCTCCCGGCCCCATGATCACCCCTTCTGCGGAAGGCGCGAAAGCCTACATCGTGACTCCCAAAGATGGCGACACCGTGAAAGGAGAATTCACCGTCGTTTTTGGACTTAAAGGCATGGGAGTCGCTCCTGCCGGCGTCCATTTTGCCGATAAGCCTACCGGACATCATCACCTCTTGGTCGACACCGACGTGACCAAGTTGATCGCGATGAATATTCCGCTTCCTGCGGATGAAAAGCATATCCACTTTGGTGGTGGCCAGACCGAAACCACGCTGACGCTTCCTCCCGGAAAACACACCTTGCAGCTCATTCTCGGCAACTGGACTCACGTTCCCCACGATCCTCCGGTCTTCTCGGAAGTGATCACGATCACGGTCGAAGAATAGGCTTCATCGTGACAGCCGGGGTCTTTCGGACCTCGCGCGAGCTCATTTATCCTTCGCCCCGCCGCAAAATAGACTGGCGGGGCGAGGTAAGCTCGCTAAATGAGGAGGGATGAACAAAGCTGAAAAATCCTTCCTCTTCGATCTCCTCAGCACGCCCAGTCCGACGGGCTGGGAAACGCGGGGGCAAAAAATCTGGACGGATTACGTTCGCAAGTTTTCGGATGAAGTCGATCACGACGCCTACGGCAACGCGTGGAGCGTGATTCAGGGCAGCGGAGGCCCCAAGGTGATGCTGGAAGCGCACGCCGATGAAATCGGTTTCATCATCAAGCACATTTCGAGCGAGGGCTATCTGCGGGTGGATCGTGTGGGCGGAGTGGATCACGCGACGGCGCGGGGTCGGCGGGTCACGATTCTCGGCGACAAGGGCGATGTTTCCGGCCTGATCGGGAATACCGCGATTCACATTCGTGACCGCAAGAACGGCGAGAAGGCTCCCGAAGTTCACGAACTTTACATCGACGTGGGAGCGAACAGCGCCAAGGAAGTTGCGAAGTTGGGGCTTCGCGTCGGCCATCCCGCCGTGTATCAGGATGCGGCTGAGGAATTTGGGAAGGGCAAGATCGTGGGCCGGGCGCTCGACAACCGGATTGGCGGATTCATCATCGCCGAAGTGATGCAGCGGCTTTCCCAGGATAAACCGGCGGCGACGATTTACGCGGCGAACTGTGTTCATGAGGAAATCGGCGGGATGGGAGCGATGATGACGGCGCACCGCATCATGCCCGACATTTGTGTGGTGTTGGATGTGACTCACGCGACCGACAGCCCCGATATTCAGCAATCCCAACATGGTGAGGTGAAGCTCGGTGGCGGACCGACGTTGACGCATGGTGCTGCGAACCATGTCAACGTCGTGAAGCGGCTCATTGAAGTTGGGGAAACCTCCAAAATCCCGATTCAGCACGAATCCGCCTCGCGATTTACCGGGACGGACGCCGACAAGATTTACCCGATTCGCGAAGGGATTCCCACCGCGTTGGTTTCCCTGCCGTTGCGCTACATGCACAGCGTTGTCGAGGTCGCGGATTTGAAGGATGTGGAAATGACGATCGACTTGTTGGCGAATTTCTGTCAGTCCATTCTCGAAGGCGACGACTTCGGCGTGAAGTTCTAGACGCAACCCCAAAAACCCCATGAAAACCCTGATCCTGCTGGTGGTGCTAACCAGCTGGTCTCTGACGTTGTCGAAGGCAGAGGTCGAGACCGTAAACCCGGACATCCTCGTCGTTGGCGCCACCGAATCCGGTTGGGCCGCGGCGATTCAAGCGGCGCGACTCGGCGTCGATTCGATTCTCATCGTCCACGATGGCGAATGGTTCGGTGGCCAATACACGGAGCAGGCGCTCGCCTGTGTTGACGAGAACAAGGGGATGGACAATGTCGGCTGGGGCGTGGACTGGCATCCCATGAAACGGGCGTTTCATCGCAGTGGATTGTTTAAGGAATTGATGGACCGGATCGAGGCGCAGAACACGGAGAACTATGGATCTCCCATGCCGGGAAAACCGTGGCACGGTCCTTCGACCTTTCGGCCGGCCGAAGCGGAAGCCGCGTTTCGCGCCCTGATTCAGCCCTACCTGGATTCCGGCCAAATTCGGGTGATTTGGAAGCGGTATCCGGTTTCTGCTGAAGTGCTGAAAACCGACACCAAGCATCCGAAATTGCGAAGCGTGACCTTCGCGCCGATTGATCTTCAGACAGCCGAATCCGGCGAGCCGGATCTTCGCGTGGTGGCAAAACTGACGATCGACGCGTCGGACTGGGGCGATGTGGTTCAGGTTTCCGGCGCCGCGTATGAATGCGGACCCGATCCGAGTTCACGCTACGGAGAAGCGAGCGCTCCTACCGAATATCCTGAGAACGAGATGAACCCGATTACCTGGGCCATGATCGTGGCGGAGTCCGAAGGGGAAACGCCGATTTCGAAGCCGGAACGCTTCGACGATCGCAATTACCCGCGGGCAACGCCGTTCAGCAGAGAAGCCTTTGGCGAGTTGAAATGGGATATCGCCAAACCGGGAGTTGGCAGCATTGCGGCGTGGCCGGCCGCGAACCAGGCTTCGAGCCGGCAACTGAGCGTCTATTCGGTTCGCCGCATTGTGGATGGCTATTCGAGCAGGGACGGGAAGACTTCCATTCTGCTGAACTACATGAACGGTCAGGACTATCCGCTGGAGCGGTTGCCGCAAACCGTGGGCGATGCGCTGGAAGCGACCGAACCGGGAGCGTCGCGAAAAAACATTGTCGCGATGACGCGGAAACAACGGCAGATCATCTTCAACGACGCCAAGCGCCATTCACTCGGCGTGCTCCATCACCTGCAGAATTTCGTTCACGAGCGGGCGCCGGATAAGGTGAACAGCTTTCGGAACTTTCACCTGAGCAGGGAATTCGGCACCCCGGATGATCTTCCGCCCAAGCCTTACATTCGGGAATCGCTTCGCCTCAAAGCGATGTACATGATGCGCGAGCAGGACGGACGGAATCGCGACAGCAAGACCAAAAAGGGTGCGAAACCCCGCTTTTCGGAGGTCATGTATCCGGACGGACTTTTTGCGTGGCAGTTTCACTACGACTTTCATCGCACCGGCCGCACCTATCTCGCGGCGGAAGGGGCGACAGGGCCGTGGATCGACTATCACAAGCCGAACCGGCACACCAAGTTCATCAGCGATCGTTGTGTATTTCCCCTGCGCAGTTTGATTCCGGAATCGATGGATGGGTTGATCGGTGCCCAGGGCAATGTCGGGTTCAGTAGCATCGTGAGCGCGGCGATTCGGCTTCATGATCAGCGGATTCACATTGGTCAGGCGGCGGGAGCGACGGCTGCGGTCGCCTTGCGCGAAGTCGTGGAGCCGCGTTCGATTCCGTATCATCGCGAGCATCTTGAGAGGGTTCGCGACGCGCTCTGCGGGGGAGGGAACGATGGCGTTCCGGTGGGATTGTGGCCGTTCCGCGACTTGCCGGCTGATCATCCAAACTCGGTGGCGATTCATCGGTTGGCGGCCTTGGGATTGGTCGGAACGGAAAGCCTGGAAGTCGATTTTCAGGCGGATGTTGCGGCTGACGAGGTATGGGTTCGCTCGCTGGTTGATCGATTCTCGGAATTGTTTCCCAGTATCCAGGTTCGGCTCGAAGTGCCGCACGGCGCGGCGCGCGGGGACGTTTGTCAAAAGATGTGGGAGTTTGTCAAAACGCTGCAGCTTCCCGCGTTCCCACGGCGGGATTCCGAAGATGCGGATGGCGACGGGATTCCCGATCGCGAGGACGCGCTCCTGTTCACGCCGAATCAACCGATCGTGTTTGCCATTCAAGAGCCTCCGCTCACGCCGGAATCCGACGGAATTGCCGAGGTCGTGAACGATGCTCGATTCTTTGATTTTGGCGGTGTCGAGACGTCGAAGCCGGGTTCACCGATTCAAGAACACGGTGCCGTTTTCGACGAAAGTCGCGGTTTTGGCTGGAAGCGTGATCTCCGGAAGAATCGGCGGGTTCGGAACGCGATCGATGGTCCGAGTGATAGCTTTCTCTTCACGCGAGGTCGGGACACCTGGGAGCTCGCGATTGCGAACGGAACCTATCAAGTGACGCTGTGCATCGGGGACTCCGGGCATGAGCAGTTGCACCAGGCCGCCGCGATCGAAGGTGTCGAGTTGTGGTCGGGCGAAACCACGCAGAGCGGACAATTCGCGGAGAAAACGGTCGAGGTTCAGGTGTCGGATGGCCGGTTGACCCTGGAGATAGGGTCCGGCAAAGCGAATTCCAACACGTGCGTCAACTGGCTCCAGATTGCCGAGAAAACGGGTCAATAAACGCGCATCGCTCGCCAAGCCTTGAGATGCAAGTCCCCGGATCCGGCACTATGTTACGAACCATGAAAAAATCCTTTTGGCTGTTCTCGTTGAGCTTGGTTCTGACTTCGCTCGGCAATGTGTTGGGTCAAGACGGGGCTTCTCGTCCGATGATTCCGCCGGGAGATTCGGCCAATGGAGAAAGCATTTTTCTGGAGCAGCGATGCTACCGCTGCCACACCTTGGAAGGTCGCGAACTCCCGGATTTCGACCTTCCCGCCAAGTTGAAAATCCATTTGGGAGGCGATACCCACACCCTCTGGGATCGCGATGAATTTGGACGGGCCATTCTCAATCCCGAACACGTCGTTTCTCCGCAGTATCAAGCCATCATGATTCAGGCCGGTGACGAAAAAGGCTCTCAGGAAACGCCGATGCCAAATTTCAACGCAGTGTTGACCATCTCGGACCTCATTGACCTGGCGACGTTTCTCGATTCGATGCGAAAAGGCGGCTAATGGCACCGCCATTGGCTCTGAAGCGCGGCGCTAGCTGCTCAACGGAGAAGTTGATTCCTCTTCGTTAGAATCTTCAGCGATACCTGTGGCGATTGCGCTATTTTTGGACCTCGGCAAGGCAGCCAACGCAGGGCTCATCACATTGAGAACTGCCAAGTCCGTTTCCGCACCTCGAATTCCGAAACGCTTTTTCGGTTCCAACAAATGTTGGGGAAATAAGCTTATCGCTTCCGCTTTTTCCGGGTCGGAAGCATCCGAGACTTCCAGGGCGACAGCGAGGATGTTTTTCGTGAGTTGTGCGGTCAACTCGGCCCGCGTCGTCTCGTTTCCTGGCCCAAAATAGCCTTGGTGAAGCGCTTTCGTCTTCGTGGCAATCGTTTCAAAACGACCATTCATGATCAACAGCTCGATGTGAAGGGCCGAGTAAGCCTTCAGGTTGTCGTCGCTGATCGGTCGCTTGGAGAAAGGATCGTCAAAGTAGATCTCTACATTGCGCATCATCATGGAATTCTTGAATGATTATCAATAATGTCAAACTATAAAGCTGGCGTTAATGTTAGGGGCAATGGACCAGCCGGGGATTGATCCGGTTTCTGAAACGCAGCAGTGACGTCGCCATTGACACGGATGTCATCCGAGCGAAACTGTTCAAAAGAACACTTCTTTGAGCGAGTCATTTTCCAGGTTTGTTGGTGCGAAAGGACGGGGAACGGTTGAAAATCCCGGCAACCGATTCGAGCAGCTCGATGTCGAGCCGGATCCCGATGCGCTCGACGATTTGATCGCGGCTGAGCCCGATTTCGCGGTTCAACGTCCCAAGACCCACTTTTATCGAGACGACTCGCAGTCCATCATCAGCCGGAATTCGAGTCCCGACATTGGTTTTGAGGCGAGTTTGAATCCGTATCGCGGTTGTGAACACGGTTGCAGCTATTGCTACGCGCGTCCGTCACACGAGTTTCTCGGGTTCAGCGCAGGGTTGGACTTTGAAACGCGGATCATGGTGAAACCGAATGCGCCGGAGTTGCTGCGAAAGGAGTTGGGCGCCAAAAAATGGGTTCCGCGGACGCTGGCCTGCAGCGGAATTACGGATTGCTACCAGCCCATCGAGCGAAAGCTGGAAATCACGCGGCGTTGTCTCGAAGTGATCGCGGAATTCAGAAACCCGGTTGGCATGATCACGAAAAATCATCTGATTACGCGCGACATCGACTACCTCGCCGAGTTGGCCCATCACAACGCCGCGACCGCCGTGATTTCGATCACTTCGCTCGATCGCGAACTTGCCGGCAAAATGGAGCCGCGTGCCTCCACGCCCGAATTTCGGCTTCAAGCGATCCGCGAACTTCAGGAAGCGGGAATTCCGGCGGGCGTTTCGCTGGCGCCCGTCATTCCGGGGCTCAACGACCATGAAATGCCCGCGATTCTGGAGGCGGCGCGCGAGGCTGGCGCGGAATATGCGTTTTACACAGTGGTGCGCTTCTCTCACGGTTTGCCGGAATTATTTCTCAGCTGGTTGGATCGGCATTTCCCGGAGCGCCGGGATCTGGTGGAAGGACGGATTCGAGAGGTCCGGGGCGGAAATTTGAGTGACAGCCGATTCGGAAAGCGCATGAGCGGCGAAGGCATCATAGCTGAGGGAATTTCCAGACTGTTCAAAGTTTCTACGAAAAGGCTGGGTTATAAGGGCTCGCGCATCCGACTTTCGACGGCTTCCTTTCGTCAAAATCCCGGGGAACAATTGCAGCTTTTCTGAAAACGGTTCACGAAAACCCCGTCACATGCTAGACACCACGACAATGTTATTTTAAAGCAAGCCACTCGGCTTAACCCCAAACACATGATACGTACTCTTTATCTCCTAACTCTTGGCGCATTGGCACTGAGTTTCACCGGATGTGACAAATTAGGAATCAACCTTGGCGGAACGGGTGGAAACACCGCAACACAGAGTCAGCCAAACGGCTTTGCGATCATTGATCTCGACCAGATTGCATCGCGGTTGAAGAAAGATGTGCAACTGCAAAACGCGCTCAAGCAGCGGGAGAGCCAGTTCAACAACGAGCTCAGCCAACTGCGCAACCGCTTTCGCCAGCAGGTCGAGCTTCAGCAGCAGCAACTCGGCACCGAGCCGACCCAGGAGCAACAGCAACAATTGGCCCAACTCGTGAACAACCTGAACGTTCAGCTTTCCCGGGCGCAGAGCACGGCCCAGCAGCAATTGAATCGCGATGAAATCACCCTGGTGCAGAACTTTCGCAACGAAGTGCGTCCGGTTGCGGTGAAAATCGCCTTGGAACGGGGATTCAGCATTGTTCTGACCAAGAACGAGGCCGTGTTGTTTGCCTACGACGACAATTACGACATTACCGAAGAGGTGATCCGGCGCATGGCCGCCCCAGGATCCGGATTGACGCCCCTCGTTCCCTAACTCTTAATATCGATCCCTTTTAACCAATAGACGAAAAACATCCCAAACACGATGAGACAAGCAAACTACCTAACCCTGATGGCTGTTGGAGCCCTGTTCCTTGCTGGAGGAATTCAAGCTCAAGACGCTCCGGCCGAAAGCGAAGAAACCGCTCAAGCTGCCGCGAGAACCGCCAAAGGTCCTCAAATGATCGACCCGAAAGATCTCAAGTGGAACAAAGATTTGGAGTGGGTCTCCTTCATCGTGGACGATGGCCGCGTCGCTTCCAATCGCGACTACTTTGGCGCGATCAAGAAAGCCGATCTTGATGCCGTCACCAATGGTTCCGCCAAGGGAATGGTCATGATTCAGCAAGTTTTCTACTACAATCAGGCAACCCGCCAGTTTTCGCGCTTTGACGCATCGACCGGTGGCGCGATTCCGATTCTTCAGAAGAACGCGTATTTTCGTCCCGACAGCATTATGCGCATGGTGCCGCTGAATAAGAAATTCGTCGAAAATCTCGCCGTCCGTGAGTTTTTGAACGTTGCTGGCGAATAGATTTAGCAAATCGCAAACTTTTCGAACAAAGCCGGGCTCTCGAGATTCGAGACCCGGCTTTTTCGTGCTTGGGAGTGGTTGACAGTCAGACCCTCACATGCTTCAAATCTCAATTGTTGCAAGGTTAGTATAGCCTTGTGCTTCAATCGGAAGCTATTGGTTACGAATCATTTCCAGAAATGTTTTGGAGCTGAAGTTTTGAGAAATGATGAATGCGTGACCACCAGCCACCGTGGTCGCGCTCTCCAAAAACAACAAAATGAACGCCGCCGTGAAACTTTGTGAACCGAACCAGCGATTGACCTTTTTCCTGGGAGGCTGGCCCGGTTGGTTGAGCCTCCTGTTTGTGACGATGGCGATGGCTCCGTCGCTGTTGGCTGAAGAGACCAACACGAAGACTTCATCCGTTTCTTCGGTCAATTTCCCGATCCAATCGCAGCCCCCTGAAAAAGCTCCTGCCTTCCCTGATTTTGGCAAGTTTGATTTCAATACTGAGGTTCGTGGTTCATCCGCCATGGCGGCGTCGGAATCGGAGTCGTTTGAGATCACGCGGCGCATCAGCAATCTCATGGATTTGAACTTGTTTGCCGGCTACTACGAGTTCGATGAAGGTCCGGAGGATGACTACAGCGCGATGAAGGCAGGAATGGATGTGGCGATTACCAACAAGATTCATTTTGAAGCCTCCTTTTTTCGGGATCACGAATTGGATGAGTCGAGTGGATTCATCGGGTTGTGGGGTGCGATTCCGCTGGGAGAACGCAAACCCGAGGAAGCCGAGGAAAGAGGCGCGGTGCGGAGCCTTTGGAGCGCAATGACCCCGTCCAGTTTTTCTCGGATGCGGACGCGGAAGGAGCATCCGAGCGACAATGGCGCCCCCAATCAATACGAGACGATCGAGGTTGCATCGCCGGATTCGGCCAAAGAGGACGATGAACGCAGCAACGTCATCTCCCGGGTTTGGAAGAATGTCCGCCAGGATCGAGGTGAAGAGCCGAAATCCGAACCAGACGCCAAGCGCGAGGGTCGCCTGAGCCGGCTTCTGGGCAAAATTCGACGCTAAGTTGGAGGTTCGCGGGCAACCTCGTCAGCGAATGTCTTTCGCAAGGCGAAAACCGGTGTGGCAGGTTGAACTGTCCGGCGTATTCGCGGTTCGCGCGCTAACGCGGTAGCGATTGCAGTAGCTGGCTTGGCAGAGGAACGATCCGCCCCGGATAATCCGCGATTCCCCGGATTCGGGCCCACGGGGATTCACGCGGGGACCGTTCAGATGCCAGGACGGCGAAAACCAGTCGTTGACCCATTCCCAAACGTTTCCGGAAACGTTGTGGAGGCCAAACCCATTGGGCGGAAAGGCGCGCACAGGAGCCGTTCCCGCGAAACCATCGGCCGCGGTGTCGTTCTCAGGGAACTTCCCCTGCCAGATGTTGCAGGCATGCTTGCCGCCAGGTTCGAGCTCATCGCCCCACGGATACAGCGCCTGTTCCAGTCCGCCGCGAGCCGCGAATTCCCATTCGGCTTCCGTTGGCAACCGACGTCCCATCCACTTGGCGTAGGCATTCGCATCATTCCAGGAAACGTGAACCACCGGATGATCGCCCAATTTGCGGACGTTCGTCCCAGGCCCACCCGGCTTTCGCCAATCCGCCTTCTCCACTTTTAGCCACCACGGCATGTCGGGCAGCGAATCGTAGTTGGTGCGCTTGCGATGAGCCGGTGGAACCTGGTTGTAGAACACGATCGACCAGCCAAACCGCTCCGCCTCGGTCTCGTAACCGGTCGCGTCGCAAAACTCGCCGAATTGCGTATTTGTCACCGCGCATCGATCCATCGCGAACGGATCCAGCGTCACCTCGCGGATGGGCCCTTCACCGTCACTCTCCCAAACTTCCGGCCCCTCGCCTCCCATTCGAAACGTTCCCCCTTCCAGCGTGATCATCCCCCGTTTCGACTCTGCATGAGGTCCCGGCGCAAAATCCGAAACAACTTTAGAGTCGCCGTGGGGCAGGGAAGGGGTGCAGCAGCCTTTTTCGGACATGGCATGGAGTTTCGACCGCGTTTCCGCAATCTTCAAACGAACACGCGGACCCGCGAAAGAATCGGGTTGGACAACCGGTGAGGTAGGATCTAGAACTGATGAATTCTAACCAGACTATGAAAAAACTCCTCGCGATCTGCTTCGCCATCACCATTCCCGTTCTTGCCCTCGTTGCGCAGGATGCCAAAAAGAAACCCCAGACTTGGGAAGAGAAAAAGGCCTCCCACTTCAAGCCTCTCACGGAAGAAGAACAGGGCAAGATCATCGCCGCGATTCCGGAAAAGCCGACCGCCGAACCCAAGTCGGCCCGCCGCATCCTGGTATTTTGGCTTTGCGAAGGCTTTATCCACCGGTCCATCCCCTACGGCAATTTCATGCTACAACAGATGGGCGAAAAGACGGGCGCATTTCAGGCGGACCTTGCTGACGATTACAGCGTCTTCACGGCGGAAAACCTCGCCAAATACGACCTGATTCTCTTCAACAACACCACGCGTCTCAAGTTTCCCGATGAAAATCATCGGAAGGCAATCATGGATTTCGTGTCTTCAGGTAAAGGAATCGCAGGCATTCACGCCGCGAGCGATAATTTCGACAACTGGCCTGAAGCGTTGGAGATGATGGGAGGAATTTTTAACGGTCACCCGTGGGGTGCGGGCGGCGAATGGGCGTTCAAGCTGAACGACACCGGGAGTCCGATCAACGAAGCCTTTGGCAACGAAGGATTCTGGCACAAAGACGAAATCTACCAGTACAACCCAAAGACCTACGCCGGCGACGACAGCCTCCGCGTTCTCGTCAGTCTGGACATGAGCAAATCCAAAAACATTTCCGTGTTGGTGAAATCCAAGAAAAACCCTGTTTCCGAAGTTGAAGCCAAAGCCCGCGAAGTTCCCGTCTCCTGGATCCGCGAATACAACGGCGGACGCGTCTACTACAGCAACCTTGGTCATCGCAATGAGACCAACTGGCACGGGCCGATTCTGCAACACTATCTGGATGGCATTCAGTATGCGCTCGGCGATCTCGAAGCCGACGCGACTCCCTCGACCAAGGCCAGCGACCTGAAGATGGCGCTCGCTCCGGAAGCTCCGGCTTCCTGAGCCTGGTCGACAGACCAAATGCTTTGACGATAAAAGCCCGGTCTCACCCTGAGACCGGGCTCGATCCAAATCCGATCAGAAGGATTTCTGCCAGCCGACCACAAAGCTGTGATCGCGCTCCATGCCCACGCCATTGAGGTCCTGGTAGAGCGGGAACAACCACTCCAGCGCAAGGCGGTGACCTTGGAAGAACCCGCCGGAGGCGTAGAAGTTCAGGCCAAGACCGCCGTCGAGGTAATCCCCTCCGTAGTTGGGCTGGAAATGAGGGGGAGCGACATGGTTGTGAGCACCGTTGTAGTGCCCGTCGATGGCATCCTCATGGAAGTAGTTGATGCGACCAGAGATGCTGAGGCAATCGGTTAGCGGGATGGCCAGCCACGCCGTGGTGTTCACGTTGTTGCCGTAGGAGAAGCCGCTGTCGTTTTCTTCCTCCAGATCAAAGGTGCCAATGGCTTGAGCTCCCCAGGACAGCCGGTCGGTTTGTCCAAGGTAGGTAAGCCCGGGACGAATGTTCCAGGTTCCCCGGCCCAGCTGCATGCCGTAGGGGAGGAAGACTCCATCCTGCATCTCATCGACATCTGCCGTGGGTAAACCGAGCGACAGGTTCAGATGAATGCGCTGGCGATTGGCGTCATAGATCTTGATCAATCCTCCCAGCGTTACATCGCCAGCGCCCGCTGATGAGTGGCCGAAGGTTCCGGTGTGGGCATGGCCCCCGCCGTGCCCATGGCCGTGGCCCGTGGCAGGCGCGGCGACCAGATGCATGTCCTTTTCAATATAGTTCACCATCGCCATGAGGGTGAGCCAATCCGAAGGTGCATACATCATCCCGAACATGTGCATGTGCATGTCCATCTGAGTGGCGGCAGCGCCAAATCCGCGATGATAAACCTCCTGGCTGGACAGGCTGTCCGTGCCGGAGCGGTGGCCGCCCATCGCCATTTGCATGTAGCGATAGGAGAGCATGATCTCGCCCGCGCTATGCGTGTGATCGCCCATCACGCCAATGGGTGCGTGGCTGTCGACCCGCGCTGGGTCCCAGAGCGATTCCAGGATGGGGTTCTTGGGATCCTGGGGAACGATGGCGTCGTTGACCGGGTTGTCGGCCCAGGCGGAAGTCGTGAGACAAAGAAGAGATAAAGTAAGTTTTGAAATAGAGTTCATAAGTTAAGAAAATCAGGTTTAGAAGGGGGTGTGCGACGAGAGTTGACACAGCTTCGCACTGCGAGAAATCCGGCACACCACTTGCGGGCAGGGTTGCGCCGCAAGGTGAAGCCGAAAGACGGAGGGATAGGCCCTCGACGTCTTATGGAAGGGGTAGGGACGCTTCTAAACCTGCTCCGGCGGCGGAGTCGGGATGTCCGGCACGCCATCCTTTGGACAGCGAGCGGTTGCCGTTGAAAGCTCAACCAGCAAGGGCGGGAGCGGAGGATGCATGGAGCCAAACGAAGTGACGACAAGATGAATCTTGTTCATTCCATCGGCCAGATGAGCCGGGGAACGTTCCTGCTGCTGCTCCTGACTGCATCGAATCGCTTCACAACGTTCGCACGGTTCCTCCCCCGAAAGGACGGAACTCACCGCCGTCATGAAACCCATTTCCGGCGCACGTTCATGGACCATCGCAGTCCAAGCCATCAACTGGGCAAAATGCCAGTTGCCTCCAACGCAGAGAAGGAGGAGACATGCAAACAAGGTATGGCATGCGTGACGCGACATGGGCGAGTGAGAATTACGCTGAGGGTTCCTCTAGTCAATACGCATTTCGGCAAAGTGGAGGAACAGATCGTTGCAGAAATTTTGTCATAAGCGTCGTCGCCGGGCTCTGGTTGGCGCGGGGAAAGGTGCCTACGTTAATCCCGCCAACGTCCCGGTACTATCGACAAAGCGCTCCGTCTCAAGGCCCATGGCTTGGAGCATGGTGACAAAGACGTTGGACATGGGTGTTGCTTCGGTGAAGCGGAGGTAGTGGTTGTGCTTGAGGCCGAGCTTGCTGCCTCCGGCGAGGAGAAGTGGGTAGTTGCGGTTCTGGTGGGTGCGGCTGTTGCTGCTGCCGTAAAGGACGAGGGTGTGGTCGAGCAGATTGCCGTCGCCTTCCGGAGTTTCCCGAAGCCGGGTGAGGAAGCGCGCCAGGTTTTGGGCGAGGAATTGGTCGAACCGGCCGATGTTTTCAGGACCGCCCTTCTTCCCGGCGGCGTGAGCCAATCCATGCCAGTCTCCCTTGAGGCCGATGCAGGCGGGGAAGGTGCGGGCGCGCGACGGACCGTAGCTGCCGATCTGGTAGGTGGTGACGCGGGTGAGGTCGGTTTGGAAGGCGAGGAACTGGAGGTCGTAGATCGCGCGGAGGTAATCCTTGGGTGCCTCGGTCGTGGCTTCGAGCGGGATGGAACTGGAATCGACGTTGGGAAGTGGAACATCGAGCCAGCTGCGTGACCGTTCGACGCGTTGCTCGACTTCACGGACAGAGGTTTCGAATTCGTCGAGCTTGCGTTGATCGGCGATGCCGAGGTTGCGACGGAGCGCGTTGGATTGATCCATGACCAGATCCAGGATGCTACCGGAGTTCTCCAGCTTGCGGCGATCATTCTGGCTGGCTCCATCCTGACCGAAGAGACGCTGGAAAATGAGCTTGGGATCGGAGAGCGCGGGAATCGGCTGACCTTTCTCGGAATAGGAGAGGGTCGTGGTGCGGGTGCGCGGGCCAACGCCGCCATCGGTTGAAAGGGTGAGGGAGGCGTGCCGGGTTTGCTCGCCGATCCGGTTGGCCACGTACTGATCGAGCGAGACGGAGTTCCGGTAGGTGACGGCTTCGAGGTTGTTGGCCGTGAGAAAGGTATCGCCGGTGTCGTGACCGTTCATGCCGCGACAATGCGGATGCGATAGACCACCGAAGACGGTTACTTCGTCCATGAGCGGTTCCAGGGGCCGAAGGACGTTCGTGAGTTGGTAGTCCTTGCCTGCGCCGGTCGGGAACCACCCCCAATCCCGATCCTCGGCATCCTCCTTGGGAATCGCGATTCCGAACGGAAACATGATCGAACACATGCGGCGGGGACGCGGTGTCGCGGGAGCCGCCATGCTTTCGAGCCAGGGCAAAGCGAGGCTGACGCCAGCGGCTTTCAACGCAGTTCGACGATCGAGATGCCAGGATTTCTTCATGTCTCCTTCTTACACGGTGTGATCGGGCGATTTATGTCGGAAAAAGCGCCCGGACTACTTCGTGAGAAAAGCCTCGCTCTGCACCAGGTCGATGATGAGGCGTTGCAGGCGGAAATCACTGGCGACGAAATCTTCGGTCAGCGTCTCGACGACGGGACGATCGCCGAGATCGAGCGAACGACCAAGGGCGTAGCTCAGGAGGCGTTTGACGAGGGAACGGGCAAACCAGTCGCGTCGATCGCTGAGGAGGAAAGCCTGGAGTTCGCGAATGCCGTCAATGGTTTCGCCGTTGGGAAGGGTGCTGGCGGCATCAACGGGAGCGTCCTTGATCTGCGATCGCCACCGGCCGACGGCGTCGTAGTTTTCCAACGGGATGCCCCACGGATCGATCCCTTCGTGGCAACTGGTGCAGGATTCCTTTTCGCGATGAACGGCGAGTTGATCTTTGAGGCTAAGCCCGGCGAGATCGGGGTTCGCGGGGTCGAGATCGGGAACGTCCGGTGGCGGTGGCGCGGGAGGCGAGTCGAGGAGACGGTCCAGAATCCAGACGGCGCGTTTGATGGGGTGCGAGTCTTCGCCATTGGAGGCGGCGAGAAGAAAGGCGCTTTGGGTGAGAAGACCGCCGCGGTGATCCTCCGGATTGAGCGCGACCATTTCGAAGGCGGACGAACGCGGTCCTGCCAGTCCGTAGTGCCGTGCGAGAGGGCGATTGAGCATCGTCCAATCCGAGTCGAGCAGGTCAAGTGCGCTTCCGTCGCTGTGGAGGATTTCGGCAAACACCGCGTGGGTTTCGGTCCGCATGTCGTCTTTCAGTGCGTTGTTGAAATTCGGGAAGAACTCCGGATTGACCGCGATGCGATCGAGGGCCTCGAGATCGAGCCATTGATCCGTGAAGTGGCCGGCAAATTGCTTGGCGCGGGGATCGGCGAGCATGCGCGAAACCTCGTCGTCAAGAACCTGGGGATCGTGAAGGCGACCGGAGGCGGCGAGTTCAAAAAGGCGATCGTCCGGCATCGAACTCCAGAGAAAGTAGGAGAGTCGCGAAGCCAATTCATAGGGAGAAAGGGAGGTGGGTGTGGCACGTGCTTCAGCGATCTCAGGTCTGGACTCGACGCGGTAAAGGAAATGCGGCGAGACGAGGACTGAGGCGAACGTTTCGCGAATCGCGGCTTCGAACGAATCGGATCGTTGTTCCAACGTGGCGAACAATCGCATTTGCCGATCCAACTCCGCCGCAGTCACGGGACGTCGATAGGCGCGGGTCATGAACGACTTCAGGAGTTCGCGAGCGTCTGGGTTCTTGGAGTCACCCACGAGCTGCCGATGACTCGGAGGCGGCCAGCTTGCGAAGACAGGCGCTTCGAACTCGATCGACTCGATCTTGATGTCGAGACGCGATCCAAAGGGTGGGGGAGTCGGACGCGGTTTCGGTTTTTGGCCCTTTTTCGGCTTGGCGGGATTGCGCGCGTATTGTTGATCCGGGTAACGCAGTTCCTTTCCGTCCGCATCGACGAAATCGACCATCACGATCATGCCTTTGAAGCCGGAGCTGCCGAACGAGATGGGGCCAGGCAACGGGAAGTCTTCCATCCGGCCTCGAAAGGTAAATACCTGGGACTCGGTGGAGACGTCTGCCGATCCGATTTCGCCACGCGGCACGTGAATGATGCCGGGAACGTGGCCGAGGGTGAGTTGAATGCGGGGGAAGTCCTGACCCTTGGGAATCGCGGCTCGTGCCTGCACCCGCACCTCGAATTCTCCAGCGCGAGGGTATTGCTTGAGGTCGAGAATAAACTCGGGATTGACGGCGACGTGGCCCTGCACCTTGCGATTCGGCAGGTTGCCCTTGGCCGTTTGGTCCTGGGTAAACTGATGAAGCTTGGGGCGCTCGCCAGTGACAATGGCTTCGGCCATCCCTTTTCGAGCAATGGAAAGGTAAGTTTCGATTTGGGTTGGCGACATTTCGAGCGTCGCGCCGTTGTTGACGAATCCTTCGGCAGAAGCGGGATCCGGGGGAACTTCGCGGGCAAAGTCAAGATCGACACCGAGCAGGTCGCGCATCGTATTGGCGTATTCGTAGCGGGTCAGCCGGCGGGTGACGACGCGTCCTTCGTTGTAGCGGGAGGTTTCCGCGGCATGGCGCAAGGCGCTGGACATCCAGGCAACGAGCGTCTTGCGTTGCTCCGAATCGGGTTGCCCGGCTTTGCGCGGCGGCATTTCGCCAAGGTTGATCTGATCCATTGCGTCGTGCCAAAGCTCGACCTCAGCTGGATCGGTCAAATCGGGGTTCCGTGTGTCGAAGCGGATGTCGCCCTTTTGTTTTTCGGCGCCATGACACTCGAAGCAAAGCTCGGCGAGAAGCGGCCGGACTTCCTGCCGATACGTCTCGTCGATGTCAGCAGCACTGGCGGTGACCGGGCTGGCCGGGATTGCCGCATAAGTGATGCCGAGCATCAGGCTAAAGATCAATCGAATCTCCACGTTCCTGAAAACACGGGTTGCAGATGACCAAGCTTTCATGTTGCCGGTGAAGGGAAAAACAAACCTTGCGCGATTTTGGGCGACCCGCTAGACTCGCGCCACTTCGAGGACAGAACGGGTGAATACCATCAACGCAAATATTAGCCAACACGTGGTGGCGAAGCTTCTGACGGCCATCGCAGAAGAGGAAACGATGAAGGTGCCGGTCGGCGTTTTCAGAGGCCAACTCGACATTTTCATCTCCCGCCTGCAGTTGAGGAACGATGAGGTTCGAATCCCGCTGGAAGGGAAGATTACCGGCAAGCGGGAAATGGTCTTGGCCGACATCAAGGAGAAGGACGGCATTCTCTGGTTTACACCGAAGTCGGAAGGAGGCGCGTTTGATCGTGTGGTGAACACGGGGCTCAAGGTCGCCATCAAGATGATGCACAAGAAGCTTCACGAAAAGGTGGTGAAAAACCGGACGCGCCGGGCCAAGCGACGCAATATGACCCGGAAAGGGAGCCGCCCCATCACCACCGCCAAGCCGATCACCACAAGTTCCACGCCCGCGCCAAGCACGCCACTTGATGAGGGGGCGATGCGGTTTGCGAAGGAAGAGGTCCACGTGGATGGCAAGCGGGTTGGCGTTGGCATTGCCAGTCTGTTGGCCGATTGGCCTTGGCTCGAGATCACGGAGATCCGGGTCGACAACGAAGTCAGAATTTCCCTAACCACCAAGCGACAACCTGATTTATCGGTTCAACCCGGTTCCAACATGAGCGCGAAACTCGAAATCACATCCTCCTTCCTCCAATCGATTCTCAGTGATCCCCGGATCATTCCTGACAAACCCATCGAAGGAACCCCGTTGGGTGACATCCTGATTGAGGGTGGTAAAATTCGTATTGAAGGCAGCCACATTCTGGTGCCGATCAAGGTGGGGACCGATGATTTTTGCCTGAAAGTCGCGATCGCAGATGGAAAGATCAGCGCAGACCTGATGGATACCTGATACGAACGGGATAGAAGTTAATCCAGTTCGCCTTATTCATCGACTTCCTCCTCCATGTCCGGAGGAGGTGTGTTTCCGCCACCACCACCACCACCGGATTCCGCTGCCACGACAGGTTCGGGCTCGGGTTCGATGATGAGCTGAAGAAGGATGGTTTCATTCGTGGTGGCGGAACTAACCGTGGTGTCGGAGTCAATCCGTTGGCCACGACCGAAAACCGGCCATGTGATGCGGGATGGGCGATTCAGCAAAGCCGGGCGAGGTTCGTCGATGGCGGCAGCTTTGGGTCCGCTTCCGAGGAAAGTTCCGCGGGTTGGCAATTCGCGGCGTCCGAGCGGAATTCGACCCGCAATTTCGAACCGCCAGTGGTCTTGGCCGCCCAGGATCAAATCGTCCTCAAAATAGCGCACCTGGACGGCGAGATAATCGTTGAACGCAAATTGGAGACGCGCTGAGATCCCTTCGATCGGCTCCACCGATCGATCCCACCAGCTGTAGCCGACGAACAGCCCCAGATTGCCGTAGCGATCGAACCAGGGGAGGCGACGTCCGTATTCGACCTCAAAAGCGTCGCCATTTTCAAGAAAATCGCGAAAAACCGTGTCGATCGTGGTCTCGGTCACCGTCGTGCGGCGATCCTCAAAAATTCTCGTGGTTCTTCCCTCGACCTCAATCCGGGTTTGAGAGAAAACTTCCGTTTCCGAAGAACCGGAGGATACCTGACGAACTCCGGTCACGAAAACTCCGTCTTCGGGAAGGTGGGCTGCGGCCCGCAGTTCTCCCCAACGCGGATGGCGAAATTCGGCTCCGAAAACGGCTTCATCAAAGTCGCCGCTGGCGAATTCGTGACGATCCCAATAGCCGTAGAGATTGGTGATGAGATTGGCGCGTTCAAACCAGAATCCGGTGATGAGACCAATCGAGTAATCTGAGCGGTCGAACTCGCTTCCCGCGTAGCGACCGTGAAATCCAACGGCGAATTTATCGCGACTGTGGAGCGGAATGACCGCATCGATCCAGCCCTCGCTCATCATGTCACTGTAGGCTGCCCCGGCCCCGACATCGATCAATGACGTTTCGGCCTCCGTGTAGAAATCCAATTGGGCCTGGGTTGAGATTGGTGCGAGAAGAAACCCGAAGAGGCAGACGAGAATCCTCAGAAAATGGTGCCGTTGAGAGGTGGACATGGGGTAAAGTGTTAGGATTACTAGTCTTAAATACCCAAGTTCCAAGAAATCAAAGCATTTTTGGTGATTAACTGTCCTTGATTAATCGGGACTCAACGATTGTCGGAAGTCGCCGAGTTTCCACTAGGCTTGCCGTGGAAAGGGGGAGATTGGCAGCAGGAAGGAAATGATTGAGTCTCGGTTAGGGGCATCGATCAGAAAAGGATTGATTGGTCATTCTGCGGAAAAGATTGAATAAATCTTGGGGTAGTTGGTTAGGCACGCTTTGTCGCGAATGGTGCAATTGAAGTTCAGGTGAGCGTCTGGGAGCATCCATACCTTAATACCCTGATATAATGATATATACCCCAAAGATAACCATCGCAGCAGCCGGAGTCGTGCTGCTGATTAGTTCAATAACCTCCTATGCAGCCCCCCATGGCGATCGTGGAAACTATGCTCTCCTTTCCCGAGCGAAAGAGTTTGAACGCTCAGTTGAAGAATTGCACCGGGTCATTGATGCGTCGATTCGCTATAGCAACAATAGCCGGTTTAGCCACCGAACGGAACGAGATCGGCGTTCGAGATCGAATTCGATGAACGCGCTTCATTCTTTGGGCGCGGCAGTGGACGAACATTCGAGACAGTTGGTGAGATCCGTTCATCAGGGAAAATCGGAGAGATCCTTGATCGGCCAGATTCGGCATATTGAAGAAGACCTGAGCCGAATGTCCCGCATGAGTTTGAACCGCCCCATCCGTATTCGGTTAAGCCAAACCCAGAGTGCGCTTCGTTCCCTCGAGCGGTCCTGCAATGTGGGGGATTCTCACGGTGACCACGGCCATGGACGGGTAAACGAGCGTGATTTTGGCCGGGAACGTCGACCGGTCAATTCGCACTCAGGAAGTGATCGCGACCGGTTTTCAAGTGACCGGATGCGAGCAAAGAGAGTTACCTTCTAAAGTTCCATACATAAACAACGTTAGTGCACGGGCAGCCCCGGTTGAAGAATGATCAGCCGGGGTTGCTGTTGCGCTTGGATGAGTAGGATTGAACTCATTCGACCCTTCGAATCAACCAGTCCTGTCTCTTTGGTTCAGCAACCTGGTAGATTTCCACAAGGGAATTCATCGCCGCATCGCTGAGGGTCTTGGCTTCGAGCATGGTCTGATCGAGCTTTGTTTCCAAGTGGGAGTCTCCTTCAGCGATCTTCCGGCGGTAGCCCTTGATCTGAGCCCAAGTGTTTCGAAGCGGCCTTACGAACTCGTCGTTGCGCTTTTGATTGAGGAGGGCAACCTGCAGGGCTTGCTGGTATTGCGGGGTTTTTGGATTCTCCTGAATCTCGATCTTGGTTCCCAACGAGATGTGATTCCAGACCCCGATGGATTGGCCATTGATCGATACGTCGTAGTCCCCAGGTTCCAATCCGGCAATCTTCAACCGGTCTGCACTCAATTTGTGGCCAGCTTTGGTGATGGTATAGCCCAGGCGCCCATCAGAGGGAAGCTGCCATTTTAAGTCGATGGAAGATTGATCCTCCGGGATTACCCAGGGAAGAGACTCGGGTTGGTAGGAGAAACGAAGCTCCCGGCCGTCTTCAGAAGTCGTCAAGTTTTCAACCCCTTTGCCGATCCATCGATTGCCACGTTTTGTGATCGCAATGGCGTTGGCGGAACGCTTCCGGACCCCCAGCTGCGAGAGGGTTTCAAATGCCATCACAAATTGACCGGATGCCTGGGGATGAATTGCATCATTGATCATGGTGAAATCTGGTTGCTGAAGTCGTTGCGCGATCGTGTGGGTATTCAGTGGAGCCCAAAGATTCACAAAGGGAATGCGGTGCCGGCCTGCTTCTTCCAGGGTCCATCCGCCGTAGAATGCCATCAGGGCATTGTAATTTGGGGAGAACTCACGGGTCCGAAAGCGCCAGGTGGAATCGTCGATCCGGCGAGCGACCGTCGCATGATCAAACATCGTCGGTGAAAGAAGAATGGGCTTTGCTTCCAGGCTGTTGATATGGTCCAGGAGTTCCTTCATGCCGGACTGATAGGTCGCGAACGTCTCGGCATTAAAGTCCTCATACTGGCCATCGTTCATCCCGAGGAGGATGGTGATATAATCAGGGACATAAGCCGCGACATCATCATCAAAACGAGTCAAGACATCTCCTACTTTGTCGCCGGATACTCCCGCATTGTGAAACCGGATTTGGCGATCCGGATAACGTGTCAGGAAAAAATTCTCAAGATATTGAGTATAAAGACATTGGTGGGTGATTGAGTCGCCGAGAAAGACGACCGTCTCTCCATCTTGCGGATCAAAGGGCAGGGGAGTTGGCTCTTGAGCTGAAATCTGATTGGTCAGAAGCCCGACAAAGAGCAAACAGAGACAAAAGGGGTTGTTCATCCCTCCAGCTTCGCGTTCTGGTCGATCGGGTCAACGGGTGATTCAAAGATCAGCCGAATCTTTTTCTGGCAAGAGCAGATGACCTTGTTAGGGTTCACCAAACAAAGGGAATGACCGAGATTGATCAGTTACGTGTTCTGCTGAAGGAGAATTTTGGCTACGATTCATTTCGGCCTCTCCAGGAAGAAATCGTGAAAGCAGGCATGTCGGGGAAGGATGTGCTCGCAATTCTTCCAACGGGAGCAGGAAAGTCGCTCTGTTACCAATTGCCAGCGCTTGCCCGGGACGGTCTGACGTTGGTGGTCTCTCCGCTCATCGCGTTGATGAAGGATCAGGTGGACTCGCTGACGGCCAGTGGCGTTCCCGCGACGTTTCTCAATTCATCGCTCGAAAGGGAAGAAGCTCGCGAGCGCTTTCGTGGGCTGAATGCAGGCGAATACAAGCTTCTCTATGTCGCTCCGGAACGGATTATGGCTGGAGATTCTATTCAGGATCTGAAGCGTTGGAATCTCCAGGCGATTGCGGTGGATGAAGCTCACTGCATCAGCGAATGGGGACACGACTTCCGACCGGAGTATCGCCAGATGGCGAAATTGAGGGGAGAACTTCGGGACGTTCCGTTGATTGCCCTGACGGCTACGGCGACGGAACGTGTCCGCGAGGACATTGCGTCGCAGCTCGGCTTACACGAGCCGGAAACATTTGTTGCGAGCTTCAATCGGCCAAATCTGAACTACACCATTGTTCCGAAGAAGAAATCCGTTCAACAGGTTTGTGACTACATCCGGGAACGCTCGGCGGAATCCGGAATCGTTTATGTACAGGCCCGGAAAACGGCAGAGAGCCTGGCAGAGGCCTTACAGCAAAACGGGATTTCTGCGTTGGCTTACCATGCAGGTCTCGATCAAAGCGTGCGTTCAGCAAATCAGGAGGCCTTTCTGCGTGACGAAGCAAAAGTGGTCTGCGCGACGGTTGCTTTCGGCATGGGAATCGATAAACCGAATGTGCGCTATGTCATTCATGCGGATCTTCCCAAGAATGTGGAGGGATACTATCAGGAGACCGGGCGTGCCGGCCGGGATGGCTTGCCCTCTGATTGTGTCCTGCTGTTTTCGCGGGGAGACATCTTCAAGAACCTGAAGTTTCTGGACGAAATGTCAGACAAGGGAGCGGCGGAGATCGCGAGAAGACAGATGGGGCAGATGGTCGATTTTGCTGATAGCACGGTGTGTCGTCGGGTTTCGCTGTTAGGATATTTCGGTGAAGATTGGTCAGAGCAGAATTGCGGAGCCTGCGATATCTGTCTGGACCCCAGAGAGGAATGGGATGCGACGGAAGCGGCTCAGAAACTCCTTTCCTGCCTGGTTCGGATTCGGCAGAAAAGCCGATTTGACTTGGGGCTCAAACACGCCGTAGAAGTACTGACCGGAGGGCAAACGGAGAAGATTCGCAAATGGGGGCATGATCAACTTAGCACCCACGGGATTGGGCGAGAGCTTCCACGTGAGGAATGGATGCATGTAGGGCGGGAATTGGTCAGGCTTGGGTATGCCCAACTCAGCCAAGATAAATTTCAGACGATTGGGATCGGAGACAAGGGGTTGGCATTTCTCCGCAACCGCGAAACACTGAGCCTGACAAAATCACCTTCGGCAGGCGAAGAGAAATCGGTATCCAAAGTTGCGCGTGCGGGATCTGTTGCTTGTGACGAAGGTCTCTTCAATGTCCTCCGAAATTTGCGAAAGCGGCTTGCCGATGAGCGGGATGTTCCGCCCTATGTGATTTTTGGAGATCAAACGCTCCGGCATATCTCCAGAAGCTATCCCGGCGACGAAAACGAGTTTCTTGAAATTCCCGGGGTAGGGGCCAAGAAACTGGCTGATTTTGGAGAGCAGTTTCTTCAGGAAGTGAGCTCTTGGTTGGAGGAAAACGAACGGAAAGTCTTTTAGACAGGTCCCGTTCGAGATGCGGGGCATTCTCCACTGAAGAATACTGAATGGGACTTTGTGAGGGTGCTGAACACTCACAGAAGCCACGAAAGAATCACTCGCAGAGTGCCTCTTTTCTATTTTCGAACGCTCCTTAGAATGGGAAAAGCTATTTCTAAAATTGGCCGGTCAAAAGGGCAATATAGCGCAGGCCACTATCGCTAAATCCACCTTTTGAACCGCTTCCCGTCAGTCGCCCACGAGTGAGATAGCTATGATAGGTCTTGGAATACTTGACCCAACTGATCGTCGGTCGAGAGACGCGTTGGCTGGAGGGCGAGATTTGGAGTGGAATTCCTGATCGGCTGAAGTGGATTTCCCAGGATGGCGAACTTCCGGCTTGATCCAGATTCTTCCCGAGAAACGGATACCGGGAAAGGATCTCTAGGTTACCTTTGCGTGGCACAAGAGCTTTGTGATGAACTTCCATCCGCGTCAGGAACTCAGGAATGGAGAGACTGGGGTCCTCTTTTTGCCTCTGATAAAGCCCTGCGATGTCCAAACCCGCCAGATTGATTCCATTGAAGTTGCCGTGATAATTGGGCGTCCGGTAGTGTTTTTTGTGATAACTCTCAAAGCGTTTGCTCAGTAACAGATTGAGCTCCAGATGGACATGAGCGCGAGTGCGGTCGATTCCGTTGCCCGTATAGCCAAGACGCCCGAGCACCGTAGCATTGGTGACTTTCTGCCCAACTTTGACCCTTGTATCCATCAGGTGCGCAGAAAGACTGTAGAACGGACCGTAGCCCCAATCATGTTCCACCACGACGTACTTGCCGTAGCTGGAATGAGAGGAGGTGCTGTTGACGTGAACAACCTTACCGGGCGCGATCGCGCGAACCATATCAAGCGGATTGCCTGATTTGTCTCTCTGTAAGGGGCGAATATCGATCCCTTCATGGAAGCGGGTCATGATAATGCCTTCTGCGCTTCTACGTTGGTTGCGGACGAAGCCATATTTTCCGGCGGTCCACGGAGTACTCCGGACACCCTCGAAATTTCGATTGGTGTACATGTAGAACTGGCTCTGGTTCTTCGAGAAGATGGCCTTGTTTTCGGTCGGCAGAGTGAGGCCAAGTGGCTTGAAGTCTCCCTGCCCAAAAACGTTTGAGTCGAAGAAAACGAAGCAGCAGGAAATCCCGATGAGCAAAAAGCGATGCATGGTGGTGAAGCTAGACGATTCGGAAAACTCAAATTTCAAAAATCGGAAACACAATCACTAATTGAAGGCAATTGGAGTGTAGACGGAAGGGGATGTGAATCGGTTGCCTTATGGAGACCAGACGAAGATGAGCTGAAGGCGCTTCCCGTAAACAAAAAAACCCCACCTCCTGTTTTCACAGGAAGGTGGGGAAAAAACTCTGGCAACGACCTACTCTCACACGGCCTTTCGCCGCACTACCATCGGCGCAACAGCGTTTCACTGCCGGGTTCGGGATGGAGCCGGGTGGTGCCACTGTGCTATAGTCACCAGAGGACGAACTTCGCTTTAGGGGGAAGTCCGGATCTCTGGTGACATTTCGATGTGCCTGTTTTTCAAAGAACGTTTCACTTCTTCGCGAGGAAAGTAACTCTCTGACAACTGCATAAATAGGTATTTCGTTCATTTCACGCTTACGAATGCTTACTACTCAATAACGCATTTCAAGAGGATGCTCGAACAAGCCGAACGGATGATTAGTACTGGTGAGCTACGTATGTTGCCACACTTCAACCCCCAGCCTATCAACGTGGTAGTCTTCCACGATCCTTCAGGGAAATCTAATCTTGGGAATGGCTTGGCGCTTAGATGCTTTCAGCGCTTATCCAGACCGCACTTAGCTACCCAGCAATGCCCTTGGCAGAACAACTGGATCACCAGAGGTGCGTCAAACCCGGTCCTCTCGTACTAAGGTTTGAACCCCTCAAATTTCCTGCGCCCACAGAGGATAGAGGACCGAACTGTCTCGCGACGTTCTGAACCCAGCTCGCGTGCCACTTTAATCGGCGAACAGCCGAACCCTTGGGACCTTCTCCAGCCCCAGGATGTGATGAGCCGACATCGAGGTGCCAAACCGCGCCGTCGCTGTGAACGCTTGGGCGCGATCAGCCTGTTATCCCTAGCGTACCTTTTGTCCTTTGAGCGATGGCGATTCCACATTCAACCACCGGATCACTTGAACCTGCTTTCGCAACTGCTCGACTTGTAGGTCTCACAGTAAAGCTCCCTTATACTCATGTGCTCTATAGCCCGATTACCAACCGGGCCGAGGGAACCTTCGT
>CAXBMO010000019.1:0-114082 GCA_963977015.1 uncultured bacterium | reverse complement strand
CATCTCCGGGTGTTCGCTTGCGCTCGACCCGGAGCTAATGGCTGGAAAGCCTTCGACTTCTGAAATTTCATGAATCCAGGGCCATCCGCCCAGCCTACCGTTTTTTCCCCTTCGCGGCCTTCCGCTTGGGAAACAGGTCAAACTTGTCCAGCTTCTCACGTACGGTGAGCCGGGATACCCCGAGCCATCGGGCGATGTTCGATTGGTTGCCGTGGCTTAGCTTTACGGCTTGGGCGTAGAGTTCGCGCTCCACGTCTTCCATCAAGGCTTCAAAGGCGCCTTTCCCGTCCAATTCATCGCGACTCGAAGCGAGAAGACGATTGTGAACGTGCGCTGCGAAGCCGCCCGCGTCTTCGGCATTCTTCGCCGTGGCGGCACCGCCGGACGGAGCTCCGCTGGAGAGAATCTCCTTCAATAGAGGAGCGCCGATCGTCATGCCACGCGATTCCAACAAGGCGCGGCGGACGACGTTTTCCAACTCGCGCACGTTGCCCGGCCAGAGCTCGGCTTCGAGCAGTTTCAGCGCAGCAGAATGAATCGAGGGCGCTTCGAATTCAAAGTCCGTCGCAAACCGGCGGAGAAAATATTGAACCAGCGGCGGAATGTCTTCGACCCGTTCGTGCAAGGGCGGGAGATCGATCATGGCTGCGTTGAGCCGGTAATACAGGTCTTCGCGGAATTTGCCGTCGGCGATCATGTCCGGGAGGTTCTGGTGGGTGGCGCTGATGACGCGGACATCGATGGGAATCTCGCCCTTGCCGCCAACGCGGGTGATGACTTTTTCCTGGAGCACACGGAGTAGTTTCACCTGGGTTTCGCCCGGCAAATCGCCGATTTCATCCAGAAAGAGCGTCCCGCCGCTGGCCTGCTCGAAGCGGCCGATGCGTTGGGCGATCGCGTTGGTGAAGGCGCCTTTTTCGTGGCCAAAGAGTTCGCTCTCGATCAGCGTTTCCGGAATCGCAGCGCAGTTGACGGCGACGAAGGGTTTCGAGGAACGGTCGCTGTTTTGAAAGATGGCGCGGGCGACGAGTTCCTTGCCGGTGCCGGTTTCGCCCTGGATCAGCACGGGAATGGGTTTGGCGGCGATGCGGCCGATGTCTTTAAAGACCTTGAGCATCGCCTTGCTGCTGCCGATGATGGTGTCTTTGGCGGAATCGACGTCCTCCCCCATTTCGACCGGGCGCGCCGAAAGCCGACTGGACGCGACCGCCTTGGCGACGACGTCGAGCAACTCAGGCACGTCGACGGGTTTGATCAGGTAGTCGAAGGCTCCTTCCTTAATCGCATCGATGGCGCGCTGGGTTGAGCTGTAGGCGGTCATGATAATGATGGGCAGGCGGGGCTTCTTCCGATGGGCGCGTTCCAGCAGTTCCATCCCGCCGATGGTGGGCATCTCGAAGTCGGTCACCACGGCGTCGAAGGCCTGCTCCTCGATGAGGTCGAGACCGTAGTCGCCGTCTTCGACCAGGGTGACTTCGTAGCCCTTGCCCAGCAGAATGTCCCGAAAGCTTTCGCCGAGAGTCTGGTCGTCATCGACGAGGAGGAGTTTGCCGCGGCTGGTTTTGGTCATGAATTGAAACTGCGCACCGGGGTGACGGTTTGCAAGCTCAGCTTGCAGTTTGGGAGGCGGGGGAAAAGGGACCGAAAGGACGAAAAGGACCCTGTTCGCGGCCATTCGACCTGTTGATCTCCCGGGTTCTTTGGGTCGCCTGGTTTTGGCACGAAAACTGCCCCTGATTTTCTCATGCCGATTCCTCCCGCCATTCTCCTTGTCGAAGACGATTTCGCGCTGGCGACCTCCCTGGCGGACATTTTGGAGATGCGGGGCTACACGGTGACGCGAGCCGAGTCGGGCGAAAAAGGGGTGAATGAGCTGAACCTAGCCAGGGTTCCTGATTGTGTGGTGATGGACGGCAACCTGCCGGGAATGGATGGCGCGGAAGCCATCCGCATCATGCGTCAGACACAATTTCGAGGCCCCATCCTGGCGATCAGCGCGGAGGACCGGAGCGACGAGATGCTGCAGGCAGGAGCGACGGAATTCATGCGCAAGCCCTTCGACGTCGGGCTGTTTGTGAAATTGGTCGAAAAGTGGCTGAAGCCCTAGGTGTGGAGCGTTGAAAATGATGACGGACGCGCAAGTTGTTCCTCATTTTCAAACACCCCCTAACTAATCCGCTTCCCGGGCCACTTCCATCTCCTGCAGGGTTTTCTCAAGTTTCACCAGCACGGGCACGGTCGGCAGCGTGAAGTAAAAGGTGGCGCCTTTGCCCTCCTCCGCCTCGGCCCAAATCCGGCCGCCATGCTTGTTGATGATCCGCTGGACGGAGGCCAACCCGACACCCGTTCCGGCAAAATCGCTATCCTGATGGAGGCGTTGAAACACGCCGAAGAGCTTACCCGCCCGGGCCATGTCAAATCCCGCCCCGTTGTCGCGAACGAAGAACACGTCACCATCTTGCTCGGTCTGCATGACATCGAGCGTGATCCTCGCTCCTTTTTTGCGCTTGGAGGTGTATTTCCAAGCATTGCCCAGCAGGTTCTCCAGGACCACGCGCAGCATTCGCTGATCGCCGAATGCGATTAGGTTCTCGACGACTTGGGTCTTCACGTTGCGGCCCGGCTCGTTCTCCGACAACTCATCCAGGATTTCCCGGCCCATGAGGCTTAAATTGATCGATTCCGGCTCGATGTCCGCCTTGGAAACCCGGTAAAGCGCCAGCATCCCATCGATCTGCTCGCGCATCCGGTTGCCGGCTTGCTCAATGCGGCCGACGCACTTCAGGGCGCTCTCGGAAAGCTCGGCGCCGAACATTTCTCGCAGCGTCCACACATTGGTGGTCACCACCGAGAGCGGGTTCTTCAGATCGTGGGAAACGGTGGAAGCAAACGTCTCCAGTTCCGCGTTCACGGCTTGCAGCGCGGCGGTTCGCTCGGCCACGAGATGCTCCATGGTGTGGCGCAGCGTCAAATCTTCCACCATCACCGCGGTGGCGTCGGCCAGGCTCTGCAAAATGCGCATTTCCTCATCGGTCGCGATGTGTTCTTCGGCCCAGCACACTCCGATGCTGCCAATCGGGTTCTCGCGACGAATCGGCACCATCACCAGGCTGCGGATCAAGGTTTCCTTGTAGGCTTCGTGCGGAATCCGTTCGTCGGCGTCCACATCGGAGATCTTGAGCTGCTTCTTCTGCCGCGGCCACCAACCGGGATCGGATGAATCCGGAAAGTGCTTCCCCTGCCACTTGGGGCCGATGACTTCCTCTCCCACATAGCTGCACTGCCCGGTTTCCTTCAGCACAAAGGTCGCGCCATCCGATCCGATCAACTTCCGGGCCGCTCGCGGGATAATCTCGGATACCTCTTCCAAATCGCTCGCCAGCGACAGCCGGGTGATCGCATCAGCCATGATCTCGGAGCGGCTCCGGTTGGCTGGGGGTGGCTTTTTGCCGGCACTCATCGGTCCTCGAAGCCTTGGCCAATTGCGATGGGACTGCAAGGTTGGAAGACAAACTGTTTTCCAACTGGCCAAACCGGGAAGGCGATCCGGGATTACAAACACCCTCAACTCTTTCATTGTCAGCTTTTTGCGACTCATTGATTGAATGGCATCAATCCGGCTATCGGTGAGGTCGTTCCGAGAAATGCAACCCGCGCCCCAGCTGAAAACCTCCACCGACCCTCCTCAAACGTGCCCTTCCCTTCTGTTGCTCGAAAGCGACGATGCGGTGCGAGAGTCGCTGGAGTTGATGCTGGTGTTCAGCGCTTTTGATACCCTGCCGGTAAGCAACTCCACCGAAGCCCTGGAGGCCATCGCCGCCAACCCATTCGACCTTGTATTGCTGGATTGCGCCTTGGCCGAAACCAACGGGATCGACGTCATTTTTGAGATCAGGGCCCGTTTTCCGAATCTGCGGATCGTGGCCATGAGCGCGGATGTGGACAACGAAGCCCTGGCCCTGGCGGCGGGGGCCGCGCGATTCGTGCCCAAGCCGATTGAGCCTGCCCAGCTTCTTGAAGCGCTCCAATCCTCGCGCCAAACCACCTGGAGAGGCGAAAATGAGCCCGGCGTAAATGGGAACCTCGGTAGCAGGTTGTAAGTTCAGTGGACAGTCGCCCCGTCATCCGAGCATCTCAGAATTCCCTCAACAATTTGGCCATGAACGCCTTACAACTTATCCCAACCTTGGCATAACCCCTGCGATTCAGGTCTTGTCCGGGTGAAACCCTCCTGCCCCTGCCCAACCCCCCCCCCAACTTGACCCTGCCCTTGGCTTCGGCCGGGGCCGGGTCAACAGGGGTTCAGAAAACCAAGTGATGAAATCGATAACCTCAACCCCCTGTAGAATCCTCGCTTGCTGGCTTTTCGGCATCGGACTTTCCGTCGCCGAAGTCTGGCCGGTTCAACGCCAATGGTCACCGGAAGAAGAAGCGAACTATTCCGAGTGGGTCGCCAGTTTGGGCGAACGTTCCTGGTCCAACGTCCAGGAAGCCCTGGTCAGCGAACACAACCCTTATCGGAGGCTCGACAGCCCGAAAATGAGATTCAACGCCAACGCGGCCAACCTTCCCGTTTTCCTGCGCGCCTATTTTGCCTACAAACGGAAGCTGCCCTTTGTGCTGACTGCGGTCGAGAGCGGCACGGATGAGGAATCAGGCAACCGGAGCGCCCGCATTTTCGACAACATCAGCTATCCCGGCACCCTCCAGGAGTTCTTCGATCTCATTGCGAGGACCGTCACGTTCGAAACGTATCGCACCGCGCCGGATGCCGTTGATTCGCTGACTTATCCCATCGCCATCTCGGCCCGGCACTTGCGGCCCGGGGTGATCCTTTTCAGCCCCGAAGGCCACGTGGCCCTGGTCGCGGAAGTGGAACCGGACGGCACGATCTTTTTGCTCGACGCCCACCCGGACGGCTCCCTAACCCGCATCCGGTTTTCCGCGAAGCTGGGATATCACCGGGCACCCAACACCGGCGGGTTTCGCGACTTCCGGCCGTTGACGTCATCGGCCGAACGAGTTGGTTTGGTGTTGGATAACGCCGGGGTGCCCGGTTACAGCCTGGAGCAATACGAATTTGGCGAGGCGTTTTATGACCGGGTCCGCGAACTGCTCATGACCAAGAAGATCGAGCCCGTGGCCAACTACACCCAGGCCATCCAGGAAGGCGTTTACGCTGAACTTCTGCAACGCGTCAGATTGGTCGATCGCGGCTGGAACGTCGGCCGCACCAATCCAATCCCAGTTCCGCAAAACATCTACTCTGCAACCGGCGATTGGAACACCTACTCCACCGCGGCTTGGGATCTGCGAATCCGGCGCGCCTTTCTCCTCCTTCAGGGCGAGGAAGACCGGCTCGTGAACTACGCCACGAATGAGCCGCAGCGGCTGGATTCATTCTGGAATGCCAAGGATCTGCGCCGCGCCCTCGGGCAGCACCGGGAAACCCTCTTCAATGAGTTGACCCTCACCTACACCAATTCTGCCGGCGAACCTGTGAAACTCAGCCTCGGCCAGATTCGCGACCGACTGTGGCGGCTTTCGTTCGACCCAAATCATCCTCCGGAGTTGCGCTGGGGAGCTGACGGTGCCGAACGCTCAACCGCGCCCAGCAATCAGCCGCGTTACCTCTTGAGCTACGCCGCCCAGCAACCTTGGCGCTACCGGCTGAATCCAAAGAATGGGCCCATGCATCCGGACGACGCAGACAACCCGGTTTCCGCCCCCGGGCTCTACCCTCCCGGGCCCCGACAGCCACCAGCTGACCAGTAGCTTGGAAACCGATCGTCGTTCCGCCGCTGAATCCCCTTCCCCACCTTCCCTTTGCCATGACCCGACTCAAACTGATCCTCCTCACCCTCATCATCCTTTGCCTGGGCACGTTTATTGTCCTCAACACCCAAACCGTCGAGCTGAACCTGCTCTTCGCCAAGGTCAACATGAGCCGCTCCGTCATTCTTCTGCTCGTCCTGGCCGCGGGTTTCGTCCTGGGCTGGATTTCCCGCTCGCTGGCGACGCTGCGAGCGAAACTGGAGGGTTGAGAAGCAATTCGGCACGTTGCTCCCCTGACGTCATCCGCATCGAAACGCGCAATGTCCACCGATCCAATTCCAGCCGAACCCGCGCCGGACGTTCTCCCCGCCCCAGGTCGTCCTCTCGTCCGGACCCGGAACGTCTTTCTCACCGGCCTTGCCGTGATGATTCCGGCTCTAGCCACGCTGTTTCTGCTCAATGCCGGGCTACAGATCATCGACTACGTCACGGGTCACACCTTTAAGCTTCTCGGGCTGCGCAGGTTCATTCCCCAGGCCGAGATCCTCGGCGTCAAAGTCGTCCCGCTCGTGATTCTAACCGTCATCATCTTCGCCGTCGGCATGGTCGCGACGCATTCCCTCGGAAGCCGCGTTCTGCAATGGATCGATGGGCTGGTGCTGCGCATTCCCTTGATCTCGACCATTTACTCTGCCGCCAAACAGGTCGTGGAAACGCTCCGCACCTTCGAGGGCACGCCAAACTTTCAATACGTGGTTTATCTTGACTACCCAGCGCCCGGAGCCCGGCTACTCGGCTTCGTCACCGGCCATTTTCAGGATACCAAAACGGGCAAGAAGATGACCACCGTCTTCCTGCCCACCTCGCCAAACCCCATCACCGGCTTCCTCCTTGCCGTTGACTCGGACAAGGTCGTGAACAGCTCCCTCAGCGTGGAGGAGGCTTCCAAGCTGATCGTTTCCGCCGGTTTGGTGGCCCCGCAGATCCGGCCAAAAAGCTTCTGAATCGGGTCGAGGATGCTCCCAAACGCCTCGCGCTTCGCATTTCTTGCAACACGGTTCGCTTCCGCTCTGTGCTCACGAGAAAAAACCTGACGAACCGGTCAAAAATACTGCGCAAACATTCAATTCAGAGTATTCTCGTCATTTATGGTGCTACCCCATTCGCCTTTCCTTTTCGCCCTTGCCGTGGGCTTCCTTTTGTCACTCCAGAATGCCCGAGGTCAGGAGACCGGAAACGCCCCGGCACTCCGTCCCCCCAACATTATCCTCATCCTTGTCGATGACCTGGGTTACGGCGATCTGGGGTGTTACGGAGCCTCCAAACAGGCCACGCCCAATATCGACCGGCTCGCGGCAGAAGGCGCACGATTGACCGATTTCTACGTCAGCGCGCCGGTGTGTTCGCCATCGCGGGCCGCTTTCCTGACCGGGTGCTATCACAAGCGCATTGGGGTCAACCACGTCTTCTGGCCGGTATCGAAGACCGGCCTCAACCCGAATGAAGTGACCATCGCCGAGATTCTGCGGGCCCGCGGCTACGCCACCCGCTATTTCGGCAAATGGCATCTGGGCGATCAGAAGGTTTTTCTGCCGACACGGCAGGGTTTCGATCACAACCTCGGCATCCCGTACTCCCACGATATGGGCAGCATGGTGCGGGTTAAGAAGGAAAGCGGCCGCCTCAATCCTCTGCATATGCGCGTCGTCCCGGTTCTGCGCGATGAGAAGGTGGAGGAACTGGTCAAGGACGTGGGGCCGTTGATGAGCGTCTACGAGCAGGAACTGATCGAATTCATCGGCGCCAGTGGAGAACAGCCCTTCTTCGCGATGCTGGCCCAACACGCCGTTCATCTGCCCAACGAGCCGAGCAAATCTTACCGTGGCATTTCCCAAAATGGCGACTACGGCGACTGGCTTCACGAACTGGACGACAGCGTGGGCCGCATTCTGGCGGCGCTGGAAGAATCCGGGCTCGACCGCCAAACCCTGGTCTTGCTCACCTCCGACAACGGTCCGGCCAAGAAGAACAACGGCACGGCCGCGCCGCTGCGGGGAACCAAGCACACGACTTGGGAAGGCGGGGTTCGCGTTCCATTTGTCGCCCGTTGGCCGGGAACGATTCCGCCGGGGCAGGTTCGTCGTGAGATTGTCGCCTGCATGGACCTTTTGCCAACCCTGGCCGCGATTTCCGGTGGATCCTTGTCCTCGGTGCCCGGGACGATCGACGGCGTGAACGTGGCTCCCCTCCTCCTGGGCACGCAGCTGGACGCTCCTCCTCGTCAGACCTTTGCCTACTATCAGCGAACCAAGCTCATGGCGGTGCGCCATGGCCGCTGGAAACTCCACCTCAAGGCGCCCGATGGTCGCGAAAACGTTCTCTTCGACCTCCAGGCCGACGTTGCCGAAACCACCGATCTCGCGGCCGACTATCCTGCGGTGGTTCGCCAGTTGCTGGACATCGCCGGGCCGGTGCGTCTTGATTTGGGGGATGGAAGAAAAAAGGGCATTGGAGTCCGCAGCCTGGGGCACGCCGCCAAGCTCCGGCCCCTGTTCCAGGCCACTTCCCATCCTTCGCAGGAAGACGAATGATCTTCCTGCCCTGGCCACCCGAAACCTAACCTAAACACTAAGCAAGAAAGACTTCTTATCGTTCCTGTCCGTGTTCGACAAAGATACGCCGCACGCGTTGGACGGTCGCGGTCACTGCGTCATCTTCATTGGTTAGGACGCCGTCCGCGAGACGTTCGCCATCTCGGATTCGAGCGATGCCCGCTCCACCACGTTCCTCGCGATTCGTCGAAACAGGGTATGGAGGCGCTTGTAGTCTTCGATGATGTCGTTCTCGATCCTGAAGGCGCGGGAGCGTTCCGGCTCTTTGGCAGCCAGGCGCGTGACCAAATGAGTCTGGGCAGTTTCCCCCAGCTTGATGATTTCGCGTTTGGACTTAATCACCTTCTTGGCCAAGTCACCATCGGATCGGACAAACGATTCCAGGGCCATCTTGCCAACCTCCAGAACCGCGGCGTGGATCGGTCGCAAGGTTTCCAGGGTTTCGACACTGATTTGAAGTTGGGTGCTAAGGCGCTTTCTTCCGCTTCTCGCGAGACTGATTCCCACGATGTCCGAAGCGTTCTCCCAATGGTTGGCAGCCGCGATGTCCAGATAGATGTGCCGGATCTGCGTTTCGACCAATTTGCTCTGCGATAGCCTCCCCAGGTAGGTGACGATGGAAGCGTGAAGGGAATCGACCGTTCGCTCGTCATCATGCAGGCTGGTGACTTCGCCAGGCAAGCCTTTGGTCACCGCATCAAACGAACCCTCCACCGATTCGATGACGATTCCGCCCAACCGGCCGATCTCGAGGCGGACCCGGTCCAGAGCCGTGGCCGGATCTCCCAGGTAGTAGTCATCCAGGTAAACCGGCTCGCCGGCGGCTTCCGAAACATTCTTCTTCGGTGGAACGATTTTCTGGACCAGGCGCGCCAATGGCTTGGTGAATCCAATAAAGATCAAGGCGTTGCCGATGTTGAACAACGTGTGCGCGTTGGCGATCTGGCGGGGCGTCTCGAAGGCAAGCCGGGCGGCTCCCTGTGCTCCGGTGGCGGTGGGCGAAAACAGCCTCACAAAATCAGCAAATTGCGGGATAAACGCGCACCAGAGGGCCACTCCGATCACGTTAAAAATCACGTGTAAGACCGCGGCTTGCAACGCCTCACGCGGTTGGCCGATTCCCGCAATGATGGCCGTGACGCAGGTCCCGACGTTTGCTCCGAAAAGGAGTGCGATCCCCGCTTCGAGCGAGAGGATTCCCTGGCTGGCCATCACGATGACGATCCCCGTGGTGGCGGACGAACTCTGCACCAGCGCCGTAAAGACGGCTCCAATCAAGATGCCGAGAACCGGTGTGCTCATCTGCCGCATCACGGCCATGAAAGGTTCATAGCTGCGGAGAGGGTTGGCGGCGTCGCTCATCAGGTTCATCCCAAAAAAGAGCAGCCCCAGTCCCATGATCGCCGATCCATAGAATTGGATCCTTTCGCGCCGGGCCAGCATTTCACAGGCGAACCCTCCGGCGATCAAAATCAGCGCGTATTTGGTGACTTTGAAGGCAATAATTTGGGCGGTAATCGTCGTGCCGATGTTCGCCCCGATGATGATGCCGACCGATTGCGAGAGCGTCAACAGGCCCGAGGTGATGAAGCCCACGACCAGCACGGTGGTGACGGAGGAGGACTGGATGACCGCCGTAACGCCGGCCCCCGCCAGTGCGCCCGTGAAGCGATTGGTCGTCAACCGGGCGAGCATCGATTTCAACCGCGCCCCGGCCACGACCTTGAGCGATTCGGTCATCTTGCGCATCCCGTAAAGGAACAACGCAAGGCCACCTCCCAGGCCTGTAATCAACGGGCCATATTCGAGCGAAGCTGTGACCATGAGAGGGGACATCGCGTCAATGAACGATCGGGTCTTATCCTATCAGCTTTCGGGCCAATATAAAACCAGGCACCGCGCGGATTCGCACGCACGGCTTGGCACAACGGCGCCGCCCGCGTGGCCAGCAGCGACGTAGCCCTACCAGCCAGGTCATCGATCAATCCTCCAGTGCTTCGTCAAAAACCGGGTGATCCAGGCTGTGGTCCAGCTCCGCTTCCGCGGCTTCGATGCGCTGCGCCACGGCTTTGAGGCGATGGGTCAGCCCGATGTGAAAGATGCCGTCGCCTTCGTCGATCACCGCATTGCGCGCCCGACCGATTACGACGCCGTCGTCGTCCGCCCGGATCGTGGTTTTGCGGCTACCGAACGGATCGCCGATTTTGCCAAGGATCGAGCCCTTTTTCACAATGGCCCCCAGATGGACGGATGGCAGAAAGAGCCCTCCCCGCGGCGCCCGCTCCCAATAGGTATCGACGCATAGAACCGGCCTCGGCCGGGAATTGGCCTTTCGCGAGGTCGGCAGCATCTCGAGATCGCGCATCACGGAGATAACGCCATTGATGGCCAGGCTAACGGGGGCGGGTTCCAGGATTTCGGCCTCGCCGCCTTCAAACATGAGTTGCGGTTTGCCCCGCCGGCTGAATACCTCGCGGAACGAACCGCTGCGCACCGAGGAGGGAATCATGACCGGAGCACCGAACGCTTCCGCCATTTGGCGAGCGCCTTCCACTTCCTCACTAAAACGGATTTGTGGCAGGTTGGGCCGGTTGACGGCGCCGGTGTGGAGGTCGATTCCATGGGTGCATTTTCTGGCGACCTCATTCGTCAAAATCCGGGCGAGGCGCGCGCCGAACGAGCCGGTGGACGAACCCGGAAAAAGCCGGTTCAAGTCCCGGCGATCCGGCAGATAGCGGCTGCGGCTCACGAAAGCGGGTAGGTTGACGATCGGGATCAGGAGCAGATCCCCGGCCAGATGGCGCATTTTCAGCGCCAACAAGCGGCGGACGACTTCCACCCCGTTGATCTCGTCGCCATGCAGGGCGGCCGTGATCAGGAGTCGCGGTCCAGGTTGGGTTCCCCGGCGCACATGCACGGTCATGTCGAGAATCTCGTGCGTGATCAGGTGGCCTACCGGCAGCGCGATCGTTTCGCGATCGCCCGGTTCCAGACTGTGCCCGCCGAGGACGAGTGGTTTGGCAAATTCCTCTGCAGTCATCCTCGTCCTCTCGTTTTGGTGCCGTCCTTGGTGTGCCGCTCGATGAAGCCGATGATGGCTCCCGCGACGTCTTTGCCGGTAGCGGCCTCGATCCCCTCCAACCCGGGCGAGGAGTTAACCTCCATAATAACCGGCCCATGATTCGAACGCAACAGGTCCACCCCGGCGACATTCAGCCCCATCACTTTGGCCGCGCGGACGGCGGTCGACCGCTCTTCCGGCGTGATCTTTTCCACGTTGGCTGAACCACCCCGATGCAGGTTGCTGCGAAACTCGCCTTCCTTGCCCTGCCGTTTCATCGCAGCGACGACGCGATCGCCAACCACAAGGCATCGAATGTCCGCCCCGCCCGCTTCCTTGATGAATTCCTGGACCAGGATGTTCGCATCCAGACCGCGGAAGGCCTCGATCACGCTTTCGGCCGCTTTGGGCGTTTCGGCCAACACCACGCCAACCCCCTGGGTTCCTTCCAGAAGTTTGATGACGACCGGTGCCCCACCGCAGATCTTTACGACATTGCCTGTAGCCTGGGTATCGTGAGCAAAGGCGGTAACCGGCAATCCCAATCCTTTGCGCGCCAGCAGTTGCAGACTTCGCAACTTGTCCCGGCTTCGGCTGATTGCTACGGACTCGTTCACGCTGTAGGTGCCCATCATCTCGAACTGTCGCACCACTGCGGTGCCAAAAAAGGTGCGCGAAGCTCCAATTCGGGGAATCACGGCATCGAACTGCAGATCCTCGTCGCCGAGAAAGATTCGGGGGCGATGAGAGGTAATGTTCATGTGGCATTTCAGGTAGTCGACGACGCGTACCTCATGGCCCCGATTCTTGCAGGCATCGACCAGACTTTGAGTCGAATAGAGTTTTCGATTCCGCGACAAAATGGCGATCTTGAGGGGTGTTTTCCCGGTCGCGCCAGAGGCTTCGGTAGCGGGGCTTGCTTCAGTTGGTGATTCCGTACTCATGAGGATGATTCCTTTCTATTGGATAATTTGATGGTGGGTTTTTCCTAGAACATTCGGCCAATCCTTCGGCCTAACAAACAATGACACTACAAAACAACATGGTTCACCAGCCAATCCGTCATTCCCGCGTCCAGGGTGCCCAGTTTTTCACCAGACGGGTGGATTCCCTTGGTGTCGACCAGATTGCTGACTTGATCGACGTTCCTGGCGGCAACGCTCACGAATTGGAGCTGGGAGTGGTTTGAGCTTGAGACCGTTTGTCGGACTCATTCTCCTGAAGTTTCAGATGGCTGCGCAGCGAACCGAAGGAACGTCCGATCCAGCCCACGAGAGCTCCCGCCAGAAACACGGCGATGATCAAGAGCGAGCGGCTCATGTTCAGCTTGGCCACGATCAGGTTCAGCTCGACGGTCTGGGTGTTCAGGGCCACAAAGGTGCCCAGTAAGGCGAAGACCAATACGGCGATCCCAACTTTGATTTTGGTGAGCGGTTTCATGATTAACGGGCTGCCGATTGATCTGATTCAGCTTCCGGGCTTTGGCCGAATTTCATGGACGACAAAGCATGGAGAATGGCGATCAGCGTCAGCACGCTCAGGAAACTGGCCGCGACCATCAGCGAAGCCCGCAAGTCTCCGAAGTAGTTCTGCACTTCGTTGGTTTGACGCATCATTTCAGTCATGTCCTTCAAATTTCCCAGGGTGCTGCCACCGGCCAAAGCTACCGCGGTTCCTCTTCCTCCGGCGCAGCCGCACTCTTTCGTGATCCACGTCAGGTTCGTCGGCTGGAGGTTCACTGAAACGTCTCGAGTCAATGAACAGGCACCCAGCGACGGAGGGAATTGAGGAACCCAGGCTGCTTAGAAGCCGTAAACGGATTTGAGTTGCGACTCCGAAGGCACGGTTTCGTAGATTTCACCGCGTGGGCCTTGCCAGCCGTTTCCAGAGCGCTGCAACACCACCGGCGTCGTGCTGCCGTTGCTGTTACGCACGTTGATCACGGTCTGATTCTGGGCCGCAATTTCCCCCTGCATCGCCTTGATCTGGCCTTGCTGGCGCCCCTGAACATTGCCGATCACGCCACCGACAACAGCACCAGCGATCGCGCCTTCGGCTTTGGAGAGGCCGTCAATGTTGTTCCCTGCGATGGCGCCAACCAACGCGCCTGTGCCGGCTCCGACAGCGGTTCCGGATTGCGGACTTTCGCATCCTACGATTCCGAGGATGGCAATGATGGCGGTCAAAAATAAGGATTTCTTCATGAAAAAAAGTGGGATGTAATTAGAATGAGAGTTGGTTGAGGGGATGGAAGTGTTAGTCGGTAAAGTCTTGGTCGGTCAGAAAACCGTCTTCATTGCGGTCCAGGGTGCCGAACATGTTGTCCAAGGTGGAACGCTTGCGTGAAGTCTTGGCAAATTCGTCGAACGACAGTTTGGAGTCGCCGTTACTGTCCAGACTGTTGAACCGGCGCAGCGGCTGGCGGACGTCTTCGACCGCTTTCCATTCCTCCAGAGTCACCGCACCGTCCTTGTTCGCGTCCAAGAGGTCGAACGCTTCTTCCTGAACGACTTGGCGAAATTCGGCGCGGGAGACTTTGTCGTCATTGTCCGCGTCGAGTTTGGCAACAAGATCCTTGTTCTGGCAGGCTGAAAGTGACAAAAGGCACCCACCCGCAACGGCTATTGATAGAGAATTGAATTTCATCTGGACCTCACTAACTCGCTGGATCCGTACCAAGACCGAATTCATCCGCAACACGCTTATCTTAAGCCTTTTGCAAAAACCCAAAGAAGTCGGAACCTTCGCAAAAGTGGTTGATGAGGTGACAGGTTGCTAACCCGGTTTACACTGCGTAACGGCTTCGCGCACCGCACTCAGCAACAGATTCATGTCGAGCGGCTTCGGGCAAAACGCCGCAACGCCCAGCTGGAGAATCGACTCCGGCAACACCGCACAGCCACTCGTCACAATCACCGGCAGCTTCGGGAACCGATGCCGGACCTGGCCGATCAAATCGAACCCGCTGATGCTCGCCTGGAGGTCGAGGTCGGTAACCACAACGTCCGGAACCTTCTCCCCCAATGCCTGGATCGCTTCCCGGCCGCTGGAAAACGCGCGCACCTCGTAGTTCGACAACTCGAGGGCGGTTTTGAGCGTCTCGAGCATCTCCGGCATGTCGTCGATAACATAGATCGTTTTCATGAGCCGGGTCATTCGATCGTCACCGGCGTTCCGAGCCGGGTCTTCGCGTAGATCAACGGCATGACCGTGGACGGAAAGCGAAGGCAACCGTGCGAGGCGGGTTGGCCCGGCAACTTGCCGATGTGCATCCCGACCCCGTCCCAGGTCAGCCGCTGCCACAGCGGAACCGGCGTGCCCTTCCAGGTCGTTCCCGGCGGCGCCTTGTTGACGCGGGAATTGACATCGCGCAGCACGACATTGCCCTGCGCATCGACGTAATTGCCGTAGAGCGAGGATTCGTGATACTCCTTCTTCTCCAGGATTTTAAAATTCCCGGACGGCGTCGGATAAGCGGGAACACCGGTCGAAATCGGAGTGCTCACCGCGGCTTTGTCGCCGTGAAAAAGCCACGCGCGCTGCTGATGGAGCGAGATGACGATCCGGGCCGATTCCGGGGTGGTTTCCGCGTAAACCGCGTCGTCAACATAGGCGCTGCCCTGCACTTCGTTGATCGGAAAGGTGCGAATGCCAGGTTGCCCGGCCTCGACGGCCTTCGCCAGCGGAGCGCGCGGAACGGTCGAGGTGCAGGCTACCAGGAAGGTCAGCAAAAGGGACGAACAGGCAGCGAGTTTCATGGAACTTCCTCTTTAACGACGATGAAAGGCGATCGCTTCTTCACCGGTTACTTCGCGACCGGGGGCAACTGATCCACAAACGGAGCGCCCGTGCGGCGCAGTTCGGCAAGAGTGGCGGCGCGCATGGTTTGGACGCGCGCGGCGAACTCCGGCTTCAGCGCCAGATTCTCGAGTTCCTCAGGGTCGTCAGACAGGTTGTAGAGTTCCTCGATCTCGCCCGTTTCCAGGGTGCGGATGTATTTGTGGCTCCCCTGCGTCAGGCTTACCCACCAGGGCACGCCTTTGATCCGCAGCTTCCGGTCGTTGGGGATCACCGCGGTTTCCGAGCCGAAACGCCGGCCGGTCATGGCGAGCAGAACCGGATGCTTCCAGGACTGCGACGATGGGTTGGCGAGGAGGGGCGAGAGGTCGTGACCGTGCATGGCCCATGGCAGAGGAATCCCGGCCTTGGCAAAGAACGTGGGAATGAGATCCACGCCGCCAACCGGGGTGCGACACACCCTGCCCTGTGGCAGGCTGCCAGGCTGACTGAAAATGAGCGGCGCACGCAGGTTGGCATCGTAAGGCGCGAGCTTGTGGCAGAACCCGTGCTGGCCCCAGGCAAACCCTTGATCGGAGGTGAAGACAACGAGGGTATTGTCGAGCTGGCCGGTGTTTTGCAGCTCGGTGGTGATTCGCCCGACCGCTTCATCCAGAGCCGATACGCACTGCTGGTATTGGCGAACCCAGCCGCTCAGGGTCGGCCCGTGGATCGGCTTGCCGCGAACGGTGGGCGAATGATAGTTTTTCATTTCCGGCTGGCCGGTTTTTCCGGGCAACCAGGTGTTCAGTTCCCGAACATAAGCGGGTTTCCCGGATCGCGGCGCGTAGATGTCCGCCGGTATCGGCACGGTCACGCCAGGGTACGCGTCAAGATGCCGCTTGGCGGGCGTGAACGGCCCGTGCGTGGAACCATAACAGAGCCAGAGAAACCAGGGCTTGGATCTGCTGCGGGTATCGCCGCGGATGAACTCCACCGCCAGATCCGTGTAGTAGTCCGCCGGGTAGGCACTCACTTTCTTGGCGCGCCCGCCATCGAACTCCAGTTGCTGCGCCTTGTAATAGGCACCGGCATTGGCGATGTAGCGCGGACGGTTCCAGACGACCTGGTAGTCCCAATCGCGCCCGAATCCAGAATCCGTGCCGGTGTGCCACTTGCCGATTTGGGCGGTGAAATAGCCGCTGGAACGGAACACCTTCGGCCAAAAAGGACATTCTTCGGGATCGTAAGTGCTGCGCGGATAGAGGAATTCGCCCCGCATCGACTTGATGCCGTAGGGATGGTGGCCGGTCAGCATCGTCGCACGGGATGGCATGCACCAGGTGCCAATGTAGGCATGGGTAAACCGCACCCCGCGGGAGGCCAGCGCATCGATGTGCGGAGTCTTGACCCACGGGTAGGCTCCGTCGTCGCGGTAACAGCCCAAGGTTCGGTGCGACTGGTCGTCCGTATAAATGAACAGGATGTTCGGCCGCGATTCCGCCCAACCCGGAGACGGCAACCCGAAAAGGAACGCGAGAAACCAGCAGCGAATCCATTTCATGCCCGGTTAGACGTCCAGGGACGGAATGCCTTGACCGGTTTTTCGACATTCTGAGCTTTGACCAGAGTTGACGGTGCCGGAGTAGCCGTTGCAGGCCGATCGGACTTCATCAACTCCGGCAGCGCGGCTTCCATGCCCGGCTCTCGGGACGAATTCAAATTACTGATGGTCAGTCAGTTGCGCCCCTCCGACAGACTCTTGAAAGGCGCAGAATGCATCCCCGATTGCCAACTTGTAAGCCCACTGGACACTCCGGACCGCTCCGGCGTGGGGAGCTGACGCTGGCAACGGCTCAGAATGAGGAAGTTACATGATGAACCCATGATGGCGCGATCCCTGCGGACTCAAGAACCGTCGAATGACTCCGCCGCGTGGCGGGCGACGAACCAACCCAACACGTCAAAAACTACCTAACAATGAACCTCATCAAACTTGCCGCCCTTCTCGTGGCCGCCTTCCTGGGCTCCCTGCTGATCTCAGGATGCAGTGGCGAGAAATCCGACACGGGAGAATCTCCTTCGTCGTCGGAAATGGAAAGCTCCCTCCCGAACTTCTGAACCCTTGCACGACGCCAGAGAATCCCCGGCCTGAGGAAGGCCGGGGCCAGCACGCACGGCAACTCAAATTCGAATACCTCCCGACATGAAAACTCCCCACCCATTCGTCCCACTACCTCGGTGGCTCTTGCCTGCCGCGGTGATTTTTCTTTTCTTCGGCGTTGAGGCCGTACTTTCCGACGACACGACGACCAGTTCCGAAACGGCCTACCGTTCGGTTTGGGCCAAGCTCTATCCCGAAACGCTTCGTCCCGAAAAACCGGAACAACTCAGCCTCATGTTTCGGGATTTCTACGCCGCAGCCGCCTCCACCACCTTGAAGGTTGCCGAAACACGCTGGACGCAATTCCGCAGCCGCTACGGTCCGGTCGAACGCGATTTCGAAGACGCGGTTCACGAACGCTTCTGGTTCTGGGCCGGCCAGGAATTGAAGCGTTGCCGCTTCCTCATCGCCAGCGATGACGCCGGGGCCGCTGAAGTTGAAACGGACCTTCGTTTCTTCGCCGCCCAGGAAGAGGAAGAAGGGCTGCCGCAGCCCTCCACCACGATTCCCCTCCACTATCGAGAAGGTTTTGTACCCATCCCCTACGCCAAATCGCCAATCCCAAATGCGCGTCAACCCCTATTGCGGATGACCGGCCTCCGGGCAAATTAACCGTGGAACTTCCGTCATCATGGCCAACTTCCACAACGTAGCCCTCGCCAGCGAGATTCAGCCGGGAAACGCCAAGTGCGTCGAACTCGAAGGTCGAACCATCGCAATTTTCAACGTCGACGGCGAGTTCTTTGCCATCGACGACACCTGCCCGCATTCCGGGGGCCCCTTGAGCGAAGGACTGATCGAAGGCGACGAAGTGGAATGTCCCTGGCACGGGGCCTGTTTCTCGATCAAAACCGGAGGCGTGCTCAGCCCACCCGCAGTGGAAGACGTGCAATGTTACAAAACCCGGGTGCAGGATGGTGAAGTGCAGGTGGCGTTGGCCGAGTAGCTGGGCGTCGCGTGCCCTCGGCCCCGAAATTTGCTCCGAAAACAGACGTGTTTGGGTGGAAAAAGGAGGATAGCTGCCTTATATTTTCCGTAGCATTAACCTAACGTTCCTCATGAACTTTACCCTTCCATCCTATCATCTCAACGAACGCACTTTCAGACTGTTCCTCATCGTGTTGCTGGCATTGGCTTTCGTCATCTATCTTTACGCCATGCTCGCTCGTGGCCAACAGCCCATCCCCATTGACGATTTCATGCCCAACTCGCTGATTGGCGCGTCCAGCCTCGTGTCTGACACGGCGTTGGGCTAGGACGCTGTTCTGGAATCAACGACACCGATCTTTCATCGGGAAGAGGCTCGCGGAACTTGCGGACTGCGGGCTGAATGCCCGATTGATGCGTTGAGACCACAAGCGCGAGAGCTCGTGGCATTCGCAATCTCGGGCGTGGCGCAATGGCGGATCTTCGATATACTTCGGCCATGGCCCGAAAAACCTGGAACAGCGTCGGCACGACGGCATCAATCCATCGGCGATCGTTCAACCGGGGCGACCGATGACCCTGCCCATCGATCAAATCCGGGAAGCGTTCGAACGGGCTTTGGACGGATCGAGACGGCTCGTGCTCACCGCTGAAACCGGTGCCGGGAAATCGACGCGGGTTCCCGTTTGGCTCGCCGAACGATTCGAGGGCCTGATCCTCGTGGTCGAGCCTCGACGCGTCGCCTGCAACGCGCTCGCAGAGTTCCTCGCCTCCCAACGCGGCGAGCAGGTCGGAGGTTACTTCGGAAGCCGGGTGCGGTTCTCCGATCGTTCCAGTCAGGACACCCGGGTGCTGTTTTGCACGCCCGGCGTCGCGCTCCGCATGCTCGCTGGATCGTCAACCCCGGGCGCGATCGTCGTCGATGAGTTTCACGAGCGCTCCTGGCAGATGGATCTGGTGGTCGCGGCGGCGGCCAGCCTGTCACGACTTCAGGACGTTCCGCTCATTCTGACTTCAGCAACCATCGATGCCGAGTCGGCCGCGGCCACGCTTGGCGCATCGACTCTGCACGCGACCGGGCGGACGTTTCCCGTCGACCTTGCCTACGATCCGGGCTCGAGCGAACCGAGCACTCACGAGATCGGAGGGCGTGTCGCCAGCGCCGTCGTTCAAGCGTTGCAGGACCACGCTGGAGACGTTCTCGTGTTCCTCCCGGGCCTGAAGGAGATTCGAGCCGTCGAGTCAGCGCTCGGGCGCCGCGAGGAAGAAATTCTCATCGTGCATGGGTCGCAGTCTCCGGAGGCGATGCGCCGGGTCTTCCAGAGTTCCAAACGTCGCCGGGTCTACCTTTCCACCAATGTCGCGGAGACCTCGATCACCCTGCCCGGAGTCCGGGTGGTGATCGACAGCGGCTTGGCGAAAACCCGGCTCCATCGCGCCGGGCGAACGATGCTCGCGACGGTGCCGATCTCCGATGCGTCCATGCAACAACGGGCCGGGCGGGCGGGCCGCGTTGCCGCTGGAGTGTGCATTCGGCTCTGGTCGGCAAGCTATCGCCCGGAGCCCCATCCGCGGCCGGAGATCGAACGCGTCGAGCTCGATGACTTGCTGCTTCAGGCGGCTGAACTCGGCCTCGCGGGCGCCGCCTTGAAGGATGCCACCTGGATCACCCCGCCGCCTGACTTCGCCGTGGAACGCGCGCTTCAACGCCTCCAATCGCTCTCCGCGATCGATGGAGGCGGCCTGACCGACCGAGGTAGGAAGCTGGTCCAACTTCCCGTATCCGCTGATGAGGCGGCGTTGCTCGTCGGCGCGCCGCCGGCGATTGACGCAACCCTCTGCGACCTCGTCGCGATCCTCCAGAGTCGGGGTTCATTTCTGCGCAACCTCAACGAGCTGCGCCCCGCCGCGAGAGAAGCCGCCGAGGACGCGAGGGCAGAGCTGCTGCAGGGCGTGAAGGATGAAGTCGCGACGAACCTGACGTTGCTTCAAAAGGGAGACGCGACTGTTCATCAACTCAGCCGCCGACGTCTCGAGGAAGCGCGATCCATCAGCCGTCAACTGCGTGAGCTCATTGGCGCGAAGGGTGAGTCGAGCAAAGGGCTCGCCGAGTACATTCTGACGCGGCTCCCTGCGGCGGGGTTCGTCAAACGACCGAGGGCGAGCAAGCAAACCGGGCGATCCGTGCCGTGGGCGAATGGCAGCATCGAAGTGAAGGTGTATCCGTTCGAACCGGTCGATCGCGCGACCGAAGCCTGGAAATCGAACGCCGCCGTCATTCTCGAAACCGAATGGCTCTCCGTGTCGAACGGCGTCTTTGGGATCGGCCGAATGGTGCTGCCGACCGAACTTGAAACCCTGGCAGCGGCCGGGCTCGGAGAATCGAAACTCGCGGACTTCTCTCTCGAAAAGAAGTCGCGAGGTCGAATCAAGATTCTGGCGTCTCGGAATGCTCAACTCGCTGGCGTGACGCTTTCGAGTGGCGAAGTTGAACTGAACGGGAGCGATCTCCATCAAGCGGTTGCGGGCTTTGTCCTTGAGAATCGACTCTTCAAAGGAGCTGGTGACGCCGTCCGCGAGGCGCTGCACGCCTGGCGACTGTTGGCAAATTGGCGAGGCAAGGAGCTCTCCGACTACCAAACTCCGGGAGGGACGATCCCAGATGACGAAACGGCCTGGCTCGCTCAACGGCTCGCGACGCTCGGGGTCGAAACGGCCGCGGATCTGGCGCTTGTCGATACGAGCGATCTTCTCCCGAACCTGGAAGCCGAAACTGGAATCCCGAAATGGGTCGCGGATCCAATTTTGGAGGCGTTCCCGCGAGTGTGGAGCCATGAGGGCGGGACCTATTCGTGCACCGTGTTGCCCGAGTCCCGGACCGTGCAGTTGGAGCCGCTCAATCAAAAGGCCCGAAAGTTGAAGGAACCTCCGGCCTGGGCCTTACCGCGCCTCCATGGGTTCCGCGTGACCTTCAAGCAGGGCAGCCGGAATCTGACCCTGCGCTAAAGCGCGCCAAGTCGCGGGAAGTGCTTCCATTTTGATTTTGGATCCTGCAGGATTGTAAACTTCCCAAACCCGTGTTGGTTCCACCAAACTCCATGACCCTTCGCCCCCTTCTCCTCCCAGTTGTCTTCATCCTCGCCATCGCCTCATCCCGGGCTGCTGAATCCCTGCCAAACCTTCTTAAAAACCCGGATTTTACGTCGGCGGAAAATGGGAAGCCGGTTGGCTGGAACGATGGGCAGAAAAAACAGACGGTCGCGATCGACACGGTAGAAAAGCCAGCTGACGCGCAGGGGAGCCTCCGCGTTGAGAATACGACCGATATGAAGGGTCGCTCCGGCGAGATCGGGCAGACCGTGAAAGTGAAGCCGCACACGCGATACCGGATCAGCACCTGGCTGCGGAGCACGGGGAAAGGAACGGCTTTCGTTCAAGTGAAGCGCCGCAAGGGGCGCGAGGAGTTGGAGCGCATTGATACCCCGCGAAGTGGCCCGGAGTGGAAGCGGGTGGAGACGTTTTTCGACAGTGGTGAGGCGGACAATGTCATCATCCTGTGCCGTTGGAGTCAGGGTGAAAAACAGCTCGGGCAGAAACTCTGGTTCTCCGGAATGGAGTTGGTGGACGCAACCGGTTTGCCGCGCGAAGCCCTGCACGAGCCGTTCGCGGTGGCCACGTTTGAGTCGATCGGGCTCTACTGGAAACCGAATGACGGCAGCAAGGATCATCCCTGCCAGGTTTTTTATCGTCCCGCAGGTGCAGCGGATTGGAAGGAAGGGCATGCTCTTTGGTTCGACCCCAACGCTCACAAGGGGCGGCCGCAAAACAGCCAGGAATACCGCGGCAGCCTGGTGCATCTCGAGCCGGGAACGGACTACGAAATCCGGTTGGTGGTGGAGAAGACGAACACGGAGAAAACGCTGACCGCGCGAACCTGGGACGAGGCATTCAAGGTCAAGAAGGTGGTTACGCTTCCGGAACAGTGGGAAGAGACCCTGGAGATCGACGAAGGTGGTTCGGCGGAAGAAGGCTACGTGGTCTATGCACCGGCAGAGGGGAAGTCGTCGATTGGTGACGCGCAAGGTAAGCACGATGCAAACGTGCGGGTGAATGCTCCTTACGTGATGATTCGAGGACTGGAATTGAAGAACGCGGCGAACCACGGAATCGAGTTGCGCAGCGTCCATCACGTTGTGATCGAGCACTGCGACATCAGCGGTTGGGGCGGGATCGACAAGGACGGGTTTGGTGCGAATGGGCATTCGGCCGTTTACGGCAACAATCCAGCGCTCGAGCACATCGTGGTTCAGCACTGCGACCTTCATCATCCCCGCAGTCACAGCAATTCGTGGAACGAGGAACGCACCTTGCCCGACGGCCGCAAGACTTCACATCCCATGGGCGCCCAAGGAATCACCCTGCGCAAAGGCAAGGGACGCTACGTCATTCGCCACAACCGGATCCGCTCCGACATGGAGCACATGTTCAACGACGGCATGGGCGAGTTCGCGAACTTCAGCTTTGCCGGGTTTCCGAACCGGGACAGCGACATCTACGGAAACTTCGTCTCCCATTGTCGCGACGATGGATTCGAGTGCGAGGGGGCGAACATGAATGTTCGGATTTGGAACAATTGCACGGACGTCTGCATGATGTCGCTGGCTGGCGCGACGACCTCGCTGGGACCGGTTTACATGTGGCGCAACATCGCGCTGCGTTCGCGGACGGGCCCGACAAACGACTGGGCCGGCACGAAGGGTGGCGGACTTCTCAAGTTAGGCAACGAATCCCGCGAAATGACGAAGGGGCGCATGTACATCTACCACAACACGATCTACCAACCCACGCCCTGGCCGGGACGAAAGGAGCTGGCCGGGTGCCGTTCCGGAATCATCTGCACCGGAAGCAAAAAGCGCCAACAGAACCTGGTGACGCGCAACAATATTCTCCACTGCCGCAGCATGAAGGATTCCGCGATTCGCGATCCGCTCGGCTATGAAACGAACGATTTCGACTTCGACCTGATTTTCGGGAAACTCACTTATCGCGAGGGAAATGAGGCTCACGGCATTGAGGCAGTTCCGGTCTACGAGGATGCCGCCGAAGGTAGGCCGCCCGGGTTGAAAGCGGGAACGCCCGGTCACGACGCCGGCGCGAGATTGCCGAATTTCAACGACGGATTTCACGGGGAGGCCCCGGACATGGGCGCGGTCGAAACCGGGCAGCCGTTCGCCGTTCCAGGAACCTGGCCGAAGTTTCCGGAATTGGCCGGTGCCGCGAATTGAAGAGGGTTTGTTTGCAACCGCTACGCCAGAATCTCGCGAATCGGCTCAAAGGCGGGATCGGCGATCGGGAATTTGCGGCCACCAATCTGGAAGCTGGAAGTGGAGCGAATTCCGAGCGCACGCAAATAGGTGTGAAACAGGTGACCGGCGTCGACTTCTCCATCGACGACCTCCGTGCCTTCCTTGTTGGTCGCGCCAAACACTCCGCCAGGCGCGATCCCGCATCCGCCGAGCGCGATGGACCAGGCGGTTCCCCAATGATCGCGACCGTAGCGGGCGTTGATCTTTGGGGTGCGTCCAAACTCCGATAAGACGACGATCAGGGTGCTGTCGAGCATGCCGCGATCGTAAAGATCCGAGACAAGCGTGGCGAAGGTGTTGTCAAATTCGCCAAGCTGCTCGATGTGGAAGTTGAAGTTCTCGTTGTGGGTGTCGTAGTTGGAATGGCTCACCTGAACCGACGTGACGCCGCCCTCCAACATGCGGCGGGCGAGGAGGCAGTGGCGGCCAAAGTCGTGTTCGCCGTAACGTTCGCGATCCTTCTCGGATTCCTTGGAGAGATCGAAGACATCCCTTTGCCGCATCAGTTCCTGGGCTTGCTCGAAGCTTTGCACGTAGGCGTCGGTCTCCGCCGTACGACGGCGAAGGGCAAAGCGCGAATTCGCCATGTTGCGGAAGTCTGCACGAAGCTCGGCGACTTCAGGCTTGAGGCTTTCATGGGGGGCGCCGTTCGCAAGCGGCTTGTCGCCTCCGACTGCCATGCTGGCATATTTCGGACCGAGATAGGCGGAGTCCGCACTGCGGGCACCACTGCCATTGGCGGCGATCTTGATATGACCGGGCAGGGTAACGCTTTCACTGTCCAACGATTTGGCGACGACCGCACCGATCTCAGGATAGGAGGCACCCGGCATCTCATGACGCCCCGTGAGCATCATGTAGGTGCCTTTGCTGTGGGAGCTGTTGTGGGAATTGATCCCGCGAACCAACGTGAGGTGATGCATCTGTTTTGCGGTATGCGGAAGCAATTCACAGATGTGGGTTCCCGGGACGGAGGTGGGGATGGCACGAAAGGGACCACCATTCACGGTGCCGGGTTTCGGGTCCCAGCTTTCCAATTGGCTGAGGCCGCCCTTCATCCGGATGACGAGCATGCGTTTCTGCTGGCTGGCGAGATCCGCCGCGATTCCTGGTTGGACGAGCGCGCCGAGGCTGCCAAGGGTGGTGGCGCGAAGGACACTGCGGCGCGGAGTGAGGTTGGTGAGCATATCAGGCGTTTGGTTTCAGTGTTTGAACCGGAATTCAGTGGAGGAAAGTAGGGCCCAGGCGAGTTCCTGAACGGCGTTGGTTTTGTCTTCTCCGCGACCCGCGAGGTACTGTTCGACGGCGACGACTTCTTCCTTGGCCGGGAACCGCGTGAGAACGCTGAGGTAGAGTTCCTCAGCGATTTCGGCAGGGGTTTCGAGCTTGATGAGCCGAGCGGTCAGACTTGTCGAGTTGGGGCTGAGCCACGAACGAACCAACCCGTCGTTTTCGAAAAACAGTGCCTGGTCGGCCGTCGCGTAGAAATCCCCCTGCGGCTGCCCGGCCTGTCCACCGAAGAGGGCGACGAACTTGTTGAAGGATCCGGCGAGTTGGGTATCCAGATACGCCTCGACCTCTGTCTGGCGATCGGCTTCAGCCAACGGCTTGGCCGGTTTCTCTTCCTTCTTGGCCTTGGGATCGGGCTTTTTGTCTTTCGCGGCCGTTTGCGCGGCGAGCTTCTTGTCGAACGCGGCATTCCCGCCACTGATCAGCCGATCCAGATAACCGGTGGCACGAAGCGTGCTCATGCAAAGTTGCTCCGGCGAAAGCGGGGCGAACGCACCGATGGCAAAGGTGCTGGTTTGGCGTTCGGTCAGCGTATCGAGAGACACCGCCAACTGCTCCTCCAACTCGTTGGCCTTGGCCGTGGCCGCCTTGCTTTTCGCGAGATGACTGTTGAGTCGCGCGACCGCTGCATCGGCCTGCGAACGCGCGGTCTCGCTCCGCGATTGGAGGGTCGCGACCGCTTGACCCAGTTCCGAATCCTCGCCGAGTTGCTCGTGGGCGGACGCGGCGTGGCTGGCGGACTCCGTCAGGTTCAGGGAGAGACGTTGAGCGGATTCCGAGGTCGCCTGCAGCTGGCCAAGTTGGGTTGCAAGAGCGTCGGCGGCTTGGCGAGCCTCTTTCGCGGCGATCGCGGTTTGCGCCAGTTCGACCAACTCGTTGGCGGTTTCCAGGCGGCTGCTGGCAAGACGGGACGCGGATTTTGCGGTTTGGTATTGGGCCAGCGCCGCTTCCATGACGCGCTTGGTTTCCTCAACTTTCGGCTGTTCGACATCCACCAACTTCTGCTTCTCGGCAACGGTCGCCGAGAGCTTGGTCAGTTTATCGCTCGCCGTGAGGAAAGCCTTCTGCTTTGCCTCATAGGGTGGACGCAGCTTCTTCTCCATCGCCTGCGCCTCGGCGATCCGCTTCTTCAGATTGCCGGCCAGCGTTTCCACGCCCGCCGAGCCGAGCTCCACGCCTTCGAGCAGTTGAATCACTTTCTGGACCGCTTCGTAGCCAGGTTTGAGCGGCTCAAATTCCGACTGCGCCTTCTTCATCGGCTCGACCGCCGCGTTGCGAGCGGCTTCCGCCTTTTTGAGTTCCGCCCGGAGCGGTTCGAGATCGATCTTGGCAAACTCCCAGGCTTCCTTCGCGGAATCGAGATCCGCGATTGCCCTGGCCATGGCTTTCTGTTGAAGGTCTGCTTCAGCCTGGAATTCGGCGAGCTTCGGCTCGAGCTGTCGGCCTTGCTCCGCCAACGTTTGCGGTAGTTCGAAGGTGCGTTGATAGGTTCGCGTTTTCGCCAGTTCGGCAAGAAACGCCGGGATATCGAACTTCATCCCGGCAAACTCAGCGGCGAGTAGATCCAGCAGTTCCGGATGCGCGGGCGGGTTGGCCGCGTGATGAAAATCAAAGGGCTCGACCATCCCGCGTCCCATCATGTGCGCCCAGAGCCGGTTCACGATATTCCGATTGAACGCGGCATTGTTCCCGTCCGTCGCCAGTTTCGCAATGCGCTCGCGGCGGCTGTATTTGGGAACGGGTTTGAGCTTCTTATCCTTCTTGTCGGGCTTGACGAGATACTCCTCGCCCGGCGCGAAACTCGGTTCCTCGATCTCAACGCTTCCCAGCAAACGGGGCCGCATTTCGCCCGGCGCACTGGTGAACACCGATTTGTAATCCGCCGCGCCCTCTGCCTTTTCCGCCAACACCGCGGGCTGCTTTCTGTCAGGCTGAAAGAGGTAGGTCCGATTGAAAAACGCGAACAGGCCGTAGTAATCGCGCTGCAGATAATCGGTGATGGTGGGGTGATCGTGACACTGGGCGCACTGCAGGTCCTGACCAAACAGAATCCGGCCAACGTCGCGCGTGATCTGGTTTGGCTCGCCCAATCGATCGAGGTAAAACCGGGATGCGGCGCGGTTCTTTCCATCCGTTCCATCGGCTGCGAGAATCTCGGCGACGAGCCGGTTGTAGGGCTTGTTCCCGGCAAAGGCCTCGGTGAGATAGGCGCGCCATTCCGGGGTCTTGACGTGGGCGTCCCGGCGACGTTCCATCAGCCAGATATCGAACGTCAACGCCATGTGACGGGCGAACTCGCGACTTTGGAGGAGTTCGTCAGCCAGTTTGGCACGCTTGTCAGGATCGGGATCCTTGGCGAAAGTCCGCACCTTTTCCGCGGTCGGAATGCAACCGGTGAGATCGAGATAAATGCGGCGCAGGAACTCGGTGTCACCCGCCAACTCCGCGACCGGCGTCACGTTTCCGGCAGCGACCGCGCGATCGATCTGAACGTGGAGAGGTTCGGCGGCTTGCGACGTCGCCAACATCAGCGCGAGGACTGGCCATCGCCAAACTTGACAATTCCTTCTCCGGCAAAAACGAATGAACATGAGGGTGGCTTGGGGGTTTGGAGCCTCTCTCAACACGGGCACCGTCCGCATTTCCTTTCGCCATCCACGACAAGCGCGGGGTTCCTCGGGGCCAACGAGCGCAAATTAAGGTGAAGGACGCGAGGGCAAACCACGGTGAATAGGGATGGGTCTCACGTTTGCTGAAGCCTCAAACCCCTCATCGATCTTTGTCCATGGACGTCTCCCAAACTCACCTCGCGCACGACTTCAAGCATGAGAGTCCGCTCATCAGCTGTCGCTTTGATCCCTCGGGAAAGCAGGTCTTTGCCGGAGCCCAGGATTACAAAGTGTGGCGATGGAACCTTGCCGACGGCTCGAAAACGGCATTGGACGTCAATGCGTGGGTGCGGGGAATCGCCTTTGCCGATGGCGGCAAAATCGTGGTCACGGGCGGTTACGATGGACGACTCGTTTTCGCTCCGGTCGATGCGAACGCGCTGACGCCAACGCGGACGATCGAGGCTCACGATGGCTGGATTCGAGCCGTCGCTGCCAACCCGGACGGCACCATCGTCGCTTCAGCCGGAAATGATCTCAAGGTGAAGCTCTGGAACGTCGCCGACGGCAAGTTGATTCGCGAACTGTCAGGACACGAATCCCACATCTACAACCTGGCGTTTCATCCGGACGGCAAACGAATCATCAGCGGCGACCTGAAGGCCAACCTCTTTGATTGGGAAATCGAAACCGGAACGCAGGTTCGAACCTGGCAGGCAGAGTCGCTCATCAAGTTCGACAAGACCTTCCTCGCCTTTATCGGCGGATTTCGCGGGATGACGTTCAGCCCGGACGGCAGGAAGCTGGCCGCCAGTGGGATCACCGCAGTGAGCAACGCCTTTGCCGGGATCGGCAATCCGTCGGTCGTCGTTTTCGATTGGGAAAAGGGCGAAGCACTCGTCGAGCACCTTTCCAAGGGAAAACTTCGCGGCGTGGGATGGGGTGTGGCCCTGCATCCCGACGGCACCACCATCGGATGCGTTGGCGGCAACGGAGGCTGGTTGCTGTTTTGGAAGCCGGGCGAGTTGGAGGATTTTCACCGCGTCAAACTTCCCAGCGACGCCCGGGATCTGGCCCTGTCGCCCGATGGGCTGCACCTCGCGACGGCACACTTTGATGGACATCTCCGAATTCACAAGATGGACGCGAAACCGGAGCCCTCACCGGCCAAGGAGGCCTAATTGGACGTCGTTTCGTCGGGTTTGAGGAGACCGGGGGATCGTTCCTGCAAATTCCCGGTGGCATAGTCAAATTCCTCGAAGGCCAGGACGACTCCTGACAATTCCTCCATCGACTCTCGACCGCGCATCACGACCGGAGTCTCGCTCGCCTCCCAATCGGCGCGATTCGCACGGGGGAGAAACGCTTCGTCGAGGCGGGAATCACCGTCATCACCATCCCCGGCTTCAGGCGTTTCCAGCGCTTCGTAAAAACAGCCCTGAACCAGCCCAAACCCCAATGCGTCGCCGTTCCTCAACACAACCTGCTCCTCTATCCGCTCATCGTTCACCTCGGTTCCGTTGTGGGAATCGAGATCCACAATCTCCATGGTTCCGTCCGGCAACGATCGGAACTCCGCATGAAACGCCGAGACGTATTCGCTCTCGATGACAATGTGGTTGCGTGCGTCACGACCCAACGAAGTCTTCTCTTCACGAATCGTGAAGTAGTTCCTTTCACCGCTGGGACTTTCGAGAATCAGGAAGGCCATGTCGCAATCCAATTGAATTTGACCCCGCTCAATCGAGATGAAGAGCGGACTGACAGAACGCCCATTGAGCCATGGAATTTCGCGGGATGCAACATTTATTTAGCAAATCTTAATAATACGCATTTCCTAGAAACTCAACGGGGTAGGTGAACGCCGAAACGTCATTGTGTTCGCGCCAATGCCGGTTGATCCTGTCCCATTCCGCATCTCTCACCATGATCCCAACCTCCACCCTTTCAACCACCCTCACCCTTCTCTTCGTCGCGTTGTCGAACGCGCCGCTGCTCGCTCAAGAAGCCGCACCTCGTCCGGAGGAACCGCCGACGAACGCGCTGCCAACCGTTGAGATTCCAAGCTTCGAGGAAACACGGCCCGACCCGGGATTTGTCGATCTCTTCAACGGCAAAGACCTCAGCGGCTGGATTGATGTCAACACGTCTCCCGAGACATGGTCGGTCAACGATGAGGGACTGCTCGTCTGCACGGGGCATCCCATCGGCGTGATGCGCTCGGACCGGATGTATGAGAATTTCATCCTCATCGTGGAATGGCGCCACATGGAAGCCGGCGGAAATTCCGGCGTGTTTCTATGGAGCGACGCTCGCCCGGAAGGAAATCGCCTTCCGCTTGGCATGGAAGTGCAAATGCTGGAGCTGGAGTGGCCCTTCATCCATGCCGTGAAGGGAGTTCCACGGCCGATCGCCTACGTTCATGGCGAGTTGTTCGGAGCGGGCGGGATGAAGGCGATCCCGGACAACCCCCGCGGAAGTCGCAGCAAATCCTGGGAGAATCGTTGCCTGCCCAAGGGCAAATGGAATCGCTACGTGGTGGTCGCGGTCGATGGAACGGTGAAGCTTTCGGTGAACGGCAAGTTTGTGAACGGGATTCGCGAGTCGTCGTTTCGCAAAGGCTATCTTTGCCTCGAATCCGAGGGCGCGGAGATCCATTTTCGGAAAGTCCGCATCATGGAGCTGCCCCCCGGGTTGGCCAATGAGGAAACGACGGTGGCGCCGTTGGAATAAATCTAAAAACCTGGCTTCCAGATCGCCTGGCCGCGATACCGCGTTCCAATCTCGTAGCGCGGATCCGGCGTCACGGCGTTCTTCATGATGGTTGCCATTTTGGCGATGATGTCAGGATGATCCGACGAGAGATCAAACGTTTCGCCGAGATCGCGATCCAGGTTGTAGAGTTGAATCGGACCATTCTGGCCATGGCGAATTCCCTTCCAGCTTCCGAGCCGAACCGCCTGATCATAGCGGGCCCGGTTGTGGCCGTAATCCCAATAGAGCCAGTCGTGTGGATTGGTCAGCGTTTCGCCGTAGAGCGCCTCCACCACTGAGATTCCGTCGATTTTTTGCTCCACCGGCACTCCCGCAAGCTCGGCGAAGGTTGGTAACATGTCTTGAAAGGCAATGATTTCCGAACTGGTCCGGTTTGCCGGAATTTTTCCCGGCCAGCGCGCAATGAATGGGACCCGAATTCCGCCTTCGGTGAGGTCGCGTTTGAATCCCCGCAACGGACCACTGGACCGAAACCGCTTCCCGTTGACCTTGTGGCCTCCGTTGTCGCTTGTGAAGATGATGAGCGTGTTCTCGCCAAGGCCAAGCTCGTCGACCAGGTCCACGATTCGTCCCACGTCGCGGTCCAACCGATGCACCATGGCTGCATATTTTTTCGAGCGTTGCTCCCAGTCCCGGTCGGCATACGGATCCAACGAAGGAACCGTGAATCCATCCGGATCTTCGGCCTTCGCCGCGAAGTGGGGAACGGTGTAGGCGGCGTAGAAAAAGAAGGGCTGCTCGGTTTCAGATTCGATGAACGCCAAGGCGCGCTCGGTAAGTAGATCGTGGCTGTAATGCTCGCGCGACTCCGTGTTCCCGGTCAGTGCGAGGCGACCTTCGTCATCGTCGAGATACTCCGGATAATAGTAATGGGCATGATCCTGATTCAAATAGCCGAACCAGGAATCGAATCCCTGATTCGTCGCACGCCCGACAGTTCCGGCATCTCCGAGCGACCATTTCCCCACCCCACCCGTCCGGTATCCAGCCTCGCGGAGAATCTCCGCAACCGTGATGTCGTCATCCTCCAGATAGGTGGAATAATGCGGAACGTTATCCCGAGCGGCGGCGTGGCCATTGTGAAGTCCACTCATCAACGCACTGCGTGATGAGGCACAAACCGGTCCGCCCGCATACGCCTGGGTAAACCGCACCCCTTGTTGGGCGAGCCGGTCGATCCCGGGCGTCGCGATCAACTCCTGCCCGTAGCAACCGAGGTCGCCATAACCGAGATCATCGGCAAGAATCAGAATGATATTGGGCGGCCTCCCATCCGTTGCTTGCGCAGAAAAACCCAGCATCAAGGTTACTAACCCGATGCGAAAAAGACTGGTGACGTTGTTCATGATGATTGCGCTAACTCTACTTTTTCTCCCACGTTTCCGCGGAACGATTGACATCCTGGTTCCAGGTTTTCCAGGCCGAATGCAGGGCATCGACCTTCGCTGATTGAGCCTCCGCCAGATTCACACCTTCGCCCGGATCCCGGTCGAGCCGATACAACTCCGGGCTGGAATTCCCATTGAGGCACAACTTCCACGGACCTTCGCGAACGGCACCGTTCCGGCCCATCCGCCAAAACAACGTGCGCTCAGGCAAGGGCGCCCCATCAATCAGCAAGGGGAGCAAACTCACTCCGTCGAGACCCGCAATCTCGCCCGCGCCCGCTCCGGACAGGCTGGCGAAGGTCGGAAAGAAGTCGGCCGAAAACGTCAACGCATCCGACTCGGCTTCCGCAATCTTACCCGGCCAGGAAACAATGAGCGGAACCCGGTGACCACCTTCGTAAAGTTGACCTTTCTGCCCGCGAAATGGGGCGTTGCTGGAGATGTTGCGAAAGTCTTTCCCGTAACGGGTGTAGCCGCCGTTGTCCGAGGTGAACACGAGCAACGTGCTTTCACGAAGGCCATTCGCTTCGAGGGCCGCGACGATCTCGCCCACGCTTTGATCAAGCGCTTCCACCATGGCTTTGACATGCGGAGCGACGTTCGCGCGATCCGGAATCAGGCCCCACTTGTCATCGAAGTATTCGGTTCCCTTCCGGCGATGCGGTGGGTCTTGCGGGCCTTGCCAGGGAAAGTGAATCGCCAGATGAGGCAGGTAGAGAAAGAACGGTCGTTCACCGCTCTTGTTTCGCTCGATGAAATCGATGCTGTATCGCGTCAGCAGTTCGGTGGTGTAGCCGGGCTCCATCGCAATCTCCTCGCCGTTCCACCAATCCTCCCGCCCCCCGCGGTCAATGCGAGTGTGGAAATCGCCATCCCCTGAGACCAACCCGCGAAACTCCTCGAACCCCTGATTCAATGGCAGAAAAGGCGGTTGATAGCCAAGATGCCACTTGCCGAAACATGCCGTGGCATAGTTCCGCTCCTGCAAAACCTCAGCCATCGTTCTCGCATCGACCGGCAATCCCTGATCGCGATGGCGCTGGCCGGAGAGCGCGGCATCGAATTGCGGACCAAATCGCTGCTGATAGAGACCCGTCAGAATCGAGACCCGCGTCGGCGTACACATCGGACCCGAGGAATGGAAATCGGTAAAGCGCACACCGGTCTTCGCCAAGGCATCGATATGAGGCGTGCGATTGATCTCACTGCCGTAACATCCCAGATCGGCATAACCCAGATCATCGGCAACAATCAGAACGATGTTCGGCGGGGATTCGTCCGCGTGAACGATGGCCGACAGCAAAAGGAATGGGACGGCGGAACGAACGAAGAGGGGTTTCATCAGCATCGTTCTATCCTAACTCGAATGTGACCTGAAGGGCAGCCCGTTTTACGCGTTGGGTTTCTGAAATCGAAGAAAGTAATTCTCTTTCAGTTCTTCGATTATGACCTCCTCCAGAAACTCCAACCCAGACTCCTCAATCTCCTGACGAAAGACCTCCTTGCCGGCCCGCACATGCCCCATGACCCACTCGCTCGAGACGCCTTCAATCCGCTCAAAATCGATGACCACCATCTCGCCCCCCGGCCTCAACGCCTTTGCAATCGAAGCCATGGTTCGACGGGGAAATTCGAAGTGGTGATAGGTGTCGCAGATGAAGACACGATCGACCGAGTTGGGCGGCAACATCACGGAATCCTGCGGCGCCAGGGCGGTCGTGATGTTCATGTGGCCTTCCTGCCTGGCCCGCTCCCGAATGTGTTCGAGCCAACGCGGGTTGATCTCCACCGCATAAACCCAGCCAGTTTCGCCAACGGTTTCGGAAAACAGGCGAGTGTAAAGCCCGGTCCCAGCCCCCACATCCGCGACCACCATCCCTTTCTCCAACCGGCAGGCTTCGAGAATCTTGTCCCGGGCATGAAACACTTCCCGGCTTTCCACCTCAAAGCGCTTGAGCCACTCCGCCACCTTCAAATCGGGATCGAGAAACTTCTCATTGATCCCGGGCCTAACACTCTCCTCAACGGGAGGTTGAACAGGGACCTGCGCCAGAAGCACAGCCGTGACACCAAGAACAAACGTGAAAGGAAGAAAGAACTTCATGCCTCATCAAAGCACATTCCCGGCCCCATCGCAGGTTCTTGTGAAACGTTTCCAAGCCTTTCGACGCAGACAACGCAACGCTATGCTAGCAACTGGCGAAGATCAGAACACCTCTCATTCGTCCGAAACACGTTGGCCTCTACTTCGGGCTTTCGCCTTTTCGCTTTGCGGCGGCTTCTTCCGCCGCTTTCTTCCGGGCCAGCCCTCGTTCGAGAATCGATTTGGAATGGTAATGCATGTCCACATTCGTAAGATCCTTGAGCTGATTCTCCGGAACTTCATACTGACGCCGAAGCTCAGCCAACTCTCCTTCCAGCCGCTTTACGATCGCGGCATACTCCGGGTTGTTGAATTGATTGGTCATCTCTTTCGGATCGGACTCCAGGTCGTAGAGCTCCATCTCCTTGACATCGTAAAAGTTCATCAACTTGTAACGACCATCGTAGACGCCTTCGTGCCGCTGTACCATGTGCCAGCCGGGATATTCGTAGTAATGATAGTAGTGGGACTTGCGCCAATCAGATGGCGTCGTCCCCTTCAGGATCGGAACGAGACTGGCTCCCTGCATATCAGCGGGAATCTCCGCCCCTGCGATTTCCAGGAAGGTCTCCGCGAAATCGAGATTGGACACCAAATCGCCATTCACGCTTCCCGGCCGGATCTTCCCGGGCCAACTCACGAGCAGCGGAGTGCGATAAGACTCATCATACATAAACCGCTTATCAAACCATCCGTGCTCCCCCAGATAGAAGCCCTGATCACTTGAATAAATGAACACTGTATTATCGGACAAGCCATTCTCTTTGAGGTAAGCCTGAATCTCTCCCACGCTGTCATCCACCGACTTCACGCACCGCAGGTAATCCTTGAGATAACGCTGATACTTCCAACGGACCAACTCCCTGCCACTGAGGTTGGCGGCGAGAAACGCATCATTTTTTGGCTGATAAGCCGCGTCCCAAAGCGCTGCCTGCGCTTCGTTGAGCCGACCGTAGCCGCGCCTGACGAAGTCGCCCGTCGGATCCTTTTCCTTCACCTTCAAGTCACGCCCCAACGTCATCGTCTTCTCGATCGACATATCCTGATTCAACGCCGCCGTTCCACGACCTTCATAATCATCAAACAACGTGTCCGGCTCCGGCATCGTCACATCATCGAACAGCGTTAGATACTTGGGCGCCGGATCCCATGCGCGATGTGGAGCCTTGTGCTGCAACATCAACATGAACGGCTTCTGCGAATCCCGTTGCTCGGAGAGCCACCGCTTGGCTTTCTCGGTCAGGATCTCACTGCAATATCCCGTTTCCCGATGCTTTCCCTTCTCGGTCAGGAAATCCGGATTGTAGTAACTCCCCTGCCCCGGAAGAATCTCCCAGTGATCGAACCCGGTTGGATCGCTCGCAAGATGCCACTTGCCGATGATCGCCGTCTCGTAACCCGCCTTTTGGAGCAGTTTGGGAAAGGTTTGCTGGCTCCCGTCGAACCGGGTCGCCTCATTCATGAAGAAGCCGTTTTTGTGGCTGTATTTTCCGGTTAGGATCGTGGCGCGGCTTGGCCCGCAAATCGAGTTGGTCACCATGCACCGGGTAAAACGCATCCCCTCTTCGGCGATCCGGTCCAGATTCGGCGTCGGCACGACTTCCGCAAGCCTTCCCCCGTAAGCACTGATCGCCTGGGTCGCGTGATCGTCGGAAAAGATAAAAACGATGTTCGGGCGATCGGCAACCGCGGACGACAGGGCCAGGACGAACGTCCAAATGGCAAGAGTAAGGGATTTCATGCCGCAAGGGACATCAAACCTCAGAATAATCAACCCGACGAAAGCTCCACCCAATCAGCGTGGCTTGTTGCGGCATCGAGCCAACCTTCGAAGTCCTAAATTGGTCGCTCGATGGAAAGTTCTTGGAGGAACCAAGGGAGAACAAGCTCGTTTGCTGCAAGCGCAATGCCGAAAACAAAAACAGTTCCAGGAATCTGGGTTGGCCAGTTGCTCCACCTTGCTGGTTTGGTGATCCTGCTCGGCTTGGTTGGGATCGCTTGGCGATCTCTCGGCGCCCCCTTTCCCGCAGCTTTCTGGATTGCCATTGCGTTCCCCGTCGTGCACCAGGTGTATGTGTGGTTGACGTGGCGCCTGGAGCTCCGGGATTCAGCGATCAGTCACTCCATCGGGTTTCGAGTTTATGTCGGGCTGTTTTTCGTTCTCTTTGCCGGTCGATTTGTTTCCTTGTTCATGTTGGCGTGGTTGGACCGGGGCAGCCTCGGCCTACCGGCTCCTCCGCGAATCCTCATCACACTGTTGCTCGTCGCGGTGGGGTTCTACGCGATGCACAGCGTCCTACGCGACTTCGGCATGGTTCGCGCGAGCGGGGCCGATCATTTCGAGGCTCGCTACCGCAGGATGCCGCTGGTGAGGAAGGGGATTTTTCGTTTCACCAGCCATGGGATGTACGTCGCTGTGTTTCTTCTGTTCTGGGCGATCGCGGTGGGTCTCAACTCCGCTACCGGGCTGACCGTTGCCGCATTCAGTCACGCCTACATCTGGGTCCATTTCTTTGCGACGGAGAAGCCCGACATGGAATATCTTTACGGTCCGGATGGGACGGGAATGGAGAGTTGAATGGGCATTTGCAAGGCGTTGCAGGCTTGTACAGCAAGGAGATGGCTTAGGCTGTCTGGCAGCCTCCAACTCTGGACGCATTCCTTTTTCACACCGGGCACTTGAACCGCTTCCACCTCGCCCCCATGCTGGGCGCACGCGTGAAAAAAGTAGTTATTTTCGGGAATTCCGGGTCGGGCAAATCCACCTTGGCAAAGCAGCTTTCTGACTCCGAAGGGTTGGCGCACTTCGATCTGGATACGATTGCCTGGCAACCCGTTTCGCCTCCGGTGCGACGGTCGATCGAAGAGTCAACGCGGGCGATTGAATCCTTCATGGAGTCTTCTGATGGTTGGGTGATTGAGGGATGCTATTCCGATCTCTTGGCCGTGGTGATTCCCTGTTCCACCGAGATCATCTTCCTGAATTTGCCAGTTGAAGATTGCATCGACAATGCGAGAAATCGTCCCTGGGAACCCCACAAATATCCATCCAGGGAGGAACAGGATGCGAATCTGGCGATGTTGATCGACTGGATCGCGCAATATCCTCACCGGAAGGACACGTTTTCCCAGGCATCGCATGAGCAGTTGTTTGCTGATTACGATGGGAAAAAGACGATCCATACAACCAATCAACGACCCCGATCATGAGTAGGACCTTCGAACCGAGAACGCTTTCCGTGATCGCGGGAGTGAGCTATCTCATCATTTTCTTTGCGGCGATTTTCGCCAACTTTTTCGTGCTGGAATCCCTGCTCAACGCCCCTCTGGCGACGATCCAGCAAGATCACCTCCAGGTGCGAGCCGGCATCCTGGCCTTCCTGATCACGGTGGTTTTTGATGTGGTGGTGGCGTGGGCTCTTTACGAATTGTACAAGGACGATTCTCTCTCGCTTCTAAGCATGCTGTTTCGAATGATGCATGCGGCGATCATGGGGGTGGCGGTTTTCTCACTCCCGCCCGTGTTGACTTCGGAGACTGGTGAGGAGGTCCTGAATCACGTTGCGACGTTCAATAACATCTGGCTGATCGGCCTCTTCTTTTTTGGGATTCATCTTCTTCTATTGGGGAACATCATTGGTAGACCCAAGTTCATCACCGTCTTTCTGGCATTGGCTGGGGTGATGTATATGGCGGACACCGCGGCACATTTTGCGCTGCCCAACTACGACAACTACGCCTCTGTCTTCCTGGCGCTCGTTGCTGTCCCGAGCATTTTCGGAGAGATGTCACTCGCAATTTGGCTTCTCGTAAAAGGCGGGAAGCGATAAGGTGGGAAAAATTTCCGGCCCAATGCCCCCTGACAACGCCGAAATCCAGACCCGAACGAACGCAGCGCTAAAAGCCATCAAAGCCGCATACGGAACTGCGGACGATGAGTTTGGCGCCACGCTTTTCGTCTCTCATCATCTTGAGGAACTCGCGGCGCCGTATTGGGAGAAGCATCTTCAAACGGCAAAGCCGGCACCGGAGCAGATTCTTGATGCGCTGGTCCTGCAGTCTGACTTTGACGAAGAGGAGGACCTGGACAGTCTTGATTTCACCCTTCCGGGAGAGGTGACGAACTACGTTCTCTGCGTTTCCTTTGATGAAGACGGTGCGGTGGAGGCCATCTCGATGGAGAGCTGACTCCACATTTGCCTTTGTCGATGGACTCCGCCACTTTGGGTTCGGCTACCATTGCCTAACGGACACTCTCCTGTCATGAACTGGACGATACGAATCGCGACTCCCGCCGACCAGGAATCCCTTCACGAGTTGCTGGTGAGATCGGTGACGACCCTGCACAAGGGTTGCTATTCCGAATCACAGATCCGGGCGGCGATTGGTCCCGTCTTCGGAGTCGATGAACAGATGATTCAGGATGCGACCTATTTCGTGGTCGAAGAAATGGGCAACATCGTCGGATGTGGCGGTTGGAGCTTCCGCAAGGCTCTTTTCGGAGGGCGTCAGGTTACCGGAACTGCTCCCCGGCGTCTGGACCCTGAAACTGAAGCGGCGCGGATCAGGGCCTTTTTTGTGGATCCTGATTTCGCGAGGCAAAGAATTGGCAGCCGTATCATGAAGGCATGCGAGGATGCGATCCTTGCCGCGGGCTTCCGGCGCGGGGAGATTTCAGCCACCCTGGTTGGTGAGCCACTTTACCGACGTTTCGGCTACAACACGGTTGAGCACAATGAGATTCCACTTGCTGGAGCGGATCCGCTTCGCGTGGCACGAATGGTGAAAACCTACTGGAATGGAGATCCGGGTGGGGCGAAGGATTAAACTCGGATTGGCTCTCCGAATGAACGTAAGGAACATCGCCTCCGATCGCCTAACCCTGCGCCGACGACGAGTTTAGTTTGAGGCATCACGCCAGAGTATTTCAATGATCACCGACCGAAAGAACGTTGCCATCGTTGGACAAGGGGTCATGGGACTGACTTGTGCGCATCGATTGCTGAAGCGCGGCTTCTCCGTGAAGATTTTTTCGAAGGAGGAGTTTACCGAAACCACATCGCTCTCCGCCGGAGCCTATTGGTGGCCGCACAAGGCCTACCCCGAGGAGCGCGTGGCGAAGTGGGCCAAGACCACCTACGACGAGTATGCGCGTCTCCAGACACTTCCGGAATCCGGGATTCATTTTGAGAGGCATTTCCGGTTTTGCCTCGATCCCGATGACAGCGCGTACGCGCGAACCCTCGTTGATGAATGGGAGGAAGTGAACGGGGCCGACTACGGAGTTCCTTGTCACGAGGCGTTTCTGGTGACGCTTCCGGTCATTGATGTGCCGGTGTTCATGCCCTATCTCCGGGACGAGGTGGTTCGCAACGGGGCGCAAATTCAGGTTCAGGAGATCGACAACCCAACGGATTTGTTTCCTGAGTTCGACCTGGTGGTGAATTGCACGGGAGTCTGGGCGCGCCATTTTGCGAAGGACCCCGAGGTGTTTCCCATTCGCGGCCAGGTGGTGCGGGTTTCCCTCCCCAAAGACCTGAGGGAATCGACGCGGCTCTACCAGAAAGAGGATGAGTTCACGTTGATTCTTCCCCGGAAGAATGACGTGGTTCTGGGAGGGACCGCGCAGGAGGGAGACTGGAGCCGGGAACCTTCCGAAAGCGACACACAGGCGATTCTTGAGCGTTGCCGCAAGCTCGTTCCCCAACTTGCGCAGAGTGAGCAACTCGGCGTGGCGGTGGGGCTTCGTCCGGGCCGTCCGGAGGTTCGTTTGGAACTGGAGCTGCCCTCCACCGATCAGCCGGTGATCCACAACTACGGCCATGGCGGCGGCGGATATACCGTCGCGTGGGGTTGCGCCGACGAGGTGGCCCAACTTGCCTGCGAACACTTTTCCCATTGAACGCAGGCACAACCCTGGAAACCCAACACCAACGATGCAAACCCATTGCCTGAGACTCACCCCGGGACAGGATTTGAAGCGGGAGCTGGATGGCCTGATAGAGAACCGAAAGTGGCCGGCGGCGTGCGTCGTCACCGGAATTGGGAGCCTCAGGACGGCGGCGATCCGGTTTGCCGAGGCGGAGACGGCGGAGATTTTGGAAGGCCCCTTCGAAATCATCTCGCTTGGGGGGACCCTTTCCCGGGACGGGTCGCATCTCCATATTTTGGTCAGCGACCACCACGGAATGGCGAAGGGAGGACACCTGAAGGAGGGAGCCATCATCAACACCACTGCGGAGATTGTTCTCGGCATCCTTCCGGAATGGGAATTCACGAGAAAGCTCGATCCGGAAACCGGATGCGCTGAGTTAACCGTCGAGGAGTTGCCGGCCGCGAGGAACACTTCCTAGCAGAATGTTGAAAAAGGGCACAAATCTGATCGCTTGATGGTATTCCAGAGATTTCTCCGGAAACCGACCGACCAAATTCCGGAGAAATCTCCGGAATACGGGAGTGAAGGCTGTGCTACGCCTCGCCCACTTCGCGATCATCTCCTCGACGGTGGCGCGTTCACCCGACCACCATCTCCAGCGTGGGCACCGATGCCGGGACGCTCATTGCGGACTCCCCGACGAGCGCGCGACCACCGCGAGAATGACTGCCAGCGTCAACATCGCGGCTCCGACGACCCGCCAGATGTAGAACTTGCCCGCGTCGTGGCGTTCGTGATTCGCAAAATGATGGCCAACGATCCAAACGAGCAGAATCGCCCACAATCCGCGCGACGCATAGACGACGTTCACCCCTGTGGCGTCCCCGGTGGCTGCCAGGACGACGCCAACGACCATGGCCTGCAAGGCAATGAGCACTGCGCTGCTCCAGATCCAGAACCGCGTCTCTTTCGTCGTCGGGGGATAGGTCTCCCGGAACGGCAGGCGGCTCAGGGCGATGTCCAGGATCGAAATGATCCCGACTCCATTCGAGGCGATCGCGATGAAGGCGTGTTTGCCGAATGGAATGGCCCACTGCTTCACCATCAGGTCGCAGGCTGCGAACATCGACACACTAAGCATGGCGAGCAGGGTCGCGGGGCCGAATTTGGCATGGCTTTTCGCGAGATCGGGGATGCCGAGCACGAAGATGCCAGCCGCCGTCAGCACCACCGCAACGATAAGGAGCATGGGCAGTTGCTCATCCAGCAAGAGCGCTGCCCCCAAAGCCACAAACACAACCTTCGTCCCCATGACCGGAGTGACGAGCGAAACATCCCCCTGACGCATCGCCCAAACCGTCATCCATCCCGCCGCATAGAAAACCAGCGACATGCTGACCGGCTGCCACAGGAGATGCCAGGCGACCGGATCCTTCTGAAAAAAGTAGAGCGGGCATACCACGATCCCGACCGCGATGTTGGTGACGTGGACGGCCTGGCGCAGCCGCGCTCCCTCCTTCAAGCCACGCTTCAGGAAGAGCGTGCTCAGGGCATACATCATGGCGCTTCCAAGGGGCAGGAGCAGGTAAAAGGGCACCGGCGTCTCTACCACGCGGCAGACGCGCCGTCCAACCGGGTTTCAGCCATGAAAACCAGGAATCATCACGTGCGATTTGAGCAAGTTCACCCCTTCGTTTGTCCATTGGAGCATGAACCCCTGTCACGTCCTCCTTCCCGCCCTCCTCTTCGCCGTTTCCCCGCTTTGCCACGCAGATGCCTGGCCCAGTTGGCGCGGTGATCTTCTCGGTTCCGGCGTTACTCAGGAAACCGATTTGCCCTTGGAATGGGGCAACGACAAGAACGTGAAATGGCGTGTCGAGCTTCCGGAAGGCGGGAACTCGACCCCGATCATTCTGGGAGATCGCGTTTTTGTCACCCAACCCGTCACGGCGGAAAAATGGCGCGGTCTTTACTGTTTCGATCGCGAAACCGGGAAGTTGCTCTGGAAGAACGGGCTCGTTTACGAAAAGCAGGAGCGGACCCACCGATCGAATCTCTTTTGCTCGGCCTCGCCCACCACGGATGGCGAAATGGTGGTCGCCTCCTATGGCTCAGCCGGGCTCGTCGCCTATGACCTGGAAGGAAACCAGCTCTGGCATCGCGATCTCGGCGCCCTGGATCACACGTGGGGAAACTCCAGTTCTCCCCTCATTTACGGCGGCCTGGTCCTCCACTATCACGGTCCCGCGAAGAACGCGGTGCTCTACGGCCTCGACAAGAAGTCCGGCGAAACGGTCTGGCAATGGAAGGAGCCGGCTTGGAAACCGGGCGAACGCACGGACGGCTTCCGGGGGAACTCGGATGAAGGCGTGATCGGAGCCTTCAGCACCCCCATTTTGATCGAAGGCGCGAAGCGGGATGAACTCGTGATGAGTTTTCCCATGGAAATGAAGGGGTTCAATCCCAAGACCGGCGAAGTGCTTTGGACCGCCTCCGGGTTGAACCCGCTGGTCTACACGTCGCCGATGTACAGTGACGGGGTCGTCGTTGCGATGGGGGGATACTACGGAAACTCGGTCGGTGTCCGGGTAGGCGGCGATGGCGATGTCACCGCAAGCCATCGCCTTTGGCAGGAAGTTCGCCACAATGGAGGAATCGGCACCGGCGTGATTCACGAAGGGCACTACTACTATCACAATTCCGGCGGAGTCGTCTTTTGTGACAACATTCAAACCGGCGAAACCGTCTGGAAAGATCGACTTCCGCTCTCCGGAAAGTCCTGGGGTTCACTGCTTCTTGCCGGAGACAAGATTTACACGCTGAGCCAGGCCGGTGACACCATCGTCCTCAACGCCACTCCCGAGGGCATGGAAGTGCTCGCCGAAAACACGCTGGGAGAGCAAACCAACTCGTCGCTCGCCCCCTCCCAGGGAGCCTTTTTCATCCGCACCCACGAAGCGCTCTGGTGCATTGAATCCGGAGAGTAGCGCACCACTCGAAACTAAGCGCACACCTGATCGGGTGACGAGGTTGTCCGGGACGAGGATGATGTTCCTCGGATGGATCCGGCGCGTCATCATGACAACAGCGTTCAGGCCCGTAGCGGAAGATGCAAAATCTTCCGAAGAAGGCTGTTCGTTCAAAAAGTTCCGGCAGGTTGAGAAAAGGTGAACATCCTGGTGCAAATCGTGGCTATTGGGGAGGTAACAGCCGTCAGGTAACAGCCGTCAGGTAACAGCCGTCAGGTAACAGCCGTCAGATATCAGCTTCGAGCGCTGACGGCTGACCGCCCTTCGCGTTGAGGGCACAGACGGCATGTTTGCGATCGCCCAGGTCAATCCCCAAGGTCGCTTTCCGATAGATGGTAGGCCGTGTCGTTTTCATCAGCAGAGAGTCTATCAACCTCGTCCCGCGACGAGGCGCTCTGCCTTCTCATCTAATCTTGTTCGCTCTTGCCTATTCACGCATGAACTCACGGAACATCGACTTGGTGAAAGTGGTGCCAAGATCCCGCCCATCGAGAAACTCTTGCAAAGCCGGTGTCAGGGATTTCTCTTCATCGAGTCGAGTGCCTTCGATGAGTCCCCTTAGTTCGCCGATGGTGAGCTCACGCCCGTCCTCGATGGAATAATGTTCCCTCACGCATCTCCAAACATGTCGAAATGGTCGAAGCCATTCTCTCGACTTCGATTCCAGAGAGATTTCCAAAAGGTTGGCGTTCCCGTCGATGATCCAGTGAAATCTAGCTGCGGGATGAATTGACTCGATAGCGTCAAACTCTCGCTCCCCCCGAAATCTCACCTGCCAAATCTTTGGAAAGTCGTTCCCCGATGGCACTGTCATGTCATCGTATCGGAAGATGATCGGGTAGACGAGCGGATCCATTTTTTCTGAGCGAACAGTATATTATTCCACTTGAAGGGCTCATATCCAAATCATGAAATTGGACTTAAATGATTAAGGAATATTGATCGCTTGTCTTTGGTGTTCATGGTGATTCACGATGATTGTGGGAATTGTCAAGACTTGGCTGCCGCCCTGAGATCGCAAATGGACTAGCAATACGGGTTTTTGCCGCCTTCGACAAGGAGGTTCTGATATGATGAGGAGTTTTTCTTGGCGCGGGATTTCTAGTTGCTCTCGCAACGGCGCTACGAGCGCGACGGCGAGGGTTGAGGGGGCGCTGGGGTGATTGGGGATTGCCGAACCGGTTTGCGTCTGAGGCGTGAGCAGTCCGCCCGGGCCCAGCCTGAAGGGCTGAGATATGTCAGCCCCGGCCAGAGGGCGGCACGCCCGGCGGCCGGGGTGGAGTTCGATAAATATCATGAGGCCTGGAGGGCCGGGACATCGGTTGTCGGGCCCTTTCAGGGTCCGTTTCTTCCCTTCGGTGATCCCAGGGCGGCGCTCGTTGCTCGCTTGCCCTGGGCTGGCATGTCTCAGCCCGTTGGGCTGGCGGGGGTGGCACGCTTCCGGTTCCATGATTCTGTGGGGAGCTCGCTACGGCGCTTCGAGCTTGGGTGGTGATGGTCTCGCAACAGCGCGACGAGCGCGACGGCGGGGGTTGAGGGGAGAGGGGAGGAATGGGGGAGACGTATTCGATTACGAATCAAGGGCGGTGGCGATGGAGCGAGGGGTTTGGGTGATGGTCTCGCAACGGCGCTACGAGCGCGACGCCGAGGGTTGAGGCGGCTGGGGTGATTGGGGATTGCGTAACCGGGTTCGTCCGAGACATGAGCGGTCCGCCCGAGCCCAGCCTGAAGGGCTGAGATATGTCAGCCCCGGCCAGAGGGCGGCACGCCCGGCGGCCGGGGTGGAGTTCGATAAATATCATGAAGCCTGGAGGGCCGGGATATCGGTTGTCGGCCCCTTTCAGGGTCCGTTTCTTCCCTTCGGTGATCCCAGGGCGGCGCTCTGGCTCGCTTGCCCTGGGCTGGCATGTCTCAGCCCGTTGGACTGGCGGGGATCCTTACTCGATCCTGAGCCCATTCCTCTTTCATGGGTGACGGGTTCACTTTCCGAACTGCTCTAACTAAGAGCAGATTTGAAAGCCTCCACAGGTTCTGGAGCACCCTTTTTCGAATGCACCCTGGTCTAACGCATCAACCAAGCTCAACCGTCACCGGGATCGATTTGGATGTCGGCGTGTTCGAGATATCGGCGGTCGAATCGATGGGAACTAGCGGATTGAGCTCGGGGAAATAGCCGGCGACCGCCAGCTTTGGCAGTTCGTAGGGAATCGCGAGGAAGCGATGCACTTCGCGGGTGCGGCCGCCCGAAACGTTCCGAATGCTGACTTCCGCGAGGGGACGAATGTTGCGCTCCTTCATGTCTTCGGGATTCATGAAGAGGATGCGTCGCTCATTGCTGATCCCGCGATAGCGATCATGAAGTCCGTAAACCGTGGTGTTGAACTGGTCGTGACTGCGGACCGTCATCAGCATCAACTCCCCTTCGCCGAGCGTGGCGGTGGTCAGTGGCTCGGTGGAGAATTCGGCTTTGCCGGAGGCGGTTTTGAAGACGCGTGATTTCACCGGGTTGTCGAGATAGAAACCGCCGGGCTCGCTGACGCGTTGGTTGAAGTTCTCGAATTCGGGAATGGTCTTCTCGATGAGGTCACGCACTTGGTTGTAATCCTTCGAGAGCGAAACGAAATCGATCGTGGCGCGTTCGCCCAGGGTGGCGGCGGCGAGGTGGGCCGCAATCCGAATCTCGCTGAGGAGATTTTCGGAGACCGGCTCCAGCGTTCCCCGGCTTTGATGAACCACGCCCATCGAGTTTTCGACGGTCGAGAACTGGGGTTCGCCGGATTCATCCAGATCCAACTCGCTCCGCCCGAGGCAAGGCAGAATCAGCCCGGTGCGACCGGTCACGACATGGCTGCGATTCAGCTTGGTCGAAACCTGAACGGTGAGGGAACACTTCTGCAGCGCCTCGGCCGTGAACTGGGTGTCCGGGGTCGCTTGAAGGAAGTTCCCGCCCATCGCGAAAAAGACGGAAGCGTCTTCACGGTGCATCGCGAGGATCGAGTTGACGACGTCGAAACCGACTTTGCGCGGCGATTGGAAGTTGAACACGCGATCGATCGAATCGTGAAACTCAGCCGGCATTTTCTCGAAAATTCCCATGGTGCGGTCCCCCTGCACGTTGCTGTGTCCGCGCACGGGACAAAGCCCGGCTCCCGGACGCCCGACGGCACCGAGCAGAAGGTGCAGATTGACGACATCGCGGATTGTGGAAACCGCGTTGCGATGCTGAGTCAGCCCCATCGCCCAACAGGTGATGAACTTGCGGTCCTTGCGCAAAATCGTCATTGCCGCGTCACGAATCTCGGCTTCCGGAATGCCGGAGATGTCGACGATCTCGTCCCAACCCACCGCGTCGATCCCGCTGACGAAGGACTCGAACCCCTGGGTATGGTTTTCCACGAACTCGTGATCGACGATCTCGCCGGGGCGTTTCCGTTCCAATTCCAACAAGGCTTTGCTGAGCCCCTGAAACAGCGCCTGGTCACCGTTCACCTTGACCCGCAGATAGGTCGAACTGAGGGGCGTCGCCGCTCCCATCATCCCCGCGATTTCCTGAGGATGAGCAAAGCCAACCAGCCCCGCCTCTTTCATCGGGTTCACCGCGATGATTTCTCCGCCGTTTCGCACCGTGGCCTGCAAAGCCGAAAGCATGCGCGGATGATTGGTTCCCGGATTCTGCCCCACCACGAGGAGGCAATCCGCTTCCTCGATATCCTTGAGCGAGACCGTTCCTTTCCCGATTCCGATCGCCTCTCCCAGGGCTGCCCCACTCGATTCGTGACACATGTTGGAGCAGTCGGGAAGATTGTTGGTGCCGAACATCCGCACGAAGAGCCCGTAGAGAAAGGCGCTCTCGTTCACGGTTCGGCCCGAGGTGTAGAAAATCGCCCGGTCCGGATCGGGCAACGCATTCAATTCGTCCGCAACGAGCTGGAACGCTTCGTCCCATTCAATCGGCTCGTAATGCGTCGCTCCGGGCCGCAAAATCACGGGATCAGTGATGCGTCCCTGCTGCTCCATCCAGTAGTCGGACTGCTCGGAGAGCTCCTGAACGGAGTGCTTCGCGAAAAATTTGGGATCAACCTTTCGACGCGTGATCTCCGAGGCCATCGCTTTCGCCCCATTCTCACAAAATTCGGTCCCGGCTCGCTCGTCGTCGGGATCCGGCCACGCACAGGACGGGCAGTCGAACCCGCCTTTTTGGTTGAGTTTCGCCATGCCCGAAGCGCCCCGGGTCAGTCCCGCCAAGCCGAAAACGTGCTTGAAGGACGACGTAACTGCCTCAACCCCAGCAGCGTAGGTTTTTGGCTCTTTGACTTTGATGCCGGTATGGGTTTCGGGAGGCTCGACTTGAATCTCTGGTTGGCTCGTTCCGGGATTGGTCTCAGTCGGTTCTGAACTCGGTGTCGTCTTCATCAGGGGGAAGTGCCCGGCGGAGGGGCGATGCATTCTGGAAAGAAATGCGGGTTTGTCGCCATTATTCGCACGGAATACGGCCGCAATCCATTAATCGATGTGGCTTCCTCGAGCCGGTTTCGGGTTCGGCATGGACCTGGCGGTTTCTCAAGACGCGAATTTCCATTGAATCGCGATTCGCCTTCGCCTAAGCGTGGCCGGAATGGCATCGATCGCAATCACTGGAGCCAACGGCCGACTCGGACGCGCCCTTCGCGCGGACCCGCGTTGGCGCGACAACGCGCTTCAGCCCTGCCTCCGAACTGCAGACGCTGAGCTGGGCGCCATTTCGGTGGAATCGCTGGCGGATCCGGGCGTGATGGGCCGATTCGATGCGGTGCTGCACCTTGCATGGGGCGTTGTCCCGACCACGGCCGAAGCAAATCCGCGCCAGGTTCATGAGATCGAGTTGCCCTTGCTCGATCGCCTCTCGAAGAGCGCAACCGAAGCCCAGACGCACCTGTTGTTTGTTTCCACCGGCGCTGTTTATGGCAATTCCGAGCGGGAAACGGGCAGCATCGAAACGGACGAACTCAACCCGGTCGGCGAGTATGCCCGGGGAAAAGCCGCTGCGGAAACCCTGATTCAGGAACGCAATGAGCAGGCCGCGATTCTGCGGGTGGCCAATGTCTACGGCGTTCCCGGCACGGCAGGCCCGCCTCAGGGCGTGATTCCCCGGATCATTCAGGCCGCCTTGGAGGGAACCGTTTTCGAGCAATGGGGCGTGGATTCAGAGAAGGATTACATCCACATCGACGACCTTTCCCGCGCCTTGTTGGCAACGATCGACCAACGCATTTCCGGGATCTACAACGTTTGTTCCGGGCGGACGCTCCGTCTCAGCGAGATGATCGCCCTGGTGGAAAACCTCACGAACCGGCGGATCGAGGTCCGCGCCAAGGAAGGGGAACTTTCCTGGGATGTGACGAGGAACCGCCTTGACCCGTCGAAATTCACCGCGGCGTCTGGTTGGAAGCCCGAGGTTGAGCTGGAGGACGGCGTGAGCCGCTTGGTTCAGGAAATTGGTGCGTCAGCCTGATACGGATTGCAGCCAGTTCCGCAACGCGCTGATTCGAGCATCGGGTTTCGCCCGGCGGGCGGAGCGCAAAAGGGGGTCTTCCTGGTTTTGAAGCGCAATCGCGTTGGCCGCCTCGAAAATCCGGGTTCTCAGGTTTTTGGAGAACGCGGATTCACGTTCCAGCGCGGCGACGAAGGGAATTCCGGTGATCCTGCTCGTCAACCAGACGACGAGACACTCCGTGGTGTCCCCCGCAAACAGCAATTTCGCTCCGCCACGGCGACGCAAATCCTCCGCCCACCACAAGGCCCGGCGCGCCGCTGAAAAAAACGTTTCCCCATCGACCGAAGTTCCGAGTTCGCTGCGGAGTTCAACCAGCCGCGTTCGTTCGGCATTGTGACTCCGCCACTCCATCTCCAGCACCATTCCGTCCGGCAACCAATTCAGCGCTTCCAGATCTCCGATCGCTTTCAGCTCGTTCGGGGAAGCCAGCCCCGCCGCCACCCAGAGGGATCCCGACATTTCCGCCATCGCGGCCCGCTCGACGTTGAAGCGATCGCCGTCTCCGTCCTTCAGCTCAAAAAAGGCAGCAACAGCAGGAGGCGATGGAGCCGAACTCCGGGCTTTCGCTTCCTTCAGGCGATCCTGAAGCTGCGCCAGGGTGGTCTGCCGTGAAAAGACCTCGACGGCCCGCTCGCGCCCGGCCTTGCCCATGTTGATGGCCAGATCCGGCTCGTTCGCGAATCGGCACAGCGCGTCGGCCAGCGCCTTTTCGTCTCCGGGTTCCACCAACATCCCGGTTTTGCCTTCCATCACCATCTCCGGCACGCCGGCAATGGGAGTGCTGACCACGGCGAGCCCGGAAAGCATCGCCTCGGTGATGACGGTGGGAAACATGTCCGACGCTCCTTCCTGGTCGAAAATGCAGGCCAGGACGAAGGCGTCAATCCGTTCGAACGTGGACTTCATCTCGTCGAGCCCTACCGTTCCGCGAAAGGTGACCCGGTCGCGAAGACCCAACTCATCCGTTTGGTTCTCCAACCGTTCGCGCCAGGGGCCATCTCCGAGCAACTCGAATTCCACGCGAACGCCATTGGAACGCGCCTCGCCAACTGCGGCAATCAGGTGATGAAACCCCTTGAACTCGATGAGCCGGCCGCAACTCGCAATCCGCACCACGTCCGGCCCCGCCTTCGGTTGGGCTTGGCGATAGCCGGACGGATCGATCCCGTTGTAGATCCGCACGATCTTGTCCGCGCTATCCGGACACATCTCCGCCAGCTTCTTTTGGGCGTAATCACAGGGCGCAACCACGAACTCCGCCTCACGGCAGAGTTCTTCCAGGAGCTTCGGTTCGATATCGACGAGGAAGTCCTTGGCCTGGGGAGTAAACGAATAGGGAATGCCCGACATGGCCTTCAAGAACAACGCGGAATGGGTGGCTCGATTGGCGAAGTGCAGGTGGACGTGATCGATTCCCTCCCTCCGCAACTGGCTAACCAACGGAAGTGCGTTTCGGCAGCGCTGATCCGGCTTGGTATCCGCGCCAAACGCCTGTTCGTGTTGGTCGATCAATTCCTGCGGCCAGGTTCCCTCGGCACGCGCCTCTTCCTCCAGCAGCTTCAACACATTGGGAGGCGGTGGATAGAGGACCGGCGCCTTCAACGCATCCAACCGGGCGTGACGAAAGTCGTCCAGCGGCGGATTCAGGGAGGCCACCACGACGTCCCACCCAGCTTCCTCCAGCCCGAGAATCTCGTTATCGCAAAAGGTTTGGGAAACAATGGGATAACGGCTGAAAAGGTAAGCCAGGCGCGGGTTGCTCATAGGCCGCAACTCTTGCAGACTGCTCCAGACCATGGCAAGCGCGATTTCTTGCCTTGATCGCCCCTGACAAACCTCCGTTTGGCGAGTCCTGCGATAGCCTTCCGCCTCGAGGATCGGATAACCTGTGAGACCGGGAATCTTCCGGTCCGTTTCACTTTCTCTTTCCGCCCTTCTTGCCCCGGTTCACCTCTCGAAGATTGGGCGGATTCTCCGGATCATAGTTCGGATTTGGCGTTGGCAATCCCGCGTTCACCGCCTCCAGATAAGCATCCATCCGTGCCAACATCTGGTCCGCCAAATCCGGCTTCTCGCTCAACAAATTGTTCCGTTCTCCGATATCCTCACTGACGTTGTAGAGTTGGAGCGAATGATCCTCGTAGAACCGGATCAACTTGTAGTCGCCAAGAAACAACGCGGTGTGAGGCGCATCGCCCTGGTAGTGCGGAAAATGGAAAACCAGTTCCTCGCGCGGACGTTTCACAGGCTCGGAACTTCCGTGGAAGAGATGATCGATCAGTCCTCCTTCGGTCGTCGAAGGCAGCTTTTGCTTCACACCGGCCAATTTGCAGAACGTGGGATAAAAGTCGTAACCGACGACGCGTTGATGATTCCATGAGTTCGCCGCAATCCCGGGCCCCCGAACCATCAGCGGCACCCGGATCCCTCCTTCCCAAACGTCGCCTTTCCCGCCATTCAGCGTGTTGCCGGTCGAGCTGCCATTGTCCGACATGTAAATCACGTAGGTGCGGTCCCCGATCCCCAATTCCTCGATTTTGGCCATCAACTCCCCCACCCCACGATCCAGATCTTCGGAAATCGCAGCACGCCCAATCTCCCTTTCCCTACCGCGCGGATTCAAGGCCTGATATTTCTCGACCAGCGACCTGCTCGCATTCTGCGGATAATGCAGGGCGTAAAACGACATCTGGATGAAGAAGGGTTTGCCAGCGTTCCGGCTCGTCTCCATGAACGCCTGAGCGCGACTGCTCATCCCAAAGATATCGACCGGATTGGGCTCGACGTGTGGAGCTGCGTCCCGGTTTCCAGTATCTCCATCGCTCTCGTCGTAACCATGATTCCCGGGACCGCCGCCCCCAAGATGCCACTTGCCATAATGTGCCGTGCGATAGCCGGCGGATTGCAGCAGCTCGCCAATCGTCACTTCGCCAGCTTCGATGTGGCTCCGGCTCGGCGGCGGAATGAGCTTGAACCCGGCTCCAGCTCTCATCACCGGCCCCGCCTTGGTCCAACCACATTGGGCCGGACTCTTCCCCGTTTGCAGGCTGATGCGCGAGGGCGAACACACGGATGTCGGTGAATATGCCGCGCTGAATCGCATCCCCTGGCTCGCCAGTTTCGCGATGTTTGGAGTCTGCACGATTTGGCTCTTCGACTCCGGCATTTCCGGATGCATCTGGCAGGAGAGTTCGTTCCAGGCCTGGTCGTCGGAAAGCAGAAACAGGAAGTTGGGCTGATCCTGACCGAGTGCACTACTGGAGAACACGGTCAGAGCGAGGAAGAGTTGGGGGAACCATTTCATGGGGAATTTGCGGCTGGTCAAAAAGATGAAACCCCAGTTTCCTTCAAATCGATTCTATTTTCATTACCGCCCCGTCATTTTTCGAATCCCCACTCAGAAAAACGTTGGCATTTCAAACGCGGCGGGCATCTCCTTGATGGCCCCTTTAACGCTCACTTCCCAACCCCATGTTCATGACTCTCCATCGCAAACTCCTGCCCTGCCTGTTCCTGCTCTTCATCTCTTCGGTGCATGCTCAATCGATTCCCGAGAGCCTTTGGGGGGACTGGTCGCTCGAGGTTGAATCCGGTGTTCCCGGTTGGATGAGCATTCAGGAAAAGGAAGGAAATCCGGTCGTGTTCTTCCGATTGTATGTTGGATCTGCCGGTCCGTTTGAAAACGTCGAAGTCGTTGATGGCCGGATCAAATTTGCGCTCAAGAAACGGAAGAAGGAGGGCGTGCCAACGCAAACGGTCGACGTTGGGATCGTCGATGGAAAACTCGACGGGACAATTTTGCAGACCTTTCCTGATGGCACCGCGGAGAACGTCGCGTTTACAGGCACGAAGATTCCGCCCATGCCAACCAAAGCACCGGACCTCTCCAAGGTTCGATTTGGGCATCCCATTGCGCTCTTCAATGGCAGGGACCTGACCGGCTGGATCCCTCATGAGCCTGACAAAATCAACGGATGGAGCGTCAAGGATGGCATGCTCGTCAACAGCACCCCGAAAACCGACTTCAGCGCCACAGGCGATCATGCGAACCTGAAGACCGAAGCGGTTTTTGAGGATTTCTGGCTACATGTCGAATTCCTGGTCGGCGCGCAGCGCAACAGCGGCATCTATCTTCGGGGGATGTATGAGGCTCAGGTCGTGGATCGCGACAGCCGGATGCAGGGCCTCCAGGGCGTTGGGGCAATCTTTGGGAGGATTCCCCCATCGACGAATGCCGGAAAACCCGGAGGTGAATGGCAAACCTATGATCTTACCCTGGTGGATCGCCATGTCACCGTCGTTTTGAACGGCGTCACCGTGATCGACAATCAGCCCGTGCCGGGACCGACGGCCGGGGCCATCCATACCGATCCCTCGGCGCCCGGCCCCATCTATATTCAGGGTGACCACACTGCGGTTTCCTATCGCAACCTCTATCTGGCGCCGGTGCTCACGGACTAAGAAACCTTACCTACGTAAAAGAAATCGAGTTCATTGGCATCCACGCTCTGCTGCATCAAAACAACCTTGCATACTGCTCATATTCCCACTGACTGATTCGCTGGTGGTATTGACGCCATTCCTCGGATTTATAAGTGATGAATTCCTGTCGGAGTTCCGAACCCAACACATCCTCCACAAAGGGCGAAGCCGAGAATGCTTCCACCGCCTCCTTCAGCGTGGTTGGTAATTCTTCGATTCCCCGTTCTGCGAATTGCTCCGGAGTGAGTTCGTAAAGGTTGTCCTCGATCGCCTCGCCGGGATCCAGGTTTTCGCGAATTCCTTCCAGACCCGCCGCGAGGGCAAGGGTCGCCGCGAGGTAGGGATTGCAGGAGGCGTCGGCATTGCGGGACTCAACGCGACCGCCACCCATTGGCACCCTCATCGCATTCGTCCGGTTGTTCTTGCCGTAACTATTGAACACGGGTGCCCATGTGTAGTAGGACATCAAGCCCCGACGAACCAGTCGTTTGTAACTATTTACCGTTGGTGCATAAGCACAGCACAGCGCCCGGCCGTGCTTGAGAATTCCGCCAATAAATTGGTAGCCCAGCTCGGTCAAACCCAATCCACGCGGATCGGCTTCAGGGGCACACTTGAAAAGGTTCTCCCCGGTATCCTTGTCGAACAGGGACATGTTAAAATGCGCGCCCGAACCCGTTTTATCGGCGAACGGCTTCGGCATGAAGGTGGCGAGCAATCCTTCCTCGGCAGCATACTGCTTGGCCATGAGACGGAAGAAGATGTAGCGATCACACATCGTCAACGCATCTGCATAATTGAAGTCGAACTCGAACTGCGAGTTCGCATCTTCATGATCGAGGGAATAGAGTCCCCAACCCAGATCGTTGATCGTGGTCGAGACCTTATCCAACCACGTGTAGCGGTCGAGGAAGCGTTTCACATCATAACACGACTTCTCCAGATCATCGTCGTCGTTCGGGATCTCCAGACTTCCATCCTCCCTTTGTTTGACGACAAAGACTTCACACTCAATCCCCAGATTGAATCCAAACCCCATGTCGGCGGCGGCTTGCAACTGCTTCTTCAAGGCAACCCGCGTATTGATGGGATAAGGCTCCCCTTTGAACGTGTTGTCCGCCGGCATCCAGGCGACTTCCTTGTTCCACGGCAGGATCGTGATTGAATCAACGTCAGGAACGGAGGCAATCTCGTCATCATTCGGTCGCTGTCCCAGGCCATCCAGCGCATAGCCGGTGTAAAGCTCGGACCCGTGGGCAAAATGCTGGAAGTGATCGATCGGAACGAACTTCCCCTTCGGCACTCCGTGGATATCGACATAGGCGCCGACACAGTACTTGACGCCCTGCGCCTTGAGCGACTCCTGGAGAGCCTGAATTTTTGAATTGGATATCATCTTGATGTTACTGGGCAAGGGATTGACCAACTGAGGATTTCCGAATCACCTCAGCCAGGTATTTTTGAAAGTGCCAGATGGGTTGCTCCAAATGACTGAGACGTCCCGGGGTGAAGCCCGTTGATTTGACACCGCGCTGGGTGGCGGCGCAGACTTCCATGTCTTCCATGTGAAACTCGATTCCCGCGGCGATTTCCTTCTCGAGCACGGCTTCGTAGTCCGGCATTTCCAAGGCCGCCTTCGGCACAATCATGGTGGTCATGAGCGTGCAGGTCTCCGGCCCGGTGGGAAGCAGGCGATACCAGTAAACCCGGTCCGGTGCGGAGAAGAGCAGGAAGTTCGGGTTCCCCAGGAAGACCCACCACTTGCAGTAGTCATCCAGTTCCAGGGTCGGAAAGACCGGAAACGGAGTGCCGGCGTCTTTCGTTTTTTGAATTTCCTCGATCATGCTGTCCTTGAGCGGAAGATGCATGCAGGAGAATTCCGGATCGTAAGGCTCCGTCCAGCATCCCTTGGCCGGCAGGAACGGCTCCAGCGTCTTCATGTGGGCACCGAGGTGATGGTAGGCCTCCATGAAGTTCTCCAGAAGAATCTTCCAGTTGAAATTGCATTCCCAATGAGCTGACCAAACCAACTCTCCATCCCCCATGTCCCATCTCCCGACAAAGTCGTCCTTCAATTGAGCATACTTTTCGGCGACGGGAGGAATGTCGTCGGAGAGTGTCACAAAGACAAACCCTTCCCAAACCTCGCTTCTATATTGGTGGAGACAGACCTCGCTGCGGTCGAACTCCGCGGCCTCCTGCATTTCCGGAGCTCCAACCAATTTGCCGTTGAGATCATAACTCCAGAGATGATAAGGGCAAAGGATGACGCGTTGGTTCCCTTCATTCGGATGCCCAAACCCGGAAGGCATGATTTCCATGCCCCGGTGACGACAGGTGCGGGACAGGACCTTGATCTCCATGTCTTTTCCGCGAACGACCAACATCGGTTCGCCGGCGACATCGACACGAACGAAATCGCCTGCCTTGGCCACCTGTGAAACATGGCAGAGTGAGATCCATTCTTTCCTGAATATCTCAGCTTCCTCGAACTTGAGGAACTCAGGATCGTGGTAAGCCGCAGAGGGAAGGCTGGTTGATTTTTCGCGCGGTTTCTCCGCCGAAGCGAGAATCGCCGCGAAAAGGGACTCGTCCTTGGTGGATTGGACGGGAGGTAATGGTTCGGTTAGTGTTGTCATGAGGATACGATGGTTTGATTTTGAAAGTGGTTCTGAAAGCGTTCCAACTGGCGATGCCCGACCCAGGTGTTGATGTCCCAAAGGTCGGCGACAGGCACCCTGGTGAACGGTGCACATTGAAGGTAACCATCCGGCCCAAACTCAGGCGTCATGGTCATTTCCCGCCTCCCGCGAGCCGCCATCGCCTCCCAAAGCACCGTCCACCAACGTTCGTGAGCCTGGAGCGCTTCCTGATATTCCGGAGCACGGGGGTCGGGAACCTGGGGCCCCTGGCCATACCCAATCCGCGGCTGAATGTGATACGCGTGCTTCGCGGCAAGCTGGAGAATCTCTGGTTCTTCGTCGAGAATCAGGCGCTCGCTCACCACGCACCAGTGACTGAAATCACAGGTGAGTCGCAAGTCCGGTGTCTCCAATAAAATGTCCCGCGTAATCCACGGGCTGTAAGTGGACCGACCTCGATGCGTCTCCGCAGAGATCGGGATTCCCAGTTCCTCCTCCAGCTTCACAACCCCCTGATAAAACGCAATGGCATCGGCAATGCTCCACGCATCGTACCCAGCCATGGTATTGATAAAAAGTGGGGTTCCAGTGAGGCTCCGCTCCACCCCCTCGCGAAGCGAATCCAGGTGATCGGTAACGCTGCGACCAGGCTGCGGAACGTAGGTCCCGTCCAGGGTGCAGGTGCTGACTTCCGCAATCCATTTCAGGTCGGCAGCCTCCAGCGCCTCAAAGAAGGCCTTCCGCTCGGACCCATCGCGCGGGGCGGGACTTTCAATGCCTTGAAAGCCGGCATCGTGGCAGCATTGGATCGCATCCGAAAGCGAGGACTCATGTCCCCAGAGTGTTTTAAAAAGAGAGAGTTTCATTGGTTCTTCAAAGGTTATGGGCTACGCGAAAGCCCAGATTGTCCCAGCGGGCCTCTTCCGGAGCCCAATCGCGCCAGGAAGCGCGCAGAACCCGGGGAAGATGATCCCACGCACCGCCGCGGATGGTCCGGCAATTCGTTTTCGCTCCGCCGGTCCGCGCCGCGCCGTTGGGAGAAGCGCCGTCGTGACTCGGATGCCACAGATCGGCGGTCCACTCACAGACGTTTCCCAACAGGTCGCAGAACCCAAACGCGTTCGCGGGATACGTCATCACTGGAGTGAGGGCGCCGCAGCCGATGGCCGTCCCCCGCTCATCATACAGATAATTGGCATCACCCAGGCTGATGTTGGATCCAAAGGGAAAAATGGAGACCGAACCCGCGCGGCAGGCATACTCCCACTCAGCCTCGCTCGGAAGACGGTAGGTCTCCCCACGCAACTGGGAAAGTTTCTCCAGATAGATCATGACATCGGCAAAGGACACTCCCACAACCGGGCAGGTCGCATCAACCCCAGTAGGACACTCCCGCGGAAGCTCCCCCATCACCTCGCTCCATTGCGCCTGGGTCACCGGCGTTCGGCTGAGCGCAAACTCCCGCGAAAAATGGGTTCGTGTCGGCGGAAGCTCCACCGAGGTTGCAAACTTGTCTTCCGTAACGGCGCCCATGATGCCTTCCCCTTGCGGAACCCTGACCATCTCCGGAAACCGGAGACAGCCAGGGCCCGCGGGCTTGGGCATGGGCAAGGATGAAACAAGCACTATAAAAGGGGTGAGCGGGTCTTCCTTAGAGGCCTTCTTCAGCAAGCGCCGTGAAGGGTGCCAGATCGACGCCGGATTCCATCGGATAGTCTTTCCCGACCGCTCCGAACTTCACCCACCAGTCGTTGGTGAGCTTCCAATGATTCTTGATCTCGCCATTCCCGCCAAAGGGAGGCACCCCTTCCAGGACACCCATGAACTGGCCGGCTTCTTCATAGTTGAATGCGTAGACTCCGCCGTCGCTCGACTCCCCGGAGGCTCCAATCACGGTTTCGACGTCTTCCAACGGAAAGTTCAGGCCTTTTGCCATGATCGCATTGGCCTCGGCCGGGTTGGCCTCCCAGAATTCAACCGCTTTGAAGTAAGCCTTCAAGGTCAACTTTGCGAGCTCCGGCTTCTCGGACAAAAAAGAGCCACTCATGTACATCCCGTCTCCGAGGAGCGCGGTTTTCTTATAATACGGATCTTTTGAGGTCGCCGCGACCGTGCAACCGGGAAGACTGGATAATACATTACTGCCGAAAGGCTCCCAGAACTCACCAGCGGCCACTTTGCCACTGACCATGGCTGCAACCGCATCGTCCATGATCAGGTTGCTATACTTTACCTCGTCAAATTTGACGCCATTTTCCTCGAGCCAGATTCCCATATAGATCTGGGTCAGGCCTCCTTCGAGAACGGCAACTTCCTTTCCCTTGAGATCTGCCGCACTGGTCACTCCCGGGCCGAGGATGATCTTATCCGTTCCATAAGAAGGGTTGGTGTAGGTCACCAACTTTACGGGCACATCCTGATCAGCTGCGATCGGGCCGTATTCCACGGTGGAAGAGGTCACGTCCAACTGGCCGGCCGCCATCTGGGCAAAGCTCTCGTAGGGATCCTCAATAATCACAAGATCCAGATCCAACTCCGGAACGAGGTTCTTCTCTTTCGCAACGAACCAGAAGGCGTATCCCGGCCAGGAGAAGAGAGAGATTTTCACGGTTTGCGGCGTCACGGAGGCTTCCGTGGAAGCCGCCTCCCCGCCCTCAGGTTTGCTGCAACCAGAGAAGAGCAGGCAGCAGCCGGCAATGACGCTCAGGTTTCGATGTATTGTAGTCATAGGTTTGGTGGTGGTATTGATGTTTAGTTAGTGGAGATAGCGAAAGAACAGGCGATGGAGATAGCGAATCGCGGCATCGGTCAGCAGCCCAAGAATTCCAATGGTCAGGATGCCCGCCATGATGTCGTCTACCTGAACAAAGCGTTTGGCCCGCATCATCATCGCTCCGATCCCGTTGCTGGCGGCGACGATTTCCGCGATCACCAGATAGGTCCAGCTCACCGCCAGCATTTGCCTGGCCGTATCTACATAGCTGGGTAGGGCGGCTGGAAGTATTACATGGGTAAGAACACGCAATCGATTCGCACCAAGCGTTCGCGAACAATCAATCAGTTCCGGACGCACCGCCCGGGTGTTATCCATGAACATCGTTGTCAAAAAAAAGACCACCCCAATCACCAGAAGTGCCACTTTTTGACCATCCCCTGTTCCCAACCACATCAGTAGAAGCGGAACAAAAGACGGAGCCGGAAGATATCGAAAAGGAGAAACGAGAGCATTCAAGAATGCTTCCACCGGGACAAACGCCCCCATCAACATTCCAAGGGGAAGAGCGATCAACAGCGCGATTCCAAAACTCAGGAAGATCCGCTTTACACTCTGTGCAACGTCATGAAGGAACCCCCGCTCCGCAAAGAGTTCGCACCACGCTCGTCCCACTTGAAGCGGATCCGGAAGGAGAGCGGCATTGGCCAAACCGGACGTGGCCAGGAGGTACCAACCTCCCAGAAAGCAGACCCACGCAGCTACGCCTAACCCGAGACGAGATCCGCTGTTGATGGAACTTCCGAAATCAATCATTACAGAATCACACGATGACGCGTGAGTGGTGAAGAGTTGGCAAAAGGCGTGGACATTGGAAAAGACTTGCTAGTCGCCTCAACCATCGAGCATCTTCAATGCCAACCCAGACATTTATTTGCATGTGCAACTATTTGCTCAGCACTTGCAGACAGCCCCGATCGGGGTTCTTGTCCCATCTTCATGAATCCTCCAGCATCCAATTTTCCGGACAAACTGCCGCAGCAAGTGGCATGGCGACTGTTCCTCACCGTCCATGCTTTGACCTGCCAAAAGATTGACGAAGGATTACAGGCCGAGGGCTGCATCTCCTTCGGCGATTACGACGTGCTTCTCACCGTCAACGAGGCCACGAATGAGACCATGACCATGGGGGAACTGGCGGATGCGGTGCTTCTCAGCAAAAGCGGAATGTCCCGCCGCGCCGCCCGCCTGGCCGAACGCGGCCTGCTATTGCGCAAGCAGAGCCGCAGCGATGGAAGAGTCTTCCAGGTCAGCCTGAGCGCAGCCGGCCGCCGGGCCCTCAATCAAGCCTGGAAAACCTACCGCCCCTTGATCGAACAAAATTTCGTTCAATACCTCACGGAAGAAGAAGCCGAGCAAATGGGCAAAATCTACCAGCGGGTGCTGGATCAAATCGGTGGCGAGGCTCATCGCGGACTGCTGGAGGCAAGGGTGACGGACGCTCCGAAAAAGAAGAAACGCGGTGGCGCCGCCTAACCGCAACCAGCTCAGGCCAACGTTCCCTCGACCACTCCCAGCTTCGACTCCACTTGGAGGCGTTCCCAGAGTTGGGTCCCGCCCTCACTCCCTCTCAGGAGATCCTGATAGGCCGTGATCGTCGCGGCCGCCTCCTCGCGATTCTCCTTGAGCAACTCCACGCGATACTGTCTCAACCCGGAATCGAGCAGGTTCCCAAAGAATCGGGCGCCGCTTTGCGCCCGGCCATTGTAGAGCGTATTGCGGCAACCCACGTCCGCGCTCAGAATATGGCGCTGACCAACGCGATCGCGTAACTCGACTTCGTGGGTATCGCAGGGACGCCCGCAATTGGTGACGTCCGTCCCTTCGGAGATGAACGAGCAAAACACGCAGTGCTCCATGTGAAACATCGGCATGTGTTGATGCAGCGTGATCTCGAACCAGGCCGGTGGCGCTTTCGCCAGGAGATCAAGCACCTGGCCAATGTTGAGATCGTAGGAAATCGTCAGGTTCCGACAGCCCTGGCCCCGGAAAAATTCCGCGCTGATCGGGTTGGCCACGTTGAGCGAAAAATCACCGATCATCTCGAGTTCGCCGTGCTCGCGAAAGTGCTGCACTCCGCCCAGGTTGCGAACCAGAACGCCGTCCGGCTTCGCTTTTTCAACGACTCGGAACAAGCCGGATTCGCCCGCTTTTTGGATGCGCGGTGTCGCCAGATAAATGCGCGAGTTCACACCGCTCTCGCGAACCGATCGCACGACGTCGCGATAACGCCGAACATCCTCGAAGTCGGCGTAGATGCGTTCCACCTTGGCGGAAAGCGCCGCATCAACCTGCTCCTGATTGCGGCACAACACATAAAGAACCGGTTCGGCACCCCGGTCGTTCTCAGGAAGCTTGGGAAGCAACTCCGCAACGGAAACGTTCGTCGAAACACGAGCCGGTTTGGCCGCGTCAGGCTCCTGCTCCAGTTTCTCGACCATCGCCCGCCGCATCCGGTTCAGCTCGCTCACCGGGAGCATCACCTCGCCTTCCAGATCGACATCCAGCGACTCCAATTGGTAAGCCGTGTTGCCGAGCCGGCCAAACTGCTTCTGGAGAAACTCGGCCGCCAGCGGCCGTTGTTCCGCGACCTGCAGCGGAATCGAGGAAGCAACCTTCGCTCCCGTTCCTGAGTCGGTGAGGATCAAGGGATCCCCGGCCCGCCCAGCCACCGCCCAGGTCAACATCTGCTTTTGAGGCTTGAGCCGCGATTCGTTCCACGACTTCTGCAGTTCCGCGTTCAGGGCCGGATCATCCGTTTTCCAAATCCGGTCACCCTCTTTCAGATCCTGAAACCGAATCTTCTCCCGCTGGAAACTGAGCCGCTTGCCATGGACGCCATAAATTCGGCCACCCTGCTCCTTGTCCGTGTTGCCTCCGGTATCAAACACCACGCCATCGCCGTTCTTCACCGGAACCTGAGGCTCCACTTCGACCCAATCCGGCCCCACCTGCGAAATCGTCCCGACAAAGGCGCCCCGCTTCTTCCCGAACCGGGCATGAACCAGCTTCTTGTTGTCGATCCCGTTGAGCCAGCCGCTGTGAAGCCCGCGCGAAAACGCCATCTCCAATTCATAGCGATCAGCTTCACTGGCCCGCTCCCCTTCCCCATTCAAGGCGGCATCAATCGCCTTCCGATACACGCGGGTCACCGCCGCCACGTATTCGGGAGTCTTGAGACGCCCCTCGATTTTGAAACTGGAGATCCCCGCCTCAATCAAAGCTGGAATCTCATCGATCCCCGCCAGATCCTGGGGCGAAAGCAAATACCGCTTGTCGCCCAGATCGCGTTGCTCGCCATCGACGATCAGGTCATACGGCATCCGGCACGCCTGGGCGCATTCGCCACGATTGGCGCTGCGTTGACCGAGCGATTCGCTCGTCAGGCATTGACCGGAATAGGCCACACACAGCGCCCCGTGCACGAACGTCTCCAGCTTCACCGCCCCGGCTTCATCCGCGCGAAACAACTTCATCTCGCGCAGCGAATTCTCCCGCGCGATCACCGCGCAATCCAACTCGAACGCCGCGTTCACAAACTCCAACGCCTCCGGCGACGTGATTGTCATCTGGGTCGAGGCGTGAAGCTCCAAGCCCGGACAAATCGCCCGAGCCATCTTCGCCAACCCGATATCCTGGACAATGATCGCATCGACGCCCGCCTCGTGGATCAATCGCAATTGACGCTCCGCCGCCTCCAACTCGCCCGTAAAAATGAGGGTATTGAACGCAACAAACCCGCGAACGCCGCGTTCGTGCAGAAACGTCATCAGCTCCGGAAGATCCGTCTCCGTAAAGTTGTCCGCCCGAATCCGCGCATTGAACGCCGGCAACCCGAAATAGATCGCATCCGCGCCATTGGCCACCGCCGCGCGGGCACAATCCCAGTTACCGGCAGGAGAGAGGAGTTCGAAGGGATGACCGTGTGACATTTCGGAGGAATGTAGCATGGTCTGCCGATGTCCAAAACGCTCATTGTTGCCACGCACAACACCCACAAAACGGAGGAATTCCGCGAGATCCTTGCGGACTTCTACGACGAAATCGTGGACCTGACCGCCTTCCCCGAGCTTGAGCCCGCGGAGGAAACCGGAACCACCTTCCACGAAAATTCCGCCATCAAAGCCCTCGCCGCCAGCCAGGCCATGCCCGAAGCAACCGTCATCGCCGACGACTCTGGGCTTGAAGTCGATGCCCTGGACGGTGCGCCCGGCGTCTACTCCGCCCGCTACTCCGGCGAAAACGCGACCAACGAATCCAACCGCAAAAAGCTCCTCGTCGAACTCGACAAAACCGGGGCCAAAGGAAAAGCGCGCAGTGGCCGCTTTCGTTGCGTCCTCACCCTCGCCAGCCAGAATCAGGTTCTCGCCACCTTCGATGGTGCCGTCGAGGGCATCCTCGCGAATCAGGAAAAAGGCGAAGGCTGCTTTGGTTACGACCCGCTCTTCATTCCCGAAGGCCACTGCGAAACCTTCGGCCAACTCTCGTCGGAGATTAAGAACAGCATGAGCCACCGGGGACGGGCCTTGGCGAAGCTGAAGGATTGGTTGGCATCCGCCTCCTAACCAGCGCCAAAAAGGAAACCGCAAGGGAAGGCACGAGTCCGTTCCACAATCGATCGCTCCAAGCTGTCTTTGGGATTCGCCTCCGCGTATTCTATTCGGTTCCTTTGTCAGGACGTCCCCATGCCCATTCCAAGACCACTTGCGCCGTTTTGCCCGATTCGAAATCAGGGAAGGCAGCTGGTTGCACACTCTTGATCCTAACCAACGCAAATCTGGCGCTCTTCGTCTTCACCCAGAACGCAAGCCCTTCCTTGTCCTTCGCCATGGGTCGAAAGCCGATGACCGATTCGGAACTCTCCTGCGGTAGATCGTCCAACGAGAGCTCGTCCCACGTTCCTTGACCGACCGGAAATATGTAGCCCGTGGTATCATTGCGGCCGAACAATGCGCCCTCAGAACAGTCGTCCCCATCGAAGTAGAAGTTGATATCGGTCAGGCCGGACGTCGCCTTGCCCATCTCAAAGGAGTATGACGATGTGAGCGCCCCCTGGCGGCACTGCAGGGTCACCGTTTCCACGGGAGGCCCGGACTTCGGGTCGCTCGCCCCCTCCGGGGAATCATCTGCGCATCCAATAAGTCCAAGAGCTATAACAAGCGATAATATCTGTGGATTCTGATTCATTTTTCTGCCTTCGGGTTTTTGTCGAACGTTGCTGTGATTGAGGATCGACCAAACGTGGGTGAGCCAAAATGGCCGGTCGATGGTCCTCCTTGATTTGGCGTCACTTGCCGGCTTTCGGCTTCTTCTTTTTGGGCGAAGATCCGAGGATTTCGGCATTGCCCTGGGGGACGGTACGAGCGGCGGCCATGAGTTGCTTCAATTCCTCGGAGACTTCAGGGTGGGCGGCGGAGATGTCCTTTTCTTCGGCGAGGTCGTTGGTGAGGTTGTAGAGTTCGAAGGTGGTTTTGTCCGGGGCGCCGACCCATTGCAGGTGCGCTTTCCAGTTGCCTTTGCGGAGGGCTTGCCAGCCGGATCGCCCGTTGGTTTCCCAGTAGAGGTAGTCGTGTTGCCGGGCCTGCTCTTTACCGAGCAAAGTGGGGAGAAAGCTGATGCCATCGATCTTGTCCGGCGTTGCGGTGGCGGCGAGCTCGGCAACGGTGGGAAGGACGTCCCAGTGGGCGGAAAGGTGATCCGTTTCGGTTCCTTCGGCGATCTTGCCGGGCCAACGCGCGATCATGGGACAACGAATGCCGCCATCGTAGAGTTCAAACTTGATGCCGCGATAGTCGCCATTGCCATTGAAGAATCTCGGATCCGCACCTCCGGCTGAGGTGGGTCCGTTATCGCTAGTGAAGATGATGAGGGTGTTTTCGGCAAGCCCGAGTTCATCAACGAGGTCGACAATGCGGCCGATGTCGCGGTCGAGCCGGGTCACCATTCCGGCGAAAGCGGCATGGGGAGTTTCCTGATGGATGTAGTGCTGGCCGCCGGGAGTGCCGTAGGGCTTGGTTTCCTCGATCCTGCCGATCCACGGCTTGAGATCTTCGTCAGGCACATCGAGATCAACATGAACGAGGGTGTAGGGCAGGTAGAGGAAGAAAGGCTCGTCCTGGCTCGCGCGAATGAAGTCCATCGCTTCGCGGGTAAACTCGTCGTGGCTGTAGTGGGTGCGTTTCTTCGGGTTTTCGGGATAGAGGACCTTTTCGTCGTTTCGCCAGAGGTAGGACGGGTAGTGGTGGTGAGCTCTGCTCTGGTTGAGATAGCCGAAAAAGAGATCGAAACCCTGCTTCCAAGGCGCGCCGGTGGTGTCGGCTTCGCCAATTCCCCATTTGCCGATGGCACCGGTGCGATAGCCTGCGGTTTTGAGCACCTCGGCGATGGTGACGTCTTCATCGAAAAGTGGGCCGTGTCCGTTTTTGCGAACGCGGGTGTGTCCGGTGTGTTGCCCGGTCATGAGGCTGCTGCGGGTGGGCGCGCACATGGCGGAGCCGGTGTAGTGCTCGGTGAAGCGCATGCCCTCGGCGGCGAGTTGATCGATGCGGGGCGTTTTGAGGAGCTGCTGGCCGTAGCAGCCGACGTCGCCGATCCCGAGATCGTCAGCGAGGATGTAGATGATGTTGGGTTTCTCGGCAGCGGAGGCCGAACCGCCAACCACGAGGCTGACGGTGAGAATCAGGGCGAGAATGTGGGGTTTCATGGATTGGACTGAGAACCTGCCGCTCCAGGCATCTCGCGCAATCAGTTTCCGCGAGGAGGGAACCGCAGTCGGGGCGCTTCGGCGGTTCCTCACACTTCCGCAGGCATTTTTGAACCTGAATTCGATGGCGATTGTCGGAATGGCGCAATGATCACGAGGCTTCCATTCCAATCCATTCTAGTTGTTGTGGGGATTTTACTCCCCCTTTCGCATGCTTCCGCCAATGACAACTGGCCCCAGTGGCGCGGCCCGGACGGGCTGAGTCTGGCGGCGCCCGGCGACTACCCAACCGAGTTTTCGCCGGAGAAGAACGTGCAGTGGAAGGTGAAGTTGCCCGGCGTGGGCAGCAGCACCCCGATTGTGTGGGGCGACCAGATTTTCGTGACGAGCGGCATCAACGGCGAAGACGGAATCACCGCTTACAATTGGAAGGGCGACCAAGTCTGGCAGGAGACACTCGGGAAAGAGCGTCCCGGAAAGCACAAGAACGGTAGCGGCTCGAACCCCTCCCCCATCACCAATGGCGAGGACCTGATCGTCTATTACAAGAGCGGCACGGTGGCTTCGTTTTCGCTCGACGGAAAACTGAAGTGGAAGACGAATCTGCAGGAACGTTACGGCGAGGACACGCTGTGGTGGGATCTCGGAACGTCGCCGGTGTTTGCCGGTGGCAACATCGTCATCGCGGTGATGCAGGAAGGCGAGTCCTATCTGGTTGCCCTGAATCCCGCAGATGGGAGCGAAGTCTGGAAGGCCGATCGCACGTATGAGGTGCAGAAGGAGACCGGACAATCCTACACGACTCCCTACGTCACCGAGATCGACGGCAAAGAGACGATCGTGGTCTGGGGCGCGGACCGCCTGACGGGCCACAATCCGGAGAACGGAGAAATCATCTGGACCTGCGGAGGCTTCAACCCCGACGACAAACCGATGTGGCGCGTGATCGCTTCGCCGGCGTTTACGGAGGGAATCGCGGTCGTCCCGTTTGGGCGGACGAAGTTCACCGCAGGCGTGAAGATGGGCGGAAGTGGGGACATCACGGAAGGGAGTCGACTTTGGGAACGCGAAGACGTTGGCGCCGATTGCCCGACTCCGGTGGGGCGCGACGGGAAAGTGTATTTGCTGACTGATCGGGGCAAGATCCACTGCATTGAAGCCACGACCGGCAAGGACATCTGGACCGGAGCCATCCCGAGGGCGGCGGCGAAGTATTATTCGTCACCCATCCTCGCCGGTGATCTTCTCTACTGTGCGCGGGAAGACGGCGTGCTCGCGACCGTGCAAATCAGCGACGACTCGATGGAGGTGCTCTCCCAGAATGAGATGGGTGAGCGGTTGGCGGCGGCTCCGGTTCCCGTGAACGGCAAACTCCTTGTGCGCGGTGTCGAGCATCTCTATTGCTTCGGTTCCGAATAGCGGCGAAGCGAGGCTCACCTCGCGTGAGTGCGTCGCCGAAAGTCCGCCGGGCTGAAGCCGGTCTGCGCGTGAAAGACGGCGTGGAGACGTTTGGCGGAGCTGAATCCGGCGCGTTCCGAGATCTCGGCCATGCGCAGGTCCGTGGAGACGAGCAGTTCACGAGCGTGCGCGACCTTGGCTTCGTGAATCGCGGTGAGGATGGAGCGATGCAGCTCCTGGCGGAATTGCCGTTCCAACTGGCGGCGGGAAACTCCGGCGTGACTGGCGACCGCATCCACGTCGATGCCGGTGGCGCTTTGATCGCGAATGAAGTCGAGCGCCTTGGCGACGACCGGATGGGAACAGGCCCAACGATCCGTCGACGAACGCGTCACCACATAGAGCGGCGGCAGGAAAACGCGCCGTTTCGATGGAGCGCCGCCATTCATCAGTTCAGCGAGCATCCGCGCGGCCTCATAACCAATCCCTTCAGCCGGGGTATCGATGCTGGAAAGGTGCGGGGAAGCCAGCCGACACTCTGAGGAATCGTTGTCGACCCCGAGCAAGGCGATCTCATCCGGCACGGTGATCCCACCACGCTCGCAGGCCTCGGCAATGCGGCGGGCCGGCAAGTCATTCGAGCAAAAAATGGCGATGGGTTTCGGCAAGGTGGCGAGCCATTCATCAACCCGAGTCCCCACCGAACGCCAGGGATCGCCGCCGGGTGGCTTGGGGAGAAACTCCGCATGATGGGAATGAACCGGAAAGCCGGAATCGGCGAGCACCTCGCGAAAGCCCTGCTCGCGATGCCGGGAAAACCTGGCATTCTTACTTCCAAAGTAAGCAAACTCCCCGAATCCACGCCGCAACAGATAGCGCGCCGCTTCTCGCCCGACCTCGACGTTGTCGACATCGACGAGGGGAAGATCAAACGACGTCAACGTGTCGGTCGTGCTGACGACGGGACAACCAATACGCGCGAGACCGCCCGCCAAATGCCGATCGTGGAGATGCACGATGATTCCGTGAGGGCGCCACTTGGCCAAAGCGGGGAGAAGCTCGGTGTCGGGAGGACCGTCGCGAAAGTGCCAGTCGCGGGATTCTCCCGCAAAACGGAGCACTCCGGAAAGCACGCGCCGACAGTAGCCCAGATCCTGGCTCAGGAGGACGGCAACACGCTGGCTCGGGGGATCTTGTCGCAAAACAAGACATCTTTGGCGCAATTAAGGACTGCAACAAGCGCGTTCTTCGTTCAAGATCGCCATTCGATTTGCGAACCCCATGAAAAAACTCCACGGAATCATCCCCCCACTCGTTACACCCCTGTCGGATCGGGACAGCCTCGATCATGAGGGGCTGGAACGCCTCCTAGAGCACGTGATCGGGGGCGGCGTTGGCGGGATTTTCATTCTCGGGACGACCGGCGAAGCGCCCAGCCTGGGATACGCGCTGCGACGGGAGCTGATCAAGCGAGTCTGCGCACAAGTCGCGGGCCGGATTCCCGTTCTCGTTGGAATCACCGACACCGCGTTTGTCGAATCGGTGGCGCTTGCGAAGACCGCCGCAGATTGCGGCGCCGACGCCCTTGTCGTGACGACGCCCTACTACTTCCCGGCCGGCCAGACTGAGTTGAGCGAATACGTGGAGCATCTCGTTCCCGAATTGCCGCTCCCGCTCATGCTCTACAACATGCCCGCCCTGACCAAGGTCTGGTTCGAGATCGACACGCTCCGAGCCCTGACCGAGCACGAGAAGATTGTCGGCGTGAAGGATAGCAGCGGCGACCTCGAGTATTTCGGCGAATTGGTTACGTTGCGACAACAGCGACCGGATTGGACGTTCTTCATGGGGCCGGAACATCTTCTCGCCGATGCCGTGCGGCTTGGCGGCGATGGAGGTGTCAACGGTGGCGCGAACGTGTTCCCGAGCCTGTTTGTCGAAGCATTTGAGGCGGCGAAATCCGGTGATGAAGCCACGCTCGCAGCGAGACAGGCGGTGATCGATTCCTGGCAACGCGCCTACGACATCGGCAAATATGCGTCCCGCCACATCAAAGCGACCAAATGCGCGCTTTCCATTCTTGAAATCTGCGACGACTTCATGGCAGAACCTTTTCACCGCTTCAAAACCCCGGAGCGACGTCTCGTCGAGGCGATCCTCAACGATCTCAAACCCAACCCCAAAAACTCCTGAACCCCGCGATGAATCGCCGACTTCTTTTTCTGCTTCCGTTCCTGGCCGCCACCGTTCTTGGCCAGGATCTCGAACCCCTGCGTTACAATCATCCCGGCCTCAAGGTTGATCTCGGCGTCGGGCTCTGGGCGTGGCCCTTGCCGATGGATTACGATGACGACGGCGATCTCGATCTCGTGGTCTCCTGTCCCGACAAACCGTCCAACGGGTTCTATTTCTTCGAGAACCCTACCCAGGATCCGAGCGTGAAAATGCCGGTCTTCAAACCAGGCGCCCACCTGGGAAAAACCGGGCACAACGTTCAGGTTAGCTACGTGGATGGCGAACCGAAAGTGCTCAAGGAGAACCTGGAGTATCTGGAATTCAAAGCGGGAAACCTCGACAAGACAACGAAGGTTTACGATCGGCCGAGGTTTCACAGCGGCAAGACGCGCGGGAGAATGTGGCGCTATGTCGATTGGGAAAACGACGGCGATCAGGATCTCATCGTGGGGATCGGCGACTGGAGCGACTATGAATGGGATCACGCCTATGACGGCCAAGGGCGCTGGAAAAACGGACCGTTGCACGGTTGGGTCTATCTCATCGAAAACGACGAGGGGAAATACTCCGGGAATCCGGTCAAACTCACCGCGGGCGGATCGCCGATCGACGTTTTCGGTTGGCCCTGCCCGAACTTCGCCGACTTTGACGGCGATGGCGACCTCGACCTGCTTTGTGGCGAATTTCTCGATGGCTTCACCTACTTCCAGAACATCGGGACACGGGAAGTGCCGGTTTACGCCTCGGGCCTCAAGCTGAAGGGCGCCGACGGAGAACCGCTCGTGCTTCATCTCCAGATGATCACGCCGACCGCGATCGATTGGGATCAGGATGGCGACTTCGATCTGATCGTGGGCGACGAAGACGGGCGCGTCGCGTTGGTCGAGCACACTGGGAAGTCGGTCGGCGGGATTCCGCAATTTCTCCAACCGGTCTACTTCCAACAGGAAGCCGACACGCTCAAATTCGGCGCCCTGGCCACCCCTTACGCTCATGATTGGGATGGCGACGGCGACGAGGATATCGTTTGTGGCAACACCGCGGGAAACATCAGCGTCTTCGAGAATCTCGACGGGAAAGGCACGAAATGGAGCGCTCCCAAACTGCTCGAAGTCGACGGGAAAGAGTTTCGCGTTCTCGCGGGCGAAAACGGCTCGATCCAGGGCCCGGCCGAAGCCAAGTGGGGTTACACCACGCTCTCGGTCGCGGATTGGGATGAGGACGGGCGGGACGACATCCTCTACAACTCGATCTGGCCGAGGATTCAGCTGCTCCGCAACACCGAGGATGGCCTGACCGAACAACCACTTTCGTTCTGGACCGAGGAATCGCCACCCGCGTTTTACTGGTGGCAGACGCTTGCCGAGAACCTGCAGACGCAGTGGCGAACCACGCCCCTGGCGACGGACTTCGATGGAGACGGCAAGCTCGATCTCGTGATTCTCGATCAGGAGGGTTATCTCACCTGCCAAAGCCGCGCCCGGACCGAAACCCGGATCTTCGTCGACGAAGACAACCAGCCGATTCGTCTCAACGAGCATACTGCGGGTCGCAGTGGCCGCTACAAGCTGGACGTGGTCGATTGGGATGGCGACGGACGGCTCGACGTGCTCGTCAATTCGGAGAACGCGGCCTGGTATCGCAATTGCGAGGATCGCGATGGCAAGGTGGTTCTGAAGAAGATCGGGAACCTCGCCAAACGCAACGTGGCGGGTCACACCTCCAGCCCGACGGCTTGCGACTTCGACCAGGACGGGAAGCCTGACTTGCTTGTCGGAGCGGAAAACGGCAGGCTGTATTTCATCCATCACAACGACTGCATCGCCTACCCCGCCGAAGCCCTGAAAGCGCGCCCCGCCAAAGCACCCACTCCCCCGCGATTTGCCGGTTTGGTCAGCGAAGCATTCATCTACAACAAGGCTTCGTTTCCCCAGTGCCATGCCTCAACGCTCGTCGAAACCACGCGCGGCCTGGTTGCCGCCTGGTTTGGAGGAACCAAGGAGAAGCATCCCGACGTGGGGATTTGGTCCAGCTATCACGATGGGGCGGGCTGGAGTTCACCCCGGCTTGTCGCGGACGGCGTTCAGCATAAGGATCTGCGTTACCCTTGTTGGAACCCCGTGCTTTTCCAACCGCCCGGCGACGCGCCGCTCATGCTCTTTTTCAAAGCCGGCCCCGATCCGCGCGGATGGTGGGGCGAAGTGCTTTACAGCTATGATCGGGGACGATCCTTTCGCGATCGCGTCCGCCTGCCCGAACAGATGCATGGCCCGGTCCGGTCCAAGGCACTGGTTCTTGCCAACGGAACGATCCTCTGCCCTTCATCGACGGAATACGACAACCTCTGGCGTTTCCACTTTGAGCATCTCACGGACATCGAACGGCCCGAACTCGGCAAATCCTGGAAGCGGGTCGAGCCGGAGACCCAGCCCTTCGAAGTCATTCAGCCAACCCTGCTGACGCATCCGGACGGCACGATCCAGGCGCTCTTCCGCTCCAAGCACGAGAAGATCATCCAATGCTTTTCCACCGACCAGGGAAACACTTGGAGCGAAATGGAGGAGACTTCCCTGCCGAACAACAACTCCGGAATTGAAGCCCTGACCCTGAGCGATGGCCGGCATCTCCTGCTCTACAATCACCAGGGCGCCCACCGCAAGGAAGGCTGGGGAAAACGCAACGTCATCAATCTCGCCATCAGCAGCGACGGCAAGGACTGGAAAGCCGCAGCGGTGGTTGAGAAAGCCGAGAGCGGAGAGTTCTCCTATCCTGCCATGATCCAGACCCGCGACGGCCTCGTCCACATGACCTACACGTGGAATCGAACCAAGGTTCGCCATGTCGTGATCGATCCGAGCAAGCTGGAGGAAGCCCCAATCGCCACGTTTGACGTCGCGGAATAAGCCAGGCTCGACGATCGCTCTGCCAGCCATCGACGGACACCGAACTCGTTATGCAACCCCTCGACCTCATTGTTCTCGTTCTCTACATCGCGCTCGTTGTCGGCGTCGGTTTCTGGTTTGCCCGGCGCAGCAGGACCTCGGAAGGGTTCATGAAGGCGGGAGGCCGGCTCCCGGGCTGGGTGATCGGGCTGAGCTTGTTCGGCACCTATCTTTCGTCGAACACCTTCATCGGTGTCCCCGGCAAGGCCTATGCCGGAAACTGGAACGCCTTCGTCTTTTCCCTATCGATTCCGATCGCCATTCTCATTGCGACGCGATGGTTCGTGAAGTTTTACCGGGACACCGGAGAAATCTCGGCTTACGAGCATCTTGAACACCGGTTCGGAACGTGGGCGCGGATTTATGCGGTGATCTGCTACCTCCTCACCCAGGTCGCGCGAAGCGCCACGATCATGCTCGGCGTGGCGATCGGGCTTCAGCAGGTCACCGGCTGGAATCTCGTCACCATCATTTTGATCGCCGGAGTTCTCGTCACCGCCTACACCCTCATCGGCGGCATCGAGGCCGTGATCTGGACGGACGCGATTCAAAGTGTGGTGCTGACGTTGGGCGCGGTTCTCGTCGTTGCGATTCTGCTCTTCGAACATCCGGGCGGTGCCGGGGAAGCGATTCGCCTCGCGACCGAGGCCGACAAATTTTCGCTGGGTAGTTGGTCGTTGTTCGACGTCGCCAATTCGACCGTGTGGGTCGTCCTGCTTTACGGTCTCTTCATCAACCTGACCAATTTCGGGATCGATCAAAACTACATCCAACGCTATCACGCCGCCTCGTCGGAAGCCGCCGCGAAACGTTCGCTCTGGGTTGGGGCGATGCTTTACGTGCCCGTCTCGCTGCTCTTTTTCCTGATCGGCTCCCTGCTCTTCAGCTTCTATCAATCCATGCCCGAGGAAGTCGCCGCGATTCAGGAAATGGCGGGAAACCGGAAGTTCGAGGACTCGATTCTTCCCCACTTCATGACGAACCACCTTCCGCCGGGCGTGGGTGGTCTCATCCTCGCCGCGCTCGCTGCCGCAGCCATGAGCACGATCGACACCAGCTTGAACAGCTCCGCGACCATCACCTTGAAAGACATCTGGAAGCGCCTCGTCCGCAGGGGCGAAGCCATCAGCGAGAGCGAGACGATGAAGGTGCTCCGCGGCGCGACAGTTTTTTGGGGAGTCGTCGGAACGGGAACCGCGCTGCTGCTCACCGGAAACGCCAAGAACATTCTCGACATTTGGTGGCAACTCTCCGGGGTTTTTGCCGGCGGAATGCTGGGCCTGTTTCTCCTCGGGTTGATTGTGAGGAAAGCCGGAAACGCGGCCGCAGTGACCGGAGTCATTCTCGGCGTCATCGTCATCTTCTGGCTCAGCTCATCCTGGGTTCCCGCCCATCTCAAGCCCGCTCTTCATTCCAACCTCACCATCGTGACCGGAACGTTGACGATTTTCCTCACGGGCCTCGTCGTGAGCAGGCTGAGAAAGTGATTTCTAACATTTCGCGATCTTCACGCCGCACGCCTTGTAGTTGGGCTGACGCGAGACCGGGTCGAACGACGATAACGTCAGGCGATTCACCTTGGGATTGTGCATCGGAATAAAGACTTGTCCGGCCTTCACGGTTGCGGTGACGAGCGCCTTCAGCTCCAGACTCCCCCGCCGAGAAATGACCGTAATACGATCCGCAGATTTGATGCCCAGGGCACGGGCGTCGTCGGGATTGATTTCCGCATAACTCTCTTTCGGGTGCAGCTTTTTGAGAATCTCCGATTTGCCGGTTCTGGATTCGGTATGCCACTGCGCGGAACTCCCCCTTCCGGTCAGCAAACAGAAGGGATAAGCTTCGTCAGGCGGCTCGGGATTGGGTTGCGGATCGTCATAGATAAACCGTGCCCTCCCATCGTCGGTATAAAACGTTCCATCCGCAAAGAGGTGACGATGCGTTTCGATGGATGAGGAGGATTCCGCCAAGGGCCATTGGATGCCACCGGCTTCGTCGATTTCGCGGTAATCCTTGATTCCGCGAATATCACAGGGCTGATCCTTGCTTAGTTTCTTGAGAATCTGAAACGCATCTTCCGGCGTCTTCCACTTTGCCAACCAGGGACCCGCTCCCCAGGTCGACGCCAGATACCGGAAGATCGAGAAATCCGCGAGCGCCTCTCCGGGCGAACGGCTGACTCGCTTGACGAGACCGATTCGGCGTTCGGAGTTGATCAGCGTCCCGTCCTTCTCTCCCCAACCCGCGGCCGGGAGAAACAAATCCGCCAGCTCGGCGGTCTCGGTGGTTGGGTAGATGTCCTGGACGACGAGAAAATCCAACTTCGAGAGAAGCTTCCGGAATCGATTCTGATGGGCCCAGGAGTGAGCCCCATTCGTCGCCACAATCCAGAGCGCTTTGATCTTGCCCGTTTCGATTCCGTCGACAATCTGATCGTAGGCCCAACTTCGCTGATCCGGAATTTTCGCCGGATCGATTTCGAGAACCTCGGCCACCTTCTCTCGATGCTGGGCGTTCAGGAAATCATGCCCCCCCAACAAACTGGTGGTGTTGCTGAAGAGTCGGGATCCCATCGCGTTGCACTGACCCGTGATCGAATTCGCCCCAGTGCCGGGCTTCCCGATATTGCCCGTCATCAGGGCGATATTGATGATGGCCTGTGCCGTTCGCGTCGCCTCGTAGCTTTGATTCACGCCCATGGTCCACCAGAGAGAAACACGCTTCCCTTCGCCAATTTTCTGCGCCAAGCCTTTCAGTTCGGACAAGGGAACATCGCTCTCCTGCGAAACCCGTTCCGCCGTAAACGAAGCGATGTGCTCTTTGAAATCCTCAAACCCGGAGGTGTGGGCTTCAATGAAATCCGAGTCCAGCCAATCGTTCTCCACCAGGAGTTGAGCGATCCCGTAAAGAAACGTGAGATCTGACTTTGGGCGTAGCGCGACATGTTGCGTTGCCTGCATCGCCGTTTCCGTCTTGCGCGGATCAATCACGATGATCTCCGGGTTGTTCTCGTTGCGAAGAACGCGTTGCCACAGAATGGGATGCGCGATGCAGAGATTCGAGCCGATCAAGACAATGACATCCGATTCCTCGAAATCCTGGTAGCTGAACGGTGGCGCATCGAAACCGAACGATTCCTTGTAGGCGGTGACTGCCGTCGCCATGCACTGCCGGGTATTGCCATCGCCATGGATCATCCCCATTTCGAACTTCGCGAACGCCCCGAGCAGGGCCATTTCCTCGGTGCAGATCTGGCCCGTACTGAGGAAGGCAATCGATTCCGGTCCATGCTCACGCTGCACCGTGCGCATCCGGTCGCAGAACGTCTGCGCCGCGTCTTTCCACTCGATCGGCTCCAGGGCATCATCCGACGAAGCGCGATAGAGCGGACTCGTTCCTCGGTCATCGGCGGCGAGTGGCGTGAGGGATTCCCAACCTTTCGGACAGGCCATTCCGAGGTTGACCGGGTAGTCAGGATCCGGAGAGAGGTTGATGGCTTGCCCGTCTTTCAAATGAACGTTGAGCGAGCAACCGGTCGAACAATAGCCACAGACAACCGACGTGGTCGCATCGGGCTCCATCGTGCGAGGAAGTTGCCCCAGCCCGAATTTTCCCGGATCCCGCAGCAGTTCCTCGGTGAGCGGACCGTCGAACGCGCGAATCTTTTCTTCTATGAATTGTTTGGCTCTCATCCTGGCATCCCGGGTTCGTCAACAGCTCTGAAAAACAACGATCGTCCGGCCAATTCCGAAACGAGAAACACTCCCAAGGCCAGCAACGGCATTCCAATGAACAGCATTGCGGTTACCCCAAGCGCCAGACGAGCGATCGTCACTTTCTTCAGCACCCCCTGCATGAGATGGCGCTGGTTCTCAAAATTTGGGAACGCTCCGAAATAGATCGCGCCGTCATACGCCAACAGGCCCGCGATTGCCACCAGCGCGAGATACGGCAACGGAGAGACCAGAAGCCCCGCAGCCAGCGCGGTCGCGTAGAAACGAAACAAGGTCAGCGGCAGTGCCCAAAACTTCCTTCTCGTATCTGCGTAGACCATCACGGAGGTAAAAATGCCGAGAACTCCGGCGACGGCCGCGCCACCACCAATCCCCAGGGTCAGCAGAGGCCATTTGCCGAACAGGACGGCCGCAAGATAGAGCATCAAGGCGGAGGACCATCCGCCAAAGACCAAAATTTCGCGACTGAGCCATGACGTTCGCCACCCGAGAAAGGCGCGCCAGGCTTGAAGCGGACGCCCCAGGTGAAGCACGCTCCCCGCAAGGCCGGCAAAGGAGATAACCACCGCGAGGGCCAGAGACGACCACGACACTCCGGCTCCCGCCTGAAGCGAACGCGTCAGAACATCACCAACGGTCATGCCCGCGCCAATCTGAGTCAGGACCAGCATCCAAACCAATGGAAAATGTCCATGAGCCGGATGAATCGTCCGTTCATCGGAAGGAGAGGAAGTCGTTTCGTTTCGGAGGTTCCGGTAGCGGGTTGTCGGCTGGGTATAGTCGGAGGTGACGGTTCCGGGCAACAGGCGGGAAGTCGGAACGGCCTCCTTCGCAACCTCGTCCTTCGACACGACCCGAATGCGAATCGCCTCGTTCGGACAAGCCTGAACGCAGGCCGGCGCCTCCCCCACCGCCAGGCGCGACTGACACATGTCGCACTTGCGCACGATTCCGAGCCGCTCGTTGAACTTGGGGACTTCGTAAGGGCATTTCAGTTCGCAATAGCGACACCCGATGCATTGGTCGTCGAGATGGCGCACAATCCCCGTGTCCGGATCCTTATGATACGCCATCGTGGGACATCCGTTGGCGCAGGCCGGATCCACGCAATGATGACAGGCGGTGGTCACCGTCTGCTGAGTGGGGGCTGCAACCTCTTTCGCCAACAGCGACCCGACATCTCGCCAGGACTCTCCCTCGTCCAACCCGTTCAGGCTATGACAGGCACTGACGCAGGCCTTGCAACCGCTGCACCCGTCAAGATCGACTTCAAAGGCATACTGCTCGCCCACGCCGGGCTTGCTGAGCGGAATCAGATCCTGGTAGTAGCGCGATTGAACCGGCGTTTCGGCGGCTTCGTGACGCTGAGAAAATCGCTCCACAGCAGTCAGACGATGCTGCTGCTCAATCAGCTCATCAATCAGTGTCGGAGCGGCCTGGTTCATACCGCACTGGGTTGACCCAACGTCAGCGCTTCCAGCGCCTCGATCTCATGCCGGGTCGTGAATTCGAGGAACGACTCGTTGGACTCCCGTTGTTCCAAATACCCACGAAGCAGGGCCTCGATCTTTTGATTGAGGACCGGGCCGGCGGGAACGCTCTTGAAAAGCTGTCGCCCAAGCCGCTTCTTCTCGGCGCCAAAACCGCCCCCGACGAAGACATGATAACCTTCGACGGGATCCGGCTGGCCCTCGACTTTGACTTTGCAAGCGAGGAGACCGATATCGCCGATATAATGTTGGGCACAGGAATGCGGGCACCCGGTGACGTGAATATTCAGCGGCTGATCGAGCGTCAACCGGCTCTCGAGGTGCTCGACCAATCCGATCGCATTGCCTTTCGTGTCCGAGCTGGCAAACTTGCAGTATCGATTTCCGGTGCAAGCGGCAACGCCTCCGCGGATATAACTGGCTTCGCAACCGAGCCCCGCTTCCGCCAACCGGGCCTTCGCCGCCTCCAGTTTCTCGGTCGGAATATTGGGGATCATCAGATTCTGGAAAATCGTCAGGCGCATCTCGCCAGTCCCGAATTCTTCCGCGACGTCGGCGATTGCCCGAGCTTCATCGCTCTGCAACATGCCGACCGGAATATAGACACCCAGCCAGCTGAGCCCGTCCTGCTTCTGGGGAAGCGCCCCAATGTGAGGATGAGGAACCGACGGCACCTCCCGGGGTTCAATGAGATCCTTTAAGTCACCACGCAGCATCGTGCCGTTGAGGAGCTTCTCCGTTTCATCGAGAAACTTCTCAAATCCCCAGTTCTTCAACAGATAGATGAGGCGGGACTTGCCCCGACTGCTGCGATCTCCATTCCGGAGATAGACCCGGGTCAGCGCACTAACCACCTCTGTGGCATCCTCCGGACGACACAACGCCCCACTGTCTTCGGCAAACTCCTGATGACCGGTGACTCCCCCCAGGAAAATCTGGAAATAGACTCCAGCCTTCAGTTTCTGATGCATCGGGTGACCCTCCGGCGGTTCCTTGATCCGAATCGCGCGCAGGCCGATATCATTGGTATCTTCCGCCACCCCGACAAGCCCCCCACTATCATAAGAAATGTTGAATTTTCTCGGGAGATCGTAGAACTCCGATTGGTTGATAATATAATGCGCGAGATCCTTGATCAACGGCATCACATCCACCAATTCATAGGGATCGTAGCCCGAAGTTGGGGTTGCCGTGAAATTGCGCAGGTTGTCCGCGCCCGAACCGCGAGAGTGCAGGCCGCAATCCTGGATTCGCCGGAGAAGTTCGGGCGTATCCTTCGGTTGGATGACCCGAACCTGGAAATTGTTGCGGGTCGTGATCTGAAGATAGCCCCAGGCGATATCATCGGCGATCGATGCCAATTCGCGAACTTGGGAGGAACTCACCACGCCGCCGGGAATGCGCAACCGGCACATGTAGCCCTGGTGAACGGGCGCCAACCAGAACAGACCATTCCATTTGAATCGAAAGATGTCTTCCTTGGCCGGCTCGGTGTTGTCCTTGGCCTTGCGACGCAATTCTTCCAGCGCATCAAAGGGGTCAAGCTCCCGCTTGATCTTCTCTTCCGCCGTCAGCTTTTCCTTCTTGGCCTGAGGTTGTGGCCCGGCTTCGGGCTCCGCATCGGCAAAGGTCATCCCGCGGTTGTTCAGCCCTTGAAAGAAGCCACCGAGGTAGCTCTCTTGTTCGAGCGTGATGGCTTTTCCATTGATCGTATTCGGAACTATATTCATGTTAGTAGACGTCACGTTGATAGCGTTTTTCCTTCTTCATCCTGGAAACGTATTCTGCGGCACCTTCCTCCCCGTGACCGCCCTGCACTGCGATAGCGGCATGAAGAGCCGCATCGACATCCTTGGCCATCCGTTTCGCATCCCCACAGACATAGAAATGCGCACCTCCCTCGATCCACTCCCAAAGCAAGGCCGCATTCTGCTGCATCAAATCCTGAACGTAGATCTTCTCAGCCTGATCACGTGACCAGGCCGTATCCAGGCGATTCAGCACGCCCTCCTTGCTCATCTCCGAAAGCTGATCCTCATAGAGAAAATCCGTCTCGCGATGGGGGTTCCCAAAGAAGAGCCAGTTTTTTCCGGGCGCGTCGATCGCCTGCCGTTCCTCGAGAAAGGCGCGAAAGGGAGCAATCCCGGTTCCGGGTCCCACCATGATCACATCGGTTGCCGGGTCCGACGGAAGCTTGAAATGCTTTGCAACCTGGAAGAAGACCGGCACTTCGTCTTCCGGAGCGACGCGATCCGACAGCCAGGTCGATGCGACTCCCTTTCGGGCGCGGCCGTGGCTTTCGTAGGCAACCCGCGCAACCGTCAGATGCACCTCACCGGGATGCGCCTTCGGACTCGACGCGATGGAATAGAGTCGCGGCGTCAGCTTCCCGAGCACGGCCACAAACTCCGAGGCCGTAAAACCGTGATCGGGAAATTCCTGGAGAAGATCGATCATCTCCCGGCCCCACAGATAGTCAGCCAGTTCCTGCTTGGCTTCGGGCTGCAGGAGCCCCGCGAGCTTGTCGCTCTTCGTGCGCGTGGCGAACGCGGTGAGAAACTTTCGCGCAGGCGTCGTGATCGAATAGTGGTCCTGAAGGGCCAGGCGCAGCGAAACGGAGTTCCCGTCAGGATCCGGCACCTCGTCGTCCCCATCCAACCCCAGAACCGCCAACAGGTCTTGAACCAACTCGGGACAATTCTTCGCAAAAACTCCGAGGACATCCCCCACTTCGTATTCCAGGCCGGAATCGCCCAACGCGATCTCAAAATGACGCGTATCCCTTGCTGACGCCGGGCCGTTGAGAGCGAGGTTTCGGGTTAGCCGGGCTGGAAACGGTTGATTCTTGGACCAGGATTCCGCGACCGCCACGTTGCCGGCTTCCGTTGGAGTCGGGCTCGCGGTTTCCACGTTGCCCAGGTTCGCGAGAACTCCACTGAACCAGGCTTCCGCCGATTCTTCAAAATCGACGTCACAATCCCCTCGCTGAGCGAAGCGGTTCGCTCCCAGCGCCTCCAGACGCGCATCAAACAGTTTTCCCATCGCGCAAAAGTCCAGATAGTTGGTATCCCCGAGCCCCAACACGGAAAACTTCAGGTTCGGAAGCTGAGGCACTTCGTCCGAGGAAAGATACTCCCAAAACTCGACCGCGTTGTCCGGAGGATCTCCCTCGCCCCAGGTGCTGGAAATCACCAACAGGTGCTCCAGGGACGTGAGGTCCACGGACGAAAAGTCTTCCATACTGAGGACGGAAGGCTTGAATCCTCGCCCCTGAAGTTGTTCCCCAAACGCTTCGGCAAGGCCTTCCGCATTTCCTGACTGGCTGCCCCAGAAAATGGTAATCGGAGGGCCGGAAGGCGCGACCGCCTCGGGAGTCGCCGGCGTTGCATAGAGTGCCGCCAAGTACCCATTGAGCCAGGTCCGCTGCTCAGGGGTGAACGGTGCTGATTCTGGTAAGATTGGAGATTGGCTCATCGTCCGATGTTCTTAAAGTGTTAAGCCGCCTTTACCGTTCCCTCATGACCATCCCCTTCCAGGAAACGGATGATCTCGTCGCGATAGACATAGTATTGGTCCGTTTCCATGATCTCCTTGCGATCGCGAGGGCGGTCGAATTTGATCTCCACCACTTTGCCAATCGTCGCCGCCGGACCTTCCGTCATCATCACGATGCGATCCGCCAGGTAGATGGCTTCATCCACGTCATGCGTAATCATCATGGCGGTGAGGCGCTCCCGGTTCCAGAGATCGAGCAACACCTGTTGCAGCTCGAACTTGGTGAGCTTGTCCAGCATCCCAAACGGCTCATCCAGAAGGAGCATCTTGGGTGAAAGGGCAAAGGCACGGGCGAGACCAACCCGTTGGCGCATCCCGCTGGAGAGTTCGCTGGGGCGTTTGTGCATCGACTTGCCGAGACCAACGACGGTGAGGTAATACTCGATGATCTGATTCCGCTCCTTTGCCGTCGCATGATAGTAGACCTGCTCGACACCGAGCCTGACATTGTCCCAGGCCGTCATCCAGGGAAGCAGGCATGGCGACTGAAAGACCACCCCGCGATCCGGTGCCGCGCCTTCAATCTCGTGACCGTCCAGAATGACCGATCCATCGGTGATCTCGTTCAGACCCGCGACCATTGAAAGCACGGTCGATTTTCCGCACCCGGAGTGTCCAATGACACAAACGAACTCACCTTTGCGGATCTTGAGATTAAAATCCCGAACGATCACGGCGTCTCCGTTGGGTGTCTTGTAGGTCTTCCCCAGGCTGATAGTTTCGAAGTAGGACATAATAATTTAGCTGGCTAGAACCTTCTTTTTCTTGGGACGAAGGCCGAGATACTTGCTCGGCCGGGAGCGACTGATATCCAGCGGCCTGATGTTGGGCAGCGACACCGGCTTGACTGGCTCACGACCCAGTTCCGCCTTCTTCTCTTCCAATAAAAAGTTGATGACCGCGTTGCGCATCTTGATGAACTCCGGCTCGATCGTGATGGCTCGCCGGTCCCTCGGACGGGAGGCGTTGACCTCCGTTTCCGGTCCCAACGTGGCCGCCGGGCCCACCGTCATCGGAATGACCCGATCCGCCATGTAGATCCCCTCATCGACATCGTTGGTGATGAGGATAACGGTTTGCCCTTCCTGCTTCCAAATCTCAAGGATCTGATCCTGAATCACACTTCTGGTCAAGGCATCCAGCGCACTCAACGGCTCATCCAGCAGGAGAATCCGGGGAGAGGCAGAAAGCGTCCGGGCAACCGAGTTCCGCTGCCGCATTCCTCCGGAAAGCTCTCCCGGCTTCTTATGCAGGGCATTGCTCAGGTTCACCCGGTCGATGGACTTGAGAATCCTTTCCCGCTTTTCGGCCTCTGATTCATCCCCAAAAATCTGGTCGACCGCGAGACCCACGTTGTTGTAGACATTCAGCCACGGAAGCAGGGAGTAGTTCTGAAACACCAGTCCACGTTCCGGGCTTGGTCCATCGACAGCTTTTCTTTCGACCAGAACTTCACCGGAGTCGGGCTTCAACAGTCCCGCGATGAGATTCATGAAGGTCGTCTTGCCACTCCCGGAAAATCCGAGGATCGCGATAAACTCCCCTTCTTCGACGGAGAGGTTGACGTCTTTGAGCACCTCGGTCCGGGCGGTGCCCGAGCCGAAACCGACGCTCACATTGTTGAATTCAATAAAGGCCATGATTCGTGCGTTAAACGTTTTGCTCTTCAAAAGTGACCATCCGCTGAAAGACCAACATGATCCGGTCGAGCAGAAACCCGATGCCTCCAATAAAGAAGACGGCGACGATGATCTGGGCGGTGCTTTGGGTGTCCCCATTCTGATACATGTCCCAGACAAACTTCCCGAGGCCCTGATTCTGCGCCATCATATCCGCCGCGATCAGCACCATCCAGCCCACTCCAATCGAGAGACGAAGCCCGGTAAAAATCAGCGGTAGCGCGGAAGGCAGGACGATCTTCCAGATTCGCTTGATCCAGCCCAGCTTGAGCACCTTCGCCACATTCATATGATCCTTGTCCACGGCCGCAACCCCAACGGCGGTATTGACAAGGGTTGGCCAGAGCGAGCACAGCGTCACCACCCCGGCTGAGGTGAACAGGGCACGCTGCCAAATACTGGTCGACGATGGCTGATCGATCCCCCAGGTCGTGAAGACGAATACGATCGGAAACCACGCAAGTGGCGAAACCGGCTTAAAGAGCTGGACCAGCGAGTTCACCGCAATGTTGAATCCCGGCGAGAGTCCGCAGAGAATCCCAAAGGGAATGGCGATGGCGGAGGCAAGGACGAAGCCAATCGCAATCGTAATCAGGCTGATTCCAATCTGATCAAAAAACGTGGGGGAACCGATGAACGGCTTGTCCCCGAATCGAACCGCCATCTCCGAATAACGCTCCGCTTTTTCTGACTCTCCGGCAGCGGCCGCTTCTTTTGCCTTCTCCTGGAAGGACGCGACCCGCTCTTCCTGCTTCACATAGTATTCCGCTTCCTTCTCCCTTTCCGCGGCCGCAAACTCCACCATGCCCTCCCAGGCCTGCCAGGTTTCGACCGGGCTTGGAATCTTGGTGCTGTCCGTAACGACCACCTGAGAGCTCACCTGCCACAGCGCCACAAAGATGAGAATGGCGACCACCGGCAAGACGGTGTTGATCGTTATGGCGCGAATCTGCTTTTGCGGCTCATCCCGGCCAATCAGGCGTGCAAAGGGACTGAAGTATCCCAACCCCAACCGTTCCAGCGCGTGGGCGGCCTTGTTGGGATTATACACAAAACGAGACTTCGGTGGAGTCGACTCGGATTTGACAACAGGAGCAGTATCTACAGCAGCGCTCATAAGCTTGGATCAATGGTTGTTCCGAGAGAAACCAGGAGCGGGAGGCAACCCCACCCCCGGTCTCTACAAGGATATACTAGCAATTTTCTTTAATTATTTGAGACCGATCTCGAAGCTCTCGATGTATTCATTCGGCTTCGTTCCATCATATTCATTTCCATCGATGAAGTCCGTCGTCGCAGGCTTGTAGCCGCCGGCTTCGGATGCCTCCATCGCAGGAGCAAAAACACTCTCCTCAAACTGACCGTCATCGATCAGTTCCGCGACTGCGCGGAGGTAGACATCGGGGCGGTAAATCTTTTTCGCCGTTTCATCATACCAGGCGTCTTCCTTCTGCTCAGTGAGCTGCCCCCATCTCACCATCTGGGTAAGAAACCACACACAGTCACTGTAGTACGGGTAGGATGCGTTGTATCGGAAGAAGACGTTGAAGTCCGGCATCTCGCGAATATCGACACCGGGCTCAAATTCAAATGTCCCGGTCATGCTGTTCTTGATCACTTCATAAGGCGCGCCTACATAGTTGGGCTTGGAGAGAATCTTTGCGGCCTCATCCCGGTTCTCCCAACTTTCGTCCAACCAGTAGCCCGCCCGAATCAGGGCTTTCGTGACCGCGACCCAGGTTTCCGGATTTTCCTTCGCCCAATCGCCGGAAACACCAAAGACCTTCTCCGGATTATTCTTCCAGATATCATAGTTCGTCGTAACCGGAACCCCAATCTTCTTGATCACCGCCTGCTGGTTCCAAGGCTCCCCAACGCAGTAAGCGCAGATCGTTCCCGCCTCAAGGGTTTGCGGCATTTGCGGTGGCGGCGTCACCGAGAGCTCAACGTCACCATTGAGAAACCCGGCGATATCGCGTTGATCCGTGGATGGATCGAAATAGAATCCCGGATTGATTCCAGCGGCCGCCAACCAGTAGCGCAACTCGTAGTTGTGAGTGGAAACGGGAAACACCATTCCCATTTTCAACTTCGCGCCTTCGTTCTTCGCGGTTTCCGCGATCGGTTTCAGTCCTTCTGCGGTGATCGGATGAATCACTTTCCCGTCCGCGTCCTTTGCCACCCCCGGCTTCATTTGCGCCCAGATATCGTTGGATACCGTGATGCCGTTTCCGTTGTAATCCAGGCTGTAGGAAGTGACGACATGCGCCTCCGTCCCAAAGCCGACCGTTGCCCCAATCGGTTGGCCGGCGAGCATGTGCGCGCCATCCAGATCGCCGGTGATCACACGATTCAGCAGTTCTTTCCAGTTGCCCTGCGCTTCCAACTCAACACTGAGTCCTTCGTCATCAAAGAACCCTTTCTCTTTTGCGATGACCAAGGGTGCGCAGTCCGTCAGTTTGATGAATCCAAACTTGAGCGTGTCTTTCTCCACGAGCAGGATTTCTGCTTCGGAAAGAGGAGCACCAAGCAACCAAAGGAAGAGGCTGCAGTAGTTGATATAGGCTTTCGATTTCTGTCGTTTCATGCTGATTGAGGAGAATTGATATCTACTTGTTCACCCGCCAGGCTAACGATCGGATTGGGATGTCAGGACTCGCGTTGATGCGGTAGGTAACGCGATATCTGTACCAAGCCAAGCATGTGTGGGCCTCATTCGTTTCATGAAAAGCATGAAGTTGGTTCATGGTCGAGACTTCCCCCTTAGCCTCTCTCATGCACCCGATTTCCGCGATGCGATGAACACTACTCTACGGGAACGCCGCGGTTCATTCTGTGCGAAAACGGCCATGGATTGTTGCAAAGGAAACATTTCCTGTGTGATTTCCGTACAGCTAGGAAACAGCTGCCACGGAATCGAGATCAAGCGCCTCCTTGTAGATATCTTCCCGGAAGATATCAGCCGGTTTGGGACCTCCCGCCAAGTGCTCTGGTTTCACGAGTCCGGCTTGAACCATCTCATTGATTAACCATTCGGCCTTGTCCAGACTCGGACAGTTCACGTTCGGTTGATGATAGATGTGGTTGAGCCCTTTGGGATCGCGATCCGGGGAAAGACAATACTCCAGGCTGGATCGAGGGATGCCCAGATACTTCGGACTGGAAAGGAGTTCACAGATGGTTCCCCGGTTGACGGGATCATCACAAAAGGCGCAGGCCTTGTCCAAAACACGAATCAACGCGAGATGTTGCTCCGCCCGTTTTTCGGCGAACTCAGTCCGGACAATCAACGCCTTTTCGGGATGAAAGGGCGCCAGGGTCTGACTCCAGGCAACGATCTTTCCTATGCCTTTTTCCTCCGCCAGGCTGTTGTAGGGTTCACCGGCACAGAATCCATCAATATGACCAAGTTCCAGATTCCTCACGACCAAGGGAGGTGGAAGCACAATGAGCCGAACCGGCTTTTCGGTCGTTGCGGCAACGCTGCGAAGCCAGGCGTGAATCAGAAAATGGTGAGTGGAAAACGAATGCACAACCGCGAGCACGACCGGTTTGTTCCTGCGATTGGTTTCGGCAAAGCGAACGAGAGACGCAGCGTCATGCACCCCGGCATCCACCAGGGCGGACGACAACGTGATCGCATTGCCATGTGTGTTGAACAGAAACCCGGTCACGCAGGATTGCCGGGGAGCCGCCACCCCGTAGGCCATGGAAATGGCCAATCCTGCAATGGAGTGCGCTGCATCAATTTCACCAAAGATGATCTTATCGCGAATGGTCGCCCAGCCCGGCTCCCGATGCAGATTGACTCGAAGACCTTCCGCCGCAAACATTCCCAGTTCCTGTGCGACCGCCAAAGGCGCACAGTCTTGCAGTGGTACGAATCCAATTTTCAGCACAGAAGGTGTAATTGTTGACGAAAGTTCGGCTATTCACTCAGTTCATCCTTCTTATAAGCGATTATCATGCCACTCTTTCCAATTCGGCGTATAAACTGCTGGTTCAACCACAAGCTGAACTCACCTGATGGACCTCTTTGATCTACGGCAACTCAAAATTTTTTCTGCCCTCGCTGAGACCAAGAGCTTTACCGCCGCCGCGGAAAAGCTCTTCCTCACCCAGTCCGCGGTCAGTCACTCGATCAAATCGCTGGAAGGCCAGTTGGATTGTCAGTTGGTGGAGCGACTCGGAAAGACGATCTCCCTGACGGGCGCGGGCGAAACGTTGTTGAGTCACGCGGAGATCATTCTGACACAGGCCGAAACGGCGATGATGGAAGTCACGTCTCTACTCCGGCCCGGCTTTGGACGGTTGCGGGTTGGAGCGGCCCACACCGCGTGTTACTACATACTTCCTGCCGTGATCCGGGAATTCCGGGAGTGCTTCCCCAATTGCGAGATCTCCATCATGCCCGGCGACACCGCGGAGCTGGTCAACATGGTCGATGCCGGACAAGTGGATGTTGCGATCAGCTTGCGAAGCTCCAAAGCAGAGCATCTCAATTTCCAGCCGCTCTTTGAAGATCGCCTGGCCTGCATCTACTCTCCACTTAGCGCCCCTGAAAGCCTGGAGTTCGTGACTCCCAAAGACCTGCGGCGCGAAAAACTGATCGTCTACGCGCAACGAAGCCTCACCACTCGAATGGTGGAAGAGCATTTCCGGAAACATGGCGTCCCAACACCGCAGCTACTGGCCCTGGGAAATATGGAAGCGATCAAGGAATTTGCGAAAATCGGGGTAGGCGTCGGCATCATTGCTCCCTGGATTGCCGACAAGGAACTCGGTGAGAAGTCACTCCTCATTCGCGAACTTGGACCAGAGCCGATCCAACGCGAATGGGGGATTTATTCCCATAGCAGCCGGACCCTCTCGATCATGGAGGAAAACTTCTTCGGCCTCAGCGAAATGGTCTGCCAGGAGATCGCGAAAAAGGGACAGTGGAACGACGCTCCCGCGGATGACGAAGCCAAAGAAAAGTAGCCGCTCGCGCGTTCCCCCGACCACCCTGACCACCCCACCGTCAACAAAGAAAAAGGCGGCCCTCATCACCAGAGAGCCGCCTCATCCCTATGAACCTGTAAGCCTTGGCTTAAAACTTGTAGTCGAGCTGGATAACCGCTCTCTGAATGTCCGGAGAATCGTCCGAGAAGAAATAGGCGTATTTGGAGAGCAAGGTGAGGTTCTCGCTCAATTTCTTCACCAGAACCGCATCCACTTCATCACCCAGATCATTGCCACCTGATGCCGAAAGGAATTTGTGGTAAACGAGCGTTCCCTTGAATCCAAACGGAAGATTCGTGCCCAACGACACATAGGCATCCTGGAGTCCTCCAGCGGGAGTCGCCAAAAAGTTATCGGCAAAACCATTGAACTTGTGAAGGGTCGCAAGCGGGAACTTGTATCCAACTCCATTGTCGGTCCCAAGATACTCATACCCCAGCACGGCCGTCCCCGGCTTGGCGCTGGCGGAAACATTCACGTGAAAGTAGTTTGCCCCATAGTCCAGCGGACTATCGAAGGCATCGGTCTGATAACCGTATTCTGCATAGTACTTGAGAACTTCGCTAAAGAGCGGTCCGGCAAGACTGGCGCCGAAACTCTGGTTGCTGTTCGCATCACCCGCATCGTTGCCCAAATCAAAGAAGTAGCCAAACACAGTCAATTTGCCGAAGGGCAATCCGGTGTAGGCCGCGTTGATGATGTGTGAGTCCCCCTCGAAATCCGTCTGCCCGGCGAGATTGATGTCACCCGAGCCAAAGATTCGATCCACGTGGTTAAAATAGCCGTAGATCATGGTTAACTCATCCATCGGCTTGGAGTTGATCGTCACCGCATCAAAGGTCTGCATGTTCTGCCTCCAGGCGACCGTCCCGACATAGCGCTGGCCATCCAGATTGATTCCCTGGCGGCCCACTTTGACGGTCGATTTCGGAATCCATCCATCAAAGTTCAACCACAATTGGTTCAACTCGTGAGATTCGGGATCGGCAATGACCGTTTTGTTTTGTCCCAACCCATGAACGCTTGCGGCTTGGTAGCTTTCGCGATCGGCGGTGACGGTTCCCTCGTATTCAGCGAACGCCTGAACGCCCGCAAAGGTTCCACTCAAAAGGCCGAGACGCGCCCGAAGCGTGCCCGCATGGGAAGAGTCCCTCCCCTCCTGATCTCCAAACTCATAGCGCGGCCTGATATCGCCTTTGATGGTTGAGCCGGTCAGCCAATCCATCGGCGATGGCGGCGTTTCAATGATGGGTTGCTTCTCTTCGGCCACCAGCAGGGACGCGGCAAAGCAGGACAAGAAGAGAACGTTGATGGTGCGCGGTACTTTCATAAGCAACCCTGATTTCGCACGCGTCCAAACCTGTCGCAATGACAGGGTGGACGAATTCGATTCATGACATCCATGAATGACGATTCTCAACGTGTGAATTTTGAGAAATCGGAGCGAACTCCCGTCGACCGAGTCGAACCCATCACACCCCTGACAATCGTGAGAATTTCGCTAAAACCCTGAGAAACCTCACGCCGGTCTTCATACCCCGGAATTCCGGCTAGGCCTTTCCATCCAAATACTTCCACAATCCCTTGTATCGCCGAAACCGGGATCGCTCCTGAAGCTGATGCTCTTCGCCGTCCACGTAGTAATCCGCGATGAACTCGACTTTTCCGGTCTTGTCTTCGCTCGTTCCTTTCGAGACCTCGACGATCCTCAGGAAGCTCCAGTTGACCTCATGGATCGTGCTTTCCAGCTCTTCCTTGAGCGTTTTGCTGCGCGTCCGCGGATGCGTCGTCTGGACCAGATAATCGACCCGCCGAAAAAAGTAGGCGCTGTAGCGCGAGCGCATCAATTGCTCCGCCGTCTCCGGGTTCGCGCGACCATAGTGAAACGGCATGCAACATTCCGCATACTTCAGCTTGCTCTTGCAGGGACACAGCGACTCTTCCCGCTCTCTCGGGATACGCTCCGGATCTTCACTCATGGCTCACCCTACGCGGCACATCGCCGCATTGCATGCCGAATCTCGACCCCAGGATTTCATGAGAGTCACCGGAACCGAGCAAGATCAGAGCCGCCCGGCCCGACCCCGGTTCTCAATACTTCCAAAACCGGAACTTCTCGACCTCGGGCTCGTCGCGCGCCTCAATCAGGAGTTCGGTCAGTTCGGCGACTTTCTCCGGAAGCGTGTCGGCCAGATCCTTGGTTTCTGAAGGATCGCGGCTCAAATCATAGAGCTCCATTTTGGCGTCGGGATTCTTCTGGAGATTCCGGATCACCGCCTTCCAACCATCCTGGCGCAGGGCGACCTGTCCACCATAGCCGGCAAAATCCCAGACAAGATAGTCGTGAGTTGGTTGCTCCTTCCCCAGGAGCGTCGGGAGATAGCTGATGCCATCGTGATCCGACTCGGGCCTAACCCCCGTAATGTCTGCGATCGTGGCGAGGGCGTCGTAATGGGCACTGAGATGATCCGTGGTTCGTCCCGCCTCGATTTTGCCGGGCCAGCGCACGATCATCGGAACGCGAATGCCGCCCTCGTAAACCTCACCCTTCAACCCACGAAGTCCGGCAACGCTGTTGAAGAATTCGTAGTCGACCTGCTCCTTGAGAAAGGTGGTGCCGTTGTCGGAGGTGAAAAAGATGACGGTGTTTTCGGCGATCCCGTGTTCCTCCAACTTCGCCAGGAGACGCCCGACCTGACGATCCATGTGTGAAATCATCGCGGCATAGGCGGCGCGCGGCGTCGGGTGTGGCTGATAACTTTTGCCGATGTAAGGCGTCTCATCCCATTCGTTCAGGTAGGGTGCCAGTTCATCGTAGGGCACCTGCAGGGCGAGGTGGGGAATGACGGTCGGGTAATAGAGAAAGAACGGCTGATCCTTGTTCTCCTCAACAAAGGCGAGCGCCGCATCGGCAATCAACTGCGGCGCATACTGCTTGCCGTAAACCGTTGCGGTGTTGCCTTCGAGCGGAACCCTCTCATCTTGATCGACGATGTATTCAGGGAAGAGATTGTGCGCGTGACGCTGGCAGTTGTAACCGAAAAAGCGGTCGAATCCCTGCTTCAGCGGATCGCCCTCCGAACCGGGCTGACCGATCCCCCACTTGCCGAAGGCGCCGGTCGCGTAGCCTACTTCTTTCAGCATTTCCGCAATCGTAATCTCTTCAGCAGGCATCGGGTATTGGCCCTGATGGGAATCCCACTTCCCAACCTCAAAGTTGTTTCGCACCACCGAATGCCCGGCATGCCGCCCCGTCATGAGCGAATACCGGGCGGGCGCACAAACCGGGGCGCTGGTGTAGTGTTGCGTGAAGCGAATCCCCTCCGCCGCGATCCGGTCGAGATTCGGCGTCTTTATCTTCTCCTGACCGTAGCTCCCGAGTTCCGCCCAGCCGAGATCGTCGGCCATGATGTAGATGATGTTGGGACGATCCGCAGCGGAAGCCGTGGCGACCGCAACGTACAGAGCAAAAAGCGTAAGAAGACGTTTCATTTCCCGAGACTAAGCGATTCTGCTTTGCGACCTCAAGGAGGAATGACGAGCGGGCGAGCCAATCGAAAAATCTACTCCGACTTCAAACCCACGGTGTTCACCGCAATCACCTTGTATTCGTGATCATCACCCGCTTTCGCGTCCTTGTCGCTGAAACGCATCTCGACGAGCGGCTGCGAAGGCGTGTCGCTGTACTGAAGTCCCTGGAAGAGCGGCCGGCCAAACCGGTTCTTTGGCTGGGCCGGGACCGTGGCGATTTCCTCGCCGTCACGTTCGATGATGAAATGGGCAATCCCGCTTTCGACGTCCGCCTCCGCTTCCCACGTCAACTCACCCTTCCGAACCTCGAGATTCGTCGGAGCTGGTGGCGGGGTCGTGTCGGGAACCGCGGTATCCTTGACGTAGTGCATCCAGGCTTTCGCAACGGTCTCGTTCGGCAACCAAATCGACCTGGCGTTGTCACCGGTGAACTCAGCCGCGGGCACAGCTTCGCTTCCCAGCAACGGAGCCAGCCAAACCTCGCCGGCCGGCATCGATTGGAGCGGATCCCCCGGCGTCTCCGGCAACCGCGCGCGGAGACAGGCATCGAGCCACGGAATCGCCAGATAACGCTGATTTCCACATTCGTGACTGGTCAACGGATCCACCGCGACCCCGATCAGCCCTCCCCGCTCCCGCGCCGGTTCGAAAAAGAGTTCCATCATGGACCACAATTTGGAGAACCGGCCTTCCTTCACGGTGACGCCTTCTTTCGTCCCGGGATTCAGCATCATCGGCACCGTGATCGGTTCGTCAGGAATCTGCACGATGTTGGACGAAGGCCGGTCGGGACGCGGAACAACGAGCGGAACGCCCGACCGCAGCCAGGTCGCCGCAACCCGGTCCGGATGAAGCAGCGTCATCACCCCCACCCAATTGGCCCCGCCGCTATGCCCCCAAAGCGCCCACGGCACCGTCGCCAGTTCCGGATGCCCCGACGCGCTGCCCAGATCCGCCAACCCCTGTTGAAAGGCCGCGTCCGATCCCTTTCGCGGGTCGCACCAAAGCTGACAATCCGCGCTCTGTGGTTGCTCGTAGGAAGCCGCGAGCAGCGCGCAGTCGTGCGCCTTCGCCAGCGCCTGCCAATGCAGATCAAACGCGCCGGTGAGCCCCGATTTGCACGAGCCTTCCCCGCAACCATGCTGATGAACCACCACCCCGCGCAAGGTCTCGACGCCCGGCGGAATCCAAATCGTATAGTTCACGGCCAGGCTCAGTTCGCCCGGATTCGTCGACGCCTCATAGCGAACGCGGTGATAGGGAGGCTCGGCTTCGGGAAAGACATCGTAGGGCGCTTCCTGCGCCGAAAGACTTCCGGTGAGGACTAGCAGGCATCCAAAAAGGGTTTTCATCCCCCGATTTAGGCGAGATTTCCCGCTTTCTCCACCAAGAGTTGTCCTTCTCACCAAACCCCGAACAACCTTTCCAGCCGGGAAAAGCGCCGCACCTCAAGATCACCGCGAAGCCAATTTTCAAAAAAAGGGGAACCACTTGTGCGTCTGTCATCATTTTCCAACGCTCCCAAGGGCGCGTTACAAACCCGGGCGCACCCCTGTCCTTGAAGTCTGCGCGAGGCTGACTATGGTCACCCGCCGATTGTGGTCCCGGATCCCTTCCTCATCGCGATGACCGGCACTTCCGATTACCTATCCAATTTCCCATTCTCATGAGCAAACTTCCCTCCGGCGAAACACCAACCGTCGCACCATTGTGCGTTTATCCTCTTCGCAACGAGCCGCCTACGAAAAACAAGGACGTCATCCGTTGGGTAGACCGAATCACCCGCCTGCTCGAGCCGGATCGCGTTCATTGGGTCGACGGATCCGACGAGGAAGCCGCCGCGCTGTTCGACATGATGGTGGAGCGCAAGGACTGCATCAAACTCAACGAAGAAAAGCGCCCAAACAGTTACCTCTTCCGCTCCGATCCGCGGGACGTTGCCCGGGTCGAAAGCCGAACGTTCATTTGCTCCGTCTCCAAGGACGACGCCGGCCCGACCAACAACTGGATGCAGCCGGAAGAGATGAAGGAGAAAATCAACGCGCTCTCCCAAGGCGCGATGAAGGGACGCACCCTCTTCGTCATTCCCTTCAGCATGGGCCCGGTCGGCTCCCCCATCTCGAAGATCGGCATCCAACTGACCGACTCACCCTACGCCACCCTCAACATGCGACTCATGACGCGCGTTACGCCGAAGATCTGGGACGTTCTCGGCAATCGGCGCGACTACGTCCGCTGCGTGCATTCCGTGGGTTGCCCGATCGAAAAACCGGAAGACGACGTCGCCTGGCCCTGCAATCCGGAGAACACCTACATCGCCCATTTCCCGGAAGAAAAGACCATCCTCAGTTTCGGCTCCGGCTACGGCGGCAACGCCCTGCTTGGGAAAAAGTGCTTCGCCCTGCGTATCGCCAGCACCATCGCCCGCGACGAGAACTGGATGGCCGAGCACATGCTGATCTTGGGCGTTAAAGACCCGGACGGCAAAAAGACCTACGTCACCGCCGCGTTTCCCAGCGCTTGTGGTAAGACCAACTTCGCGATGATGGTTCCGCCCAAAGCGTTCTCGGACCAGGGCTGGGAAGTCACCTGTGTCGGCGATGACATCGCCTGGATCAAACCGGACTCGGACGCCAAGAAACTCCGCGCCATCAATCCGGAGGCGGGCTTCTTCGGTGTCGCCCCCGGCACCAGCGCGGAAACCAACCCCGTCGCCATGGCCTGCTGCTCGCGCGACACCATTTTCACCAATGTTGCCCTGACCGACGATGGCGACATTTGGTGGGAAGGCATGACCTCGGACACGCCCGATCACCTCATCGACTGGAAAGGCAACGACTGGACCCCGGGAACGACTGACGCCGACGGCAAGGCGATTCCCTCCAGTCACCCCAATGCCCGCTTCACCGCCCCGGCGCGCAACTGCCCCATCATCGACGAATCGTGGGAAGACCCGGACGGCGTCGAGATCGGCGCGATGATCTTCGGCGGCCGCCGCATGACCACCATCCCGCTCGTCTTCCAGAGCTTCAACTGGCAGCACGGCGTCTACCTCGGCGCCACCGTCGGCTCGGAGCAAACCGCCGCCGCCGAAGGCCAGGTGGGAGCGATGCGCCGCGACCCCTTCGCCATGCTTCCCTTCTGTGGTTACCACATGGGCGACTACTTCCGGCACTGGCTCAAGATGGGCAAAACCATTTCCCAACCGCCCCGCATGTTCCACGTCAACTGGTTCCGCAAAGACGAAAACGGCAACTTTCTCTGGCCCGGCTTCGGCGACAACATGCGTGTCCTTGCCTGGATCGTCGAACGCGTCATCGGCGCGGGCCACGCCCGGGAAACTCCTGTCGGCTGGATGCCGCATTACGAGGACCTGAACTGGGACGGCCTCGACTTCTCCTACGAGCAATGGCAGGAGCTCATGGCCATCGACAGCGAAAAGCTCCTCGCCCAAACCCTCGGCCACGACGAACTCTTCCTCAAACTCTGGGATCACATTCCCAAGGAACTGCTCTGGCAGCGGGACCTGCTCGTAAGCCGGTATTAACTTGGGAACGATTGAACAGGGTGACAGACGCGCAAGTTGTTCCCGGTTTTTGACGATTGGCTTTGCGTGATTTTGCGATGCGGCGCTTCCCGACTGGAAATGCGGTTCGAGGCTTTGTGAGAAGACCCATCGCCGTTTCCTCGTCGGCTCAAACCCTCACTGCATCGCTTTTCACGGCCACACCAACGACCTCATTTCCTCTGCGACATGAAGGCAAACCGCGCATCACACGTCCCGTGATATTTTGACAAATCTGCAGGGATCATTTTCGGGAATGTTCCGTTGATCGCCAATTTGGCGAGGTCAGCCAGGATCGCCTACCAACCCTTGACACCGCCTCGCACCGCAATAGAATTGCCACTTCAGGCAGCAGCTCATCCGCAAAATCCGGTCATGAAAGTTCAACTTCCCCCTCCTCCGCAACCCTCTCTCAATATCCAATTCTCCCTGCAAGAATGTTGATCACAAAAGGATCCTGCAAATCTGCAGAATTTCCCCAGTTAGCGTTAAATAATGGAGATCGATCCGCGAGCATATGACGAACTCTTCACCGAGTCGGTCGACGATTACGATCTCGCTGAGAACTTTGGGTTCTTCGTGGAGGATTACATCCTCTTCGATGATGATTCCCACGAGCGATATGTCGGTGCGTTGCGGAATCTTCCTCCAACCATTAGGCGTTTATATCTCGCGTTTATAGCCCAGATCTCGGTCGAGGGTAATGGTTTCCAGACATACTTTACCCAGATTGACGAAGACGATCTCAAGGAAGACACGATAGAAGGCTTGCGAATCCTTTCGCGTGAAGCTGCCATTAGCTGGTATACTCGAGCACTGAGCTATCCGGCTTTCCGGGCCGAAGAGGAGTGTCTTAGTGCCGCAGACGAAACAAGCTCCGAGATTCACTCGGCATTTCTGGGAGCCTTAGGGGATGACTTCTGGGACGATCTAGGGCAGTATCTTCGTAAGCATCGAGAGTCGGCTCTGAAAAACTGACGCTAACAATTTGGTGGTGCGAACCCCGGCTCCTTTCTGAGTTTCTAGCGATGAATTCTAACTTCAAAAATCCTGATGTGGTCAACGCTTCCCGCCTGCCGGGCTTCGCAGACCATTGACGCTCTACCAAGAAATGAAGCAGCTCATCGCTCGCCTGAAATACTTCTTCACGGGCAAGCATGACCCGCTGGATCTGCTAAATGGAGTCTATCACGAGAACCTTCCGAAGAGTCTGACGCTCTCAAGGGGGATGCTCAAGTCTGACGGTCTTGCATACGAAGCTGGAGACCTCGTCGCCACTCTCTACCAGGCCGACGACGACAATGACTTCTCCTTCGCGCAGAAGCTTCGTGACCTGCCGAGGCACTGGGGCACGCTCGAGACGCTGATGTATTACGATGCGATGGTGAACAATGGCGGGCATCAACAATACTTCACGAACTCTGATGGTGCCTATTTGGATCTCGTTGAGGCAGGGCTCGATTTGTATGCCTCAGACTACCATCAACAGATTTTCCAGAGAGCCTTGTATCGCTACAGTCCCGAACGGTTTTCCGAGCATGCGGATTTGGACTTAGGCGTCGAACTTGATCCGGACGACCCATATGATGAATTAGATTGCCTCTATTATAAGGCCGATCCGAAGTTGCCTGAGTTGGTCGAACGGTATATTCGCGGAAACCTCCAACTCTACAAAGGGTAGTAACGCTGATTGAACCAGCCGGAGCCCGGTGATGGGCGCCCACTCCAAAGCCGGTTTAACGATCTCGAAAAAAAATACGGACACCATCATGAATCAGGACAACCATGAAGCCATCTTTGCCGCGGCCTGGAACGGCGACGGCCACACCAGTATCGAACTCGAACCACTGGACGTGAATCAGGTCCTCGCCGATGAGTATGACGGCGTCGAAGGATTTTCCCTGACCCGCACCCAGCTTTGGGACATGGAGGTCAGGAAAGCCGCCCGCCCCGATCTCTTCATTCCCGGTGTGATCCGCGCGGGAACTGCCCGCAGCTGGGGCCGTCGTGAGCTGGCAAGTGGTGACGAAGTCTTCATCCGCGTCTCCGAGCAACGCCTTTGGCTGCAGCCAGACAGTTATGGCACCGTGATCGAAGCCTGCCATCTGAACCACGCAAGCCAGCGAGTGACTTTCATTGGTCTGCCCGAGGTTGAGGATGATGCGGGGCGGACAATTACCGCTTCGACCAAGCAGCCGCTCTTTCACGTGGTCCACGGAGTGAGCGGCTCGGAAGATGCCCCGCTCAATACCTGGCGCATCGTGCATCTTGCGGTGGATGAAGACGGAGCGCTTTCCGAGCGTTTCGAGCTGATGTCGCAGGCTACCGGTCTGCCCGAATATGTGGAACGCTACATCGTGGACGTTTTGAAGACTCCGCTCACCAGAAAGTCGTGATGGCGTTTCTTCGTCCGAATCTCGATCCCCTTCGAATCCCTCCCCTTCAGGGGCCCAGGTGCTCGAGGATGAAGTCGATATTGCGGATGCGCTCCGTTTGCGGTGTGGTGGCCAGGATGAGTTTGCACTCAAGGCCAACCGCATCGCATTTTTCTTTGACGGCGATGCTGTGAATCGGGTGGTGCACGAGATCGCCGGGCAACTCATTCGGCCGCGGGTTGACCAGCATCACCGGTGAGTCGTGTCGATCGATCATCTGCAGCATGTCGATGCGTTTTCGCAGCTCGATCCCTTTGGCGCTGGTGAGTTCCCCGGCCTCAATTCCCAGCCAGGACGCCAGCTCCTCCCGGCTTTTCAGCGCGGTCACGGCGGCTTCCTCCACGCCCAGGATCTCGTGCCAGATCAGTTGATCGTAGGTCGCCTGGGCACTCATCGCCACTCCACACTGAGGCTTGCTCGATTCCCGGGCAACTGGATCGGCCGAATCCGGATCCGCCAAATCGTCGTGAAAGAGTGCCCACAACGTCATGCCACCACCGGCTGAACCTCCTATCATCGCGACGCGGTTGGGATCGATCTGGTAGCGGTCCGAGTAATGCCGCAAAAACTGGATCGACCGCACCGCCTGAGGAAATACCTCCGGCCAGGGGACCTGATTTTTGTAGGGATAATTGATCGAAACAAAGGTGACACCTTTCCCGAGATATTCCGCCACGGCGCGGGAGGCCAACGTTTTGTCGCCACCCACGAAACCGCCTCCATGAACAGAGATGACGACGGGGCTTCTCCCTTCGCCTTCCGCCAACCAGATATCCATGACGCACCGCTCGTGTTCCCCGTACTTCACGTTGGCATGATCCGGCTCCGGAATAGCCGCGGTCCCACCTCCGGGGCGACGATTGGCCGGCATCCGCAGTTCATCCCGATCGATGAACTGATCTCCATTCCGGTCCATCCGGCTGAAATTGCGCTTGAAGAGGAGTTTCGCCTCCGCTGCGGAAATTCTCCCGTCCCCGTCCGCATCCTGCGCGTTGAACAGGGTCAGGATCCGTTGTTCCTGGGCATGAGCCAGGCCGAATACCGCGAGAAACATCATGGGAAAGAGGTGAGTAAACTTCATGGCCGACTCCTTTCTTGCGCAGCTTCATCCGCGATCCGTTGGAGATTCGCGAAGCAGGTTTCCGTCGCTTTCACCGCATCGTAGCCTTCCGCCTTCCAAACCTGCGAACTCACCTCGGAACAGATGTCACCGTGATAACTACCTTCCATGAACTGCCTTAAGATGGCTGCGTGAGGAATGGTTTCGCAGGTTCCCGGCAACGCGAAGCGCACATCTCCGTCACGCAAAACGGCATCCTTCATCACAAGATAGCTGGTGTGCGGCAATGCCGTTTCTACGGTTTCGCGCACCGGCAGATCGCGAAAGGCAAAATGACTGTGATCATAAACCATGGTCAACTTTCCCGCAGCATCGAGTTGCTCGATCAACCAGATTGCGTGCTGCGGAAGTGACATCGCGTGACCACGATGCGGTTTGATGGCGAGCTTTACTCCGGCCTGCGAGGCGAGATCAACCCATGGCCCGAGGCAATCGCGAAACAAGGCCTGTTTATCGTTCCAGTTTCCTCCGCCGAGCACGCCCTGAATCAGGGGCGCTTTGTCAGGAGCCAAATCGCTCGCCAATTCCAGCATTTGCTCGACCACCACGGTATTCGCGGCTTGCCTGGCGGAATTTGGGGTGGGCAACCCCATCAACGCGCCCAGTTCCAACTGGGAATCCTTCAGCCGCGCCCGAATCGCGCCACGTTCCTTTTTCGAAACCTGATCGGGTGCTCCGTGATACCCGGGCATGGCCGCGATCTCGATCGAATCAAAACCTGTTTCGGCAATGAGCTGAATCGCGCCCGTGAGCGAATACCCGGGAAGGCCATAGGTTCCATGGCTGATGGGATTGGGAATGCGGCGCCCTGAGCTTGCCCCGCGAAGCAAACCGGGGACCGCGAGGCCAGCGGCTGAAAGTTGGAGCCAGGATCGGCGAGAGTGGGAGATCATGACAGCTTCAGAATCCAGGCGTGGTCGAGACCGCGTCCCTTGAGGACTTGCGGCCCAGTTGATGAAGGAACCGGTCGAGAAACCGACGACGGACGTTACGTGGGTGAATGGCAGGGGTTTCGGACATGGATTCGGGGTTCCCAGCTTAACGAGGTCGAGCCGCTTGAAACCAGAAAAATCCGCTTCGTTCCTTCCCTGACTGGAAACCGGTTTCGGAACGCTCCCGAATTCAGTTGCAATCCCGACCCCGAAAAGTTTGCCTTTGACCAACCATGAAGCTGACACGCATCCTTCTTTTTCCCATCGTTCTCGGCGCCAACCTTCTCGAAGCTGCAGACATCGGCAAGTTGATGCCGCGTCCCTCCGATCACACGTCGATGTGGTGGAAGGAGGGATTTCCGAGCGTGGTTGAGGGCGCACCGTGGGAACGCTGCATTCAAACCGGCAACTACGCCCTGGTGCTGGATACGGAGAAGTTACAGATTCCGCATTTCGGTCCCGCTTCCACGGAAATCGATCAATTACCGGGTTTGGACCTGACGTTGCGCATGACGGTGGATGGAAAACGGTATCGATGCACGTCAGGCGGTGAATGGACCCGGAATGGTGGACCTCGATTGATCGAATCGGGGCGATGGTTTCAGCGTGGCGATGTTACGGATCTGGTGTTTGCGGCGGAGGACGGGACGACCTTGAATGCCGAGACCCGGTTCGAAACGGCGGCGTGGCCCGATCGGCTCGGATTCGTGCTGGCGGCGCGCCCAGGAGTTCTGCCCCTGGAATCCGGCGAGGACGCTTTCGGCCGGGTTCGCGGCGGTTTTGGCCTGAACGAGAGCCTGCATTTTGAGATTCCCGCCGAATCGGCGCCCGACTCAAAGGAGTTTACTCTGGAACTCTGGGCCTTTGTTCCGATGGATTATCAGGTGGGAAGAACGTCGCCCTGGCTCGTTTGCAAAAACAAGCATGAGCAGGCGAACGGAAATTACGGAATCATGATTTCCCGCGGCGGGATGGCTCAGGCGCATTTGAATTTGGGCGGTGGCCGCGAACAGGCGTTCACGACGAAACGCAACCCGAAGTGCCAGCTCAAACTGGGAGCGTGGAATCACCTCGCGGTGAGCTACGATGGCGAGCGACTGCGGCTCTATGGCAACGGGCGCACGCTTGCCGAAACGGAGATTGGGCGCGAACGCGTGCCGGTGCCGGGAGCGATTGCCATTGGGCGGCGTCTGGATAACGCAGGTGATGGGTTTCGATTTCGCGGCGTGGTTGATGAGATCCGGCTTTATGATCGCGCCTTGACCGAGCAGGAACTCCGGCTTCGCCACAATCGGCCGGAGGCGAAGCACCCCACCTTGAAACCCACCGGTGAGTGGACCTTCCGCGACGACATTCCGGCTTCGCTCAAACGCCTCACCGAATCGTGGAACGCGGCCAGCCTGGAGATCGAACTGAGCAACGGCCGGAAAACCTTGCGCTCGAAATGGGAACTGCCGAACGGCGCGTCGTGGAGTGATGCCGGGGAACGGAAGGTGTCGCTGGCCGTTGATCCGGACGCCTTTGCAACGCTGGGGCCGAGTCGCGAAATCCAGATCGAAGCCTCGGAAATTTCCGGCGGCGCGGCGCGACCGGTAACGTTCGAACTGGGAACGGGTTGGCATCGCATCAATCTGGATGGGATCGAGCCGACTGCTCCTTCCGGAGGAGCCAATCCGAGCAACGACGCGCTCGAACGGGTGAAGCTCGTGCTGACCAACTCGTCTTCCGCCGAACAGCCAGCGCGGCTCATGTTCGAAAAGTCCTCCCGGGGAATTCGCCAGCGGATCGGCACTCCCATCACCGGGATCTCCGCCATCCTCCGCGACACCGACGGAAACCCGACCGGCCTTCCCATTCAACTCAGCAAGAACTGGCACTCGCATCCAGAGGAATCCGTTTACAGCGGGCAATGGTTTCACGGAATCACCCAGGCTCGCCTCCCCGCCAATTCGACGACCGAACTGGAGTTGACGATTTGCTACGGACATTGGGGAGGCGTCGCCGCGGCTTCCCACGCCCAACTCAGCCTGATCGGCTGGGGCAGCAATCAGCGTTGGGATCAAAGCGCCCTCGGCTCCTGGGGCGAGAGCATTTGCTACGAACCCGCTCAGGTTCAACGCGGCTGCACGATCATGGATGTGCGCCCGTTGATGGTGAATTCGATGACTGTGGGCCGGGATTGGGGATGGACCAACAACGTCGGCGGCGGGGATGTCTTGCGCCTTTTCGATCCCGCCGGGAGCCGCCTTCCCCACTCGAACATGCAGGCCGACTATCTCCGTTATGGCCCGTGCCTGACCGAGGTTCGCTATCATGGAGCAATCGGCACCGCGATAGATCACTCAATCACGGTTAGCCTCGGCCGGACGGATGATCTGGTTCGCGGGATTTACCGCATCCGGATGGACGTGACCAAGCCTGTCCCATTTTCCCGCTTCGCGATTTTTCAGGTCGGTGCGGACCACTACCAATCCTCCTCCGAAAAGAAGATGGCGATTGGGAATGAGTCGGGGCTGATTCGGGAGTGGCCAACGCAGTGGGGAGGAAACATCTATCGAGGAGAACCGATGTTGGCGGAGGGAGAGAATCCGTGGATTTCCCTGCACGAATCCGTTCCCCACAAGCCGGATCAAACCGGCGCCAATGCCAATCGCGGGATCGTGATTCGATCCTGGGAGGCCCAACTTGGTGGGAAGAAGGCCGATCCCTGGTTTTCCGAACGCGGGCTCAATCTTTCCGGCAAAACCGTTTCCTCGACGATCGACCTGATCCCGCCACCCGGCGTTACCCGGCTTCAACCGGGCGACTACGTCGAAGCCGTGATTGAGCACCTCGTCATGCCCCAATTCGCCGCCGACTACTATGGCCCGAACGCGTCGCTGCGCACCGCGCTGGAGCAACATGAGAACACCTGGCGCATGATTCATCGCGAAGCTTCCGGCAATGCGCGCCAGGTTCAGATGGAGAAGGGAACGCTGATTCGCCGCTTTCCGGACGTCCGGATCCGCACCGTGGAAGACGAAGCGGCGTTCACCCTCACCGGCGGGCTTGGCTATGTCCCGATCACCTTTACCGGGCTTTCTTCGCATCAAGGTTACCGGCTGACGATCGATGGCAAACCGGTCGACCAAAGCGTTCACGGGAACGACTTCTGGCAAACGGATTACGACGCGGAATCCGCGACCTGGAGCCAGAGTTTCACAATTCCGGTGAACGAAGAAAAGAAGGTCTCGATCCGGTTTTCTCCCGGTTCATGAGTTCCGGTGATTACAGGCCCCTCCTCGTTTCAACTCAAGATCTCAGCCAAGTAACGCATTTCCTCAGAAATATCCTCATCCGGTAACAGGGTTTCCGCCACTTCCTCACGCAACACCTTCCGAAACCGCTCGCGCAGACGAGACAACTGCATCCGCAACGCCCCCTCGGTTTCCCCAAGCTTGGCCGCCGCATCGCGCAGTTTATCCAGTGCATCACCTGTCAATTGGGAACGCAATCGTGCATAGACCTCCCCCTGCCCTTTCGCCTCTGATTCGGTTTGCAACTTGGCCAAGGCCCGACTCAAAATCGCCTGGGCCCATTCCCGATCAAACTCGATATCCAAGGTGGTATCCGCAATATCAGGCAACTCATCCAGCGAAATGAAGACCGCATCTCCTCCCCGTTTCTGAGCCTTTTGGAACTTTCGCGCATCACTCAGATGCCCCTTCAACTTGCTCAGCAAAAAGGTTCGCATCTTGCCCCGGTCCGGATCGGCGGCCTTGAGCCAATCGCGCTCGGCCAGCTTCGCCAAAAACCCCTGAAGCAAGTCCTCCGCCTCTTCCTTGCCCCAACCAACGCGGCGAATGAAACCAAGCAACGGTTCGCGGTAAAGCTGGTCAAACTCCCGCCACGCCGCTTCGCGCTGTTGAAGGTCCGTTGCGGCGACTTGCTGGATCAGACTCCAGCGCGTGGATTGGAAGGATTGGGGCATCGGGCTTGTGTTGACTCCAAATTCAACACAGAACCCGGCAAGCGCAATCGATTGGCTGAACTACGCCTTGGCGATGACGGCGAGAACAACGATGACGATCGCCGCTGCCAACAGAAACTTGACAAGCTTGAGCAGGCCGCGCAGGGGACCAAATAGCAGTTTTGCAGAGACGAACGCCGCCAGTCCTCCGAGGATCAGCGCTCCGATGGGGTGCAGGGTCGTCTGACCCAGACACAGCCCGAAGGCGCCTCCAAAGATGCAGACGATCAGGATCTTCGCCAGGAGGCTCTCGATTTCTGTGATTCCGGTGGGTGGACGGCGGGAGTTCGTTCGGCTTCGAGACGGACGATCGGGCGTGTAGAGACGCCCGCTTCCACCGCAAACATCGCAGTCGACGGTTTGGGGAAAGCTACTGCCATCCAGGTGGCCTTGCATGATTTCACGGCGGCCTCTGCCTCCGCAGGCTGAGCATCGTTGTTCCATGGGAATGAAGATGGTTTGGTGTTGGTTAGCTGGCCGAGTTCAGTTGGTGAACTCGGCCTACACCTGGTTCCTAGGAACTGCGAAACGAGGCATCACGGAAACCATGATAGATTATTCCGGTTCAGACTGGGTGGCGCCGGAACTCTAAGGCTCGATGTAGAGCAACATCTCGACTCTGGTGCCGTCCCGGTCGATCGCCGCCGCCGCGTGGGGGACATTTTTCGGCAACTTGGAAAGCCTTCCGCTCAGCGCCTCAAAAGGGCCAACGGGAATGTGAAATTCGCCGTCCGTGCCTTCGATGAGATGATGGATTCTTGCCTGGGTGTGAAGCCGCGCCACCGGCTTTCCATCCGGCAATTCGAGGCGCTTCAGTCTTTGCTGGAGGATCAAGTAGTTCCACGCGGCGCCACCCTTTCGCACGGCGAATCCCGCCATCTGATTACCGTCCAAGTCGTCGATGCCGGTTCGAATTTCTTCCGGGAGTTCGACCAGGCCATCTTTCCCCCAGACGAAAAGATCTCCACCCTCCGTTACGGCGAGCGCATGAAGTCCACTTGCCTGCACGCTAGCGATTCGGGAGTTGAGAACCCCCGTTGGCGGCGGCGGCCAGGCGTCGGATCCCTCGTATTTCTGGCCCCAGTGTTTCAACGATCCATCTTCGAGAATGACCAGACCGTGACTCCCGGCGAAAGCGCCGTCCACCGCACGTTCCCCGATTTCCAGGGGAGCGTATTCCGGTTCACTCTCTCGAAGGTAGATCGCCCGCCCGTCTTCCGTAATCGCTCCAAAAGAAATCGCACACGGGATCAATTTCACCGCGTTTTCGACCGTTTCACTGCGGCCGTTGCTGGAAACGATCCTTCCATTGGCGCGGAGCGCCGCCCAGTCGGTGGACTCGGTATAGTTTCCGGAGCCGCTCACGACTTGAATCACCTGCGTGAAATCGTCGATCCCCTCTGCTTTGGAGACATCGAATCGAAGATCGCTCTCCGGTGAGGCCCAAGCGCGGAGCCGGCCTTCGATCTTTGGATTGGGATCAATCGGCGCTTTTGGCTCAAGATGAAAGATCAAGTCCACTTTGGTGTAGATCCACACTGCGTAGGGAGCAGTTTCGGGCAGTTCGGAAAGGAGGCGGCCAATCTGCCGACAGCGCTCGACTCCTTTGCCCCAGACAACTCGTTCGCCATCCTCTCCCTCCATCAAAAGCACTTCGTGCGCCAACTTGAACCCTTGAATCGAATCCGGTGTTCCCACCACTGGCCTAACATCATCCTTGTCAACCTGATAGACGCGAACGTCGTTGCCTTTTCGGAAGGCGATCCGGACATTGTCCATGACCACCATCTCGTCAACGCCCTCCAGCATGACCGCGGGCAACTCCAACTCTCCTTCTTGTCCCCAAACCACGATTCGGCCCTCGTCCGTCAAGACACAGACAAAGGGTGGCGTCACGCCAACGTCGCGGATCCGGCGACTAAGCAAGCCAGCGGGCGGAGGCGGCCACTTTTCCATTCCCCACATCCTGAGCCTGCCATCCCCATCAATCGCCAAACCCTTCCCCGCAGTCATCGCCGCGTCGACCGGATGCGTGCCAGATGGCAGTACCGTATGGGCGCTGCCGTGGTTGTCGTAGCTCACCACGGAACCATCTTTCAGAATGGCACCGAAACTGTGCCTCCCTTCGATCAAGCGAGTCACGTTGGTCAATTCTTCCCCCCGCCCGCTGCTCGACACAACTTGGCCATTCGCCATTAGAGCTGCCCACCCGAAGCTCGGCTGGTTTTCATCCCAGGGGTGTTGGACGGCGATGACTTGGACGAAATCATCAATCCCCTCGGCTTTGGACAAATCGACCGGATAGTTGGGATCCGCGCTCCACCCACGCAAACTTCCCAGGATGGGACTCGGATCGCCTTCCGGCTCCGGTTGGGTTTCCTTTACGCCTCTGGGATCATCGACGATCGGCAAGTCTCGCAAACCCACCACAAATCTCCCGCCCAACGCGACCTCGTCGCAGCCTTCGAGTTTTGCCAATTGCTCAGGCGGCAAGGCGTAACCATTTCCCTTGAAATTGACCCAAACAAACCACTTCTTTCCGGTCCGTTTGATCGCGAGAGCTTTCTGGCCCGCACTCTCGGTGAAAACTTTCTCTGCGTCGGTTATGGAGTCGAGCGCAGCCTTCAATTCCGGGCGGATTCCGCCTCCCCAGGAAACTACTTCTCCAGATTCGGTGATGGCAATCGAGCCGTCATCAACAGCGCCAACCGAAACGACTCGGACGTTTTTCAGAGCTAAGGGTACGGTTGTCGATCCCTCAAATCCGACTCCCCAGCACACCACATCGCCGTCCTCCGTCAAAGCAATGGCATGCTTCTTACCGCCGTCCAGGTCTACGACACTCTCCAATTCCGGAGGATGCTTGAGCGGATGTTCGTTGACCGGCCATGCCGCAATATCGCCAGCCGAGCCAAGCCCGAAATAGACGGTGTGTCCGGCCTCGAGTCTCGAAAATGGCCCCTTGGGTATCGCGTGAATTTTATCCTCGTGAGTTCCCGGCCAAGGGATCATTTCGCCACCCTCACTGAGCCAGCAATGATCGGCTCCATTGAGAGCCACATCCCGAACGCCATCCATCTTATGAATGAGCCGGTTGGTGTATGCGTTGAAATCCCAGCCGGTTCCGTCTTTCCGGACGAAACAGGTCCGATGATCGCGAACCAACGTCTCACGATGCTCCGGGGGCACGCTCGCGGCGACGATCCCATCGAATTCCGGTGGTACCTGCGGATCGGGAACTGCGGGATCAAGGGAAAGAATCGTGGGGCGGCCTTTGCCGTTGGCGATCGATGGGATTTCCGGTTCCTCCTCCGGCAAATCCCGCAACCCAATCGCCACCTCTTGAATCAAAGCAACTTCCCGGCATCCGGTGAGAGCGTCGGTGATGGCGGGATCGACTATCTTCAAGCCCTTGTCACTCTTGAAAAGCACACGCCAGCGATTCCCTTTCAAACGAATCGCGAATGCGCCCTGTGCTCCGGACGCGCTGAAGATCGCCTCCGCGTCTCGTATTGACTCCAGTTGTCCCCGGATGTCACTCGATGGCTTAGCTCTGTACATGACCACTTTGCCATCGTGCGTGATTGCCAGATCCATATCTCCGCCCGCTCCCACAGACTTCATTTTTAGCGAGTAGTCAGGATTCTGGAGTCCTTTCAAGGCGTTCCATCCCCATTCTCTCCAATTCCCCTCTTGGTCCATAACCATTCCCGTTCCGCCGCCCAGGCTGACCTGCGTCGCGTTCTCAAATTCCGGTAGCCGGAAGCGTCTGGAATGCTTCTCCTGATCATCGGCAAAACTGGGGATCGAAACCAGTTTTCGGTCCCGATTGATCCCAACGAGCATCCCCATCCCCGGCGCCACATCGATCCAGGGGCCAGCGGCATGAACTTGCCAACGCCGGCCTTGACCGTAGGTAGGTCGAATCAAATCGCCAGCCTCGGTGATCGCATACGGACGATAGGTACAAAGCACATCCCTGACGGAGGATGCTTCGTGAATCCAGTGTTCATTGGTATCCTTGCGCATCCAGAGTCGACCGTTCTTCCTCACAAAATAGGTGATCTTTGGATCTGCGGGCAAGATGGCCGCCGAAATCACTCCGTCCAATTCCGGAGGTAAACTGTTGAACTCGACATCGTTGTCCGGAAACAGATCGACCAACACCGGGCGGCCTTGACCTCCGGCAATGGACTCGATTTTGGTGGGAGGATTCGCCTCAACGGGATGGAGCGCGTGTTCCTCGGCGGGTCGAGCCGGCAAGCTGGGTTTCACGGCTTTTTCCGTTTCCTCCTTCAGTTGGGGCCTGATGAAGAAGAACGCTGCGACCGCCAATCCCACCACCCCAATCAGGCTCACCCAAAGCGCGAGCCCGTTCGGCTTTTTCCCGGCAACGGGTTGCGACGCCGTCTCCCCACTGCGGACTTCGTCCACCTCGGTTCGCATCTCCGTGGCGCTGGCGTAGCGCATTTCAGGCTCGCTCTCCATCGCCTTGAGCACGACCTGATCCAACCGGACATCGACTTGAACCTTTTGAGAAGGGGGAGGAAAGCGGCCGCGCGGCAACTCGTGCGTTAGCATCTCGTAAAACATCACCCCGAGGCTGTAGATATCCGCACGCTGATCGACCGGGCGCCCATCCATCTGTTCGGGCGCCGAGTAGATGGGAGTGCCCATGCTGATCCCCGTCCGAGTCAAATGCGCCTCCTTGACCGAGCTGACCGGTTCATCGCTCGTGATCATCTTGGCGAGGCCAAAGTCCCCAACCTTGAGAATCCCCGACTGATTGATGAAAATATTGGCCGGCTTAATGTCGCGATGAACGTAGCCCTTGCTGTGCGCGTATTCGAGTGCGTCACATATTTGGCTCACCGCATTGAGCGCCCCCACTGCATCCAGCTGGTTACTGTGGATCAGTTGATGGAAATCCATTCCATCGACATACTCCATCACGAAATAGTAGTGGCCGGCCGACGTTTCGCCGAAATCAAAGACCGTGACAATGTTCGGATGATCGAGCGCGGCCATCGCCTGAGCTTCGCGACGAAAGCGCTCCGCGAAGCTGGGATCGGCCTGCGCCATCTCCGCGGGAAGCAGCTTGATCGCCACCGGACGTTTCAAGTTCTTCTGAATCGCCTTATAAACCGCGCCCATCCCCCCTCTTCCGAGCAGTTTCTCGACCGAGTAGTTCGGAAGAAGCGGGTCGAGTTCTGACGGTTCCGGCGGCTTCCATCCAGCCATGGCGGAAGGGTTGGTAGAATTGGCACCCATCGCAAATGCCGCGCCGGCATCGACTTCAGTGGGTTCATTTGGATCCAGCGGTTGGGGCTCCTGCTCTGACATGCTGACAATCGTTAAGAGTTCATCCGTTTCTAGGAAAGCACGAACTGAGATTCACTATGTTTTTGAATTTCAGTTGGCTGTCTACAAATTTTGAAGCGCGGCAGTCAGGTCGTCGATTTCCCAATATCCGGAACGTGGAACGGAATCCGCGACCTGGAGCCAGAGTTTCACGATTCCGGTGAATGAAGGAGAGATGCTGTCGATCCGGTTTTCTCCCGGTTCCTAAATCCGGCATTCGCTCGATGATTATAATTTTCATAATCCGGAAGTGAGATTATCTTGTCCAACTGACATTCCATGAAACGATTAGCCCTCGCTGATTCTGCACAGGGGCGGGACAACAACTTCCTGCTCATCCGAATGGTTTTGGCGACGATGGTGGTATTCACCCACAGCTATACGTTTACCGACGGAGACGAGCATCTCGAGCCGCTCTTTCGGCTGACCTCGGTGCCAATGGGTTATGTCGCCGTCGACATGTTCTTCATCATGAGCGGCTTCCTGATCGCGCAAAGCTGGATTCGCCGGAGTGATCTCGCCTCGTTCATGATGTCCCGTGTCACGCGGATTTATCCGGCACTTTGGGTCAATGTCGCCTTCGTCCTTATCGTCAGCACAATGATCACGTCCATCCCGCTGCGCGAGTTCCTGGCTCACACGGAGACCTGGAAGTGGACAGCAAAGAACCTCTTAATGGTGTTTGGAAGCGGCGGCGACCTACCCGGCGACTTCGTCAACAACCCCCACCCCACCTGGACCAACGTTTCGCTGTGGACGTTGTCGTGGGAACTCTACTGCTACTTTGCCATCGCCATCATCGGCCTGGTGGGAGCGTTCCGCCATCGCCTCGCGCTTCTCGGTTTCAGCGCCATCATTTGCGGCGTTCATCTTTACAGCAGCTATGTCGACCTCGAGAACTGGACGTCGGATTTTCGGTTTCCCGCGATGTTCGCCGCCGGCATGTGCTTCTTCCTTTTCCGCGACAAGATCCGCCTGCATTGGGGCGCGTTCGCCCTTTCGTCGCTGGGCCTCCTCCTCTCCATGGTATTCGCACCGGCCGCCTTCGAGTGGATCTACCCCATTCTGCTGCCCTACTTCACCATCTGTCTCGTCTTTCTGCCCGGTGGTTGGATCCGCAACTACAATCAATGCGGGGACTACTCCTACGGAATGTATATCTACGGCGGCTTCATCGGCCAAGTCGTCGCCATGATTCCCGCAATCGGGCTGTTGCCGCATCTCGGCCTCACCTTCGGAATCACCCTCGGCCTCGCCGCTCTGTCCTGGCACCTGGTCGAAAAGCGGATCCTCGAGTCTCCCTGGAAACAACCCACCACCGACTGGATTCGACAGCGGATCGCCAGGGTCCGGAGTCAGACTGTCTAAATCAAGCCACCAAACTACACCTATAAGGTCGTTTACAAGGCATCGCCCAGCTTCCAAACTTCCTTGACTGAACGCTTCCAGAAGGTGACTCGCTTTTCTTCCACTAAAACGGAAGGTCGCGACGATTGACCAATGCCGCTCCTCGTTGCCTGCGGCTACAGGGGCGAACTGAAGTTCACATTTTTCTGAAGTAGGAAGAAGAAAATGCTGGTGTGAAATTGGGGTCCGTTCTAGCTTCCTCTCATGGGCGAATTTTTTGAAAGCGTATTTAGGGAGTTACTGCCGGAGGACAACATTCAGAGGGCCTTGGTCCTTTGCCTAACTCTTCTTGGCACACTGTTTTGGCGCCACCTGTCTTTGGTCGGAAAACATCACCGTCTTGAACGGTGTTTTGATAAACTTCGAAACTCGTTAAAGGACATCCCTAAGGAAACAAATCAAGAAGAGTTAATCAAATCGGTTCAGGATTCCCTCGCAAGGCTCCATCGGTTTCAAAACCGGATTAATGCAGCCAACAATCAGGGAATTTGGCGAGTTCCGAGGGGGCGTCACGATCCATTGCCAAAAACAAAACCTCGCATCATCGCTGTTGCCAATCTGAAGGGCGGCGTTGGAAAGACAACCGTCACCGCAAATCTAGGTGCCAGGTTGGCTGAACAAGGCTACAGAGTAGCAGTTGTCGACTTGGACTGGCAACAATCTCTGACCCGCCTTTGCCTGACTCAACAACAGGTAGGAGGAAAGCTCGACTACGACGGGGAATTGACCCCAATCGCATCCGCCCTGGACGCATACGCAACTGACTCCGTTGATAAGCCTCGTTGGTCCGAAATGGAGACAAGACGGTCCGATCAGCCTGAATTTAAAGTCGTTCCTACGTCTCTTCGTCTTGGACTGGAGGAAGATACTGCGCTCCTTAGATGGTTTGGAGGCGAAAGCCAGTATGACGCCCGATTTCTCGTTGGCGATTGGATCAGACGAAATACTGCTGACTACGACTTTGTAATTCTCGATTGCCCTCCAAGGGTCACACTAAGCCTAACCGGGGGGCTTTCGATCGCAGATTTGGTTATCTTGCCTGTCACTCCAGATCAACTGTCCATGGATGGGGCACGGTTTTTCTTTTCGCCCGCAATGCATTCGCTTCACCGAATTTTGTGGGAGCAGGCAACATTTGAACCGCCGAAATTTGCCATTGTCGCCAACCGCTGTGGATCCCATAAGACACATGTTGATCAGGCGAGAACGGCGGTGAAAAAATTGGCAAATGATATCAAAGGTATCAGAGGAATAAAACTAGAGGTTGAGGGAGCCCAAACTGTGTTCAAGGAATTGATTGCTTATTCGAAAGCTGCAACCGCTCTTGACTCCAAGCTTTCGTTGGCGATCGACAGCTCTGATGTACATAGTCAATATTCCAGTTTTTCAGGGGAGGTAATGGATTGGCTTGCTGTAAGTCCAATTTCACCCGATCACTCGCGAAAAACAATACAGTTGGTCCAATGAAGTCAACTCACCTTGCCGAACTGATCAGGGAGGCCTCGTCCACTTCTAAATCTCTTTCCAATTACGATCGAGAATCGCTCAGGCAGTTTGTCGAAGCACTTGAAAGTTGCGGAGACGCCAGACTTGATTCCCTAATTCCAAAAATCCGTAAGCAAAAGAAAGCCCCAACCAAAAAGAAGGCAACAAACGCAAACATTCAATCAACGGTTACTCACCTTCGTAAACTGTACGACGAGGTGAGGACTTGGCCTTCTCCTGAATTTGAAGAGGCAAGAAAATTCGCACTCGATGCTTGTCGAGGACTTACCGGCCCAAAACTGCGTGAAGTATCTCAGGAGTTGCTCGGGTCCAAAAATTCAAATATGAAAGTCAACGAACTTCGTTTGGCGTTGGCGGAACCTGCGTTAGAAACCCTTCGTACACGATTTATGAATTCCGGAGCGTAATCCTTTAACAGCGCAAAGCTGCGTTTTCTCAGACCTTTCGTTAATGAAAGGGACATTATCTCCAGGGCATAATAGGCTCACTCAGAGCTTCTGGGAAGCGTTGGCGGACAGGTTGGCAAGTTGGGTGAAGTTTCAAAGATCGAGATTACCGGATGTCGATTCCCGAATTTGGTGCCAGTTTGCCGGATGATGACTTGGAAACCCCTTACTTCCTGCCTGCTCCTGTGTTCCTGGATTGGCGCGACGCTGGCCACCGGCGCTGAAACCCCGAACGTGATCTATATCCTGGCGGATGACCTTGGGTATGGCGATCTCTCCTGTTACGGCCAGGAAAAGCTCAAAACGCCGCACATCGATCGGTTGGCGAGCGAGGGGATGCAGTTCACGAACCATTATTCGGGTAATACGGTCTGCAGTCCTTCGCGGGCGGTGCTCATGACCGGTCTGCATTCGGGCCGGGTTTATCTGCGGGGAAACCTTAAGGGGGAAGTCGGCGCATCGCTCGATCCGGAACGCACGGTGCTGCCGGAGATCTTCAAAGCGGCAGGTTATGCGACGGGCGCGTATGGAAAGTGGGGAATGGGCGTAACCAACAAGGAGGGCGATCAGAATCCCCTGACACACGGGTTCGATGAGTTCTACGGTTGGAAAAGCCAGACGATTGCCCACACCTATTATCCACGAACCCTGGTTCACAATGGAAAGGAGATCCCGGTGGAGGAAGGCACGTATGTGAATCCATTGGTGATGGAGAAGGCGCGAAGTTTCATCCGGCGCAGCGCGGAGGCGGACCAACCGTTCTTCTGCTATATCCCGACGGCGATTCCCCATGCGGCGATGCACGCCCCGAAAGAACTGCATGAGAAGTGGCGCAAGGCGTTCCCTCAGTTTGACAACAAGATCGGCAAGTATGGAGCGGCCGATGAACCCTGCCCGCCGGTGCAGAACCCGATCGCCGGGTTCGCCGCGATGATGGAGCATTTCGACAACGAGGTGGGGGCGATTCTCGAGTTGCTCAAGGAACTGGGAATCGATGCGCAGACGATGATCCTCTTTTCGAGCGATAACGGGGCGCACAAGGAAGGCGGTCACGATCCGAAGTTCTGGAATTCGTCCGGAAGTTTGCGCGGCCACAAGCGCGACATGCATGAGGGCGGGATTCGCACTCCGTTTTTGGTGCGGTGGCCCGGGATGACGCCGGCAAAATCAACGAGCGATCATCTCAGCTCGTTTCAGGACGTGCTTCCGACCTTCGCCGAGCTTCTGGGACAACCGGCTCCGGCGGATATTGACGGCATTTCCTTCCTTCCCGTGCTTCAGGGGAACGACGATGCCCAGAAGCAGCATGACTACCTGTATTGGGAATTCTGCAAAGGCGCCGACCAGAAGATTGCATCCCAGGCGGTTCGTCAGGGGCCCTGGAAGGCGTTTCGAGCGGCGGGCAAGCCGATGGAGCTTTACAACCTGACCGACGATCCTTACGAGACCAAAGATCTGGCATCCGCGATGCCGGAGAAGGTTTCGGAGATCGAGAAGTTCATCGACGAAGCCCACGTGCCGCTTCCCAGTCAGAAGAAGTAGTCTGCATTCCTCCGACAATGTTCGCTTGACCCGGCCGAACTTCTTTCCAGAATTCCCCATGCTTAAAACCCCTCATTTCCTGCTCCTTGTCGGCATGCTTGCCGCGCCTGTTGCCTCGCATGCCGAGCCGGAGATCGTCAAAGAAACCCGCGAAGAAAATGGCAAGAAGGTGGAATATATGTTCATCGACGGAATCAAGGTCCACGAAACGGATGCGGAAAAGCAGCCGCAACCGCCCGTCGTCGAGCCCAAGCCCTATGATGCGGAGGCGGCGAAAGCTCCCGAAGGCGCGACCGTTCTCTTTGATGGCAGCGATGCCGCAATTGAGAATTGGTCTGCCACCAATGGACAACCCACGAAGTGGAAGCTGGTCGATGGTGCGTTGGAATCGGTCAAGGGTGCCGGTTATATCCAGAGCAAAGAGGAGTTCGGCTCCTGCCGTCTCCACGTTGAGTTCGCCACGCCGAGCATGGTGCAGGGCAATGGACAGGGACGCGGAAACAGCGGCGTCTTTCTGATGGGCCAGTACGAAGTCCAGGTTCTCGATTCCTACGAGAACACGACCTATCCCGACGGTCAGTGTGGCGCGCTCTACGGCCGGGCCAAACCGTTGGTCAACGCGAGCCGCAAACCCGGCGAATGGCAAACCTACGACATCACCTTTCATCGTCCGGTCTTCGCCGAAGATGGCACCGTGACCCGAAAAGCCAGGTTCCACGTCGTCCACAACGGCCACGTCATTCATGACAACGTCCAGATTACCGGCGGAACCGGCTGGCGCGGACCGCACTCGGTTTCCGAGTATCAAAAGCACGCCGACACCGGCCCGCTCAAGATTCAGGATCACGGAAACCCCGTTCGTTTCCGCAATATCTGGATTCAACCGATCGAGGATTAAGAAAAGCTCCCGTCAATGCAACGACCGAACCTGCGTTTGACCACAAACTCGACGGCACTGGCGGGAGCTTAACTCCGCGGCCAACCTTCCCTCCCAAAAAACCGCGTCACACCCTCACTTCCCGAGAAACGGCACCCAATCGGCGATATCATCGCGATTCTTCAGGAGCAACGTCACAGGGAGACGAGGCGGCGCCTTGGGTTGCGTCATCAGCTTCAAGCCGGCTTCCCGCGGCGTTTTGTCCGCCTTCCGGGAGTTGACCTTCTTATCGGCAATCACGCAATTCTTCCAAGAGGTTTCCCCTCCTCGAGAACGGGGTGACCTGTTTCCCGAAAAATGGACACTTGAAAACTGAAGTTCTGCGCTACCCTA
>CAXBMO010000018.1:0-120251 GCA_963977015.1 uncultured bacterium | reverse complement strand
GACGGACGCGCAAGTTGTTCATCATTGTTGAAGATTGGCTTCGCATGATCTTGAGATGCGGCGCTTTTCCCGGCTCGAAATGCGGTTCGGGCTTGTGAGAAGGCTCATCGCCGCCCCGATCCGTCGTTCCCAGTCGACAAAATCACTCGCAGCGCGTCTCGACCTCTTTTTCAAACGTCCCCTCAACCAACGGAAGAAGGACTCCCCGACTGCGTTCTCGGAGAGCCCTTCAGGCCAGGAGGTAGGTTGTTGTTGGTTAGCGGCACCTCACGAACGGTGAAGCACCACTAATTCTTTAGAGGTAAAGAGAGGCCATTTTAGTCACAATAAATGCAATCTTCTTTTCCGCAGACGCTAGAACCACTCGGGTTAACCGCGCATTCTGTCCTGTGGTGGGCTCTCGCTAACCACCGGTGTCGGATCGCCTAGAGGGCGAGGTTGGGATCGATGTCCCGATCAAGCGGAGACGGCGGTGATTGGCTCTGAAGTTTGAGGATCCCGACGAATCCAATCATCGACGCGTTGTCGGTGCACAGATTGGCCGGGGCGATTCTCAGCTCCAATCCCGCTTTCTCGGCGGCACTTGCCATGGCTGCTCGCAGACTGCTGTTGCAGCTGACTCCGCCGCTCACGGCGATCAGGCTGCGGTTGGATGCCCTTGCTGCGTCAATCGTCTTCCTGACCAAAACGTCGACAATCGCGGCTTGAAACGAGGCACAGAGATCGGCAAGCCGGTCCTGGCGTTCGTTCTCGCTTAACTTCTGAAGCTGATAGAGGAGCGAGGTCTTGAGACCGCTGAAGCTGAATTCCAGGTTTCCGCGTTCCTGCATGCTCCGGGGAAACTTAAACGCCTTCGGATCTCCGGTTTTGGCCAGTTTGTCGATTTCCGGGCCGCCCGGGTAGGGGAGGCCGAGCATCTTGGCTCCTTTGTCGAACGCTTCGCCGGCGGCGTCATCCCTGGTTTTGCCGAGCAGGCGATAGTCGTCAAATTTCCGGATATCGACGAGCATGGTATGCCCTCCACTGACGACCAGTCCGAGGCAGGCGGGAATCTCCAATCCGGATTCCATGAATGGCGACAGCAAGTGTCCTTCGAGATGGTTGATGCTGTAAAACGGCTTTCCACAGGCGAGAGCCAGAGACTTTGCCGCGGTATTTCCGATCAGGAGCGAGCTCGCCAAACCTGGCCCGGCGGTTGCGGCAAAGGCATCGATTTCCCTGATATTGACCTTTGCCTCCACTAGAGCAGCGTCCAGCAAGGGACGAAGCACGACGTTATGGTTCCGAGACGCTACTTCCGGGACCACTCCGCCAAAGGGGCGATGCAGTTCGATTTGGGACGAAATCTTGCTGGAGAGAACGCGGCCATTTCCGGAAACGATGGCAACGGCCGTTTCGTCGCAGGAAGATTCGATCGCCAGAACCGTTGGTTCTGAGGTGCTCACGGTTCTTCTGTCGGCTCTTCCGGCTTGGTTTCGCCTTCCGCATCGTTGGGCGAAGGTTCCGCTGCAGGTGGTGGCGCATCGTTAGGAGTTGTCTCCTCAGAAGCGGCGCCTGTTGGCGGACGCATGACCTCGACTTCCGCGGGGGCAGCCGGTTTGTCGGGAATGACGGGGGCGGGCGCAAATACTTCGGCGTAGACCAGGGCGCCCTTCAGGGCATCCACGGCGCGGGCGAGTTGGCGATCATGCCAATCGTCGATCTTCCGTTTTTCCGCCGGAGGTAGGGTGTCGCGGCGAAACCACATCATCAGATTGTGCTCCTCGGTGGGAGTGAGAGTTGCGACGATATTGGGATGCACGCCATTCTCGTGAATCGTTCGTTTGCTTGGCGTGTAGTATTTGGCGGTGGTAAGGCGAATTGCGGTGCCCTGGCCGGCTGGAACCGGGATGATGGATTGAACGGACCCTTTGCCGAACGTTGTTTCGCCAACGATGACCGCGCGGCGCAGGTCTTGAAGCGCCCCGGAAACCACTTCCGCGCCACTGGCGCTGCCGTGATTGACGAGGATGGCCAGGGGGTAGTCGCGAGTGTGGCGTTTATTGGGAGAGGTGCGGTAAACTTTGGTGTTGGCGATTGCTTCCCGACCTTCTGTGGTGAGGACGACCGTTCCGGGCGACACGAATTCGCCGCACGTATTGACGGCGCTGGAAAGCAATCCCCCCGGATTGTTTCGCAGATCGAGCACGAGCGCTTCCATGCCCTGTTTCTCCAGCTCATTGAGGCCGTTCACCATCTCTTTCACGGTTGGCTCACTAAACTGGGTCAACCGGATGTAGCCGATTTTGCGCTCTCCGGAATAGCGAGGCTCAAGCAGGGCGATGTCCTTGACGGTGGACTCCTGGATGACTTCGCGGGTCATCTCGACCTCCACAAGCTGGTTGTTGGCCGGGCGACGCAGGGTGAGTTGCAGCTTTTGACCCGGCTTGCCGCGCATCATCTGCATGGCTTCGGAAAGGCCGAGTTTGTCCGCCAGAAATTCGTTGATCTTAATGATTTGATCGCCGGGCAGCACTCCATTGCGGGCGGCTGGGCCATCTTCGCGCACGGCAACGATGGTCAGAACTTCATTGCGCATCGCGATCGTGATGCCGACGCCCTCATAGGTGCCATCCGTCTCGCGCTTCATTTGCTCGAACAACTCCGGATGCATGAACTGGCAGTGAGGATCCAGGTTGGCGAGCATGCCTTCGAGCGCGCTATTGATGAGTCGCTCGTAGCTGATCTGATCCTCATCGTGGTAATTTTGGCGAATCAGCTCAATGACGGTGGCGAGCATCTCCACCTGCCTGAGTCCAAACTCATCCTCGGACTCGCCCGGCAAAACACGTTCCTCGTTTTCGTCAGCTTCCGCGGGAGCATCTCCGCCGGGAAGTTCATCGTTCTGAGCCAGAAGCGGCGTCGCTGCCAGCAGGAAGGAAAGGATCAATCGCGCAAGCAGATCCGTAGAGCGGGAAGTCATGGTTTTAATTATGGCCGAATTGTCTTCGATAACAAGTTCAACCCTCCAGCCCGAATGGGCCGGCGGCAGATCTTACGCTCCGGGATAAGGGAGTGCGAAAATGTAGCCGACTTTGCACGCCATATGGAGGAACTGATCCACGTGGAAATTGGTGAGACCGGCCGATTTAAGGAAGTCGATGATCCAGTGAAGAACCAGTTCGGCCAGCCCGAGAAAGACATTGCCGGTAATGATCCAGACCAAGCCGGCGTGAATCATGCAATGTGCGGTCAGGCAATGAACCCAGAGTTGGTTGGGAAGCTCGATGAAGTCGGGGACGCCTTGGTCGGCGTCCGGGGGGAGCCGGTGATTCTTCCGAATTGCCAAAAATTCACCCTGGAGGGGGTAATCGGCAAGAAAATGCCCAATTGCCAATGCGAAGAACCACACCAGAAACGGCGTTTCGGGGCTGAGCATTCCGGTTTCTAGAATCATTCTCTCATTCATCGAGCCTGACGCGTTTCCATGTCGCGCGACAGGATCTGATCTGTCAAAAAAGGTTAGCTGGGGCTATCCTGGGTCATGGCTGCCTTTTCGTTCGTTTTCCGGAGGCGCTTGCTCAACAACGTTGCGACGTTGAGGAGAAGTTGAGCCGCTGCGGCAGGGTGGGAATCCATGAACGACTGCAACTTGTCCCGCGAAATACTCCAAAGGACGGAGAACTCATTGGGGGTGACGGTCGCACTCGCTTCACCGGGATCGAAAATGTTGACTTCACCAATCGTATCGCCAGCGCGAAGGCTGTTCAGCAGGATGGTCCGTCCGGTTTGATTGGTTTGAACGTGAAGGTTGCCGGAAATCACCAGGAAAAGGGTGTCCTGAGGTTTTCCCTCCTGGATGATGGTTTGTCCCTGCTCTGCAACTGTGAATTCTCCGAATGTGGCCAGGAGTTTGCGGTCTTCCTCCGCCAAGGTTCTGGCAAATCCCAAAGCCGGCAAATCGTGGTTCTGTGCACTGCTCATTGAGGCATTTGAAAGCAAAATTGAAGAAAGGGAAAGGTGAAAAGTAGAGAAATGCCATTTGGCAGGATTCTCCTGACAAATGTGCGGCGAGCCATGTTCGTGAAGGTCTTACTCCCCATCCGAAGTCTGCTTTCTAGCGGTATCCGTAAGCGACGGCCCAGGCGACATCTCCCGCGGGTTTTGAGGTTTTCTGCCAATCGATTTTCACCAGAATGTAGTAGGAGCCGGTTTTGGCGGGGGTCACTCGGGCTCCGGCGCAATTTGGGATATCGGTTCGCTCGACGGTTACTGCCTGCCCCTCTGCGTCGTAGACTTCAATTTTGAGGCTGCAGTCCGGTTCACTCGTTGCGAGCCAGAACCAATATTCGTTTCCCCGAAACAATTGGTGGCGAATCAGCTTCTGCTTTCCGGTTTCAAGCTCACCGTTCCAGTAGTCAGCCCGGATCGTAAATCCTTCTTCGACGTAGGGGGTGGCAACTTCCATGATGAGGGAATGGGCCTCATCAACCATCGCGAAGGATGGCAAAGGGGTCATGAGCGCCAAACTGGCTAGGAGTGGCATTGGGTTAAACTTGTTCATGGCGTTGGGTGTGGTTGGGCGAACAATCGATGGAGTGGCGACCTATTTGTCGGATTGGATGGTGCTCTGGATCTTGGAGCAAATTTCATGAATCTGCGCAACTGCCGGAGCGGAAAGCTCCTGGCTTTCCCTCATCAAAAGGCTCACTTCACGAAGGCCGGTCAAAATGCTTTGCATGGCCGGGTTCTGGATCGTCTTTTGGTCCATGGCTTCCAATTGCTTGACGAAGTGAGCGGCCAAATCCGGCTGATGGAGGATTTCCGCTTTTTCCGGCGAGTAGCCGTCCTCGACCAGGCCGGTCAAGACTTCGGTTCCGCGAACCCAACCGGAAACGCTGACGCATTGGGCGAGCTGTTCATCGCGCATTTTCGCCATGGTTTCTTTGACGGTCTTGTGAGTTTGATCAAATTCGCCACGCACTTCGTCCCAAAGCCGATTCTGACAGGCGGAAATGATCGCGTTGCAGTGGGGCACGACCGCTTCTTCCAATCCCAGGGTCTTGGAAAGAGCCAGAATTTCTCGACCGGCATTCTTTACGCCTTCGGTGTCTTCCGCCTGAACCGCGACAAAGCCATCGGCGATCAAGGTTCCAAAAATCAGGGCAAGCGTGGTGCGATTTCCGGGGCGACTGACCTCAAAATCCTTTCGGACCTTGCTCGACCAATCCGGTTGTCCGGGAAGTTTGTCCATCAATGAGAAGACCTCGTCCGGATTGGGAACGATCACTTCATCAATAAAGGTGGCGGGAAGAGACGTGAGATCGAGCTTCGCCGGTAGTTGCTCGGCACGGGAGAAATGAGTGAGCGGCAGAAAAATGAGCAGGCCCAGTCCGATCTTGAAGGAAGTTGGTTTTGACATGGCAGGCAGAAAACGGTTGCGCCGAATGGCACGCTTAACTATCTCAGCAGAAGCGAGGAAACCACAACAATAATTCTGGTTTTCCATTTCTAATTAGACTCATTTTGGACGATTCAAAGTCACCGCAAATCAATTGTAACGTTCTTGGCGTCATCCCGGCCCGTTGGGGATCGACCCGATTTCCAGGGAAAATCTTGCACCCGATCGCTGGCAAACCGCTGGTTCAGCATGTTTGGGAGCGATGCCTCTCCTGCAACCATCTGGATGACGTGATCATCGCAACAGACGATGAGCGGATCCATCAAGCTGCGACGGAGTTTGGAGCCAAAGCCTGCATGACGTCTCCGGACCACCCCAGCGGCACTGACCGCATTGCGGAGGTGGCACGATCGTTTCCAAATCACGGCGCCATCGTGAATATTCAAGGAGACGAGCCGCTGATCGATCCCGCCTTGATTGATGAATTGGCCCGGATTTTGATCGAGAACCCGGATCTGGAAATGGTTACGGCGGCAAACCCGATCGACGATCCCGAGTTGATCGCAGATTCGAACGTCGTCAAAGTCGTCCTCGATTCCTCCAACCGGGCGCTCTATTTTTCACGGAGTGGCATTCCTTTCGTTCGGAATGCAGGAATTGATGGTTTTACCGCCTACCGCCACAAGGGAATTTACGGTTACCGGCGCGAGTTTGTGCTTCAGTTTGTTGAATGGGCACCGAGCCCTCTTGAACAGACCGAAGGCCTGGAGCAATTGCGGGCCTTGGAAAATGGTGCGCGAATTCAGGTCGCGATCACAAATGACGAGTCACCAGGCGTTGACACTCCGGAGCAAGCGCGGATAGTCGCGGCAATGTTAGAGCATACCCGATGAAGTATATTTTTTTCACAGGCGGCGTAGTTAGTTCCCTTGGTAAAGGGCTTGCCGCAGCATCGTTAGGAACCTTGCTCGAGCATCGGGGTTTAAAGGTAATTCTCCAGAAGTTTGATCCGTATCTCAACGTCGATCCGGGAACCATGAATCCCTATGAACATGGGGAGGTCTATGTCCTGGATGACGGGGCGGAATGTGACTTGGATCTTGGCCACTACGAGCGCTTCACTTCCTGCGTCTTAAGCCAACTCAACAATCTGACCAGTGGGCAGGTTTACGAAACGGTTATTAAGAACGAACGCCGGGGAGAATATCTCGGCAAAACCGTGCAGGTGATTCCTCACGTGACCGATGAAATCAAGGCGCGCATTGAAGAGGTCGCCAAGAAGATGGGTGGTGACATCATCATCACGGAAATCGGAGGAACGGTCGGTGATATTGAAGGACTGCCCTTTTTGGAGGCCCTGCGCCAGTTTTCGCACGATGTAGGCAAGGAAAACGTACTGTTTGTCCATGTGACGTTGGTTCCCTACATCGCCGCCGCCGGTGAGTTGAAAACGAAGCCAACCCAGCAAAGTGTCGCGAAATTGCGGGAAATTGGAATCCAGCCAGACATCATTATTGCCCGCAGTGAACGGGAGTTGGAGCAGGATGTGCGTGATAAAATCGCGCTGTTCTGCAACATTTCCCCCAAAGCGGTGATCTGTGGTCACGACGTGAAGGAGACGATTTACGATGTCCCTCTCTATCTGCGAGACGAAAATCTTGACCAAATCGTGGTCGAAAAACTGGGCTTGCAGGCCAACGAACTGGCGTTGGCTGATTGGGAAGGGTTTGTTGAACGCGTCAAAAATCCGTCCAAATCGATCAAGATCGGTGTCGTTGGCAAATACATGGGACTCCAGGATGCCTACAAGAGCATCTATGAGGCATTGACCCATGCCGGCGCCGAAAACGACAGCCAGGTTCTTTACGTCAACGTCGACTCGGAAGACATCGAAAGACGTGGCCCGGACTCCTATCTGGAATCCATGGACGGAATTCTCATTCCCGGCGGCTTTGGAACCCGTGGAATCGAAGGCAAAATTGCGGCAGCCCAATACGCCCGTGAGAACAACGTCCCATTTCTGGGGCTTTGCCTCGGGATGCAGATTGCGACGATCGAATTCGCGCGCAACGTCTGCGGTTTAAGCGAGGCGAACAGCACGGAATTCAAAAAGGACGCGGTGCATCCGGTCATTTGTCTCATGGAAGAACAGGAGGAGGTGGTCGATCTCGGTGGATCGATGCGATTGGGCACCTCGGTGACCGAGATTGCCCAGGGAAGCCTGGCGTTTGACCTCTACGGGCAGACAGAAGTTTCTGAGCGCCATCGGCATCGGTATGAGTTGAACCAGAAGTATCGCCAACAGCTGGAAGATGCCGGCCTGGTCATTTCCGGGATCAATCCTGAATTTGGTCTCGCCGAAATCGTTGAACTTCCGAAACATCCTTTCTTTATCGCGAGCCAGTTCCACCCGGAATTCTTGTCGAAGCCAAACCATCCCCATCCGCTGTTCTTTGGGTTGGTGAAGGCCGCTCGCCGTAAAAAATACGAAGAGAGCTAGAGGTCCGCCTTCATGGCGAACCTGGCATTTGGGTGACTTTTAGCTTTGTCATCCTGTCTTCCTTTTGTTGAACTGCGCTCTGCCGTTCCTCATTGAGGTTCTGTCGTTGATGCATCGTGTTTTTTCGCAAAGCCCGGGAAATTCCTGCCTGGAGGCGAATGTTTTTAGAATGTGAGAAAATTCCCCCTTTGGGGGCGCAAAAACATTAAAATATGATTGCAAAGAAACCTTCAGAACTTTAAAACCTCGTCCCAACCTCCCGAAATTCGGATTCTCGACGGTGAATCCAGCTTAATTAAGGCTCAACATTTATGATAGCTAACGCTTTGAAGAAAAGTCCCTGGTGGTGTCTCCTCAGTCTCGTGGCTGTAGGCTGGACGCCTGCTGAATCGGTGCATGCGCAATCCTCAATGGTTCCGGATGCGGCACGGAAAGCCGTCGCTAGAAGGCAAGAATTGGTCGCGAAAGCAGATGATGCGGCTCTGCGTGGTCAGCGTTTTATGGCTGACAAGGATTATGATGCGGCTGTCACGGAATTCCGGAAGGCATTGGACTTGCTTCCCGACGCCCCCGTCGTTCAGGAACGCCGCAATGAATACACCCGTCAATTTGCCGATGCCAGTGTCGCACTCGCACGTCAGCGAGCCGAAGAAGGGCGCTATGATGAGTCCATCAAGCTTGTCACCGCCGTTCTCGATCCCGGTATTGATCCTGAAAACCGTGAAGCCCGCCAATTGTTGGAGGATCTGAACGATCCGGAGATCTACTCTCCCGCAGTCACTCCCGAGCACATTGCGAGAGTGAAGCGTGTTGAATCCGCTCTCAAGGTTGCAGAAAGCTACATTCGTTTGGGGGACTATGATTCCGCAGAGCAGAAGTATTTCGAAGCGCTGAACTTTGACCCCTACAACTCCGCCTCTCGTCGTGGACTGGAAGATGTGGAGCGCCAGCGTCGCCTCTATTACGACAGTGCCTACGACCAGACCCGGGCAACGTTCCTGCGCCAGGTCTCAGAGTTGTGGGAACTCGAAGTGCCACGATTTGGACTTACCGGAGGAGAGATCATTGAGCCGACCTCCGAGATCACCGGTGTTGACTACATCAACGAGAAGCTGAAGCGGATTTACATCCCGGAAATCGAGTTTGAGGATACTCCGCTCTCCGATGCGATCGAATTTCTGCGCCAGAAGAGTGTGGAACTCGATGATTTGGAGCCCGATCCGACCCGGAAGGGAATCAACATCATCATCCGTACTGGAAGCAGTGGCGGTGGAGGAGGTGGCGGCCTTGGAGGTGGCGGTGCCGACCTTGGGTTCGATGATCCCGCAGGTGGTGGCGGTGGTGGATTTGGCGGTGGCGATGATCCAAGCCAAACCCGGATCTCCCTGAAACTTTCCAACGTTCCGTTGGTCGAAGCACTTCGCTACACCACGGAACTGGCTCGCCTGAAATTCAAGGTCGAGTCCAACGCCGTGGTCATCATTCCAATTACTGAAGTGAGTGACGACCTCTTCACCCAGGTTTTCCGCGTTCCTCCAGGCTTCCTGAAAGCAGGCGGAGACGGAGGTGGTGGTGTGAGTGATGATCCTTTCGCCGATCTTGGTGGCGGAGGTGGTGGCGGAACCACGCTTGCCGTGCGACCAACCGCGAAAGTGGTGTTGGAAGAAGCTGGAATTACGTTTCCTCCGGGATCGAGCGCCATCTACAACCCGACCACGTCGCAATTGGTGGTTCGCAACTCACAAACCAACCTCGATCTGGTCGAAGCCTTCGTTCAGGCGCAGGTCGAAGAGGTCCAGAAGCAGATTTACATCACTTCCAAGTTTGTTGAAGTCCGCCAGGATGACAACGAGACCTTCGGATTTGATTGGTTGCTGGGCCAGTTCAACGTGGGAAGCAGCGACAAGGTGTTCGGAAGTGGTGGAACGGTCGGTAACGCCCGGAACGAACTCAATAATCTGGACTTCCCGTTCATCGCACCCGGTGCTGCGGTTCCGTTGGGAGATTTTCCGCTGACGGCGGCAAACCGGACTGGTGATCTGGCGCTCAATACCAGTACCATCGACAACCTGTTGACCACTGCTCAGGCTGGGCAAACGGCGCTTGCTCCGGGGATCATGTCCTTGGCCGGTGTGTTTACCGACCCTCAGTTCCAAGTGGTTCTTCGTGCGATCAGCCAGCACAAGGGATCAGATCTCCTCTCGGCCCCGAGCGTTGTTGCTCGAAGCGGTCAACGCGCCAAGATTGAGGTGATTCGCGAGTTCATCTATCCTTCCGAGTATGATCCACCGGAAATTCCTGACTCGTTCGGAACGGGAATCACCGGAACGACCGGCCTTACAGGTGGTTCTGAAGTCAGTTCCTTCCCGGTTACGCCCGCCAACCCGGCCGCATTTGAGACGCGGAACGTTGGGGTGACTCTGGAAGTTGACCCCGTGATCGGGGCCGATGGGTTCACGATCGACCTGAACCTCAATCCTGAAGTCGTCGAGTTCGAAGGTTTCATCAACTACGGGAGTCCCATTTTTACCGGTGGTGTCGCCAATGGTCAGCCTGTTCAGGTGCAATTGACGGAGAACCGAATTGAAATGCCGATTTTTGCGACTCGCCGGGTAACGACTGCGGTGACGATCTGGGACGGTCAAACCGTCGCCGTTGGTGGATTGATTCGTGAGGATATTCAGCACGTTGAGGACAAGCTGCCGATTCTCGGCGATGTCCCGGTGGTTGGATTCCTTTTCCGCACCGAGGCAGAGGTTCACAACAAGCGGAACCTGACCGTATTTGTGACAGCCCGATTGATTGACCCTGCTGGTATTCCGATTAACCAAGACCTTTCCGGACCGGCTGATCCAGTCGATCTGTAGAGCTACCGGTAAAATCCGGACTTGATTTTCGCGTGGCGGAGGGATTCGATTAGGATCCTCCGCCACGTTTCTTTTTGACAGACACCATGTTCACCGTTGCGATCACAGGTGGAATTGCTTCGGGCAAGACGACCGTTTGCCATGCGTTGGCAAAGGCTCTGGAGGCCCCGCTGCTGAGTTGTGATGCGGTTGTGCATGAACTCTATGGCGATTCGGTGGTCTTGGAGAGTGTTGCGGCGGAATTCGGCAATGAAATCATTGCTGAAAACGGCAAGCTGAACCGCCAGTTTCTCGGCGATCGGGTCTTCTCAAATCCTGGCAGACGCAAATGGCTGGAGGATCTCCTTCATCCGTTGGTGCTGGAAAAAGTCAATTCCTGGCGTCACCTCCAGATTGGCAGATGCGTGCTGATTGAAGTTCCGTTGCTTTATGAAGTTGATTTTCCGCTAAAGCGCGACATTGATGTGGTTGTGGCGTGTTCGACGGGTACTCAGTTGTCCCGTTTACAGCAACGCGATCAACTCGATCCGGATCAAGCGCTTGCTCGAATTGAAGCACAGTTACCGATTGCGGAAAAGATGCGCCGGGCCAATGTGGTAATTTGGAACGAAGGCTCTCCCCACGCCCTCTCCCGCCAAACACGATTGGCTGCATCCCGGATCAGCCTCATGTTTCCATGACAACAGATTCACCTGAAGATACTACCCCTGCGGAAGCTCCTGAAAAGGAGAAGGCCGAAGCCGCAACCGTGCCCAAAAAAGCCGCCAAAAAAGCAGCGCGAAAGTCCGCCGCAAAGAAAGCCGCCCGGGCAGCCAAGGTTCCCAAATCCAAAGCACTAGCAAAAGAGCCGAAAGTGGAGGCCGAGAAAGTGGAAAAACAACCGGTCGAGGTTTCCCCTGAAACCCCACCGGAAACGGGTGATGACGAGGTAAAGGAGGTTGCCGCGAAAGAGCAGCCAGCAAAGGTTGATCAGGAAGCCACGGAGGTTGCCGCGAAAAAGCAGCCAGAAGACGCTGAGCCGGAGCCTGAACCCAAGCCGTTACCGCCGGTTCCCGATTTTTGCGACATCAATGAGCTGCACAAGCGTCCATTGTCCGAGCTGCATAAAATGGCGGTGGAAGCGGAATTGCGAGTCGCCGGTATTCGCTCAAAGCATCAGCTGTTGTTCGAGATTCTTTCCTACTACGCCCGCCGCGGAACCAGAATTGAAGGGGAAGGCGTTTTGGAATACGACGGAGGCGGCTATGGGAATATCCGCTGGGAGCGCTACAGTTTTGCTCCGCTTCCCGACGATATTTACGTTCACAATAGCGTGATTCGCCGCCATAATCTGCGCCCGGGTTTAAAGCTTCGATGCAACATCCGGACCCCTCGAGAGAAGGACAAGTTTTTCTCCGCCGATGAGGTGCTGACCATCGAAGGCATTCCGATCAAGGATTGGGTCACGCCGAAGAAGTTTGACGACCTCACCGCACTGTTTCCGAAGGATCGCATTATCCTGGAAACGAAAAAGGACGCCTCTATTTCCTCTCGAATTGTGGATTTGGTAGCGCCATTGGGCAAGGGGCAGCGCGGATTGATCAATGCGCCGCCGCGGGGTGGAAAAACGTTGCTGCTCAAGGATATTGCTTCCTCGATCAGCAAAAACTATCCGGAGATTGAACTCTTGGTTCTGCTTTTGGACGAGCGGCCTGAGGAGGTGACGGACTTTACCGAAACCGTCAACGTCCAGGTCTACAGCTCCACGTTTGATGAGAATCCGAAGCGACACATCCAGGTTGCTGAACTTGTTTCGGAAAGGGCCCGGCGTTTGGTCGAGCTCGGAAAGGACGTGGTTATCCTGCTCGACAGCTTGACCCGTCTGGCTCGGGGATACAACCAGATCCAGGGTGGAGGCCGCATCGGTTCAGGCGGTATCGGAACCAAGGCGCTCATCAAGCCGCGGAAATTCTTCGGATCAGCTCGAAATGTGGAGGAAGGCGGTAGCCTCACCATTATTGCGACCGCCTTGATCGAGACGGAAAACCGGATGGATGAGGTCATCTTTGAGGAGTTCAAGGGAACTGGAAACATGGAGATCTCCCTGGATCGCGAGATGGTTGAAAAGCGCATCTTTCCCGCGCTCCACATTCTCAAGTCAGGAACTCGAAACGACGACAAGCTGTATCATCCTGAGGAGTTTAAGCGCATCGCGATCATGCGCCGCGAACTTTCACAGTTGCCTGCGGTCGAGGCCGTCGAGGTTCTCATGAGAAACCTTCGCGCTTCCGGATCCAACGCAGAGTTTTTGATGAAGGGCTTGAAGTGACCAAGGCTGGGATGGTCGAATACGAAGAGCATTTTATTGAAACTGACGCCGATCTATTGGCGTTTCTCGATCGTCTCCACAACGAAGGCGTAACGCGTTGCTCGGTTGATACCGAGGCCGACAGTCTGCACTCCTATCGCGAGAAGCTTTGCCTCATTCAGATGAGTTGCGACAATATGTTGGCAATCATCGATCCGCTGAGAATCGAGCAGGAGGCTCTCCAGAAGCTGGTCACGTTCTGGGACGAGGCCGACGAAGTCTGGATGCACGGCGCTGATTTTGACATGACGCTGCTGCAGCGAACGTTTGATTTCGTGCCTGCGCGAATTCTCGACACGCAGTTGGCGGCACGGCTTGCCGGGCATACGCGGTTTGGGTTGGCAAACCTGATCGCGGATTACTTCGACATTCATCTCTCCAAGTCGTCCCAAAAGGCGGATTGGGGAGCCCGGCCGTTGAAGGACAAGTTGCTGCGCTACGCGTTTGATGACGTCCGCTACCTGCTTCCCCTAGCCGACAAGCTTACCGAAAAGGTAAAAGGGCTCTCTCGCCATGACTGGTTTACGGAGTGGTGCCATGTGTCCCGGGACAATGTTCTCGCTCGCAAGGAGCGCTCTCCGGACGAAATCTGGCGAATTCCAGGTTGGGGGAAATTGGACCGAAGTGGTCTGGTTTTCTTGCGCGAACTCTGGTTTTGGCGCGATGAGGAGAGCCAATCTCGTGATTGCCCGCCATTTCGCGTCATGAGCAATCAATCCCTGCTCGATTTTTCGGAGCGATCTGCGCGGGGCGATAACTTGAGAGGGGCCAAAGGGTTGAACGCCAGCCAAGCGAAACGATTTCGCGCGGCGATTGAGAAAGCTCGGCAAGTGCCAAAAGACGAGTGGCCCGTGAAGCGGATTCGAAAAGGCGGACGGCGTGAAGAGTTCAACGCGGATGAATACGAACGATTGCGCGCCCATCGGGATGCCAAGGCGGCTGAATTGAATCTGGAGCCAACGATCATCGCAACGCGTGGAATTCTCGAAACGATGGCCAATTATCCGGAAAAGCAGGACGAAATGTTGATGAAGTGGCAACGTGGGATTCTCTTTGGCGACGAATAAGCCTCCTCCGAGGCGCGTCTGCTTTTTGAATTCCAACCGTTTTCGATTCATTTTGAAAATTCAGCTTCTCACCATCGCGCTCCTGGCTTGTTTCCTCGCTTCCTGCCAAACTCAATCCACCTCAACCTACGGGAACAATGGGCGAAGCGGCGGCCAAGTGGTTGAAGGATCCATTACCGCGATGAATCCCACCATTCTGAAAAAGAACTCCGGAGGTGTGGGGAGCTTTATTGGAAGCAGTGCGGGGATGATTGGTGGAAGCATGATTGGCGGAGATGCTGCAGCTCATGCGGCCGGAGCGCTTGGCGGACTCTTGGTGGGGGCGCTGGCCGGCAACGAAGCCGAGAAAGCGCTTTCGAAGAAGAAGGGCTGGGAACTCTGGATTGATGGCGACGATGGTCGTCAATACGTGATGCCGGTTCGCGAACCGCATCCTTTTGAAGTGAATGGGCGCGTGAAACTCGTGTTGAACAGCTACGGTCAGCCGGCCAGTATCCATAAGAGTTCCTAGGGAATGGACGGCTCGATGGAGGAGATGATTTCGAGTCCCGCGTGGATCGAGCAATCGCGGATCATCCTCGACTCATTCGCCAAATGCGTTGGCAGGGAATTGATCGCACGAACGGGGGATCCCAAGTCTGACGCGACCGCGTTGTTCGAGGCGCCCTTCGTGGTGGCCTCGCACGATACCCGCGAAGATCCGGTGCTGAATTTCGGAAACCGAACCGCGCTGACTCTTTGGGAAGCCAAGCTGGAGGAATTTCTCCAGATGCCATCCCGGCTCACGGCGGAAGCGCCGCTGCGCGAAGAGCGGGCACGAATGCTTCGCCAAACTGCGGAGCAAGGTTATATCGACGACTACAAGGGCGTTCGAATCTCGTTGACCGGAAAGCGGTTTCTCATCGAGAAAGCGCTGGTTTGGAACCTCACCGACGCGAGTGGTGAACTGGCTGGGCAGGCCGCGACGTTCTCGAACTGGACCCCGTTGTGAAGAAATCGGCCCTCAAGGGGCGGAATTGTGACATTCCTGCTTGTGGCGTTGCCAGGATTTGACGTTACTCTCTCAACCCCTGTGAAAGATCCCAAACCAGCTGATCTCATCAATGTGATGTCAGTTCTGTCGCAAACCGCGGCAACCCGTCGATTGATGCCCATCGCAAAGCCGGTGGAACGATTGCTGAGTTTTGATCGGATCAACAGCGGCTATCGCGAAGTCCTCAGCCTGTGGGAGGAGGAGGGAAGCTTCTTCAAGGCCTGCCTCCGCGTGGTTGGCGCGACCTACCAGGTGAGCAACGAAGATCTGGACCGCTTTCCGCAGAAAGGGCCCGTGCTCGTCGTGAGCAATCATCCGTTTGGAGCCTTGGACGGGATCATCCTGGGTGCCATTTTGGAGGAAGTTCGCCCTGATTTCCGGCTTCTCGGCAATTTTCTCCTCCAGCAGGTGGAGCCGTTGAAATCGTGGATTATCCCGGTGAGCCCCTTTGATTCGGCCCGGAATTCCTCGGATAATTCGCGAGGACTGCGCGCCTGTCTCGGTTGGTTGAAGGAGGGCGGGGTGCTGGCAACGTTTCCCGCCGGCGAGGTCGCCCATTTCAATTTTCGACAGCGCTCCGTCCGCGATCCGGAATGGAGCAAACATGCCATTTCCCTCGCCCGGCGTGGTGGCGCGGTGATTGTTCCGTTTTTCGTTCATGGCCGGAACAGCCTCGTCTTCCAATCGCTGGGAAAACTGCACCCGCTTCTGCGCACCGCGATGTTGGGGCGCGAACTCGCAAACAAAGCTGGTCACGAAATTCCGGTGGCGATTGGCAAACCCATTCCCTCGGCCAAACTCGATCGGCTGAACAATGATTTGGAGCGGACGCGCTACGTTCGCATGCGCACCGAGATTCTCGCGAATCGTGTCAGCGAACCCGAGACCGGCCGATCGTTGATTCCGGCCAAGCCGCCCAAAATGGAGCCGATCATCGATCCGATCGATCCTGAGGTACTGGCCGAAGAAATTGCCGGGCTTCCGTCCGAGAACCGGATCTACGATTACAAGCATTTCGCGCTCTATTTCTGCCGTTCCGCCGAGATTCCGAACGTCCTTCGCGAAATTGGGCGGCTCCGGGAAGTGACCTTTCGGCAGGAAGGGGAGGGCAGCGGTAAATCCTGCGATTTGGATCAGTTCGATCAGCATTATCGCCATCTTTTTCTCTGGGATTCGCAAGCCAACAAGATCGCGGGCTCCTATCGCTGCGGAATGACCGACGAAATCATTCCGAAATACGGAAAACGTGGACTGTATACATCGACGCTCTTTCATCTCAGTGACGAATTCATCGACGCGTTGACTCCGGGGTTGGAACTTGGCCGCTCGTTCGTTGCGCCGGACTATCAACGCACCCAGCAGACGCTGACCTTGCTTTGGCGCGGTGTCGGCGTGATTCCCTGTCGCGAGCCAAAATACTACCGGCTTTTTGGTCCGGTCAGTATCAGCAATACCTACTCCAAGGCGTCCAAGGCTTTGATTACCAAATACTTGCGGGAAGGTCGCGATGAAGATTTGAACCTCGCGGCCCGGGTTCGTCCCCGTCGTCCCTTCCGGCATCGCCGCCGCATCCTGGGGCTCGAAGGCAAGGAAGTCAGCGGATTGCTGAATGGTGTTGAGGACGTTTCCGCGTTAATTTCGGAAATCGAGATCGATCGCAAAGGAATTCCGGTTTTGCTGAAGCACTATCTGCGGATGCACACCACGCTGATGAGTTTTAACGTCGATCGCGAATTTTCGAACTGTCTCGATGGCTTGATCATCACTGATCTCAAGAAGAGCGACCGGAAGTTTCTGAGCCGCTTTTTCAGCGAAGAAGGCCTCGACGCAATTGCGGCCTATCAGCCTTAGCCAATCTTCGTTCTTGGATTTTCCCGATCCTCGTTATCGTGCGCCAGTTCGTCACCATCGAACCATCTGGAATGTCTCTCGATTCCCTTCAGCTCAGTTCGCTCAAAAGCATCCTCATTGTCAAACCCAGCTCGCTGGGGGACATCGTGCACACCTTGCCGGTTTTGGCGATACTCCGGCAACATGCGCCAGACGCTCGCATTGAGTGGGTCGTCAACACGGTGTGGGCGCCGCTTTTGCGAAACCATCCGCTTTTGGATGGACTGGTCGAGTTTCCGCGTGATCAATTCCGCGGGTTGGCCGGAATGGTCGGGCTGGCCAAATGGACCAAAAGTCAGAAGGATCGGCGTCCGGATCTGGCTTTGGATGTCCAGGGCCTGCTCCGGAGCGCGATGATCGGTCGGGGGAGCAAACCGGACCTGTTTGTCGGTTATTCGGATGCTCGGGAAGGCGCAAATTTGCTGCACGATGCGGTCATTGATGTCGCGAACAAGCGTTCGCCCCATGCCGTGGAACGCTATTTGACGTTTTTTACCCAGCTTGGAATCGAGCTTCCCGAAGCGATCGAATTTCCGCTTCCCGACGGCGATTTACCGGAATTTTTCCCGAATCTGCCAAGCCGTTTCATTCTGCTTCATCCGTTTTCCCGCGGGAGAGGCAAATCGCTCTCGGCAAACCAGGTGGAGATGCTCGCGGAACGCTGGAAAGACGAGCCCGTGATTCTGGCTGGAAAAGCGGATGTTCCGCCTCTGAACTTGCCGGAATCCTGGATCAATGTGCTCAACAAAACCACGCTCGCGGAGCTGATCTGGTTGTTGCGGCGCGCGTCCATGGTCGTCAGCGTGGACAGCGGCCCGATGCATCTGGCGGCAGCTGCAAATCCCAAGTTGGTTTCAATTCATACCTGGAGTGACCCGCTCAAAGTGGGGCCTTATCTCGATCAAGCCCACGTCTGGAAATCGGGCCGGATTTCAACCATGGGCGAATACCGGGCCAGTCACGAACCCGGAGAAACCGAAGACACGGAGTTTCCGGATTCCGGAATCGATGGCCTTGCGGAATTCGTTCTCAGTCAAGTTTGAGCAGGCGCAGAGAATCGCGATTGGGGATCTTGCCAGGATCCTGACATTCGCCTAAGTTCGAGGCCAGATGGAGGAAATTTCTCAGCCTGCCTCATTCGGAATTGATCCTGCGACGCTCGAGTTGGCGCTCGTTGTCGGCGTGGGATTGATGGTCTTGCTGCTGTTAGTGGCCCTCATCACCCTGTGGCGATTGAGCAGTGCGCGGGCCAAGGCTGCCGGCGAAGAAGCGGAACGCGATCGCGAGGCGGAGAACCGGATGGCGGACCTGGTTCGGGCTCAGGCGGAGATGCAGGGACGAATGGGAACGCTGGCGGACGTCTTTAATTCGCGACTTGACGGGATGAGTTCGCAGCTTGGCCAGTCGATTACCCAGCAGACCAAATCGACGCACGAAAATCTGGCGCAATTGCAGGAGCGGCTGGCCGTCATCAACACCGCTCAATCGAACATTCAATCACTCGCAACCGAGGTGGTCGAGTTGCAGAACATCCTCTCGAACAAGCAGACGCGAGGCGCTTTCGGCGAAGGGAGAATGGAGGCCATCGTTTCGGACGCGTTGCCCCACGGAACCTACGAATTTCAGTCCACGCTTTCCAATGGCAGCCGTCCGGACTGCATCGTGAAAATGCCGAATGGCGCCGCCATTCTCGTGATTGATGCCAAGTTTCCGCTCGAAAGCTGGAACGCGATTCGCGCCTCCAGCAAGAGCAGCGACTCGGAAGCTGCGCTGAAGAAGGCGTCGCAAAAGTTTCGTCAGGACGTGGAAGTCCACCTAAAGACGATCTCCGGAAAATACCTGATTCCCGGGGAAACACAGGATACGGCGCTGATGTTCGTCCCATCGGAGTCGATCTTCGCCGAAATCCACGAAAATTTCGAAGACTTGGTTCAGAAATCGCACAAGGCCAGGGTCATCATTGTTTCGCCCTCTCTGCTTCTCCTTTCGATTCAAGTGATCCAATCGGTGCTTCGCGATACCCGAATGCGGGAGCAGGCGAACGTGATCCAGACCGAAGTGATTCGGCTCTTGGAAGATGTGACCCGCCTGGGCGAGCGCGTGGACAAGCTTCAGACCCATTTTGGTCAGGCCAGCCGGGATTTGGAGGAGATTGCGACGTCCGCCGAGAAGGTGAACAAGCGAGGGCGGCGGATTGAAGAGCTCGACTTTGGCACGAGCTGAACGGGGCTGCGTGCCGACGCCGGATGAGATTGAGGAAGTCGTGAAAGCCTGCGCCGCGTATCGGCGTCTAGATTGGTAACCTCGACTACCATGAAATCGGAACCCCACACCTTTCCCAATAACCAGGGACATCAGCTTTCGGCAAAACTCGACCGTCCCAGCGTCGGGCGACCTCGCGCCTACGCGCTTTTCGCCCACTGTTTCACCTGCGGCAAAGACCTGAAAGCGGTTGTCCGGATTTCGAGGGCGTTGACGGAATTGGGGATTGGAGTTTTCCGGTTTGATTTTCCGGGCCTCGGGAAAAGCGAGGGCGAGTTCGCGGATTCCACCTTCAGTTCGAACGTCGATGATTTGTATCGGGCCGCGATCTATCTCGACGAAATTGCCGAAGGTCCCCAGATTTTGATTGGCCACTCGTTGGGTGGAGCCGCTGTGCTTCGGGCGGCTGCGCTGATCGAATCCGTCAAGGCTGTTGCCACGATTGGTGCGCCTTCAGACCCGGCTCATGTAACGCACTTGCTGGCTTCGAAGCTCGATGAGATCAAAGAGCAGGGGCATGCCAAGGTTTCGCTCGCCAAACGGGATTTTCTCATCAAACAGGAGCTTATCGATGACCTGGAGAAGACCTCGATGGAGGAGGCGACCGCAAAGCTGAGAAAGCCGCTCTTGATCCTGCATTCGCCGGTTGATGAAATCGTTGGAATTGAAAACGCCGGTCGCATTTACGATCGAGCCAGGCATCCCAAGAGCTTCGTTTCGCTGGACAGGGCGGATCACCTTCTGAGTCGCGATCAGGATTCACGTTATGCGGCCCGAATGATTGCGGCCTGGGCCGAGCGTTATCTTGAAATCGGGCCCACTGATGACGTCGATCCTGAGGAAACGCTCGTTCGGCTGGAAGGAAACGGATTTCGCGCCGATGTCCTGACGGCTGGTCACCATTTGGTGGCGGATGAACCGGTTTCGGTCGGGGGAACGGATGAGGGGCCGTCGCCCTACGATCTGCTGTTGTCTGGATTGGGCGCCTGCACCGCGATGACGTTGCGGATGTATGCGAACCACAAAAAGTGGCCGCTCAAGGCGGTTGAGGTTCGCTTGCGACACGGCAAAATACACGCCAAGGATTGCGATGACTGCGAATCCCGGGAGGGCAAGGTCGACGTGATTGAGCGGGAGCTGGTTCTGGAAGGAAACCTGAGCGAAGCGCAAAAAGCTCGCATGACGGAAATCGCCGACAAATGCCCGGTTCATCGCACGCTGGAGTCGGAAGTGAAAGTCCGCACGGTGCTCAAAGAGAATGTCGCGACGTGATCGAACCGGGGTGCAACGTCTCTGGCGCGAATTAGAGGTTGGAATTTGTGCCTGAAGATCCTAACGGTGCGCCATGAATGTTGACTGGAACCGCTGGGAACCGAACATGCGCGCGAATTTGTTGTTTGTGGTGCAGGATCATCGAGTCCTCCTGATCCGGAAAAAGCGGGGACTGGGAATGGGGAAGATCAATGGCCCGGGTGGAAAACTGGAGCCGGGAGAAAGTGCGTTGACCTCGGCTGTTCGCGAAGTGGAAGAAGAATTGGTGATTCGGGTCCCGCGGGAAGCCTGCGAGGAAATGGGCATTTTGCGCTTTCAGTTTGTTGATGGACTGGCGTTGCATTGTGTTGTTTACCGCGCCTTCAGTTTTGAGGGAACTCCAACCGAGACCGACGAAGCAAAGCCGCTCTGGTTTGATTTTGACGAGTTACCTTTCGACGAAATGTGGGCCGACGATCAATATTGGCTTCGGCGGATGTTGGCCGGCGGTAAGTTTCGAGGGGATTTTGTCTTCGACGGCGAGAAGATGCTGGAAATGTCGATCGATTGGGACTAGCCAATTTCTACGCATGAAGTCAATTTTGCTCAGCGTATGGCTCCTGCCCCTTCTCGCGATTGCTCAGGAGGCTGAAGTCCCGAAACTTGAGGTGACGGATTCCGCCGCACTGCTCGCGAATGAAGGCGTGAAAGTCATCGTGACGGGCAAGGTGGTGAATACAGGAATCTCTGCTTCAGGGATCAATTTTCTGAATTTCGAAAACTCAGACTTCGCATGTGTGACTTTTGCGCGAAACCTGGGAGCCTTCACCGAAGGCTCTCCTGCCGAACTCTATGATGGGAAGGCGGTTGAGATAAGCGGGACCATCGAGATGTATCGTGGAGCGCCACAAATCCGATTGGAGGGCCCTGAACAGGTCAAGATCCTGAAGCAGGCTCCCGCACTGAAACCGGAGGCGGAAATGCCCAAAGAAGTGACTGAAACGGAGACGCCCGCTGAGACGGAAATTCCCAAGCCTGAGCCAAAAGCTGCTCCTTCAGAACCGTCACAAATCGAGGTGGATCCCGATGTTGAATTGGTGGACGGGCAACCGCCTGTGGATTGGCGGAAGTACTTTCCGCAGTAGGTTGAATCGCGATTCGGAAGTTTTTTTCGATTTTCTGGTCAGGTTTGTGAAGTGACTTGGAATTCCTTAGTGATTTCATTATCTCCCCTTATTCCCCCCCCTCGGTGCTGGGTGGAACGAAACCTTGCCTGCCCGCTTGCCCTGAGTTCCCCCAGCACCAATTTCTCTTTCTCAAGGCAGCCTTTTCTGATTCGAAGTCATCATTGGGCCTTGGGAATCGCAGGAAATTCTCCTTCTTGAGTTGATGATGGGTCAAATTGACGCGATTTTGAGCTTGAAATCGAGCCTCAAGATGGTAGAGAGCGCGTTCCATTCAACCCTGGCCCAACTGATCCCAAACCTGCCGTTGTTGGCACTACCTTAACTGCTCCCATTCCCGATGTCGGACCCGAAAATCGTCTCTTTTACCGGAACCGAACCAGCGGCTGGAGGAGCACCCAAATCCGCTATGAGAAGTGATTTAGTCGAACAGGCTGCAGCCGTCGTTCAAGACCCACCCGTCCTTATTAACATGGTGTCGCAACGCGTGCGACAGCTGAACAATGGCCGACCCCCATTGATTCGAGTGATCGAGCGCTTGGGACAGGCTGATATTGCCCTTCGCGAGATCATCGAAGGCAAAATCGTTCTGAGCGACGGAGAAATCACCGAATTTCCCGGTTTGGAAGAAGAGTAGCCAAGGGCTGCTCTCTCTTTGATACGGTTTCAACCACCCCGTTCCTTGGCGGAACGACTTTTTTGTCGTGTCCTGATTTCGACGACTTGAGTTGCAGTTGTTTCGCGATCTGCGATTGATTAGGAAGAATGAGTCAGCGCAAAGACATCGCTTCGAACAAGAAAGCTCGTCACGAATTCCATATTCTGGAAACCTTCGAGGCGGGGATCGAATTGCGCGGCACTGAGGTGAAGTCTGTTCGGGCGGGGCGAATCAATCTTCGGGATTCGTTTGCCCGCGTCGATAAGGGCCAAATTTGGCTGCATGGATGCGACATTCAGCAATACGAGCGCGCCAGTTACGAGCAGCACGAGGCAAAGCGAGCTCGGCGCCTGTTGCTTCACAAGAAGGAGATTCTCAAGCTCAACGGTTATACGGCCGAGAAGGGGCTTACCTTGGTCGCATTGCGAGCCTACTGGAAAGATCAGCTCGTCAAAATCGAACTCGGCGTCGCGCGCGGCAAGATGCAGGCCGACAAACGCGAGGATATCAAGAAACGTGATCAGGATCGGGAAGCGTGTCGCGCCATGACGAGCTTCAATCGGCGATGAAAGGAACTGCCGCTTCGTCTCATTCCTAAACTCCTTACCGAATTCAGCATGTCAGAAACCGTTACCGCCACTCCAACCGATATCACGAGCCGCTACCCGGGAATCAACCTGAAAGTCGGCAACGAAAAGCTGATCAAGGTTCTTCCGAACGCTTCGGACCGGCTTCGCGGCCTTTTGCAGAAACAGGGGCGGCTCGATCTGGGGGCGCTTCGCGTCGCGGTCGTGGGGGGAGGCTGTTCCGGACTTCAATACAAGATGGATTTGGTCGATGGACCCGTGAATCGTGACATCATCGTGGAAACCGGTGACGTTCGGGTGGTTATCGATCCGAAAAGCGCGCTTTTCGTCAGCGGTTCAGAACTGGATTTCAGCGACGACCTCCAAAGCGGCGGTTTCAAAGTGACCAATCCGAATGCGAGCGTGACGTGCTCCTGCGGAGAGAGTTTTGCCGCATGAGCGACGATTTTTTTGCGTTGTTGGGCATTCCGCGCCATGCCGCGATTGATGATGAGGCGCTGAAAACCCGCTACCATGAATTGGCGGGCGAGATTCATCCGGACAAAGCGTCTGATCCAGCGCAAAAAGAAGAGCTTGTTGAGCGAAGTGCTCAATTGAACCTCGCCTGGAAAACGCTGAGCAATTCCGCGAGCCGAATTCGCCATTTGTTGGAACTCATCGCTCCGAATTCCGCAACGGGGGATGCAGGATTGAGTGAGGAATTGATGCAGCTGTTTGCGTCGGTCGGCAGCACCATTCAGAAAGCGGACTCCTTTTTGAGCAAAAGAAAGGGAGCAACTTCCGCTCTGGCGAAAGCCTTGTTGGCGGAAGAAGAAGTTGAGGTTCAAACCCAGCTTCAGTCAACGTTAGGCGCCGTCACCCAGGCTCAGGAAATGATGGATCTGGGAACCGGTGATGTTGGCGAACTCCGTCAAATCTACACAAAACTCTCCTTTCTTGAGAAATGGCAACAACAGCTCAATGAGAGGATTTTGGCTTTGTTAACCTTGGTCTAGGTGGATCGAAAATCCTAACACCTTGGAATCGTGAATTCCTTGTCTTTTCGAGATTGACATTGAAGGGCGGATTCGAGAATATCCAACTAACAGAGGACGATGCGATATGGCACCGATTGCTCTTTGAGAATGAATTGGATTTATTCTGTCTATCGGCTCAAGAACGGTAGATAGAACGAATTTCCTGCAGTGTTCGACCACCAGATGGTATGATAGGCCCGAACCGTTATAACCTACAAGGGAGGCTCGCCGGCTGGCTGATGTCAGGCCTTTACTGGAAGGCAGATTCAAGCTCGTTTTAGCGGCCACCCACCTAGAGAGGCCATGGGAACGTGGTCCTTGAAACCATGGACGGCACACGTGGGAAACTTTAAAGCGCCCGGACGTTTAGCTACGGCACATCCGTGGCGCTTTTTTGTCTTCTTATGCGATGAGAACATTGAATCATTTCAAATGTTGGTATCGATTCGAGTTGTACTATAACAATAAACTTTACTATGTGGTGGGGATTCCAAGTGAACTCCACCAGCAAGAATTTTGAATAGAATGCTTCGATCTATGGGCTGGCTTGGTCCGTTGCTGACGTTTGTTGCGTTTGTCAGTTACTTCCTGGTATTTGCTCGATTCCCCGCAACGCGGGATGTTCCCTGGATCAGTCTGCCCCTGATCATCCTGGGATTTGTTCTGACGGTGTTAGGTCTGCGAAAGAATTGGGCTTCAGCGGGCCGTTGGAGCCGGCTTTTTCAATCGACCGGGGTGGTGGTTTCCTTTTTCTTTCTCGCTCTGTTTCTGGCCTACGTTTTCGTGATTTCCTACCAGGTGCCGGAACCAACTCCGCAAACCCTGGCCTTGAAACAGGCTCCCGGTTTTGAGCTCACGGATGCGAATGGGCAAACCGTTCGTTTGGATGACTATCGAGGGAAACTGGTCGTTCTCACGTTTTACCGGGGGCATTGGTGACCGTTCTGCATTTCTGAACTGCAAGGTTTGCAGTCGAAAATTTCGGAAATTCGTGAGGCCGGGGCTGAAGTGCTCGCCATCAGTTCTGAACGCTCGGAAGTGATTGGTGAGAAGATGGCGAAACTGAATCTGGATTACCCGGTCCTGGCGGATCCAGATTTTCAGGCGATTGACGCGTTTGGACTTCGCCACGTGGGTGCGGATCCGTTCAGCAACGGCGATATCGCCCGACCGGCGGTATTCCTGATCGGGAAAGAGGGGGAAATTCTCTGGTCGGAGTTGACGGAGAATTGGCGGGTTCGCGTTACGCCGGAGATGGTGCTCGAGCAGGTTCAAACGGCGGTCGGCTCGCAGCCTTGAAACCTGCTTCTGCCTGACAACTGCAAAAAATGGGTTTTTAGGCTGTCGGAATGTTAAAGAGAGCTTAAGTTTTTTCCAAGCCAAAGCCTGGAAATCATACATGCGCGTCATTTCAATCGATCCTGCATTGCGGAACACGGGTTACGCCGTTCTCGAAAAAGTTGCTTCTCCCGACGGGCGAAGAATCCCCCAGAAAGATCTCTACAAGACGTTGACCTACGGAGTGGTCCACAACCCGCCGAAACTGAGTCAGTCGGAGTGCCTGGTGGCGACGAGAAGCCAGATTGCCGAGGTGATTCGCGAGCATCAGCCAGATGTCTGCGCGATCGAATCGATCATCTACGTTCAGAGTTTCAAGACGGCGATCACGATGGGCGCCGCGCGAGGTGCGGCGTTGATCGCGGCGGCGGAAAACGGTCTCAAAATTCACGAATACGCTCCCAAACGAGTCAAACAAGCCGTCGTCGGTCGCGGTTCGGCCACGAAAGACCAGATCGCGTTCATGATGCGAGCCTTGCTCGGATTGACGGAGACTCCGCCGAGTGACGCCGCTGACGCGCTCGCGATTGGACTCGCCCATTTTTACACGGAAGCGATGGGCAACATGCTCGGAACCGCCCGCGCTGCGATTTGACCCGGCAGAGGATCGGTCTTATCGATCTGTCCGTTTATGGCGCTCGATTTTCAATGGCTTGGCCGTGTTTCGTACGAAGAAGGACTGACTCTTCAGGAGAATCTCGTTGCGAAACGGCAAGCGGGGGAGATTCCGGATACGGTGTTGTTCCTCGAGCACGATCCCGTTTACACGATCGGACGCACGCGCGATCGTTCCAGTTTACGCGACGCTCAAGAGCAGGGGCTGAACGTGGTTGAGATCAATCGAGGCGGCCAGGCGACCTATCACGGCCCGGGGCAGCTGGTCGGTTACCTGATCCTGGATTTGACCCAAATGGGCAAAGACCTCCACGTTTTTCTGCGCGCGATTGAGCAAGCACTGATTGATGGTTGCGGTGACGTCGGGATTGAGGCGGGCCGACGTGAAGGGCTCACTGGCGTTTGGATTGAGACCCGGAAAATCGCCTCGATTGGCGTCGGCGTTCGCAAATGGGTCAGCATGCATGGATTCGCGATCAATGTGGCAAAGGACCTGCGGGGATTTGACGCGATCGTTCCCTGCGGGATTGCCGATGTGAGGATGACCTCCGTGGAGCTGGAAACCAGGCAGCCCATCACCGTTGAGGACTTCTCGAAGAAGCTGCAAAGTCATCTGGAAACGCAGTTGGGCCTTCTCAAATCGGTCGAATCCAAGCCCTCGCAATCTGACGACGCCGGTTGAAATGCCGGAGGTCTGGGTTAGGAGTGAATCGCCCATGAGTAACCCATTTCTTGCCGACGATTTTCACGTTCGCTGGTCCCGACTTACCCCCGATCACATCGAGACCGACATCACTGCCGCTTTGGAAAAGGCGCAGTCCAACATCGACTCGGTGTCTCAGCCAACCGAAGAGGATCTGACGTTTGAGAATACCCTCGTCGCACTTGAGGAATCGACCGAGCCCCTGACGATGGCGTGGGGATTGGTGGGGCACCTGGATAGCGTGCGAAACAGCGATGAGCTTCGCGAGGCCTACAACGCGATGTTGCCCAAGGTGACTGAGTTTTTCGCTCAGATTCCGCTGAACGACGAGTTGTGGAAACGCGTGAAGGCGTATTCCGAGACGGAGGAGGCGAAAGCATTGACGGGGGCGAAAGCGCGGCTCTTGAGCGAGACGTTGGCGGATTTTCGGGAAAGCGGTGCCGATCTGCCGGAAGACAAGAAGACCCGGTTGAAAGAGGTCAAAGCGGAGTTGGCCAAGGTGACGCAGAAGTTCAGCGAAAACGTGCTCGATTCCACGAATGCGTGGGAACTGATTCTCGATGACGATTCGCGGCTGAAGGGCATGCCCCAAAGCCAGATTGATGCCGCGCGGGCCAGTGCCAGCGCAAAGGGGCACGAGGGAAAATATCGCATTTCGCTCCAAATCACCTCGTATGCTCCGGTTTTGGAGTACGCGGAAGATGAGTCGTTGCGCAAAGAGGTGTGGGAAGGATCGACCACCGTGGGGTTGAAGGATTCGTGGGACAATACGGAGCTCGTCTGGCAAATTTTGGAGCTGCGCCAGGAATTGGCTGAAATTCTGGGCGAAGACCATTTTGCGAATCACGTTCTCGAGCGTCGCATGGCGAAAACCGGCGAAGCTGCACTCAAGTTCGTCGAAGATCTGCACGATCGGATCGCAGCGAAATTTGCGGAGGAAAACGAGGCGTTGGAACAATTTGCGTCTGAGAAGATGAACGCGGCTGCCGAGCATCTCGAGCCTTGGAACGCTCCCTATTGGTCTGAGGCGATGCGTCAGGAGCAGTACGCGTTCGATGATGAGGTGTTGCGACCGTATTTCTCGATCGATGGCGTGATTCAGGGAATGTTCCGGATCACCGAGAAGATTTTCGGGATCAAACTGGCGGAGCGTGACGCCGTCTTTGCCCAACCGGGAGACAGTGTCCCGGAAGGAGCGATCGAGGTGTGGCATCCCGAGGTGAAGTTCTACGACATTCACGACGAGAGTGGCGAGCATCTCGGCTCCTTCTATGCGGATTGGCATCCTCGAGACGAAAAACGCGCCGGGGCGTGGATGAATTATCTGCGGACGGGGTTGCCGCCGGAAGCGGGCGGAGAGCGGACTCCGCATTTGGGACTGATCGCGGGCAATATGTCACCGTCCGTTGACGGGAAACCGGCTTTGCTGACGCATCGCGAAGTCGAGACGGTATTCCACGAATTTGGGCATCTGCTTCACCATTTGCTGGGCGAAGTCGAGATCCGCTCCCTCAACGGCGTCAACGTCGTTTGGGATTTCGTCGAACTGCCTTCGCAGATCATGGAGAATTTCTGTTGGGATCGCGAGTGTCTCGACTTTTTCGCGTGCCATTTTGAGACCGGCGAGCCGATTCCGGATGACCTGTTCGACAAGATGATCGCGGCTCGGAACTATCGATCCGCCTCGGCCACGATGCGCCAACTCAGCTTTGGAAAAATGGATCTGGAGTTGCACGTCAATTACAAGGCGCACCAGAATCATGGTGATCTGGACAAGCTTTGCCAGCAGTTGCTCGATGGCTACCTCACGCCCCTCAAAACACGGCCCCCGTCCATGGCGCGTCGATTCAGTCACCTGTTTTCGAGTCCGACCGGATACGCGGCCGGCTATTACAGCTACAAGTGGGCCGAGGTGCTTGATGCCGATGCCTTCACGCGTTTCCAGAAAGAAGGCGTGTTGAATCCTGAGGTGGGGCGGGACTTTCGCGCCAAAATCCTCAGCAAAGGCAATTCCGAGGACGCTGCGAAGTTGTTCCGCGACTTCATGGGACGGGATCCCGATCAAACCGCGTTGTTGGTCCGCAGCGGCTTGGTTTAGGCTTCTAGCCGTAGTAGGACGAACCGCCTCCGGCACCGCCGTTATCGTTGTCGCGGCGACGCACGATTTTTTCGAGCTGCTCCGCCCATTCGGCGTTGTCGCGTTCGACCTTGCTGAGCCTGGACGCGAGCATGTTGCGCTCGTCCGTCAGGTCGGCGATCCGATTTTCGAGGCGAGCGCGATTGCCCGACCAATCGTCCAGTTCCTGATCGAGTCGGCTTCGTTCCTTGGAACGGTCTCTCAACTCGGCGGCAAGCCGGTCGCGTTCCTCCTTGAGGTCGAGAATTTCGGCGTGGAGATGGGCGCTGCCTCCGTGGCGATTTTTCAGCTCCATGGCCATGCGATCCCGCTCGTCCATCAGATCGCGAATCCGCGCTTCGAGGCGTTCGGTGTTTCCGGAAGGACGCTCGCTCAATTCTCTGGCGAGTTGGGCGCGTTCGCCACTCAAGTCGACGATTCGTTTCTCGAGACGATCGATGTCGATCTCCTTGCTGGTGAGCTGGCGGTCGAGCCGGTCGCGCTCTTCCAGGAGTTCGGTGAATTTGTGGGAATCGGTGGGGCGTTCGCTGAGTTCGCGCGCCAGATGAGAGCGCTCGTTGTTCAAATCCAAAATTCGGCGATTGAGGCGATCGATTTCCAAATTGAGTTCTTCAACCTGGTGGCTGTCCGTCGAGCGCTCGTTCAATTCCTTGGCGAGGTGGGCGCGTTCGCCGCTCAAATCAACGATCCGGCGTTCCAGATGGTCAACCTCCTCGCGGGTTTTGGTCAGCTCTTTAGAGAGGAAGGAACGTTCGCCACTCAAGTCGACGATTTGGCGCTCCAATTCGTCGATGTCGTCGATCCGATTCGAAAGTTCATGAATCCGGTTTTCAAGCCGAACGCGTTCCAGTTTCCAATCCGGATCTTCTTCCTGCGACTCCAATTCAGCGACGCGTTTGCTGAGGTTGTCCCGTTCGCTCGTTAACTCCTCCTCGCGCTCGGACCAGGATTTGCGTTCTACTTCGAGCTCGGAAATACGTTCGTTAAGCGCGGTCAGCTCATCGTCCAGTCCCTCGATATCCGGCAACTTCTCCCGCTCTTTCACCAGTTGCTCCAACTGGCTCTCCAACTGCAGCTCGGCTTCTTTGGCTTCCTTCTGGAACGTTGCCAACTTCGTCGTCAGTTCGTCGCGCTCGCTTCCGAGTTCCGTCAATTGATTGATCAGCTGCGAACGCTCTTCGCTCCACTCCTGCGGTGTCTCGCTTCCTTTGGCGAGTTCCAGATTGAGCCGGTTGATTTCTTCGTGGAGCTCCATGCGCTCCAGTTCCGAATCCTCAAGTTCGCCCCGCAGCTCTTGAACCTTGGCGACCAATTCGGCGGATTCCTGAGGCGCTTTCTCGAGCTCCTGGCGCTTGATCTCGAGTTCGAGACGTTGCTCTTCCAAATCGCGCTTCAATTTTTCGACCAGCATCCGCTCGTTCTCCAGCTGCTGAGCTCCGGCGTTAACGTGGTCGCGATCGTGAGTCAGTTGCTGAACGTGGGCCTGCAGATCGTTGCGTTCCTGTTCCAGTTGCTGCCGGGCCTCTTCCAGAGTCTGTCGTTCCGCGTCCAGTTGCTCGCGGTTTGCCTTTGCGGTTACCAGTTGTTCGCGAAGGCCGGTCAATTCCCTTTGCAGGTTTCCGCGCTCGCCCTGTTCGCGCTGAACTTGCTCGCGGAGGTTGTTGGCTTCGATGCGGAATCGGTCGATATCACCCTTGTTGCGAAGGAGTTCGTCACGCTCCTGAAGCAGGAGGTTCCGCTTTTTCACAAGATCGTGATTCTCGCTTTCCCAGATGCGTTGGCGCGAAGTGTATTCCTCCCGTTCCTTGGCCAGCGTCTCCTGAACCTTCTTGAGTTCGTAGCGTGCCTGCGATGCTCGCTGCTCGTAGGCGTCTCGGTCGCGCCCCCAATTGGCCCAGCCCCAAAGGGCGCCGAGAATGGCAAAGACGATGGCCGTGATGAGCGTAAGGCCAAAAGCGGATGATAAAAGATAGGCGATTCCTTCCATGCCAATAAATGGTTACTTGGATGACGTATTCAGAAGTTTGAGAATTAATATAATACAAATAGCTCAAGAATGAAGGACGATTATTGAATCAATAACTCAACACGTCGCGCCTTCGCTCTCGCCTCTGGGCTATCCTGATTACCGCCAGCCATGGTTGAGCCGAAACTCACAACTGCGAGTCGTTCAGCATCAATATTGCGCATGGAGACCAACCACTCCTTCACCGCCTCTGCCCGTTGTTTGGAGAGTCGTTGATTGGCCTGATAACTTCCTCGTGCGTCTGCGTGTCCGCCAATCACAAAGTAAACGTTCCGGTACTGATTGATGAAGGTCGCCAGTTGGTCGAGCGCGTTCTTGGTAACCGGGTCGTTGTAGTCGACGTTGGATTCGCCGCTATCGAAATAAATTTGATGGAGCTTCAACTTTGCCGCAAACCGGTTGAACTCGTCACGATTCAATTCGTAAGATCGGCGCGTCCGGAAGTAGCCGGGCATGTGATACAACGAAGGAAAGAGTTGAAAATCGGTTTCGACCTCCAGCTTCTTTCCGGATTGCTTTTCGATGTCTCGAATAATGCCCATCCATTGATCCTGCATTTCCTGGGTCGCCGGGCCTGCCAATCGCAGCGAATATTCTCCCGCCGCAATGGAAACGGGTTGTGGCGTTTTATGCGTGCTGCGAACGAGGTCGAGAAAGCGCTCGCTCTTCAAATAACCGGGCTCCTTGATTTGGCGGTGGATTTTGACGCGGTCGCGAACCGGAATCTTTCCGCCCTTTTGGATCGCCGCTTTCAGTTCATCGACGGTTTCCTTGCTGCCAAGGCTCCCCCGCATCAGAACCTGCATCGTTCGCTGATCGTAGGCGGTCTGGAACATCCCCGGTGCCGAAATCTGATTATGAATGGAAAGGGCTCTGAGCCCGAAAATGTCATCGACAATCCGTTCGGCCTCTTCCCGGCGTTCCAACGTTTCGACCGAACCACGCAACACCACATCCATACCTCCCGGGCTGTAGGGAGGGGATAAATCCAAATTGGCGGACGCCAACAGGTTTTGCGCCTCATCCAACAACTTGGGCTTCTCCACCCTCTGATAATGCAGAACGTGCATCGCAGAAAAGAAGACCAGCGCCAAGATGAAGAGAGTTCCGAGAATCTTCATGGTCACGTCGCATTAGAACGAATGCTACCTACGTGTCATCTTATTTTTCGTAATTAACAAATTTTATTAGATTCGGCCACACTTAACAGAACCATAATTCGCAAAAACGAGCGAGGTTGAGATGGTGGGTGCTGAAAATATAAAAAATATAAGATCACTCAGCCTTCTCGAGAGCTGGGATGTAGCGCTCAAGGCCTTCCTTCGCCAAATCATCTTTCGGAACGAAGCGTAGCGAGGCGGAATTGATGCAGTAGCGCAGGCCGGTCGGTGCCGGTCCGTCGTCAAAAACGTGACCGAGATGGGTATCGCCGGTTTTGGAGCGAACTTCGGTGCGGACGATCCCGAACGAGCGATCGGCGACCTCAAGAACCTCGGTTTCGTCGATCGGTTTGGTGAAACTTGGCCAACCCGTGCCGGAAACGAACTTGTCGGCCGAGGAAAAGAGCGGCTTACCGGAAATGATATCGACGTAAACTCCCGGTTCCTTGTTGTCCCAGTATTCGTTTTGGAACGGTGGTTCGGTTCCGTTTTTCACGGCCACGCGATACTGGATGTCGGTCAGCTTGCTTTTCAGCTCCTCGGTATCGGTTCGTTGGGTGGATTCGTCGCCACAACTGCTGAGGGCAAATGCGATGAGGAGGGCAAAAATGGGGGTGGGTTTCATGGCTATTCTTTGACTCGAATTTGTTTCACTTTCATCGTGCTCCCCATAGGCAGTCCGTGCGATAAAGAACGAGGCGCCTTTCATGCTATGACAGAGATTTATTCATCCATCGGAATGATTTCCGGAAACGGAGTTTACCCGGTGACATTTGCTCGGGCGGCCCGGAAGGCGGGCGTTGAGCGCTTGGTCGCTGCGGCCTTTCACAATGAGACGGAGTCCGGTTTGGAGGCTGAGGTTGATGAGCTATCGTGGTTTCGGGTTGGACAGCTGGGAAAGGTCATAAATTACTTCAAAAAGCAAAATGTCCGCCAAGCGGTCATGGTGGGCCAAATCGCTCCATCCAACCTCTTTGACATCATTCCCGATACCCGGACCGCGATGCTGCTTCTCAAGTTGAAGACGAAGAACGCGGAATCGATTTTTGGCGCGATCGCGGATGAGCTTGGCAAGGACGGGATTGAGCTTCTCCTCGCCACGACTTATCTGGACGACCTGATTCCCGATGCCGGGCACGTCTGCGGCCCCAAGTTGAAGGGCGACCAAATCCAGGATGCGGATTGGGGCTTCGGAATCGCGAAGGAAGTCAGCCGGATGGATATCGGCCAAACCATTGTCGTGAAAAACGGCACGGTGTTGGCGGTGGAGGCGTTTGAGGGCACCAATCGCGCGATCGAGCGCGGTGGAAAACTCGGCAAAGGCAAGGCCATGGTCGTGAAAGTGAGCAAGCCGAACCAGGATCTGCGGTTTGATGTGCCCTGCGTAGGGCCGGCAACGATTGAGACGGCCAGAGAATCCCAGGTTTCTGCGATCGTGGTCGAAGCGGGAAAAACGCTGCTGCTTGAACGAGAAAAGGTGATCGAACTGTGCGCGAAATACGGAATCACGATTTTCGCGAAAGGCGATGACTCGGAACCATCGATGGAGGGTTCCAGCTAGGTTGCAATGATGCTGGGAATTTCCATGCAGGGGGAGGGGACCTTTCAGGTTTGGTCGGTCCTGCTTCAGGTTGTCATCCTGCTCGGCGCTGCGCTTCTTTTCGGTGTGCTCTTCGAACGGCTCAAGCAATCCGCGATTCTCGGCTATCTGCTTGCGGGAACGCTGTTGGGGCCAAATGCGCTGAATGTCGTTCATGCCGAGAGCGGGGTGCCGATTGTTGCGGAATTGGGGGTTTCGTTGCTCCTCTTCACGATCGGACTGGAGTTCTCCTTGAAGCGTCTGCTTCGGCTCGGGTCGATCGCAGGTGGAGGCGGTTCGGCGCAAGTTGGCCTCACCTTGCTGATGGGGGCGCTGGTGGCTCTCCTCGCCGGATTACACATGAGCACCGCCGTGGCCGTCGGTGCCGTCGTAGCGCTATCGTCGACGGCCTGCGTGTTGCGGATTTTGAATGATCGGTCGGAGCTGGATTCGATCCATGGCCGTGCGTCGCTCGGGATTTTACTGCTTCAGGACGTTGCCGTCGTTCCGCTGGTCCTCCTCGTCACCATGCTCGCCGGGGCCGGAGGTCCGCTCAGCATGGTCGTTGGGCTCGGGAAAGCGATTGGACTCATCCTCGTTCTGGTGGCGGCGTTTTGGTGGATCTCAAACCAGTTTCTGCCACGGCTGTTGAAAGCAGTGAACCTCACGCGCGACCGTGAGCTGTTGATCCTCCTCGCCGTCGTGTTGGCGCTGGGATCGGCTTGCGCGGCCCACTCCCTGAAATTGTCGCCAGCGCTTGGTGCCTTCATCGCGGGAATCATGCTGGCGGAATCGCCCTACGCGACCCAGGTTCGAGCCGATGTTTCCGCGTTGCGCGCATTGTTCGTGACGCTCTTTTTCGCCTCGGTTGGAATGCTTGGCGATCCGGGTTGGATCGCGGAAAACATCCCAATGGTTGGAGGCATCGTGTTGCTCGTTTTGCTGGGCAAAGGTCTCCTTGTCACGTTGGTCGCGCGTTGCTTCCGCATTCCACTGGCGCATGCGATTGCCACGGGCATTACGCTTAGCCAAATCGGGGAGTTCGGCGTGGTGATTGCCGGGATCGGCCAATCCGGCGGGTTGATTGAGGAATCCCTGCTCAAACTGCTCGTTTCTGCGACCCTTATTTCGCTGTTCCTAACGCCGTTCCTGGTGCGCATCGCGCTTCCGGTCGGCGAGAAATTGGCTGGCCTGCTCCACCCCAATTCGGCTTCAAATACGGAGAAATCCAGAACCGAGGAGGCCAAAGCGAGCAATCTTACCAATCACGTTATCGTCGTCGGATTTGGTCCGGCGGGGGTTCAGGCGGGGGAAGAGCTCTTGCGGAGTTCGATCAACGCTCTGGTCATCGATCTCCGCCCGCCGAATATCGAGCTGGCGCGATCCATGGGCCTCGAGGCTGCGATCGGTGATGCCACGAACCCCGAAGTGTTGATTCACCACGGTGTCGCCAATGCCAAGTCCGTCGTCATCTCGATCCCCGATCACAAATCCATTGTACGGATCGTGCAGGCGGTTCGGCACCTTGCTCCGGACGTCCACATTGTCGCCCGGTCGCGTTATCACGCCTTCTCATCGGATTTGGAGCAGGCTGGAGCCACGGTCGTCGTCAATGAGGAGCTCCAGGTGGGGCGTCGCCTCGCCGCTGCATTGCGAGCCCTTTTGGGGACGAACCGATAGCCGCCGATTGACGAAAGCCGGGACCAATGTGGGCCGAGGTGGGGGCAATGTTGTCCAACTTGCTCGGTCGTTGGCAATAATTGCCGAACTCCCTGAAACATGGACCCGAAGTGTCTCGTGTTTTCGGAGACCTGATGAGTAACATCCAGACCAACAAATGGCTCCTGAATCGCCGCCATGTTTTGCGCGGGATTGGGGCGACGATCGCGCTGCCCCTTTTGGAGTGCATGAAACCGGCTCGCGCACGGGCAGCGACTGCCGCTCCCTCGATCCCGAAGCGTAGCGTGTTCATCTACGTGCCGAACGGAGTGAACGTGCTGACGTGGCAGATCCAGCAAGCCGGGAAGGGGTATCAGTTCAGCGAGCCGATGCAGGCGTTGGAGCGGCATCGCGATGCGGTTTCTCCAATCAGCGGGTTGTATCATCCGGGCGGGATTGGTCAGGCGCATGAGTGCGATAAGATTTGGCTGACGGGAGCGTCGGCGAGCCAGACGGGCGGGGCGTTTCGCAACACGGTTTCGGTCGATCAGTTGATGGCGGAGCGAACCTGTGAGCACACGCGGTTTTCGTCACTGGAAATGGCGGTGACGGGCGGAAGTCTGGCCTGGTCGCGCGATGGAATCCAGCTTCCGGCCGAGCGGCGCCCCAGCAGTATTTTCAATCGGTTGTTTGGCGAGGAGAAAGGTGGCGTGGAGGTGGCGCGACGGAAGTTGAATCGGCGGGCGAGCGTCTTGGATGTGGTGTTGGATGATGCGCGCGGATTGCGCAAGCAGATGGGGACGGAGGATCGCGTGAAGCTGGATGAGTATCTGCATTCCGTGCGCGAGGTGGAGGTTCGCACGGAGCGGGCCGATGCGTGGCTCGACATTCCGAAGCCGAAGGTCGATCCGGCGACGAAGGCGAAGTTGACGCGGAACATCCCGACTTCGGAAGCGGGCGATTATTACCGCACGATGTATGATTTGATGGTGTTGGCGTTGCGAACCGACATGACGCGGGTGATTACCTGCATGAGTGGAAGCGAGAGCAACGGGCTGCCGATCCCGGAAATCGGCGTCGCGCAATCGCGCCATGAGCTTTCCCACCACAACGGCGATCCCGAGCAATTGCGGCGCCTAAGTCAGTGCGATGCGTTTCTGACGGAGCAATTTGCCTATCTGCTCGATCAGTTGAAGGCGGTGAGCGAGGATGGCGAGAATCTGCTCGATCGAACCCAGCTTCTCTTTGGGAGCGGGATGGCGTATGGCCACAGTCACGGAAACGCGAATTTGCCGATCGTGTTGGCGGGTGGCAAATCGCTTGGTTTGAAGCATGGCGAGCACGTCGATTACAACCTGCCGAAGATTGAGAAATATGATCTGAGTAACGCGAAGGGGCATTACGGCGTTTGTTCGCGGCCGGTCGATGGCGATGCGCATCTCAGCAATCTGCTGTTGACGATGTTGCAGCGGATGGATGTCGAGACGGACACGTTCCAGGACAGTCTGAAGACGATTTCGCAGGTAGTCGCATGATCGAGAGGATTGGAATCACCCTGTTGGGGTTGGTTGGCGCGGCTTTCGCGCAAGACGCGCCTGCCTTTCGGACCGATGCGAGCACGGATGACTCGCTGCCTTGGTTCCAGATCGTCGACGGCGAATTTCCGCCGGAAGGTTCCGCCCATTACTTTTCGGGGGAGCTGATCGGGATCGATCCGGTGAATCGCAAAGGGACGTTGCGGGTGGATCGGACCGACCAACAACGACGCAGTCACTGGGATCTGCCGGTCGATTTCAAGATGTTGCCCTATGGCGCGATTTGGCTCCACGGATCACCGGCGGAACTGCGCCAGGTGCCGATTGGGACGCACCTGCACGGCTGGTTTTACGAGAAGGGGCCCGATGAGGAAGTGCGAACCGTGTTTCACAATCGCGCCAGTATCGAGGCGAACTTCACAAGGTGCTTTCGGTTGGAAGACGACTTCAGTTATCAGATCCGGCAGGGCCGGGATTGGCGAGTCGATGTGGTGAACCTGGAGGAAGGCAAGCTGACCGTGACGGGGATGAAGGGGGATGTGGCCGATGAGAAAGCGACGGAATTCGATCTGTTGCCCTCGGCGCGGATTTGGAAGGGGAACGGATTCGGGACGCTGGCGGATTTGGCGGCGGGGCAGCGCATCCAGGTGAATTTGACGTGGGCAACGTTGTATGGTCCGGGCCGCTGTATTGACATTTGGTTGGATGCGGAAAGTCAGGCCGGAGCGAAGGCGCGGATGGCCGCGACCTACGAGCAACACTTGAAGGAGCGTGGTTTCGCGGGATGGGTCGATGCGGTTGATAATCCGAATCGCGTGGTCACGGTGACGTTTTTCGATCAGGTGGATCCCAAGTTGTTCGAAGACTTCAACAAGGGGGCGTCGGTAACCGCCCTGGTCGCCGAGCCCAGCCTGCGCAGCTACGATCAGGTGAATGACCGGAAACGGGGGCCGCTGTTGGAGATGCGGGAGGTGCCGAACGTGCCGGGAAGCAGCGGCGTGCAGATCGACTTTCAACCCGAATTGCTGCTGGAAGGCTTTCGCCCGGGCCGGATTGTGCGGATTTTGCCGGAGCGTTGGCCGCTCATCAGTATTCCGCAGGAGGAACGGCTCTGGCCGGCGCGGGACTGAGGTTCAGGTCGGGATCTGGCCTTCGGAGACTGTCCAGCCGCCATCAACGGCGAGGACCTGGCCGGTGACAAAGTTGGAGTGTTCGCCGAGCAGAAAGAGCACGGCTTCGTCGAGATCTTCGGGAATGCCGATGCGCCCACCATCGAGAGGTTGCTTGGTTTTGACGAAGTCGAGAATTTCGCGATTGCCTTGGGCGCGTTCCGACATCGGTGTGGCGACGAGCGCGGGGGTGATGACGTTGACGCGAATATTCTGGGGCGCGTAGTAGGCGGCGATCGATTTGGAGAAGCCGAGAATCGCCGATTTGGTCGCGGCGTAACCGTGGGAGGCAAAATAGGATGGGGAAGGGGAGTTGCCCAGCACGCTTCCCATGTTGAGAACGACGCCGCCGGAGTTTTGGGCGCGGAATTGGCGAATCGCGGCGCGGTTCGCGTAGATGAGCGAGCTGAGGTTGAGATCGCAGGTGAATTGCCAGCCTTCGTCGGTCAATTCGTGAAGCGGGCCATCGCCTTTCGAGCGACCCGAGCCGCCGGCAACGTGGTAAAGGCCATCGAGTTTGCCAAATTCGGCGACGGCTTTGGCGATGGCACGAGCCGCGGTTTCCGGATGGGTCGCATCGCCGGATTCTCCGCGGGCTGATTTGCCCAAATCGTTGAGCGCGGATTCCAGATTCGCTTCGGAGCGACCGACGATGACCAGGTTGGCGCGGTTCTTCGCGAGAGCTTTGGCGGCGCTCAGCCCCAGACCCGTTGTCCCGCCAATGATCACATAGGTTTTGTCCGCAACGCCAAAGGGGTCATCCGTCATGACTTCACTGTTTCGCGACAAACCGAGTTTGCAACGCGGAATGGGCCTGTGTAGGTGAGAGAGGATGGATGCCGCTGAATCAAAATCCGAAGAACCGCCGCTGGTCAAAGGGGCAAATTTCTGGATTCGCCTGATCGCCCACTCGATCGACCTGGCGATTGTGATGATGGTGGCGTGTGCCGCGTTGGTTCCGCTTTCAATGCGGGTCCTGAATCAAGGTGGGACAGGGGATTTGAGCATCCCGTGGTGGATTGAAATCCCGATCGACCTGGCTTTGATTGCGCTCGTCGTCGCGATGTGGCACCACTGGCAAACGACGCCGGGAAAGCGGATTTTCGAGTTGAAAATCGTGGACTCGAAAACAGGAGGACGGCCGAGTTGGGGGAGACTGATTGTCCGCTATTTGGGATACGTGGTCGCGATGTTGCCCATTATCCCGTTCAAGCTGATTTGGCCGGGAATGGAGAGCCAACTTCTGATCGGGACCATGCCGGAAGGCATCATGGCCTGGTTCATTGGATTGCCATTGGGAATCGGCTTCCTCTGGATCCTGATCGATCCGAGAAATCGAGGATGGCACGATCTAATGAGTCGCACCGTGACTATTTCAACCAAATTTCGCGAGCCGGAAGCTTAGCGGTAGCCGCGGTAGTAGTAACCATCTTTGCGGTTGCCAATCACGGCGCCACCGAGGGAGCCCGCGAGTCCGCCGATCAAGGCACCTTTGCCTGCGTTTCCGCCGCCGGAACCGATGAGAGCACCGAGTCCCGCACCGAGAAGTGCGCCGTTGACGGCTCCGCGATGAGCGTAGCTGTAGGACTGACATGAAGACAGCGTAATTGCAGCCAAAACGACCGCCAAGAGTTGGAGGGTTGAGCGTTTCAATTTCATGGAAGTAGTGTTTGTAGGTGTTGAGGGGAGGGAAAAAACAACAATGATCAGAAAGATGTTAACCATGTTGCTGAAGGTTTCCGAGCAAAAAGGGGTCAAAAACGCGATGTTTTTGGACCAGTCAGGCCCTAACAAGGTACTACTTGACGCGAATATTTAGTTAGAGTTAACTGATTATTGATGCCCTCGAAGCACTGAGAGACCGCAATCTCGCCCTGAACGATTAATCCCACCACCCCACGCCAAATCGATGCACCCTGCAAATCAGGACATATTGAACTTTTCCTGTTCATCATGCGGAATTACGCTGCAGGTTAGCCGGGAGCTGGCCGGCGAAACGGGGCCATGTCCGTCGTGTGGGGAGACGATCACTGCTCCTCAGGCGCCGCAGGTTTATCATTCGGTCAGTCCGTTTCCCGCCGCCGTTGCTCCCCCAAGCCCGGCTCCATCACCCGTGCAGCCGTCTCCTGAATCCGATCGCGTCCCCGTCCCGATTCCTGATCCCCAGCCTGCACCGGTAAGCCCGGTTTCAACTCCGAACCGGGTTGGAGGATTGGTGGGGAATCCTGGCCCACAACCGGAAAATCCCACTCCGCCAGTTGCGGCTCCTTCTGCAAATCCGGGAATGCCTCCGCTGCCATCGGGGCTTCCTCCGCTTGCGAACCCGCCTGCTCAGCGTGGTGATTTGGGCGTGCCGCAGACGGCCGAACAACTGCCGTCTCCCGGAGTGGTGGATCCCCTGCCTTCCTACAGCAAGGCAAAGACCAAGGCTGGGAGTTCTTCGCCGTTGGGATGGATCGCTCTGGCTGCCGCCATTATTGGATTGATGAGTTATGTGGTTTGGAGTCGAGATTTGCTCGGACTCAATCCGCCTGAGATTCAGGCAAATGAGCCTTCAAGCGGAGCTGACTTGGATTATCAAACGGCTCCTGAAGAAGTGATGTCTCCTGCCACCGCGCCTGACATTGCGGTTGAGCCTGCTCACGAAGAGGGCGTTTCCGAAACAGTTCCGGCTGAACCTGAACCTGTTTCTGAGCCCGTTCCTGACAAACGGCCCACGGAACTCGCGGAAGCCAAGCCTGCCTCGGTCGAGGAAGAGCCGCCAGTCGATGAGCCGTTGCGGCCTGTCTCCGGGAGTGATGCCGCAGTGGTTGCCGCGCCCGCTGATGAAAAAGTCTCGCTGTTGAAAGCCAACCAGAATGCCATTCTGGAACCGGCGCGACGGGCGATTCGTGGATTTTTGGAAGGTGAGAACTGGGAGGCGCGTCTTCCCTATATTCACAAGGGCAATGAGCAGAGAGCAGAGGTTGCTGAGTATTATGCCAACCACGTGGATCTTCCGTTTTTGGACTATCGCTTGGACTACTTTCACACCGAGCCCCGGCCCGGCGGGCGAAAGGTTTATGTTTTCTTTCTCACGTTTTCCAATCAGCAAGATGGTTTTCCGGTGATCGTGGTGGAAGAAAACCAAACCCTGGGATTGGATTGGGATCTCTTTGTCGAATTCAAGGATCGCCACTTTCAGGAGTTTATTGAGGAGCGTGATCAGACCTCGCAAGCATTCCGCGTCGTCATTCAGCGCGTGACGTATTGGGAGTCCGACCGTGATCAGATTCCGGACGTTGAGAACTTGGTCTGCTACAAGATCGATCCGCCTTATCCTGGGTTCACGCGTTATGCATTCGTGGCAAAAGATTCGGATGCCGGGCGACGGATGGTGGAGCAACTCTCCTGGCAGGAAGATCCATTGGCTGGTGAAGTTCAGCTTCGATGGGACGAATTTGAGAATGGACGTCCGTATTTGACCATCGACCAATTGGTTTCGCGGTCCTGGGTTCGGCGATAAGTGGTTTGACTTCAGGGTGCGGGAACACCGTGGGGCTGGCGGGCGCAAAAAAAAGTTCGGGTAGTAAAAGGCTGATAATCGGGGGCTTCTGCTTGCCCAGTTTCCTAACAAAGCTGCCATTGCAATTAAGCACTTGTAAAAATTAGGATTTCCTTAATACTAATGTCAGCAAACGCCTTTTTGCGTTTTTGCGAGACCCAAAATTAATATTCCCAAACCCAATGGCCTTCCCATTCCGAAATCTTTTTGGCAAAACTGAAGATGGCTTGCCTCATCCTGATGTCCCAACGGCAACGCAAAGCAGCCTCTCAGGGAATGGGGTTGATTCTCACGGGGGGCTGCCTTTCAGCCCGGCGCCTCCGAGTTCGGTTGGAAGTCGGGTTTCTCCGGTTATGCCTTCCCCGTTTCAAGTGAGTGAGGCTGGGCCTGTTCGAGCCCTTACGTTCGATGCCCAGGAGCTTGTTGCGGCGATTCCTGCGCATCTTCTTTCAGCGGTCGCTCCCCCGCAGCATCGGATCACTTTGCAGATTCCTTCGTCGGGAGAAGACTCGATCAATCAGGTTGTCTCGACAACTCTGGGGAAGGTCTACAGCGCCTGTCCACATCTGTTTTCGCAACCGATTACTGAAGCGAACGATATTGCGATTCGATTGGCGATGCCGGAAACGCCTGTTGAAGCGTCAGCGGAAGCTCCTGTTGCGCAGCCTGAATTGCCGCAACGACTTGCTCCCATTGCGGCATCTCAAAAAGCCGAAGTTCCAGTCCCATCAGCGAATGCTGTCGCCGTTGGGAAACCGGACGCAGCTTCGGAAAGCCCGTTTATGGTCGTGAACACACCCGCGACCACCGTGGGCCCCAAAATGACCCCGCCGCCCGTTCCTTCTCAAGGCGCGAATGGATCCCCTTTTAATGCAATGCCTCCAAACCAGGTGAAGGCTTCTCCGTTTCAAGTGGCGAATCCCAAGCCGGGTGCGGCTGCCGTTGGTGAGGCTCCTGTTGATGGGGTGGTCTCAGTGCCGGTCGCGGCTGTGAAATCGACGATTCCTCCTTCCTCGTTTGGTCCAGGGCCGGGTGCGCCTGGTGGCGGAATTACGGAACGATTTGATCTTTCTCCTCAAAAACCGGTTGGTGATCAGGCGGTTGCTCCGCAATTGGAGGTCGAGCCTCAGCCGGAGCTTGAGAAGGCGGTTACGGCAACTGGAGAACCGGCTCTATTGTTTGGGTTGGTTCAACTTCTCATGCCGATGGATGCTTCCACCTTGGGCATCGAGCCGGCGTCTATTGCTCCGACAGCACGGATCAAGGTTCCTCTCATGGTGGTGAAATCTCAGCTTTCATCAGGCAGAGTCAGTCTGTCCGTTGCGCAGTTGATGCAATATGCGGATCAGCCTTCCAAGCCATTCTTGGCTGCGGCCAATCCCAATCTTCAGGTTGCGCTGCCGTTGAAGGACATTTTTCGACAGCTTCCAGCGGATGCCTTGAGCCCGCCTCAGGCAAAGCCTCCGGTTGATGCGCCACCGATGGAGACGCCGTTCTCCGAGGGGGCTCGTCAGGATGCCGTCACCACCGTCGCTGAGGTGATCGCGACTCCGTCGGAGCCGGTGAGGGCTGAGGAAGATGCCGATGAGTCGGCTGAAATGATGAAGGCCTTTTTGCAAACCAAAAAGGTGCCGGAGGTTGTTCCTGCTCCTGAGGACGAAGTTTTCACCGACGAAGTTGATGCGGAGGCGGATACTGTTGAATCAGAAATTGGAGCTTTTCCTGAAGTTGTGCTCGATGAGGAGTCGGTTGCCGCGTCAGGGCAGGATGAGGGATTGGGTGAATTTGATGCCCTGGGAGCGCCGATGGAAATTGAGATTCCGACAGCAGAAGAGGAAGATGGATCGCCAGATGATGGGTATGGAGAAATGGTGACGGAGAGTTCAGGCCCTTCTCCGGTCGAAGCTGAAGTTTTGGGCGGAGATCTCGTTCCTGATGTTGACGGACTTGACGAGCCTGTCGCCGAACAGAGCGTCGAGGTTGAGCGTGAAGCTGCGGTGGTCGCGCCAGAAGAGACCAGCAATGTGGCCTCCCGTCCGCAGGTTTCTGCCGGAGCAAGATCTGCGAATGGAGCCATGGGGTTCGGTGGCTTGGACTTTCAAGCGCCGGCTCGGGATCTGGAATTGCGGGCGGTGTTTGGGACTGAAGATCAGTTCACCCCGCAGCGAATCGCGGAATTGGCTGCCAATTTACCGGGAATCGAGGGCTGTGTTCTGTTCGATAGCGAATGCCGAATCTTTGGTGAAAAAGTGCCTCTTGAGCGTGCCAAGGAGAAATTGCCCGAGACCATGTGTCGCGTTTTTGATCGGGTTACCGGCTTGGCTGTCGACCTGGGCTTTGAGACGAGTGAGGCCTTTACGATTCATACGAGTCACGGAGTGATTAGTTTCTACAGCGAAGGCAATTTGTGCCTTAGCGTGCTTCATGAGGATGCCGGTCTTCCGGCCGGAATGAGCGAGAAACTGGTGCTGATCATTCGAGGCGCCAAGCGCTTGATTGATTGTGAATCGGGATCCTAACATTTTTACAACTCGTGTTTGCAACTTCGGTAAATCCGCCTAAATAGATACGTCTCTTAATAATCAGGGGCACTGGAAAAATGGCTCTCGTAAATCACGACACTCGCGAAGTTCAGTTCAAAATCGTTTTCTGCGGACCTGCGTTCAGCGGGAAAACGACGAACCTTCAATACATTCACTCCCGCATTGAAGATGATCAGCGGGGTGAGTTGCTTTCGATGGCGACCTCCACCGATCGGACAGTGTTTTTCGATTATCTGCCGATCGATGCCGTGTTGATTCAGGGATACCACACGAGATTTCAGCTCTACACGGTGCCCGGTCAGGTGGCTTACAATGCGACCCGCCAGTTGGTGCTCCGAGGTGTTGATGGTCTCGTTTTTGTGGCGGATTCTTCGGCGGACAAGCTGGAGGAAAACGTTCAGGCTCTCAAGACGATGGAGGAGAACATCGTGGAATCTGGTGGTTCTTCCCTGGATGAGCTCCCTTTTGTTTTGCAATACAACAAGCGCGATCTTCCTGACGCGGTTGCGGTTGATCACCTGAATTTGGTGCTGAATCAGCGCGAGAAGCCAGTGCCTGTTTTTGAGGCGGTCGCATCTCAGGGTTACAATGTCTTTGCTACGTTGAACGAGGTTGCTCAGGAGACGATCCGGCGATTTCACGAATTAAGTGACGAAGAACCCGCAATCCGGCCTGGATCGACCAGCGCCGACGATTCGGCGACGGCCATCGCTCACTGACCGAGTCGCGTCTCCAGCGCGACGCTATTAAATTTCACGCACACAGAATGGAAAGCGCTAGTAACGTCCAGGCTTCATCCGGGGACTATCATCTCAATATCACCACGGAAACCGCACGCGAGTTTCGGGGGATGATGCGCAATTTTCTGGCAGGAACCGAGTGCGAAGTGGTTGCTCTGATTGAGCGCAGCGGGGCGGTGATCGTCAATGAATTGAAGCCGAATGCGGCGAAAGCTGCTCCCGATCCGGATTCGCTCGGCGTGTTGGTTGCGGGACTGTTCGCGACCACGCAAATGATTGCCGGCCAGTTGGGGGAGCCCTCTTCTCCCGAGGTTCTGTGTCATGGTGAGGAGTGTCATTTGTTGGTTCATCCCGTCAGCGATGAATTTGCGTTGTTGGCCGCATTTCGGGACGGGGTAGCGGTTGGCGTGGTCCGCCTTCATGCGAAGCAGGTCGCCGAGGGCATGCTGGGCCATCTTGGGCAAATTATGCGGAGCCGATCGACGTATTCGCCTCCAAATGAGGCGGTAGCAGAGTCCACGGAAGGACCGTTTCTTCAATACAATTAAGGGGGAGCGCGAAATGAGTTGGATGAAGCCCAGGAATGATTCGTCTAAACTTTTTGCGACTGACTTCTTTACAAGGGAACAGCCAACTGGTATTCCCAGACCAAGGCCGCTCAACCTTAAAACATGATATTTGCAGTTACCAAAGGACCTCTCATCTGGGAAGGCGGGCCATTAGTTTGGCTCTTGATAGGATGCAGTATTTTTTCGATCGGAATATTTCTGGAACGCTACCTGATGTTTCACCGGTCGCGGGTGAGTGTCAGTGACTTGCTCTATGGATTGGCGAATTTGATCAGGCATCGGAATTACGCGGAGGCCATCCATGAGAGTGCGGGGACTCCGGGGCCGGTGGCGCGAGTGGTGCACGCTGCGATTTTGCGAAATGAGCTTCCCCGGGCAGAACTCCGGCAGATTGTTGAGGAAGCCGGACAATTGGAAGTCCCCAAATTGGAGAAGAATCTCGCAGTGCTTCGCAACATTGCCTATGTCGCGCCGCTGATTGGTTTGCTGGGCACGGTTGTCGGACTGCTACGCGTTTTCATCCAAATCAGCGAAAACAGCGGATATGCGACACCGGCGCAGATTTCGAGTGGGTTGTATGAAAGTTTGATCACCTCGGCGGTCGGCATGGTGGTGGCGATTCCTGCATTTACGTTTTACGCCTATCTCTCCTCGTTTGCCCGGACCCTGATGCATGACATGGAACGCGCTGGTATCGAGATCGTGAACATCATTCACGACAGCCGCAATAATCGCAGCGATATCATCGAGTTTCGGCAGGCACAGTTGGAAGCCGAGGCGTCTGCCGGTGACGGCTCCGGCAGTTCTGACAAACCCAATGGCAAGGTCGAAACACGCTGAAGCACGGAAAGTTGCTCCAGCCCAAGCTTTAACCTAGAATCCGGCAATGAAGCTGGAAAGTTCGCTCAGAGACAACGCTGGATTTCTCTACACGGCTCCGCTCATGGATGTCGTGTTGCTCCTGTTGGTCTTTTTCCTGCTTGGATCAAGCTTCGTCCTCAAATCCGGAGTTTCGGTAACGGTCCCTTCATCGGAAGCAAGCCTCCCTCCGATCAACGCTTCTCACGTGGTCACGATTTTGCCCGGAGCAAGTCCTGAACTCTACTTCAACGAGCACAAGGTTACGCTTGGGGAACTGGGCGATTATCTGGACGAGGCTGGGCCAAATATTCGTCACGTCATCATCCGGGCTGATCAGATGGCGCCGCACGGGTTGGTGATGAAGGTTTCGAACATTATCCACCGGCACGGTTTGGAGATCGCTTACGCCACGACTCAGGCACCCCAGTTCCGATGAGTTTTCCTGTCGGCTTGTTGTTTAAGGGAGGAAATTCCCGGGAATGGAACTGGAGACTCAGCTTTTTCATCGCTGTCGCCGTTCTGGCTCATATTACGGCGTTTTACTTTTTTCAGGTGGTCTATCCCGAAACCGAGCGCATTTCCGTGCAACCGATGCGGGTGGTCATTCTCGATCCTTCCCAGCCTGATACCGCTCAACTGCTTCGCGAGTTGGAAGATCGGGCGTTTTCGTATGGACCGGGAACTCCGACCGAACTTTCTCAGTATTCGTTGGCCAATTCAGGAGTTTCCTTTCGCCCATCCTTCCAGAATCACGAAATCTCGCTCCGCCCGGTGGATGGGGCGGCCAAGATGGGCGTTTCAACCTTGCTGGCTCCCGGGAAGATGGATCTGCCCCCACGCCCGGAGTCCAAGTGGACGGGATACCAGGGGGAAAAACCGCAGTCCGGCGAACTCCAGGTGCGCCTCGGGCCCAAATTGGCAAGTCGGAACCTCGATGTTGATAACGCAGCATTGTCGAAAGCGCTGCGCCAACCCAATGGAAGACTTCGTGCTCAGGCTGGGGTAAAGGCGGACGGGCGGCTGTTGTATTTGCTCGTTTCTGAAGAACCGGAGGGCGGACTGTCTGAGGCGGAAACCCAGATTCTGCGCAATGTGTTGCGTTTTGAGGCTGGAGAAGCGTTGCAACAGGACTGGATCGAAATTATCTGGTAAGTTCGATTCGTATTTCATGTTTCACGTTACCCTTTCGGAACTCATTGTGATCTACCTGTTCCTCATTCTAGGTGGGGTATTTCTGATATGGATTATTGGGGAGATGGTGAGAGTGCGCCGGGCTCGCCAACGGCGAAAGTTTCAGGTGGTTTGCCAAGTCTGCAGTTGCCATTACGAGGACCGAAGTGATGTCCCGCTTCCCGTCTGTCCCCAATGCGGGCGCCCAAATGAACGGGATCCTGTGAGCGAGATCTAACGTAGACACGCGATAGAAAACGCGCGAATTCTTGTAATCGCCGTTCCCGCACTTCTGCGTTTGATAGAGATTACCATGAAAGTGTATCAATTCGATTCTCGAAATATTGGTCCCATCCCCATGATTCTGGGTGGAGTGCTCGCCGTTTCGGTGGCGGTTGGCCTGTTGATTCTCGCCTCGATGTTCGCGGTCTTCTTTATGGTTGCGGGACTGGTTTTGGCGACGGCAAGTGGAATCGCTTTGGGAGTTCGTCGTCTCCTCCGCGGGAAAGAAAGCGGCAATGGTTCTGGTGAGCATATTGCGACGATTACGGAAGTCAGCCAGCTTGATGAGGTGGCGGATGACGACGGCATCAAGATGGTGGAAGTCGAAATCGTGGAAACTTCCGAATCCCGGCGGGACTAGAAGTCTGGCCCGCGGTGAAATGCGTCCGTGGGAACGAAAGAATCGGCAACGGCCAGGATGCAGCCCGCGATCATTCCGGATCATCTTTGGTTGAAGTGAGGGCGGATGCGAAGTTAGTCTGGTGAAGGATGTCGCTAGCAATCGAAATGTTTCTCAGTATCCTCGCCGTCTACCTTGGCTTTGGACTGATCTTCGCCATTCTGTTTGTCTTCCTCGGCGTGAAACGGATCGATCACGCGGCCGCAGGCGGGAAGTTGGGCTTTAAGCTGATGATCATTCCCGGGTGCATGATTTTTTGGCCGTTTCTCTTTATTCGCTGGATCACCGGAGCGCAGCCTCCCGAAGAACGCTCCCGACATCGTCAATCCTCTGAGTAACCCCCACCATGCAGACTTCCCATCGCCGTTTTCACCGATTGCTTTGGCTCATTGTTGGAGCGATCGCCGCCTTGGCCCTGATTTACGCCACCATGCACCGTCCAGAACCCGCAACGAATAATTCGCTGCCCGAACCTCCCTCGCAAGCGGAGCAATGAGCGCCACCTATCAGGCGATCGGTTGGAATGCGTTCAAAAAGCGGCATGACGTCATTCTCGTCATCGCGGTGGTCCTGTTTCTCGTCACGTTCATTGGCATTGCTCTCGCCCTGAACCCCCGGGAATCTCCGCCCATCGTCCTCATTCGCGCGACTGCTGTTGCTGCGATCACCCTGCTCCACTTCATCCTCATCATCGGGCCGATGGCGAGGTTGGACAAGCGCTGGCTCCCGCTTCTCTACAACCGGCGCCATCTCGGCGTCACCATGTTCCTCCTTGCGCTGATCCACTCTGTCTTTGCCACCTTGCTCTACCACGGCAACTCGGACATCAACCCTATCGTCTCCATTTTCGTGACCGATGCCGGGACCAGCATCACCAGTTTTCCCTTCCAAGCCTTCGGCTTCCTCGCCCTGCTCATCCTCTTCGTCATGGCGGCGACGAGTCACGATTTCTGGTTGGCCAATCTCACCGCGCCGATTTGGAAGGCCCTGCACATGGGCGTCTATGTCGCCTATGCCCTGCTCATCATTCACGTTTCCTTCGGCGTGCTCCAGAGCGAGACGCACCCCGTTTTTGCGTTCCTGACCGGGATTGGCATCGTCTTGGTTTCTGGACTGCACCTTTATGCGGGGTGGAAGCAGAAGGACCTCGATCACGAACCCGACCGCAAAGTGCTCGAGGATGGTTATGTTGCGGTCTGCAAAGTTGGCGACTTGGAGGAGAACATCCCCTTTGGCGCGACCGTGGGCGGCGAGCGCGTTGCGATTCTCAGGTATGAGGGAAACAAGGTTTCCGCCGTCTCCGGAGTCTGCCAGCATCAGAACGGTCCCCTCGCCGAAGGAAAATTTCTCTACGGTTGCCTGACCTGCCCCTGGCACGGCTACCAATACAAGCCGGAAGACGGCACCTCGCCGGAGCCCTTCACCGAAAAAATCCCCACCTTTCGTCTCCGCATCGACGGCGACAACGTCCTCATCGATCCCAATCCCAACCCGGCGGGCACGGCTGTCGAACCCGTCACCGTTTAAGTCATGGCCAACGACGCATTCTTCATCGGCTGGGAATCCGAAACTCCCAAACCCCTCGCCGGGTTTGTCCGCACCGTTACCATCATTGCGCTCGTTGGCGGCCTTGCCATTGCCGGAATCACCGCTGCCTTGCAACAGAGCATCGGGCCGGGAACCTGGGACTTTGCCGAGAACCGCATTGAGGGCGTTTTCCTCGCCGAACCGGTTCCCATGCTCATCGAAGAAGTCGAGGAAGGCCAAAAGCTCCACTTTCTCGTCAAACCCTTCAAATACGGTTTCTCTGCTGAGGAAGCTGCGCCGTTTCATCTCAAACACGTCGCCCTCACCGCGTCCCTGTTGTCGGCGGACCAGGATTCCATGCTCGAAGTCGTCAGCGAGATCGAAGTTCTGGAGAAACCGGCCCCAACCGAGTCTCCCCTCAATCCATCCGTTGTCGATGGCGTTTGCATTGTCCGCGGCGAAATCGTCGACTCCAAATGCTGGCTCGGCGCCATGAACCCCGGCACCTTCAAACCCCATCGCGCCTGCGCCATCCAATGCATCAGCGGTGGCATTCCCGTCGGGTTCCTCGCTCGCGACACCGCAGGCAACCACGAATTCTTCCTCCTCATGGGACCCAACGGCGAACCGCTCAACGACGTCATTCTCGACTTCGTTGCCGAACCTGTCGAACTCTCCGGCATTCTCAGCTATGCCGGCACTCAGCCCATTTTGAAGATCGACCCGGCCAAAATCGTCAGGCTCGCCGGGACGCGATGAGAAAAAGGGGAGGGCGTGGGGAGGCCCCGATTCCAATCGTGAGCCCTCGGAGAATTCCCGATTGAGCTGGCAGCCTAGAAAGGCCCTGAAGCGATCCCGCTACTTCTTGACCTGTGCGAACAGCCATTCCCAAAGTTCATCCGAAGCCCAACAGTTGTTCCAGACGTTGTGACCAACTCCGGGCATCTCGGTGTATTTCGGGGATCCGCCAGCGGCGTTGAGGGCGGCGACCATGTCGCGCGAGCGGCTGACGTTGATGGCTCCGTCCTTGTCGCCATGCCAGGTCCAGCACGGAATGTGGGCGATGGATTTGGCGAGCTCAACGTCTCCGCCACCGCAAATGGGAACGGCCGCGGCCCAGAAATCGGGGCGGCGTTGCATGGCATCCCAAGTCCCGTAGCCACCCATACTGAGCCCCATCACGTAGATGCGGTTGCGATCGATGTTCGCGCTGTGTTCCTCAAGGAAGGCGTCGAGGCTTTCGAACATCATTCGCATGGAATTGGAGATCGCGGGCATCCGGTGTTCAAGAGTGGTCCATTTGACATCGACCCAGAGCTCGCCTTTGGGCACTTGGCCGGCGAAGACGAAAGCGGGGAGTTCGGATCCCAGGGACCGCTTCTCAAACGCGGTGATTGCTCCCGCGTCGGCCAGTTGCCCGATGTTGTTGTCGCCGCGACCGCCAGCGCCATGCAGAAAGACGAGAACCGGGTATTGTTCGGCTTGATCGAGCTTGGAGGGAATGCGCGTGCGGTAGTTGAACGTGCCGCCATTCGGGCTCTCCCAGGTTTTGGCTGCATATTCGCCCAAATTCGATTGAGCAGAGGCGAGGGAGACCGTGAATATCAGGCAACAAGTCAGGAGTTTCATTGGGGAAACCCTTCGACCGATTTCTGAGTTTTTCCACGGCAATTTGAAGTTCGGTCGAGCAATCGGAAAACTCCCCGGTTTGACATTGTTCCCTGCCACACGAGGGTAATTTGATGGCTAGAATTCTCTTTGTTTGCACCGGAAATGTCTGTCGCAGCCCGATGGCTGAGGGCCTGTTTCGTGCTGCCTTGGACGGGAAAGACGATATTTTGGTTACGTCAGCCGGTCTCAGTGTGATGGAGGGGAGGCCACCCAGTGAACATTCTGTGAGCGTGTTGCAGGAGGTTGGCGTTGATATTACCCGCCAGAGAAGTAGCCAGCTCACCGAGCAATTGGCCAAGCAGGCAACCCACATTTTTGCCATGACTCAGGGCCACAAGGAGGCGATTGAGATGATTTTCCCCTTCGCCAAGGAAAAGACGTTTTTGCTCAGGGAGTTGGCGCACGGTGCGGAACCCGATGACGCGAAACACGGTTTGCTGGATGTTCCGGATCCAATCGGAATGGGGCGCGATGCCTATGAAGCGACGCGGGATTTGATCCGGGAATCGTTGCCGGCCGTATTGGAATTTGTCCGCGAGACGGGCTCTGCTGACACAAGTCCCGATTGACAGGCAAGGCCCTAGCGGGTATGCCAACGTTTTTTCCCACAGCACCTACATATGAGCGATCGCCCTAGCATTGTCATTGGCGCCGATCACGGCGGAGTCGAATTGAAAGAGCAACTTGCCGCTTGGTTAGCCGAGCGAGGTCACGACTTGCGTGATGTCGGCACCCATGGCAACGATTCCGTTGATTATCCGGATTTTGCCCATGCGGTGGCGGACGCGGTCGACAGTGGGGATGCGGACTTCGGGGTCTTGGTTTGCACGTCTGCAGTCGGCGTCTGCATTACGGCGAACAAGTATGCGGATGTGCGTGCGGCCCAGGTTTACGACGTCGATATGGCGGTGCTTTCGCGCTCGCACAATGATTCCAACGTCATCTGCCTGAGCGGGGCGAAGACGACGTTCGAACAAGCCAAAGAGATTCTGGAAAAGTACCTTTCCACCACCTTTGAAGGCGGCCGTCACGAACGCCGGGTCGACAAGATCAGCGGAAGGTCCCTGTCTCAGGTTGATCCGGAAATTTTTGCCGCGATCAAGGCAGAACGACGCCGGCAGACCGACAACATCGAGCTGATCGCCAGTGAGAACTTCGCCAGTTCGGCCGTTCGCCAGGCTCAAGGTTCGGTCTTGACCAATAAGTATGCCGAAGGATACCCCGGACGCCGCTGGTACGGAGGCTGTGAGAACGTGGACGTGGTTGAGGATTTGGCGATTGAACGCGCCAAGCAGCTGTTCAGCGCGAAATTCGCCAATGTTCAGCCTCACAGCGGTTCGCAGGCAAACGCAGCGGTCTACTTCAGCGTTCTGGAGCCCGGCGACAAGATTCTGACGATGGATTTGAGCCACGGCGGTCACCTGACGCACGGGCATTTTGCGAACTTCTCCGGGAAACTTTATGAGGTTCAACACTATGGCGTTTCCAAGGAAACCGAGGAAATTGATTACGATCAACTGTCGGTAGCTGCGAAGGAATACCAGCCCAAGATGATCACGGCGGGGGCGAGTGCGTATTCCAAGATCATCGATTTTCCCCGAATGCGCGAAATCGCGGACTCCGTCGGCGCGTATCTCTTTGTTGATATGGCGCACATCGCCGGTCTCGTTGCGGCGGGCGTACACCCCAGCCCGATCGAGCACGCGCATTTCGTCACGACGACGACGCACAAGAGCCTTCGCGGACCGCGAGGTGGTCTGATTTTGACGAATGATGAAGATCTTGCCAAGAAGGTCAACGCGATGGTCTTTCCCGGAGTTCAAGGAGGACCGTTGATGCACGTGATTGCCGCCAAAGCAGTCTGTTTTCACGAGGCGTTGCAGCCCGGGTTCAAGGATTACCAGGCTCAGGTCATCAAAAACGCTTCGTTCCTGGCTGAAAAACTGGCGGGACATGGCTATCGCATCATTTCCGGCGGAACGCAGAACCACCTCTTCATGGTGGATCTTCGCCCCAGCGGTATGAATGGGAAAGTCGCCCAGGAAGCGTTGGATCACGCCGGCATCACCGTGAACAAGAATTCCATTCCGTTCGATACAGAGAGTCCCTTCAAAGGCGGAGGTGTTCGAATTGGAACGCCTGCAGTTACGACTCGTGGGATGAAAGAGCCTGAAATGGAATTGATCGCCGGATTCATCCACGAGGCGCTGACCAATCGCGAAGATGCCGCGAAGCTGGAAGAAATCCGGCTCAAAGTGATGGAGCTGAATCGCTCTCATCCTCTCCCGTGATTACAGGCGCCCAGAGCGTTTCAGTGGAGGTGTCGCCGATGCAGGTTCACGGAAACTGCTCCAAGCGGCGATCATTCGAAGTTGAAGCTTGGGCGCGCTGCGCGGTTTTGTGGGGAGTGAAATCCGTTAAAACCCGAAGCGGCGGTCGTCTTTCCTGACGATCACCGACTGGTCGGTCGCAAGAACCTTGTGCTTTCGGAGCTCGCTCCGAATTCGTTCATCTCGCTCTCCACGCCGTGCTTCCGGGACAGACTGCGGCATTTTCTCGGAGTATCGGTCGCTCTCAGAGGTGAAAATACCGCGGGATTGGTCGATTCACGGGTGGAATTGAAAAAAAATGGATCGTGTGGGAATCGGCAGAACCCGCTCGTGCTGAATACGGTGTGTGTTGCGCAAATTCGATTCCCAAAAGCTGGATTCATCTCCGTCTTGACGCAAGTATCAAAAATGTTGTATTTATGGTAATTATGACCACTCCGCACTTTGTTGCTCGTAGTCGCAATGGCGCCTTATCTCTGGTTGAGATGCTTGGCGTTGTTTCCATTGTCGGCATCCTTACCGGGGTGGCCATTTTGGGCTTGAGGAGTGTCCCCCAGAATGTGGATGAGACCGTGGTAACCCATAATGCGCTGGAAGTTGATAGCACCTCGGGCGTTTTGGCGGGCATGGGCATCTACCATGTGATTCCCGACTCACTGGGTGGCGTAGAAGCCACCGTGCGTTGGATGAATTGCGGAATTGAGGTGCAGCGGGAGGAGCGGCGCATGGTTTACACGATTAACCAAATCCCGGAAAGCAACATCTTTCCAGTTACCGAAAGACTGGAACGGGTATTGGATTCGAAGGTGGTTCGCTTGGAATACCGGGATTTGAACAATCTAGCAACGCACGATGCGCTCACTGGCTTTGGGAATTTATCGGCTGAGCCAAGAACCGGGGTAACCAACCTTGAGTTTGTAAACTACTGATCCATGAAACCCCTCCATAAACCCCTGTTTGCGCTACTGATGGTGAGTTGTGGCCTCGTGTCGCAATCCGCCGCCCAGATTACCTACTCCCCGGAATCGGCGTCCTTTTTGGCGCAATTGATTGCGATTGACCGTGGTGCACCGGTCCGCGATTGCATTGACGATGCCTGGCTACTGGCCGAGGGGCTGAGTTACCTTTCCGCCGAGGAGCAGGCCTACGTATTTGGGATGGAGATGTCTGCCGTGGATTCGCTGCCTGGTGGGCCTTCCCTGTCCCGACCGGTTCGATTGGTCTGGGGTCATCAGATTGATGAAGCGGCCTCCACGATGCCGGAAAGTAGCCCACTTCCCCCTCCGGTGCCCACCGTTGTCTCGCTTGGTGGTTCAGAGGTTGGATCGGACGGAGGGAGTTCATCCGACGGCGGAGGATCGGGAGGCAGTTCGGGATCCGGTGGCGGCTCGTCGGTGCCTTCGCCACCACCATCGCCTCCGCTGGTTATTGTGGAACCGGATTCGATTCCGCTGGACACCCCTTCGATCAGCCAAAGCATCTCCAATTTACCGAACAGCTCGCCGGTCGCTCTCGTCGACTTGACGAATCCCAATGATCCCGGCGTATGCCTGCTTGAGCTCTCGCTCGATGCGGCCACGACCTGGCAGGAATACACCGGCGCGCTATCTCTATCCATTCTCGACCATTCTTCCACGGTGGAAGTCCTGGCCCGGGCCACGCCGCTTCCGACCTACGCCGCGATCTTCGACGTCAGCTCCGTGGCTTCGGAAACGGTGAGTCTGCCGCTCATCCAGCTGGTCGAGCCGACGCTCACCGCCTCCTCTCTGGCATTGGGGAGCCTTTCCGTCAGCGTGGACGTGATCGTCGCCAACCCGAACAGCTCCGGTGTGTGCGATGTGGAATACGCCATCAACGGGGGGGCGTGGCAGAGCTACTTGGGGGCGATTTCCCTCCTGGCTTCCGCCCATCCCTCCGGCGCAACGGTGATGGCGCGCGCCGTTCCAAATTCGGCTTCCGTGGGCAAATACCTGGCGAGCAGCGTGGCTTCAGTGGACATTTCCGGCCCCGCTTCCTCGTCGGCGCCGCCGACCCTTGCCGGCTACACCGATACCAAGATGAAAAAGCCCACGGGGAATGGAAACAAGTGGAAGTATAAAATGAAGAGCAACAACGGCCACGGCAACAACTATGACGGCGTGGACGGCAGCAACCCCGCGACGATCAAGAAATTGCTGGAGGGCGCTGATTTGCCGGATGACGAAATCATCGCCAAGATGCCCAAGAACAGCACCTTCCTGGAGAGCGGTGAAAAAGCGGCCCCCACGGTCATCGCCGAAGGTGGATTGTCAACCGGTGCGCCATTCTCCGGTGATATCAGCGAACCGTTTGTGATCGGAACCTTCAGCTATCACAACGGTATTACCATCGATCGCTCCGAAGTTAACCAGTTCGACCTGGACTTCGATGTCAATTTTGAGGTCCCGGAAGTTGTGGAGAGCGGTTTCAAAATCCTGGTCAAATTGGATCGAGGCAACGACCCGGTGACGTCGCCCGACACCATCCAGTTTCTGAAACTTGGTCAAGGATATTCCTGGCCGGAGGTGATCCTGAATGGTACGACCTACGAAGTGATGCCGGCCTTCGCGTTCGATGGGAGAAAGAACGACGCGGCTCAGTGGGAGACGGTCGCGCCTGGTGACACGGCCGTGATAGAAATCAAGGCTATGCTGGTTCCAAGCAAAAAGTAGATGGTTTGGACGATCAACACCATCGTCGACAAGAGTAGCATCAGCAGCAGAGCTAAAAACGATCCCCCTGAGGAAACCGGGCGTTTTTGTTTCTTGCCAGAGCGGGGGAGAAAGTTTTGGTTGCAGGATAATTAGGATAACCTAATTATCTACCCCACCGCGTTTCCGAAACATGAACGATTCTCAGCCCCGAGTTCGCCGAATTTCCCTCCATGATGTTTCTGAGTCCGACCTTTCCCGGTTTCCCGACTTCCTGGTGATCAGCCCTCCGGAGACGGGGACGGAATGGCTTCATGCGAACCTGAGCGCTCATCCGCAGGTCTTTTTGCCGCAATCGACTGAAAACAAGTTCATTGCAGATTTGGGAACAAAGAGGCGGTCTCCTTTCGTGCAGCCCTCTTTTCGGCAATACCTGGAACACCTGCAGGATACGCCCGGGCGTTTTGCCAAAAAAACCTTCGAAGCACTGCGACGTTTCGGGACGGTTTATCGGCCTCAAATCATCGGCGATATGTCGGAGTCCTACGCGAGCTTGTCCCGCGAAGTGGTCGAAGAAATCGCGATGCTGAATTCCGGTCTCAAGGCCATTTTGATCCTGCGCGATCCGGTTGATCGGGCGGTGGCATCGGCGGAGAAAGTGTTTGCCCGAAAATTCGGCGTTTCCCTCAATCAAATTCCCGACAGCGAGCTCGGCGTCTTTCTGCGGTCTGATTACGAAGGCCAATCCATGCTGTATTCCGAGCTGATTGAACGATGGCAGGGGCAACTTGGCTCCGGCAACGTCTTTCTCGGGCAGTTCGAAGCCTTGTGTCGTGCACCGGCCCAGTTATTGGGTGAGATCCATCAATTTTTAGGGGTGGAAACTCGAGATCGATACTGCGCCGAGAACTCGCGAACTCAGTTGGAGGCCCTCAATCAGAGCAAGGTTTCGGGATCGGCTCGCCGCGTGGCCGCTCAAGTGTTGGAGGAGCAGGTCGCGGACTATCGACAACTCTTGAAGTTGCTCGATCAGGATCGAGGAAGCCTCGCTTTGTCGAGTTAGAGCATTTTCAATAGAGATGAGCTGCCCTATTCGGTCGTGGCGGCGGGAGTCTCTGTCTCTCCCTGAGCGCCGCTGTCTTCGGCTGACGAGGAGTTAATCCGGGGAAGCACCACCAGCACGGCAAAGGCAATAAAAGCGACCAGAAAGAGAATCATGAGGATCCAGCGTGGTCGAGTATCGCTCGGCTCATTGCTTGCCGCCTTTTTCGCGGCGGCGGCGGCGCCTTGAGCTTCGGCTGGAATGCTCCGCTTGGCGGCAACCGCAGCGACCTTCTCGCTTGGCGGAGGAGAGGCGGGCGCAGGTTGGGGAGCGGATTTTGCCGGTTCCGGCGTTGGAACGGCTGGAGACGCCGCTGGTTTCGCGGGTTCCGGAGTTGGAACCGTTGGAGTCGCTGCTGGTTTCGCGGGTTCCGGCGTTGGAACGGTTGGAGAAGCTGCTGGTTTCGCGGGTTCCGGCGTTGGAACGGCTGGAGTCGCTGCTGGTTTCGCGGGTTCCGGAGTTGGAACGGCTGGAGACGCAGCTGGTTTCGCGGGTTCCGGCGTTGGAACGGCTGGAGTCGCCGCTGGTTTCGCGGGTTCCGGCGTTGGGACGGCTGGAGACGCAACTGGTTTCGCGGGTTCCGGAGTTGGAACGGCTGGAGACGCCGCTGGTTTTGCCGGTTCCGGCGTTGGGACCGTTGGAGACGCTGCTGGTTTTGCGGGCTCGGGCGTTGGAACGGCTGGGGACGCAGCTGGTTTTGCGGGCTCGGGCGTTGGAACGGCTGGAGACGCAGCTGGTTTTGCGGGGCCGGGTGTTGGAACCGTTGGAGTCGCCGCTGGTTTTGTGGGCTCCGGCGTTGGAACGGCTGGAGACGCAGCTGGTTTTGCGGGCTCGGGCGTTGGAACGGTTGGAGTCGCCGCTGGTTTCGCGGGCTCCGGCGTTGGAACGGCTGGAGACGCTGCTGGTTTCGCGGGGGCCGGCGTTGGAACGGTTGGAGACGCTGCTGGTTTCGCGGGTTCCGGAGTTGGAGCGGCTGGAGATGCTGCTGGTTTCGCGGGTTCCGGCGTTGGAACCGTAGGAGACGCCGCCGGTTTTGCTGGGCCGGGCGTTGGAACAGATGGAGTCGCCGCCGGTTTCGCGGGCGCAGGCGTTGGAACGGCTGGAGACGCCGCTGGTTTCGCGGGTCCGGGCGTTGGAACAGATGGAGTCGCCGCCGGTATCGCGGGTCCGGGCGTTGGAACGGCTGGAGTCGCCGTCGGCTTCGCGGGTGCTGGTGTTGGAACCGCTGGTTTTGCTGGAGCCGCTGCGACTACTGGCTGCGGAGTTGCCTCGCTGTCGCGGGCGGAAAGAAATGCGCTCTTCCGGGCACCCTGCGCGCTCCGGGGTGTGTTCATCAAGAGCCCGGATGGTTTGGCCACCGGAGCGGAAGAAGTCTTTCCCTGACCGGAAAGTTCATGGGCGTAGCGAGATTTCGGCTGAGCGACTTTCTCGTTGAGCGATCGAGGGGGGACAGGTAGGGCGAATTTAGACTTCATAGGTTTTCAGAGGGGGAAACGTGGTTGCGTCTCTCCCCGCGAACGCAGGATTTATGCCATAAGCCTCATGGCTGTCAAACCATAGGGCGGCGTTTGAAAATGAGGGCGAGACGCGCTGCGAGTGACTTTTTCGACCAGGAATGATGGCTCGGGGCGGCGATGAGCATCGTCACAATGCTCCGAACCGCGTTTCAATCGCGGGCGAAGCCACGCTTCACCCAACCCTCGCAATACCTTGCGAGTCTGTCATCAATTCCAAACGCTCCTAGCCCTTGAGACTCTGGAGGTAGGCGACCAAATCCACCAGCTCCTGAGTCGTCAGGGCCGCCGCCAATCCCGGAGGCATCAGGCTCTGCTCCAGATTTTCGCGAGCAGAGAGATCCTTCGTGGGAAAGGCCCGGCTGACTCCGCCGGGCAATCGCAAGGTGACTTCGTCGTCGGTTTCCCCCGTAATGTAGCCACTGAAGGTTTCTCCACTGTTCGTTTTGAGGGCGACCCCGTGAAACCCGTGGCTGATGGCGACACTCGGATACAGAATCGCCTCAAACATCGCCTCCTTGGAAAGCTTGTTCCCGATTTCGCTGAGATCCGGTCCGAAGTCGATGAATTGGCCCTTCACCTTGTGACAGGTCATGCAGGCGGCTTTCGAAAACGCGGCGACGCCGTTTTTCGGATCGGCCTTCATTTGTAACAATTTGACCACGGGTGGTAAATTCTCGACACCTTGCGCCTTCGGGATCGGGAGGCTTTGTGCGGCGGCGTTCCGAATTCCCCCGTCCGCGCTTTGCGAGAGGCTGAGGGCGGCGACCGGTTTCAGCGCGTCGCTGAGCTGATTTTTCTGGGCAAGGCCAAGGAGTTCGCGCCCGCCTTGATTGGAGATCGCCAACGCACGGACGATGGAAACTTTGGTGGCGGGACTTACCTCTGCTCGTTTCAATTCGTCGGCGAGAAGTCTGGTCGCATTGCGATCGCCGGTTTTGCCGAACGCCGTCGCGACCGCCTCCGCCTTGGCGGTGTCTTTGCCGCGTAGAATTGGGAAAATCGCACCGCGATCATTCAACAACAGCCTTGCAGCGGTGACGGATTCGGAGCTGCCGGGATTGGTCACGATGAAGCCGATCAATTCGTCCCCGAAACCGCGAAGATTGAGCGTTGCCGCGAGTTGGACAAACTCAGCTTTGCCGCGAATCGGCCCGAGCAGCGAATCGAGCCGGGCTGGACCGCCATCGATCGTCTTGATCTTGTCGGGGCCAAGTTGACCGGCGGCGAACAGCGCCGCATCCGGCGATGCCGTCAGAAAGATCCGGCGATAGGCTTCATCGCGTTGTTCCTGATCGACGAAATGGAGCTTGCGAAGATGTTTGGCGGCGTCCGGCTTTGGCGTGTTGCCCTCCAAGTAATTTGCGGTGCGCCACGCGGCTTGGGAGTCGCGAGCCCGCCAGGAAACATGATGATACGATGCTGCCGGTTGGTCGTCGAGATTCTCAAACGCAGCCCACCTCGCGTCCCAATGCAGGTCGGCGCCAATTCCCAGGGCTTCGAGTCCCCAGCGATCGCCGGGTTCAAGGTTTCCTGCAAGCGTTGCCCAGATTTCGTTGGCTTTGGCGCTGCCGTCGAACCGGATCGCAATCGCGACTTCCCGGCGAACCTGGGGATCGGCGTCGTTGGCCAGTTTGGTGCAGGCATCAAGAAGCAGGTCGGGATAGAGCTGGCGAATCGCGCGAAGGGCGACCATGCGGATCTTGGGTTCGGAATCGCCGAGAGCCACGGTCGCGGCGCGGGGATCGAGCCGAGCCAAAAGCCAGAGGGAGCGCGCCCTGGTTACTTGATCGGCAGGTGTGGCGCCTGCGAAATGCTTCTCAAGCTCTCCACGGGAGTTCTCCTTGTCGGCAACTTTCTGCCAGGCCTGGTAAAACGCGTCCTTGTTCGGACTGCCGAGCGAAGCCTCTTTGGGCGATTGATAGCGTTCTTTCCCGGGAACCGTCACCCGAAAAATTCGGCCGCGCTCAAGGTCTCCCATCCCGTGCCCACCGACGCCGGGATCATACCAATCCGCGACGATCAACGATCCATCAGGCGCGACACACACGTCGCTCGGCCGAAACCAGCGATCTTTGGAGGAATCCAGAATGTTCACCATCTCCGCCGAGTAACCCGCGCCGTCATTCTCCGTAACGTAAGCTCGAACCACGTTTGGTCCCGCATCACTGTGAATCGGTTGACCGCGAAAAATCTCGGGAAGCAGGTCGCCTTCATAAACGCAGATTCCGGTGGGCGAACCAGCTCCGGTCTGGATCAGGTTTGGGACGACGCCAGGATCATTCAGATGCCAATGACGAAGGGGGATTTCCGCTTCGAGATTGGGACGGGGATCGCGCCAACCTGCTCGTGTCTTTTCGTCCTTGTAACCGTAGTTCCCATATTCCATGACGTAGTTGATCCGAACACCGAGGTTACCGTCGTCGTCATTGTCACTCTGCCAAACCGTGCCGAACGAATCCGGCACCGCTTCCCAGTTGTTGCGGAAGTTCCAGCCGAGCGTCTCGACATTCGACCCATCCAATTCGCAGCGGAACACCATCCCTTCCTGATAGGGCAGATTTCCGCCACGGACCTCGTTTCCGGCGATGTCGATGACGATCTTGCCTTCCGCATCACAAAGCTGCTTGCCGGCGTTTCCAAAGTTGAAATAGAGGCGGCCATCCGGCCCAAAATGAAAGGCGTGGATGCCGTGATCGTGCTGCTTCCCGCCGATCTTCGTGAACATCAGCTCCTTGCTGCCCGGATCCGCTTTCCCGTCGCCATTGCGATCGTACAGGCTGAAGACGTCATCGCCGGCGGAGATGATGACCCGATCACCCAGCACGCAAATTCCATGCGCCGAGTCAATATCCGTGCCCTGATAGAAAACGGTCGACTTGTCAGCCTTCGCGTCACCATCCGTGTCTTCCAGAATCACGATGCGATCGCCTTCGGGGCGTTTTCCCTGGTGACGGCGATAGTTGATGACTTCGCAAACCCAGGCGCGTCCCTGCGCATCCACATCAATCGCGCTGGGGCTGAGGATCATCGGCTCACTCGCGAAGAGTTGCGCCTTCAGCTCGGGATGAACGTTGAGGGAATCGAGCGCCTCACCGGGATCATGGCCTGCAGCATTCCCACCGCCCCCGCCGCTGGATTTCTTCGCGAACGCGCCAGGATTCTCGTTAAAAATGTGAAAGCGAATCGTGGATTGGCCGTTCTGGTCACTGCCGCCATTGTCGATCCCGACCCTGCCCTGAAATCGTTTCACACCATCTGGAATCTCGTAAACCAACATCGAAGGGGCGTGCACTCCAACTCCAAACGGAATCTTTTTTCCCGCCGTCATCATTTCCTTCCCGCCGGCGTTTCGGTTCTTGTGAGCATTCCCCCAACCGACGCTGGCGCTCTTCCAATGCAGATCCGTCAGCTTTTTCTCGGCTCCATCGGCAAGGATCAATTTGGGCTCGATCCAGTTGGCCCAATCAAAGGACATCCCATCGACATCGGAAACCGCGAGATAAAGTTCCTTCGTGCCTGTCGGGATCGCGATGTCAACCGCCACCGCCATTCCCGGCGTGGACTCGTTGACGACCGGCGATTCCCAGATCGGCTTGGCGTTGGGATTGACGGGCGAGGGCCCAGACTCCGCCTTCGCGGCTTTCTTCGGTTGAGGTTTCCGGTTTTGGGCACCGCCGTATTCCAGGACGTTCGCCTCCAGCTCCTCTTTCGTGGGGCGGGCGGACTCGACGCCGTTTTCGGGAATCGGCAGCTTAGCCGACCAGGCCACGCCGTTCAGCACGGTCTTCCGGAAGCTGTCGTCGAGCCAGTTCCAATGGTAGTGCAGGCCGGTGAAGCCAAAACCGCGTCCCTGCTGGTAATCATCGCCGCGTTGGTAGGTCCACGCCACGTGCTGAGGCTCCCTCGCCGCGACCGCTTTCCGCACCGTCGGATTTCCCGAGTGTGGGCCATCGCCGCGCTTCATGGTTTCAGCCGGCGCCACTGCGCTTAAAATCGGCACGATCCCTTCCATATCGCCGCGAAAACGCATGTGGAAATACCACTCGTCATCGCTCTTGAACGGCTTGACCCCATTCGCCGCCGGGTGGTTCGGAAAGAGTTGGAAGTCGGCCACCCAATGCGGATTCACCGACCAGTTCGCCTCAAAATAGCCGCCCATCCAGTTGAGCATCCCTTTTGCGCTCGGCCCGATTGGCACCTCCACCGCGTAATGCAGGCAGGCCAACCCCGCCCCGGTCTTCATCACTTGATCAAAGAAGGGAACGTGGTTGTTGACGAGGTGCCCGCCGCCGCCCGAACAGAAAAACACCACCGAATCGGCATTGGCGAAAAACTCGGTTTCGTTCTCGGGCCAATTGACGGAGTAGCGAGCTTCAATCTGGCCGGGATAGGCTTTTTCGAGCCATTCGCCGATCAGATGATTGCCGGCGTGATACTCGTGTTTACCAAAGCCGTGAGACGTGCGGTGGCCGACAAAGCAGATGATTTTTTTGTCCTGCGCAAAGCCGGAAAACGGGGCGAACAGAGTTAGGAAAAGAACGAAGGCGAGGGATTTAAGGGGCATACTGATCACACCAACCTGAGACGCCGCGTTTGTCAACGAATCCGGCTCAAATCTGCCCGGGATTGGCACTGGTTCGAAAAACCGGCTGACGTGGCATTTGAGCCTGGCGCCAGACCGAGTCCGAGCAGCCAAACTGGAGGCCTTGAACGCACGGTTGTTGAACTTCGTGAAAGGATCGTCTCTGGGAGGTGGTGAATTGTCTAGATTTGGAAATAGATCTAAATTTAGAAAAACATGTCTCAATACGTCGAACCTTCCAAGCCGGTCTCTCAGTCGCCCAGCACCGACCGCGCCCTCGATATTCTCGAAGCCTTGAGTCAGGAACCCGCTGGATTGACGCTCTCGGAATTGGTTCGCGCTACGGAACTTCCCCAGAACTCGGTGTATCGCATCGCCAATGCGCTGTTTGCCCGGGGCTACGTTCACCGGCGGGAGTCCGACAAACGGTTCACGCTCAGCAATCGCTTTTTCGACCTGGGGCGACCCAAGGTGAACGAGAAGAGCCTAGTGGTTTGCTCCTACGAAGGATTGCAGACCCTCCGCGATCAAACCGGCGAAACGGCCCAGCTCATGGTTCGTTCCGGCAGGCATGGCGTCGTGCTGGAGCAGGCGGCCGGGCTTCATCCGATTCAGGTGATGGGGGCGGTTGGGATGCGAATCCCGCTCTATTCCTGTGCGCCGGGAAAGGCGATCCTGGCTCATTTGCCCGACAACGAATTCGAAAGCTGGCTGAAAGAGGTGAACCTGAAATCCTTCACCCCGAAAACCCTCGACACCCACACCAAGTTGACGGCGGATTTGGAGGAAACCTCGAAACGCGGATACGCGGTGGATCGCGAGGAAGGGTTGGAGGGCATCCACTGCATCGCCGCGCCAATTCTCAACAGCCACGCCTATCCCGTCGCGGCCATCACGGTGATCGCTCCGATTTTTCGCCTGCCGGAATCCGGCTTCCAGGACTTTGGTGAAAAGACCCTCGCCGCAGCGAACCTGATTCGCCAACGACTCCTTAGTTAACCCCTCTCATGACCCCGTTCCTTCGCACCCTCAGTCTCTCGGTCGTCGTTTTGGCTTCGACCCCGGCGTTTTCCTCGGAAGGAATCGAATTCTTTGAATCGAGAATTCGCCCGGTGCTGGCTCAGGACTGCTACGAATGTCACAACTCAAATGGGAAAGCCAAAGGCAGGCTTATTCTGGATCATCGCGAGCCGATGATGAAGGGGGGAACCTCCGGGCCGGTCATCATCCCGGGCAATGCGGACGAGAGTTTGCTGATTCAGGCGATTCGCCACGAGTTTGAGGATCTGGAAATGCCCAAAGCGGGCGTGATGCTGGATGACGCCATCATTGCGGACTTCGTGCAATGGGTGAACATGGGCGCGCCGGATCCTCGCGACGCTCCGCCCAGTGCCGAGGAATTGGCGGAAGACGCAAGTTGGGAGGCGGTCCTGGAACGCCGCAAGGCATGGTGGAGTTTTCAGCCGATCCGACGCGACCTGACGCCGCCGGGAGACGGGCATCCCGTGGATGGATTTATTCGCCAAAAACTGGCAACCGCGGGACTGGAGCCTTCCTTCCCAGCGGAAACCCACATCCTGGCAAGGCGTCTCTACTTTGCCTTGATTGGCCTGCCACCAACGCCGGAGCAAATCGCAGCATTCGAGGAAAAAGGCGCTCAGCGCGTGATCGATGAATTGCTCGCCAGTCCTCACTTTGGCGAGAAATGGGCGCGGCATTGGATGGACTGGATTCGTTATGCCGAGACCCACGGATCGGAAGGCGATCCCCGGATTCCCAATGCTCACCTTTACCGGGATTATCTCATCCGCGCGCTCAACGCCGACATTCCGTATGATCAGTTGGTTCGGGAACACGTTGCGGGAGACTTGCTGCCCAATCCACGAATCAATCCCGAACTGGCGATCAATGAATCACTGATCGGGACCGCTCATTGGCGCATGGTTTTTCACGGGTTCGCTCCGACCGATGCCTTGGACGAAAAAGTGCGCTTTACCGATGATCAGATCAACGTTTTCACCAAGGCATTTCTGGGGCTGACGGTAAGTTGCGCCCGCTGCCACAACCACAAGTTTGATGCGATCAGCCAGGCCGATTACTACGCGCTCTTTGGAATCCTGGGATCAACCCGGCCCGCCAGCGCGGCGATTGATCTTCCTGAGAAACGCCTGGTGAATCGCGAGGCCTTGACCGGCTTGAAGCCTGAGATTCGCGCCGCGATCGCGTCCGATTGGTTGGCGCAACTTCCCGAGTCCGGAGACGCTCTGGAAGTCGTGGATCATCAAATTTCGGGCGGAAGCCGGCATTGGGATTTGTCGGATCCCGAAACCTATGAAGCGTGGTTTCAGTATGGCGACGGGTTGCCGCAGAAACCGTCGGAACCGGGAGAATTCGCCATCGCGCCGCAGGGAGCGAATGCGCTTGTCGACCTCTTTCCGGCCGGAGCCTACTCGAACCTGATCACCGACAAAGCGGGAGCCGTCCTGACGTCGCCGGATCTTCATCTCGATGGCGCGTATGAGCTTTATCTCCACGTTCGCGGGGGAGGGGAGGCCATGGCTCGTTACGTCGTTCAAAACTACCCTCGCAGCGGAACGGTCTACAAGGTCATAGGGCTGAAGGATGACGACAAGCAACGCGGATGGCGTTGGCTGAAGTTCGACCTGGCCTATTGGGATGGCGACGACATCCACATCGAACTCGCCACCGCTCGCGACGCGCCGCTCCTGGTGAAGAACAAGGATCGTTCCTGGTTTGGAATCCGCGAAGCCTGGTTGGTGAAGAAGGGGGAACCCGGCCCGAAACCCGTTCGCCAATCGGTCGACCGGACCGCCTTGAAGAACGCCGTCGAAGCCTGGCGTGACCAGACCATCACCAACGCCGAGAGCCTGATCCTCAGCAAGGCGTTGGAGCGCGGGATGCTACCGAACGAGCTCGGCAAGTTGCCGACGGCGAAACCATTGATCGAGAGCTATCGCGAGTTGGAGGCGGCCATTCCCGTGGCAACCCGAATTCCGACCCTGGCCGAATGGAAGGGTGTGGATCAACCGCTCTATAATCGCGGCGATCACAAAAAGCCACTGCAGCCCGTTTCACGCCGCTTTCTCGATGCCATTGATGACACGCCTTATCAGTCGAACATCAGCGGGCGTCTCGAACTGGCCGACGATCTGTTCCGCCGCGACAATCCCTTTACCAGTCGCGTCATCGTGAACCGCATCTGGCATCACCTGTTTGGAAACGGTCTGGTTTCGACGACGGACAACTTTGGGCGGCTGGGCGTGGAGCCGACGCACCCGGAGCTGCTGGACTACCTGGCAACGCGATTTGAGGAGAAGGATGATTGGTCGCTCAAATCGTTGATCCGCTTTTTGGTGACGAGCGAAACCTGGCAGCAGGCAAGTCATCCCAGCAGGATCGCCGCAACCACGGACCCTTCCAACCGGCTCCTGTCGCATGCCAATGTCCGCCGCTTGGAAGCCGAGGCGATTCGCGACCAGTTCCTCGCCGTGTCGGGAAATCTGGACTTGTCGCTCTTCGGCCCTCCCGCCTCGGGAACCTCGAATCGGCGCTCGGTCTACGTTTCCGTGATCCGCAATCGCATGGATCCCTTTCTCACGACGTTTGATGCACCCGTTCCGTTCTCCACCAAGGGAAGCCGCGATGTTACCAACGTGCCCGCTCAATCGTTGATGCTGATGAATGACCGGTTTGTTGCGAACGCCGCTTCCAACTTCGCCAGTCAATCGCCAAGCATCGGGGACATGTGGTCGACGGCGCTGGGCAGAAAACCGACGTCCGACGAACTCCGCGCAGCCAACGAATTTCTGAAGGACATGGAGCAACGCTACGAAGGCGTGGAACGCGAGCGGACTCAGTTGGTCGAGGAAATTCAGCGCCTGAAACACGAGGTCGCATCCATCAAGCAACCGGTCCGGACACGGTTGGAGGCCGCGTTGAATTCCGAGGGTGAAGCGGCTCTCGCTGGACCCGAACCCTTTGCCTACTGGAAATTTGACGGGAATCTTCGGGATGAACTTGCGAACCTGAACGGCAAGGCCAACGGAACGGCAAGGCTCGAAGATGACGCCTTGGTTCTGGATGGCGGAGGTTACGTCAGCACGCCTCCGCTCAATCTGGATCTCCAGGAAAAAACCCTCGAAGTCGTCGTCCAGCTCGAGAATCTCGATCAGCGTGGTGGGGGTGTCATGACCGTTCAGGATAGCAACGGGGCCGTCTTTGATTCCATCGTCTTCGCCGAGATGAAGAAAGGGCATTGGTTGGCTGGGAGCAATCATCACCAGCGCACGAGAAGCTTTGAAGGCGGGCCGGAAACGGACGCCTCCTCCCTGCCGGTTTGCATCACCATCGCCTATGATGCGGACGGCACCATCCGCGCTTACCGCAATGGTCAGCCCTATGGGTCTCCCTATCGCCAGACGAACCTGAATCCCTTCAAATCCGGCCAGACCCAGCTTGTCTTCGGTCTGCGTCATGGAACCGGAGTCGGCGGGAATCGAATGTTGAAGGGGCGCATCCACGAGGCGAAACTCTTTAACCGGGCGCTCTCTCCGGAGGAAGTGGCCGCCTCGGCTCATGGTCGCCGTTTTGTCAGCGAAAACCAGGTGCTCGCCGCCCTCACCCCATCACAAACATCGCGGCTCCAGGAATTGGAATCCGGGATTCGTGACCTCGAATCCCAGCTCAGGGACTACGGTCAACCGGTCGGTGAAAACCAACCCTGGATCGATCTTGCCCACTCCATCTTTAACCTCAAGGAATTCATCTATGTTCGCTGAAATCTCCCGCCGCCAGATCCTCGCCCGCGCCTCGAGTGGGTTCGGCTTGGTCGCCTTGTCAGGTTTGCTGGCTCCCAATACGAACGCCGCCCTGCCAAAGGCCAAGGCCAAGAACGTCATTCTCTGCTACATGTCGGGTGGCGTCTCCCACGTCGATTCCTTTGATCCCAAGCCAAGGCTCAAGAAGGAAGCGGGCCAGGAGATGCCGATGAAGGTTGAGCGGACCCAGTTCAACAACAACGGCAAGATCATGCCCAGCCCGTTCGCGTTTCGCAATCGCGGGGAAAGCGGGTTGCCCGTCAGCGAGATCTTCGAACAAATCGGAGACTGTGCCGACGACATCGCGGTCATCCGCTCCATGACCACTCCCGTGAACGAGCATGCGCAAGGGAACTTCATGATCCATTCCGGCTTTCCGTTTTTGGGCCACCCCAGCGCCGGTGCCTGGATGAGCTATGGGCTTGGTTCTGCCAACGAAAACCTGCCCAGCTATGTGGTCCTGCAGAGTGGGCACGCCGTCGCGCCTCATGGGGGCGTTGGGTTGTTCAGCAGCGGATTTCTTCCCGCCCAGCACCAGGCTTCCATCATCAAGGCAGACAACACACCGGCCATCCCCAACGTTGCGCCGTCCCAGGTTGCGTCCATTCAGCGATCCAGATTGGACTTTGTGAACCGTCTCGATCAGGGCTTCGCCAAATCCACCGGTGGCGACGCAGATGTGGAAGCCGCCATCATGAACTACGAGACCGCCTTCCGCATGCAATCCGCCGTGCCGGAAGTCTGTGACCTGCGTGGCGAAAGCGAGATTACGAAAAAGCTCTACGGGCTCGACGATCCCGATCCCGAAAAAGCGGCCTACGCCCGGCAAGCCATCCTCGCACGGCGATTGGTGGAGCGCGGCGTCCGCTTTGTCGAACTCTCGTGCCTAACCAAAAAGCTTGGAGCTGGCGGAGCCCCCAATCCCTGGGATCAACATGGCGCGCTCGAAGAGGGACATCGCGCCATGGGGCAACAGGTCGATCAGCCCATTGCCGCATTGATCAAGGACCTCAAGCAACGCGGCATGCTTGATGAAACGCTCATTATTTTCACGGGAGAATTTGGCCGAACCCCATTTTCCCAAGGTTCAAATGGCCGCGATCACAATCCCTTTGGATTCAGTGTTTGGATGGCTGGCGGCGGAATCAAAGGTGGCACCGCCTACGGCGCCACGGACGATTACGGCTACCATGTCGTGGATGGGAAAGCGACCATCTTCGATCTCTGGGCCACCGTCCTCCACCAGGTCGGGATCGACCACGAAGACCTTACCTATCGATACGCGGGGCGGGACGTCCGGTTGACCGATGTTCACGGCAACGTGCTGCACGACATTCTTGCCTAGGGAAGTGAGGAGGTAGCGGAATTTGCCAAAATTCCGAACCAGCCCCGTAGATTCGACTGGCAGTCGAATCCGAGCATCCCCATCACACCCAAACTCTCACCCGAAAAATCGCCGCCCTGGCAGCCCAAAAGAACCAAACCAAACGCAACCCGCCCCCGACCAAACCCTGAAAACAGGAGAACCGGATAAACGTCCCCGGGTCCTGGTTATAGATAAAACGCCTTCAGCTAACCAGGTTTTCGTCTCAGCCAAGCGGGTTCTCGTTTAAGCTAAACGGGTTTTCGATTTGGATGAACTGCTCAGAGATTTTGCAGGAAGATGAGCGTGTTAGGATGGCGCAACTTCGCGGATTTCCTTCAATACAACGTCGCAAGATTGCAAAAACGCCGGGTTTCGAGATCGGTGGCATTTTCCGTCGAACGCACGGAGGAATCCGGTGCAGCCACTCTCACCGCCGGATTCAGCCTACGCGGTAGCGGCGACATCCTGTCGCCGTCACTTCCAAGCCCCCAACTTCCATCTTCCTGTCCATCCATCCCACGATTCATGGCATGCAAATGCAACTGCCCGTCTTCGCATCCCCATGTCCCAATAATTCCTGGTCGAGAAGTGGAAATCAAAAATGAGAACGGCCCCTTCCAAGAAAAGTCCTCACCACGTCGGAACTTCCTTGAGGAAAACGACGATATCCCGTATTGCTAGTCCATCTGCAATCTTGGGTTGGCAGTCTAGGAACTGATAATCCTCATACCTTTTTAGAGAAATCATGAATTCCCAAATTAAACGATCAACATCCCTTAAGAATTTAGGTCCAATTGCGTGATTTGGATATCAGCCCTTCAAGGGAAATAATATACTGTTCTGCTAAGAAATTATGATCGGAAGCATACGGCGCTGTATCGGCATAGTATCTCGCAAGCTCACCCTCCGATTGTGGTCATCAATGACAGTCGAGGAGGTCTATTCGATTCGGATTGTGGACGTTAGGAGAAGAAGTGTGGATTTTCACACCACGATTCTAGCCTCACTGAATCTTCTCAAGGACACAGATTCGCGTAGGTTTTCTCGCGTAACTAAGAATTTGGATTGGATCGTGAACACGAGCCTTTCTACGCCGGGTGCTGAATATTGGCACTGGGCGCATGCTTGCGCGATTAACTTTGAAGAGTCTTGGCCTGAACGGGATGTCGAGTTTTCTATCGCTTTTCATGCTGCCTTACTAGTCCATGAGGCGACACATGCGTATCTTGAATGCCGAGGAATTCGCTACGATGAAGATAAGCGTCTTCGCATCGAGGCTCTGTGCGTGAAGGAGCAGAATCGTTGGGCAGCAAGCCTAGATAATGAAGAACTAGGTAAAATGCTAAATCAGAAGTTTGACCCAGAAGATTGGGACTTTAGCTGGAATGGCAGCAAGCTGGATCACTTCAAGGCAGCCATACGTAATTCGATAACAGCCAAAGAAGCAGAACAAGATTAGATGAGAAGGCAGAGCGCCTCGTCGCTGGACGAGGTTGATAGACTCTCTGCTGATGAAAACGACACGACCTACCATCTATCGGAAAGCGACCTTGGGGATTGACCTGGGCGATCGCAAACATGCCGTCTGTGCCCTCAACGCGAAGGGCGAGATTGTCGCGGAAATGACGATCCCCAATACCAGAGAACGGTTGGCGATGTTGGTGAAGCGCTTTCCCAAAGCACGGATCGCTATGGAGGTGGGAAGTCATAGCCTGTGGATCAGTCGGCTACTCGACAAGTTGGGATGCGAAGTCATTGTGGCGAACTCACGTAAACTGCGTGCGATCTACCAAAACGAACGCAAGAGCGATGAGTTGGATGCGCGGATGTTGGCGAAGCTGGCTCGGGTGGATGCGAGTCTGTTGCATCCCATTGTGCACGGTAGCGAGCAGGCCCAGCGCGACCTTCTTCAGATCAAGCTGCGCGACAATCTGGTGCGCCAACGCGTGGACGTGATCTCAGCGGTGCGCTTCACACTCAAAGGTTTGGGAATTCGCCTGCCATCGCCCAAAACGACCTGCTTCGCCCGTCGGGCTCAAATGTTACTGCAGGGGGACGAGGCTGAGGTGTTAGCCATGATCGAGCCCTCGTTGCAAGTGATCGACACGATGACGGCAAAGATCCGGGAACTGGACCGCGAGATTGAGCGGTTGTGTCAGGAACGCTATCCGGAGAGCCAACGCTTGCGCGAGATCCGTGGGATTGGGCCGATCACGGCGCTTTGCTTTATCCTCACAATTGGCGATCCCCAACGTTTCCGTCACCCTCGCGATGGGGGAGCTTATCTCGGCTTGGTGCCGCGGCGCGATCAATCCGGCGGGGTCGACAAGTCCCTGCGGATTAGCAAATGTGGGAACGCTTATCTGCGTCGCCTCCTCGTCGGTAGCGCCCAATATCTGTTGGGACCGTTTGGCGAAGAGTGCGATCTGCAAATCCGCGGCCTGCGTCTAGCGCAACGAGGCGGTCGTGGCGCGAAGAAGAAAGCCGTGGTCGCGACCGCCCGGAAGTTGGCGGTGGTGATGATGACAATTTGGAAGAACGATACCGCGTATGAGCCGATGAAGTTAGCCAGCGCCTGAAAACCGACATGAATTTTCAAAAGCCAAGAACGCCTTTCCTGGACGACTGCGAAGCTAACGCCAGCAACCAACCTTTGGGGCGACTGCGGTCCATGCGTCAGCATCAAACCTTATGAGTTAGGAATGCGGGAACAAGATAGCAGCGTCCTTTTCTTTGTGATAGAACAGAGATGAACCGGATCCAAACATGCACCGAAGCCCAGCGAACAGTGGCTCTACCAAACGAGTGCGAATGGAAGCGCGATTCAACCTTCATCCCTGAAACCACCACCACCCAGCCCAACAACAAACCCTAGCAAAATTGAAATTTTGATGTTACTACTTGATGGCCTTCTCATGGAAGGCGGTGGTGGACAAGCGGCTACACGCCCCGAGTCGGCATGACCCTCTTTACTTCAACACTCAACCCTGTTTCGAGGTGGCGCTCTCAGTAGCCGCTGCCACACCTCGGACGTTCGGCAGAAAAATCAGATGAGCTACGACCTCTATTTTTGGCGCGAGAAGAAGCCTTTTGTTGGCGATGCAGGTATGAGAGTGGATACCCTCTCACAGGAGCGTCCGAATCCCGAAGTTGATGCGTTCCCCCGCGAGGATGTGATTGACCGCTTCGAGAAGGCGTTCCCAGAGATCGAATTAGATCACGGCCAGTTGATTTGGCGGGGATTTGATTCTGGATTCGAGGTCAACTTCTGTCATGCCGACAAGCACAGTGTGCATTTGATTGTTATTACCTGCGGATACAAGCTGCTCGACCATTCCGAGGTTCTGAACAGGATTATAGACGTTGCACACAGCTTGGGCTGTGGCTTCTATGATCCACAGGTTCCCCAGCGATACCCCGAACCGGACCGCGCACCCAAATGAAGACCAAGCCGAACAACCCCAAAGATAGCTTCCGGGCTTAGCCCAAGAGCTATCGGTTGTTGGTGCGCCCGGCAGGGCGCATTCACTTGGAGGTTCAAGTCCTCCGCGGACCCGGCAAGGGGAACCGCTAGCTGAGCGGCAAGGGCGTCCACCGTGAGGTGGAGTCTGAAGGAAGCCGTAGGCAAAACACTACCCCGACGAACAGAAATCACATATGAGGCATCAATACCGGATGAGAAGGCCAACACATTCGAAGTCCCATACTTGCACAGAAGGTGTTGATGTATATGTGGCGGGGATAAGTGCGGAGGTGAATGCGCATTACCCGGGGAGATCTGGCGTGTTGCCATGTGCTACCAGCATTGAGAGGTGCTGGGATGACGCGCCAGAAGTCAGCAGAGGGCATAGTAGGCCGGAGATCGACCCGGCTGAAGGCCCGAACATGAAGTGTGATGGTTAACCAACCAAGTTGTCGATGAACGAAGCAGATGCAGAACAGAAGGCTGAGATGCCTGACCCACCCGGCAGAGGTAACGGACAGAATCCGCCAGGGCTGTTGGAATGTGGGGCGTCAACGAGCGTTCCGGCCAACCCAGATGGAAACCCATCCAAAGAAGCCGACCTGATGGCGGCAATCGTCGATCGTGAGAACATGTGGCGTGCCCTCCACGCGGTAGAACGCAACAAAGGGGCCGCCGGGGCCGATGGCATGAGCTGGGAGCAAATGCGCCCCTTCCTCAAAATCCATTGGCCCGAAATCAAAGAACAACTGCTGGCCGGAACATACCGGCCAAACGCAGTACGTAAGGTGCAAATCCCCAAACCGGGAGGAAAGGGGGAACGAACTCTGGGCATACCCACGGTGCTCGACCGTCTGATTCAACAGGCGACTGCGCAAGTGTTGGGCCCGATCTTCGATCCCACGTTCAGTGACTCCAGCTATGGCTTTCGGCCCGGGCGCAGCGCCCATCAGGCGGTGAAAGCCATGCGCGAGCACGTGCGAGGCGGGCGGCGCTGGGTCGTCGATATGGACCTGGAAAAGTTCTTCGACAACGTCAACCACGACGTGCTCATGGCCCGTGTGATGCGTAAAGTGAAGGACAAACGGGTCTTGCGACTGATCCGCCGCTACCTGCAAGCGGGTATGATGGACGGCGGCCTCGTGCGGCCGCGCCGTCAGGGAACGCCACAAGGCGGCCCGCTCTCGCCGCTGCTCAGCAATATCCTACTCGACGAGTTGGACAAAGATCTGGAGAAACGCGGGCATCGCTTCTGCCGCTACGCCGATGATGTGAACATTTACGTTTCATCCCGGACAGCAGGCGAACGCGTGCTCGAAAACCTGACCATCTGGCTGGGAAAACATCTGAAGTTGAAGGTCAACGCCGAAAAGAGCGCGGTAGACCGGCCTTGGAACCGTTCGTTCCTTGGCTACAGCCTAACGATGCACTATCAAGCACGACTCAAGGTGTCGAACGAATCGCTGCGGCGCTTGCGCCAGAAGGTCAAAGCCCTGCTTCGGCACGGACGCGGCCGGAATTTGGAGCGGTTCATTGTGGAGGATCTCAACCCGCTGCTGCGTGGCTGGGCCTCCTACTTTCGGCACGCCGAGGTGAAGGGCGTATTGGAGGAACTGGACCGATGGCTGCGGCGCAGGCTGCGAGGTGTACTCTGGCGACAGTGGAAGAAGCCCAAAACCCGTCGGCGCAAGCTGATGGGCTTGGGGGTTGATGAAGCGCGCGCTTCAGCCTCTGCCTACAATGGTCGGGGCCCGTGGTGGAATGCCGGAGCCTCGCATCTGAATAAGGCGATGCCCCGAAAGTTCTTTGATTTACGTGGACTTGTTAGATTGTTGGATTCGGTTCGCTTCTATGCGTCCACTTCGTGAACCGCCGTGGTACGGAACCGTATGCCCGGTGGTGTGGGAGGACGGAGGGGGCAACCCCTCCTCCTACCCGATAACGGGCCCTCATGCCTCCTTTGCGGTTTCGATTTCAGGCTGAGGGTGAGCGACTTACGGACCACGCGACACTGGGGCGATCCTGCAAAGTGACGCGCACAGGCCTGCGTGACGAATCGCTCCGCCGATTCGTCACCAGCAACGCGAAAGGCAGCGCCTTGGTGGCGTCCGAGCCCCCAGCGGAGGCAGGAGCGATGACGAGTTGCGGGTTTTTCGCGGGACGAGTCCGCACGTTCCCAAGACATCCCGATTTGGCAGGTGTTAGGATGACTTGGCTTTGTGGGTAGGCGCCGATTGTCATGATGATGCGGCGAAGGATGGTGATGTTGATGGCGGTGGTCCTCGCACCGGATAAATCCGAGGCAAGTCGAACCAGTGGATCAGCGTGCCGCCGCAGTGTGGACAGTTCGGCACCTCGTGCTCGGGAAGGACGGGTTCCGGTTCGGGCCGCAGTTCTCCGAGCAGGAGCCGAATCTTGAGCCGCTTCTTGCGCGCGGCGCTGCTGAGGAAGCCGTAGTGCCGGATCCGGGTGAACCCTTTGGGGAGAACGTGCAGGAGCCAGCGCCGGATGAGTTCGTGCGGAGCCAGGTGCAGGGTGCCGACTTTGCCCGTTTCGCTGGAGATCCAGCGTAGGAGCAGGCGGTTGCCGCTCTGGTCGTAGCCCAGCAGGCGTTGGGCGGAAAACGCGCTGCGGGTGGCGTAGGCGGCGAGGTAACGGATCGCGCTCTTCCCCCGGCCGACGTGCTGGAGGTCAAGGGATTGATCTTCAAATGGCTCAATCGGTGCAGCCAGCGCAAGAGCTTTACCTGGGAAAAGCTGCTAGCCCGGTGGACCACGGTGTGGCGACTGCCGCCCGCGAGGGTGGTGGAAGAAATCGACCCCGCCTATCAACCCCGCCTTGCCTTATGAGCGCAATCCTGCCATCTTATCATCCGATGGGGAGCCAACAGGACTTCAGAACCAAGCGTGAACGTGCGCGATTCTCCGAGGAGCCCGGTGCGGGAAATCCGCACACCGGGATCTGTGAGGGGGGCGCCGGGCAACCGGTGTCCCTACCTTGATAGCCTCAGAAAATGGACGCGGACGAAATCAAAGCTGAGTTATACGCGTCCCTAGATCGGCCGAATGGATGGCAAGCGATTCAGCATCTCGTTCGCCGACTGCGCAATTGCGATAGTGATGCCTTGCGGGATGCGATGCTGAGCGTCTTCGAAGACGATCACACGAATCGATTCGCTGCTCAGGAAGTAGCGGGAGGGATTCTCTGGCTCCTCAAGCCACCTTATGATGGCGACATCGGCAGTGACCTTGGGCGCCTGATCCCGAAGTGGGATGTGAGCGTGGAGGAGCTTCCATGGTATCTGGCGGAAGTCGAAGGAATTGAAGCGACCCAAAACGCAGCGAAGAACAGACTTTGTGAAGATCTACCCGATGAATTGAAGAAGCGCTATGAAACCGTAGTATGGTGGCTGAGCCATCGAGATCCTCCCGCATTCCGGCAAGAGCTCGACAACCGGTGGCGCGGAAGACTAAAAGGCTAACAAGATTAGATGAGAAGGCAGAGCGCCACGTCGCTGGACGAGGTTGATAGACTCTCTGCTGATGAAAACGACACGACCTACCATCTATCGGAAAGCGACCTTGGGGATTGACCTGGGCGATCGCAAACATGCCGTCTGTGCCCTCTGAAGTTCCCCCGCAGACGTCGAAGGCACGACATTCCCGCCTGGCCCATCCGAACCACTATCCGTGGTGATGGTGACCGCCGGGGGTCGGGATTCTTTCGAACCGTCGTTCCTCGCAGGCTTTGACAAAGCCTTCAGTGATCATTTTCAGTTCATCCCAAACCTGACGAATGCGATCCGACTCGTCCGGGGTGATGGTGTTGTCTGCCGCTGCGCGGGTGATGACCTGAAGCAGTTCGGCAAATTGGTGAACAATTTCGTTCGTTGCCGGCGCATATTCGTAGTCGTTGATCTGGTCGTCCGGATTGCGGACATAGTGACCTCCGGCCTGTTTGCAGAGCCAGTGGATGATTTTCTCCTCCCCCGTCAGCTTCATCAGCTCATGGATTCGGTCGAGGGGATTTCGGCTTCCTGAACCGAGTTCCGTATTCGGCTGCGCCCATTTGTAAACCAAGGAAAGTGAGACTCCCAAATCGGAAGCCACCGCTTTGGGGCTCGTTTTGCTGAGAGCTTCTTTAATAACCTCGTGCGATTCCATGACACGATAGTTTGGAGGGACTGGAGGGAATTGACAAGCTGACAGTTTGTTGGATCGGGATTTTGCCGGATTTCATTCGCTCCCAATTGAGCAGCGGAGATGCACCGTTTGGGCCCGGAAGGGGCGAGCTGAATCGGCAGCGAAGGCACCCGGACAGAATTTCGATTGAAAAACAGGTGGGTGATGACAGTATTGCGCCCGTGCTCCTTCAGGGAGCGTAACTTGTTTGAAATCATGTCTCAGGACTCCCATTCATCCAACTCGTTTGCTGGAAAGCTTGGTCTCGCAGGAAGCGGAATCACTGCGCTGGCCCTTTTCGTCATGCTTGGCATTTTTGGCGTAAGGTTGCTCAACGCCATGTTCGTCAACGCGCAACTGGTTGAGGAACCGGCAGCTGCAGCGGCTCCCGCAACGGTGACTGCCGCGGCAACGCCAGCACCCAAGCCTGCTTCAAGTGGGACCGACGAGCCAGCGGCGCCCAAGCCAGCACCTTCTGAAGCCGCAAGCACGGGAGGCGGAGTTTCTGCAGAGTTTGCAGCGCTTGGACGCGCGACTTTCGCGAACTGTGTCGCTTGTCACGGCCCGGAAGGAAAAGGACCGCCAATGGTGATGACTCCTCCCATGGCGCCGGTTCTGGCCGGCTCTGAATTTGTCAACGGGCCGACGGAGCGCATTGCTTACCTGGTCTTGAATGGGGTTGTGCCCGATATGACCCGTCACACGGGCGCGATGGTTGGCTGGGGCGCCAGCATGAGCGATGAGCAGATTGCTGCCGTTATTACCTACATCCGCATGAATTTCGGGAATTCGTCGGGAGCAGTTACTCCAGCCCAAATTGCCTGGGCTCGCGAAAAATACCAGGGGCAGGCAATGGCTCCCCGCGCTCAAATTGACGCTGTGAAAGGCGATCTTCCGGAGTTGCCGTAAATTGGCAACCCCGATCGAGGGTTGGGCTGCTTCCCCGCAGACGGAAGGAACGAGCAGAGAGCCGGAGGCTCATCCCGAACCTAGCCGGTCGGTGAAGCGCAGCGCAACCACCGGAAAAGTCGCGGTGACAGGATGCGTCCCGGCAGGGATGCCCGAAGCTTTCCGCAATCCTTTCAGGATTGGATTCGTGCTGCCCGGGTAAACCCAGCGTAGCCTTCGGCAACACTGGGCTGTTCGTACGAAATCCCGTTGGGATTTTGCCCGCCAGGATCGTCGGGTGATTTGGTCGCAGTGGCCTGATGGGGTGCGATGGAGTGAGCCAGCCAAGGAGTGCGGACAATCCTGTCCGCTTCACAGCACGAGTCAGAGAGTTGGCCTGTAGGTCATCACAGGCCAGCCCGGGGTGCGCGAGCCCACGCGAGCAAAGCCCGGGTGGTGATGGCCGTGGTTGCGAGCGCTGAAAGCGTGAGACATAGAGCGATTGTCTCGCACTTTCAGCGCTCGAATCTTGCGGATCTTTGACCCGGCGGTGCCCCGGGCTGGCATGTTTCGGCCTTTCAGGCCTCGCCAACGTTTTCGATTTCTTTTCCGGCTTCCTGCTGGGTGTTTCGCCCTCTGGCTAGAGCTGGCCGAAAGCCAGAACCTGCCTGCCTGGGGTGCGCGAGCCCACGCGAGCAAAGCCCCGGGTCAAGATGCCCGCAGTCGCGAGCGAGCCCTGAAAGCGTGAGACATAGAGCGATTGTATTGCACTTTCAGCGCTCGATTCTTGCGGATCTTTGACCCGGGGCGGTGCCCCGGGCTGGCGTGTTTCGGCCTTTCAGGCCTCGCCAACGTTTTCGATTTCTTTTCCGGCTTCCTGCTGGGTGTTTCGTTCTCTGGCTAGAGCTGGCCGAAAGCCAGAACCTGCCAGCCTGGGGTGCGCGAGCCCACGCGAGCAAAGCCCCGGGGCAAGATGCCCGCATTCGCGAGCGCTGAAAGCGTGAGACAACCATGTCCTTTTCCCATCCATCGTCTTCGCCGGATGGGTCAAGCAGAGAGCCGGAGGCTCATCCCGAACCTAGCCGGTCGGTGAAGCGCAGCGCAACCACCGGATCAGAGACGGTGCCAGGATGCGTCCCGGAAGGGACGCCCGAAGCCTTCCGCAATCCCTTCAGGATTGGATTCGTGCTGGCTCGGTAATCCCAGCGTAGCCTTCGGCAACACTGGGCTGTTCATGCGAAATCCCGTTGGGATTTGCCCGCCAGGATCGTCGGGTGATTCGGTTGCGTTGGCCTGAACAGCCGGAACAAGCCAGCCCGGGGCGCGCGGGGCTAGATGGAAGCGATTTTCCCGGTCGAATCGCCAAACTGATCGATCGGCACTCCCATTTTCTCTGACATGCTGAGGAACAGGTTGGTCATGGGCTTGTTTTCCCCAAACTGAATGTGGCGGTTTGGTGTGAGTTGACCGCCCCCGTTTCCGGCCAGGACGATCGGCAGGTTGTCATGGCGATGGCGATCCGGATCACTCAGTCCACTGCCCCAGAGAACCATGGAGTTGTGGAGTAGGGTGTTTCCGTCCGCATCCTTCTTCTCGCGGAGTTTCTGGAGGAAATACGCGAAATGTTCCGAGTAAAACAGGTCGATTTTGGCCAGTTTCTCGAGCGATTCCGATTTGCCGCGGTGGTGTGAGAGACCGTGGTGGCCTTCTTTGACGCCGACATCGGGGAACGTCCGGTTACTTCCGTCGTAGCTCTGCATGAACGTTGCGACCCGGGTGGAGTCGGTCTCGAAGGCCAGAACCATCATGTCGAACATGAGCTTGAGGTGGTCGCTGAAGTTCCCTGGGATTCCAGATGGAGCGGGGATCCCGGGTTCGGGGGGAAGTCCAAAGCGCTCGGACTTTTCGATCGCCTGCTCAACTTCCCGAATTCCGGTCAAATACTCGTCCAGCTTTTGCTGATCGTTGCGGCCCAATGCGGTGTGCAGCTTTTTCGCGTCGCTCATCACGAAATCGAGGATGCTGCGCTGCTGAACTTGACGGCGCTTGAGATTCTCGGTGCGTTCGGCCCCGGTTCCGGCCCCAAAAAGACGTTCGAAGACCAGGCGTGGGTTCGATTCCGGCGTCATGGGCTGGGTTTCACTCCGCCAGGAAACGTTGTACTGGTAGGCGCAGGAGTAGCCGGAATCGCAGGCACCGGATTTGCGAACGCCGTCGCAGCTGAGTTCGAGAGAGGCGAGACGGGTTTGATCGCCAATCGCGTTCGCCATCACCTGGTCAAATGAGATGCCGAGGCGAATATCGGAACCCGCCGTCTTGTGAGGGCGAACACCGGTCAGAAACGTCGCGTTTGCTCTCGCGTGATCGCCGGCGCCATCGAGACGTCCCCAACCAAATTGATGCTCAAATCCCGTGAAAACCTGGAAATCCTTTTTGAAACTGGCCAGCGGCTGCAGCGTGGGGCTCAAATCGTAGTCCTGGCCCGTCTTTTCAAGCTTCCATCGGTCGTAGTTGACGCCATTCGGCTTGTAAACAACCGCCATGCGGAGTGGGGCGCCAGTCGCCGTGGTGCCGGGTTGAGGCAAACCCGCCGCGGTTGCGGTGGAAAGCATGGATTCAAAAACGGGAATGCCGATGCAGGCTCCGGTTCCACGGAGAAAATTTCTTCGAGTCTGGGACGAGTTCATGCAGCGGTTGGGACCACCCCTCCGGCCGTTTGTTCATTCTGAACCGTCAGTTTTGGCCGATTTGCCGAAGCGATTCCGGCGTGCCATCAAAAGGCGAGTTTCACCATCTGCTCCACCTTCTGTTTCATCGCCAGAACTTGCTTCTCGGTGAGCGGTTGCTCGGGAGAAATGTCCACGACGTCCCGAAACTCGATCAAGAGCTTGAACAGTTGGGTCATGTAATCCTTTTCCAAAATGTCCGGATGCAGGGTCTCGAATTCCTGGACGTAGTAATCGGCAATGTCGACCCGGCGCAAGATCTCGGCCTGGCCCGCATCGAAGGGATCGAGACTCGCCGCGCAGGCCACTTCAAACGCTCGCAACCAGCCCCCAAACCCAATCAGGTGAACGGCGTCCTCGTCACGGAGCGTGATCATTTCCATCTCGACATCGGCCTGGGTTCTGGCGAGCTCATCGCGCAACTTTTCGGAATTGCCGTCATTGCTGTGCTCGACAAGCGATTTGGCGTGGCTGGTAAAGCGGGCACCTGCTCCCAGGCCGGCGGCGTGTTTCAAAATCGCACGGCCGACGTCCTCCAGATCCTGAAGGTTCTCCGTGTAAACCACGAAAAAGCCGTCGGCGATGAGACCTCCGAGGTTCAGCGCCAGTTTGGTGCGATCGCTGGAAGTCTTTGGGACGTCGCGCTGAAATTTCTCATAGGGAAGGTCTTCGAGACGACTCAACTGGTCAAAAATCTTCCGAATTGAAGGGGTGGTCAGTTTGTTGACGCCGAATTCCTCCAGAAAGTGTTCGTCCTCCAGCAATTCCTTGGGGATGTCCTGCGCGGTGGCGGGACAGGTAAACAGCAGCGTTGCGGCCAAAGCCAAAATTGAGTGATGCAGGGCCATTTGCCGCATCATATCTCATGGAATCTGGGATTGACTAGTGGTTTTGTGGAAACGGCTTCAGTTCGCGAGATTTGGCGGGCCTGACGGTAGGGATTTCGAAGTATCCCGGGATGGGCCGCGCGAATCTGGAGTGAGCGCAAATCTGTGACTTCGCATTTGAAAATCGGTGAGGGAGAGCTTCGCGTGGGGAATGCAACGCCGCGATTTTCTTCAAACCTCCACTGCCGCCGCCACTGCATCCGCAGCCGCTCCGGCTTTCGCTCAAGGAGAGGCGAAGCCCAATTTGTTGGTGATTCATTGCGATGAACTCAATTTTCGAACCCTGGGCTGTTATCGGGAAACGCTTCCGCCGGAGCAGGCGTTCATGTGGGGCACGAAATCGGTTGTGGAATCTCCCCATATCGATTCCATCGCCAAAGAAGGCGTCTTGTGTACCAAGTTCTATGCGGCAACCCCGGTCTGTTCGCCTTCGCGCTCATCCTTTATCTCCGGCTGCTATCCGCAAAACACGCCGGTAACGACCAACAACATCCCGTTGCGTGATGACATCGTCAGTTTTGCCGAGACGCTTGGAAATGCGGGTTATGCGACCGGTTATGCCGGGAAGTGGCACTTGGACGGGGTTGGGAAACCCCAGTGGGGACCTGAGCGCAAGTTCGGGTTTGAAGACAACCGTTACATGTTCAATCGCGGACACTGGAAGCAGTTTGAGGAAACCGAGGATGGACCGCGGGTGAAGGCTCGCGACGCGAAGGGCAACCCGACCTATAGCGTCAGAGGCGCTGACGAAACGTCGTTCGCGACGGACTTTCTCACGGATCGCACGATCGAGTTTATTGATCGGCATCAGGCTGAGCCGTTTTGCCATATGCTGAGTATCCCGGATCCCCATGGGCCGGATACGGTTCGTGCTCCCTACGACACCATGTATGATGACGACGTGGTCGAGAAACCGCGAACTTACGACAAGGAGCGAAAGGGCGTTCCCAGCTGGGCCGCTCCCCAGAAGTGCAATTATCCGATGGCCAGCTATCGCGGCATGATCAAGTGCATTGATGATTGTGTGGGGCGCTTGTTGGAGGCGTTGCGGGAGCGCGAGTTGCTGGAGAACACGATTGTTGTGTTCACGGCGGATCACGGAGATATGCGGGGCGAGCATCATCGGCAAAATAAGGGCATTCCGCTGGAGGCTTCCGCCAAGGTTCCCTTCGTGGCCAGGTTTCCCAGCCAAATCAAGGCGGGAACGCAGGTCGATGAGGTCGTGAATACGGTCGATTTTCTGCCCACCATGCTCGCCTTGATGGGAGTCGAAACTGCGGGAAAGGAAGAGGGGAGGGATGCCAGCCCGCTTCTGAAATCCGAGCGCGAAGGCAATGACTGGAAAAACGTGACCTTCATGCGGGGGACGGGGCGTCCCGGCTCATCCGAAGGGTGGATCAGTGCGGTGACGCCGCGCCACAAGCTGATTCTGTCTTCCCACGACAAACCCTGGCTCCTTGATCTTGAGACCGATCCTGACGAATTGATCAACTTCATCGACGCGCAGCCGGAAGTCGCCAAAGAATTGGCCAGGGACCTCTCGAATTACGCGGATCAACATGGAGATCCCTACCTGGAACATCCACGAACGAAAAAGGATCTCGATTCCATCCTTGCCTGACCTCGATGGTAGTTTTTTTGGTGTTGGCCCCTTCCCATGAAAGTCCTTCATTTCAGTGATCTCCATGTTTGGCGTTGCAAATTCGATTGGACGGATCCGTTCTATCCCAAGCGTTGGCTGGGGTTCCTGAATCTGGCGTTTCATCGTCGCGGCAAATTTCCGCCTCATCTCGCCATTGAGGTCGCCGCCCATATCGCGTCTCAGGATGCGGACCTGGTGATCTTTACCGGCGACTATTCCACCATGTCGCTGGATTCGGAGTTCGAGGCGGCTGCCGAGCTGATGGCGCCGATTCGGGAAAAGTGGGGGGAGCGGTTCATCGAGATTCCCGGCAACCACGATCGTTACACTCCGGGATCGCGGGCGAGATACGACCGGTGGTTTCCGTCCGGTCGGATTGAAGGGGTTCGATCGTGGGAGATTGATGCTTCAACTGTGGTTGTGGGATATGATGCTTCGCGTCCGTTCGCGATTCGGTCGAATGGACTCCTCACGAACGCACTCGAGAAACAGCTTGATGCGGAATTGGCCCAGCATGCCGGGAAGACGACGCTGGTGATCGGCCACTATCCCTTCGCGAATCCTCCGGAGCATCCTGAAGCGCCCCATCATCAGCTCTTGGGCGAAGAACGCCTCGCCGCTCTCGTCGCCAAACATCGTCCCGTGGCTTACCTTCACGGGCACAAGCACGTTCGCTGGCAACTGCGAGCGGATTCGGCACCGGCGACGCTTTGTCTCAATGCCGGGTCTGCCGGGATGCATTCGACCGCAGAAGAAAAGCAGGCCGGCTATCTCACGTTCCAACTGGAGAACCACGAAGTTCGCGACGTCCAGTTTGTGGTGCCGGGAAGTTGATGGCCCAATCCATCAGGCAAGAATCCCGTTCACCACGTCACCATAGACATCGGTGAGCCGGAAATCCCGTCCTGCGTAGCGATAGGTGAGCTGGAGGTGATCGATTCCCAAGAGGTGCAGAATGGTCGCGTGAAGATCATGCATGTGGACTTTGTCCTTCACTGCGTAGTAGCCGAATTCGTCGGTTTCGCCCCAGGCGAGCCCTCCCTTGACGCCACCTCCGGCCATCCACATGGTGAACCCCTGAGGGTTGTGATCGCGGCCGTTGGAACCTTGCACAATTGGGGTGCGGCCAAATTCTCCCCCCCAAACCACGAGGGTGTCTTCGAGCATGCCGCGCTGTTTCAGATCCGTCAGCAATCCGGCGATGGGTTTATCGACGGCCAGGCTGTTCTTGGCGTGACCGCCTTTCAGGTTTCCATGCTGATCCCACACGTTAGGAGTGCTCACCTGGATGTAGCGAACCCCTGCCTCGGCGAAGCGCCGGGCGAGGAGGCACTGGCGGCCGTAGTTGTCCGTCTCCTTGGTGCCGATGCCGTAGAGGTCGCGAATGTGTTCGGGCTCGTCCTTGGTGTCGATGACGGACGGGGCCGAACTCTGCATGCGAAATGCGAGCTCCATCGATTGGATCATTCCCTCGACCGGTCCGTGTTGGGTCCGCTCAAAGTGCTGGCGATTCATCGCCTGAAGAAACGCGAGTTTCTTGGTTTGGATGTCAGCGCCGGATTTGGAACTCAGAAAACGGAACGAAGCGGATTGGTCCAGCTTTCCATTGCGACCGATGGTGGTGGCCTGGTGCTCGGCGGGGAGAAAGGCAGGTCCGTAGTTGCGGGGACCGCCGTGGGTCGCCGAAGGACTGATGCTGACAAACGAGGGGAGGTTCTCGTTTTCCGTGCCGAGCCCGTAACTGACCCAGGCCCCGACGGACGGGCGGACGAAATTGTCCGTTCCCGTGTGCAGCATGCAGACGGCCTGACCGTGCGACTGGCCCTTGCTTTGCATCGAGCGAATGACGCAGAGATCATCGGTCAGTTTGGCAACATTCGGGAAGAGATCGCTGACCCAAAGGCCGGATTCGCCGTGCCGGGAAAACTTCCAGGGTGAGCCGAGAAGTTTGGCCTGAGCGGTTGCGGAAGGATCCAGATTTTTGGCGGGAGCATAGGGCAGACGCTGGCCGTCGCGCTCCTGCAACTTCGGCTTATAATCGAAGGTATCGACCTGGGAGGGCCCACCGTGCATGAAGAGAAAGATGACGCGTTTGGCCCGGGGCGCGTGATGCATTTGTTGCCCGGACGCTGCGGCGAGGCCGGTCATGGCGAGCGATCCAAACCCGCAGACGGAGCGTTGCAGCATTTGGCGTCGCGAAAGCGCCGGCGGGTCGTAGTGATGACAGGCTGTCGATTGAGGGCTCATGATAGGGGCTTAGTCGAGGTAGAGAAATTCGGTGGAGACGAGGAGCAGGTGCGCGAGGTGGGCGTGCGCTTCTTCGGGATTGGGACTGATTTCGGAAACGAACGCCTGGGCGCGGGATGCCTCTTCGGTTTCCGGAGGGCGATTGAGAATCGTCTCATAAAGCCAGGAAATGCGGTCGGGTTTTGAGCTTGCCTTTGTTCCCAGGATTTTCGCCTTGCTCAGAAAGAAGTCGCTGTTGATGAGGTAGAGCGCCTGGGTTGGGACGGTCGTTTCGGCGCGGTTGCCACTGACGAGATCGGGATTCGCGGCGTCGAAAACCTCCAGGTCCGCGACCAGATTGTTCCGGGCGATGGGAAGATACACGGTCCGCAACTTCTCCTTGGCGAACGATATCGGCTTGTCGAGATCAACGCCAAATTTGCTTGCCGTGGCCTGGCCGGGAGAGGATTCGAGTTCTCCGGCGAGGAACAGTGCGCTGTCGCGGATTTCCTCTGCGGTAAGCCGCCGATGATTCTGGCGACCGAAGAGATCATTTTTCGGGTCGGCAGCTTGCTGGGAAGCCGGAACTGTGGTGCTCAGTTGGTAGGTCCGGCTCGAGGCAATCTCACGAATGAGCGTCTTCATCGAGCCACCGCTGTTTCGAAATTGAGTCGCGAGATGGTCCAGCAATTCCGGGTGCGTTGGTTTGGTTCCCAAGGCGCCAAAGTTATCGACCGAGGCGACGATTCCCCTTCCCATCAAGTTGTGCCAGAGCCGGTTTGCGATGACGCGATCGAGAAGGGCGTTTTCCGGTCCGGTGATCCAGGTGGCGAGTTGGCGGCGCCCACTTTCGCCGTCTGAGATCTTGGGTTGGTCACCGGCATGAAGGGCGAGAGGAAAGTTGCGGGGAACGACCGGGCCCAGTTGGCCGACTTCGCCGCGAACGCGCAAATTGATGTCGCCCGCGTCCTTCGCGTCGCGTGGCGCCATTGCCAGTTCAGCTCCCCGCAATTCGCCGATCAACTTGCCCAACACCTTCTTCAATTCGCCTTCGGTCATCCGGAAGAGCTCGTCTTCGCCCTGTTCACCTTCGACCGCGGCCAAGGCCATGGCTTCGCGCTCGATATCGTCAACGGCGATGAATTGGACCGCATCGACGATGACATAGCCGTTGGTTTCACCGGTTTCGATGGTGACCTTGGCGCGACCACCTTTCTCGAACCGGAATCGTCCGATCGGCTCAAACAGTCCGCCAATCGAGGGCCGCTTCGTTTCATCGAGGGCGACGTGATGGATGTTTTTCCAGGCTTCGACCTTGATCGGAACGTTGCTCGCGCGGTTGGATGCCGAACTGTAGGCGAGGCGAACTTCGTATTCTCCGTTCTCAGGAAGAGCCGCCGTGAAGATCGCCTTCTTTTCCCCTTTGGCTTCCTGGTCGTCGTGAATGTAGCCTTTCCCGAACCGGTTCATCGAAATCGTGGAGGCTTTCCAGTTGCCCACCAATTCAGCATCCGCTTCGTCGTAAATCACGCCAGCCAGGGGCAGGTTATCGAGCGTCATTTTGCCACCCGCTTTCTTCATGAAGCTCTTTTCAACGGTTAGGCGCATCGCGAGTTCGAGGCGCTCGACCTTGGCGGCCAACTGGCTCCGTTCCGGTTCCGGAATCGGCAGCGGACGTTCGACCCAACTGGCGACGTTGACGCAGCCGTTGCGAGTGCCCATCACCACCTGGGTGGAGCGAAAGATCCCAGCCATGGCGTAGTAATCCCTTTGTGAGATGGGATCGAATTTGTGATCGTGGCAGCGGGCGCAACCCATCGTGAGGCCGAGAAAGGCGCGTCCCACGGTGTCGAGCTGCTCGTCTGCGGTATCGAGTCGCAGTTTCTCCTTGTCGCGTTCGGTCAACATTTTGGGGCCGAGCGCGAGGAAGGTCGCGGCGACGAGTTGTTCGCGGCGTTGTTCGTCATTCCCGGCGGGAAGCAGATCTCCGGCGAGCTGTTGTTGGACGAATTCGTAGAACGGCCGATCGCGATTGAAGGAGTCGATCACGTAGTTCCGGTAGCGCCAGGCCTGCGGAAACGTGAAGTTGCGATCGGCGCCGTTCGAGTCGGAATAGCGCGCGATATCGAGCCAGTGACGTCCCCATTTTTCTCCAAACGCCGGGCGAGCGAGCAAATCATCGATCAACGCTTCGGAAGCTTCCTGCGAGGGATTCCGGGCAAAGGCTTCGACTTCCTCGGGAGTCGGAGGCAGGCCGGTCAGGTCAAAGTAGAGCCGCCGGATCAGGGCGCGGGGAGCTGCATCGGCGGCCGGTTCCAACCCATGAGCTTCGAGCGGCGCGAGGATGAACGGATCGATTGCGTTGCGGGCCCATTCCGCGTCGTTGACCGTCGGGATCTCCGGGCTGACGTGGGGACGGAACGCCCAGGAACGGCGCGCGGCTTCGTAGTCGATCTCTGTTTTGCGAACAGCCCCGGCCAGAGCTTCATTCCGTGGATCGGGTGCGCCCATCGCGATCCATTGCTCCAGAATCGCGATTTCTTCGTCGGGAAGCTTGGATTTGGGCGGCATCTGCAAGCTGGGTTCCAGATAGCGGATCGTATGAACCAGCAGGCTTTCCTCGAGGTCGCCGGGAACGATCGCGGGGCCCCCGTCGCCGCCCATTTGCCAGGCTTCCTTGCGATCGAGCCAGAGCCCGCCCTTGCGTTTGCCGGATTCCTCCGAATGGCAATCCAGGCAACGCTCCATCAGGATTGGGCGAACGTGTTCTTCGAAGAATGCGATGCCTTCCGTTCCGGAAACCGTAATTGGGGCGAAAGCAAACCAGCATGAGGCGAGCGCGTAAAGTTGGGGTTTTGCGAGCATCTGTCTTATCAAGGCCCGTTCACGGAAGTTTGGACATAAAAATTTCTGTTTGTCCAAAATCCGCGCAATTTGCCTTATTCCATTGAACCCATGCCCGAATCCGAACCCAACGACCGCACCGAAGCGTTTCTGCGATTGCTCGCCGAGCATGAGCGTCGACTCGGACTCTACGTCACCGGCCTGATCGCCTCCCCCCAGGACGCGCAGGACATTTTGCAGGAAGGCAAGGTGATCATGTGGCGCAATTTCGAGCAGTTTGAGCTGGGAACCAACTTTGCGGCCTGGGCGCGGAAGATTCTCTTTCACCAGATCCTTGCCTATCGCCGGAAGAGCAAGCGTCAGCCCTTTCAATTGAGCGAGCGGACGCTCGAGCTCTTGAGCGAGGAATCCGAGTCTGCGATTCGCGAGCGCCGTTGGGTGAATCGCGAGAAAGCCTTGCAGGGGTGCCTGCTCAAGCTCAGCGACGAACACCGCGACTTGGTTCAAATGCGGTATCGCGACGAAGCCTCGATCGAGAAAATTGCCCGGCGTTTTGAGAAGACCGAGGGGGCCGTCTACCGGCTCCTGAGCCGTCTGCGGAAGAATCTTTACCTTTGTGTGGAGCAACAGACTCAACAATCATGAACGAGAAGGAACAGGACGAACTTCTGGATTTGGCGAACGATTACGCCGAGGGCGAACTGACGGAAGCGAAGCGCAAGCGACTCGATGAGTGGTTGCAGTCGGACGAAGCGGCGAGGCGAAAATTTGCCGACTTCATGCACGACCACGCGGCGCTCTATTGGGACCAGGTCAGCGAATCGAAATCGGAAGCGGGCGACGTGATCGACTTTCCGGCAACGTCGTCGTTCCTGGGTCGGGTGAGCGGAATCTGGGGAGTTGCGGCGGCGATGGTAGCTCTCGCGACCGTCACCCTGGTTTGGTGGGGGAATTCCCCCAAGGATGCGACGTTTGCGACGATGGAGAAAACCCGCGCGGCAAGATGGGAGAGCGGCAATTTGCCGACGGCAGAAGGAGCGCGATTGAGCCAGGGACAGCTGCGATTGGCGGAAGGACTGGCCACGCTGCGTTTTGATTCGGGCGCTGAAGTGATTCTCGAGGCGCCGGTTGAGATCCAGCTGATTGATCGAATGAATTGCCTGCTGACGCGTGGGACGGCGGTGGCCGATATTCCCGAGTCGGCGCTTGGGTTCCAGATTGGAACGCCCACCGCCAATGTGGTCGATTATGGAACGCGATTTGCCGTCAATGTCGATTCCGGGTCGGGAGCGACGCAAACCCAGGTTTTTGAAGGCGTCGTCGAAGTGGAGCATCCGGCTTCGAAGGAGATCGTGCGATTGGAAGCCGGTCAGCGGAATTATGTGGCGGGCGATCGCGTTTCGGAAGCGAGTTCGGTTCCCGAAGAAGGTGATTGGGCGCAATCGTTGCCGGTTCTGCGAAAGGGCTCGGACTGGAGAATGATTGCGACGACGCGTGATGCCTATGTCGCGTCCCATCCCATTGGCGACCACATTTCCGATGAGCTGCTTCTGGTCAAAAATACGAATTCCAAACAAGGTCCGAGCCGGAAGGCCTATCTCGGATTTGAAGTGTCCTCATCAGACTTGGCGCGAATTGTGGATGCCGAATTGATCCTCCACTTCGATCCCACGGGGTGGGGACTCGCGTCCCACGTTCCCGATTCCGAGTTCGAGGTTTACGGCCTGAAAGGTGCGGAAATGGACGGCTGGAACAGGGATGCGATGACGTGGGAGAATGCACCTGCCAACGTTCCTGAGCATGGAGCCAATCTGAAAAGCGGCTTGGTTGAAAAGCTCGGGACCTTTACGATGGAGCAAGGTGTGTCGCGGGGAACTTTTGGAATCAGTGGTTCGGCGCTGGTGGACTATCTCCGTTCCCAAACGGATGGATTCGCGACGCTGATCGTGGTTCGAAAGACCGCCGAAGAACAGTCTGGAGGCCTCGTTCACGGATTCGCGAGTCGGCGTCACCCGGTTCTGCCGCCACCGACGCTGGCGGTGCGATTTGAGGATTAATCCGGTCTCCGGGCTTTCGGCGAATCAGATCCTGATGTCGACTCGTGGCGTTTCTGAATTCTCCCCCATCAAGTACCCGCTCGCGGATTCCCGGGCGCTCACCACGCTTTCCAATTCGCCATCCACAAAGTGGCCCATGGCAAAGTCGTCGAGCGCGATGCCGGGATGGATGCGGTTTTCGGCGAGCATCGCAGTGTAGGACGGACGACGGTCAACCTCGCCATCAAAGTGCGGACAACAACTTCCGCTGAGAAATCCAAGGCAGGGAAGGACGCCCAGTGGCCAGACCGAATCGGTGACGCCCTGGTCGAACCAACAAATCGCTCCCGCGCTGACGCCGGCCAGGACGATTCCCTTTTCCAGCGCGGTTTTCAGGACCTTGTCCACGCCCCATTCCCTCCAGATGGCCAACATGGTTCGGGTGTTTCCGCCACCGACGTAAATCAGGTCCTGGCTGAGGAGGCGATCCTCCCACTCCGGCTTGACGACGCCAAACATCGAAACGCAGGTCGGCGTTGCGCCCAACCGCGTAAACGCCTCGTAAAAACGGCTCGTGTAAGCGTCGTCTTCGCGGCTGGCTTGGGGAAGAAAGCCGACTTTGGGATTCGATTTGCCGGTTTGATCCAGCATCCACTTCTCCATCCGGAGATCGTCAACGCTCCGTCCGAATCCGCCGCCACCGCTGGCGATAATCTGTTGCTTGGCACTCATATTGGAAATTTCGAAGGTCTGATTGGGGAGTTAGGGAAGTTTGGGAGGAAGGGGCGCGCCCGCATCATCGATCGGATAGACCGCGTCGTGTTGCTTTAATGCGGAGATCAATCCTGTCATCATCTGCTTGAGTTCATCAGGGTTTGAATCTGCGAGATTCGTGGATTCAAAGGGATCGTCGGCCAGGTTGAAGAGTTCATAATTGCCGCCTTCAAACTGGAGAAACCCTCCCGTGGTCTTGGTGTGAGGCAGGGTGTGGTAAATGACCTTCCAATCGCCGTCGCGCCAGCTCGTCCAATAATTGCTGCGGTGAGGACCGTGCGGGTAGTGCATCAAGAACTGCTCGGGTCGGGTTGAATCAGGTTTGCCGGCAAGGAGCGTCTGCAGCGGCGATCCATCGACGGCATGGTCGTCAGGCGAGGTCGCGCCGGTGACTCTCAGCAGCGTTGGGAAGATGTCCTGAACCGAGGCGACCTGGCTTTGAATCGCGCCGGATGGAATGGGGAGCTGTTTCTGGAACGTGTTTTCCGGATTGGGTTTGGCCCAGGCGGCGATGAAAGGCACGCGCATTCCGCCCTCGTAGTGGGCGCCCTTTTTTCCGCGAAGCGGAGCGGCACAAGCGATCTCATGCTGGTTTCCGAGCGGTGCGTCGGAGCCATTGTCTCCCAGGAAGATGACGAGTGTGTCTTCGGCAATTCCCAACTCTTCAAATTGATCCAGCATATCGCCCAACGACTTGTCCATGCCCTCAATCAGCGTCGCGAAAGCCTGCGCGTTTTTGGGTTTGTCAGAGTCCGCGTAGTTTGCGGCAAACCGTGGGTCAGATTCAAACGGGGCATGCACCGCGTAATGCGAGAAATAGAGGTAAAAGGGCTGCTTCTCTTCGACCGCTTTGGCGACCACCTTCTTCGTCTCGATCGTGAGCGCCTCGGTGAGAAACGTGTCCGTTCCGTGATAGTGATCGAGGTGAGGCACCGCAGATTTGGCGCGCTTGGTGCCCAGTCCGTAGTTTTTCTCGGCATAGTAGCTGCCGGGCGCGCCAAAAGAACGCCCGCCAATGTTGATGTCGAATCCCAGGTTCAGGGGCTCTTCGCCATCGGTTTCTTCGGGACCAAAGTGGCCTTTGCCAACGTGGATCGTGCGATACCCGGCCGTTCGAAGCTGCCCGGGAAGCGTCACGTCTCCCTTCTCCAATCCCTTCCAGTCCCAGTCTGGAGGTCCGTTTGTGCCCGCATTGTCTTTCCAGGGATTGATCCAGTTGGTGGCGCGATGACGGGCTGCATTCTGACCGGTCATGATCGAAATCCGCGTCGGCGAACAAACGCTCATGGCGTAAAAGTTGTTAAACCGAATGCCGTTTTCGGCGAGACGCTCCATCCCCGGAGTGCGATAAAAATCGTTGAGCGGGTATCGTTTCGGCTCGCCGCTCTCGTCAGTCAGAAAGGGAACCGAAGTGTCCATGACGCCCATATCGTCGACGAGGAAAACCATGATGTTGGGTTGAGACGAAAAGGCTGGAATTGCGGTTGTTAGGGCAATGAGGCAAAGAAAACGGGTAAGGGGCTTGATCATGATTGAAGGGGTTGCTTCTGAGGGAAAAGCAGGGCGGAAGAACCGATCGTTTGCAACCATACTTCTCCCCAAAAAGTTTCGTTCCTCGCGGGAAAAGGTCTCGCGCGCTTTACGGAAAGAGAAAATCGGATCCTTTTTGGCCAAATCGGAACTCGCCAAGACTCGGGAAGTTTTGCACGGTGGAGAGGAATGAAACCCTTTACGACGACGACGACGACCCTTCTCCTTTTTGTTTCGGCGACCTTCGCAGCTTGGGCTGAAGATCCCAAGCCAAACGATTCCAACTCGAAGCCAGCCGTCTTTGGGAAACAGATCAGCGAAAGCGGGATTCGGCACTCCTTCCTCATCTGTGGGAAGCCAACCGTGATCGTGAGCGAGGAGAACGAAATCGTCTGGCGGACTGAAGGCGCGGCGCGGGATGGCTTTGTGTTGGAGAACGGAAATGTGCTGGTTTCCATTGGAGGAAAGAATGTCGCGAAGGAAATCACCCGGGATGGTGAAGTGGTTTGGTCTTACCAACTCAGTAAGGCGAACAAGGAATTGGGAAGCGTTGCCCGGTTGCCGAATGGCAATACCCTGGTTGTGGAGCGGGGAACCAAACCGCAGTTGGTGGAAGTGACGCCCGAGGGAACGATTGCGGTGGCGGTTCCACTGCAACCTGAAACGGCGAACGGACACATGCAGACTCGGATGGCGCGCAAATTGCCGAACGGGAATTATCTGGTTCCGCATTTGCTCGCCTTTGCCGTCAAGGAATACGCTCCTGACGGAACCGTTGTGAAGATCTTCAAAACGGACCTGGAAGAGTTGGGGGGACGAGAGGCCGAGAATTGGCCCTTCACCGCGATTCGGTTGGACAATGGAAACACGTTAGTCAATCTGACGCATGGCAACAAGACCGTCGAGTTTGATGCGGATGGAAAGGTTGCGTGGCGCGTCGACAACGCGGACGTGGGCGGTCGCTTTGCGGATCCCTGCGGAGGGCAGCGGTTGGCGAACGGAAATACGGTGATCTGCAGTTATGGCCAACGGAAGCCAGACATGGCGAAATTGTTTGAGGTAAACCGCGATAAGAAAGTGGTTTGGGAATACCTCAATCCGGCGGTCAAAGCCCATGAAGTTCACGTCCTGACGACCAATGGGGAGCCAGAGGGCGCCCTCAAGTAACAAACGCGGATTGGCTAACCGCCACCCTGGCGCAGGAGGACCATGAACTGATGGGGTTCCATCCGGAGAACCTTGTTCGCGATCACGGTTTGACCGGCGATGATATCGGTCAGCACTTTTTTGAGGCCCAACTGACGGAGCCGCGGTGCCGGTACGATCTGTTCGCGATCGCTGAAGTTGGCGAGGCAGAGAATGCTCTGTTCCGGGAGCGTCCGGAAATAGCCAAAAACGTGATCGTTGCCGGGATCGATGATTTCGGTGTCGCCACGGGCCAGCGCCGCGTTGTTGAAACGGAGCTGGGAAAGCTTGAGGAATCCTTCGTAAATTCGTTGTTCGACGCTGCCGGACTCTGCGCGGAGATCCGCTTTGGCCCAGTCGAATTGCGGACGATGGAGCCATCGCTCGTCGTCCTCCTTATCGACTTCCTGCTTGTAGCTGGAATCATTGAGCATCCCAATCTCTTCACCAAGGTAAATCAGGGGGATTCCACCAATCGTGAATGTCACGCCGTGAATGAGCAGAATGCGGCGGATCGCAAGCTCAATCTCAGCCTCGTCGTTCAGATCCAGCGCGCGTCCCAGCCCGCACAGGGACGCGGTGGTGCCGCAAACGCGGGCGTCGCCGGTATTGGGATCTTCCTGAAACAGGGCTCCCTCGGCAAAGCTGGCTTCGTGATTGCCAACATAGAATTGGGTCAGGAACCGGCGATGCGAATGCGGGTCCAGACCAATTTCGTGCGCGTCATCATTGTCGAAGCCCCAGCCGATATCGTCATGGGAACGAACGTAGTTTATCCAGGCGCAGCCGTTGGGAATATCGAACCGCTTCTCCATCGAATGCCGAAGGAGCTTGGCGTTGCGCGTTGCCAACCCATCCCAAAGCAAAGCCATCAGCAGCGGATTGTAGGAGATCTGGCATTGATCGGTGCTGATGTATTTTTTGATTTCATCCGGAGCGACGATGGCTTCCGATTTGAAGACCATGCTTGGCGCAACGATCCGGGAAATGGCATTGTATGCCTCGATCAGCGTATGCGCCTCGGGCAGATTTTCGCAGGAGGTTCCTTTCTGCTTCCAAATGAAGGGAACGGCATCCATGCGGAGAATTTCGACCCCGCAATTGGCGAGATAGAGCATCTCTCCGGCCATGGCGTTGAAGACTTCCGGATTGCGATAGTTGAGGTCCCACTGATAGGTATGGAAGGTCGTCCAGACCCATTTTCTCAGGCGGTTGAGGTAGGTAAAATTGCCGGGACGTTCGTCGGGGAAAATCGCGCGAAGGTGCTGCTGATATTCATCGACCTCCGCCCGGTTGTGAAACATCAGGTAGTAATCCTGATACGCCTCATCGCCCTCGCGCGCCTTCAACGCCCACTCGTGTTCGTCTGAAGTGTGGTTGAAAACGAAATCGAGCACCAGGCTGATTCCCTGCCGGCGCAACTCGCTCGCCAGCTCAATCAAATCTTCAGTGGTGCCAAGCTGGGCGTCGACCTCGCGATAGCTGCTGACGGCATACCCTCCATCATCGTCCCCATCGGGACTCTTGTAGAGCGGCATGAGGTGAAGATAGGCAATTCCCAGTTCTTTGAGGTAGGGAATGCGGTCCTGCAATCCCTTCAAATCGTCGGAGAACAGATCGACGTATGCCATGGCCCCGATGAGGTGGCCGGATTGATACCAGGAAGGATCCGCTTCCCGCATGGCATCGACACTCTTCCAATCTGGCGGACGCTCGAGCCAGGCATCCGCCATGATTTCCAGGAGGCGCTCCAAATGGTAATAGAAGTCGAAGTGGTGCCCGTACAGTTCGAGAAGATGATTTAAGAGCGTTGGAAAGTTTTCCTCCAAGCGATACTCGAAGCCTCCCCATTCAGGCGTCTTTACCGCCTCGGGATAGCGTGCGGCGAGAAGTCTCTTAAGCCTGCGAAGGGCTGTTTGGCATTGCTGCTTGGAAATTACCATGAATACAATAGCGGTAATGCTACCATCAAAGTAACTTCTGCGCTAACGCAAGTGAGCCAACAATTCCGGCCTGTTGACCTAAGCCGGGTGTTTTGAGGTAAACATCGAGGGAAGGCAAATTCCAGTAATTCCCCGCCTGCCGTTCAAATTCCCGGCGCACCTTGCCGATCAGGCCGGGATGTTGAAACACTCCGCCTCCGAGGATAATCAATTCCGGTGACCATGTTGCCGTCAAACTGATGCATCCTGCGGCGAGGTACGATGCCTGGAGATCCCAGGCTTCATGATCTTCCGGCAATTCGTTGCCGGGTTTCCCCCAACGCGCCTCAATCGATGGTCCACTGGCTCGTCCTTCAAAACAGGAATCGTGAAAGGGGCAAACGTTGGTCGCTTTTCCAAATTTCTGATCAAAATCTGGAATCATCATGTGGCCGACCTCGGGATGCATGTGACCCCGAATGAGATCACCATCGTGAAGAAAGGCTGCTCCAATCCCGGTTCCCACGGTAATGTAGGCAACGTAGCGCAGGTTTTTCGCGGCTCCGAACTCCGCTTCGCCGATCGCGGCTGCATTGACATCGGTTTCGAAAACGGTGGGAACCGGTGTGCCAAGACCTTCGCGGATAGCCTGAACCACGTTGAATCCGGCCCAGCCTTGCTTGGGAGTGGTGAGGATGGAGCCGTAGCCAGGGGACTTGGGATGAATGTCGGCAGGGCCAAACGTGCCGATTCCCATGGCGCGGATCGGTCCGAAATCCTTGCTCGCTTCGGCGAAAAACTCGACGGCGTGCTTCAGCGTGGTTTCCGGTTCCTCGGTTGGAAATCGAACCTCGCGCAGTGGTTCCGCCGGGTTGGTGGCCACCGCGCAGACATACTTGGTGCCGCCTGCTTCGATTCCGGCCAGTAAGGGCAATTGATCGTTTTCTGTCATGAAATGTTATTCTCCATCATTCACGTGGGCAACGAAATCGGGCGCAAGGACCGATTCATTCTCCTCGGCTTCTTCTGGTTGTAGGCCTGATGCACTTCTAGGGATGCGGATGCTTCCGTCGTCAAATCCATATGCCCGAATTCCATCCCACAATCCTGAGAAGTTGGGCTTTCGGGATACATAGACGCGGGGCAGACTTTTTGACGGATTGAGCTCCAGACTGTGATCCGCTCCCAAAACCGCGAGAAATTGTCCAGACATGGCTTCGTAATCGCTTCCGCGCCGTGCGTAGAACAAGACGCGATCGGCGGGAATTCCCCAACGCATCGTCACGTAGCGGATCGCCTGCCCCTTGCCGGAACGCAATGGAACGATGTCGAGCCAGCGCCCCTGCGAGAGGATGACCTTGGCCTGCAGATTGTTCTCGCGGAGAAGTTTTTGGATCTCGCGTCTGCGTTTGGGGGCCGCTTCGTTTTCGATTTCGTAGGAAATTTTGAAGCGGTGTTGGTGATCCTTCTCAGTCTGAAGTTTCAGGCCTTGAACTTGATTGACAACTTGCTGGATGGAATCCGGTTCCCAGCGATGAGCGAGGTGTTTGGCCCACGCCAAATCGGTGACAAATCGTTTTCCGTAATGGATCTCAGCCCCGAGTTGCGTGATGTAGACATCGGGGGAGGGGAGGCCCAGTTCTTCGATCAATTGGCGAACCATGGGGAGGCTCCGTCCGGAGCAAATCCCGAATCCCAACTTGGGAAGATTGGCGTTCGCCATTTCGCGAATGCGATCGATCGCCTCGGCGTCGCCTTCGATGCGTTGCTCTTCCAGTCCCGTAAAGATCATGCGATCTTTGAGCGGCAGTGATGACCGGATTTTTTCGGTAATCAGGTGAGGCTGGGTGATCTCCTCAAGCAGATTGGACGCATGGTCCAGGTAACGTTCAACATGTCCTTTCCAGGTGTAGAATTCTTGGATTCCCTTGATGCCATTCGTGGACCATTGCTCCCATTGTTTGGGATCGGACAACGCGTCTTCAAGTGCTTTCGTCATCGCTGGAACATCGAGCGGCTCGATCAAGGCCCCGTTCTTGCAGTTCGAGAGAATGTCGCGCGGACCGCCATCATTGGTTGCGAGGCTCGGCAAGCCGGAGGCGGCTGCTTCAATCAGGGTCAATCCAAAGGGCTCGGTCAACGCAGGATTGACGAAGATGCCCTTTCGGAGTGCTGCGTATCGATAAAACGCCGGGATTTCAGACGGCTCATGATGTTTGGGAATGGAAACGCAGCCGTAGAGATCGTAGTCATCGATCAGTCGAAGCAACTCGCTCCAGACTTTTCGCGCACCGGGATTGAGGTTCTGGATCCGATCACGATTTCCGGCGACCAGCACAAGGTTGGCTTGGTTGCGCAGCGTTTTGCTTTCTCCAAATGCTCGAATGAGGTTCGCCAGGTTTTTCTTTTCATCCGCCCGGGCGATCGCCAGCACCGCGGGCCGTTCCGGATGATCCAGAAACCGTTCGATTTTGGAGAAAACCGCATCCGGAATATCGGCGGATCCAGGCGGAGCAAACCGCGTAACATCAACTCCCGGAGGCACGACCCGCATCCGTTCGGGAACGTATTGATCGTAAATCGAATATTGCTTTTCGACCTCCTGGTTGGTGCTCGTGATGATGAACGAAGCACTGTCGAGGCTCAACTCTTCTGCTTCGATTCGCGTCGAAGTATTGTAGCGGCGTTCGATTCGATTCGGCTGATTTCCGCTCTTCAGCAGTTGCTCGAGCTTGGTTCGTCCCAGGGAATGCCCGGTAAAGACGAATGGACAACCGAGGAGCGAAGCCAATCGGCTTCCGACGTAGCCGGCGTCGGCATAGTGCGCGTGGATGATGTCCGGCAGGCGGTTGTTCTGGCGAAAGATCGCGAGACATTGATCGATGAATGCATCCATGTAGCGCCAGAGCGTTTCCTTCCGAATGTAGCGCCGTGGTCCGGACTGAATGCGGCGAATAAACGCGCCATTGCCGAGTGGCTCGACCGGTTTGGCGTAATCCGGGCTGACCTTTGCATCCGAGATCAACCGTGTAAAAAGATCAACCTGCTCGACGTTTTCGTGCTCTGCCAGTGCTTTGACGAGTTCCAGCACGTAGCGACATTGGCCGCCGGTGTCGGCGTCGCGACCGAGCTCCAGGTTTTCGCCCCGAATGAGTCCATGGATGGAGATGTGGACGAGGTAAAGATTGTCGAACGTGGTCGACTTCGAGCGCTTGGCGCTGGCCTTGCGCCTGGAATTCATCCATTCCTCCAAACCTGCGATGGTGCCTTCCACACAAGGATGTTCAGCGCGATAAACGTCGAGTCCATCGACGTGGTTGATCAAGGTGCGTTCTGCATTGGCAACGAGAATTCGAAAAACATCGTCGATCAAAAACATGGAGGCGTCGTTGCCGGAATCACCCGCCACGGCAACGTCTTCATGAGATACTCCGAGCCATTCGGCGAGCCAGGCCAGGGCGTTGCCTTTGTTGGCCCGGCGGGGAAGCACGTCCAGATCCCGTTTCGAGGAATAGACGATTTGGGCATCCAATCCGGCCTCCTGAAGAATCGTGGCAAGGGTCTCAATGTCTTCAGAGCTGCGGTCGCGCCAAAACCAACTGCATTTGAACGGGTTTTGGCACTCCGCTGGCTGCATTTCAATGTCAGCGGCGTGGGCGCGAACCAGTTGGGTGACTTCCTCAAAATCCCAGTGGTCGCTGAGCGTCTCCTCCCATTCCACAACCCGTGCATTGCGGCTTAAATCATAAATCTCCGTTCCCACGCCACCGATGACGAATTCGGGTTCCGGCAACCCGGCTTCCCGAATCAAGTTCCGGGTATTCTCCAGTGAACGACCGGAGTTGTAGGCGAGCAGCGGGCAATTCCCGTCTTCTCGTCGCTTTGACCAAAATGCTTTGAAACGTTTTGACGAAGTGGGGCCATCGTAGATGGTCCCGTCAATGTCGGTGGAAAAAAGTAACATGGGGCTGGGTAACCCTATCAGAACGACATGATAATCAAGTTGGGATAGAGTTTAATTAAAGGGGCGACTACGAGTTCTGACGGGGAGCCGATGTCTTGACAGCGAGAACGAAAATTGAGCAGATGTGTTCTGGAACGTTCCAAATGGTTCCTGGAAAAGGACCATACCGGAACTGTTCTCTCCAGATCGACCGAAGGACGAAGGATCGTTACGCATCACGTCATCGACAATATCTTAGACCCCTGAAACCCTGTGTTCCCCATGCACTGCCAAAATTTCGTTGCCCAATCAACGAGTCGTCGAGAAATGCTGAAACGTTGTGCCAACGGATTTGGTGCCGTTGCATTGAGTGCGCTTGCCCAATCGACAGCCAAAGCTGCCGCTGGGCGGACGAACCCTCTAGCGCCCAAAGTGCCTCATTTTGCAGCTCGCGCGAAGAATGTCATTTTTCTCTACATGGACGGCGGCCCTTCCCATGTGGACACGTTCGACTATAAACCGCTCCTGGAGAAATATCACGGGGTGGACCCTCGCGAAGCCATCGGAAAGCTGGAGCCCACTCAGTTTGACTCCATCGGCAAGGTTCTCAAATCGCCATGGAACTTCAAACAGTATGGCGAATGCGGGCATTGGGTGAGTGATCTGTTCCCTCACATGGCGACGGTTGCCGATGACCTGGCGATCATCAAATCAATGACATCCCAGTTCTCGGAGCATACCTCCGCCAACTACTTTCTCCACACCGGTTCCGGATTGCAGGGACGCCCCAGCATGGGGGCATGGTTGGGCTATGGGCTGGGGAGCGTGAACCAAAATTTGCCTGGCTTTGTCGTTCTGAACGGCGGCTTGATTCCACCCGGTGGCTTGGACTGTTTTGGTTCCGGGTTTTTGCCCGCCGCTTATCAGGGGTCCGTGTTCCTTCCGCAAGCCCATCCCATTGCGAACATCACCCCTTCCGAGCCGAAGCCGAAACTTCAGCGCAACAAGCTCGATTTGATTCGCCAGCTCGACCAGCAATCTCTTGAAGCTCTGAATGGTGATTCTCAAGTGGAAGCCGCGATTCAGAATTACGAAACCGCCTACCGCATGCAGACTGCGGTTCCGGACTTGATGGATCTGAAGGGTGAGCCGGAATCCGTGAAGAAACTCTACGGTCTGGATGCGGACTTCAAGAACACGCAGACATTCGGGCTTCAATGTTTGCTCGCGCGGCGTCTGGTCGAACGAGGTGTTCGATTCATTGAGCTAACGTGCCCGGGAGGAAATGGAGATCGATGGGACCAGCATGGAAATCTGGAGGATGGCCATACCAAGAATTGCCAAACGGTGGATCAGCCGATCGCGGCGTTGATCAAGGATTTGAAGCGTCTCGGAATGCTCGATTCGACGTTGGTGGTGTGGGGCGGGGAATTTGGACGGACGCCTTTCGCGCAAGGATCAAACGGGCGGGACCACAACCCGTACGGGTTCACGATGTGGATGGCCGGAGGAGGTGTGAAAGGTGGGGCGAGCGTTGGCCAGACCGATGATTTTGGCTACAAAGCAGTGGAGGACCGATGGGAGATTCACGATCTCCACGCAACGATGCTGCATCTGTTGGGGATTGAACACACGCAGAGCACGGTTCGCTTTGGTGGACGTGATATGCGGTTAACCGATGTGCATGGTCACATCATTCACGAGATCATCGCCTAACCCCGTTCCTGAATATGTTTCGTCTGATTCTTTCCCTTGTTGCGGTCAATCTCATGGTCGCGACAGCCGCCGACCTTCCAGCTGAGCAGTTGGAGTTTTTTGAGGCCAAAGTTCGACCGGTCCTGGCCGAACACTGCTACAGCTGCCATTCCAACGATGCGAAGAAGTTGAAAGGCGGCTTGTTCTTGGATTCAAGATGGGGTTGGGAAACCGGTGGTGACTCGGGGCCGGCCATCATTCCGGGAGATCCTGACGAGAGTATTTTGATTGATGCAGTCCGGCGAACTGAGGAGGTTGTTGATGCGATGCCGCCGAAATCGAAGCTTACGGACCAGCAAATCTCGGACCTTGAAGCCTGGGTCAAAATGGGGGCGCCCGATCCTCGGGAAAAGGTGGAAGCCAAAAAAGGATTGGTGGAGGCGTTTGACCTCGAGAAGCGGTTTGCTGAGCATTGGAGTTGGCGACCAGTTGAGCGTCCGGAGGTTCCTGCGACCAGGAACGAATCCTGGGCGGCGTCTGAGATTGATCGGTTCATTCTGGCGCGATTGGAGCAGGCTGGTTTGAAACCCGCGGAACGCGCGGACGATCGCATCTGGCTTCGCCGGGTCTATTTTGATTTGGTTGGGTTGCCTCCTACTCCCGAGCAGATTCGCGATGCAGAGTCGAAAAGTCGGCCTGAGATTGTGGATGAACTCCTGGCGTCTCCCCATTTCGGCGAGAAGTGGGCGCGTCACTGGATGGACCTCGTTCGCTATGCGGAGACATGCGGGCACGAATTTGACTACCCAATTCCGAACGCTCACGAATACCGCGACTACCTGATTCGGGCCTTCAACCTGGACCTGCCGTACGACGAATTCATTCGAGAACACATCGCGGGCGATCTGCTTCAGGAACCAAGACTTCACTCCCAAGAGCAATTCAATGAATCGGTCATCGCGACTGGATTCTGGTATTTCCACGACGCAACTCACGCGCCAACGGATGTGCTGCAAGACGAGGCAGATCATCAAGACAGTCAGATTGATGTGATGGGAAAAGCGTTTCAAGGGCTGACGATTGCCTGCGCCCGTTGTCATGATCATAAGTTTGATGCGATCTCAACGGCTGATTATTACGCGTTAACCGGATATCTGCATGGGAGCGCCCGAACGGACTACCCGCTTGATCCCAACCGGGTTCGCGAACGGGCGGCGATTCGCCAGAAGCAGCTGCAAACCCAGGCGGAGCCCTTGCTCGCCGCTCCCATCGCGGAGGACAACGTGAGCGACTATTTTCTCGCCGCAGCCAAACTCGTTCGGGCCAAGGCCGCAGAGCCCGAGCCGGATCCCTGGGATGGAATCGTGTTCGAGGACTTCGAATCCGGTTACGACGGCTGGAAGGTTGAAGGAGAGGCGATGGGCGACGCTCCAGTAAAGGGGGCATTCGCGAATCAAGAACCGGTTTCCGGGTTCCAAGGCAAAGGATTGGTCAACAGCTACATCGACGGCGACCGACCGGTAGGAAAGCTCATCTCCGATTCTTTTGTTATCGAGAAGCCCTTCGTGAATTTGTTGGTCGGCGGCGGAAAGTCAGGACAAACCCGGATTGAGATTCAGGTCGACGGCAAACCGGTCCTGCAGACCTTTGGCAAGGACGACGAAAAATTGGAGGCCGCCACTTGGGACGTCACCCCGTGGATTGGCATGGAGGCGCGAATTTGGATCATCGACAATTCGAGCGGCGGCTGGGGGCACATCAACGTTGACCACATTGTGTTTTCAGATCACCGGATCGATCAGCCCTACCGCCCCATTCCGGTTCAGCCGGAGATCGCTGCAGTCGCGGAAAATTCGGGGCTGGATTCCGCCAGGTTGCTGGCTTGGTGCAAGATTCTGGCTTCGGTGGATGCCAAGTCCGGGACTCCCGAAGCGCTCCTCAGCCAATGGACATTGGACCAGAAAGTTGGCCGGCTTCCCAATTGGAAAGGTTACGCCGAGGCGCTCGCAAAATACCAAGACGAGACCGAGTTGTTCGCTGATTTTTCGGGAACGACTCTGCCGAAAGGCTGGACCACGACCGGAGATGCATTCGTTTCGACAGGCGACCGCAAGACGCTGCGGTTTGATCCGGAGAATCCCATCGCCGAGCCTGGAACGGTCGACAGCGGTGCGCTCGGACGGAACCACGTCGGAACCCTTCGCTCGCCCACCTTTGAGATCCGTCCGGGCGCGATTCACATTCGACAGAAAACGAAGAACGCAATGGTTCGTGTGGTCATCGACAACTACCACATGGCGGTTTATCAAAGTCTGCTCTTTCGGGGAACGGTTCTCACCAAGACCGACACCGAGGGCGAGTTTCACTGGCACCAGATCGCGGGAAACCTGAGCAAATACGTCGGTCATCGGGCCTATCTGGAATTTGTCGATGCTGGCGATGGATTCGTTGCCGTTGACGAGGTTCGCTTCAGTAGCCGGGGGCCGGTTGCTCGCAAACCGCACCCGCTGGTTCTGGCGTTGCTGGGCACGGCTGCGCCGGAGACCGATGCGCAAGTCGCGAGTTTGCTCGACAAGGCCTGGGAAACCGGTGATCCCGGGGTTCTCAACTGGCTAAGCAGGAATCAGCTCATTACGTTGGGAGATGTTCATCCTGGCCTGGCCACGCTGTTGGATGAAGGCGTCCAGTTGGCCGGTGCGTTACCGCCGGCCCGGTTTGCGGTCGCAATGGCCCAAGGCACTTCCGAGCAAGCGCAGGTTTACATTCGGGGGAGTCACAAGAGCCGTGGCCCCGAGGTTCCCAACCGATACCTGGAGGCGTTTGGCGCGGTGGAAGGAAATCGGTTGGACCTCGCAAATCAGATGGCGGATCCCGGGAATCCATTGACGGCTCGAGTGATGGTCAACCGCCTCTGGCACCATTTGTTTGGAAGAGGCATCGTTCCAACGGTTGATGATTTTGGGCCTCAGGGCCGGGCTCCAAGTCATCCCGAGTTACTGGATTGGTTGGCGAGCGAGTTTGTCGAGAACGGATGGTCCGTGAAGACGGCGATTCGCCAAATTGTGCTTTCACAGACCTATCAACAGTCCAGCGTCGCGCATCCATCCCTGGATTCCTCTCGAATCGCCGCGATTGATCCTAACAATGTGCTGATGCATCGGATGCCGGTTCGGCGTCTGCAGGCGGAAGCCATTCGTGATGCGTTGTTGAGCGTATCGGGCCGACTCAACCCAGAATTGTATGGCCCGAGCATCGCCACGCATCGGACGGCCTTCATGTCCGGACGTGGAGGTCGCCGGAGTGGTCCTCTGGACGGCAATGGGCGGCGCAGTATTTACCTCTCGATTTACCGGAATTTCCTGAGCCCTTTCATGCTCACCTTTGATATGCCGGGACCGTTTGGCCCCAAGGGCCGGAGAAGTAACTCCAATGTTCCCGCCCAAGCCTTGGTGATGCTGAATGACCCCTTCGTCATCGAACAGTCAAAAGTGTGGGCACAGGCCGAATTGGGAGACTTCTCGTTGGATTCGAAGTCGCGAATCATTGCGATGTATGAGCAGGCGTTGAGTGTGCATCCCTCCGATGCCACGGTGGAAATGCTGGAGAATTTTCTGAAAGCTCAGATTCAGGAGCATGGCGGAGAAACAGAAAAGGCGTGGGCCGACCTGGCGCACGCTCTTTTCAACACCAAGGATTTTGTGTTCCTTCGCTAGATTCTTTTAGGAAGGCACCGGTCCAAGTGCCGGAGTCTTGAGACTTGAAAGAATTTCCCGCAAAGCGATAACGACGCGTTTGGCGAGTTCCGCCTGGCTGCGGGGCATGCGGAAAGCCACTTGGAAACTTCCTCCCCGGTCGTAGATGGAGATCCGTTCGCTGAGTAGTCCCGGCTCGTAGGCGAGTTGGAGATCTTCACCGCCGAGCTTGAGACAGAAGTGTTGCCGCCAGCGTCGACCGACAAAATAGAGTTTGGTTTCTTGTCCCCGAACCGCGACCAATCGCCCAAAAAGCCACGGTTTCACGCCTGGCAAGCCCTTCGATTTGCCGGTGAGAACCTGGGCGGTCCAGAGAACCTCCGTATTTTGGGCAATGTTGGAAAGCGCCAGATCTTCGTCTGGATTCAGAGTGTGGGTGAGTTCCTTTCGGTCGGTGCCAAAGAGATTCTGGTAGAGAAGCCAGTAGAAGCCGCGAATTCGGCGGAACATTTTCGGGAAAATGAAGATGGCAAAAGCGAGGAATATCACGCAAACCACAGCCATGGTTTTGGGCGAGACCGACATCAGGGCCAAGCCTCCGATGACGGCCGTGTCTTCAATCGCGCTGACTGCGAAGTTGGAAACCGGCTCAGGCGAGTTGTTGACGACGAGGCGGGTTCCAGCCTTGAATCCGTGGCTCACCATGGTCGCGCCACCGGCAACCAATCCGATCACCACCTGAAACTCCGGATCAACGGTGCCGAGGGTGGAGATCGCCATGAGACCGCCGCCCACGGGGCGAATCAACGTATGAAAGGAATCCCACACGCTATCAACCCAGGGAACTTTGTCTGCCATCACCTCAACAACCATGAGCGCGCCCGCCACCACCAAAACCAAGTCTGAGCCCAAGACTGAAAGCTCGTGATATTCGGGGGAGAGGATCAACCACTGCATTCGTACCGCGAGACCAGTGACAAAGGCGGTTAGGTAAAGATTGATGCCCGCCAGGGTTGCGAACCCCAGAGCCACAGCGAGTTGGTCGATGATCTCCATACCAATAGATCGTTACAGATCCGGTACTTTGTGTGCGATTATAATCGATTTGTCGATTTATAATCCAGGATTCTCCAAAAAAGGAGCGGGGAATGAAGTTTCCTCCATTCCCCGATCGTTCAGCAGTTGGTGCTCAAGCGGTGGTTACCGCCCAAAGCTAAATTGGAAAGAGGTTCCTCGACTGCTCCGGTAGCGGGACGAAGGGTGACCCCGATAATCCTGTGGGCAGCTCGAACCTCGCCCGTAGCTGGAACGACCGTAATCATAGGGGCTGCGGCTGCGATACGAATGTCCGTGACTATGCGGTCTCGAAATCCAGCGAACAATAGGCTGGCGGTAGTGATTGTAGCCGATCACGGTTGGGTAAGCATAAACCGGCTGGCGGCAAACGTTGCAATGCCCCGAGACCTTGCGCGAGGGATGACCTGCGGAAGCGGTGGTCGGGGCCAGAAGTAGAACTGCCAGGGCGGCAGAGGCGGAGAGGGCAAAGATTTTCATCGGTAGTTGCAGCTAAGGGTTGAGGTCGAATCCCGATAAGGGAACTTGGACCCACCTAGACGAAGCTACCGATGGCAGTTGCGAACTTTTTTCTCAGTTTCGCTACGCAACCTTGCGGTTCTTGCCGAAAAGTTTTCCCACGAAACGTCCGGCATGCCCGATCACAGGCACTTTAACCGACGAGGATTTGCGATGACTGGCGAAGGTTGCCGATTTTGCAACCCGCTGAGATTTGCGGAATTTGAAGCTCTTCTTGGATGTCGTGGGAGCGCATTTGGGCCGCAATTCGAGGTTGGCATACACCTGCTGATTGATGGGCTGAGAATGGCCGTCGCGAACAAAATTCCCGCCATTGCTGACAAGCTGAACCCGGTTGTCGGTGACGTTGATTCCGGTCGCATACCTCATGCTGTAGGTGTTCACAGGAGGCGCTACGGTCGTAGAATGGACACTGAAACTACGCCATGCAGCTCCGTAGGTACCTTCAAGCGATGATGACGCAGTGGCCTGCCCGGTCAAGAACGCAACCGCGATGAAACCAAGTGCAAGACGAATGGAGGAGTGTTTGCGCTTCATGATGCACAAAATTCCGTTACCTAGACGTGATAATCAATAAATATTATAAACTTTAGAATAAGGGGCGGCGAAATTCGTCCTTGGGCCGGGAATTGGCCGAGGCAAGAGATCAGTGCGAAAGGCAAAACTCTTCGAAGCGATCCAATCCCTTCTTGATGATATCAAGGCCGGTTGCATAGCTGAAGCGCAAGCTGTGGTCATATCCGAAGGCGATTCCGGGAACCACGGCAACTTGATAACGGCTGAGGAGCTTCTCTGCCAAATTGATGGATTTAATCTCCATGGGAGACGTATCGACCAGGAAGTAAAACGCTCCCTCTGGCTCGAGCACGCGGATGTTTTTGATTCCCTGAAGGCGATTCAACATGTATTGGCGGCGCATGTCGAACTCGTCGCGCATGTCGCTGACAAACTGTTGATCGGCTTTGATTGCTGCCAATCCACCATACTGCGCAAACGAAGTAACGTTGGAGGTCGTATGGCTCTGAATGGTTGCAATTGCCTTGGCGATTTCCTTGGGCGCGCACAGGTAACCCAGGCGCCAACCCGTCATTGCGTAGGCTTTGCTGAAACCGTTTACCGTGATCGTCAGGTCGGCGAGTTCTTTGCTTAAGGAGGCGATGCTGACGTGCTTGCGATCGTTGTAGATCAGCTTTTCGTAAATCTCGTCTGAAAGAATGACGATGTCTTCCGCGGCTGCGATCTCACCAATCGCTCTCAGCTCGTCCTCGCTGTAGACTGCGCCGGTCGGATTGTTTGGCGAGTTGAGGATGATCATCTTCGTCTTCGCGGTCATCGCGTCATCAAATTCTTCAGGCGTCAGCTTCCAGCCGTTTTCGAACTTCGTTTCGATGATGTTGGGTTCTGCTCCCACGGTCTTCACCATTTCCGGATAGCTCGTCCAATACGGAGCTGGAATCATGACTTCGTCGCCGGGATCGCAAATCGCGGAAATCGCATTGAAAATGCTGTGCTTGGCGCCGCAACTCACGACGACTTGGTTCGGCTCGACTTCGATGTTGTTGTCGAGCAGAAACTTCTCGGCGATCGCTTCCCTCAGGGCTGGGATGCCGGAAGCCGGAGTGTAACGCGTTTTGCCTTCTTCCAAGGCATCGATTGCTGCCTGCTTGATGAACTGGGGGGTATCCTGGTCAGGCTCGCCGGCACCAAAGCTGCAAACGTCGATTCCTTCGTCATACATTTGCTTGGCAGTGGCGGTAATCGATAGGGTCATCGATTCGGAGAGGTTTTTGATGCGGTCGGCTACGAGGTCCATGATGTGGCGTTCGGTGAAAATATTGACGTTAAACAGAGGTTGTCGGGGTAAAATGTAACCACGAAGTGCCCGGAGAAAGAAATCGGAAGCAATCGATGACCGTGGGCGAGAGTTGCATTAAACCGTTGTTCCCGCATTTCAGGAAGCAAGTCGGTTGGCGGCTACGATTCCCAGAAACATGGGGCTGACTTCCTTACCCAGAAAGCCCTTCTACGCAAGAGAAAGAAGCCATGAAATGCGCTGGTTGTCAGGCCGCACGAGCTAACAGGCTCACCCATTTCCCTCGAGTCACTTTGCGTTGAAGCGCAAGTCCATTTTTCTCCGCCGCCGCTTCCACGTTGGCAGCCTGTTCTCGCAGAATGCCTGAGAGGACCACAAAGCCAGCCTTTTTCACGCTTCGGCGGATCTTGGGCATGACCTGAATGAGGGTGTCGCTGAAAATATTGGCTGCCACGACATCGAACCGTTGGGAGGGCCGCCAACTGAGCGCGTCCTGCTCGATGACCGCAACCTGACTTTCGTCGAGATGGTGGCGCACGAGGCTGGATTTCGCGATTTCGACGGCCTTCGGGTCGAAGTCCGTTGCGACGACCTGTTTGGCACCCAATCGGCAGGCTGCGACTGCGAGGATACCGGTGCCGGTTCCCAAATCCAGAAACGTCCAATCACCGTTGGGCAGGCTTTGGCGAAGATCGCTCAGCATTCGGAGACAGGTCGCGGTGGTTGCGTGGTCGCCGGTACCGAACGCCATGTCCGGGGGAAACTCCAGAATGTGGCGATTCGGGAATTCCTTTTGGAGCTGGCTCAAAAACTTGGGATCGTCGTCCAGCGCGACGACAAACCGGTCGCGAATTCGAATCGACTTCCCGGCTGAACCGGATTTGCTGAGTGCGGCCCAGTTTTGGTCCTGAAACGATTCGATGGAGCCTCCGAATTGCTTTTCGAAAGCTTCCGCCTCCGATTTGGAAAAGAAATACGCTTCGATCGTCTCCCGCTTTCCCGGTTTCCCCGTAAACACGACGTTGGTATGACCGAGAAGAAAGAATCGGGTTTCCCAGGATTCCGTCTCGTCGGCGGGAATGGTTCGCGACCATCGAAACCGGGGGGATTTAGCGCTGGTTTTTTTCGCAGCCATCATCCATTGGCACTGCCGTTCCAACCTGATCGACAGGATGGGTGAAGAGATACTTCCACACCGGTTCGTAGAGAAAGACGCCGTTTTCGTCTTTGGGCGAAGCGCCTCCTGGTGTGACCGCTGAATGGGCGCGCCCCGAGTCGTTTTTCACGTCGGCGGCAGAAATCAGTCGCCGACTGTTCTGGTAGGGACTCGCGGTGTCGTCGATGTTGACGATGGGACCAAACTCGTGAAGGCCGAGGAGCTCCCAGGAGCGGCAGTAGTGGTCAGCTGTCCAGCCGCCGTCGAGAACGTGACTGAATCCAAAGTAGCGATTCGGTGCGGTGGCGGAAGGCAGACTTTGCCAGATCTGAAGCTGGTCGCGCGGGCCGCAAAGCATCACGACACGATCCACTTTCTGGTGCTTGGCGAATCGTGCCGAAGTCGTTGAGCCATGGGAGCTGCCTGCCATGATCACTTTGTCCCATCGCACCGCACTTTGGTCTTTGGTTAGAAATTGTCCCCAGTTTCCATCCAGATTTTCCTGGCTTAGCCAGATCAGGAACTGGCGTGTTCGCTCCATCATTCCGTCTGGCTTCGGGATCGCGACATGCTCACTGAAGTCCTCGCCGGTCGCGGCCTCCAGCCTCACATTGCCTCGGCACATGTCTCCCACCGGTTCTTCGCGGCAAACGAGGGAAAACCAGCGATTGGCATAGTGCGGTTGAATCGCGTGGAGCCCGTAGCTGTTGAGGCGTTCGAACAAGCGGTCGTTGTGGCCCATCATCCAGATGACGAGCTTGCCCTGGGCTTTGACTCGCGTGTCGACACTGGCGACTTGGACGTCCTGGGGCTTTCCGTCTTTTTCGAAGATGAAGCCAATTTCGGGATGTGGCTTGGCGAGAGGGTCAATCTCACTCGCCCGGGCTTTGAGCACAAACCGCAGGGGCTCATCCGCCGAAAGCTGACTCAGGCCAAGGCTCAAAAAGCCGGCCAACAAGGCTAGGTTCAACGCACGTTTCATGAATTTGGATTTACTTTTTGCCGCCGAACATTCCGCTGAGCGCACCGCCCAAACCGCCACCACCCAGAAATTTCGCAGCCAAATCGTTGATCGCGTTTCCATCGCCATCCTCGTCCAGAATGCTGAGAATGGCGTTCATTCCGTCGCCTTCCGCTTCGCTTTTCTTTTTGGCGAGCGCTCCCAGAAGAATCGGGGCGAGCATGGAGACGGTTTTCATCGCCTTATCGCCTTCGATTCCCAGGTGCTGACCCAGGATCTGGCCGATGATTCCACCCCCGCTGCCTCCTCCCAACAATCCGCCGAGTCCTCCGCCACCGAGCAATCCTGACATCCCGCCACCCATCAGAGACTGAAGAATGTCGCCGGATTGTTCTTCGCCTTTGACCATGCTTTCCTCCACGTTTTCGAGAGCCGCTTCATTTCCGTGCTGCGCAATGACTTCGGCGACGCTCTCCGGGCCATTTTTCTGGGCTTTTGCCGCCAGTCCTCCAAGAATGAGTGGTGCGATCTTTGGCAGCAACTCTGAAGCTTGCGATTCCGGGATATCGAGCTTTTTCGAAAGCGTGTCGCTTACCTCTCCGCCGTATGATTCGACCAATTGTTGTAGAAATGACATGGGCTGATCTTAGACATGTCGGGAAGAATTCCAAACTCGAATTTCGTGCCGCCAATCTTTCGCGGCCGAATTCAAATTTCAGATTTCGAGAATCAAGCTAGGCTGAATCGTGATTTCTCCAACCTTCAAAGCCGATCCGGTGTTCCTTCGTGTTCTGTGGGGAACACTTGGGCTTCTCGGGTTTGGACTGCTGGAACGAATCTGGTGGGTTGCGGATCTCTTTGCACATCTGCGTCCGTTCCTGGCCGCCGTTCTGGCATTCTGCGCAGTGTTCTTCTTTGGGAAGAAGGCGAAAAGACTGGGGAGCATCGCCGCGGGAGGCGTGTTGCTCGCCCTCCTGTTGATTTTGCCTCCGTTGTTCCAAACCGCTCCGAGAGGGGACGGGGAGGCCGACTCCCCGAGGTTCCGGGTCTATCTACAAAATATCGCGTTTCGCAACGACAACAAGAGCGCGGTCGTTTCCCAAATTCGCCAGTCGAATGCCGACATCGTGGTGTTGCAGGAGGTCACCGCGGGATGGTTGGAGCAATTGAAGCCCTTGCTGGATGTCTATCAGTTTGATGTGACCGAGGCGCGTGAGAACAATTTTGGGATGATGCTGATGAGCCGCTTCCCGATCGTCGACTACGGCATTTCAGATTTCAGCGGCTGGGATGTCCCGTCCATTACCGCTACAATTGAAGTGGATGGGAGGAACATCGAAGTGATTGGAACCCACCCGCCTCCTCCTGTCGCACGGGATTTGTGGGAGGTGCGCAATTGGCATCTCGAATCGCTCGCTCAAGCGGCGCGTTTGCAGCGGAAACCACTGCTCGTCGTCGGAGATTTCAATGCGACGCCGTGGAGCGCTGCTTACCGAACCTTTCTCAAGGAATCGGGGCTTGTCAGTGCGTACTCGCCGGCCAAATCAACGTGGAAGCCGCTCTCCTTGCCGCTGGTTGGTTTGCCGACGGACTTCCAATTTGTCTCGGAACACTTTCGGTTGATCAAAGGGCGGAGGCTCGATTTTGCGGGTTCGGACCATCGCGCAGTCTTGTTGGATTACACAATTGTTGAAAAATGACGGAGGCAATGTCCGAAAGTTCGCCGTTTTTTGGGAAGAAATGGAGCGGAGGCTACGTTAAAGGGGCTGACTGCTGATTTTTCCCTGACTACTCATGAAATCCCTCATTGTTACAGGCCTCCTTGCTTTGGTCCTTATCTCGGCAAGTCCATCGTTCGCCAGGACTTGGACGCAAGCCAGTTCCGGAAATACCATTGTTGCCGAATACGGCGGCGTCGAAGGTGCGAACGTCCAGCTTAAGGCGAAAGGCCGCGTCTATTCCGTGCCCGTTGCTTCCCTTTCGCCTGACGACCAGGCCTTCATCAAGGAGCAAATGGCCAGGGCTGCCAGCCAGGGTTCCGCCGATTGGCCTCAATGGAGAGGCGCGCGGCAAGACGGAATTTCGCCTGACAGCGATTTGTTGAAGAAATGGCCGGCGGATGGTCCCGAGAAAGTCTGGACGTTTTCCGATGCCGGGATGGGATATGGAGGACCGTCGATCGCGGAGGGAAAACTCTTCGTGATGGGGACGCGCGGTTCCCGGATGGCGGTGGTCGCCGTTGATGTCGACTCCGGGGAAGAAGTCTGGTCGACCAATATTGGCGCCGATGAGACGGACTCCTACAATGTTGGTTGGGGCAACGGCCCTCGCAGCACCCCGACGTTCAGTGACGGTAAAATCTACGCGCTGGGGCCGGAAGGCACCTTGGCCTGCCTCGAAGCCGGCGATGGATCGAAGGTCTGGTCGAAAAACCTGGTGTCGGATTTTGGCGGAAGCGACGGAAGCTGGGGCTACTCCGAATCTCCGGTCGTGGATGGCGAAAAGGTCATCGTGACTCCGGGAGGCTCGAGCCCAATGATTGCGCTGGATCGCAACTCGGGAAAGACCATTTGGAAAGCTGACATCTCTGGAGCGGGGCCGGCTGAATACGCCACCGTGGTGATTGCCGAGACCAGTTCCGGAAAGCACTACGTGAAGCTGTTTCAAAGCTTTGTCGTTGGAGTTGATGCTGAATCGGGTCGCGAAGTTTGGCGATCCGAGTGGGCCGGAAGAACGGCAGTGATTCCAACGCCAATTGTGGATGGCGACGAGGTGTATGTCTGCTCGGGCTATGGCGTGGGTTGCATGAAATTGAGGATCGAAGGAGGCGATGCCAACCAACTTTGGATCAACAAGAACATGAAGAACAAGCACGGCGGCGTGATCAAATTCGGCGATCACGTCTACGGGTTTTCAGAAGCCGCGGGGCTGGTTTGCCAATCCTGGGAAACCGGTGAACTGGCCTGGAATGAACGCGGACTGCAATCCTCTTTTGGTTCGATCGCGATCGCCGACGGAATGCTCTACTGCCTCAATGAGGGGGATGGAATGGTGACTTTGGCTGAGGCGACTCCGGCGGGCTTTAATCAAATCAGCCAATTCAAAATGGAGCCCCAAAGCACCAACCGAAACGCCCAGGGCAGAATCTGGACGCCACCGGTTGTCGTTGGCGGCAAACTTTATCTTCGCGATCAAGAACACATTTCCTGTTACAACGTCAAAAAGTGAATTTTATGAAAACGAAACTCCTCTCCGGACTGACTTTACTCACCGTATTTTCGATCTCAGCTCAGGCTGAAAAATGGGCGCAATGGCGCGGCCCCAATCAGGACGGTATTTCTCCCGACAAAGGCCTGATGGCGGAATGGCCCGAAGGTGGACCGGAAAAAATCTGGACCTACGACAATGCAGGCATGGGTTACTCCAGCTTCTCCTTTGGGGAAGACAAGCTTTTTACGCTGGGCACTCGGGGCGATTCCGTCTTCGCGATCGCGTTGAATCCGAACACGGGTGAAGAAGTTTGGGCGTCTGAAATCAGCAATGACGACCAGAAGGGATACAGTGCCGGTTGGGGGCATGGTCCTCGCAGCACCCCGACCTACGATGCGGGAAAAATTTACGCCTTTGGTCCCAAGGGAACGTTGGCTTGTCTCAATGCCGCCGATGGAAGCAAGGTTTGGTCGAAAAATCTGCAGTCTGAGTTTTCCGGAAAAGCAGGCGGCTGGGGCTATTCCGAGTCACCGGTGATCGATGGCGACAAGGTGGTGATTGCACCTGGTGGTGACAAGACTCCCCTGGTTGCGCTCGACAAATCCAGCGGTGAGACCATCTGGACTTCGAGCTTTTCCGGGGCTGGAAAGTCGGAATACGCGACCGTCGTTGTCTCTGAAATCAATGGCGTGAAGCAATACGTCAAACTCTACCAGCAATTGTTGGTGGGGGTGAATGCCGAGTCCGGCGAGCTGATTTGGAAGAGCGAATGGCCACGAGGACGCACGGCTGTGATCCCGACCCCGATCGTGAGCGGCAACGAAGTTTACATCACCTCAGGCTACGGCGCTGGATCCAAGAAAGTGAAGATCGAGGGATCAACCGCGACCGATGTGTGGGACAACAAGGAGATGAAGAATCACCATGGCGGCGTGATCAAATTGGGTGACTATCTCTATGGGTTTTCTGATGGCGGCGGCTTGGTCTGCCAAAGCTGGGAAACCGGCGAGATTGTCTGGAATGAGAAAGGCCGTTACACCCAAAAGGGAGCGGTCCACCTCGTTGACGGAAAGCTGATCTGCGTCAATGAAGCGGATGGCATGGTGACGATGGCAAAGGCAACTCCGGAGGGCTATGTGGAACTTGGCCAGTTCAAGCTCGAGCCCCAATCCCCGAATCGCAGTCCCAAAGGAAAAGTCTGGAGCCATCCGGTGGTTTTGGACGGCAGGCTCTACCTTCGGGATCAGGAGTTCCTGACCGCATTCAAGGTGAAAGGCTAACCTTCCTCAAAAACATAGCGCTTCGAGCGCACCGTCACGTTTGGCGGGACAAGGCTATGTTCGAAGGCCAAAAATCCTTCGTAGAGATTGTTCCAGAAGTCGATGTGCTCGGAGTCCGCCTCCGCGGCGAGACGTTCCTTGGTCATTCGAAACGGGAAGGCGTGGACGCGGAAAAACGGTTGGCCGTGGTTCAGCGCCGCGTCTCCCAAGGTGTAGATCTCCTCGATTGACGAATCCGTCATCGCAAAACAGCCGATCGACACGGACTTGCCGTGGATCATGATCAGGCTCCCGGTTCGCTTGTGAGCGCGATCGTAAGTATTGGGATAGCCGATATTGAAGGACAAATGATAGCTGCTGTAGGGATTGAAGCGTCCGGAGTTCACGAAGTAAAAGCCTTCCGGGGCTTGAAAGTCTCCCTGTTTCTCCTTGGGCCCCAGCTTTCCTGACATTGCCGCAATCCGATAGTTCCGAAACAGTTGAAACTTGCCGTTCGAACCCTGGACCCACAATTCCAGTTCGTGGGATTCTTTGAAGATTCTGAGAAAGATGGGACTTCCAAACGTCAGTCCTTTCGCTTCGAGGTCTTTCTTGAGGAGAGGGGTGACCCGTTTTTTTGCCTTTGAAGCCCGGTTCGGGTCGTCACTTTCAATCGGGCTCGAGCCGCCCTTCACTTGATTGGGAGGGGCTCCTCCCACCGGGAGAAGGTCAGTGATAACGGGACGTGACATCGTGGCAAACGGGAGCCGGTCTTGAAGAATCAAAACGATGCCAACTATGACGAGAGTGAGAACTCCCAACATGAGTGGCTTCATTCTCCTATTGCATCGCGGATTTGACCGGATTGCAAGCCGGGGATTTCTCCGCCTTTAGCGCATTTTGGGTGAACCAGTAGCCGATGAAGGGGGGATGGGTCACTTCAACGGCTCTCGCTAACCGTCGAGGGCGCCCTTTAAGTCAGCCAGTTTGAACGGCTTCGGTAGAAACCCGTCCATGCCCGATTCGGCGCAGCGATTCCGCATGGCGTCGAAAACATGTCCCGTCATCGCCATGATCCGAACGTCAGGATTCATCGGGCTCGGGTTGCGACGAATTTCCAGGGTCGCCTCAATCCCTCCCATGATCGGCATTTCCAGATCCATGAACACCACATCGTAGGGATTGTTTTGCACCGCCTCGACCGCCTCAACTCCGTTTTCCGCCAGGTCGACGTTATGTCCCAAACGCTGAATCGTCAGGACGGCCACTTTCTGATTCACCGGATTGTCCTCGACCACCAGCACCCGCTTCGAGACCGGGGAAGGTGCAAACTCATCAAAGGGAGATCCGTCCGTTTCCTTGGAATTGGCGAGAAACGGAAACGAAATGGGAAGCTTTTCGTCAGGCAGGCAGGGGCGCGCCGTAATCGTGAACGAAAAATTGGATCCAACGCCGATTTCGCTTTCGACGGCGATCGCGCCTCCCATGATATCGACCAAATTCTGGCAGAGCGTCAGGCCCAATCCGGTTCCTCCGAATTCGCGAATCGTCTCATGCTCGACTTGGACAAATGGGTCGAACAACGTCTTCAGGTGAGATTCCTGAATCCCGATGCCATCGTCTTCCACCGCGAACTGAATGCGCCCGGTATCCTTCGGCTCAGTTCCTACCCAAACGCGAACCCCTCCCTTACTGGTAAACTTGATCGCGTTCCCGATGAGATTGTTGAGGATCTGGGTGACACGCGCGGCATCGGTCTCCACATAGCGCGGAACGTCCGGATCGATGTGGTAGCTCAACTCGAGCCCCTTATCAAAGGCTGCCGCAGAGAAGGTGTCGACCGAGCTTTGCACCAGGCTCTCGACTTTCTCCGGCTTCATTTCCAGCGCCATATTGCCCGCTGCCAGCCTCGAAAAGTCCAAAATGTTGTCGAGAACATCCATCATGGACGAGCCCGAACGACGAATCGTATCAACATAGTCCGTTTGTTGGTCGGAAAGCTCGGTATCTCGCAACAGATCCATCATCCCGAGAATGCCGTTCATCGGCGTCCGAATTTCATGGCTGATGTTTGCCATGAATTGGTCTTTCAAGCGCGAGGCATCTTCAGCCGTGGATTGTAGCGTTTCCGCTTCCCTGCGACTGACCTCCAGCGCATCAATGTGCAACTGGGCTTCACGGCTTTGAAATTCGATGAACTGGTCGAACGAGGTAACCAGATTGGCCAGTTGAGAAGGGGTTTTGGAGCCGAGAACGGACTCCAGGGTGTCAGGGCTCGCCAAAATCGTTTCTGCTTCAGCTTCGGGAAGCTCGAGGCAGTTTTGGATGATGATTCTGGCTATATTTTGCATATAGAAGATAAAATTAACGAATAATTCCAAATTCCATATTTATCAAGTGTCTTTATTGACCTCGATTCTTTCGCTTTGAGCGACTTCGGAAGACGAACGGAACCGCAATTATCGATCCGAAACCCTTTCGAACAACGACTTCTCCGATCCGGAAAACCGTGGATGAAACGCCTCGTTTTGGAGTGTTTTTCTGAACAATAAAAAGAGTGACACCAAGAAAGTGATGTGTTTTACAAGAAGGGTAGTTGCCCAGCCTCTGCGTGGTTCTTTTTGAGTAGCTGCCCCGCTGAAATTGATTGGCGATGGTGCGTAACGGTTTGCTGATGCGAAATATGATTGAAATTTTAATGGTAGAAGACAACCCGGGCGATGTCGGGTTAACAAAGGCCGCCCTGGAGGATGCTAAAATTGCGAACAGCCTTCATGTCGCGACAAACGGAGAGGAGGCGTTGGCGTTTCTTAAACGTGAGGGAAAATTCGCGGAGTCGCCGCGTCCCGATATTATTCTCCTGGACCTCAATTTGCCCGGAATGCACGGCGCTGAATTGTTGGAGCAGATCAAGGAGGACGAGGCCTTTTCCAGCATCCCGGTCGTCGTCCTGACGACATCGACGGCTGATGAGGACATCCTCAAGGCTTACGAGCTACACGCGGCCTGTTACATTACGAAGCCGGTCGATCTGGACCAATTTACGAAAGTCGTGCAATCGCTCGAAGACTTCTGGTTTGCCGTCGTCAAGTTGCCACCGCGCGAAGATTGATCCACGTTCGATGTCATGGCAAAGCCGGAACCAGAGCCCATCGATCCAAGCCAGCTCCCGGAGTTGGCGGCCGGCGTCATTCAGAAAGCCAAGTTCCCTCAACTTGCGTCGTGTGACGGGGATCAACCCCGCTTGAGACCCGTCTCGCCCGTTCGCGTGGACGGCTTCACCATTTACGTCGCCAATCTCAAGTCCTATCACAAGACCGGGGAAATTGAGGCGAATCCCAAAGTTGAGCTCTGCTATCTCGACGACAAACACGACCAGGTGCGAATCACCGGCGTCGCGGAAGTCCTGGAGGATGGCGCCCTCAAGCAGGAAATCTGGGATTCCAATCCCTTGCTTCGCAACTACCTGGGCAGCATCGACAACCCGGAACTGATCATTTACCGGATTGTGCCGAATCGCGTTCGCTTTATGCGCGAGTGGGCCCTGGACTACCACGAAGTGCCGCTGGAGCTATGAACTCGGAAAAGGAGTTTGCCGAGCACGTCATTGAACTGATGAACGAGTTTGGCGAGGTGTCCGCGAAACGAATGTTTGGCGGCTATGGAATCTTTCGCGAAGGGCTCATGTTTGCCCTCATTGCCGACAGTCGGCTCTACCTCAAGGTTGATCCGGAGAATCAGGCTGAATTTGAGAAGCGTGACCAGGAGCCCTTCACCTACCTGAGGAAGGATCGCGAAGCTCAACTTTCCTATTTCTCCTGCCCGGATGAAGCGTTCCAGACTCCGCGCGTGATGAACCAATGGGCAGAACTGGGATGGCAAGCCGCCTTGCGCGCGGACCAGGCGAAACCCAGGAATCGCCGCAAACGCGTGGCTTCATGAAGTTCAGATGGCCCAAACGGCGTCATCGCCTCACGCGAAGAGGATTGGAATTGCGGCAGGCAACCACCGCCGATGTGGACACGTTGTCAGACCTCTACGAGTCCTGCATGAGACCGTACGCCGAAGCTTTCTACCCCTGGGACACCCATCGCTTTCGGGATGACTTCAACCCGGCTGAGATCGAAGTGCTGGCCTTCCAGGATGCCATCATCGGACTCCTCCGAACCAAGGTATCGGAAGAATTCGTCTACCTCGCCGAAGTCCAGATCCGGGAAGGATTCCGCAACGCCGGCCTCGGCACGGAACTCGTCAAACTCACCGTGCAACGCGCCACCGCGCTCGATCTTCCGGTTCGGCTTCGCGTGCTTCGCAACAACCCGGCCAGGCAGCTTTACGAGAGGCTCGGCTTTCAACAGATCGCGGAAGGCGCCTGCGATCTCGTTTTCCAACGACCGGCTGCCTGAACTGGAGAAAACGCCAGCGAAAGGCTTGCGTCTTCCCCCGTTCGCGCTAAAATCCTGCCTCCGCGCACCTCGAATTTAAGGAGGGGTGGCAGAGCGGTTGAATGCACCGGTCTTGAAAACCGGCATACGGCAACGTATCGTGGGTTCGAATCCCACCCCCTCCGTATTCGCTGATCTAAAGCAAGTTACAGCTTTTTTGGTGCACTGTTAGCTTGAATTAGTTACAGAAGTAGTAACAGCTCATTGATGTTTGTTTCCGTTATTCGCGTCACCTACACGCGAAGGATCGGAGTTCCTGGCACTTGAGAGGGTAGTTTGGGCAACAAAAAGGAGGGGCAGACCTTGGGGACCCATTTCAAAAGACTGGGCTGGTGCAGAAAGGGGAGGGGGTCGAATGAAGCCCTACAAATGAAAGGTGAACACGAACAGCCACACCCACGGAGCCCTAGCATTGCGCGAATTTTCACTGGCTAGGGAATTCTGACGGTCTTGACCTGATCCAGAAAGCTGGACACCTCAAAACGATAGTTCTGCTAGGATTTGGT
>CAXBMO010000017.1:0-144718 GCA_963977015.1 uncultured bacterium | reverse complement strand
TGTTGCCGCCATCGCTGCCGGCCTCGGCGATGATCGCGCTGTTGTCGAGCCGGATCGTGTCGGGCACGCGAATTTCGATATTGCCGGCGTTTTGACCGGCGCGTGCGGTAATCGAGCTGCTGTCGAGGATGAGGTCGCTGCCGCCGTCGAGGGTGATGCTACCCGCGTTAGTAAGCAGCGACTCCACGTTGATGGAGCTGCCGCTGTTGAGGATGATGAGGCCGGCGGAGTCGATGTCGATGCTGCCGGCGTTGCCTTGACCGGATGCCTTGGTGCTGACAATGGCTCCGTTCTGCATCCGGAGGGTGTTTTTTCCGGTAACGTTGAGGTTGATGGAACCGGCGTCACCCGCGCCTGAGCTTTCTGCCGTGATGCCGAAAGTTCCCTGCCCGGCGCCATCAATGAAAATGTCCCGTGCCGTGACGCGGACGTCGCCTCCGTTGCCACTGGATTCGGCGTTGGTTCCGACATTGCCCCCATTGGTAATGGTCAGGGTGTCCGCTTCCAAAAGGATGCTTCCCCCATCGCCCAAGCCAAACGAATCGGCATCAATTTCGCTGGAGAAACCAAAGTTGGGATCCGTTCCATCCACCAGGATTTCGTCAGCCCGGACGTTGATGCTTCCCGCCGGGCCGTCCACCGAGGATGCCCGAACCACGCCGCCCTTGAGAACCTCCAGGGTATCGGTCGCAATGAGAATTTGACCTGCAGCACCTGTGGTGATGGACCCGGCCCCAATGGCACTGACGTCTTGAAACACCTTGTCCACTCCTTCCACCTTCACCGATTTGGCGTTGATCGTAATATCGCCACCATCCGCCTCGGTAAAAGTGGTGGCGGTAATGACGGAGCCGTTGGTGACCTCCAGATCGCGCGTTTTGATACGGATGCTTCCCCCTTCGCCCTTGCCGAAGGTCTGCACGGAAATGACGCTGGGGGCGTCGTTGGCAGGGCCGTTGGTGGCTACTCCGAGGTCGAGATTCACGCCATCTACCCGGATTCGAGTCGCGTCGATGTTGATGTCGCCGGCGCGTCCCTCGCCCAACGTTTCCACCCGGAGAAAGGCGCCGTTGGTTACCTCTAAAACGCCGGTATCGACAGTGATGGTGCCTGCGTCTCCGCGTCCAAAGGCAGAAGCTTCAATTCCGCTGGTGATGCCGAGCGCTTTGTTGGCACCGTCCACCTTGATCTGGTTGGCAACGACGTTGATGTCGCCACCCTGCCCGCTGAAAAAGGTGTCTGCGTTGACGACGCCACCGTTGATCGCGTTGAGGGAATCCGTCGTGATGGAAATGGTGCCACCGTTTCCGGTCCCGGCTGTTATCGAAGCGATGATGCCCGCGTCTACCGTCAGATTGACCGCTTCAAAATCAACCAATCCCGCGTTTCCCGGGCCTGATGTGCTCGTGCTGACCTGTCCTTGAATGATTGCGGAATCAGCTTGGATTTGCACGCTTCCTGCAGAGCCCGTACCCACCTGTGTGCCGATTACCGGGTCAAAAAATTGCGTGTCAGAGGCGATGAACCCTCCCTTTCGAACCCGAAGAACATCGGCATCGACCACAATACGGCCAGCATTGCCCGTTCCTCCGGTCGAAGTGGAAATTGCCCCCTGATCCCTGAGATCCAGAGAATCCGCGGTGACGGTGACGCTACCAGCATTGCCTCCGGCGTAGGTTGCGGAACTGACGGATCCTGAGCCGGAGACGATCATGCTGCCGGCGTCGATACGAATTGAGCCGGCATCTCCAGCGCCCCCCGTGCTGGAAAGGATAAGGCCGGAATTGGTGACATTCAGGTTTTCCGCCTCAATCACGATGCTTCCGGCATCACCACTGTTGATGGTCGATGTTGTGATTTCCCCGCCGGAGATCTGCAGATTGTCAGCTTTGACCGCGACGTTGCCGGCATCCTTCTGACCAAACGTGAACGCAGCGATGAAGCTGTCCGTCATCTGGAGATCCTTTGCCTCAACCGTGACCGTGCCGCCAAGTCCAAGATTGGCGGCGTTGGAGTTAATGGTGCTGTCTTTCAGGTCGATGGCTCCGGCCTTGATTTGAATGGTTCCACCGTCTCCGCTGCCGGTCGAATTGGCTGCGATGGCGCTTTCCCGGAGGGCGAGGTTTGAAGCAGCGATGGAGATCAATCCTCCTGAGCCGCTGTCATCGCTGTCGGATCGAATGTGTCCGTTGGCCGCCAAATGAACATTGCCTGCGTTAATGGCGATGGAACCTGCGTTCCCTTCATCGGAAGTACTCGTCCGGATGATTCCATCGTTCTGGACCGTCAAGTTGTCCGACTGAATGGAAATACTCCCGGCATCGGTGCTGAAACGCGTCACAGCCTCAACAAATCCACCTGAAACGTCGATATCATCAGCTTGAATGGAGATGTTTCCGCCTTCGGTGAGAGTTGTGATTCCGGCCAGAGAAATTCGAAAGGCGTTGGTGGCGACGGAGCCCCCATTGGCAACACGGAGGCTGCTCGTCTTGATTTTTAAATCCCCATTTGCAGCGAGATTGGTGAACCCTCCGCCCATGCTGTCGACATTGACAAGGCTCTGGGTTCCGACATCGATGCTGCCTTCTTCCGGGATGCTGTCCACTCCCAACGCGAACAAGCTGCCTCCGTTCAGAACTTGGAGCTGACCACTGCGGATGACGATTTTTTGGGGCGCACCCGGGGCGAAAACGTTTGTCGATTCGATCGAAGAATCCGATGTTACCGTGATGTTTCCGAGCGAGCCAAATTTTGCGGCCAAGGCATCGACGCCTTCAAAAGTCGGGCCCGTCGCGGAACCGATTTGAGACAGGTCAACCGTACCGGCTCCCGGGCCGACAGAAATGATGCTTGCCGGTCCATCGACGCTCGAGATTTGGGCGTCATCCTGTAACGTAACGTCCCCGCTGATCACGTGGAAGGAAGACGAGGACAGGTTTGCTCCTTCCAGGCTCACGGCTCCGCGTACGCCAGACGGCGCGGTCAGGAATCCAAACGATGCGATAGGTGCAGAACTCAAGGTCGCATCCCCGGCTTTGGAAACGGCGAAAACGCCACCTCCAGCGGCGGGATCGAGATTGATTCGATCTGCTGTGGTTACCGTGAACGCTCCAGAGACATTCAGGCTGGAATTCGGCCCGAACATCACCCCGTTGGGGTTCATAAAAAAGAGGTTCGCATTGGCGGTGATTCCGCCATCAATCGAAGAGGCGGCTCCACCGGTGACTCGTGTGAGGATGTTGGTGATTCCGGTTGACTCAAAGGTTGCGGTTTCCCCCATGGTTAGGGCAAACGCTTCGAAGCTATGAAACAGGTTGGAGCTCTCCAATTGGCCGTCCTCGATTTGGATGGCGTAGTTCGGGCCATTCAGGAGGGCTGCATTTTTCCCGTTGGATCCAGCGGTGCCGAGGGAACCATCAAACTTGATGTTCTGATTCTGGGCCGTAACTGACGCGGTCACCAGGCCGAAGAGCGCCCCGGCGAGGAGGATTGAACCGTGCCAATTATTGGGAATGAACTTTTCAAGAATCATGAAACCGGGAAAACCAATCTTTGTAATGACAGGATTCGGTGGGAATGAAAAGTTGAATTTGGAAACGCTTCCGGACGAGATGAGTTCACTCCGATTGCTTAAGCATCAAAAGCTGGAGTCCCGGTAAAAAGCGTCCGGGCATGACGGGAAGTCCACCGCGACCGACGAGGATGAAGCTGTTGCGCTGGCCGGGAAGTTTGATGGTGCAGCGCTCCTGAAGGTTGTTGCTGGAATCCAGCAAGGCGGCGTCGAGGGTTGCTTGAGCTGCGCTGAGGTCGCTGAGGGCATCGATTCGAACTTCGCCATCGGCGCCGAATTCAGACGAAGCGGTGATCTCGCTGTTGTTTTGAAACAGCACCTCAGAGTTGACTTGAATGAACCCGCCATCCCCAAAAACGGCATTTCCGGAAATGCGACTATCATCAAGAAGAACGAACCTCGCGTCGCGAATGAAGACGTTGCCTCCATCGTTGCCCGCTTCAGCAATGATGTCGCTTTTGGTTAACCAAATGAAATCCGGAGCACTAACCGCGATGTTCCCTCCATCGATTTCTGCGCGCGCGGTGATCGAGCTATCGGTGAGGAGGACACTGCTCCCCGAATCGATGACAATGTCGCCCGCGTTGGTTCGCAAAGATTCAACAGAAATGATGCTGTCGCCCGTGAGTGTGATGAGTCCTGCGGAATCGATATCGATCTTCCCTGCTTCGCCAAGGCCGGTAGCTCGAGAGCTGATCTGTGCACCGTTTTGCATTCTCAGCGTGTTTTCGCCGGTTACGTGGAGCCGGATCTCGCCGCCATCACCATCGGCGCTGGATTCGGCAAAGATGCCTGAGTCGCTGTCCTTGATGAGGACGTCTTTTGCTGTGATCCCAATGTCTCCACCCCTTCCGGTTCCCGAACTGGCAGCGGTAACTTCACCGCCATATTTGATCGCCAGATTGGTTGCATCAATCGAGATGTCTCCGGCTCGTCCCAAGCCCGTGGTGCGTGCTTCAATCTTTCCATCAGTTTTAACTTCGATATCAACGGCATCGACGGAAATGCTGCCTCCGCGACCACTTTGCAAGGTTGTCGCCGTGATGCCGCCGGCTAACTCCACGGTTAGTTCATCTGCGGTAACCTCAATGCTGCCGGCGTTGCCCAAACCTCGAGCCTCGGTGCTGATCTTGCCGCGAGTGGAAACCCGCAAGAATTCCGCGCCGACCACGACACTTCCGGCGTCACCAGTGGATTCGCTGAGCGAGTCGATCGTTCCATCCTGACGTACGACGATGCTCTTGCTTGCCGAGACGGAAACTTCTCCAGCATCTCCCGTCCCGCTTGTTTCCGTGGTGATGGTGCCGCCTTTGACGTTGAGGTGTAGCGCCGAGACGTCGATCTGGCCCCCACGCCCGCTCGAACTGGTTCCCGATGAAATGGTTCCGCCATGGGCGACGGCAAGGTTTCTAGCCTGCACCGTGACGCTTCCCGCATTTCCCTTTCCGCTGGTTTGGGTGGTGATGGTTCCATCCGCGAGATTCGCCTTCACCGCGTTGAGGGAGATGAGTCCGGCTTCACCGGAACTACTGGATTGGGAAGAAATTCGTCCTCCGTTGAGCACATCAAGTTGCGTCAGGTTCATGACGATGCTGCCTGCATCACCACTTCCACTGGTTTCCGTGGTGATCAACGCGTCTTCAAGAACGGACAAGTTGATAAGGTCGATGAGGATGCTACCGGCTCTTCCGCTGGCTGATGTGCTGGAAGTGAGTTTGGCCGTTCCGGTCAGGTTCAGGGTATCTCCCCGAATCGTGATGCTTCCTGCATTGCCACTGCCAAAAGTCTCGGTCGTAACGCCGCCCTTCTCAAGGGTCAGGGTTCCGACGTCAAACTCTAGAGAACCGGCATCGCCTGCACCGGAAGTCTGGGACGTGATGGTGCCACCTCCCGAAAGGTCAATGACACCAACATCCAGGTTTACCTTACCGGCATTCCCGGTTGATCCGGCCAACGCTTCGGAACTGATCCGCCCGCCGGCAAGGTTCAAGCGTTTGGCGGAGAAGTTGACGTCACCAGCGGCTCCGGCACCACTCGTGCTCGAGGTGATGAGGCCGGAAACGGTCGCGTTGTCAGCGCCAACGGTTACCGTTCCCGCGTTTCCTGCCCCATTTAACGTTGTGCCAGCGGTATTGACGACCTGGGTGTTCGACGTGATTCGGCCGGTCGAGTCGAGATTCAACGTTTTGGATTCGATGGTGACACTACCTGCGCTTCCGGCTCCACCGGTTGCGGTGGTGATTTCCGCCGAATTGGTTACCGAAAGCGAGTCGACCTTAACGCTAACAGTGCCGGCGTCGCTGGGGTTCGTGGTTTCCGCGGATATTTTTGCACCGTCGGTTACAAGGAGGCTTCCGGCTTGGATGGAGAGGCTTCCTCCCAGGCCTCCGTTGGCTACCGAAGTTCCTGTTCCGATCAGGGACCGTAAGCCTTTCACTTCCATACTGCCCGTCGCATGAATGGATATATTGCCAGCATCACCACCCGGATTGGTGGTCGCGCTTGGAATCGACTCACTAAAGATGACGCCGCCATTGACCAGCGAGACGTTCTTGCTGTTGAGCGTGATCGAGCCGGCGTCCCCTTCATTGAATGCGGTGGTACTCACAACTCCACCATTGGAAAGGTTCACGTTTGCAACATTGAGCACAATGTTTCCCGCATTCCCGGTTCCCTTGGAATCAGACAAAACAAAGCCGCTGTTGAATGCGTTGAGTGTGGTGGCTTCAATGGTGATTGAGCCCGCGTTTCCTCCTCCAAACGTAGTATCTGCGACGATTCGTCCCGAGCTGAATCCAGGAGTCCCCGAAAGGCTTACACTCTCCGCTCGAATGGTCACCGCTCCTCCAGATCCGGTTCCCTGGGTTCGGTTGACGATCTCGCTGGATGCAACGCCCTCGCCTTTGACGATCAAATCGCCGGCGTCGATTGTGATCGCCCCCCCTGTGCCTGAGCCTCTCGTTCCGCCGATAATCTGGGCTCCGCTGGTCAGATTCATCGTCCCGCCAACGGCAATTTCGATGCCGCCGCCGTCGCCGGAAACCGTCTCTGAAAAGATCCTCCCGTGAGGCATGGTCAATTCGCCTCCTTGAATGACGATGCGGCCGGAGGTTGCTGTCAGAGGCGAATCGTTCGAGTCGATGGTCGAGGAGTCGATCGTGATAGGGCCCATTGCTGCGAATCCGGAGGAATCAACTGGTGAAAGCGGGTTGGTGACGTCTACGATCGCGGTTCCCGGAGACCCACCAGCGATGATGTTGATAGCGCCTCCTTTCGTCGAGATGAATGAAGTTGATGTTAGCTCCACGGCACCTCCGATAAGCGACAATGTTTGATTGCTCCCTAATTCCAGAGAAGTGCCGTTTACCTGAATGGAGGACGGCGTTGCTTGGGTAAATCCGAAAGAGGCAACCGGGGCACTGCTCAGCGTTAGATCGCCAACAACAGCTTCAAACGTCTCGGAATCGGAAAGGTTGATCTGGTTCGCCGTGGTCGCGGTGAATGCACCGGTAACGTCGAGACTGGCATTTGGACCAAAGAAGATGCCCGCAGGATTCACAACGAAGAGATTCGCGTTGGGGATGTTTGATCGAAGCGTCCCGTCGATGTCGGATCGAGTTCCACCGGTAACCCGGGCGAGAATGTTGAGAATCCCGTTGGATCCATTGAAGTCGGCGGCCTCGCCGGTTGCGAGCCCGAATGACTCGAAGCTTTGAAACAAATTGGTGCCTACCAGCTGACCGTCCGCTTGTTCTATTTGGTAGTTTGGACCGGCCAATGTAGCGCCGTTTTTTCCATTGGATCCAACGTCTCCCAGGGAGCCATCAAACTTGATGGTTTGAGCGAAGGTGAGGTCTCCACCCAAAAAGAGAACTACGAGGATGATGGTCAGAGGGTAAAGTTTCAGGTTCATAGGTTGGAACACGGCCGATGGTAGTTGCGATTCATTGTCTCCCTTGGGTCGGATTGCTACATGCATCGGAAACTTTATGCGGAAGCGTTGATCACGGATTGGGTGCTTTGCTGGGCAGCTTCAAAAGTTGATGCCCCGGCAGAAAGCGTCCGGGCATGACGGGAAGCCCGCCGCGACCGACGAGGATGAAGCTGTTGCGCTGACCCGGGAGTTTGACGGCACAGCGCTCCTGCAGGTCGTTGCTGGCATCCAGCAAGGCCGCGTCGAGGGCGGCTTGTGCCGCGCTGAGGTCGCTGAGCGCATCGATTCGCACTTCGCCGTCGGCGCCGAATTCGGAGGAGGCGGTGATGTCGCTGTTGTTCTGAAAGAGAACATCGGTGCCAATCTGGATGAAGCCGCCAGTGCCGAGAATCGCGTTGGCGCTGAGGGTGCTGTTGTTAAGAAGGAGGAAGCGGGCGTCGTCGATGATGATGTTGCCGCCATCGCTGCCGGCCTCGGCGATGATCGCGCTGTTGTCGAGCCGGATGGTGTCGGGCACGCGAATTTCGATATTTCCCGCGTTTTGACCGGCCCGTGCCGTGATGGAGCTGCTGTCGAGGATGAGGTCGCTGCCGCCGTCGAGAAAGATGCTACCCGCGTTGGTAAGCAGCGACTCCACGTTGATCGAGCTGCCGCTGTTGAGGATGATGAGCCCGGCGGAATCGATGTCGATGCTGCCGGCGTTGCCCTTGCCCGAGCTGCGGGAGCTGATCGTGCCGTTGTTGGAGAGACGAAGCGTGTTGGCGCCGGTGGCGTTGAGATCGATCGAACCGGCGTTGCCGGACCCGGTGGATTCCGCGAAAATGCCGGAGCCATTGCCGTTGATGTTGACGTCGTAAGCGGTGGCTTTGATGTCTCCCGCGCGACCGGAACTGGAGGTCGTGCCGCTGATGGAAGCTCCGCTATGCAGGTTCAGATCGGTGGTGGATCGCACGTCAATATTTCCCGCGCGCCCGGAGCCTGTGGTTTGCGCAAAAATACCACTGCCGCTTCCGGTCATTGAAATGAGATTCGCCCCAACCTGGACGCTGCCGCCCTGACCACTTTGCAGCGTCGTCGCACTGACGTTTCCACCGCCGCTCATGGTGATGCGATGGGCATTGAGCGCGATGCTCCCGGCGTTCCCGGTTCCCTGGGAAACCGCTTCGATTCCGGCGCCTCCGTTGATTTGAACGCGATTGCGCCCCGTTGCCGTAACGTTCCCGCTGTTGCCGGAACCAAAGGTTGTTGCGCTGACTTTGGATCCACTGTTGAGGAAGAGGTTCTGGGCAATTAAATCGACGCTCCCGGCATTGCCAGAGCCGCGCGTCTCGGCCTCGATTCTTCCGCCGTTGGCGAGGCTGGTATTGCCCGTTGTCTTGACGATCACCGATCCTCCTTGACCGCTGGATGTTGTCGTTGCGCTGATCTCTCCGCCGTTGAGAACCTGCAGGGTGTTAGCATTGACCTGCAGGGTTCCGGCATTGCCGCGCCCGGTGGATTCCGCCGCGATTCGGCCATTGGTGTTCACCGCAATCGAATTGCTATTCACGGAAACGCCTCCGCCGCGTCCGCTCCCGGAAGTGGTGGCGCTGATTTCTCCGGAGCTGTGCACCTCGAGATTGGTAGCGGTGACGGTGAGGGTTCCAGCATTTCCTGAGCCGGTCGTTTCCGCCGTGATTTGTCCGCGATCGCTGACCTCAACGGATTGGCTCTTGATGCTAACACTACCGCCTTTTCCTGAACCGGTGGTGGTCGCGCTGATGTTTCCCTGACCGTGCACCGTCAAGCTGTCGGCGCTCACGCCGAGCGTTCCCGCGTTTCCGGAGCCGGTCGTCTCTGCGGTGATCTGACCGCCGCTACCAACATCGATGTTCCGGCTCTTGACGGTGACGCTTCCTCCCTGGCCAGAACCGGAAGTTGTCGCACTGATGCGGCCACCGTTGCTGACGGAGACGATTGCAGTGTCCAGGTCAATACTTCCCGCCGCACCGCTTGAGGTGGCCTGAGCTTCAATCACGCCCCCATCGACCACAATCTCGTTGGCGGAGATTTCGACGTTACCGCCCTTGCCGCTCCCGGAACTGGTGGCACTGACACTGCCGCCATCACGAAGCGTCAACGTATTCAAGTTCAGGCGAAGACTACCCGCGTCACCTGAGCCACTGGTGGTTGAAGTGATGGAGCTGGTCCCTTCCAAGGTAAGATTGTCGATGTCGAGGGCAATCGTTCCGGCATTGCCCGAACCGGACGTGAGCGTGGTGAGGAAGGCTCCATCCTTGAGGGTGAGATCATCCGTTTGAATCGTCACGATTCCGGCTTGGCCGCTTCCAGAAGTCTGCGACGTCGCGTAGGCGTTGTCGCACAGGATAATCTGGTTTCCAATGACGTTGACTGCGCCCGCGTCTCCCGAGCCTGAGGTTTGGGAAGTCACAAATCCGTCGCCGGCAATGGTGAGTCGCCCGCCGCTGAAGTTGACGATTCCGGCATCACCCGTGCCGTCAGATCGAGAGTCGATGGCGCCGTTTACGGATCCAATTCCGGCGTTCACGGTGATATTCCCTGCCGTGCCGCTGCTGGTCGTGGTGGTGTTGGACTCAACTTTTCCGGTCTGAGAGATGGTGAGATTTGCCGCGTTGAAGGTGATGTCACCAGCGCTGCCGGATGCCTGAGTTTTCGTGTTGACGGAGCCTTCCACGTTCGCGGTTCCCGCGTTGATGAAGACAAGGCCGGCATCTCCGTAGGAAGTCAGGTTGGCAACCGATCCGGTGGAAGATGAACTGATTTCCGAAGTTGAATCGGAGAGGTCCAACATGTTGGCACTGATTCCAATGTTTCCGGCCTCGCCTTCGGCATTAGTAGCTGTGCTGATGAGGCCGCCATCGATCGATACAGTGGTTGCGGGGATCCAACTTCCAATGGTGTCTGAAATGGCGCCGTCCACGAGACTTTGGCCAATCCGAATCGTGCCGGCCTGACCGGCAGTCTCGCCAGCAGAGCGGTCGATTCCGCTGCTGTTTCCCTCTGAGGTCGACAGGATCTCACCTTGGAGGTCAAGGGCAAGAGTTTGGATTGTAATCGAGCCGGCGTTGCCTTTCCCTTTCGTACCTGTGCTGATTTCGGAATCAGCATTCAGCGTGACGCTTGCAGTTGCAAAACCTCCCGGATCAGTTTCGCGTGGATCCAGGGGATTGAATCCTGTGATCTTGATCGTCCCCGCATCGCCCGTGCCCTCACCTGAAGGAATCCCTGCGAGACGGCCTTCGTTGAAGGTGTTGGATTCGATGAAAGTACCGCTGTTCAAGGTCAGGTTGTTGGTAGAAACCACGATGTCTCCTGCTTTTCCTGAACCCGTGGTAGCCGTTGATACCAGAGAATTCTGACCGGTAAGCGTAAAATTGTTAGCCTGAATGTAGACCTCGCCGGCGGCACCACTTCCTATGGATGTGGAGAAGATCTGGGCACCATTGGAGAGATGAAGGTTCTCCGTGGCGGTGATGTTGATTTCTCCGGCATGGCCGGTATTTTCACCATACGCGTCGGCGGCAAACCAAGTGCTGGAATTGGTCAGATTGAGGATTCGTCCGAATACGATGACGTCTCCGCCTGGACCTGCGCCGCTGGTATAAGACTCGACCCTACCTGTGCCGCCGGTAGTGGAATCGCCGACGTTCATTGTATCCGTTGAAATAATCACGCTACCTGCAACGCCGCTTCCAAAGGTATTTGCATTCACCGTCCCTTCGATGTCGAGATTGAAGGCATTAATACCGATCGTCCCGGCGTTGCCCTGCGCATTAGTGCGGGTACTGACTTCGCCTTCGATGGTGACCTGGTTGGCGGCGGTCCAGGTCCCTATGGTATCGAGAATTTCGATGCCATAAATGGACTCGGCGATACGAATCTGGCCGGCGTTCCCTGCGGTGCTTCCGTCGATAACACCTGTTCCTGTGGAGGTCGAGATTACGCTTCCGCTGTCCGACACATAAAGAAAATCCGTGTGAAGATCGATATTGCCGGCATTTCCCTCGGTATCGGTAGTTGTGCTCACGGTTCCATCGATTTGGGCCATTCCTGACTGGATGACGATATTTCCGGCTTTGCCCGCCATCGACACGTTGGTTGACTGAGAAAGGATTTGTCCTCCGTTTCCCACCAAAAGGGTGGCTCGGCTGAAATCGACCGGATCTCCTGGGCCATCAGTTGGAGCATTGGTGGTGATGTCGATGTTTCCCGCGAGGCCCACTGTTGCCGTTTCCGTGCTGACTTTTCCCAGGATCATTGCCGAGTCTGCCGTGATGGAGATGGAGCCAGCGTCGCCGGCGTTCGTGCTTCTTCTATTGCCAGTCGACTCAGAGACGATTTGACCGTTACCAGTTGCCTCTTCAAATGTATCGACCTCCAATTCACCGATTGTGAGGGTAATCGTTCCAGCGTTTCCCTCGGCTGCGGTTGTGGAACTGATCTGTCCGTTGACGATTAGCTCGGTGTCCGCCGTGATGTTCACATTTGAGGCATTGCCTGCGGACAGAGTGTTGATGCCCGTAGATTCCGTAGAAATCACGCCGCCAGCTTCCACCGTTACGGCCTCTGCTGTGATGGTGATCGGGGCCGCGTTTCCATTGGTGTCTGTCTTGCTTTCGATCCTTCCGGTCGGTCCAACTGTCAGGCTAACTCCATCTCGAAAATGGATTTCTCCTGCATTTCCTCCCTCGGAAATAATTTGGATGTTAGGGTCTTCGGGATTGTCGATGGCACTTGTGGAGATGGTTCCGTGAATGGTCGAAGTGTCTGCAGTAATCTCAATCATTCCGGCATTTCCCTGAAATCCTTGCGTCTTGCTGCTTACTTCGGAACTTTCCTGAAGATCTAGGGTGAGAGTTTCGATTGAAATCAACCCACCGTCTCCATCCGTATCGGTCGTCGCACTAATCTTTCCACCGTTCTTTAACGTGACCAGGTTAGCTTGAGATCCTAAGCCTGTAATTCCGGATATCGATATATCACCGGCCTCTGCTTGGCTGACATAATTCAGGGTAGTAGAGAGTATCTCACCGTTGTCGATCGTAAGGTTGTTAGTTTGGAGAAGGATGTCGCCCGCGGCGCCGCTTGTGACCTGGGTGGAAATTCCGCCGCCATTGTCGATAGTGACAGTTTTCGCGGTGATGTCCACATTGCCAGCGGGAGCACCATCTTGGGAAAGGCTGGTCGAACTGGTTCTGACTCTGCTTCCATCCAGGTGGAACGAATCGACGTTGACGACTAGATCGCCACCCGCTCCGCTGCTTAAGGAGTTCAACTCGACGTTTCCTCGTAGAGTGACATTCCCGCGGCCGCCAAGAATACTGATATCACCGGCGTCACCCGTGGAGAAAGCCCGCGTTTTGGTATCAATGAGGCCTGTGCTTGAAATCGTGGCCGAAGGCGTTATTCCCGTCGTTCCCTCAAGCAAGTTTACCGTAACGTTGCCAGCGCCACCCAGAGTATTGGTGCGAGTGAAGATGCTACCGTTCAAAGTAAGCTTGGATGTTTCGATCAGCAAGTCGCCGGCATTGCCCGTTCTACCATCACCGAAAGCGTCGCCATCGAAAGCCCCGCCAGCGGTAAGGTCGATGATTCCCCCTTCCGCAACCTCTACTTCATTAGCCTGTATGGTGATAGGAGCGACGTCGAAATCGGCTGGGGCTCCCTCTCTCGCAGTTGAGAGAGAAACGTTTGTTTCGACCGAGACCTTTCCACCTGCCTCAATGTTAAGTCCCCCGCGACTTTCTATGTTGGCGGAAAAAGTGATGTCCTTTGCTGCATTAAACCCCAAGATGCGTTGGGAAATGTAGGATATGGGGGCCAACACGATGATGGATCCATCGCCCAAGTCACTTCCCGATGAACCGTAACTAGCTATGTTCGCGCTGGTTTCGATGGTGACATCGTTGAGTGCCAGGGCATTTTCGATGTTCGTCGCTTCCGTTTCGCCAATGGTGTAATTGTAGGGATCAAGGAGCAATTCCCCGCCACCGGTATCGACATGCCCCGCGAAGTTAAGGCTTTCCAGCCCGGAGACCTCGGCAAACCCACCAGCGGTGAACCCGGTGTTCACGACCGAACCCTGAAAATCCATCGCTCCATCCGCCCAAAGAATCACGGTTCCTCCATCTCCGGAAGCCCCGTTCGCCGTGATCAGCGCCCCCGGAGCTACGGTGACGTTTCGGGCATTGATGAGGTTTGGATCGCTTCCTTTGCGGCCACCACCCACGAAAACCTGGCCGCCGGCCAGAGTGCCACTGGCATCGAGGCGAGCGGTGGGGGCGAGTTCCAGGTTGGCGGAGGTTTGAATTCGGATATCTCCGCCGTTTCCATCGCTTCCCACGCTGCGAAGGTTCCCGGCGACGTGGACGTCACCGCTACCGCCATTTACCGAAATGGCCCCTCCGGTTTGGCCGCCGGAATCAAGTAGCGCGCCTTGCGAGATTCGGGCGCCATTCGCCGCCGACAGGCTGATCCGGCCGCCGGTTGGGCCCGTCGCGGCAAGGTGACTGCCGGAACGGAGCGCGATGTGATTGCCGGTGAGGGTGATCGCGCCGCCATCGCCAAGGCCTCCACTGCGGGAAAAAATGTTGGCTGGAACCACGGCGGTTCCCGAGGCGGCCGGAACGGATCCCATTTCGAGGTTGCCCAGTGCATTCAAGGTGATGTCCGCGCTGGTTCCGGCACTTGAGGTGGAGGAAACGGTTGCTCCCATCACTGCCAGATTCCCGCCAGCGAAAACAGAGATGGGCCCTGCGGGTTGGGTCGCCGATGAGGTCGCGGTTTCCAGGACCGCAGGAGCGGCGCCATCGGCGCGCAATGCGATGTCGCCTCCCGCGTTGAGGTTGATCGCACCTCCCGGCCCGGTGCTCCCGGGACCGGTCGTTGAGGCGATGCGGCCTCCGGTGACGCTAACTCCTCCATTGGTCTTGATGTCGATCTTTCCTCCGCCGTTTCCGGAATTCGCGGTTGAGGTGATGGCGCCGTTGACGATGGCCGAACCGCTGACGTGGATGTCGATGTCACCGCCCCAACCGGTCGCAAAATCGGTGGAGGAAATGGAGCTGCCGCCTTCGACCGTCAGTTTTCCACCGCGAATCACGATTTTGCCCCCGGATTGAGAGGATACCTGCGAGCCGGTCGCTCCGTTCAAGGTGATGGAAGCCGATTCTGGAATGGCGAGGTCGATCACCGGGATGGAAGCGTGATCGAGCGGAGCCAGGGTTGCGGTGGCCCCGGATGGCGCGGCAACGAGATTCACACGGCCTGAGTTGGGGGCGATGGCGCTGTCGGTGATTTCGAGGGAGCCACCTAGCAGGTGAACGGAATCTGCGCTGGCTGCTCCCCAATTGACGCCGTCGAGGGTAATCAGTGAATCTGGCCCGAGAAACCCAAACGAAGTGACATCACCCGTGACGGTGGCGGGGAGGGCACTGGCGGTGGCGGCAAAGGTTCCTCCACCTTGAAAGTTGAGGCGGTCGGCGGTTGTCGCGGTGAACGCTCCAGAGACATTGAGACTGGAATTTGGTCCAAACATCACCCCGTTTGGGTTCATAAAGAACAGATTCGCGCCCGCCACGATTCCGCCATCGATGGATGACGCGTCACCTCCTGTTACACGTGTGAGAATGTTGCTAACCCCCGTTGATTCAAAGGTTGCGGTCTCTCCGCTGATGAGGCCGAATTTTTCAAAGCTGTGAAACAGGTTGGTGCCTTCCAGTTGCCCGTCGAGCTTGTCGATCTGGTAGCTCGGGCCGTCCAAGGACGCCCCGTTTTTTCCGTTCGACCCATCGGCTCCCAACGAGCCGTCGAACTGGATATTCTGGGCCAGCGCCCCCGTGACCGAAATGCTGATCAGAGCGAGCAAACAGGCCGGAAGTCTTAAGGTCATCATATAAGTTAGGGGAGGGGGAATTGTTGCCGTGAAACGCAGAAGGTTTCCTTCGCCGCCCAAATTCCTCCTTAGGGAAACGAACACCTGTCTCAAAAATACACGCCAAACTTGAGAAAATGTATCAGTTTCGAGGCAATTCGGCGAGTCATTTCACCGGATTCCGGGTGGCTGATGGCAATCATTGGGTTCATTTCTCAAGCCGTTGGCGTAAGGCCTTCAACTTACGGTTCGGTATCTTCTCCAGAGATCCCGCCCTGCTTGAGGACTTCTTCCCAAAGGGATTGGAGCTCCTCGCTGATTTCTGAATTTTTCTGACGAAGATCCTGGATTTCGCGGAGGACGTCGTACCAGGCACCGTTGGAGGCGTAGAAGAGAATACGGGGTTCGCCAGCCTCGAGCTTTTCAGCTTCGGCCCGCAGTTTGCCAGCTTCGTTCATCACAAAGATTTCCCCTCTTGCCACAACGTCTTCGAGGATGTTGGGGCTGGGTTTGTAGGTGATGGTCCAGATGTAAATTTCTCCCGGTTTCAACTCGATTTCCGAGGGAAGATCAAGAGCCTGGGTGCCTGCGGAAAGAGCGTCGCGGACCAGGATGGAAGGGTCGATTCTTCGGGTGTTGCGATCGCGAAGTACAACCACAAGGTTTCCGTCGGAAGGTTTCGACTGGTACCAGAAGAGGCGGGGACGGGTTGAGATCGTGGCGGGAGCTCCATTTTTGGGCGATAGCGTCCGAAGCTTCATCGCATCTTTGTCTTCCGGGCCCGCACGGCGAGCACCTTTCACCTCCGGGAAGAAGCCGGAGGGCTTGGGAAGGGAGTTGAACTTCAGTTTTGAGCCTGTCCCGGTGTCTTCCTGCGCGGAAGCCGGTTGGCACAGGATGCCAAGCAAGAGCGCAGCGACTACGGCGGGTATTGGTTGCTTAAACCGGGTTCGTCTTGAAACGGGATGCTTCATGTTCTTCGAAGTGAGTTCGTCGTTAATACCAGTTCCCGATGATCATGAAGGGTGCCCAGAAGAAGGGGAAATCGTAGGGTTGCTCAGACTGGAGCACTGCGAGTTGGGCGGTGCGAAGCGCTTCCACGCGCGACTTTCCCTGGAGCAGTTCGTTGTAAAATTGGGCCATCAGGTTGCTGGTGACTTCGTCGTCCACCTCCCAGAGGGTTGCCAGGGCACTGCGAGCTCCGGACTTCACGGCGATGCCGGCCAAACCGAGGGCCGCGCGGTCGTCGCCAAGCGCCGTCTTACAGGCGCTGAGGCAGAGCATTTCGACGGGGTTCTCATCAAACTCTTTGGGGCGAATCATCGCCTCCAACTCGTCGAGCGTGAGCTTACCATCCCATGTTAGAAAGAAGGAGTTTCCACTCTCTCGTTGGAATTCGCCATGAGAGGCGATGTGGACGATGGTGAACGTGCCTTCCTTGACCGAGTTCTGAAGCTGGCCTTTCAAAAAGCGCTCGTTGTGGAGAATGTTGCCGTCCTTAAAGGCTGCCGATTGAGATTGGGTTGTGATTTTTTCGACTTCACGTTCCACGTAGGGGAGGGCCGAAAAACCGTGACGCGCTTCGCTCAATGCCCCCACCAAGACCTCGGCATTGCCGGTCGGAATCTCTTTGGGATCCATCAGAGTCAAGCCCGGGGTGATGGCGACGGCATAGTCTTCAATCAAATGCTTTTCCCCATCATGGAGCGCGGACATTGGGACCGTCCGGAGGGCACCGTCGGGAACGAAAACCAAGGTTTCGATAGCATTCTTGTCGAGGAGCGGTTTGATCGGCCGGATGATCGCGTCGTAGAGTTTTTGCGCGGGGCCCTGATAGTCGTAGTAGGATGCTTCGGGGCGAACGATGAAGTCGCGCATCCGAAGGGCTTCCCGTTGAAGGTCACGTCCGGAAATTTCGGACCGGGCAAAGTGAATGCGATCGCCAATCGTTACCAGTGTCGCGGTTCCTTGAACGAGAGGGATGGTATAGATAATGGCGGTCCTGGGATCGTCTTTCAGGGTTTCATCAATGTCTTTGCGTTTGCCGAGCGCGATGTTGACGCAGTCATCTTGAAAGTAGTCCTCCAATTCCGCGGATTTGAGGGACTCAACGATTCCGCGGGCGTTCTTGAGAATCTCTTGATTCGACTCCGTGGTTTGTCGGGACTCGTCCAGGTAGATTTCCGCGAGCTCGAAATAGAACGCCCCCACGGCTTCGCGGAAGGAGCGTCCGAGATTGCGGTTGCCGTAGCCTATCGCCAGGTCGTGGCGGATGGGGTCGAGGGTTTGCTTGGCTGCTTCGTAAGCTTTCTTGGCTTCCTCGATTTGGTTCACCGCTTTGAGGATGCGGCCGGATTGCCAGGACCATTCGAAGAGAATGTCAGGAGTCGAGAGTTCCTGGGCAAGGCGACGAGCTTCGCGAGTGAGGGCAAGGGCTTCGGGGTAGCGCTGGCGCTCTTCGTAGAGGCGGCCCATCGCGCCGAGGGCGTAACTGAGGGCGAGAGGGTTGCCGGCTTCCTTCGCGGACTTGATCGCCAGTTGATACATCGCCAGTGCTTCTTCAGCGCTCTTCGATGAATTGGCGGCCTTCTTCTCCAACATCGTGCGATAGCAATCGCCAAGAGTGGTTGCGATGATCGACTTGTCATAAGTCCCACTGACCGAACCCAGGCTCTTTTGAGCAGTCATGACGGAATCGAGGCAATTCTGAAGGTGGGTTTCATACGCATCGAGGTAACGCGTATAGTAGAAGTCCTCTTCCCCTCGAATCTCCATCAAATCGAATTGTTCAAGGGCGAGGTTGAGATACATCATGGCGCGATTTGCCAGCGTCTTGACCTTGAGGTCGGTGAGCTGTTGCTTCTCACAAAGCTCCAGGGTTTCATCAAACGCCTTGGTTGCTTCTTCGGTTCGGCCTCTCCCAGCCCACATGACGCCATAATCGTGGAGGAGGAGCGCGAGAGCATCGGAATCATCGGTTTTCCGGGTTTGGGTGATGCTGAATTCCAGCATGCGTTGGGCATCGCCGGCCCTTCGGGAGAAGGTACTGATGGAGCCTGCGATCCCGCGAAGTTGGCTGATGAGATCTTCATCCTTGAGATCGCGAGCGAGATTGAGCGCCTGATCCAGAGTGGTGAACGCCAACCGATAGTTCCCGGTTGCATGCATCGCGATGGCGAGATTTCCCATCGCATTGGCTTGGGAGACGAAGTCCTTGGCGTCGGAAAATCCTTTGGAGGCTGCGTAGAATCCCTGGATTGCTTCCTTGTGATTACCCTTCTGAAAGGCGGCGGTAGCTGCTTCGTAATATTGGGTAGGCGTGGTTTGTGCCTGTGCTGGAGATTGGGCTCCTCCAGAAGTGATGCCAAGGAGCCATGGCAGGACGCAGCTTAGCAGGATGGATAGCGTGGAGGAGCGGATCATTCGGGAGGTCAAAATTGGAGGCTTGCCTTAAAGTGAATGCCATCATCCTGAAGCGATTCATTGGGTTGTCCCAAATCTGTGAATGGATGCCCCCAGTACATTTCAAGTTGGCTGTGTTCGAACGGTGATAGTAGAAACCCCAATCCTGCACTGTAGAGATCGACCTGATCGGCCGGCAGATCCTGACCACCGCTCCAGGCGCCGCCAACGTCAAAGAACGGGATCAATCGGACGATCTCCCGGCCTGAGCGCCCCTGGATCAAGGGAATGTGGAACTCTACCGATCCATAGTAACCCAGGTCACGGACAATCGAGTTTTCGCGATAGCCGCGGATTGTATTGACGCCGCCAACGGTCCATTGAACCGGAGAAAGCAATTCGGTATCCGTAACCTGGAGGCCACCTTTCAACAGAAGCTGGAAATCGCGCTCCCAGAGTTTGCCCAGCAAGGCCTTTCGGTCCTTCTCGTTCTGATCCATCGCGTCATCGGCTTCGCTCGGTTTGGGGGCGGATCCGCTGAGACGACGGATATACTGTCCCTGGAGTTGGCCGATCACGAAGTCATTGTCCAAGTCTGTGCCATCGTCTGTCGTTTCCAACCCAAACCAGTCCACGCCCATGGAACCCGACATTCTCAGGGCCAGGACCTGATTGCGACTGCGCGTCACCCAGTCGAGCGAGGCGCGGAACATGGAAATGTCGATTTCGCCGTCAATCGCTCCGGGCGTGACGCTGAACGGAATCCCGAGCACGAGCGTTTCGCTGTGAATGCGGTCGAATTGGGCTGAGGCGATCAGTTCATTGCGCGGCGAGCGGAACAAGGGTTGTTCGATTCCGAGGTGCCAGGTCGAACTGCTCCCGCCGATGTCCAACTCGTTGAAGGGTTCCTGAATGACGGTGTAGCTGCTTTGTCGATACGAGGCAAAAATCGTCGTATCCCGACCGGTAACGGGGACGCGGTATTCGACTCCGTAGTTGTCGAAACCTGCATAGTCGGCTTCATCCAGCCCGCCGTTGAGGAGGCCGTAGGTCAGGTAGAGCCGGTCTCCGAATCCCAGAAGGCTTTGATGAAGGATCCAGGCTTCGATCTGTTCCGAGCCGACGCTGACGGGGCGATGGTTGTGAAAATCGATGCCTCCCTGGATCGGAAAATTCTCCTTCACCGTGAGTTGCAGATACGCATCTCCCTGCTCGGCCGTTGGTTTGACTTCTGCGTTGATGCGGCTGACGTGGGGCGAAAGGGTCAGCAATTCCAATCGGCGTTGCACCTTGGTCATGTTGAAGGTGCCGTCGGAAACGGATTTGAGGCGCTTGCTGTAAAAACGGTCTCGCATCCATTTGTGCTCTTTGGCCGGCTTCTGTTCGCCTTCCACAATCCGAAACGTCACCGTCTCTTCATCCTCGTTGAAGGTGGGGAGGAGGGCGCCTGAATGAACGTATCCTTCGGAAGCATAGAAACCGTTGATGGCTTCCTGCGCGGAAAGAATTTCCTCCGCCGTGTAGGACCGAATCTCAGACTCCACGATCAATTCAACTTTTTCAGCCACGGCAAGTTTGAGCTCCTCATCCGAGTAGGCCTCGTTGCCTTCGAATGCGAATTTGGAGCTCGGAGGCGTGATGACTTCAACTTCGACCTCCTCAGGTTCCTCGGATGCCGCAGCGGGCAAGGTGGCGTCAGTCTCCACCACCGTGATGCCTCGGTTACCGCCGGTCGTCTCGTTTTCGTCCGTCTCCGTTTCGGACTCGACCGGTGTTTCGACCGATTCGCCCTCGATGATCTGAACTGCCAAGGCGGAGCCCAGCCAGGAACGTTTGGGAATCAGGGCTCCCGAATCTCGGAATCCTTGCGCAAAGTAAACTTCGCTGAGTTTTCTCAGGAGGATGGCGGTGTCGTTAGGTGATAGCGGAATGGTCTTTCCTTGCAGCACCTCCAAGGCGACCACTTCCAGATCCTCATCTGGGATCGCGACGTTTCCTGAAAAAGTCAGTTTCTTGATCTCAGATTCCCGGGGGCGACGAATCACTCGGACATCGCTCAATTTACCTTCCACGATTTTCAGGGTCAGGCTGCCGTCCTGAAGGTCCTGATCGGGAACCAAAGCTCCGGAGTTCACGTAACCTTCCGCGATATACAGTTTGGTCGTGGCAATGCGGGCAGCCTCAATGTCTTCACTGCTCAGGGGATGTTCGCGATAATCGCCAATCGCTTCACGAATGGCCTCCTCAATTTCGGAGTCGGTGAAGACCGTGTTTCCCTCAAACTTGATCGTGTCGATGTTGATGGTTGGGGATTCGGCAACCAGCCCAATTTGATCCAATCCGGGAAGTTGGTAATCGATGTTGGATGGCGTGGACAGGTGTTCCGGTCGCCATTCTTCTGCCAGAAGTGACTTACGCTCTTCGCCTTCGTCGTCTGGAGCGGCTTCTCCGACACCTTCGTCCGGTGTGTAGACCGTGATGATTCCCCGCTTGGTTCCCGGTTTGGGAAACAGGCTCATCTCGACATTCCGTTTTTCGTGTTTGGAGGGGAGGGGAACCGCGGTCTCCGTGGCCGCTGACGCTTCTGCGGGCGGTTTCGTTGCCTCCTGAGCATTGAGTCCAGCCAGCAGCAGCAAAATGCCTGCGGAAACGTAGACTGGAATGCCAAGAGTAGACCTGTTGAGTTGTTGCATTGCGCCCCAGGTCATCTCCCCCGCCACAAAATCTCCGAAGAGTTGGATGAGCCTGTCTAAATAGTTGGTTGGAATGTTGGCTCGCTTTCCTCGCTTGCCTATCAAGGTGCCTTGTAGTGGACCAGTGCCAAGGAAGTCAATGCATTTTCAAAAAAGAAAACAACCTCTACGGGGAGGTTGTTTCATTTTTTAAAAACTTTCCCTGTCGCCGAGAACGGCGCGCTAAGGGAAATCCTGATGCTACACGAAGATCAGGGTCAGGATTTTCCGGATTCAGGAGTCCTCGGTATATTCCACCAAGACCGCGAGTTCTCGCAAAACGACCGGATACATGGAGTAATTGCGGCTTCCGGCGGCGCGAAACTCTTCCAAAACCACCTTCCAGCGGTCGACGTAGTGTCGGCGTGGCTGGATCCAGTTCAGGATGCGGTCGTCGGGGCTCTCTTCCGTCGAATTTCGCATGATATTGATCGTGAGCTTGCGTTGCTGGATATGCAGCTCGTCCCGGAAGGATTCGCGAGCGCGAGCCTGCCAGTGATCCTCCACTTTCAGATCGCGAATGCGGTAGGAAAGCCAGTGGAGATCGAGGTAGTCGCTGGCGGAATAATAGACGTGTGCGGCATCATCGACAGGTTCCTGGGTTTGTTCTGCTGCAAAAATGACGCCGAATGAGGAGTAGAGTCCGCTGGAAGCCGAAATAGTGGAGGCCAGATCTTCCGGAACGCCTGCTTTGGTAAACTGGCGGAAATTTTTCTCCCAGTTTTTCAGGGCGGCGTCGTGTAGCAGACTGTGGATGGAATACGCAACTTGTTGAACTCCAGGGCGGAATCGCTTCACGAGGGCGGGCAGGTCGCTGAGTTCTTCCCGGCAATTGCGAACGAGCCAGCGGCTTCCGCGACGCACGAGTCGGCTGACTTCGTACATCATGAGGTGCTGGATTTTGGGTTCAACCTGGAAATCGAGCGCTTCGATTCGGGGCCAAAGCTCGCCAAATGAGAAAATTTCACGAGCGGCAGCATAGGCGCGGGTAATTTCTGCCGAAGTCGCGCCGGTGGACTCTTCCAGCCGATAAACAAAGCTCGGCCCCATCAGGTTCACCATATCGTTGGCCCATTGGGTTGCGACAATTTCGCGGCGAAGCTGGTGCTGGTTGAGTTGCTCGCGATATTGGTCCACAAACTGCGCCGGAAACGCCTGCTCCGCGATTCGTGACATGAAGGGATCGTCCGGGACGTCGGATGCGACCAACTCCTGTTTCAACATGGACTTGTTGTAGGCAATCAGGACGGCAAGTTCGGGGCGGGTGAGGGCCTGGCCCCGGGAAATTCGCTCGGCGAGAGCTTCGTTATCGGGGAGCCCCTCCAGTTTGCGGTCAATGGCATTCCGCCGCTCCCAGTGTTCGAGCAGGCGGATGTATTCGACGGTGCGCTTGGCGGATTGTGCTTGCGCAAGGCTGATGGCGCGGGTTTGGCGATAGTTGTTGTGGAGGACGAGCGCTCCGACCGTGTCGGTCATTCCAAATAGAAGCTCATTGCGGCTTTCGCGCGTCATGGAGCCTTCGGCGATCATGCGGTTGAGCGGGATCTTGAGATTGACCTCGTGATCGGAGCAATCGACGCCGGCAGAGTTGTCGATGAAGTCGGTGTTGCAGGAGCCGCCGTTGAGGCAGAATTCGACCCGCGCCAGTTGGGTGAAGCCGAGATTCCCGCCTTCGCCGATGACCCGGCAGCGCAGGTCCTTCCCATCGACGCGGAGTCCGTCGTTGTTGCGGTCGCCCGCGTCTTCGTGCGATTCGTGGGAGGCTTTGGCGAAGGTTCCGATACCGCCATTCCAGAGCAAATCGACTTTCGACTTGAGCAGTTGGGTGATGAGTTCGGCGGGAGTGAGTTTGTCGGCTTCAATCTGGAAGCGTTCCTTCGCTTGAGGGGAAAGCTCGATCACCTTTTGTTCGCGCGAGTAGATCGCCCCGCCTTCCGAAAGGAGGTCGGTATCATAGTTTCCCCATCCGGCGACTTCTTCGAACAGGCGTTTGCGTTCGGCAAAGCTCGTCGCAGGGTCCGGGTTGGGATCGATGAAAATGTGGAGGTGGTTGAAGGCGGCAACGAGCTGCAGTTGCTCGGAGCAGAGCATGCCGTTTCCAAACACATCGCCTGCCATATCGCCAATTCCCACGACGGTGATGGGTTCACGCTGAACGTCGATTCCCAGTTCGCAGAAGTGACGCTGGACCGACACCCAGGCTCCTTTGGCGGTGATGCCCATCTTTTTGTGGTCGTAGCCCTCGCTGCCCCCGGAAGCAAAGGCGTCGCCCAGCCAGAATCCGTATTCCTCCGAGATGGAATTGCCGATGTCGGAAAACGTGGCGGTGCCTTTGTCGGCGGCGACGACCAGATAGGGATCGTCCGGGTCATGGCGTTCGACCCTGGCCGGTGGAACAATGCTGCCGTCGGGCGCCAGGTTGTCGGTGAGGTCGAGCAGGCCGCGAAGAAAGTTGCGGTAGCAGGCTTTCCCTTCCTCCATCATGGCGCCGCGATCGTGGGTTGGCAACTGATGGGCGACGAACCCGCCCTTGGCGCCCACGGGAACGATGACTGCGTTCTTGACCTGTTGGGCTTTGACCAACCCGAGCACTTCGGTTCGGAAATCTTCGGGGCGATCCGACCAGCGGAGCCCGCCACGGGCGATTTTGCCACCGCGAAGGTGAATTCCCTCGAAGCGGGGTGAGTAGACGAAGATTTCGTAGGCCGGACGGGGAAATGGAAGGCCCGGAACGCGCGAAGGGTCGAGTTTGAACGAAAGGTAGTCCTTGGGGGAGCCGTCTTCCGTCAACTGGTAAAAGTTGGTGCGAATCGTCGCCTGCATCATTTCGAGAAAACGCCTCAAGACGCGGTCCTCGTTCAGGCTCGGGACTTGATCGAGCGACTCCAGAATGCGGCCCTCAATCAGGGTTTGCGCTTTTTTGCGACCCTTGAAGTCGGGGTTGAAACGCGCTTCGAAGAAATCAGCCAGCAGGCAGGAGACGTTGATGTGTCTGGCGAGGGTTTCGGACGTAAAAACCGTGCCAAAACCAAACTTGGCTTGGTGGTTGTAACGGGCATAGGCTCGCAACATGGCGACCTCTCGCCAGGAAACACAGGCTCCCAGGATGAGCGCGTTGAATCCGTCGTTCTCGGCCAAACCGCGCCAGGTGTTGACAAATGCATCGCGAAACAGTTCCGCCACTTTGGTGGTTTCCAGTTTCACGGCCAGGCTGGGAATCAGGTGAAAATCGTGGATCCAGATCTCGGTCCCTTCGGCCCGCCGAATGTGATAGGGGTGTTCGCTATTGGCCCGCAACCCCATGTTTTCAAGAATCGGGAGCACGTCGGAAAGGGGGACTGGTGTGCCTTTCTGAAAGAGGCGAAAACTGAGGTGGTTCTCGTTTTCGGGGTGAGTTTCCAGGGTGAGGGCGAGCTCGGAGCCTTGGTCGAGTTGGGCAATGGATTCCAAATCGCGGAGCGCAATTTGAGGCGAAAAGTGTTCCCGATAGCTGGCCGGAAAAGCTTGGTGATAGGTCCGAAACCGCGAATCCGCCGTAGAGCTGTCATATTGGGAACGGAGGGTTGCGAGAAAGGCATCGTCCCACGACTGGGCGATCGTCACCACTTCCTGCTCCAACTCGCGCACATCCACGTCGAACTGTTCGACGCTGGGAACTCGCAGCACGAAGCGCAAACGCACCAATTCGCCTTCGCCCATGTGCATGCTCAACTCCACATCGTCAGCGCGCAGCCGCTTGCATAGGTGGCGTTCGATTTTCTGCCGCAACTCGCTGTGGTAGACGCTCTTGGGGACGAATACTTTGCAGTAGAAGAAGCGCCCATAGGGATTGCGCCGAAGAAACAACCGAACGCGTGGAGTTTCCTGAACCTGGACGATTCCCATCGCCGTCTCGAAAATTTCGTTCTCGCTCGCCTGAAACATGGCATCCCGCGGATAGGCATTGAGCACGCCCACCAGCGCTTTTTGATAGTGCCCCCCCAGCGCAAAGGTGGATTTATCCAGAACATTGGCCACCTTGCGGCGGATGACTGGGATTTCGCTCGGCAATTCGTTGTAAACCGAAGAGGTGAACAACCCGAGAAATCGGCAGGCACTGACGATTTCACCGGATTCGTCGAATCGTTTGACCGTGATGTAGTCGGGATAAACCGGGCGATGAATGCGGGACCGGTGGGTCGAGTTCACGAAATTGAGGATTCTCGGCGTCTCGATAAAATTTCGGGCTTCAACGGAGAGCGCATCCAAAACCCAGTGCCGAAGTTTCCGGTGGCGCTTCATGGTTCCCAGCGCGGAGTCCGGTGAAGGCTGCAAAACGCGGTGACCGTCTTCTTCGAGAATCTGGTGTTCATCGTAGCCGAGAAACACGAAGTGATCGTCAGCCAACCAGCGGAGAAACTCCTCGGCCTCGGCGATCTCGGCGGAATTCTGACCGAAACTGGTTTGTTTCAAATTTGCGGCTTCGGCAAGGGCACGTTCCCGCATCGTGGGAAAGTCAGTCACCGCCAGCTGCAGATCCTGCAGGACGGAATCCAGTCCGGCCTTCAAATCTGCAATCTCCTCGGGATCGACAAGCGCCGATGTTTCCACGCAGATGGCAGACTCGCAATGATTGGCGTCATTGCTGTTGGCCTTGAGATCCAGCAGGCTTCCATCCGGAGCGCGCTCGGCATTCAGGATCACGCTGAGAATGGAGCGAACCGGCAGATCTCGCCGATTGAGCTCCATCCGGATGGAGTCGACCAGAAACGGGACATCCGGTTGAACGACGACGATCAGGCTGGATTCACCTTGCTTTCCCGACTTTTTCAGGACGGAAATTTGTGCGGTATCGCCTCGATAGGCGGCATATTCGTTCAATACCGCAATGGCTGAGTCCACCAGGGAGCCGTTTTGGCCAGTTGCCGAATCGGAATAGGGGACGAACTGGAAGAACCGTTGGGCAAACGTTCCGGCAATGGCTGGAGAAACCGAGCCGCATTCGGATGCCGCGCGAGCGACAAAGTCGTGCACAAGTTCCTCTTTCGTTTCAGGGGTAGAACTCATAGTCAGGGGGAGATAAGGCTTACGATACTGGGACGCATCAACGTTGATTTCAATGACGCCGTCGCGAATACTTTGTGAAATTCTCCCCAAAAAAGAAGCCGACGGACTCCGTCGGCTTCTCTGAAAAAATAGCTGTAAGGTTGAGGTGCAGAAACCTAGTAACCGCGCTTCTCGTTGCGATTACCGATTGCAGCACCCGTTCCGGCGCCGATACCAGCTCCAATCGCGCCCGATTTGAGGACGTTTCCTTCTTTGCCGTCCACTGCGCCTTTCAGAAGTCCAGCTGCGCCACCATAAATGGCACCCTTTTTCGCGCCTTCCCGGGTCGTCTGCGGAGATTCGCAGGAAGAGAGAGCAAACGCGGAAAGGAGAACGCCGGCACAAAGAGTTAGATAGGTCTTGTTCATAATTAGGAGGTGTTAGTCTTTAGTTCTTAGTCAACTCGTGAGGATTCGTCAACTCAATTGGATATCCGCCAGGATTTTCCAATAGACATCGAGTCACGGAATGATTGCACAAAATTACCGAATTATGATCGAGGGCCATTTGCCTGACAAATAAGGGGGCATGACCGGTCTTTCAGCTTGAATTCCAAGGCCCGTATGTTAGGCCAACAGAATGACTGGAGGAAGCCCTGTATTAAAGCCGGAAACGTATGACGAATTGCCTCAGGTTTCGGGAGGTGTCATGACGTTGGGAGGGGCAATGGCCAAGACTGCCTTTCTGCTGCTCATCGTCATCGTATCGGCGAGTTTTACGTGGCGAATGACAGGGGAGGGGAATCCCGCCGCCATGCCGTTTTTTTGGGGTGGGCTGATTGCCGGATTGATTTTGGCTGTCGTGACCGTTTTTAAGAAGGAATGGAGTCCGATCACGGCTCCGATTTACGCCATCGTGGAAGGACTGTTCCTTGGCGTGCTTTCCGCAATCTACAATGCTCAGTTTGATGGGATTGTGGTGCAGGCCATTACGCTGACACTTGGCGTGGCCTTGCTCATGCTCGCGCTTTACGGAATGCGAATCATCGTCCCGACGCAAAAATTCAAGGCCGTCGTCCTTTCGGCCACCGGAGGCATCATGCTGATTTATTTGGTGACCTTTGTTCTCGGGTTTTTCGGCGTGAACATCCCCTACATTCACGGAAGTGGAGCGTTCGGGATAGGTTTCAGCATTTTTGTTGTCGTGATTGCGGCGTTGAATCTTATTATCGACTATGAACTGATTGAAGTCGGGTCGGCTCAAGGTGCTCCGAAATACATGGAGTGGTATGGTGGCTTTGCCGTTTTGGTGACGTTGATCTGGCTCTACATCGAGATTCTTCGGCTTCTGGCCAAGTTGCGTCGACGCTAGTCGTCCAACGCCTGAAGTCGAGACAGGTATCGGTCGGATCGCGGCGCTTGGGTTGACGGTTGCCTGAAACGCGCCACAGTCGGGCCTCCTCAGGTGGTGTGATCTTATGTCAGATGTTGAACCCATTTTGTGGCAGCAATGCTTTGTAGCCACCCTAGTCGTGCTGGTCTTCCTCGCGTTTTTGCGAGAGTGGATACGGCCTGACTATGTGGCGATGGGAGCCTTGACGCTCTGCCTCCTGACCGGAGTTCTCGACGATAGCTCCCTGGCCAACGTGTTTGGGAGATCCGCGCCCATCGTGGTTGCCTGCATGTTCATTCTCAGCGCATCCCTGGAACGGACCGGGCTGATTGAGGCCATGGGAAACTGGTTTGGGCGAATTGCCGGAAAAGGCGAGATTCGCATTCTGATGGTTCTGGCGCTGATCGTCGCGCCTCTCTCCGCCTTTGTGAACAACACTCCGGTGGTGGTCGTTTTCATGCCGATCCTGCTGCAGCTTTGCCGCCGGTTGGACCTCAAGGCTTCGCGGTTCCTCATCCCGCTTTCCTATATCTCGATCGCTGGCGGAACCTGCACCCTGATCGGGACGTCGACCAACCTTTTGGCGGCGGATATTGCTTCCACCGAAGGGCTCGAACCCTTCACCATGTTCGAAACGGCAAAGCTTGGAGTCGTCTTTGTCGCCATTACCAGCCTTTACCTGGTCACGATCGGGCGCCGTTTGTTGCCGGATCGCGTAACGCTCTCCACCTTGTTCGAAAGCGCCCAGACTCGCGAGTTCCTCACCCAGGCTCGCATTACGCCTGATTCGAAGTTGATCGGCAAAATCGTGACCGAAACGCCGCTTTCCAAGATTCGGAACATTCGGATTATCGAAGTGCGCCGAGGTGACCGGCGTGTCGAGACGCCCTTGAACAAGCTGGAGGTGGAAGAGGGAGATATTGTGGTGTTCAAGAGTCGAGTCGCCAGCATGGTTGAGATTTCTGAGGAACAGCTGGGATTGGTCTTTGGTCTGGAAGAGATTTCAACCGAATCGGCCGTCCTCATGGAGGGCATCATTGGTCCCGACTCGGAGCTGGTGGGGCACAGCTTGCGGGAGCTGAATTTTCGTCAGCGTTTTGGCGTGATCATTCTTGCCGTGCACCGCCGGGGGATGAATTTGAGGGAACGATTTGAAAAGGTGAATCTGGAGTTTGGCGATACGCTTCTCGTTCAGGGACCGGCGGGAAAAATGGCGCAACTCTTTGATCAAAAGGATTTTGTGAACCTGAGTGAGCCAAAGCACGCTTCGCTCCGCCGAACCAAGGCGCCGTTTGCCTTGGCGGCGATTTTGGGATTCATGGTTTTTGGAGCGTTTGCAAGGCAACTGGACACCCCGATCATTGCCTTTGCCCTCGCCGGAGTGTTTCTGGTGCTCGTCAGTGGGGCGATCGATGCCAAGGAGGCCTACAGCGCCATCGACTGGAAAGTCATCTTCATGATTTTTGGGATGTTGGGGCTTGGTGAAGCTCTCAAGGTGACCGGGCTTGCCAATGAGATTGCCACCGCAACCACCCGGTTTTTCGGAGAGAGTTCGGGCGTGGTCCTCATTGCGGTGGTGTATCTGTTGGCCGCCGTGTTGACGGAAATGATCAGCAACAACGCGGTTGCGACGCTTCTTACGCCCCTTGCGGTCGTTATCAGTCTGCAAATGGGCTTTGATCCCCGCCCGTTCGTTATTGCGGTCATGTTCGGCTCAAGCGCCAGTTTTTCGACCCCAATCGGTTACCAGACAAACACCTATGTTTACGGAGCGGGTGGCTATAAGTTCAGCGATTTTGCCCGTACGGGAGCACCATTGGCGGTGATACTTTGGATTACCGCTTCGCTTTTGATCCCGGTATTTTGGCCCCTTCAACCCGGTGGATGAGCGCGATGGAACAAAGTAGGCAAATTTTAAAATTTGTGATTCCAAAATTCCCGAAATCGAGGGTTTTGCTCTTGCTAACCTAAAATTTAGGCCCTACTTAGACCGGCTTTTGACCGGACAGAAATTCGGGCAATTCTAAATCCCCCAACAACACCAAAAAGACAAAACCCTCATGGCCAAGAAAGCTGCGAGTAAAAAAACAACGGCCAAAAAAGCCGCTTCAGGAACCAAAAAGGCGGCAACCAAGAAAACCGCCGCCAAAAAAGTGACTGCGGCAAAGGCGAAGGCGCCGGAAAAATCTGAGGAGCCGGCTCCTCCAAAGAAGAAGGCGCCAGCGGCGAAAAAGAAGCCGGCCAAACTGACCGCTTTCCAAAAATCGCAGCAAAAGAAATTGCTCGAGCTCCGCGATCACATGGTGGATGCCATGGCCGGGGTCGCTCAGGACAATTTGCGCTCCCGATCGGAAGGAAGTGATGCCTCCGCGTTCGGGATGCATCAGGCCGATGCGGGCAGCGATGCCTATGACCGTGATTTTGCCCTCAATCTGCTGTCTCAGGAACAGGATGCGCTCTACGAGATCGACGAAGCTCTCAAGCGCCTCGAATCCGGCACCTACGGCATCTGTGAGATGTCCGGAGATACGATTCCTGAAGCTCGTTTGGAGGCGGTTCCATTCGCCAGATTGACGGTCACCTGCCAGGAACAGTGGGAGAAGCAGAACGGCGGAATTGGACGCGGATATGGTCGTGGACCGACACGTTCTCTGTTCGGCCTGATGGAAGGCGGAAACGAAGGTGTTGACAGCGACTAATTTTCATCTAATCTACGCGCCCCATGGCACGTGAGATCATCATTTTAGAATGCACGGAAGCAAAGGCGGAAGGCAAGCAGCCTTCACGCTATGTAACCCGTCGCAATAAGAAAAGCCTTCTGACTCCAGGAAGACTGGAAAAGGTGAAGTTTAATCCGCATTTGAATCGGCGGACGCTTCATCGGGAAATGAAGTAAATCAGAGGATCTTCGCCAACTTTTAGACGCCTTTATTATGGTCCCTAAGACACGCCAACGACTTGCCAACCTGCGACGCAACAACAAAAAAATGCCGCGTCGGCGTTTGGATATTCCTGCAGAAAAGCTCAGTTACAAGCATCCCGAATTTCTGGGGAAATTTGTCACTGAAACCGGGAAAATTTATCCACGACGCATTACGGGAGTTTCCGCGAAACTGCATCGCCGGATCACCAAAGAGATCAAGATTGCGCGTTCGCTGAATTTGATGGCGTAATCGCTCCGTTGATTCGTCACAGCCTTTGAGATGAGAAGACGACAGTGAATTCTGTCGTCTCTTTTCTTTTCAGGGCACGTAGAGTTCCGAAACCACAATGCTCCCATCATCATGCAGGGATTGAAAGACACGCAGAACGAGCCCGACTACCGAGATATTGCCATCGATCGCGTTGGTGTGAAAAACCTGAGATTTCCGGTCTGTGTCAGCGACAAGGCCAACCGGGAACAGCACACCGTTGCCACCGTCTCCCTGGCGGTCGATTTGCCCAAAGAGTACAAGGGAACCCACATGAGCCGATTTGTGGAGGTTTTGAACTCGCACGGCCCCGAGCTCAACGTTCACACCATCTGCAATATCCCCCAGGAGCTGTTGGGGCGCCTCGACGCAAAGCGATCACACATTGAGTTCGCGTTTCCGTACTTCATGACGAAGGAAGCGCCGGTGACGGAGCGCAAGGGGATGGTCGATTACGAGGTCGTTTTTGAGTTGGAGTCCCAGAATGGAGACATCGATTTTGTGCTCACCGTCAAAGTCCCGGTGACCACACTCTGCCCCTGTTCCAAGGCGATCAGCGAACGCGGAGCGCACAATCAACGCGGCATTGTTACCTACTCCGTGCGATTCAACGAACCGATCTGGATCGAGGATCTCATTCAATTGGTGGAACAATGCGCCAGCAGCGAACTCTATAGCCTGCTGAAGCGCTCGGACGAAAAAGCCGTGACTGAGCGCGCTTACGACAATCCGGTCTTTGTGGAAGATCTGGTGCGCAATGTGGCGGCACGTTCCAACGAGCAGGATAACATTACTTGGTATCGCATCGAGGCTGAAAACTTTGAGTCCATCCACAATCACAACGCGTTTGCGGTGATTGAATCAGGAAAAGCCTAGGGAGCGTTTCAAGTGAGGTCGGGACGCGCAAGTTCGTCCTCATTTTTGAAGATTGGCTTCGCGTGAGCTTGAGATGCGGCGCCTCTCCCGATTGGAACTGCTCTATCCGGTTGCCGCCTACCGTTTCTCTTTCTTCTTCAGAAGTGCACGAAGGCCGAAATTCTGGGGAGTGGCGGGCGCTTCCTGCGGGCGAACCATCCCTTGGGGAACTGGCCTGGTTGATGGAACAATCAACGGCGTCTGGGGAGACGAGGCGAATTCCAAGGCCTGCTGACGAAGCGAAGTTCGGTCGAGCGTGTCGGCATTGGCGATGGCGAGAGCTTCTTCATTCCCGACGATCTGAGGCTGGATGAAGATCAGCAGTTCCTGCCGGTTGAGAGAGCGGTTGGTGGTTCCAGAAAGATGTTTCACCACCGGAATCCGGGTCAGAAACGGCAGGCCGGTTTGTCCGTCGGTTGTGTCTTCGGAAATGAGTCCACCAAGCAGGATCGTCGCCTTATTCGGCACAATTACCGTGGTGCGCAGTTCCTGGGTGCCGATCGTTGGGATCTCGTTGCCACTGACGACCGTGCTGCCGATGATGTCATCGTTGACCTGGGAGATCTGCAAGGTGACTTCGTCGGCTGAGTTGATCAAAGGAATGACTTCGAGCCGAAGAACGACGTCCTGAAACTGAATGCTGGAGGCTACGGCGGCGTTGTCGGTGCCCGTATTCAGGCTGGAGAGCGTGTTGACGGGAACGGCGATTCGTTGACCCGTCTGAATCACGGCTTTCTCATTGTTCAACGTAAAGACGGACGGCCGGGACATCACGGTGAACTTGGAGGTCTGCTGGAGGGCGTCGAGAATGACGGAAATATGGTCGCCGATTTGCCCGTAAACAGTGAGGCCGGTTGGGAAATTTCCCGCAAAGTCCGCAACCGCGCCGAGCCCGAGCGGATCCAGAATTGGGGCTGCAGCATTTCGAGTTCGAAAGGAGCCGGCAGTCGAGACCGAATCGCCACCCACATTGAATCCGTCGATCGACTGAACGACATCGAGACCGAAATTCAGGTTGTCACCCAAGGTCAGCTGACCAATGACGGTGGAGAGGAAAATCTGCCGGGGCTTTTTGTCGAGGTGAGCGATGAGGCGGCTGAGAAGCGCCAATTGTTCCGGAGGACCCGATGCGAAGAGCTCGTTGGCCGTTGGGTCGCCGATCAACAGGGTATGGCCAACCACAAGCGAGCGGGGACCGCCAACGTCCGTAGGTTCGCCGAGGGATTCGCGCGGACCGTCGGAGAGCCCATTCTGATTGATGGTCGAAAAGGGGGAAGACGTTGACTGCCGGTTGCTGGAGTTTCGGCTGAATTCATCAAAGTCCACATTGGAGCCGTCGTCCTTGCCCCGGTTCAGAGCATCCTGTGCGATGGGGAGAAACTCCAGCACCGGAAGATAACGCAGGGCACAGGTGATGTGATTGCTGGTGTCGGAAGGCGCATCGAGTTCCGTGATAAGGCGCTCGACAAAGAGCATTTGGGTCGGATGAGCCTGAACCAGAACCCGGTTGGTGCGCGGAATTGCCGCGACGGTTGGCGCGAGAACGCGTTGGCCAGCTTGTCTTGGAACGTCTCCGTTGGACGGCTGGGCGGGCTCATCCTCGTCCTTGATGAGAAACTTCTCCAACTGCTCGACGACTTCCAACGCGTCAGAACGCTCGAGCCGAAAGGACTTGGTCACTTGTTCGGCCGTTGGAACATCCACAAAACCCTGCAACTCGATGTAGCGCCGAATGACTGCTGAATTGTCGGTGATCGCGAGCGATGCGCCGTCTGGAAGCACCGTGATTTCGCCATATCCATGAGATGGTGAAATCGTGCGAAAGGCTTCAAGCACCTGTTCGGCGGGAACGTTGGAAAGGCTCATCAGGTAGGTCACCAGTTGGTCACCTTTGGGCAAATCGGACGGGTGGAGAATCACCGGAACGCCCTCGCTGCGGGGCACTCTTTCCTCAGTGACGATTTTCATCGTGTCCGGGCCACTGGGAATCAGGACGTATCCATTCAGCAGCAGGCTTTTCTCGATGAATTCCGCCGCTTCTTCCTTGGTCATCGTCGCATTCGTTTCGATCGACAAAAACTCGCCATCGATCGCCGCATCCCGAATGATTTTCTGGTTGGTCAGCTTTTCATACTCACCCAGAATGAAGGGAATCGGCGCGTCTGAGAACTGCAGGCTAACGGTTGCCTGATTGTTTTGAGCAAATGACGAGCCGCATTGAACGTGGAAAATTCCGATCGAGAGGATCAGAATTTGCCAATTTAATTTCGAATGGTAGATAGTAAAGATGTCTTAACATTAAGATGAATTCCTAATGTCGCAAGACAAATGTCACCCGTTGATCGGCAGGGTTTTTAGCTATCCGGCAGGCTTTTTGGATACGGCCTCGTCTTTTTTCGGAATCCGCAACTTCAGGCGCTTCGGAGGGGGCTCTGCCGCTTTCACTTCCACCGCCTCGGGTTGGGCGTTGGGCTTGGCCTTTTTCCCGCCGATTGGCTGGTTGAAGTTGGGATCGAAGTTCAAGATTGCTTCCTGCTTTCCCTTGGCAATTTTGACCTTGGCCTGTCTCCGGTCGCTGTTCGGAAAGACCTCGACGATTTTCAGTTCGCTGTTTTTGTCGCTACTGCTGATGGGGAGGTATTTCCGGGTCTTGCGATCAACGAGCAGGATCGTCCAATCGTCTCCGATTCGAGAAATTCCGGTGAGTGCATAGTCCTCGGCAAAACTGGGCTGTACCGAGGCTACCGTGTCGCGATCAAAAGGACTTTTTTCCCAAGTTGCCCGGTAACGCTCCAACGTTGGATAGGTGGGGCTCCAGGACTCCTGGGCAAACGAGGAAACGATGCCGGCTCCAATAACGAGGAGGAAAACTGCGGAAGGTTTCATGATGGATCTCGGTAGCGACGGAAGAAGGAAAGGCTGCAATTGACCAGCGACTCATCCGTTTTGTCCGGGGTGATCGTAAAGTCACGAACCTCGCGAAATTGGCGCGGATCCTGGACCTGATGGAGCCAGCTGATCAAATTCTTGAGTTCGCCGGAAACTTGAAGCCGCATTCCCGCTTCAATGAACTGGCTATTGCGCTGAATCTCAAGCAATTCCCGTTGATTGACTTTGAGAGACCGGGTGGCGGCGGATTCCGCCAGCTTCAAAAGCTCCTTTTCAGCCTCCTCATCTGAAACGAACTGCGGTTGATGTTGCTGAACCCATTGATGCTGCTGGATCCAGAACTTGCGCTCCTCAAGCAGGGTCTCGGCTTCCACTTTTTGAAGCGTTAGCTCGCGGAGTTCAGCTTGCAGGTTGCTATTGCGTTTGGAAAGTGCCCCGGCAATCACCGTGTGAATGGCAAAGGCAATGAGCAACAAAAACGCTCCCAGCAGAATCAATTCGCGTTGGTTGAAGCGCTTCATCATTCTTCAAAGCCTGGTAAAATTCCGGTTGCGGTAAAAACGGCGCGATTGTCCTGCAGAATAGCGGGCTGAGGGAAATCCCAACGGTATTCGCGGAAGGAATCACTGCTGCGAAGGCGGGCTTTCCAGGTTACGGCGGCCGTCGAACTGCTCGCTTCGCCCCGGAGCACGATCGAGCCGGGTAAGATTTCAAAGTGGGTCAATCGAATCCCTTCCTCCGGTAGAATTTCAACGCAGCGATTGAAGAGTTCGATGGGAAAAAGTCGGTAGTCGAACGAAGGGCGCAATTCTTCAACTTCGAGGCGCGCCTGGCGAACTTTGCTCGCCTCAGGTTCCAATTCCTCGACGGTTTCCTTCAGCGCCACGATCTCTTGATCCTTCATCCAGAGCTGGGCGGCCCATGCGCCGAGGAAAATCGCGTAGAGCCCAAACGCGGCCGCAATTCCCCAAATGATGCGCTTTTTCAGGGTCTGTGATCGGCGAGCTTCGGCGACGGACTCGGGAACAAGCTGTGATTTGGTTTCCACCTTGGCGAGGGGCGAACGTTCCCGAACGCGAACTTCGGTTTTGAAGTTGAGCCCGACCAAAGCCACTTCTTCCGGCCCAAGCGTATCCGTCTTGACGATTTCGACGACTTTCGGGGAATCGATCAATTCTTGAAGAATCAATCCTTCCTGAATCGACTGGATTTCCTGAATCGCGTCTTCATTCAGTTCCGGCTGGGAGAGACTTTGCACATGGGCCGGCTGTTTTCCGCGGGCAAACATCGCGACCCAGTGGCCTAGTTCTCGCCAAAGCAGAATTCCATCTTCCGGAACGGCATGAAAATAAGCTGATGGCTCAAATTCATCCGCTTCGGTCGATCCATCGTTCACTTGGTGATCGAGAAGGGCGAACGCAAGAATCTGAATTTGGTCCCTGTTCGACGAAACTTTCAGATAGCTGATCGTTTCCGTGTCGGATTCGTTGAGAAGGATGCCGCGACTCTCCAGCTGAACGCGAATCATGCCTTTCACGACCGTAGGATCGTCGGAGGCCACTGTCAGCGGAAATGCGCACAGGGAACGCGTCGGGATTGCCATGACGCTGACCTCCGAGAAGGACGCGCCCTTGGCGGCAGGAATCCAGCGGCCCTGCTTATCGACAACCCAAGGTTCCCAGTCCTGCGAGCCAGGAAAGAGAAGCGTTTGTGCTGAAGTGGTGGAACTCATGGAATGACGGAATCGCGCCAATAGTGGAATCTCAGCTCGCCGTTGCCCTTGGTGAGAACGACGTCGCGACGCGCCCCATAGTTCCCTACCAAAGCCACAATCGCAACCCGCTTCACCGGCTCTCTGAAGGTTAATCGCGATGAAATCTGCTCCGGCGGCAACCCCGTGGCTCCCAAAAGAGACAAGACATCGTCCAGTGTCTGAAAACGCAGGTCGTCTTCGGTGTCCGGGATTCCGTCCGGCCCGTTTCGGGAAAGAATGAATTGGTCCGCGGCGATGGGCGAACAGCCGCAGGCGACTTGAATGAGCGGGGAGGCGGCCGCATTCAGGTCCAGTTGGCCGGTTGAACTCCAAAGCGTGAACCAATCGCGCCATTCGGGAAATTGAGCGCTGACCGCATCCATGCCGCGAACTTGTGAAACTTCGTCCAGAGTTTGGAACGGGCGATTGAAGGGAAGACCGATGAGACCGGCTTCCTCGTAGGCATCGCGTTCCGCGCCACTGGCTCGCACGAGATCGTCGCCATCAACCCAATCCATCAATCGGTCGATCAAATCTGCCGTCTCCCCCATGCCGAGGCCCCAAAATCCAAAAATACTCTCGAGAAGCTCCCGTTCCTCGTTCAGGAGCAAGGTGTTGAGATTGAAGCGCGCCGCTTCGCTTCTCAAGCTGACTTCGAGAGATTCAAAGTCATCGGTCGATTCGAATGTCAGGAGAGGACTCCCCTCAATGACATTGGGGTGCGCGGCAATGGCCAATCCTCGCTCGATCATTTGCTCGGCTCGAAATGCCTGTTTTTGCGTCGATTGCGTTTCGACCTGACCGACGACAAAGTTCAGGCTCGTAAAAACCGCAAAACTCAAAATCGCGAGCAGCCAAAAAACCGCGAGCAACGATGAACCGCGTTTCGTGTTGGCAGGATGCCAATTCATGGTTGTTCCTCCTCTTCTTGAGGTGGGGTCGTATCGCGCAAATCGAGCAACAGCTGTGGCGGAATTATCTGTGGGCTCCAGAATACGTAGCGACGGGGAGCTTCACCGCTGAAACCGAGCAACAGCTCGATCTGACTTGGGCGGCGACCGGGATTGATCCAGATGGGTGACCATTCACCGAGGCTGGAATCATAGAATTGCCACTCAAACGTGGTCAGATTCTGGAGAAGCGGGAGCTCCAGCGGGTTGAGCAAATCCTCTTGATGGTAGCGAAGCAGGACCCGGAGCGTTCCTCCCAATTCGGGTTCGGAAACGAGTTCAATCCGCTTGAACCCGGCTGCGGCTCCAAATCCAAACGCCGTGGGTGCGCCTTCGACGGTTAAAGCGGAGAAGGCCTTGTCATCGTTGAGTTCCACCTGATGGGTGAGGCCTGCTTCCGCCGGCAAATGCCGAAGCTCGCGACGAACAAAATCGACGAACGCCGTCCGCGTGGTTTCGAGCGCCTGAACCTGTTTGACGTCACTGCTCAGTTCAAAGGTCGTCCGCGCAACCTGATAGACGCCGGCCAGCAAAATCCCGGTGATGGCGACCGCCAGAGAAATTTCAATCAGGGTAAATCCGGACTGATTCGATCTATGGATAGAGCAGGGCATTCTTGAGGGTTTCAGCGCGGCGAGATTGGGTTCGGTCTCCTTCTTTCCAGGCCGCAATCACTTCAATTTGGTAGAGATCTGGAAGCGCAATGCCATTCCCATCGATGATTGAGACTTCAGGATTGATGTTGACCTGATAGCTCACTCCCAACTCATCAGGCCCGATTCGCGTCACGCCCGGCTCAACTTCCTGGGAATGCAGTTGTTGCTCCATCAGGGTTCGCATTGCTTGAACCGCGTGAGCTTCCTGCGCGGATTCGATCGTCAAAAGACTCATGCTGCGAAGGGCCCCGACCAGGGAAACCGTGACGAGCCCAAAAACGGCCAACGCCAGCATCGCTTCCAGCAAGGCGACGCCGGTATTCCGGGAACGGCGAAGGTTGGGGCTTACGGAATCCATAATCGTTCTTCCTGCGGCATCGCGGTGAGCGGATGAAACTGCATTTCGTAAGAAGCGTCGCCTCGGATCACTCGCAGTCCAATGGGCTCGCAAACGCCGTTGGGCTCAAACCGCCACGCAAAATTGGCGGGAGAGACCCACTTGGTGCTCCCCCAGCGGCGAACCTCCAGGGTGCAATCGGCAAATGGAAGTTGGTAGTCCCGAGCGCGAACGGCGCTGGTTCCAACCTGCAAAAAAACCGGGTTACCTTCTGAGATTGCGGTGCGTCGCGCCTGGCCTGCCAGGTCCTGAATATCGACGGCATAACGAGTGAGAACCTGCTCTTGGTCGAGGCCCCGGAAGCTGACTGCGGCAATTCCGATCAACACCATCATAATCGAGATGACGATGACGACCTCCAGCAGCGTAAACGCGGCCGGTTGGCGCGGCTGACTACCAGTTCCCAATATCGTCTTCGGTGCCTGGATTCCCGTCTGGTCCCATCGAGTAGACGTCATAGCTGTCTGAGTTCTTTCGCCCAGGATAATGATATTGATAGGGATTTCCCCAGGGATCAATGAGGGCCTCCTTTTCGAGGCATTGCGTCCAGGTCCTTGGCTTCGGCCCGCTGGTGGGAGGCTCAACCAATGCAATGAGCCCCTGTTCTTCGGTAGGATAGAACATCGCCTTGGCCTTGTAGCGGACCAGATTGGTCTCAATGTTCTCGACGTCGGCGCTTGCACCGGTCACGTCAGCATCAGAGAGAACGTTCTTCATCTTGAAGGCACCCAATCCCAGAAGGAGCGCAATGATCGCCAGAACCAGCATCATCTCCATCAGTGTCATGGCTGACTGGGTGTTACTTGAGGGGGGATTGATTGAAGTTTTCATCCGGAATGATAGGGATCAGAGTTGAAATCGTTATCGCGAACGCAGGGTCGAGACGGTGTCGTATATTACAGAAATCATGACATAAGCCATGGTTCCTACAAGTACTGCCATCATTAATATAATAACAGGTTGAATTAGTGCACTGATATTTGCGATCCTCTGCGAGAATTCCCGGTCGTACTTTTCGGCGATTCGACTCAGCTTTTCTCCAAGCTGCCCGGATTGCTCACCAATTCGAAGCATGTCCGTCAATTGTCTGGGAAATGACTCGGATTGCTGGAGCGAGCGCGACAGACTCATTCCATCGGTCACTTGATCAACGGTTTTGGCGAGTTTCTCCCGGATGAAGAGGTTTTGGGAGGAGTTCTGCACCAACTCCAAGGCTCTGAGAAGCGGAATTCCGTTCTGCAGCAGATTGGCCATGGTCTCAAGAAAGCGAACCTGAAAGTAGATGGTGAGCAATGGGCCGACGAACGGCAGCTTTAGCTGAATTCGATCCCAGTGGGGACGAAATGCCTTGGACGAGAGGAGGCGCCAGCCAACCACGCCGACAACAGCAAGAATTCCGAGGACCAAGAGTCCGTCTTCACGAATGAAGTTGCTGATGGCGATGAGCGCCGAGGCGAGAGGTGGAAGCTTGGCTCCACTTCGGTCCAACATCTCGGCGAGCCGCGGAATCAAATACGTCATGAAGAGAATGCAGAGCGCGATTCCCGAAATCAGAAGAAATGCCGGATAGGTGAGGGAGGTAACGACCTTGGATCGCAATTCCTGAATCACTTTGAGATGTTCGCCCTGGCGGCGCAGAATCTTCGGCAGCGAGCCACTGACTTCCCCGGCCTGAGCCAGCGAGCAATACATCGGGCCGAAACTCGGCGACGCCTTGCTGAGAGCCTCGGAAAAGCTCAAGCCTTCGCGAAGCGATTCGACACTGCGATCAATCACCCGTTTGAGCGCGGATTGGTCATCGCGTTCCGCCATTGCCCCCAAAGCCGGTTCCAATTGCAGGCCAGCGTGAAGCAGATCGCCAAGTTCCTCGGTGAATTCAATGACGTCGCGATTGCGAAGTCGAATCTGTCCCCCGTTATCGGAAGTGGGAGTCGAGGTTCCCGGCTTCGCCTGACTGTCCTTGAGAACGAACGGTTGAAGTCCCTGCGCATTGAGAGACTGCATTGCCTCACCGCGATTGGAAGCTTCGGCCGTTCCTTTGACCTTGCTCCCATCCGGTTGAATCGCTTCGTAGTAAAACTGGGGCATTCTACTTGGGACCGGCGTTTCGTTCGTCCGCAGTCGCGCTCACAACCTCTTCCAACGTGGTTTCGCCTTCCGCGACTTTCATCCAGCCATACTGGCGCATCGAAATGAATCCCTCCGCCTCGGCTTGCCGACGGAGTGAGGCATACGGTTTTTGCCCGACGATCAGATCTTGGAGGGCTTCGGATATCCGGCAAATCTCGAAAATAGCGATGCGCCCACGGTAACCCGTTCCACGGCAGGACTTGCACCCGCCGGGCTTGGCCGTGTGCAGATTCCCGTCCGTCCGCAGATTTGACGGAAACTCCACGGTATCAAGTTCAGGGGTCGAATAATTGGCGGGAACCCGGCAATCCGGGCAGAGGCGGCGGACCAAACGCTGGCCGATGAAGGCGCGGACTGATGCTCCGACGAGGAAAGGCTCAACGCCCATATCAACGAGGCGGGTAATTCCGCCGATGGCGTCGTTGGTGTGAAGCGTGCTGAAAACCAGGTGACCGGTCAGTGCGGATCGAATCGCGATTTCCGCCGTTTCGAGGTCGCGAATCTCCCCCACCATGATGACGTTCGGGTCTGCCCGCAAAATGCTTCGCAATCCGGCGGCAAAAGTCAGGTCGATGTCCGGCTTCACGGCGATCTGGATGACTCCCGGCAACTTGTGCTCAACCGGGTCCTCCACCGTGACAATACGATGACTGCCATCATTGAGAGCTGATAGGAACGTATAAAGCGTTGTCGATTTTCCCGAACCCGTTGGTCCCGTCACCAAAACGATGCCGTTTGGCTCTTTCAGCAACTGGTCGATCGTTTTCTGGTGAGCCTCGATCAATCCCAGTCGATCCAGGCTGAAGGATTCCTGTCCCAACAATCGGAGGCTGATGCTTTCCCCTTCTACGGATGGGATGGTGGCGACCCGGACGTCGATCGATCTGCCGTCGAGTTGCAACGCGATCCGGCCGTCCTGTGGTTTTCGCTTCTCGGCAATATCCAGGCGAGCCATGACCTTGAGCCGGGAAATGACGGAAGACTGAAGCGTCTTGATTTGCTCCGGAACCGGAACTTCCTGAAGAACTCCGTCAATTCGGTAGCGAATTCTCAAGTCATGGCTCAACGGCTCCAAATGGATGTCCGTCGAGCGCTGGTTCAGGGCATCACGAATGATGTCGTTCACAAATCGGACGACCGAAGCCTCGGCATCGTTCTCATCGAGGTCCGTGGTTTCCTCTTTGAGATCAGAATTGGAGTCAAAATCGCTTCTTCCCTCCAGAATGGCTTCGAAGGTATCGGCCCCAACGCCATAAAGCGCCTGGATTCCTTCCAGGACTCTTTTTTGCGGCGCCAACACCCAGCGCAGGGGATAGGCAAACTCTCGCGTCGCCATCTGGCGGGTTACCACATCGAAAGGATCGGACGTTGCGATGATGAGTTTGGCGGAGGAATCGTCAGGATCCCCCTCAAATCGGATTGGAAGAATGCGGTGTCGAACGACCACCCCGGCTTTGCAGGCCTTTTGAAGGGCTTTTCGTTGATCGAGATCCGGCTCTGGCTCCGGTAGCCAATCCATCTTGAAGTGGTGGCTCACCTTCTCCAGGAAATTTTCCTCCTCCACCAGATCAGCCGAAAGGATGGACTCGTTCAGCGAAGAAAGGCCCTGAGAGGACGTGCGAGCCAAGTCGCGAACTTTGTTCACGTCCGTGCAACCACTATCACTGAGGATCTGGAGAATGGCCGATCTCATGGGTAAGCAGTAACTCTTGAACCTTCATCCCTTCCACTGTCAAAGGAAGGTTCTTAAAATGTCTTAACTATTTTTGCAGGGATTGGAGGAATTTCGATTTACGGAAACGCACTCATCTTGGAGGCGAGTGGAGGTTTTTCAGAGAGGCAGACGCCGAGTCTATTTTCTGGAATCCAATTGAATGGGTAAATCTGATCGTTCGCGGTAATGGCGAAAAGCTACAGGTATACCGGAAAGTGTCTAAAAAATGACAATAATGTCCTTTTTGTGTCAAAAATGTAATAAAAGAATCAAATACGGTAGTAATTCCCTGTTGTGAAATTACAAAAATTCAAAAACTGAGTTGCAGATTTGCGGATATTACTATAATAACTCAGGACTGAGATCAGAGTAGATATGGTATTTACAGATCTTAGTCATTTGGAGCCAGATTGACGCTGTTGCGAATAGCAGGAAGAGCACTTCCTCCCCTCGATGTCGTCTTTCTGGGTTGTGAACCTAACCTAAAAACTAAGCAATTATGTTGTTGGAACGACCTTTGGGCCTCGCCAGAATGCTGGTAATTCTGCAAATCATGATGGCGATGACGCTTATGCTGATCACCTTCGCGATTTTGCGACCGTGGATTCATTACGAAGGATTCGCGTACACGAAATACCTCAGTTACATGGTGCTTTTTGTAGCTGTGATGGTTGTTGAGTTTCTGACTCGACCAATCCGGCTCCAAAACGTCTACTGCATGCCTGCTCGCATGATGGCGGTCCTGAGCCGCCGGCAGGTCGTTTTTCCATTCCTGGCATTGCTGGGAGCGATGTTCCTGCTCAAGGAGACGATGCTCTCCCGGAGTTACCTTCTCGTCTTCGGTGCTCTGTTTTCAGGATTGATCGCAATTTCCAACTTTCGGTTTCTTCCCTACCTCGCGAACTTTTGCATCTCGAAAACAAACAAGGAGGTGCAGTCCATTTTGTTGGTCGCCAACCAGGCGGACGCTGACAATTTCGCCCAGCGGGTAGCCAACGGAGAGTTCCTGGGAATTGATTTGGCGGGTTACATCGAAATCGGGAATGGGGAACCCAGCAAAGACGGCGTTGTGCCATGCCTCGGTTCCCTGGAAGATATCGAATCCATTTGTGACGAAGCCAAAGTGAGTGGCTTGGCAGTCGTCAATTACCATGAGTTTGACGATGTATTCGATTCGCTGGCCAAGTATTGCGAGTATCGCTCCATCCGCTTTGTGGTCGTAGACGGGGTTCGCGACCGATTGGGCGAAAACTATGCATTCTACCAATTCGGTGGAAACAATTTCTACGTTTCGATTCCAGAGCCGTTGGAAGATCCGGTCAACCAGCTGTTGAAGCGAGGGCTTGATATTGCCGTGAGCTTGTTCGCCTTGGCGGTCACGATGCCGCTCGCGTCACTGCTCGTCTTTACGATCCATCGCATGTATTCTCCTGGTCCGTTGTTCTATCGGCAGGAACGCGTCGGGAAGGATGGAAAGCGTTTCCAAATCTTCAAGTTCCGGACGATGACGGTCGCTCACGATCAGGATGGGGTGCAGGCTACCAAAAATGATGTGCGACTGTTTCCTGGTGGAGGTTTTCTCCGCAAGGTGAGCATCGATGAGTTGCCACAGTTCATCAATGTGCTGCTCGGTCACATGAGTGTGGTAGGGCCTCGCCCTCACTACATCAGCCACGATGAGTCGTTCAAGGAGGTGGCCAAGAATTACCCGGTCCGACAGTTCACGAAGCCTGGCATTACTGGCCTGGCTCAAGTGAACGGTTGCCGCGGGGAAATTAAGCAGCCTGCTGACCTTTTGAATCGTGTGCGCTGGGACATCGAATACATCCGCAGCTGGACGCCATGGCTGGATCTGAAGATCATTATGATGACGCTTCGCGAGACGGTTTGGCCATCGAGCCGGGCATATTAGAGAGTCTTTCCGCGATCAGCTGAGTTCAGAGATCTTCTGATTCATCTGATGGAACAAGCGCTCGATCGCTTCATCCGGATCTTCCAACATCATTCCTTCGCGAATGCCGCTGACATGGATCCCGAAGCTGAACGGAGTCACTGCCGGAACTTCAATCTGTTTCCAAGTATACTTCTGAGCTTGGGAGAGGAATTCACAGGCGCGGTTCGTGTCGAGAAACGTGTGTAGCGCTTCCTGGACGGCTTGCTCAATCAGCGGGTGTTCAGGTTCGTGCTCGTGGAGGACCCGAAAGAGGATTTCCGCACTCCAGCGGAGTTGTTTGATGCGCCGTTCCTGACCCGGGATGTTTCTCGGGACCATGAGACCGGTCTGGGCGACGCCGCGAAAATTCCACTTCACGAGTTCCGAAGTCTGCAGCGCTTCGCGAAGATCTTTTTCCGCGTTTTCGGGCTGAAAGAGTTCGCGCCAGGCTTCGAGTTCCAGGGTTTGGAAGGAGCGGACGCTCAAGAGGAAACCGTAGTCATCGATCGTGACCATGGCGTTTCCTCCGGCGGCTTTTTTCAGCCGGTAGGCGACGATTCTGGACAGGGCATCGTTGGCGGCGCGGCCGATGAGCGAGTGGAAGAAGAAGTGAACCCGATCCGGATCCTTTTGCGCATCAACGAATTGTTCGATGAGAAAGAAGTCTTCTCTGGGGATCTCGGAAAGTTTGTTTTGATTCTGAAAATGCTCCAAAACGGCTTCGGCGTTCAGCGTGGAGATGTTCCAGGTTTCGACCAGCCAATCCAGAATCGCGTCTTCGTTGTCTGCCGACTTCAATCGGTCGTGCATCGCGCTGCGAAACCGGGTGACTTCGTGCGCCAGTCCGGAAGCCAGCGGCATTTTGTTGGCGTTCCACGTGGGTACCGTCGGTTGCCGTCCATCTGCGGCGGTGACGTGAATTTCCATGATGCCGGTCTGCTCCAATCTGACGGTGCGACCGGCAATCACGAAAATGTCCCCGATCTTGAGTCCCTTTACGAAACCTTCTTCAACTCCGCCAAGCCGCTTGCGGCCCAATAATACGCTGACCATGCCTTCCGCGGCAATCGTGCCGATGTTGACCAGGTAATCGCGTTCGACCTTTCGACTCGGAGTCTCAAAAACGCCGTCTTTTTCGACAATCTTGCCGAACGTGTCGCGATATTGCTGCTCGAGCGTTTCTCCCCCGCCTTCCAGGTAACGCAGGATTCGCTCGAAATCGGCGCGTTCAAGGTTTCGATAGGGCCAACTTCGTTTGATCATGGTCCACGCATCCTCCTTCGTGATGCCGTCGCCCATCGCCATGCCGACGATGTGCTGGGCAATCACGTCATACCCGCTCTCCAATGGCGAAACCGGATCGAGCTTCTTCCGCTTCACCATTTCGGCACAAACCACGCATTCGATCAGGTCGTTGATGTTGGTTGCGACGAGGACGCCGTGACTCATCTCCTTGATGGAATGTCCGCTCCGGCCGATGCGTTGCAGAGCCCGCGAAACCCCTTTGGGTGTGGACATCATGATGACGGTGTCGATGGAGCCGATATCGATTCCCAGTTCGAGGCTGGTTGAACAAACGACGGCGCGCAGCTCGCCATCTTTGAGCCGATCCTCGGTTTCCAGCCTCATGTCCCGATCCAGACTCGAGTGGTGGGTCTCGATTTGATGGGCGCAATGCGGCAGCACCTGCTTGAGGCGCATCGTGATGTTTTCCGTGCTGGAACGCGTGTTGCAGAAAATGATGGTTGAGCGATTGCGTTCCACAATTTGCGCGATGTCCCGAATCACGCGGGAGCCCGTCCAGCCGCTGGGAGGGTAGGCCGTTTTGCGCAACGGAGTCAGCACTTCGACGAGGCTCTTTCGCTCAAACTCAGGTTCGATCAGATGGCATCCTCTTCCGCCGGTCAGAAAATCCCCGACCAATTCCAGCGGCGCAACGGTCGCCGAAAGTCCGACGCGACAGAGCGGCTTTTCCGTCAGCTCCTCGAGTCGCTCGAGGGACAGCATGAGGTGGCTTCCGCGTTTGTTGGGAACCAACGCATGCAGCTCATCAATAATCACGGTTTCGCAGAAGCGAAGCGCCTCGCGATACGGTTTCTGGCAAAGGACGATGGCCAGGCTCTCCGGCGTCGTTAGAAAAATGTGGGGAGGCTGACGCCGTTGTTTGGCGCGCTCGTGCTGGGACGTGTCGCCGGTTCGGGAGGCGACCCGAATCGTTTCCGTCAGATCCAGTCCCTCAAGGGGGATCTGAAGGTTTTTGCGAATGTCATAGGTCAGGGCGCGAAGCGGCGAAATATAGACGGCGCGGATTTGGTTTACGCGCAGGCGCTGTTCCGCCTGTTCGCGGTAGAGCCGGTCCAGAACTCCCAAAAAACCTGCCAGCGTCTTTCCGGTTCCGGTAGGGGAGGAAAGAAGCGTCGATTCCCCTTGGATGATTTTCGGAACGCACTGCTCTTGGGCCGGTGTCAGCTCGCCAAATTGCGATTCGACCCATTTTGCGACACGGGGATGAAGGAAGTCGGCCATGATTCGGCGGAACTACCTACGCTACGATTGGTCGACCGTAAATGTCTCCTGAGCGGGACGGCTAGTTGCTTAACCAGCGGCCCAAAACCTTGGGCTTTTCAGGTTCCTCCGCGGTTGCGGCAATGTTGCCATATTCCACCGAGTTGTCGGGACGGAGGATTCCGGTCGCGGTTCCGCGGATTCTTGGGCCCTGGTAGTCTTCGCCTGTGGCGTGCGCGCTGGTGATGGTAAATCGAATGGAAATTACCAGCCCTTGTGAGGGATCGACTTCGACGGTGGGGACTTCGTATTCATCGACACCAGCGTCTGAGAGGTCAACTTCACGGATCATTTCAGGAAGATTCCCAAGATCCGTCAGTTCTTGAATCGTTTCTCCAAGCATGTCGGCAACGGCGAAAGGGCGCTCTTCTTCGGGAATGGTCGCCACTTGCAGCGCGACACATTTCTGGCCAAACCGATAAATCCTCGTGTGGTCACAAGGAAGGCCCTCCCGCTTGAACCAAGCTGCGATATCTCGCCACGAATAGTGCTTCTGTCGCAGGACAAGAATGGTCTGCCAATAGTCCTCGACGTTGAATTTGATGGACGCTTGCTGGGCCGCGAGGAGCAGTTGATCGGGTTCGGGAATTGGTGAATCTGGGGGCCGCACGTTGGATAAATGTCCTAAATGGCAACACATTGCAACAGGAGGCTGGTTTGGGACGTGTATCTGGGGTGCGATTTTTCAGGAAAATCGAACGGTACTTGAATTGAACGAACCAACCCGCAAAGATACTAACTCAGTCCTGCGGCGGCAGGAAACCTGCAGAAATTGTGGAATTACTGTAAATTCAGAAAAATTAACTGTTAACTGCCTCTAATTTTTCGCAAAGCCCTGAAAGCTGGTCAAGTCATGAAAAAACACACATCGCTCATTCTATTTGCCCTATCGATTGCGTTGGGGAGCGCCAACGCCCAGGAAAAGATCACCTATGTGGATCACGTCATGCCCTTCCTGGAAAGTGCTTGTTTGAACTGTCACAATCCGGACGAGGCCAAGGGAGGTTTGGATTTGACGAGTTATGGAGCCATGATGGCGGGCGGATCAGGAGGAGAAGTTGTGCAGGCAGGCAACCCCGACAGTAGCCGACTCTACACCCTGACTGCGCACACCGATGAGCCGAAGATGCCACCGAACAAGCCCAGATCGGAGGACAAACATCTCGCGATGATGAAAAAGTGGATTGAGGGCGGACTGCTTGAGACCACGAACAGCAAGGCCAAAAAATCGAGCGCCCCAACGATTGCGTCAACCGTTGAAGTGGGTGGAAAACCCGAAGATCCGGCCATGCCGGAGCATCTCCTTCTGGAGCCGACGGTCGTGACTCCGCGAGGAAATGCCGTGACGGCGATTGCGGCAAGCCCGTGGGCGCCTTTGGTTGCGATTGGTGGGCAAAAGCAGGTCATTCTTTACAACTCCGACAGCCTCGAGCTCCTGGGAATCTTGCCGTTCGAAGAAGGATTTCCGGAGACGGTTTCCTTCAGCGCCAATGGGTCATTGCTGATTGCCGGCGGGGGACGAGGTGGCAAATCAGGGAAAGCGGTCGCTTGGGATGTCGAAACCGGAGATCGGGTCGTTGAAGTCGGGCGCGAATTCGATACCGCGCTGGCGGCTGATATCAGTCCGAATCACAAGTTCGTAACGCTGGGTGGCCCCGGTCGGAATATCAAAATCTTCGATACCACGACGGGCGAGCAGCTTCACTCCATCAAGAAGCATCCGGATTGGTTGATGGAAGCAGAATACAGTCCTGATGGCGTGTTGCTGACCACGGGAGGACGCAATGGTGGTCTCTATGTTTGGGAAGCTGAGGCTGGAATGGAATTCTACGAATTGAAAGAGCACCAACAGGCGATCACCGGAATTAGCTGGCGAGGTGATTCGAACGTTGTCGGGGCGTCGAGCGAAGATGGAAACGTTTCCTTGTGGGAAATGCAGAATGGAAAGCAGATCAAGAAATGGGCCGCTCATGGTGGTGGCGCCCTGGCGATCGACTTCTCTCCCGATGGATCGAAAATCGCGACAGCAGGCCGCGATAACCGCGTGAAAATCTGGGATCTGAACGGAAAGCTTCTCCGCGAAATCAAGGAGTTCACGGACGTTGTGACCTCGGTCGTCTTCACCTTTGACAATAAGAAGGTCATTAGCGGGGACTGGAACGGTCAACTCAAGGTTTGGAACGCCGAGGATGGCACACTGATTGGTGAGTTGATCAGCAATCCGCCGACCATTGCCCAGCAAATGGAGGACTCGAAGCTTCGCGTTGCTGAAATCACCAAGAATTTGCCCGCGCTTGAGGCGGCGATCAAGAAAGCCGCGGATGCGGCCAATGCAGGAAAAAAGGCTCGCGATGATGCCAATTCACAAGTCGCGGCGGTGAAAAAGCAAAAAGCAGATGCGGATTCAGTTGTCAAAGGTGCCGGCAAGACGCTGGCAGACCTTGGCAACGCCGTGAAAGCCGCCGAGGGCGAGTATAACAAAAAGAATGCTGAAGTGGCGGCGAAACTGAATTCCGCCAAAAACACGCCTGAACATCAGAAATTGGCGGCGTTGACCAATGATGCCAAAGCCAAGGAGGCGGCAATTGCGAAGCAGAAGGAATTGGCGGGCCAACTCACCGCGCAGATCGCGCAGGGTCGTAAGGATCTTCCGGTCGCCGAGCAGCAGTATGAGCAGGCCGTAAAGAATCGGGTCGATCTTGAAGCCCGGGTCAAAGGGTTGCAGCTCCAGGTTGAGCAAGTTCCTGAAAATCAGGATTTTCAAAAAGCTCTGTCCGAAGCAAAGGCCGCATTTGCCAAAGCGGATGGCGCGATGAAGGCGGCTGACGCGAAGCGCCGGGACATTGGAAACAAGCTGAAAAACGCCGAAGCCGGGCTCATGAACGCCAAGAATTCGGTCGTTGAGGGAGAGAGATCACTGAAAGTGGCCCAACTCCTCATTGGAGAGCAAAAGAAAGTCGCCGATGAGGCTGAGAAGAAAGCGATGCCGCAGGCTGAAAAAGATGCCGAGGTTGTGAAGAAAGAACTCGTAGGTATCAAAGCCAAGGTCGACGCAGCCAAGAAGAATGTTGCCGATGCTCAAAAGCGGATTGAAGACGCGAAAAAGGTTCTGGCCGGTGCGGATGCGGCGATCAAGGCCAAAGAAGCGGCTGCCAAAGCGGCAACCGACCGCTACAATCAACTCGTTGCGGCCCAGACGAAGGCCCAGAACGATGCAAAGCAGGCCAAGTTTGATTTGGCGTTCATGCAGTATCAAGTCGACAAATGGGCTGCTGCAGAAGTCAATGTCGTGCTCCACAAAGAGCAGGAAACACTCGAAAATTATCACGAACGCCTGATGAGCGTCGAAGGGCAGGCACAGCAGGCCATCGCTCAAAAAGAGGCGGCCGCCAAGGCCGTGGAAGACGCAAAGAAAACCTTGGAGGGCGCCCAAAAGACCATTGCAGAAACCACCGAACTGCTGGACACCGCATCTGACGATGTTGTGGAAGTCGCGCTGCAGTTGGTTGCGGCGCGGTCCCTGGCAGAGCCAGATGCGAAGGCGCCGGAATTCGAGAAAGTGCTCGCAGCCACCTACAAAAAGGTTGAGGAAACCACCAAGCGTCTGACCCAGGCCACCGAAACGGTGACGAAAGCTCCCCAAATGATCTCCGATCGAGAAAAAGCGAAGCTTCAGAAAGAGGCCGAGTTAAAGAAGGCGTTGGAGTTGAAGAAACGCCAGGAAGGAGAGATCCAGCAGCAATCCCGCCGGGTTGATGAACTGGAGAATAAATACCGGGGGATGTATCGCGAGTGGGAAGAGGAAACCGTTGCTGCGAAGTAGCGGAGCTTCCCTCCAGGTTTGGGAAATACCTCCCGAAGTTCTCCCGATCGGATCCCCTTGGGAAGTTTGCTAGATTGGCATTGCATTTTGAGCGAGTCTCGCTAAAAGAGCGGAGACGGGTTAGGTTATCTCGTCGGTAGTGTCCGTACGGGCGTTCAAACCCCTTCTTCGCAATGACTTTGCTCAATTCCTGCCGTATCTATCTGCAACAGGGGTACGATCTCGTTTCTGGATTGGATACGGTTCAATACACATCGCCTCATGCAACGTGTTTTGGAGGAACGGTGGGAGGTCATATCCGCCATTGCCTCGACCATTTTGAGTGTCTTGTTGAGGGGCTTCCCGGAGGAAAAGTGGATTATGACGCACGTGAGAGAGGCGTTCCTTCGGAATTGGATCCCGAGACGGCGGGGTTGCGGATTCAGCGGATGATCAATCTGTTGCTTCTGGGGGAGGGAACGATTGATGAAGGCCAGGAAATCCTCGTGAAATCGGATTGCGGAGGAAATGAGACGCATTGGAAGAAATCAACCGTGGGGCGTGAATTGCAATTTCTGGTCTCCCACATGGTTCATCACTTTGCGATCATCGGAATCATGTGCCAATCAATGGGAACGGAGCTTCCTGCCGATTTCGGCTTGGCCCCCTCAACGATTCGGCATCAATTGGCGAGTTGAAGAGGATTGTACGGTCAGGCGTCCCTCAATTACCCAAATTGAGATGGAAGAAATCAATTTTCCAGGATGGCGATGCTGTCGTGAGTTTCATGCTCCTGACTGAAAAAGCTTGTCTTTCCGCCTCAAACGTCCCAAATACATCCAGAATCGAATCTGGGGAAACGCAGGCTCCCATTCAACCCTCGAAACCAACTACTTAAACCGTGAGATTTAGCTGCCCAAAATGTAGCGTTCAAATGCAGGCCGAAGCGGATTCGGCCGGCAAAACCGTGAAGTGTCCTGGCTGTAGTGCCAAGATCAAGATCCCGGAGGCACCGGGGACTCCCGCATCGAGTGCGGCCGCTCCTCCCGCGCCCAGCGCTGCTGAGCCTCCCGCTCCATCGATTCCAAAGCCGAGCATCCCGTCTCCGGATACTTCGCCGGCCATTCCGCCGCCTAATTTGGGAATTGGCCGAGCCACTTCGGCACCTGCGCCCACGACGGAGTCCGCTCCGGAACCCGAGGAGGAAGAGCAAACGCACGAACAGACTCTGGAGCACCAGATCTCTGACGAAGCTCCCCGGCCCATCGAATATTTCTACACCGGAACCCTGGGGAACATTGCCCAGGTGAGCTTTTGGTTGTCGCTGGCCATCGGATTGGGAATCGCGGGGGTGGTCATGATGGCAATCTTTCTGTCAGACAGTCCCAGCACTCCTGACAAACCCGCGAACTACCTTTACCAGCTCTTTATCGAGCGGAGTTGGGTCCAGTTCGTCACCACCGGATTGGCGGGATGGACATTGGGAATCCTGATTTTGAAAGTGGTTCATATTAAGAAGCAGCGCCGAGCCATGCTTCTCGATGCCTTGCCTCAGGATATCAGCCCTGAGATCAACATGTACAATGTGGCGGATTTCTACGACCATGTGATCAATCTGCCCCGCAAATTGCATGACAGCTTCATGCACAAGCGCTTACGCAAGGGGTTGGAATATTTCTACGTTCGGGAGAGCAACAGCGAGGTTGCCGGGATGATGTCTTCGCAGTCGGACATTGACGCGAACTCAATTGCCAGCAGTTACGCTCAGGCCAAGGTTTTCCTGTGGGCGATCCCGATCATGGGATTCATCGGAACCGTTCTCGGTATCGGTGGCGCCATCGGAAGCTTTGCGGAAACCCTGGCCAACGCCTCGGATCCCGAAGCGATGATGGGTGGCCTGCAAACTGTTCTGGGCGGTTTGGGAACGGCGTTCGATACCACGTTCCTTGCCCTCGTTTTCAGTATCTTGCTGATGATTCCGGCCAGTTCTCTTCAGGCGACTGAGGAAGACGTGCTGAACCTGGTAGACGAATACAGCAATGATAACCTAATCAAGCGCCTCAACGATGGTGGTGCCGGTGGTCAGTTCACGGATTCGGCCGCGTTGAAGTCACTTGGCGAGGCCATTTCGGCCAGCAACAAGGATGTGGTTGGCAAATTCGGTGAGATTCATGGCAACATGAAAGAGGTCTACGACAAGCAGACCGAGCACTACCAAACGGTGGCGGAAGCAGTCGATAAGCAGCTTTCCGCGATCGAGGATCGCGCCAAAGGCTACGAATCCAAGTTGGACGAAGACATTTCCGGCAGTGTGAAGAACCTGGCGGAAGGAATCACCAATTTGAACAACGTGCTGAAGGAGCTGAACGGCAAGCAAGTGGTGGTGAAGAAGAAAATGTGGCCATTTGGATGATCCGGCGCTAGCCTGACTCCGCACTTCAAACCCTATGGGACGACGCAAAGATAGCGGAACTACGATTTCTCTGTTCCCGTTTTTGAGCATCCTCGCGGCGCTCATCGGGGCCTTGGTCGTGATCATTTCCGGGATGGCGATTATCCAGCTGCAAAAGGCGGATGATATTGAGCCGGAGGAAAAGGACCGCTCAGAGCAAAACAAGGAAGTTCTCGCCGAAAGCGAGGAGCTGAAGAAGCAGAATGATGAGCTTCGTCAGTTGCTCGACACCATCTCGAAATCGGTCAACGAATTGACCTTCGCCATGACCGAGAAGAACCGGCTTCGCGAGATCATGGAGAATGTGGAGGAGACGGAAGGGAGTTTGGCCGAGAAAGACGCGAAGCTGCGACAACTCAAAGTCGACAATGAAAGTCTGTTGACGTCGTATCAGCAACTGCTGCTCGATATCGAGGAGCTGAAGAAGAAACTCGCCGCGCAGGAGAAACCTGCGGATCAGGCGCCTCCGATCCAGGTTCGCCCCGCGGGTTCGGGACGGAATTTGGTGCCCTATTTCATCGAGGCATCGGCTCAAACCATTTCGATCATGAGGAAAGGGGAGGAGCCGGTGAAGCTGTCGACCGCAACGCTCAACACCGACGAAAAGTTCCGCAAATTTCTCGACTTCATCGACGCCAATCCGCGAACGCAGATCGTGTTCCTGGTGAGGAACAATCCGCAGTCCATTGCCGCTTACACGAAAGCCAATTCGGTGGTGAATACGTATGCCGCCAACATCGCGCGACGATCCAATTTTCGAGCTGGCAAGCTCCCCCTTCCCGGTGAGGGCGAGATTGATCTCAGCTATTTTGAGAACCTGATGAAATAACCGAAAGACTCACCATGGCCCGCCGAAACAAAGGAGATGAAGAAGCGAACATGGACTCGTTGCTCGATGCGTTGACGAACGTGGTCGGGATCCTGCTCCTTGTTCTTATTCTCACCAGCATCAGCATGAGCGATGTGGTGGATCGCATCGTTTCCGAACTCAAGCCGGTCTCACCGGAAGAGTTGCAGGCGAATATATTGACTCGCGACAAGCGATTGGAAGACAAGGCGAATCTGAAGAGTGCGTTGGCGCAAAACCGCTCGCTGGACGAAATCAACAAGCAGAAAAGAGAGTTGGAGCTCCAATTGGAAGCGTTGAAATCCGACGAGTCAGTTGATGATCTGCAGAACAAACTCAAGGCCATCGAGCTGGCGATCAAGACCGAGGAGGAAAAGAAGGAGACTCAATCGACGGAAAACCAGATCAAGGTTGATGAACTGACCGAGTTGCGAAAAAAACTCGAAGTCGCGATGTCGGATGAGGGCCCGGCCCCGACCGTCGTCATGCTGCCCAATCCGAGGACCGCCCCGGAAGCCGCCGAGCCGCGCTACGTTCTCTGCGTCTTCGGAAAACTCTATTATGTCGGTGATATCTATCAGCATGCGTTCAAGATTCGCGACTTGGTGGACAGCAACTTTGACGATCTGGTATATTCCGGTGGGGAAGCGGGATCTTATACCTACTCGTTCAAAAGTGACAAAGAACGACGGGACGGAAGAGGCTATGAGTCGATTGTGAATCGTGACGGAAAAGCGCTGAAGAAGTTACGCTATGATTCCGCCAAGGTTGCTTCCTATTTCAAGTCCAACGCCGGGAAGTTGGGAACCAAGGATGTTGAATACCAGGTCACGGTTGATCGCGACAGGTTGAAACTGGCCTTTGTGCCGCGGCCGGACGGAGGAATGGCGATCAGCGAGTTTCGCTCCGCAGGTTCGCCTCTGGTCAATGCCTTCAAGACCATTTCAAACAATCGCAACTACATCTATTTCCACGTCGCGCCCGACAGTTTTGACGTCTACATCGCGGCGCGGGATCTGGCCAACTCCCTGGGAGGGGGAACCGGGGTTCCGAATGGTTGGGCGCCGTGGAGTCCTGATGAAAAGGGAACGTTTATGCCATCAGTTCCGGAAGCGGTGAAGATCAAACGCCGGTTTGAAGACTACGACTTTGCGTCGGATCGTTTTGTGCCCTTTGCAAAGACCCAGGCTCACGCCACCGCTCTTGAAAGCCGCTTGGACACATTGGCCACCGCAGCCGAGGCCGAGATTCCCAAAACCGCGGACCCCAAAGTCGTGCCCGCGGTCGAGCGTTGGGCGAGGTCGCACCGTGGGCAGTTCTATGAGGTTTCCCATCATTTGAAGCATGTCGATCCTTCCAGGGTTGGGCGCGAGTCCATTTTGGTGGAGCCTCAACTTCCGCATATTCCTCACATCTATCTCTTCACCAAGTATTCGAGTGTTCCCACCAAGCCGTTGCCTGAAAGCAAACCCGCGCCGCCACCTACGAAGAAACCGGAACCGGGTCGAGACGTTTTGGATTAACCGTATGCTTTCAGTGGACCAAGTCTCGTGACTATCGATTCCCATCATCATTTCTGGAAGTATAGCCCCGAACAGTATGGGTGGATTGGTGAGGGAATGGATGTGCTGAAACGCGATTTCGGGCCGGGTGACCTGCTGGAAATCGCGGAAAGCGAGGGGCTGGATGGCGTCGTTTCCGTCCAAGCGCGAACGATTCCCGAGGAAACGGAATCCTTGCTCGCATTTGGGAAAAAGCATCCTTTCATCAAGGGCGTCGTTGGTTGGATCGAGCTGACGGATCCCAAGGTCGGCGATGCGTTGGAGAAGTGTTCCATGGAGCCTCTGATCAAAGGTTTTCGCCACGTCCTTCAGGGTGAGTCCGACGAGCGATACATGTTGCGCGAAGACTTCAATCGTGGAGTCGCGATGCTGCACAACTACGGATTTGTCTATGACATCTTGATCAAGCATTTTCATTTGCCCCACACACCGGCATTTGTGGATCAACATGAAGGGCAGGTTTTCGTGATTGACCACATCGCGAAACCCAGGATTGAGACGGACACTCCCGATCCGGCGTGGGTGAGTGGAATGCGAGAGATCGCCCGGCGCGGCAATGTTTATTGCAAAGTCTCCGGGATGGTCACCGAAGTTGTCGAAGGGGTGAACTGGTCGCCTCAACTCCTTCAGCCGTATTTCGAGACGGTGTTGGAGGCGTTTGGCCCCGATCGACTCATGTTCGGGTCGGACTGGCCGGTTTGTCTGTTGGCCAGTGACTACCATCGCTGGATCGAAACCGTGAGAAGCTGGACTTCGAAGCTTTCAACTACGGAGCAAGCCTGGATCATGGGTGGGACTGCCACAGAGGCATACCAACTGGCCTAGACAAAAAAATCGCGAGGAACGTTGCTTGGCAGGTTCGCTGGCCTGTGGCATCTCAAGGGATGAAACCCCTCGTTCAGATTTCTCTGGACCTCACGAAGATTGATGAAGCGCTGGAGACGGCGGAATTGGCCATGCGTGCCGGAGTCGATTGGCTGGAGGCCGGAACCCCGCTCATTTTGGCGGAAGGATTGCACGGCGTTCGCAAATTGCGCGAAGCGTTTCCCAAGGTGCCGCTTGTCGCGGATCTCAAGACGATGGATGGCGGTTATCTGGAAGCCGAGATGATGGCGAAAGCGGGCGCAACCCATGTCGTGGTAATGGCGCAGGCTCACGAGGAAACGATCAAATGCGTGGTGAAGGCGGGGCGTGATTTTGGCTGTGAGGTGATGGGGGATAACATGGTTAGCGCGGACATGGTGGAGGGAGCAAAGCGTCTCGAGCAGCTCGGCTGTGACTACGTGATTCATCACATTGGTTATGATGAACGCCGGGGAATCGCCGCGGCTGGTAACCGCATGCCCAGCCCGCTGGATCAGCTTCGAGACGTGGTGAAAGCGGTCAAGGTCCCGGTTCAAGCCGTCGGTGGCCTGAGCCTGGAACAGGCGATTGAATGTCCCGGATACGGGGCGCCGCTGGTCGTTCTCGGGGCTCCGCTGACGATCGATGCCGATGCGTTCAAAACCGCTGATGGCGATCTGGAAAGCTCGCTCCGCCTGATTTGCGAAGCCGTCCATGCACAAACCGTATCCAACTAACTCATGAATGCCGCTGTCGTTAACTTTGCTCCTGAGAAAGGTTCTGTTGAAATTCGGGAGATCGAAAAACCGGAGATTGGGGCGCAGGACGTCCTCGTTGAAGTCGCCAATGTCGGCGTTTGCGGGAGCGATCTTCATCAATGGACCGCAGATCATTCCTGGCCGGTCAACTATCCGGTGGTGTTGGGGCACGAGTTTGGCGGCTATGTCGTGGAAGTCGGCAAAGACGTGGAAGGATGGGAGGAAGGTGATCGGGTCGTCAGCGAAACCGCCGCCATCATCGGTGCGGACAATCCGATGACGCGACAAGGTCTCTACAATCTCGACCCAACCCGGAAGGGATTTGGTTACGGAGTGGATGGGGCCATGACAAAGCATGTCCGCGTGCCGGCGCGGGTCCTTCATCGAATTCCCGACAGCTTGCCGTTCGAGCAGGCATGTCTGACCGAGCCGTGCTGCGTTGCCTACAATGCCACGGTCAAAAACGCGCGTATCGAACCGGGGGATCGCATTGTGGTGCTGGGGCCGGGAACGATTGGAATTCTGTGTGCCGGGATGGCTCGACTTTGCGGAGCGGAAGTTGCGATCGTTGGTTTGGAGAACGATCGGCACCGACTGGAAATCGCCAAACAATACGGCTGTGAAGTCATCGTGGGAGATGCCGGGTCCTGGGCCTTGGAGCGGGATGGATTGGGATGTGATGGGGTGATCGACGCCGCTGGAGCCAGCGCCACGTTGCAGATCGCGCTGAACCTGGTTCGACCTGCTGGCTGGATCAGCAAGGTAGGGTGGGGCCCCCAGCCGCTGGGGTACAACCTCGATCCTCTGGTTCAGAAAAACATCACCCTCCAGGGAAGTTTCAGTCACAACTGGCCGATTTGGGAGCGCGTGATTCGATTGCTCGCCAGTGGCCAGTTTGATGTGAAACCGATTATCGGCGGAGTCTGGCCCGTCTCGGAATGGAAGACGGCCTTCGAAAAAATGCACCAAGGCGAAGTGGTCAAGTCGGTCTTGAAGCCGGGTTAGCGCTCTGGCTTTTCTTGAATCGGGGATTCGCCACTCGGTAAAAGTGTGCTTATTTCCGGTTCAACTGACCATGAGCATTGTACTAGGCAAAGGCCAATCCAACCGAATCCAAGCCCGTCTTGAACGGCTCTATGGAGTCGAAATGGCGCCAAAGTTGATTCGGCGCTTCGAAATGATGTTAGGTCGCTATGGCGTGGGCGAAGTTTCGCCACCCAAAACGCCGCTTTGGACCGAGAATGATACGGTGCTGATCACTTATGCCGATACGGTTCAGGGCGGAGAGAATCCCTTGCGAACGCTGCGGGGATTTTTGTGCGAACGGCTGAAGAATGCGATTCGGACGGTTCACATTCTTCCCTTTTGCCCCTGGACCTCGGACGATGGATTCAGTGTGGTGGACTACCGTGAGGTGAAAGAGGAATACGGGGGGTGGAGAGACATTGAAGACCTGGGGAGCGACTTTTCGCTGATGTTCGATCTGGTCTTGAATCATTGTTCGAGCGAGAGCCCTTGGTTCCGTCAATTCGTTACCGGAGTGGAGCCGGGCTTGGGATATTTTGTCACCGCAGACAAAAGCGTGGATCTATCGGAAGTCGTTAGGCCGAGAGAAACTCCGCTTTTAACCACGGTGGCGACGCGTGGGGGCAATCAGAACGTTTGGACAACCTTCAGCGCGGATCAGGTCGATCTGAATTGGAAGGATCCGAACGTGCTCTTCGAATTTCTCGACATCCTGTTTCTCTACGTCGCCAAAGGTGTCCGCATTCTGCGGCTCGATGCGGTGGCATTTCTTTGGAAGGAGATTGGAACCAATTGCCTGCATCTTCCCGAGACGCATGAAGTGGTGAAGCTGATTCGCGACGTCCTCGAAGTCGTCGCTCCTCACGTCGTCGTGCTAACCGAAACAAATGTGCCGCACGAAGAGAATGTGAGCTACTTTGGCGATGGGGATGAGGCGCACATGGTTTACAATTTCAGCCTGCCTCCGCTGTTGCTGCATGCCCTGTTGCGTGGGGATGGATCTCATCTCACCGGTTGGGCCAAGACGCTTCCGGACCTTCCCGAAGGGCAGACCTTTCTCAACTTCACCGCGTCGCACGACGGAGTTGGCGTTCGCCCCTTGCAGGGAATCCTGGACGACTCGGAATTGGATTGGGTGGTTGGTCAGGTCAAGAAGCGTGGCGGAAAAGTCTCGCAGCGCTCCATGCCGGATGGCTCAAAGCGGCCCTATGAGCTGAACATCACCTACGTCGATGCCATGAGCGAACCGGGTGACGAGGAAACCAGCATTGCCCGCTTCCTCTGTTCACAGGCAATCATGCTGGCGATGCGCGGCGTTCCCGCACTCTACATTCACAGTTTGTTGGGAACGCCAAACTGGGTTGAGGGTTTCGAAGAGACCAAGCGCAACCGAACCCTGAATCGCCGCCAGTATAAATTGGATCAACTGAATGAAGTGCTGGACGATCGGGAGGGAAAACAGAGCAAAATTTTCGATATCCTGACGAGCTGGCTGATTCGGCGGCAAAACCATCCCGCGTTCCATCCGGAAGCGGCCATGGAGGTTCTCGACCTCGGGAAAGCGTGCTTTGGCTTCGTTCGCAAGGCACACGATGGCTCCGAAACGATTGTCTGCCTCGCCAATTTGACCGCCAAACCGTTGACCGTGAATTGGAGCGATTGTGTCTCTGGATCGGATCCCGTGGAATCAACCCGGGAAGTGCTCAGCGGAGCGATGGTGGAACCCGGCAAAGCCATCGAGCTTCCGCCGTTTGGTCCAGTCTGGCTGGCTCTGACCTAGCCAGGACTCCATCAGGGATTTCAGGAAAGCACCTTCTTCCTGCCCTCCTTATCGGTCACCTCATCGCGCGCCCAAACCACATCGCCCTACCGGATCTCCGAATCGAAGTATCTCCGGATGTCAAACTAACCGACTGGGATGGCTTAGCGAAGCCGCCAGCCACAAGGGAACAACGGCAACGCCGTTGCGCAGGGAAAGCCTGGGGTTGGCCCAGCGAAGCGGCCTACTCCAGGAACACCGTCGCCATGAGCCATCAACCACACCGTGGTTGCGAAATCTTCGTTGCCGGCCTGCTCCTTCATCTCCTCACCTTTCCACAAGCCCTTCAGGATTGATTCCTCTTTCGGGGATCGGGCCCAAGGTAGCCGGCGGTAACCTTGGGCTTGTGGTGCGCAATCCCGTTGGGATAGACGATCAATGGATCAACGCGTCGATTGCCCTATTGAATTTGAGATTTGATGATTGCCGGTTTCGCTGCGGCCGCAGATCTAGTTTCAAAAATCCTTAAAGTCAAGAATTCCTTAATGGTTTTTGCAGGCTGACAGAATTCTGCTTTAGTGAGGGAATAAGCGAGGACTGAGGAGGATTTTCAGATCCTTGCGTTTTGGCAACAATGTGATGAGCAGGATAAAGTCACCAGAAGAAATAAGGGAAGAGTGCATCGCACAGATGGGCGAGAACCTCGGAGAACTGTACGATGACCTTCGAAATCAGCTTACTTGGATTCATCTAAAGTGGAACGACTACGAAAGTCTGTTTGCGGACACGCCCGAAGTTATCAATTTACTTAACAAGGTTGCGCCGGCATTTTTTCATAACACTCAGAGAATGATGATAGAGGATGTGGTCCTCCATATTTGTCGAATAACTGACAATGTTACGGTCGCAGGGAACGAAACGCTGACAGTGAAGAGGTTCTCCAGAAATATTACTGACAGGAAATTGAAAAATGAAGTGGATACGCTAGTGGAGAATGCAATCGAGAAATGCAAATTCGCTAGGGTGAGGAGGAATAGGCGATTGGCGCATCGGGAAATGCCGCTAGTTGGTGGGAGAAGAACGGAACCACTACCCGAGACGACTAGACAGAAAATCAGGGAAGCGTTGACTGCGTTGGATAGTGTTTTGAATCGAATATCACAACACTATCTGAATTCCACGACAGCATTTAGCGTCTCGATGGGTTCGGTAGGCGGAGTAGATGCTCTTTTGTCCACTCTTTGGGAATGGAATGAGAGATCCGAAGAGTTTCAGCCATAGTCTTGGAAAACCTGGCAACACTTTTTCAGCCACCTCACAATCGGCGCCCTAACCGAGGGCCGCTTTCGGTTTTTCCTTGGTGATGTAGGGCTCGCGAACGTAGACCGGTTCGATCGCTTGATCGGGAATCGCCAATTCTGCGGCGAGGGCGCCCAGCTTGGTCGCGCTGGGGGATTGGATTTCGATCCCGGCGATCCCAAGCGGCGGTTTCGCATCCATCGTCACGACCCTGGTGCCATCGGTGAGTGCCTGGTGGACCAGCTTCGTGAATTCGTCGCCGGAGTGAATTTCCGGAGCCGAAACCATCTGATGGCCGGCAATTTCAGCCACGAAAAAGGCGTTTCGGCGGGCATCGCCCACGACCAACCCATCGGGCAGCAGGGTGCAAATGGAGGGCAGGCCGATAACACCGGCTCCTTTGGCTACGGCGAGTCCGTTGGCGATCGCGATTCCGACGCGAACTCCGCTGTAGGAGCCGGGCCCCGTTCCCACCACGAGGCGCGAAAGTTGGGGGGCGGCGTCGAGGGTTTCCTTGAGCGGATCAAAGATGCGCGAATTGTGGGCTCGGTCCGAGTGAAACCGCGTTTCGAAGACGACGTCAGACCCGTCGGGGCTGAGAACCGCGAGGTGGGCATTGGGAGTTGAGGTCTCGATCGCGAGAATCATGGAAGGTCTTCACTCTACGATGATTCCACCTTTGGCAACACTCTGGCATCACGAAAATCCCGGTTTGGAATCGATCGAATTAAGGATTGGCATGATTGGGTAAAATTGGTTTATGATAAAGACCCTCTGAATACGTCTTTTTCTACCGTAAGACCAAACTCCATCGACTTCCCAAATGACCCGTTTTTCTCTGTTGCCCCAATGCAAGCTGATCGCCCAATGGCTCTTGGCTGTTGCCCTTCTTTCTGCCATTCCATCTGCCTGGGCGGACAAAATTTATCTGAAGGACGGCACGGTCGTTAGCGGCAAAATCACCACGGAAACCGACGATGATGTTCGAATCAGCATCATCACGGGAACGATCAAGGACACCAAGCTTTACAAAAAAATCCAGATCGAGCGGATCGAGCGGACCACGCCGGAAGATTTTGCCTATGAGGTGGCGATTAAGGTGATTCCCACCGCCCCTGGTCTGACCGTCAATGAGTACGATCAGCTCATCAAAAGGCCCCAAGAGTTCTTGGAGAAGTATCCTGAGAGTTCTCGCAAAGACAAAATCGAGAAGGTCATCGCTCAGCTGGAAGACGAGCGAAAGAAGGTGGAGCTCGGGTTCCGCAAGTTCCGCAGTGAGTGGTTGAGTCCCAGTGAGCAGCTTTCGCACCGGGTGAATATGGAGGCCGACACGGCATTGAACCAGATGCGCTCTGTGGTGGAAGGCTCAGAGACGGGCTGGCAATTGGCTGCGTTGCGATTGTTTGAGCGGATTGAGAAGAATTATCAAGGGACGTTGGCCTTTCCTGAGGCGGTCGAACTCGCCCGGCAGGTTCTGCCCAAGTATGGTGGTTTTCTGACCAATGAAATTGGTTATGCAAGGCATGAGATCGCGAAGCGCCAGAAGGCGTTGGCGGGGATGGGGAATTACCAGAAAACGGAATACCAGAAAGTGCTGGCCCAGGAGAAAGAGCGCTACACAAGACAAGTGGAGGCGGAGACGAAGCGGGGGCTGTTTTGGACGACGGTGAATTTGGTCGATGAAACGAGCCTGAAGTCAGGGATTGATCGTGTCCGCAAGGAGATCGAGCGAGTTGGGAAGTATGATCTGGAAGCCATTCGCGCCCAGGCGGATCAACTTTGGGAAGTGGAGGGCTTGTTGGCTGAGGAGAATGTTGAAGAAGCGAAGCTGCAGTTGGCCGAAGCGCTGAAGGTGAAGGGCGGCGCCAAGAATACGCGGGATAATTCACTCAAGGTTCTGGCCGCAATCCAATCGAAGATTGCTCAGGTTGAGGAAAAGGCGGCGAAAGCAGCGGCCCTGGCGGATCGCAATGCGATGGAGGCCAGCAAGATCGCGGATGCCGTGAAGAAGGACGGCGAAGCAGAATCGCCCGAAGCCGCCAACGGTGAAGACAAACCCCTTTCTGCGTCTCAAGCGATTGCCGAAATGGCTCGCCAGAAACAGGCTGCTGTGGAGGCGGCGAAGCCCAAAAAGCCCGAGCCCAAAAAGAGCTCCACTTCATCGACGGCCAAAAAGACCAGTTCAACGGCGGCTTCGACAACTTCACCCGCACCATCTTCGGGCGGTGGGTTCAATTTCCTCTTCCTGGTTCCGGTTTTGCTGATTGGAGTGACAGTCGGGCTCTACTTCATGGACAAGAAGAAGAAGGCGCAGGCTGGCGGAGGGGAAGAGTAAGCCGGATTTACCGGCGCGCCCGGTTTGCGGCGATCTCCTTTTCGCCGTACAGTTGAGCGAATTTAGCTGCAATGGCCAAAACGCGTACCGCAAGTATTGAGAGGAATACCGCCGAAACTCAGATTCAGCTTTCGCTGAACCTGGATGGAACCGGTGAATGTGAAATCGAAACCGGGATCGGTTTTTTCGATCACATGTTGACGCTCTTTTCGCGCCACAGCCTGATCGATCTCACGATCAAGGCCAATGGCGATCTGGAAGTCGATTTTCACCACACGGTTGAAGATGTCGGCATCGTGCTCGGCCAGGCGATTCGCCAGGCATTGGGGGAGAAGAAGGGAATAACCCGATACGGCTCCTTCATGCTGCCGATGGACGAAACGCTGGCGAGAATCGCGCTGGATTTCAGCGGGCGACCCTATCTCGTTTTCGAAGCGCCGGACCGGATCGATCCCATTGGTGGGAATTTCCCGTTTTCGCTGGTGGAAGAGTTTTTCCGGGCGTTTTCCTTCAATGCGCTCATGAATTTGCACATGACGATTCTGGATGGACGCGATGGTCATCACATGGCTGAGGCGCTCTTCAAGGGAACCGCCCGGGCGATCGATCAGGCCATCCAGATTGATCCGCGGATCGCGGGGAAAATTCCGAGCACCAAGGAAAAGCTTTAGAAACGGCTAACGGCTGTCGAGTTGGAAGACCTGGCCGGAGACGTTTTCGGTGGAGGCGAGAAACCCGACAAAGCGGGCGACTTCCTCACAGGTATTGAATCGCCCCAAGGCATGGTTTTCCCTCGCCTGTTGAATGACCTTCTCAGGTAAGCCCGTCGTCATTTTGGTTTCGAGGAAGCCAGGAAGCAGGCAGTTGATCCGAATATTCCGTTTCCCCACTTCTTTGGCGAGACTCTTGGTCAGTCCGAAAAGTCCGGCTTTGGCTGAGGCGTAATTGGCTTGGCCAAGGGGCGGGTTGATCGCGGAATAGGATCCGATGTTGATGATGTGGCCGTCTCGCTGTTTTTGCATGAGACGTAGCGCCGTCTGGGAACAGAGGAAGGCGCCCTTCAGATTGGTATCCACCACCTCGTCCCAATTCGACTCGGACAGTTTGAGGAAGGCTCGATCCTGAGTGATGCCGGCATTGTTGACGAGCAAATCGATTCGGCCACCAATCTGCTGATCAAAATAGGCACGAACCGAATCCCGGCTGGAGACGTCCAGCTCGCGGTGTCCGGGTGCGAGGACTTGCCAGCCACTGGAATCAAGCTGCCGCGAAATCGCCTGGGCCAGGTCGCCTTCGCCACCTGTGATGAGAGCAACGGGTGGTTGGCTCACGCAAACGGGTCAAACGACTCGGTTGCGGCCGGCGCCTCGGGCTGGACCGGAGAAAGCATCCGCAACGGAACGCCGGTGATCGCATAGGGCTCATACTTGAACTGCGTCCTCGTCATCTGTCCGACATAGCGAATGAGTTCCGAAACCGGCACGTTGTTCAGTTTGAGCGTGATCCCGCCCTGAGCTTTTTCCTGAGGGCTGCCACGGTAGACAAAATTGGGGCGGACCTGACCTCCGCTGAGTTCCGAGGTCTTCTGAGTCAGGTAGTCCAGAACGGTTTCCAGGGTGGCATCTTCAAATTCGACATTGGGGATCACGATTCCACGCAACTTGGCTTCCATGGTTGCCTGGGGACGATCTTCCCTCAACGCCATCTGGGTTTTGGCGATGTAGCTGCGAACCCGGGGATCTCTCGGATAATATTTCTTCACGTACTCAAACGCCTTCAGCGCTTTCGCGTAATCCTTGCTGAGGTAGGCGCGTTTGCCCTCTTCGTAGACTTCCTTGACGGTTGGGTTCTTCTGCTGGGCGAAGGCCGCAGGGACGATGAAAAGTGCGGCAAGACAAGCGGCGAAGATGAGTTTGAGACGGTTCATTGGCAATTTCGCAGTGGAGGTTGGGATTGATTCGTTATCAGGGAAGAACCCTATCATAGATCCGGACTCGCTGTAAACCCTCCTTCCGTGGGAATGGTGTCCATTTGGGTTGAGAAACTTTTGGGAATAGCCGGAGTTCAACCCGAAGAGCTTCCTTGCGAAAGCTGGAAAGTTTGAAACTGTGATGGTTTACTCCTCGTCTCCAATCTCCTCGAAACCTAGAGTTGCCCCTTGATCGCCTGGTTTACCAAAAATGATGTCGCAGCGAATTTGCTGATGATTTCCATCGTTCTGGTGGGCGTTTGGGCCGCGTTTACCCAGATTCCGCTCGAAGTCTTTCCGGATTCCGAAGTGAATACGGTGAATATTGGGATGGTGTTTCGAGGCGCGACTCCGGCGGAGGTTGAAGAGGGTGTCATCGTTCCCATTGAAGAGGCGATTCAGTCGATCGAGTCGATCAAGGAAATTCGATCGAACGCAAGTGAGGGGGGCGGCTCTGTCAGCGTCGAAATCAAATCGGGTTATGACCCCAGGGAGGCGCTCGATGACATCAAATCGGAAGTCGACGCCATTGTGACGTTTCCGCTCGAAGCCGAGATACCGACCGTCTCGCTGCAGCAATTTACCGACAGTGTCGTGAAGGTGCTCGTCTACGGCGATTTGGAGGAAGCTCAGCTTCGAGAGTTGGCCGACAGTCTTCGGGACGAAATCGTCGGTCTCGTCGGGTCTTCGACGGTTGAAATGCCGCGTTGGATCCCGCTCCACAAATTGCCGGTCTTCAGCTCGGTTTTTCAGGCCATGAGCAAGACCGAGACGGTGAGCTCGGCCACGATCATCGGGGTGCGGCCTTTCGAAATCGCGATTGAAGTTCCCGAAGAAACGTTGCTTCGCTACGACCTGACGTTGGGAGAAGTTGCGGCTGCGGTTTCGGCTCAATCGGTCGATTTGTCGGGGGGAACCATCAAGACTGCGGGTGGCGAGATCCTGCTTCGCACCAAGTCCAAAGCCTATGTGGGGAAGGATTTTGAAGACATCGTTGTTCGTTCCAATCCGGACGGAACCAAGGTGCGGGTTCGTGACCTGGGCGTGGTGACCGATGGGTTCGAGGAAAACGAGGTGGTGGCGCGTTTCAACGGCAAGCCGTCGGTGTTGATTTCGGTGGAACGCGTCGGCGAGCAAAACGCGATCATCATTTCCGATACGGTTCGCGACTTTGTTGAAAAACGGCGCAACAGCCTGCCCCAGGGCGTTTCGATCGAAACATGGCGGGATCGCTCGAACCTGGTTCAAGCCCGTCTCGACACCTTGGTTCGAAACGGGGTGGGGGCCTTTATCCTGGTGTTCATCATTCTCTCCCTGTTTCTCCGTTTTCAGCTGGGATTCTGGGTCATGTTGGGAATTCCGGTCGCCTTGTGCGGTGCGTTTATCTGCATGCCGCTGACGAATACCTCCATCAACATCGTCAGCCTGTTTGGTTTCATTCTCGTGCTCGGGATTCTGGTCGATGACGCCATCGTCACGGGAGAAAACATCTTTACCCGAATGCGCAATGATGAAGATGGCGACCCAACCTTGGCCGCCATTGAAGCAACGCGTGAGGTCGCTCGGCCGGTGATTTTCGGCGTGCTGACCACCATTGTGGCCTTCATCCCCGTCATGCTGATTCCCGGGCATCGTGGCGCGATTTTTCGGAGTATCCCCGCCGTCGTCATTCCCGTGCTGATCTTTTCGCTCATCGAATCGAAGCTGATTCTCCCCGCTCACCTGAAGCACATGAAGAAGGCGGCGACCAACATTGGGAAATGGAATTGGCTGCTCCGCCTTCAACAGAAAGTGGCGAACGGATTGGAGTGGTTTATCGCGTCGATTTATCAACCGTTTCTGCAACGCTGTATCGTGAATCGCTTCATTGTTCTCGCCACGTTCGTGGTGATTCTGATGGTTTCACTGGCGTGGTGGAAGAGTGGACGCATCCGCTATGTCTGGTTTCCACGCGTCGCCAGTGAGTACCTGACGGTTCGCCTCGACATGCCGATCGGGACCCCTTTCGAAGTCACCAAAAGCCATGTCGACCGGATGGAGGCGGCGGCCTTCGAGTTGCAGAAAAAGTACGTCGGCCCCGATGGGAGTCCGCTCATCAGTCACATTTTCAGCTCCACGGGAGGGCAGGGGATCGCGACAACCGGGGGACCCGGTGGCAGCCGTGGTTTGAGTTCAGGGCAAAGTCATGTCGGGGAGTTGAGCCTGGAAGTCGTCGATCGCGAGATTCGGGAGAAGCTTGGCCTCCTCGACGTCACGCCGCGAAGCATCTCGATGGAGTTGCGGCGCATGATTGGGCAAATCCCCGGTGCGGAGGATTTCAACATCAAGGCAGAGATTGGTCGTTATGGTGATCCGATTGATGTTCAGCTTTCCGGGTTGAACGAAGCTGAGCTGGAAGGCGCGGCGGTGGCGGTGAAGTCACGGTTGGCGGAGTTCAACGGATTGTTCGATATCGCAAGCAACGTGGATGATGGGAAGCAGGAGATTCAGCTGCAGGTGAAGCCTGAAGCCCAGCTGCTGGGAATCGATTCGGAGAATCTGGCGCGCCAGACGCGGGGCGCGTTTTTCGGATTTGAGGCGCAGCGCATCCAACGCGGTCGGGATGACGTCAGGGTGATGGTTCGCTACCCGCCGGATGGACGGGAGAGCCTGCCCAATTTGAATGAGATGCGGGTGCGGACTCCGGATGGCGCCAGGGTTCCGTTTGCGAATGTTGCCGAAGTCGAGTTTGGCCGAAGTCCGGCGCGAATCAGTCGGGTTGACCGTCAACGAACCGTCAACATCAAGGCGGATGCCGACAAGGACAAGGTCGACCTGGGAGCGATCAAAGCGGCCATCAACGAGGATATGGAGCGAATTCTGGCACCCTTTCCCAGCGTTAGCTACAGCCAGGAAGGTGAGGCGGCGGAAGCTCGCGAAATGCAGCAGGTTCTCGTGTCTGGAACCATTTTCGTCCTCTTCGTGATTTATTGCCTCCTCGCGATTCCCTTCAAATCCTGGCTCCAGCCGTTCATGGTCATGATGGTGATTCCATTTGGCCTGGTTGGGGCGATTGCCGGCCACATCTTCATCGAGAAACTCCGCTACCTCACGAATCATCCCATGCCGGATATGCCGCTGAGTTCAATGAGCCTGTTCGGAATGCTCGCCTTGAGTGGCGTCGTGGTGAACGACAGTCTGGTTTTGGTGGATTGGATCAACCGGCGACGGGCAGAGGGAGCAACGTTGTTGGAAGCGATTCGCACGGGCGGCACGGCCCGTTTTCGACCGATCATTCTAACCTCGCTCACGACGTTTGCGGGGCTCATTCCCCTGATTTTCTTCGAGCCAAGCACCCAGGCCCAGTTCCTCATTCCGATGGCGATTTCGCTCGGTTTTGGGATTCTGTTCGCGACGGCGATCACGTTGATCCTCGTTCCGGTCAGCTACATGATCCTGGAAGACATCAAACGGGGCATCGCGTGGTCGTGGGCCTGGTACAAGCGTCCGTTTGAAAAAGAAGACGAAGCGTTGGCGTCTTAGGGAGCGTTTTAAAATGATGACGGACGCGCAAGTTGTTCCTCTTTTTCGAAGATTGGCTTCGCATGATCTTGAGATGCGGCGCTTTTCCCGCCTGGAAATGCTGTTCGGGGCTTTGTGAGAAGGCTCATCGCCGCCCCGAGCCATCATTCCCAGTCGACAAAATCACTCGCAGCGCGTCTCGACCTCATTTTCAAACACCCCCTAGCAAACTTGGGCGATGCCCTGGCCGATGGCGGCGCAAGCGGCACTGATTTCCTCGCTCGTTGCACAAAGCGGAAGCATCAAGACGACGGCGTTGCGGACCGGGCGGGTCAGGAGCCCAAAGTCGCGAGCCGCGTTGCAGACTGCTGCTCCGAGTTGGTTCCTGTTCTCCATCTCAATCGCTGTCGGAGTCATCCCCTGAACTTCGAGGGCGGCCATGAAGCCGCATTGCCGAATCTCAGAAATCTGCGGCAGGGCCGAAAGATTGGCCAGGCCCGTGGTTAGTTCCGCGATTTTGGGCTGAAGGTTGGCGAGAACGTCCTCGTCATCGAAAACCTGGAGCGAAGCCAGCGCCGCTGCGCAACCCACCGCATTCGCGGTGTAGGAATGGCCGTAGTAGAAGGTCTTGTCAGCACCACCGAGAAAGGCATCGAAGACCGTTTGCGTTGTGAGCGTGACGGCCAGTGGCAGATATCCGCCGGTGATTCCCTTGGCGAGATTGAGGAAATCGGGCACGACATTCTCCTGCTCGCAGGCAAAGAGGGTTCCGGTCCGGCCAAATCCGGTGAGGACTTCGTCGAGGATCAGAAACACGCCGTGTTCTTCGCACCAATCCGCCAATCCGCGCAACATCCCTTTCGGCCACGGACGAATCGCGGCCGGACCTTGAACCAATGGCTCGATGATGACCGCGTTGACGGTTTCGGCGAAGTCGCTTCCGAGCGAGACCAATTCCTCCAGATTGGCAACTCGCGTTACCGGCGGAAACGGAGCTGCGACCGGGGCGCTGAACAACGGGATCCCGCTCAGATTCGCCGCGCCGACGGTGTCTCCATGATACGCCTGATCAAACGCGACAAACTGGGTGCGCTGAGTTTCGCCACGCAGGGCGCGAGCCTGAAGTGACATGCGAAGGGAGACTTCGTTCGCGGTCGAACCGTTGTCGGAGAAAAAGACCTTGGTGAGAGAGTCTCCCGGCGCTCGAGCCACGAGTTCCCGCGCCAGAACTGCGGCGTTGGGATGGGTGAGGCCGAGAAAGGAGCTGTGCGCCATGCGATCAAGCTGATCGCGAATCGCAGCGGTGATCGTCGGGTGATTGTGGCCGTGGATGTTCGTCCAAATCGACGAATTCCCGTCAATGTATTCCAGTCCGGCGAGGTCGGTTACGCGGGCGCCCTTGCCCTTGGCGAGGACGAGCGGCTCATGGGAATCCGCACACCAATCCGCCATCTGGGTGAACGGATGCCAAATGTGGGTTTGATCCAGGTTTGCCAGTTCAGAGGCGGAAAGCCGCCACGGCTCTTCGGGTAGGTTCATCTAAGGTAAAACGATCGTTTCCTATAATTCGGAACCCCCACGGACCCCAAACGAAAAAAGGCGGGTCCACTTGGACCCGCCCGCACAGCAAACACAAACCATGAAAAATGAGACTATGCGACTCTGAGCTCGTCAGTGGATTCGCAGGTCGAAGCAACGAGGTCTTCGATGCCTGCCTCGAACTCGATCTTGGGGGCAAAACCGAGATAGACGCGAGCCTTGTCGTTCGAACCTTGAGAATGCTTGATATCGCCTTCGCGCTCTTCCGCAAAATTGACGGGAAGAGCCGTTGGAAGCGCTTTGGCAAGGGCATCGACCAAATCCAGCAGGCTCTGGCGCTCGCCGCTGCAGAGGTTGTAGGCACCGCTTGGCACATCTTTCTGCGTTGCGGCCAGCACATTGCCGGCGGCGATGTCGTAAACGCTGATGAAGTCGCGGCTTTGTTGACCGTCACCGAAAATCGTTGCTTCGCGTCCGGTCGAGAATCGCTCTGCGAAGATCGAAATCACGCCGCTGTAGGGGGAATGCGGATCCTGGCGAGGACCGAAGACGTTGAAGAAGCGATTGGAAATGCAGGTCATTCCGTAGCTCTTGGCGTAGCTCTGGAGAAGCATTTCGCTCATCAACTTGGCCGTACCGTAGTTGCTCTTCGGATCCTTGGGATCGCTCTCCTGAATGGGCAATTGCTCCAAATCTCCGTAAACCGCGGCGGATGAGGCGAAAACGACGCGTTTGCAACCGTGCTTGCGCGCTGCCTCGGCAACCAACTTGGTGGATTCAAGATTCAGGCGGAAATTCCGCTCAGGCTGTTCCTGCCCCAACGTTACGCTGACCAAACCGGCGAGGTGGATGATGGCATCGGGGAGAAACTCAGCGACGAGGCGATCCATGAGGCCTTCGTCCAGCATATCCGCTTGTTCGAGGTGAAAGCGTCCGCTTTTCAAGGCGGTCTGCACGTTGTCCAGATTGCCGGTGGAGAGGTCGTCGATTCCGACCACCTGGTGCCCTTCTCTGAGGAGGAGATCGACGGTGTGACTACCAATAAATCCAGCAGCCCCGGTGACGAGGACCTTTTTCGGAGTTGGAAGTTTGAGTGCTTTCATGTTGAGAGACCGTTTCTAAGTTCTGAATGACTAAGTTATTGATAATTATCATAATCCAGAGGCGCGGCAACCTTATAATTGCATTTTATTATGAAAATTATCAATCTGAGTCAGTTTCGGGTCTCAACGATGAGAACGAGCCCTGTTATCCCAGATTTTTGAGGTGCTCGATCACCGGGAGCGCCTCAGGATGCTCAAAAAGGATCTCTTTTCGGACGAGTGACCCCAGAAAGACGAAGTCTGCCAGATCGTAGCTGATCGGGTAGGAGTAGATCGCCAGTTGTTTGGTGTGATTGGGGAACGGCAGCGCTTTGACGGTTTGGTAACGACTCAGCCGGTATTGGGTGGAGATCAGATCATACTCAATGATGATGGGATTCTCGTTTTCAGCATGGTCGTCGGCCGAAAGATAAAGCGGGAACTGCAGCAGGTGATTGCCTTTGAGGCGTTCACAGGGATCCTCGAAGTTGGCATAGTGGCCGATCAGCCAGTGAAGACCGGCGTTGGTCGCGGTAACCTTCAGGTCCGAGACTTTCTTGCGAAGCTCCGCCAACGGCGTCTTCTCAATCTGGAACTGGTCCCACGGCAACCAGGATTGGGAGCGCGCCTCAAAGAACTCGACATCGCCGATTCGCAATTTGTAATCAAACCGCGAATTGCCGGGAACCGCATAGCCAGGGTAGAAGTAGTCTTTCCCATTCTCCTTCGCCCACTCGATTTCGAGCAGCATGGTGTAAAACCCCAAGCCAAATCGCGAGTAGTCGGGATCGTAGATGCCCATGATGCTGGCGATGCTCTCGCCGCCGACATCAAAAAAGCTGAACGCGATCAGGCGATCGTTGTGGTAAATCTCAAGTTGCCGGGTGTCGAACACCGACGACTTCTTCGGTGAACCGAACAGTGCATCCTGAAGGGTCGGAAACAAATCGCCCTTGAAACTGGCGCGGTACTTCAGAAAGAGCAGATTTTTCGCGGCCGTGATCTTTGCCGGCCCCATTTTGACCACCAGGCTTTCCCCGTTGCGCCGCATGATCCGGCGGAGGCTCTTCCGGAACTTGTAGTCTGGAAGCGCCAACCGAATCCACGCTGCCGGGTAAAGTGCATCGGGAAAGGCAAGGATGTGCCCGGTAAAGATCGTTTGGGCCCAGCGATACCAGCCTTCCTCCAGATAGCGATCCAACTCTTCCGGCTCGAGAGTGGTAAGTTGTTGTCGCTGATAGATCATTCTGGGACGATTTTCGGCAAACAAACTGCCAGCCGTCCCGCGATTTTCAAGCCGGATCGTTCAGCGCCCAAAGGATCGCCTGAGTCAGGAATTTGCGAAATTCGGGGTTCGCAAACTCATCGGCCAACCCCAGCGAAGTGTAGAAAATGCGGGCGTTGTTGGGGCCAAACGTGTGGGTCCAGGCAACAGGTTCCGGCTCCTTGCCCTCAACCGTGGCAAAGAGCAGGGCTTGCGCCTTTTCGGCCAAGGGAGCCGCGCGATAGAGTTTCGAAGTGGGGGCCAGTTCGCCGATATCGGCAAGAATCGGGTGCGACCCGGCTCCTTTGGCGATCGAAATGGGCGCCGGCTCGTTGCCGTAGTGTCCGTGGTAGTTTCCGCCCAGGACGACCGGGTCAAATTCCTCCCAAAGTGCATGCCCTTCCGGGACCTCTTTGCCTCCCAGGTGAAAGGCGTGGCTGCTGGTCCGGATTCCGACGATCGGCTTTCCGGCGTTGGCAAATGCCTTCAATGCCGCCATTTGACTGGATTTGGGGGCTCGCCGGCGCACGCTGACGAGGCAAAGATCAGCCTTCGCGAGCGCTTCCTCCAACCCGGGAAAGTCGTTCTTTGCCTCCCCTTCCGGCGGAGCGGTGATGAAGGTCGCGGTGAAACCTGCGGGCTTGAGATCTGACTCAAAGTAAGCCGGCAGCGACTCGGCAGTCTTGTATTCCCGCTCACCGATCAGAAAAACGATGTGCTGGGCCAGGCTGACCTGAGCCAACCCGAAGAGGAGAAGGGCGTGGATGAAAAGGGATTTCATGGTTCTACTGGGACGGTCGAGACGGGGGTTCGCAAGTCGCTTTCTCATTGAAATTGCCCAGAAAGACTGTTCATTTGAGTAGTTGTCCAGATTCATCGAACTCCATGCCAATTCGGCGTTCAGCTTCCTTCGCGGTTCGTCCCAACTGGAGGTGCTCGTGGAACGTGCGGCCGAGGTTGGCATGGCCGAATTGGCGATTTGCGATCGCGATGGGGTTTACGGTTCGGCGCGGGCGAACGCTCGAGCGAAGGAAGCCGGGATTCGCGCGATTGTTGGCGCGGAGGTGACGATGGAATGCGGCTGCGCGATCCCGCTGTTGGTGGAGTCGCGCGCGGGATACCAGAATCTGTGTCGCATGATCACTCGGGCCAAACTGCGGGCGCCGAAAGGGGAGGGAATGGTGACGTGGCGCGAATTGGAGGAGTTTGCGCCGGGTTTGGTCGCGTTAAGCGGCGATGAGGATGGTCCGGTGCGCGCTGCGCTGGAGCGTGGCGACCGGGATGGTGCGGAGAAGGCGATGCGCCAGTTGATCGCGATTTTTGGGAAACCCCAGGTTTTCGTCGAAATCCAGCGCCATCGCGTTCGTGGGGAAAACTGGGTGGTGAGCGCGTTGGTGGATCTGGCGGAAAACCTGGGGTTGCCGGTTTTGGCGTCGAATGGAACCCGGTTTGCGCGAAAAGCGGAGCGTCCGTTGCTCGATGCCTTCACCTGTTTGCGCCATCATCAAACGCTCGACGATGCCGGCGCCTTGCTGAGTCGAAATGGGGAGCGCTATCTGAAGTCTCCAGCGCAAATGGCGGCGCTGTTCGCGGATCTGCCGCAGGCGATTGCGAACACGGAACGTCTCGCGGAGCGGTTGGAGTTTTCGCTGCAGAACCTGGGTTACCAGTTTCCCAAATATCCAACCGGAAATGAGGAAACGATGAGCGACGTTTTGCGTCGCGAAACCTGGCTCGGCGCGAAGGCGCGTTACGGGAAAAAGTTTAACACAGCGGTTAAGAAGCAGTTGGAGCACGAGTTGGCGTTGATCGGTAAACTCGGTTTCTGCGGTTACTTCCTCATCGTTTGGGACATCATGAACTTCGCGAAACGGGAAGGGATTCTCGCGCAAGGGCGAGGCAGTGCCGCGAACAGCGCCGTGTGTTACAGCCTCGGAATCACGAACGTCGATCCCGTTGGCGGCAAGCTGCTGTTTGAGCGGTTTTTGAGCGAAGGACGCGAGTCCTGGCCGGACATCGACATCGATCTCCCGAGCGGCGACCGGCGTGAATCCGTGATTCAGGAAGTCTTCCGCAAATACTCGCCACGCGGCGCCGCGATGACGGCGAACGTGATTACCTACCGGGGGCGCAGCGCGATGCGCGAGATGGGCAAGGTGCTCGGAATCCCTGAAGACGTGTTGGGGCGGTTTTCCGATCTCTACGGGCGTGGCGATTATCCGGATACGATGCAACTCCGCGACCATGTCGCCCAGGCTGGATTGTCCGGCGAGCATCCACGTTTGCCGGCATTGATTCACCTTTACCAGAGCGTTTACGGCCTGCCGCGTCACCTCGGCCAACATTCCGGCGGGATGATCGTTTCGGACAAGCCGCTCGACACGGTGGTGCCGCTGGAGAACGCATCGATGCCAAATCGCGTCGTGGTTCAGTGGGACAAGGACGACTGCGAAGACCTCGGGATCATCAAGGTCGATTTGTTGGGGTTGGGCATGCTCTCGGCAGTTCAGGACACGGTTGCCATGTGCGAAGAACGCGGGCGTCCGGTCGAGATCCACAATTTGCCCTACGACGATGAGAAGGTTTACGACATGCTCTGCGAGGCCGACACGATTGGACTGTTCCAGGTCGAGAGTCGCGCCCAGATGGCAACCTTGCCGCGACTTCAGCCGCGTTGTTTTTACGATGTGGTGGTGGAAACGGCGTTGATTCGTCCGGGGCCGATTGTCGGGAAGATGGTCCACCCTTACATCAACCGAAAACGGGGGCGCGAGGAACCAAACTACATCCATCCCTTGTTCGAGCCCATCCTTGAACGCACCTTGGGCGTGCCGCTGTTTCAGGAGCAGGTTCTCAAAATGGCGATGGTGATTGCGGACTTCACCGGCTCCGAAGCGGAGGAGTTGCGCCGCGCCATGAGCTTCAATCGCTCGCGCGAAAAGATGGAGCGCGTCATGGCGAAATTGCGCGCGGCGATGGATGCGAAAAACGTGGATCCGGTGCTGCAGGACGAAATCGTGCACTCGATCCAGGCTTTCGCGCAATACGGCTTCCCGGAATCGCACGCCATCAGTTTCGCGCTCATCGCCTACGCCAGCGCCTGGCTCAAGGTGCATCGCGCCGCCGAGTTTTACGTCGGATTGCTCAACAACCAACCGATGGGTTTCTACTCTCCCGCGACGTTGATCAAAGACGCCCGGCATCACGGCATTCGCATCAAGCCGGTGAACGTGGCCTCGTCGGAATTCGGCGCAATCGTGCTGGCGGATGACCAGATTCGCCTTGGTTTGAGTCAGATCAAAGGGCTAAGCCGGGATGCGGCGGAACGAATCCTGGTGGAACGCTCGCGTGAGCCGTTTCGCGATCTCGATGATTTTTTGCTGCGAACCCGGGTTCACAAGGACGAGCGCCGCGTTTTGGCGAAAGCCGGCGCGCTCAATGGGTTGGCCGAGCATCGAAGAGCCGCGCTGTGGGAAGTCGAGCGTCACGTGGAATTGGACCTCTTCGCCCAGGCATCGTCCTCGTGCTCCTCCTCGTCCCTCGTCCTCGATTCCGCGCTGCCTGAGCCATCCGCATCGAGGACGAAGGACGAGAACGAGGGACGAGGACGACGGCTGGTGCCGCTAACCCCCATGCTCCCCAACGAACGCCTCGCTGCCGATTACGAAACCCAGCATCTCACCACGGGCCCGCATCCGATGGCTTACATTCGTGAGAACCTTCCGGAAATCTGGCGAGCCTCCGACATCTGCCAGGCGAAGGACGGTGAGCGGATTTGGATCGCCGGACTCGTCATTTGCCGCCAACGCCCCGGCACTGCCAAAGGCCACGTCTTCATCAGCCTCGAAGACGAGACCGGCATCTCCAACGCCTTCGTCCCCGGCCCCAAATTCGAAGAATTCCGCCTCATCATCACCCAGGAAACCTTCCTCAAAATCGGCGGTCGCGTGCAAAACAACGACGGAGTCACCTCGATCTACACCGAAGTGGTGGAAGGGCTACGATTCGACTCGGTGACGAATTCGTATTCGCACGACTTTCATTGATCACCCACTCCACGTTGTTTGAGCGTGCGTAGAATTTGCTTCGGGTCCTGGCGCAAATCCAAAAGCGCGGCCAAAATGATCCTGTGGCCAACAATCGAGTAAAACAATCCAAACTCGCAGTTCTTGCCAATCAGCTTCCGCCTGAGCCGGGTGCCATATCTCGAGGCAATCTCCGGGTGAGCTTTCAGCAGTTCCATCGCGGCATCCACCCGCTCGATTAACTCCAGTCCTCGCCCGTCAGCGGTGTCTTCGAGTTTTTCGAACTGTTCCTGAAGATCGGCGGACGCGCCTTGCGTCCAAACGACCTCATCGATCATTTGGTCGCAAGAATTTTCCGTTTCACCTCTTCCCAAGGCAATCCAGACTCCGGATTCTCAGCGTAGTGATCGAGCCGTTTCTCGAGAAGTTCGACGATTTGAGGGTCCGGATTGGCGCAAGCATCGTTGCCTTCCATCGCCTGTTGCCAAAGCTCACTGGCGAGGGTGAATTTCTCTTGAGGGGTCAATTGCTCCAGTTCCGGAAAGGAAGCGATCATGTCTAAAGGTGACGCAAATAAAGATGCTTTCCAAGTGATTTTCACCGATCAGAAGGCTTGCATTTCGGTGTGGTGAAAGAGTCGTATTCGCACGACTTTCATTAGGGAGCCGCGTTCTTCAGCATCTCTTCGGCCAAGGCCTTCGCCGTTTCGCCTCCGCCGCCCAACATGCGTTCGATTTCGGCAACGCGGGCTTCGCCATCCACGCGTTTTAACGTGGATCGGGTTTTCCCGCTGCGCACTTCTTTCTGGACGAGATAGTGGTATTGGGAGAGCGAGGCGACCTGGGGCATGTGGGTGATCGCGACGACCTGGTGTTTTTCGCCAAGCGTGGCCATTTTTTGCCCGACGGCCCGGGCGATTTGTCCGCCAACGTTCGCGTCGATTTCGTCGAAGACCATCAGTGGGATCTGGTCCTGATCGGCGAGCGCGTTTTTTACGGCGAGCATCACGCGCGACATCTCGCCGCTCGAGGCAATGACGCGAAGCGGTTTGAACGGTTCCCCCGGATTTGGCGCGAACTGAAAATCGATTTGTTCCAAACCGGTTGCCGAAGGTTGCTCGTGCGGTTCTTCCGCGATCTCAAACTTGGATTGCTTGAAGCCGAGGTCTTTGAGGTGGCCGGAGACTTCTTTGGCGAGTTTGGGAGCAAATTCATGGCGTTTCCTGCTGAGCGCTTTTCCCGCCTTGTCGACCGTCTGCCGCGTTTCATCGATCAACTCTTCCAGGCGATGCAATTCGTCGCTCCGGCTTTTCGTGGCATTCAGCTTTCGCTCGGCCCGTTGGCCAAACTCCATGATGTCTTCGACCGTCTGCCCGTATTTGCGTTTCAATCCCTGGATCAAATCGAGGCGGTTCTCCAGCCGGCGGACTTCTTCCGGGTTCACTTCCAAATTCGAGACGTAGTCCTGCAAGCCGTGGCAAAGCTCATCCAGTTCGACTTGGACGGTGTCGAACCCGCTGAGGAGTTCGCTCGTCGCGTCGTCGATGCGTTCCAATTCGCGCACACTTTTTTGCAGGCTGGCGAGTTGGCTGAGAATCGCCATGGGGCCTTCGCTGAGCTTGTTGGAAATGGTGCTCGCAGTTTCGATGAGGCGTTGGCTGTTGGAGGCGACGGCGTATTGCTGCTCCAGCTCGGCCTCCTCGTTGGTTCGCAGTCCGGCGTTCTGGATTTCTTCGACCTGAAATCGGAGAAGTTCCAATTCATGGCCGGTGGTTTGCTCCGCGTCGCGCAGGGCCAGGTAATCCCGATTCGCTTCCGTCCATCGATCGTAGGCGGTGCGGTAGGCGGCCAGGCACTTTCGAACCGCCGGACCGGCATAGGCGTCGAGCATCTGAAGCTGGCGCTCTTGGGAAAGGAGCGATTGGTGATCGTGCGGGCCGTGAAGGTCCACGAGCACGTTTCCCACCTGTTTTAAGGCGGCGAGCGTTGCCGGGCCGCAGTTCACAAACTGTTTGTTGGAACCCGCGATGCTGAAAACGCGTTTCAAAACGAGCTGGTTTTCTTCGCAAAGCTCCAGCCCGGCGTTTTCAAGAATCGCATTGACTTCATCGCGATTGGAAATCTCAAAAACGGCTTCCACCGTGCAGTGTTTTTCCCCAAATCGAAGTAAGTCTCGACCGGCGCGTTCGCCCAGAATTAACTTCAAGGCTCCAACGATGATCGATTTTCCAGCTCCGGTTTCTCCGGTCACGGTGACGAGTCCAGAGCCCACTTCCCAAGTCAAATCGTCGACCAAGGCCAGGTTTTTGATTTTGAGCGCCGTTAGCATGGTTGCCTGCGTTAGGAATTTTTCCGAATTCGCTCTTTGTCATTCGGGCCAGCCTGCGCATAAGTCCTGCGAATTTTTCCTAAAATCTAGCCCAATTTAAAACATGTCATCCCGCCGACCCATCGTAGCCGCCAACTGGAAGATGAACAAGACTCCAGCGCAGACTGAGGAGTTTTTGAGCGCCTTTTTGCCGAAGTTTGGTAATTCCTGTGGGAGTGACGCCGTCATCGTTCCGCCTTTCACGTCGATTCCCGCTGCTGCCCAGGCTCTGGCCGGAAATACGGTGGTTGGGTTGGGCGCCCAGAACATGCACAATGAGGCGAACGGAGCCTACACCGGCGAAGTGAGTGCCGAGTTTCTCAACGCGCTCAATGTTCAGTATGTCGTGCTGGGCCACAGCGAGCGACGCCAGATTTTTGGTGAGACCGATGCCTTCATCAATCAGAAGGTTCACACGGCGCTTGGAGCGAACCTGATCCCGATTTTGTGCATTGGTGAGACTCTGGAAGAGCGCGATGCCGGCAAACTGGAAGCCGTCTGCCAAACCCAGATCGAAGGCGGTCTCGCCGGAGTCGCTGCGGACAAAGTGGGCGACATCGTGATCGCTTACGAACCCGTCTGGGCGATTGGAACCGGACGCACCGCAACTCCAGAGCAAGCCCAGGAAGCTCACGCCTTTGTTCGCAGCGTCGTTGCAACAACGTTTGGCGCGGATGCCGCCGCGAAAGTGCGAATCCAGTATGGAGGCAGCATGAAGCCCGGCAACGCAGCCGAGTTGATGGCTCAGCCCGACGTCGATGGCGGTTTGGTTGGTGGAGCGAGTTTGGAAGCCGATAGCTTCTTCGAGATCGTTTCGGCCGCTGAACAGTCCGTCGCTTAATTGCCCGTTGGTGGAACGCTGACGTAGGGCGAATCCTTCGCCAGAAATCGCCAGCGCAGATCCACGGCTTTCGAAATTCCAATCCGGACATCGGCCTCGACCTTGGGAGGCTGGTTGGCCGGTGTGAAGAATCCTCGTTTGGATGACCTGACGAAGGAGCGACCGTGATCTTCTCCGCTGATTCCGAGCGCCATGCTCAGTTTGCCCGGGCCGGAGCATAGATCGGTCAATCGTTCCTTGTTTCGGCGTTTCTGCATTTTGGGAATTCCCTCAAGCGGCTCGAGTGCCCGGATCAGGACGAATCCGTTGGAAGGTCCGCCTTTGATTAAAACATTGCTCAACCAATACATCCCGTAGTTGAGATAAATGTAGGCGGTTCCGGTCGGCTTGGATTCGACGAATTGGCGGGCACTGGGCCGGAAAAAGGTGTGGCAGGCTTCGTCGCCGTGCTCCGCATAGGCCTCGGTTTCCACGACGATGCCGCTGCAGCCATTCCACGTGAAAACCGTTCCGATCAATTCCCGCGCGCAGACTTCCGGAGCCTGCTGAAAGAACTCGCGCTCAAGCATGGTCAGATGGGAACTCATGTTGACTCAAAGATTTGGCGGAATCCTTCGGGATTCTCAAAAACCTTTTGAAAGCGGCGAATGATCATCGCTCCATGGGCGCCGTCGGCATGGCGATGATCATAGGTGAACGTTATCCGAACGACCTTTCCCGGGACCACGTTTCCATCGCGAACCACCGGGATTTCCCGGGGTTTCCCCAGCCCCACCATCACCGGGCAGCGGGAATAGGGTGACAGCGGAATATGCGCGTTGTCCAGGCCGAGCGCGCCGATGTTGCTGAGCATGACCGAGCCGAACGGATCGCAGGGAATGCCGAGCCAACGGAGATTCCAGTTCAGCGTGTTTTGCGCAAAGTCCTGGGCCCGCAACACCCAGTTTACCAACCAAACCGGCATGAGATCCACCATGCGTTGAACCCGGCCCATTTCCGAATCCGCGCCATTTCGGAGCTGTTTCACTGCCGCGTCGCAAACACTGGCAATCTCGGCCAAACCGATTCCATCGGCGTTTTTGACCAGAAAGCCAGACAGGTCCTTCCCTTCTTTGGTTCGAATCAGGGTCGTCACAAAAATGCTGACATCGGCGCGTTGGTAGAGATTTCCGAGGCGAAGAACGTGGTTGAACTCCGGGTATTTCTCGAAGCAATGCCCGAGAATCTTTGCGACGAAATGGGTGAGCGAAACGGGAATGGGAGAAGGGAAGTTCTCGAGAAAAGTTTCCGCCGCTTCGTAGGATAGATCGACCGAGGCGTAGGTTTGGGGATCGCGTGGGTGATTCCAACTCGCGATCGCGATCTTGCGATAGCTCGTGAGACGCTGTTTTCCCGAAAGACAGAGATTCCCCATGATCTTCCAGACCAAACCGAGCGAATCGGTTCTAACAAGTCCGCAAAAACGGAATCGACTCCGCCGCGATTTTGGCTAGAATTGGTTGATGAAAAAATCCCCCCTCTTCATTCTGCCGGTCATTGCCCTGGCCCTCTCCTCGTGCGATTCCGTGGTTCTGGGCACGATGGAGCAATTTGGTGTCGCGAAACGGGAAATTCTGGTGAAGCGGGTGCTCAAGGCACGCCAAGCCCAGTCCGAGAGCAAGGAAGAGTTTCAATCTGCGCTGGAGCAGTTCTCAAGTCTAGTCAACTACAAGGGCGGCAGCCTGGAATCGACCTACAACCGGCTGAACTCGGCATATCAGCGCAGTGAATCCAAAGCCCGCGCCGTCAAAGACCGCAACGACGAGGTCGAAAGCGTCGCCAAATCCTTATTTCGCGAATGGGAACGTGAGTTGAACCAGTATTCCGATGCTGGCCTGCGGGCTGCCAGCGCGCGTCAACTTGCCGACACCAAGAGCCGCTACAACGGCCTCATGTCCGCCATGCGCCGCGCCGAAGGGACGCTCGACCCCGTGCTGGTCAAGTTTCGCGACAACGTGCTTTTCCTGAAGCACAACCTGAACGCCCAAGTCGTGGGATCGTTGAAAAGCGAACTGCGCTCCGTCGAGATCAACACCGCCAATCTCATCAGTGAAATGAATCGCTCCATCGCCGAAGCCGACCGGTTTATTCGCGCCATGGAGGGGGGCGGGTCTGGTGTGCCGGCTGCGGGACGCGTTGGCTCGTAGGATTGGAGAATCTTTAAAGATTCCAGCCGCCGCCGACGATGAGGTTCGACCCCGTGATGTAGCGGGTTTCCGCCGTCGCCAGAAAGTCGATGGCGGCAAAAATATCCTCAAAGCGGCCAAATCGTCCCGAAGGAACCACATCCGACGCCCCCAGGCCGACACTCGTTTCGAGCAACCCGGGTGAAACCATGTTCACGGCCACCTCATGGGCCGCCTCCGCTTGGGCGAAGCTGCGGGTCAGGATGAATACGCCGGTCTTGCCGATGTGATAGGCCGGCGCCATCTCGCGAGCCCCGGGCCGGTCACAAGCGCCGTCGCCAATGTTGATGACGCGGCCGCGGGCGGGACGGATGAGGGGAAGAAACGCCCGCGTTGTAAAGTAAACCGCGGTGGCGGTCGAATTCAGTTCCGTGAACCACTCCGCTTCCGTCAGATCGGCGAACGCTTTTTCGTGGTAAACGCCGGCGTTGTTGATCAGGAGATCCAGGTGACTCCAGCTCTCGCGAAAGGCCGCCTTCATTCGCAGAACCTCCGCCTCAACGGCGAGATTGGCCTGAAAGAGTTGCGCGCGCCGGCCTCTCTTCTCCACCGCTCGCTGCACCGCTTCCGCAGAATCCCGGCTCGAGTGGTAATGAACTGCTACATCGTAGCCCAACTCCGCCAGATGCCCGCAAATCGCCGCGCCCATCCCGCTGCCGCCTCCGGTGACAAGTGCGGTTTTTGGTTGGTGATCGTTTGAAGTCATGGCTACAAGAAATTAGTTGAGCACCGACAGGTTGCCTATGTTATAATTACCATAATTATAATTCGGGCACCGATGGCACAATTAATCCCCTCAATCCTTAAGTCGAAGGCAACTGCTGGAGAAAAACGGCTTCACGCCATTCTGGGAAAACTCCCCGGCGATTGCTTCGTTTATTACGAGCCTTGCATCGCGGGAAAGTATCCCGATTTTGTCGTGATTCTTCCGACCCATGGGGTTCTCGTGATTGAGGTCAAAGGTTGGTTTCGGGATTCGATCGTGAGTGGCTCGTCGGAAACCGTGACCTTGCGAAATCGGAAGACCGGAGGGATGGAAACCAGCACGCATCCAGATCGGCAAGCGAGGGACTATATGTTTGATTTGAAGAATCGACTGACGGAGTCCGAGTTTGCGCCGGTTTATTCGCATCCTGATGGAGAATACGAGGGACGGATTCGCTTTCCCATGGGACGCTTTGGCGTTTTGCCGAATCTCAAGGATGCGGATTTGGAAGAGGACCAATTGCTGGAGATTTTCCCACGGGAGCGCTTTGTGACGAAGACAACCCTCGATGTTTGGGAGACGCTTTCCCCGGAGGAGCTTCAGGCTGAGATCGTGAAATTTTTCTCGCCATTTTGGCCAATCCCAAAGATGGCTCATGAGCACCTGAAAGCGCTCCGAACAGAGATTTGTCCAGAGATCTTCTTTGATGATCGGGTATCGCTGAAAAAAATAGCGGACACGCCTCTCCCGCTTTCCGAAAGACTCGGGTTGCTCAAGGAACTGGACGAACGCCAGCAGGACTTTGCGTTGTCGTTGGGGACAGGGCATCGCATTCTCTACGGCGTGGCCGGTTCCGGCAAGACGCTGATTCTCCTGGCACGGGCGAAACGGGTCGCCTCAGAAAATCCGGACGCGCGGATTCTGCTGACCTGCTACAATCGCGCCCTGGTTGGCTGGCTGAAGGAGAAGCTGGCCGATTTGCCCCAAGTGACGGTGGCCACCTTCCACAGCCTCGCCAATCAGAATGGCGAGCGCTTCGATGCCAAAGGTCTTGATGAAGAGTTGGGCGACCGGTTCCTGGCTCGGCTGAATGGTGGATCGAAGCACAGCGGGGCATTTGATGTGATTTTGGTTGATGAGGCGCAGGATTTCGAGCCGAACTGGTTTCGCTGCCTGCTCGCGATGCATCGGGATCCGGTCGATGGCGATTTGCTTATCGTGGCCGATGGTTCGCAGGGGCTTTATCGGCGCTCGAAAGTCTCCTGGGCGGCTCTCGGCATCAAGGCGCGGGGGCGCACAACGTCGCAGCGCTATTTCCTCCATCAAAACTACCGCAACCCCAGCGAAATCGTGGCTCTGGCGGAAACCTTCGCCACCGCCGCCGAGATCGGAGAAGGCACCGATGAAGAGACCATTGCCTCCGTCCGGGTGGAGATGACGAATTGTGTTCGCAGCACCGGTGCCAGCCCGCTCCTGATTCGGGCCAGTCATCGAAAGGGAGAGTTGCGGGAGGCTGCCAGAATCATTGATCAACTTCTGGCCGGGAAATGGGATGGGCGCGAAATCGCGCCATTGCAGCCGCAGGAAATCGGCGTCCTCTATCCGGCGAGCAATGCCGATGATAAGGCATTGCTGAAGAGATTTGCGAAGGATCTCACGGCTCGCGGAGTGCCGGTTCAATTCGGCGAAGTGGGAAAACTGGACCGCTCTTCCGTGAAGCTGCAAACGATCCACTCAGCCAAGGGGCTCCAGTACCGGGCGGTGATTCTCGTTTGGACGGACAAGTTGCCCTACCGCTTTGGATCGACTGCGGAGCGCCTTCAAGATCGCCGCCTCTTCTATGTCGGCATCACCCGGGCGGAGTCGTTCCTGGCGCTGACTGCGTCGGGAACCTCCGAGTTCATCGATGATATTGAAGGCGTTCCTGCCGTCAAGTTCGTCGAGAGCCGAACCAAAAACCACAAGGCGGCTTCGTTAGTGGGCCGACATGGTTTGAAGAACTCCCCGAACGCGGCTGACCTCGTGGGTTCGGATTAGGTCGACCTTTCCGAGGGCCGCAAGGACGGCGAAGAACGGTTCGGCGCAGCGAACTTCGTCTTCGAAGAATTCAAAAGCGTGGGGTAACGCCTGGCAGACGGGCCATCCCAACGTGCGAAGCCGGAAGGCGTTGAGAAAGGTCTGCATTTGGTAGCGAACGCGTTCCGACGAATCCTGGAGGTTTTTGTAGTAAAAGCCCAAACCGGGATCAATCCAGATCCGCCGGACTCCGGCGGAAGTGGCTCGTTCGATTTCGTTGGCGAAGTAGCGATGTAGAACCGCCGTGTGATCGGTGGAGAGTTGAAAGTCGGCGACTTCACGGGCGTGATTTCCCTGGAGGTAGCAAATGACGACGCCCGCTTCGTGCGTTGCCGCGAGTTCGTAAAAGTCGGAGGTGTACTCGGCGGCCGTGAGGTTGAGAACCGCAGCTCCGGCTTCGAGGCAGGCCTGGGCCACTTCCAGATTGTAGGTCTCGGTTGAAACCAGGGCTCCCTGAGCCGTGAGTTCCCTGACGACCGGCAAAAGTGCGGCCTGCTGACCTTCTGCGTCAACGCGCTCGGCGTTAAGAATCGTTGATTCGGCTCCAAGATCGATGAGGCGAGCGCCGTCTGCCATCAGTCGTTTCCCACGCCGAATCGCAGATTCTGTGGTCAGGCTTACGCTTTCCCGATACCAGGAATCGGAAGACAGGTTCACCACGCCCATCAGCGCCGTGTCATCGGGGAAATGCCCGAACCTTTGCCCGCGGATTTCAAAAGTCTGCGGTTGAGCGGATAGCTCGTCCTGAAATTGGCGATGAAGCTGGGAAAGGTATTCGAGGTCGAGCATCGGGTGGGACGTGGTTACCTCGACGATGGTCTAACCGGCGTGTTGATAAATGGTGTGACCGACAAAAAACGGCCCCAAACTATCCATGAATTCGCCGGTTTGCTTGGTGCTTCGCATGTCTTTGACGAGTCGCGACAGCCAGTAGAGCCGATCGCTGAGCAGGCCCAACACAAACTCGTTGTCGTTGGAATCCATCCCGAAACATTCCAAACGGATGTCTGTCGCATAGGCGGCCGAACCATAGTGGTGGCCGATAATTCCGTGCTCGCGAAGCATCTCCGCCTGCTCGGTTCGGGGCAAGCGGTAAAACTCTGGTTTGCGACGAAGCGGATACCAAACAGCCCAAGGGCGACCAGCAAACGTGGCGCTCTCAATCGGGCGTTTCGTGAGCCAGTATTCGACGTCGTCCTCGCGACCGAACGCGTAGGTCCGGCCCAGCATCGTGAATTCCGGCTTCAACGTGGCTTGGGAAAATCCCGGGGATCCGTAGGTTTCAGAGGCCCGCTGACTCAGGGCAATTGGATCCTCGTCCCAGAGGAGAACGCCCATTCCGCGAGGGTCGTTCAAATCGGCATATCCAACTGCGGGCGTTTTTGCCGATTCCAATTCAGCGACGGCAGCGTCGCGATCGACGTCGGTAAAGACTTGAAGCTGAATGAAGAGACGCCGGTCGATTGCCTGGGGGACACCACGTTTGGGCATGCCAAAGTCGCGATGATCGCGGGGATCACCCTTGCAGAGGTAATCGCGATCGAGGACGATTCCGTGTTTCTCCGCCGTTTTCTCCAGTTCGTCGTCGAGCGGCCATTGCTCGGTCTGGATTTTTCCCTGAAACTGCTGGGTTCCGCCCTTGAGCGCAACCATGCCACGGTTTGAGCCCGTTTCGCGGACTTGGTCAAAGTCTTTGGCCAGTTCGGTGGTGTCCAGGTTTTCGAGCGAGACAAGGCTTTCCAAACGATCCTTCAACGGGGCATTGTCCGGTCCGGGGAGTGGGGCAACAACGCTTTTCACCGCCGGAGGAGCAAGGCTCCAGGCGACCCAAAGTTCTTCCAACGTGGCGACGCCGTGGCTGGTAATTCTCGATTCGCTGATTTCGCGGACGGCATCCCGTTTGGCTTGGCGTTTCTCCTTTTCGGCCGGGGCGTTGGGACCACCGGGAACAACACTTTCGCGCACGATCAAATCGATTCCAGCTTCGGTGGCGGCCTGAAGGCAGAGTTCACCGGGCCAGGATTCGATCGGACTGTAGACGACCATTGCGTAGTCGATTCGGTCGCCAAATTGGTCAAAAGCGTGTAGCAAGTCCAGCGTGTAACCGTTGGCGGGGCCGGGAGCGATTCCCAGAGACGCGGCTAAACCGTCGCTCTTTACTTTGGCAAGGGCATCCCAAACGACGATGCTCCGAAATCCGGTCTGGTCGGGATCCTGAAGCAGAAGAACGTCGAAGGATTCGAGCCCGAGAGCCTCAAGCGAGGACTTCACCGCTGAATCGATATAGGCGGCGTATTCCGACTCCTCTCTGGTGCCCGTAAATCTGGCTTTCGCAGTGGAGTAGCCGTGGCCTGCGTTCCCTGCAACGTAACCGATGCACCCAATGATGCACAAATCCTGGCGGGCAATGCCTGAGTCACGGATCGCTTCACCGAGAATACGATCGGCTTTGCCGCCTCCAAGTGAGTCCGATGTGATGAAGGTTCGGACTCCGGATTCCAGAGCTACTCGAATCAACTCAGCGCCTGAATCTTCACCTTCGAGGTGGTTCCACAAGCCCAGAGCAATTTGGGAAGGTTTCATGCCCTTGATTTAGGTCCGCTGGGCTCAGTTGTCAAAAACCAGCCTGTAAGAGAACGCGAGTTCGATCTGTTTTGCTTCGAATCCAGAGAGTGAGAATCGAATTCTTAAAAGTTCTGGTAAATATGGTAAATGGATCTAAAATATTATACTCTCACTCGCTCTATGAAAGAATTTCCCCGTAATCGTGGCTTCAGCGTCATTGAAGTCCTTGTGACAATCGGACTGTCTTCGATTTTCTTCTCCGCAGCTGCTCTTATTTTCCAGAACATCACGGCGAACCGGAAAGTGCTCGCAACGATTGAGACGATCAAGCTGGGAGCAGACGATGCGGCAAGCAACGCCGTGATTCAGAACTTCTATGGCTTGGATCAGAATTCCATCGAGGTTTACTCCGCTCCCAATTTCGGTCGCACGGCCATGGCAGCTAACCTCAGCGAGAATTTCCTCGATGACATGGCAAAGTCCTCTGCGGTTTTCTGCCTCGGTCGCAATGGTTTGAACACGATGCGGGGGGCCACCATTGCCTACGCCGATGGAAGCGCCACGTTGGATACGCCTGAGGCGTTTCGTCAGCACCTTTTGACTCTGGATGCGACGGCTGCAGCCGTGTTTGTGGCCTACGATACGATTTCCACGGCCGAAGACGCGACCGTTTACATGATTGCCCCCGGCTCCTCGGCGACGGAGTTGGCGGTGGTCGCGGTTTACGACATCGATATCGTCTCGGTAACTCAGGGCAAGTATGTCTCCGTTCGAAGGTATGAGAACGGATTGATGACCGCCTATTACGATGTGCTTTTTCCAACTGGGACGGGAACCGCTTTCAGTCCGATGATCGCGTATTTTAAGCGGAAGGCCCAGGCGCCATTTGAGGCAGATGCTGACAAGGCGAAGTACATGATCGCCCAGGAGCAGCCGTTCTACTTCCTTTGGCTTCCGGATCCCTCGACCCGGACCCTCGAATCTCCGACGGATCCGCCGGCCCCGTCACAGGCCGCTGGCCACGCGGTTTGGGATTACTACAAGATGGGAGGCCGGACCCAGTTCATGTTCACGATTCCCGCATTTCCAAGCCTTCACTAAGTCTGACCATGACGTTCAAACACCCCTTCAAAAGAAAGCGAAACAAGGGATACTCCCTTGCCGACGTTCTCGTCGCATCAGCCATTCTTGGCGTTGGCGTTAGCGCCGCAGCCTCGTTGACGTTGACGATGAATACGCAGGAAGACATGTCCTGGCGCGTAACGCGTGGCCTGAACCTGGCGGAAAATGCGGTAGCGCTCTATGTTTTGGGAATGGCTCCATCGGACGCGATTGCCTATTTGCCGACGGACCCCGATACGACCGTCACGGTTCAGGTTGCGGAGGTCTCGGACACCATTTCGGAAATGGCTTTCAAGTCGACGACGTTTCGTGCTTCGATCCAACCGGTTCGCGACGAAGGAAGTTGGTCGGAAGGAAAATGGACGGGTGGATCGCAGGCTACGATTCCGACTCGAACGCTCGATCTGAAGGCGTATCGCTCCAACCTCCAGATTCGGAACTACGAATAACCCCCGGCTGACTGCATCATGACTTCTCAACTCTCCCGCAAATTTCATTGTCGCGGCACTTTTACCGTCATTGCGATGATCGTGATGGCGCTTGGTACAATGGGCATGCTCTCCCTCATCGCGGTGATGAATGCCCGAATGGAACAGGTCAATTCGCTCGAGGATCGTGCGATCCGGCATGTCCGGGAAATGAATGGCCGGCAACTCGCAAAAGCCTATGCCTATCAGCGTTTCTGGACGACAGCTTCCGGTGGTGGCGAAACGGTTGATCTTCCGGGAAATTGGGGACGCATCGTCACGCCTTCGTGGTCGACCGCTGGTTTTGCGACGACCAATCAGCTGGGAACGGTGAACCAGGTTAGCCCGAGTCCCGATCGGGCCGCTTATGCCGAGACGGTTGATATTTCGGTCTACGGTCATATCGATTCCGGAACCGGAACCTGGAGCACGACGCTGACGCCCAAGACGATCGAGTTTCAAGTCTGCAGCCGGGCTTTGAATCTGTCCGATCACCTCTTTGAATCTCGTCGACATACTTCGTCGAAAACGGTTTCCGGGAATCTTCGGGTTCATGGGAAGAGCGCCATCTGGCAGCACTCCGGCGCGAACAACACCTTTGCGTTTGCCACGGAAGAATTGGTCGCGAATAACGAAACCGCAGTTCAGACGAACTTTGCGGTTACCGATCTTTCGGGGGCAGCGCTTGCGCCCAATAATCTGGTGGTGACCGACCTGCCGAACTGGTTTGCGGCGGCTGGATCAACCCACAATCCCTCGGGAACCTATCCGAAGTTTTTTGACGATGATTGGGGGCCGTTCAACGACAGTGGCTCGTTTCCGAGTTTCACGAACAAGATGATTTCTCGCAACGGCGGTTCCGCCTTTACGGTGGATGCGTTGAGTGGCTCTTCGGTGAATACCAATGGGGTTAGTTCCAATGGAGCGGGTGTCGTGACTGTTGATCTCAGGAGTTTGGACTTGGTCGATACCATCATCAACAATGTGGTGACGTTGACCTTTACGGGGCAGTCGACTCCGTCGGAAGCGCTTGCCGTGGAGAATCAGCCGGTTGTCACCTACGCTGTCGATTCCGCATCGCTGGCGACGCTTAATTTTACCTCGTCCAACGCGAGACCCTTGGTGGTCGCGCTTTCCGGTTCCAACGCGGTCACGACCACTACCTCCTTTGACGATGGAGGAAGCCTTCGGCTGTTTCTGATTGCTGAGCAGCAGCCGTTGAGCATTTCGTCAGGCGGATCGACAAACCTCTACGGCGGGTTGGCAACGGATGAGGGCGTGGCGATTACTTCCGGGACGATCGATCTCTACGCGGAAACGACGAATCCAACGCTGTTCGAGGATCTCCTCTGGCGTTCTTACTGGGTCGAAAGCTACCTGCAGTAGGTTGGCGCTTCAGTTGCTCACTTCGATTCCCAACATCTGGGGAATCTGAGCGCCGCCACCGAGGAACTTCGCTGCGACAATCGATGCGACGGAAATGGGGCTGGCAGGCTGAATGGTAACTTTCAGCTGATCAGGATCGTCGAGAAACTGCTCCACAGAGGCGAGCGCCTGGCGATTGAGTGTGCTGGAATCGGATTTCAGGCCTTCCCTCAAGTCTGCGATCAGGCTGGTGACGAATTCATCGCGGGTCACTCCTGCGGTTTCCGCTCCGCGGTCGAGGAACCGATTGGTGATGCCGTTGTCCCGGAAGGTGATTTCGCAGGATTGGATCGACAAGGCTGAGAGCATCGCCATCAATTGGAGCGGGTTGAGTTCTTCGCCCGGCGGAGGTGTTGGTGGCGGTGTGAAATTGGTGAGGCTGAGGGAGATGGAAAGTTCTCCCATGTCGTCTCCCATCAACGCAGCTTTACGGATATCCAACTGCTTGGTTTCCAGATTGTATTCGTAATCGATCGCCGCATCCATCCGTGGCGGCTCCTCATAGCCCAGTTCCTTGAGTTCTTCGCTCAACTCGGGATTCACCTCTTCAGAGAGCTGGATTCCAAGCGCCTTGAAATTCAACATCGACGGGAATGATTCATCCTCTGTGCGGGGCTTGAAGTCATCGACGATCATCTCATCGACGGTGACTTTGCCTTTCTGCCCCTTTTTTCCTTCAATCTGAAATTGGGACATTCGTGCCGAACTGCTGGCGAGGTCGTAGCGGAATTTGCCGTAGCTGATGTCCGCGTCTTCGCGATGGCGCTCAATCTCGGCGTCGATCTCGCCTTTTATCCGCGAATTGACGATAAATTCTGCCGCCAGGTAGCCTGTTCCAGCCAAAATAAGCACGGCAATTCCGATGCCGATGGTGCGATTCATAGGCTCGAGAATAGTTCGAAAACGCGAAAAGTCGATTTTTCTGTCATTTTTCGGCCGTGGTTCAGCTTGAGACGTTCATTAGCTGAGACCATCTTGTTTGAGCCGATGAAAGGAACCTCCCAGATCTCCCGACGCCGAATCCTGCGCCATGCCATGCTCGGGATTGGCGGTGTCGCGTTGACGGATTTGTTGGCGAGAAGTCAGCGGAAGCCTGCCACGACGCGGATTCCTCATTTTGCCCCGAAAGCCCAGCGGGTGATCTATATCTTTTTGGAAGGCGGACTGTCGCAGATTGATTCCTACGACCGCAAGCCTGCCTTGCAGGCTCATCATGGCAAGCCGCTTCCGGATTCGATTCGGCCTCCCAAATTCACGTTTGCCCCGCAAGGAACCGTCATTGGTTCGCCGTTTGATTGGAGGCAATGGGGAGGGAATGGAACCTGGGCGAGCGATCTCTTTCCCGAGGTGAATCGCCGGTTCATCGATGAGCTGTGTTTCATCCATTCGCTTCAGCATGAGAGCAACGACCACCTTACCGCCAAAACGGTGCTTCACACGGGCGTCCCGCGCGAGGTTCGGCCGACGTTGGGAAGTTGGCTCATGTATGGATTGGGTTCGGAGAACGCGAATTTGCCGGGGTATATCGACATTGTGCCGGGGCGGCCTCAGTCTCGACCGACCGGTTTTCTGCCATCGATTTACGGTGGCACTCCGATCGGGAAACCCGACAAGAAGGATCCTGCCCATCTTTGGGAAAACCTGGATTCCCGATTCGAGGGCCAGGAACAGCACCTTGATTTCATCCGGGCGTTGGATGGTGAATCCGAGGAGGAGATCGAGAATCTCGAACTCGCGTTTCGGATGCAGACCGAAGCTCCCGAACTGATGGATCTGAATCGCGAGTCCAAAGCCACGCGGGACCTCTACGGCATCGACGAGGATCATACCGACGAGTTTGGGCGAGCGTTGTTGTTGGCGCGAAGATTCTCGGAAGCCGGCGTTCGCTACGTCACGATTACCCACGCCACCCCGCGCTACGGCAATTTGTGGGATCAGCATTCGAACCTTGAGAAGGGGCATCGTGGAAACGCCCATGCGGTCGACAAGCCGATCGCGGCGTTGCTTCATGATCTGGATGCGCGGGGCCTGCTTCACGATACCCTGGTCATGTGCGGAAGTGAATTTGGGCGAACGCCAACCTTCGAGTATTTTTCCGGGATCGACGGGAAACACACCAACGGCCGCGATCACAATCCCCATGGGTTTACGATGTGGTTCGCTGGCGGTGCGGTGAAGTCCGGCTTTCATCATGGAGCGACCGACGACTTCGGTTACTACGCGGTGGAGAAGCCGGTTTCGATTCACGATCTCCACGCGACGCTTCTCCACATCATGGGGTTCGATCACGAGGAACTCACCTTTCTCCATGGAGGGCGGGATTTTCGACTCACGGACGTCTATGGGAAAGTTGTCCGCCCAATTCTTGCCTGAGCAGCCCGGTGGTCGCCGGGTTGCCTGCGTTGCGAGAATAGGCGATGACTTCCCTCCATGACGAGCATTCGCCATCACCTTCTGCTTTGGCTCCTTCCCGGGTTTCTCCTGCTTTGGGCCATCGCTGGTGGGGCGATTTTCTGGTCGGTGCGGGATCGCCTGGAGACGGAACTGGATGCCCGGTTGCGGGAGCTCTATGCGGCCATTCCCTTTGGAGAAAACGCCGGGCGCAGCAGCTTGTTGAGTATCGAAGACTTCACGCGGGACGACTTTGGGATCTACTTTCAAATTTGGGGCGAGAGCGGGATGCGCATCCTCAAATCGCAAAATCTGGGTCAGTTTGAGATCGAGCAGCCGGAGCAGTTTGCCGAAGAATTTGCGTATTCCAACCAGCTTCTCGGCAATGGAGATTGGGTGCGGACTCTGGCCGTGGCGAGTGACGGAGGTGCCTTGGGAACGGTCGGGATCATGGTCGCGACAACCCGTGAATCGGCGGATGCATCGCTTCGCAAGCTGGTCACCGCAATCGTTGCAATTGGCGCTCTGAGTGGCCTGGGGTTCGCGGTTTTGGCGAGTTTTGCCCTCCGATCCGGGCTCCGTCCGCTTGCCGAGGTTGGGAGCCAGGCTGAGCGAATGGATGCGGACACCCTCAGCGCGAGATTTCCGACGGAGTCACAGCCAAAGGAACTGGCAGGAATCGTGATGCGGTTGAACGAGCTGATGCGGCGCTTGGAGGAGAGTTTTGCGCGCGAGCGCCGTTTCAGTGCGGACCTGGCCCACGAGTTGCGAAATCCGGTCGCGGCTTTGCGCTCGATTGCCGAGGTTTCGCTGAAGTGGCCCGATCAGGCGTCCCACGAGGATTACGCGGATGTTCTGGAAATCACCGGAGAATTGCAGACGACCATCGAGAATATGTTGTCCCTGGTCCGCCTGGAAAAAGGGAGCGATCAGATCCATCTGGAGCCGGTCAATGTCTCGACTGTGATCGACGAGACCTGGCCGTTGTTTGCACCCAAAGCCGCCGAACGGGGAGTGGACTTTCGTAATCGCTTGGATTCCGGTTTTTCGCTCCGAACCGACGTGAAACTCTTTCGGGTGATCGTCTCGAATTTGCTTTCGAACGCCGCTGAATACGCCCCGGAAAAGTCGGAGATCGTCATCGCAAATTTTGAGCAATCCGGCTTTTCCGTCGCCAATCCCGCGCCTCACCTGGAGAATGCAGACTTGGCGCGAATGTTCGATCGGCTTTGGCGGCATGATCGGGCGCGAACGGATTCCACCCACAGCGGCCTCGGGTTGGCGCTTGCCAAATCGTGCGCCGAAGTGCTTGATCTGACGCTTCAGGCCGAGCTTGTTGACGAGAATCAACTTCATCTCATCATCCTCCCGTCAGGTTGAGAGCCTTACACTCGTTCAACTCATGAACCGTTCGACCCAGATTTCATCCATGTTGCGGGGGATTTTCCTCGCCACGGTTGGTTTGGTTTGGGGATTCGCTCAAGCGGACGGGCCGGATTCCGCCGGGTTGGACGTCGAGACGATTCAGGAGTTTGGGAGCTTGGACCGCAACCGCAATTCCGGGTTGGATCGTCTCGAATTTGCGTTTAGCGAGGTTGCGCAGCGAGCTCGCGAGTTCGGAGGACGTGATCAGGTTGACGAAGTGTTTGCGCTGATGGATGGCGATCAAAATGGCGAGATTGAGTTGCTCGAGCTCACGGCTTCACAGCTCAATCGCAATGTCCGGATTCTGGATCGGAACAGCGCCCGAAGCTACGGGGAGCTCGATCGCGACCGCGATGGTCTGATCGCGATGCAGGAATACCTGGACAGCCCGAAGGCCAAGCAGGCGCTCGAGAACGGAAAAGATCCCGACTTTGTCGCCAGCCTGTTTCAGCGGATTGACCTCAACCAAAGTGGCGTGATTGGGCCGTTTGAGTGGATTCAGGCTCTGGGAGTCGAGAAACAGCTGATGGATCCTGATTCCGCCGCGATTTTTGCGCTGCTGGACAAAAATGATGATGGCTCGATTGGGGCTTCCGAGCATGCGGCGATCGATCCTGCGGAATTTATGCACGAAGCCATCTCCAGGTTTGAAACGATCGATCTGAACGGAAACCGGGAAGTTGGTCCTCAGGAGTTTGCTCGTGCGATCACGACCGTGGCAGGCCCGAATGTCCATCCCGAAACGATGGCACGATTTAAGGAAATGGACCGCAATCGAGATGGCGCGATCAGCCGTCGGGAATTCTCGCGTGGCAAGTTGGTTGAGATGTTTGCCCGCAACCGGGAGATGGAAGAAGAGATGTTTGCCCGAATCGATACCGATGGAAGTGATGAAATCGATCTCGAGGAATTCGCGAATGGCAGAATTCGGCGCAAGCTCGATGGGCCGCCACCAGGAAAAAAGCCTCCGGGGCCTCCGCCCAAGGCCCGCTAATCGCTAGCTGACCAGTTTGCCGTCGGCCAACACCAACTGCCGATCGCCGGTTTGAGCCAGTTCGTTGTCGTGGGTGACGACCACCAGCGTCTTGTCCTGCTCGCCGGTCATTTCCAAGAGGGCCGCCATCACTTCAGCGCCGGTCTTGGAATCCAGGTTTCCCGTCGGTTCATCGGCGAAGATGATCTCCGGGTCATTGATCAGGGAACGCGCAATGGCGACCCGCTGTTGCTCTCCTCCGGAAAGCTCGGCGGGCAGGTGATTGAGTCGATCTCCCAATCCGATCTTGGTCATCATCTCCTTGGCGCGGTCTTCCGCGACTTTGCGACCAATCATGGCTGGCAGCAGCACGTTTTCGATCGCCGTTAATTCCGGCAGCAAAAAGTAGTGCTGAAACACGTAGCCCATGAATTGGTTCCGCAGCCGTGCCTGCTCGTGAGCCGGGAGGTCGTAGAGAGATTGGCCGTTGATCTCGACCGAACCTTGATTTGGGCGCTCCAAACCGGCCAGGGTGTAGAGGAGCGAGGTCTTTCCCGCCCCGGAAGCGCCGCAGAGAAAGAGCTTCTCGCCGCGTTTGACTTCCAAATCCACCCCGCGGAGCACTTCGATCGTTTTCTCACCAATGGTGAAGGCGCGATGAAGATTGACTCCGCAGATGTGGGATTCCTGGGTGGGCATGAGTCAGTTGTGGAATTCCGGGACCCGTGAGAGTTCCGAAATCCGATGTCGCAAAAGCCTTCGCGACTTACTCGCCAAGCGCGTAACGCGTAAAGCGGCGAAGAATCAGGTTTTCACCCAACTCACCGATTTTTGCTTTCAGCAGATCCTCGATCGTCTTGTCCGGATCCTTGATGTAACCCTGTTCCAACAAGCAAATCGTGCTGAAAAATTTGTTCATCTTGCCTTCGAGAATCTTTTCCAATGCCTTGGCTGGCTTGTCTTTCATCTGCTCGGCAAAGATTTCCTTTTCCTTGGCAATGACGTCTTCAGGAACCTCGTCGCGGGAAACGTATTGAGGGGCTGCCGCTGCGATATGAAGCGTGATATCTTTCACGAAATCGCGGAACTGGTCGTTTTTGGCAACGAAGTCGGTCTCGCAGTTGATTTCAAGCAGCACACCAATTCGGCCTTCCATGTGAATGTAGGAAGCAACGGCGCCTTCTTTGGCTTCACGTCCTGCTTTCTTTTCCGCGACTTTGGCATCGCGCTTGCGCAATTCGGTAATGGCTTTCTCCAAGTCGCCCTCGGTAGCTGCGAGGACTTCTTTGCAGGCCATCATCGGCGCACCCGTTTTATCGCGGAGTTCTTTAACCAGTTTGGCGTCAATTTTTGCGGACATCTTTAGAGGTTCGTGAGTGTTGTAAAAAATTGGGGAGTCAAAAAGGACTCGTTAGATGGTCTTGCCCTTCATCGTCAAGATGGGCTCGATCAGTTTTTGGAGAATGAGGCGAATGGAACGAATCGCGTCGTCGTTTGCGGCAACGGGGTAGTCGATTACATCGGGATCGGCGTTGCTGTCAACCAAGGCAACGATTGGAATGCCGAGCTTCAAAGCTTCGTGAACCGCGATTTTTTCCCGAGCGGAGTCAACGATGACCAGGACATCAGGATACTTCTCCATTTTGCGGATTCCATTCAAGTTCCGCTGAAGCTTTGCGCGTTCGCGTCCCAGGGAAGCCAATTCCTTCTTACTCATTTTCTTGAATTCAGGAGTCCGCTCCAACCCCTCGAGGTAGTCGAGGCGCTTCACGCTTTTGCGGATGGTTTCCAAGTTGGTGAGTGTTCCGCCAAGCCAGCGGTTGTTGACGAAAAATTGGTCGCACGCTTCAGCTGCTTCAGCAACGGCGTCTTGAGCCTGGCGCTTGCAGCCAACGAACAGGACTTTTTTTCCTGCGTCCACGAGGTCGGCCAGATAGTTGGCGGCGACATCAACCTGCTTCAGAGTTTCCTCAAGGTTGATGATGTGGATTGCGTTGCGTTCCTCCAGAATGAAAGGCTTCATTCTTGGGTTCCATTTGCGGCTCTGGTGACCGTAGTGGACACCGGCTTCGACCAGCTCAATAAGGGCTTCTTGTGACATAATAGGGGTGCTGCCTTTTAACCAAGACAACGGGTGTTTTCGCCAAGACTCGCCGGTTGGGTAAACTCTGCCGCATGAAGCGGGCGTCTCGACTCTTGAATTAAATATTCCGGCGAAGAGGGCGGGTAGAATGGCGCTTGTTGACGGGAAATCAAGCCAAATTGAGGTGAGTTTTTTTGACGAACGGCCCCAAAGCCACCGTTTCGACGAAACCGTCACAATTGTGGGAAAGTGGGTTGCCTTGAGAACCCGAATCACTTCAAGATTCCAGTTCCATGAAAACTCCGCTGGTTCTGTTGTCTTTTCTTCTTGTTGCGACGCTACCCGCTGTCGAAAAACCCAACGTTCTACTGATTTTGGCCGATGACCTTGGGTTTTCGGATCTGGGCTGTTACGGAGGCGAAATCGCGACTCCAAATCTGGATTCGATCGCCGAAAACGGGCTTCGCTTTACCCAATTTTACAACACGGCGCGTTGCTGGCCAACCCGAGGCGCGCTGATGACGGGATACTACGCCCAGCAGATTCGCCGCGACAAAATCCCGGGAATTCCAGCCAGCGGAGGAGGCAATATCGGAATTCGGCCAGCTTGGGCTCCCTTGTTGCCTGAATTGCTGAAACCTCAGGGATATCGCTCGTATCACGTTGGGAAATGGCACATCGACGGGATGCCCCTCCAAAACGGGTTTGACCGCTCCTATTATCTCAAGGATCAAAGTCGCTTTTTCAGCCCCCAAAAACATTGGCTCGATGACAAACCACTTCCGGCCGTTGAACGGGATTCCGGGTTTTACGGAACCGTCGCATTGGCAGATCGCACGGTCGAGTTTCTCGCTCAGCATTCGGCGGAGCACGCGGACCAGCCCTTTTTTTGCTACCTGGCCTTCGCCGCGCCCCATTTTCCGCTTCACGCGTTACCTGATGACATTGCCAAATACAAAGACACCTATCGGAAGGGGTGGGACGCAGTTCGGGCGAAACGTTTCGCCAAGCTAAAGGAACTGGAGATTTACGAGGGCAGGCTCTCGGATGTCGAACCTGATTTGGGTCCGCCCTATCATTTTCCCGACCATCTCGAAATTCTCGGCAATGGCGAGACGAACCGGCCGCTTCCCTGGGACGAGTTGACCCATGCTCAGAAGGACTTTCAGGCGATGAAGATGGCGATTCATGCCGCGATGGTCGACCGGATGGACCAGGAAATCGGTCGCGTGATCGCACAAATCCGCAACATGGGCCAAATGGAGAACACGCTGATTCTCTTTCTCTCCGACAACGGTGCCAGCGCGGAGATCATGGTGCGGGGTGACGGTCACGATTCTGACGCGCCGATGGGATCTGCGGTGACCTATCTCTGTCTGGGGCCCGGATGGTCAACCGCGTGCAATACGCCATTTCGCCGCCATAAAACCTGGACGCATGAAGGCGGTTGTTCCACGCCGCTTATCGTTTCCTGGCCCGCTGGAATTCCGGCCCGCGGCGAATTGCGATCCAATCCGGGCCACGTCATTGATGTCGTCCCGACCATTCTCGAGCTGGCCGGGGCCGAGTTGGCGCCAACTGGGGAAGGGCAGGGGGCTCCCAAGCCGCCGGGGAAAAGTCTCCGGCCTGTTTTCGCAAACGATGGCACCGTCGAGCATGACTCTTTTTGGTGGTTTCACGATGGTCACAAAGCGATCCGCAAAGGGAATTGGAAACTGGTTTCTTCGAAAGGCGGGCCCTGGGAGCTTTATGAAATGGCCAACGATCGCGCAGAGTCGAATGACCTGGCCCGAAAATTTCCAGAACGTGTCAGGCAACTGGAAGCTGACTGGAATCGTCAATTGGAGGAGTTTTGGCATTTGGCGAAGCTGGAAAGCTAAAAGGTGGCCAATGTTCGGAAAATGACCTGCGTTGTGCGGACCTTGCGTTTACCTCTGAACCAAAACGATGGACGAACGGCTTTTGTATTTCACGGCGATTCTCACGCTCGGCATTTTTGCACAGTGGCTGGCCTGGCGTTTGAAGCTGCCATCCATCTTGTTGCTGCTGGGATTTGGTTTCGCCGCCGGCCAGATTTATGACCAAAGTGCGATTCTGGAAGATCAAACTCTGTTTGCCGTGGTCTCGATGGCGGTGGCCATCATCCTGCTGGAAGGAGGTTTGACCTTACGATTGCCCGAACTGAAAGAAGCCGGGAAACCGGTTTTACGGTTGGTCACGACCGGTGCCGCCGTAACCTGGCTCCTGACCATTCCGGCGGCTCACTACGCCGCAGGATTCAGTTGGCCGGTTGCGACCCTGGTTGCCGCCATTCTGGTGGTGACAGGACCAACCGTGATTGGCCCGATTTTGCGCACTCTCAAACCGGTTCGCTCGATCAATTCGATTCTAAAATGGGAAGGCATTGTCATCGATCCGGTCGGGGCCGTGTTGACGGTTCTGGTCTTCAGCGTGTTGTTTGGGCACGGAGAGTCCGAGAATGGTGCCCAGACGGTCATCACCGGATTGGCCAAAACGCTGATCGTGGGTTTTGGCCTGGGGTTCGGAGTTGCCTGGATGTTGGTCAAGGTGTTGAAACACCACTGGATTCCGGACTTTCTGCAAAGCGTGGTGATCCTGACTGCCGGGTTGATCGTGTTTGCGATCTCCAACATGATTCAACACGAATCGGGATTGTTGACCGTCACGGTTTTGGGAATCGGGATTGCCAACCAGAGCAAAGCCCAGGTTCGGCACATTATTGAGTTTAAGGAGAACCTGCGGATCATCCTCATTTCCGCGTTGTTCATCATTTTGGGCGGGCGCGTATCATGGGCTCAGGTGACCGAGGTTTGGAAGGAGGCGGTTATGTTTCTGTGTATCCTGATTGTTGTCGTTAGGCCCGCCGCCGTGTTTATCAGTACGATGGGTAGCAAAGTCAGCCGGACTGAGAAGGTCTTTCTTGCCCTCATGGCTCCGCGCGGCATCGTGGCTGCAGCCGTTTGCTCAATTTTTTCGTTGGAGATCATCGCCTCCGGCGGGCACTTTCAGGCGGAGGGAGAGAAAATGGTTCCCATCGTCTTCACGGTTATTGTGGGAACCGTGCTGTTTTACGGACTCAGTGCGGGGCCGATTGCACGACGGTTGGGCGTCGCATCCAAACGGCCTCAAGGCGTCCTGTTCACCGGAATTCGTCCTTGGGTCATTGAAGCGGCCAAAGAACTGCAATCGCTCGGCTTTCGCTGTTTGTTGGTGGATTCCAACTATGCCGCCACCTCGAAAGCGAGAATGGCTGGTCTTCAAGCCGTCAACGCCAATGTCTTGTCGGAGTTTGCTCACGAGGAACTCGACTTATCGGGCATCGGATCAATGTTGGCCGTCACGCCGAATGATCAGGTGAATTCGTTGGCCTGCCTTGGCTTTGCCCACGCGTTGGGTCGCTCCAACGTCTATCAGCTTGCCCCAGCCGATATGGGGGAATCCGAACGGAAGTCAGGCTCGGGAGAGTTGCGCGGCAGAATTCTCTTTTCGGGGGAAGGCAGTCGCGAGCAAATCCGCAAACTTGAGAGTGTGCATGCGAGTGTGAAAAAGACGCTCCTGACCGATGAGTTTGGCTGGGAAGACTTTTTTGCGAAACGGGGAGACCTGACAATGGTCCTGTTCATTCTTCGTGATGGCGAACTCAAGATTATGAATGAGGAATCCCGTCCGGGCGAAAGCGGTGATACGCTGATCAGTCTCGTCGTCGAGGATTCCCCGGTTGTTCCAACTGGGAATGACGCAGAGTTGCCTTAGCCCTTTGATTCCGCGGAATCGTCTTGGAGGGCTCCCGTTGCGGAGTCAAAACCGGATCGCAGGTGGAGGTCGCGTTGGGGAAAGGGAACTTCGATATTGTGTTCGGCGAGGCTCGTCTCAATTTCCCACAAAAAGTCAGACTGAACTGCTCCGGGACGTTTCACAGCTTCAGGGGTTAACCAAACGACGAGTTCAAAATCGAGGCTGCTGTCGCCAAAGCTTACAAACCAGACTTGAGGCTTGCGGCGATTCTGTTCTGAGAAGGTCCAGGGGACTCGGTCAGCAGCTTCCAGGACGGCTTTTTTGACCAATTCCTTGTCGGTCCCGTATGCCACCCCAAACGGGATATGGATTCGCCGGAAGGCTTCGCGAAGCGTCCAGTTCGTGACTTGAGTGGCCACAAATTCCGAGTTGGGAACCAGAATGTCGATGTTGTCGTTCGTCGTGATGAGGGTGCTCCGCATGTTGATCTCCCGGACTTCGCCGGCGACGCCGGACTGCAATTCGACAAAGTCACCAACATTGAGGCTTCTCTCGAAAAGCACGATGAGACCCGCAACGAAGTTGGATACGAGGTTCTGGAGACCAAAGCCAAGTCCAATGCCAATCGCGCTCGCAAACAGGGCGAATTTCGAAAGATCCAATCCCACGGTAGTCAGCCCAATCATAATGCCGATGGCAAGAATGACGTAGTGAATCAGGCGCTCAAGGGTGTAAAGCGAGGTGCGGTTGACTTTCCGCAGCCGCTGGCCAAAGCGTTCCATGCCTCCTCGAATCAGTTTCGAACTCCACCACGCGATTGCGAGGATGAGGAAGAAGCGCAGGATTCCCAATCCAGTGACTGGCGTTTCGTTGATCTCAAAAATGGGATACTGAAAGGCGTCGATCACGCTCTGCCTGGTATTGGCCGCAAAGTTCTTCGTTTGGGAGGATGCCTGGCCAACCCAACCCAGGACTTCGTTCAACCGGGTTTCCAACAGAACGGTTAAAAACTGGGCGCTTCCCTGTCCCTCCTCCAGCCGGCGAAGGCTCAGGAGTGTCGTCTCGGCCAAGGTCAGCGTTTCCTGAAGAACGTTGGTGAGCGATTCGTTGGCATCATTGGCGGCCAATTGCTGACCAGCTGCCGTTCTGGTGCGATCGACGATCCGAAACGCCCGATTCCGAACCGCATCAACCGCACTGGAAAACTTGCGATATTCCGTAATCTTTGCCGAAATCAGCGAGGGGCTCGGCTCCTCCGTCGAAGGCGAAATCATCTCGATCAGCTGCAAACCCAATTCTGCGCGTTTGAGATCCGTTTCCGCCAAAGCGAGGTCGACATCCCGCAAAACCGACCTCAGAACTGCGAGACGGGATTGAGCGGAACCAATTGAATCCGCAACGAGCGGAGCGGTCTTGGTATCGTCGGTAATTTTCGCTTTGAATTGCGAAAGTGCGGTGGTCGCCTCATCCTTGGCCCGAGCCCAAATCTCCAGGCTATCCGGACCGGGTTGCAGGAGTTTGGGAATCTTTTCAAGCTCCACTTTCAGGTCGCGCAAGGTTCCTTCAGCGATTGCCAATTCCTTTTGTTGGCGGGCAAGTGTCAGGGCGCGGACCTCCAGTTCAATACGGATGGCCATGAGATTCAGACCTAGCTGGAAACGACCTGAATCGCTAGTGGCCTTATCCATGTAAGCAACGCGACGCATGGATTGCTGTCGTCGATCCTCCTCAAGCAGGGAACGTCGCCAATCCGCTTCTTCTTGATTGGCGCGGATGTCCACGTCCAGTTGACGCCAGGCCTTGTAGCGAACCAGTGCCTCGCTCACCGTGTAGCGGCTGGCAGGGACAATGCTGGTGCCGGCCAGCGGTGCTTCCATCGCGTTGAGTTCCGCATACTTTGCCAATCCGGATTTGATGCGTTCAATCAGCGGCTGAATATTCGCAACTTGTTCGGGAGAGGAATCCTGAATCGCTTTGTCCAGAACGGCGGCCAATTTGTTGATTCGGCGTTCGAGGCCTTCCGGGGAGAGCGGCTCGCTCGGAGAAAAATAATTCCACCAGTCCGAAGCCAGGCGATCGGGCACGGGAGGCGGAGGTTCGTCCTGCGCGTTGGCGAACGCAGTGGCGAACAACAGGATGGGAATTGCGACTCGAAAGCTGGTAAGCATCATATCCACTTTTGTTTCCGAAAGGCGAAGAGCAGGCCGGCGGCGATGGTTGTCATTACGCCCAGGAGGATGAAATAGCCGGATTTGGAATTCAGTTCCGGCATGTTCTCAAAATTCATCCCGTAGATTCCGGCCAGGAAACTGAGCGGAACAAAAATCGCGGTAATGATCGTAAGAACTTTCATGATCTGGTTGAGCCGGTGCGATGAGAGCGAAAGATAGCCATCAATCAGATCCGAGGCCAATTCGTAATAGAGCAATGTCAGGCTGTTGGCGCGTTCCTGCTGTTCATACACATCGTTGATCTCGTGTTCCCGATCGCTGGTAAATCCGGGATGAGTTTGACGAAGCTGCTCCAAAATCTGTTCGTGATAGAGAAAGATCCGGCGCATTTTTTTCAAGCTGGCCTTGTTGCTTGTCATTTCCGCGAGCAGCTGGTCGTCGCTGCGTTCGAGGAGGTTCTCTTCGACCGCTTCCAATTCGGGCTCGAAGGCCAGCAGGACGTTGAGATAGCGTTCAACGATGAGCCGCATCAGGCGAACGGCCAGCAATTCAGGCCCATCCGCAAACCCGCGTATGTTCTTTTCGGTCTCTGTCCGGAGCTTGGCGACGCTCGGACAATCCCCGGAGGTTCGCGTCACGAGGAATCGCTCTCCAACAAACATTGCGAACTGCAACGTTGCAAAGTCGAGATTTTTGGTGCCGCGAGTCAAGGACTTGAAAATGATGAAGCTGTGATCATCAAACGCTTCGATCTTTGGCGGGTGGCGATCGCGGGAGGCGTCCTGTAAAGCGAGGGGATGCAGTCCAAATGTCGATTCCAGGAGCCCATGGAGCTCCTGATCCAATTTTCCTTCAATATGCAACCACAGCTGAGCTGATGGCTGTTTTTTCCAGGTTTCGACCAGCTCCTCTCCCCCGGAAAGTAGCTCATCGGATTCCGGATGATAAAGCAGGCAATGCAGGTTCGGATGGCTGGCTTCCATGGGCTGGTTGAGCGAGAGTTGGGGGTTGGTTGGTCGGTTAGGGGCTTGCCGCAGTGGACGTTCGTTGGGCGATTCCATTCAGGAGCCGCCCCAATAAATCCGGGCCGGTGATGATCCGTTTGGTGTTTTCGCCCCAATAGAGAATCACTTCCCGGTCGATGAGACGGTCGTCGGGCCGGTCGCTTTCCACCACCAATTCCGAGAGGACACGATCGAGCGTTGTTTCCGGGTTGGTCACGACAATGGGCAAATGGCAAAACTCGCCCGGATGCGGATTGTCGCCACGATCCTGGAACGCCCGGAGATATTCGTCCGAATTCAGGGCTTGGACCGGATTCCCGAATTCATCCACGAGAATGGCCCATTTCCAGCGGCTTGCCTGCAACTTTGCCCCTAAACCCGGATCTTCCAAATCGCTCATCTGCAAAACGGTGTCCGGGTCCAACGAAGATCCTTCTCCGCTCACCCGAAGGTCGTCCAGGCGCAGGAAGTTGAGGGCGCCACGTCCCTCTGCGCGGCCGATATCCGTTTCACGCTCCTTGATATGACGATCGAGCAAGACTTCGAAGTCGCGTTCCTTGAAGAACAGGGGACCTTCTTCTCCCATCCAGCGGTCCAGAATCCACGCGCAGGGCCTCGCCACGGGCCAGAGTAGGATTTGGTAGATTCGAATCACCGGGGCGAGCATCGCTCCCACCCGGAGGGCATGCCGCGAAAAGTAAGCCTGGGGAACGATCTCACCGAAAAACGTAATTCCGCAGGTTGAAAACAGAAACGCGAAAACGCCGGTCATGACGGAGTCCGACAACATGGCTAGCGCGACATTGACACTAACATTGCCCCAAAGAATGGTGCAGAGCAGAAAGTTGGACCGCGTTCTCAGAAGCAGAATCTTCAACGCGTTTGGACAGCCAAGCTGTGCTTCCGCCTCCAGATTAAGCCGGCCCAGTGAGAAGAAGGCCAGGTTCAAACCTGAGAACATGGCCGATTGAGAGAGGCAGAAAAAGATGGCTAGCCAGGTCAGTAGCATGGGTTAGTCCTTGAGAGGATCGTCAAATTTGGGGTGGACCAGTCGGTGGTCGAGTTTTTGCGTAAGCATTCAGTTCGACCATCCCGAGGGGGATGAGATTGCTGTTCGGAATTTGACGCGAGCCTCGATCTCCGGGAAAAAACGAGGAATGGCCAAATTCTAACGGTTTCTCAAATCCTTCTGCGGTCATCCTTTCCCTTTTGTCCGGGTTCCGTCAGCCACGTGCTTTTCAATGAACTGGATGATGGAAGCGGAAACGTCTTTGCCGGTTGCGCTTTCGATTCCTTCGAGCCCAGGCGATGAATTCACTTCCATGATCACCGGGCCGTGGTTTGAGCGCAGCAGATCGACTCCGGCAACGTTCAATCCCATTACCTTGGCCGCGCGGACGGCGGTTGAGCGCTCTTCCGGGGTAATTTTAGCGATGGCTGCTGAACCGCCCCGGTGAAGGTTGCTGCGGAATTCGCCCTCTTTGCCCTGGCGTTTCATCGCTGCTACCACGCGGTCGCCAACAACCAGACAACGAAAATCTGCGCCACCGGCTTCCTTGATGAACTCCTGAACGAGAATGTTGGCATCCAGTCCGCGAAACGCCTCAATCACGCTTTCGGCCGCCTTGGGGGTTTCCGCCAAAACGACGCCGACACCCTGGGTGCCTTCCAAAAGCTTGATGACGACGGGGGCGCCACCACAGATTTTCACGACATGACCCGTCGCGCTCGTATCGTGCGCAAATGCGGTAACCGGAAGCCCGAGCCCCCTGCGAGCGAGAAGTTGGAGGCTACGCAATTTGTCGCGGCTCCGGCTGATGGCGACGGATTCGTTGACACTGTAGGAGCCCATGATCTCAAACTGCCGAACCACCGCCGTGCCGAAAAACGTGCGCGATGCGCCGATCCGCGGAATCACCGCATCAAACTTCAACTCCTCATCGCCCAGATAAATCCGTGGCTTATGAGTCGTGATGTTCATGTGGCATTTCAAATAATCGATGACCCTCACCTCATGACCGCGCTTCTCGCAGGCCTTGACCAGGCTTTCGGTGGAATAAAGTCTTCGGTTTCGAGAGAGAATTCCAATTCGCAGTGAGGGTTTTGGGGCTGGGTTAGATTCCATATTGGTGGGCTAAAGATTGTCCGATGATGTAACTGGCTGAGGGATCGATCAAGAAGTCTGACGCAACGGCTTCGCGCCCCAACAGCATGCGAAACTTCATGCCTTCGCGGTTGGTGAGGCTCATGTCGACGTCCCATTCATAGGTGCCGAGCCGGGCTCTTGTCCGGATAAATGGGCGGTGTTCAACGTGTCCACCCGAGTCTTTGACGTCGCGGAACTCGAGTATCGGTGCTTCGCAAGTCATCTCAACTTCATTCGTGCGCGTCAGGGGATGCATTTGGAATTTCACCCACTGGGCTCCATCGCGATCTTCAACCTCAAAAGAGTTGGTATGAAGTGCCGAACTGCGGGCCCCCGTGTCAATCTTTGCCTTGATGCCGGGAATCCCAAGAGCGGGGAGGGCGAGCCATTCACGCCAACCGATGACCGGAAGCGTGGTGGTAGGGGAGAGGTTGTCGTCCATGGGCTATTTTTCGGGATCAGGACCGCTTGGGGGCGGCATCAGGATCTCTCTGTGAGGGTAGGGGATTGCAATCCCCGCCTTTTCGAGGCCAGGCTTGACGTCGCGAAGGAAGGAATTTCGCTCCATGATAAAGTCATTCTTTTCATGCCAAACACCAAGGGAAAAATCAAGTTGGGACTCGCCAAAGCGGGTGAAGGCAACCAAGGACTCAGGGTTTGCCTACCTGCAATCGAATTTTTTGAAACTTGTTAGGGCGCGTTTGAAAATGAGGCCGAGACGCGCTGCGAGTGATTTTGTCGACTTGGAATGATGGCTCGGGGCGGCGATGAGCCTTCTCACAAAGCCCCGAACAGCATTTTCAGGCGGGAAAAGCGCCGCATCTCAAGATCCTGCGAAGCCAATCTTCAAAAATGAGGAACAATTGGGCGTCCGTCATCATTTTCAAACGCCCCCTTGGGAATTTTGACCCGGCAACGGGCTTACTCATTCCAATTCTGTCCCGTCAGAATCTCAAGTAGCGAGCGGTTGTCATATTCCGTCAACATCACCCAGGTTTTTTGCAGGGCCAGGGTGCCGAGGCCGACTCCCGCAATCAATCCGCCGATATGGGCCCAGTAGGCGACCATGCCTCCACCTGTAATGACGCCCCAGATGTCAAAGGCAAGCCAAACGAGGATAATGAGCCAGGCGGAAACCTCCCAGGTTCCGAATCTGAAAAAGAACAGGTACCAAACGTGAACCCGGTTGATGGGATAGAGGGCCAGGACAACGCCCACCACTCCGTTGATCGCACCGCTTGCGCCGACGGCGAGACCGCCCGAGAAGAGGTTGTGGAAGATTGCCGCGATGATCGTGACAAACAGGAAGAGCAGAAGATACCGCCCGTTGCCGATGTTGGTGCAAACCGAGTTTCCGAAAACCCAGAGAAACAGCATGTTTCCCAACAGGTGAAAAATGTCGGTGTGCAGGAAAATGTGGCCGACAAGGCCGACCGGGTTCCATCCATTGAGAATCATGGGAATCGACCAATGACGGCCGGTTATGAAATCCTCCTCCGTGGGACCATTGGAAAAAAAGAGGAGCGAGGTCAGCGTGCAGACCGCGATGATCAGCCAGTTCGCCCAAGGGACATCCTGCTCCAAGGTTTCGATTCGATAAGGCACCAACAGCATCCGCGTATCGTTGATGTTGGGAATGCGTGGGTAAAGCTCAAAATTGGAGATGCCGGGAATTTTGAATCCTTGAATCCGGATTGGTTGTTTTGAGCCAGTCAGGGAAATAAGGCTGGTCACTTGTTGCCAATCGCGGGACTGAGATGATACGATTGATACAGTTGGGCAGGATTTGTCACGGAATTGGGCTCTGGAGGGCTCTTGGAACGAATGCTGCTTACAATCTGTAGATTGTTAACCTGATCGATTCTCAGAAATATGCTGACCGAGACCCCCGACAAAAAGCATGCTCATGAGGTTACTCCTCTACCTGACATCGGCCCGAGTCGTGAAGGCCGAATTCTCCTGGTGGGCAGCGAGACCATGTTTGTTCGTTTCCTGAAATTCGGTTTGGAATTTTCAGGAAAGCACCGCGTTTACTGTGCGCAAACGACGAAGACTGCGGTCTGTGCCTGTAAACAGATCAAGCCGGATTTGCTGATTCTGGAGGAACCCCAGATTGGGATGACGGGCCGCGAAGTTCTCGCTGAAATTCGGGACGCTTATCGGCTCCAACCGGTGCTTCCTGCGATTATGCTCTCGCCGCTCTACTCACCGTTCGTCGGGTTTCAGGGCTATGAGGAAAAGGACCGCGTCATGTTGCTTCCGCGGCGTGTTCGGTTGAAGCAGGTGGGCGACGCGGTCGATACGATGCTGGGTTGCCAGGGATAGCCGACGTTGGAGGTTGGTTATCGCGGGTAGTTAGGCCGACTCTTTTTCTTTCGATCCGCACTTTGTCTCGATGAACTCCGTCAAGGCGTCACCGAGCGACTCTATCGCCTTTCTCAGGGGAACATCCCACTTCCGCGCACCCTCCAAGTTGCCAGCTTTGGCTTGGTTCGTGAGATTTGCGGCCAAACGAAGTGATACCGGTGACGCATAGTTCCCGACCAATCCTTTGAGGGCATGAGCGGAGTGCTGCAATGCCGTGAGATCATTTCGGGAAAAAGCCGCATCAATTTCTCTGAGGTATTCCGCCGAGTCCTCGAAGAAGTAGCTGACCAACTCTTGCATCAACTCCAGCTTGCCAAGGCGTTTCTGAAACGCGTCCGCGTCGAACACTTCTTCTTGAGAGAATTTCAGCGTATTGGTATCTTCGTCCGGCGGGGCTTCCTGAGCCGCCGCCTTTTCGGCATCGGTGAAACCGAGGGTGTCGGAAATCGCCCGAAACAGGGCGGCTGATTGGAGAGGTTTTGCCACATAGCCGTCCATCCCTGCTTCCAGGCATTTTTCGCGATCGCCGGTCATGGCATGAGCGGTCATCGCAACGATGGGAAGGTGATCGCCTTTACCGGCCTTTTGTTCTTTCTCACGAATCGCTTTCGTAGCATCCAGGCCACCCATCACCGGCATCTGAACGTCCATGAGGATCAGGTCGAAGTCATGTTCGGTTTCCAGCCGGTCGAGCGCTTCTTTACCGTTGGAGTCGATCGTAACCTTGTGGCCGCGACGCTGCAGAAAACGGGCGGCAACGTCCTGATTGACCCGATTGTCCTCCACTACCAACACGTTGAGAGGAGGAAGGTCGGCTCCCGACTTAATGGTGGGGACTCCAGATTTTTCGCGCGAGGTGAATCCGAGACTACTCACGATCGCATCGAGCAGGCTTGAGGGTTTGATGGGTTTGCTAAGACAACGTTCAAGCTTGACACCAGGTTCAAACGTCTGGCTTCCTGCGGAGGAAAGCAACATCAGCTTCGGATTCGGTTTGAGGTTGAGATCCTGAATCCGAACCGCCAATTCCATTCCGTCCATTCCCGGCATCATGTAGTCGAGCAATACCACTCGAAACGGTTTCCCCTCCTTGTCGGCCTTTTTCAGTGCCTCGAGTGCCTCGCTTCCGCTGGTCACTCCAACCGGTTTCATCTTCCAACTTTCCAGGATTGCCGTTAGGATCCGGAGGTTCGTAGCATTGTCGTCAACCGCCAGGACTGGCACATGGTGTAGCGATTCCGGGGCGTTCAGTTTCCTGAAGGTTTCAGTGTCCACCCCAAATCTTGCTGAAAACTGAAAGACCGAACCCTTGCCGGTTTCACTATCAACGGAAATCTCCCCGTCCATCATGGCGACAATTTCGCGGGATATCGCGAGTCCCAGTCCGGTGCCCCCAAAGGTGCGGGTCGTTGAGGTATCCCCTTGCGTGAACGACTCGAAAATTCTGCCCAGTTTGTCCTTGGGAATTCCGATGCCCGTGTCGCGAACCGAAACGTGAAGAACGGTGAATCCTTCGATGGCTTCTTCGGAAGAAATCTCGACAACGACTTCTCCCTGACGGGTGAATTTGATCGCGTTGCCAATCAAATTGACGAGCACTTGTCTGAGGCGGCTGAGGTCGCCGGTTAATCGGTCCGGCACGTCCGAATCGATGTGAAATGCCAGTTCCAAACCTTTCTCTTGTGCGGTGAGGGCCAGGGTTTGCAGGGTGTCACCAATCGAGTCGCGAAGTTGAAACGTGTGTGGCGCCAATTCCAGTTTACCGGCTTCAATCTTGGAGAAGTCGAGTATGTCGTTGAGCAGCCTGAGGAGATTCTCAGCCGATTGGTAAGCCATCCTGCCATACTCGTTTTGCTCCGGAGTCAGCGGCGTGTGGAGCAGGAGCTCGGTCATGCCGAGGATGCCGTTCATCGGCGTGCGGATCTCGTGGCTCATGTTCGCGAGGAACTCACTCTTGGCGTGATTGGCCTCCTCCGCCTCGTGCTTGGCTGCCCGCAAATTTTCTTCGTTGGTTTTCCGTTGGGTGATGTCTCGGGCTGCGGCGTAAATCCAGCCACTGGTCTCGTCAGGTGCGGCATTCCACTCGATCCAGCGATAAGTTCCATCCTTGTGGAGGTAGCGATTCTCAAAGGAGATCACGGTATTCCCGGAAGCGAGTTTCTGAACGGCTTTCGTCGTTGATCTGCGGTCGTCCGGGTGAACGAAGTCGATGAACGGTTTTGCGAGAAGTTCGTCCTGGCTGAAGCCGAGTGTCTCCTCAAACGCGGGATTGACCCGCTTGAAGTAGCTGTCAACTCCAGCGATACAAAGCATGTCGAGCGAAACATGGAAGAAGGATTCGAGGACGCGATTCGCCTCTTCAAGTTCGGACGTCTTTCGCGAGATCTCGTCCTTCATCTCATCCGTCTTGACGATCACTTTACCGGCAAGGGGATTGAGTAAGACGACGGCGCCTCCCGCTCCCATTAAGCTGAGGATCAGGATGAAAAGGGTTAGGCCGGAGAGTTTTTGACGGATATTCTGATAGAGCTCGCTGCGATCCATCTTGAGGATCGCAACCCAAGGCGCATGGTTGATGGGGTGATAGGAGAGGATGGTATGGTTCTGCGTCTCGGATGCTTCCAGGGTTCCCAATTCTCCGTTTAAGCCTTTGGCAATGGCTTGGCCAATCGCGGACCCATCAAGATCAGGTCTGCTTCCGTCCCGCAGCGGAGCGAGGAGCCGCCGGTTTCCGTCGACCGTGGTGACTGCCACAATCAACTCCCCACTTTTTCCCAGACCGGAATAGTCGCGAATCAGAGCGTGGAGAGATTTGAGTCCGAAAACCACAATGTCCGTGCCTGCCCGGTTTGAGTCACGATCCAGAATGGGGGTGGAAATCAGGAGGTATTCCTCGTCCTCAATTTCCACCGGGCCGCGTAGTTGGGTTGCGTCGTTGTCGCTGGCCACCGCCTGCCAATAGGATTCGGGAACTGGTCTACCTACCGTTATGGCCAGTTTTGCGTCATCATCCAAGCGGGTAATGCCCGCCACATTTTCAGACATCGCCAAGGCGTCGAGAAGGATGGGCTCACTGAATTCCTGGAGAGATTCAAGATCCAACTCGCCCTGATTGTAGCGTTCCAGCGCAAGGCGTGCTTGCGTCCGGCCTGTGATTTGCAGCGCAACGTCGATCTTGTTGGACAGGAGTTGATCAAGCGTTTGGGCTCTTGTGTGCGCGCCAAATGCGAGGTTCTGCTCCTGGTTTCGCAGCAACTCGCGGTAGAGCGGCATCATCCCGACCCACGCAACCAGAGCGCTGACGATCAGCACGCTCGCGATTGCATAAACCATGAACCGGCCAGTCAGCGTTCGGCCAAGTTTGTCTTTGGTGTTGGGATGCATGGCTGAGGGATCCAGAGCTCCTGTTGAAATCAGCTAGATAACGGAGAACGACTTTTTCTTCTTCAAGAGAATACGGACGCGAACTCCCCGAGGGCCATCATCGCGATTGGAAACTTGAATTTGCCCGCCCTGCAATTCGAGGAGCTTCCGTGCGACGGTCAACCCCAGGCCGGTTCCTTTGCCGGTGGGGCGACTGGTGAAAAATGGATCGTAGACCCGGGAAAGGTCTTCTGGCGAGATTCCTGAACCCGTGTCGGTGACTTCAATGCAGGCTGCCAGATCCCCATTTCTAAGGTGTGCGCCGGAACGGGTGCCCTGATTGTGTGTCAACCCTTCGACGATTTGTTCCTGGGTTGCAATGGTCAGCGTGCCTCCGTCGGGCATGGCCTGAAGCGCATTCAACAGAACGTTCACCAACACCTGCTTCAATTCCTCGACCGCAACATTGGTCGTTACCCCGGTCTCGGCCAACTTGAATTGGAGCGTCGTGCCATTTCGTTCAACTTCGCTTTCCAGAAGCGAAAGCGTCTCCTGGACCAGGGTATTCAAATCCTGATCCTGGGTTTGCAGGCGCTTGGATTCGGCATACGTCAAAAGGTCGCTCACGATGGTATTCGCTTGCTCCACGGATTGGTGCATCGATTCGAGAATCTGGGCAATGCGGGGATCGGCCTCCTGGGCTGTCGGTTTGGACGAAAATCGGGTGATCGCATCAATTCCCATCTGCAGCTGAGCCAAGGGGTTGCGAATTTCGTGGGCTACGCCGGCGGCGAGAAATCCCACGCTCTCCAATTTTCCGGCCTCGAGCAGCGCCGTTTGCGCGGCGACCAGGGCGTGATGGGTCCGCTTCAGATCGAGGTGAGTCTCCACCCTGACCAACAACACATCCAGATCGATCGGCTTTGTCACATAGTCGTTGGCCTTCGCCCGCAATGCCGCGACGATATCTTCCGGGTGTTCCTTCGCGGTCACCATAATCACGGGAAGCTCCAGTGGTGGTTTGGTGCGACGGATGCGTTCGAGAACCTCCATTCCGTCCAGATCGGGCATCATGATGTCGAGAAGAACCATGTCAATCGGGGGCGCGGAACCCTGATCGGCTGCTTCCAACGCGTCGAGGCATTCGAAACCATTTTTCGCCAGAACCGGGATGTGGTTCGCTCCCGTCACGGTCGACTCCAGCACACGCCGGTTGACGCGATTGTCATCGACAATCAGGATTCGAGATGGAACGGGTAATGCCATAGGTCAGATTGGAAGCCACCAGCCTTGAAACACAGTACAAAAAATGCGTAGGGAAGACCAGATCTTTCTCGCAAATCCGAGGGGATTGGCAATTGAGCAAATGTGAGAGTTGGCTTTGGCTTGGCCCGGAATCTGCTTTCCTCTCGGTTGCCTAATTTTGTGACAAAGTTGTTAAATTCTAGGCACTATCTCTCATTGAATTCCCGCATTGGGTCACTACGGTCGTCTACACTTAGAATTATGGGCAGGCATCATATAGACCTTGAACCCTCACGGGCTTTTGGCTTGCGACCTCCCGCCGTCATGACGGGCGGGACGGCTCCCATGCACTTTCAAGGAAATCCCGCAAAATGAGCAAGGCAACAACGGCTAAACTGAGGATCCTTTACATCGAGGACAACCGGGCGGATTACGATCTCGTGAAGGACATGCTGTCCCAGTTGCCAAATTTCCCGGTGTTCACGATGGAGTGCGCCAAATCGTTGGCGGAAGGACGGCGCATGTTTGAAACCGCTAAAACCGCGTTCAACGTGGTCCTTGTTGATCTCAATCTGCCCGATTCCAAGGGAGAGGAAACCTTCCTCGATCTCCGGACCTGTGTTCACGACGCCGTCATTATCGTGCTCACTGGAATCGACGACAGCGAGTTGGGTGTTCGACTCCTCAGGCGCGGTGCCCAGGATTTCATTCCCAAGAGCGCGCTGAGTGGGGAGTTGCTTGGGCGTTCCATTCTCTATGCCCGCGGCCGTCATCACGCCGATCAGCGATCCCGTCGGCTCAGCCGGGAGCTGAAAGCCACCAACGAGAAGCTCTCCGCCGCTGAACTAGCCTTGATTCGGGCAGAAAAGCTCGAATCGCTCGGTCGCATGGCTGCCGGGATCGCTCACGAGGTCAAGAACCCGCTCGCCGTTCTCCAGGCGATCTACGACTTCTTCCGCACCAAGTTTGAGCCGGGGGATGACCGCGCTCAGGCTCGCCTCAATCTGATGCGCAACGCGATCCAGCGCGCGAACAAGACCATTTCAGGCATGCTCGACTTTGCCCGGGAATCCACCCTTGAATTGGAACAACGGGACATCAATCGAGTCGTGAGCCAATCCATTGAAAAGGTGCAGTTTGAATTTCACCTCTCCAAAACAGAGCTGGAAATTGATCTGGAAGAGGGGCTTCCGTTGGTCTCAATCGACGCGGAGAAAATCGAGGAAGTGCTCATCAATATCATGACCAATGCCGTGCAGGCGATGGGGCATGGCGGCAAGCTGCGAATCAGCACCGCCCTGAATCCTGGCGCCCAAATTCTCCGCGAGGGCGGGGTTGGTTCGCCACGACCGGAGATGCAGGCCGACGTCGTCACGATCGATATTCGCGACACCGGTCCCGGCATTTCCGAGGAAGTGATCAACAAGGTTACCGACCCGTTCTTCACCACCAAACCGAGAGGGGAGGGAACGGGGCTGGGCCTTGCGATTGTCAAAAGCATCCTCAGCCAGCACCACGGCAACCTTCTGCTCAAGAACATGAAGGATCCGAAAGGTCTCCGGGTCCGGACCGTCCTTCCTTCGCTGGGGAAACCGGTTGGCGAGGAAGAGCATTTGGCGTCGTCGAATGTGCTGGAGAGCTAGGGGGATTGGCTTCGCATGATCTTGAGATACTGCGCTTTTCCCGATTGAAAATGCGGTTCGAGGCTTTGTGAGAAGGTCTCAAGGCTCGTAAACACGAACTTGGCGGGGGCCGGTTTTAGGAACGGTTTCGACGGCGGGCGCGTTGAATTGAGAGGAAGACAAGCAGTGCCAGGATGGCTGCTGGAATCACCAACTTCTGCCAAAGCGGTTTTTCGAGGAATGCGCTCTTCGCCTCGTTGATCGAGTCCATCAGCGTTTTCTTGGTGACGGGGTTCTCTTCGTTGACGGGCGACGGTGGAGGAGGTGATGGAGGTTCCTCCACGCGATTTCCTTTGCTCGCCACATAGGCCTGCGCTTCAATCCATTGATAGGATTCTCGAATGCTGTCATCGACACTTTCCATGAACGGCCGAAGACTGAGAATCAGGCGATTGGCGCGGGCGGGGTCCTGTTTTGCGAACTTCCTGGCGGATTGAAGCTGGTTTTCGATCAATGAGCGCTGAAGTTGACGGTGCTCATCACGCAATGAATTCGGGGCAATCAGGGTCCATGGGACCAGTTGCGGTGGCTTGTCTGCCAAAATCACCGTTGCGCCATCCTCGTTGTAGCTCAGGCCCTGACAAATCAGGATTCTGCCGTCAACGAGGTTCAACTCAGCGGCACTCAAACCTGGAGTGATCACAAGAAGGAGCCACCCCGTCAAAAATCTCCAATTCCCAATCATGGAGAGTAATTTAGACTGAGGGTTCAAGTTTTTGGCAAGCGATACTTCCCGAGCTTTTCGGCGTTGCTCTTGAAGCCGGTCGCGAAGAGGCGTAAATCTTTCGATGAGTGAGTAAACCAACCAACGAAGAATTCCTGCGAACCTGGTCGGAGATTGATCCGGGCGCTCTGCGTCACAATCTGAAGGTCGCGCGGGAGTTTTCCGGGGGACGTGAAATCATGGCCGTGGTGAAGGCGGATGCCTATGGGCATGGTTTGGCCCGGATCGTGAAGGCGTTGGCCGGAGAAGTAACCTGGTTCGGAGTCGCCAACGTTGAGGAAGGGCTGGTGGTCGCGGCAAATTCCGGTGAGAAGGTCCTGGTATTGGGGCCCATTTTGCCGCACGAGCGTGAGTTGGCGGTGGATCAGGGATTTGTGGTCGTGCTTTCCTCCTGGGCTGAGGCGGAAGCCTTTGCGCAATTCGGCAAGCCGGTTTCCGCGCATTTGGCGATTGATTCTGGCATGGGGCGAATGGGGTGCCTCGAAAGCGAGGTGTTGGATTTGGTGGCACGAATCAGGGACTTGGAGCATGTGCGTTTGGAAGGCGTGGCGACGCATTTTCCTTCAGCCGACGAAGACGAAGCTTACACCCGGGAACAGATTGCCCGAATTGGTGAATTGCTCGGCGAGATTCCAGATTTGAGCGAAGTTCATCTCAGCAATAGTGCGGGTTTGTTGGGGTTTGCCGGGGAGCAACCCTTTGCAACGCTGATGAGGCCAGGTTTGATGCTGTATGGCTTGTCGCCATTGCCGGCACTTCAGGACCGGTTGCGACCGGTGATGAGTTTGAAGTCGCGCGTGACCTTGGTTCGAGAACTTCCGGCCGGCCGGGGCATCAGTTACGGGCGAACGTTTGTGACGAGCAAACCGGTGCAGGTTGCCACGGTGGGGGCCGGATACGGGGATGGCTATCCTCGTCATCTCTCGAATCAGGGAGCCGAGGTGTTGATCAACGGCAAGCGTTGCCCCGTGTTGGGCCGGGTAACGATGGATCAGATCATGGTGGATGTCTCCGGGCTGGATCCACTGCCGGGGGCGGGAGATGAAGTGGTGTTGATCGGAGAGCAGGAGCGGTCTGGCCGCCCGATTCTGGCGACGGAAATCGCGGAGAAGGCGGGCACGATTTCGTGGGAAATTTTGACAGGAATTACCCAGCGAGTGAAGCGAGTGGAGGTCTGGCCGGAGTCTCCTTGATGGCGAATCAGCGGCGCCCCAAGAGAGAAACTTTGCCCATTGATTGCCTCCAATGTGGTTCTACCACCGAACCCTAAGTTCTCTCTCGGGGACGCTGCTTAGATTCGGAACATGATCTGAATCCTGACAACGCTCTAGTTTTACCATGGCGTCTCAGATTTGAGAACTTGTTATATTCGCAATGGTGGGTTAATACTTATCCTGATGTGTGCGGGTTTGGGAACAGTACGCGAGGTATTCTCCTGGATTTGCATTTTTGAGAAAAGCTTGGCTTCTGAAGATGAATTCAGAGGCCGTCCCACCCCGCTGACAAAATACCCCAACTGTTCCTCTGAGAATGAAAGCTGATGAACTGCAGATTCAAGAAGTCTTGGAAGGTGTCTCAGACTCGATTCTCTCGATGGATTCGGATCTCCGCTACATTTACGTCAACACGCAGGCAACCAAGGTCCTGGGAACGAATCGCGATGAAATGCTGGGGCGCAAGTTTGACGAAGTGTTTCCGGAAATCACCAGCACCCGGTTCTATGAGACCATTCTCAAGGTAAGGGATGACGGATTGGTTCGCGAGTTGGAGGAATACTATGCGCCGCTGGAGAGCTGGTACAATTGTCGCTTCCATCGGTCGCCGAATGGTGGCGTTACCGTGTTTTTTACCGATTCCACGGAAAAGCGTCGCATTGATCATCGATTGAGGCTGGCTTTGGCCGGTGGGAAGATGGGGGTTTGGGAGTTCGACTACACCTCAGGAATTTGCACCTTTGACGAGCGCCTTGGCCAGTTGTTTGGGTTTCCTTCTTCCAAACGAAAGGCGACCATGGAAGAATTCCTGGAAGTCATTCATCCGGACGATCGAAAGAGTGTCGAAGAAGCGAGCACCCGGGCGTTGGCAGAGAAGAGCGATTATGCGTTCGAATTTCGAGTGGAAAAAGAAGATGGAACGTTTCGATGGATTGAAGAGAAGGCTTCCATGACTTTCGATTCCAGGGGCGAAATTATCGCTTTGGTGGGGGTCAGTTTTGACGTCACCGAGCGGAAGCGCCATGAAAGCGAGCTTCTTGAGTTGGCCGCGAGCTTGAAACGGCGGGTTGAGGAGCGAACGCAAAATCTCCGGATGATTGCGGAAAACGTTCCAGGGTTTTTCTCGGTGGTCGACCGCAATCTGCGTTACGCCTTTGTGAATCGAAAGTATGAGAAAGCTTTTGGGGTCAGTATCGAAAAATTTCGCGATCTGCCGGTTGAAGAGTTGTTGGGAGAAACTGTCTGGGAGCGAATGAAGCCCAGGCTTGAGAAGGCCTTGGAAGGCGAGGAACTAATTTTTGAGGCGGAGGTTGAAACGCCAAAGTTGGGAAACATGATGCTCAGGGTTTGCTATATTCCGCAACAAGGCACCGAGGGGGAGATTACGGGAGTGTACGTGCTCGGGATTGATATCACCAATGAGCGGCGGCTTGAGAAAGAGGTTTTGAATGCGACGGAGCGGGAGAAGATGAGGATTGGAGTCGAGCTCCACGACGATTTGTGTCAGCGCCTCAGCGGAATGGGATTTCGGGCCAAGGTCTTGGCGAAAAAGCTGGATCAGGCCGGATTGGGCGATTTGTCGGCCGAAGCGGAGGAAAATGTGCGCCGGCTCAATGAGTCGACCAAGTTTACCCGTGACTTGGCGCGGGGAATGGCGCCAATCACAGTCGAAGGCCAGTCATTGCAACAAGCGCTGCGTTCGCACCTCGAAGAGCTTCGGCAACGGAATCCCGAGCTGGAATTGCATCTCGACGTATCGCTGCGAACTCGCGAACTCAGCAGCACGATGGCGACTCAGCTGCATCTCATTACCCAGGAAGCCGTTCGGAATGCGCTCCGCCATGGAAGGGCGAAGCGGGTCGATGTGCGATTCTGGTCGACCGGCGCCTACGTGTTTCTGGCGATTCTGGATGATGGTGAAGGGGACCCGATTGCCTTGCAGGAACTCGTCGAACGAGGGGATGAGAACGGTTTAGGCTTGCGATCCATTGCCTACCGCGCTCGAATACTGGGAGGGTCATTTCGTATCGAGACAGGAATCGGCAGGCCAGGAGTTCAAATCGTTTGCCGTCTTCCCGTCAAGGAATTGGAGACTCTTCAAATTGAGAGGTTACATCTATGAACCAAGAAATCATCCGGGTCTTTATCGTTGATGACCATCCGTTTTTCCGGGCCGGTCTCCGGTTGTCCATTGAGATGGAGACCGATATGGAAATCTGCGGAGAATGCGATGAGGGGATCGGGGCTGCTCAGAAGACGATGGAAGCCCAGACCGATGTTCTGCTCCTGGATCTAACCCTGAGAGACTATCACGGGTTGAGCGTCATCCGGGATTTGCGTCATGCCGATTTCAAAGGCGCGATCCTGGTGATTTCGATGCACGATGAAAACATCTATGCGGAGCGAGTGCTGGACGCGGGAGCTCAAGGGTTTGTTTCAAAGGATGAAGCACCCGATTTGGTGGTGGATGCGATCCGCAAGGTTGCGGAAGGACACGTTTATCTCAGCGAACGAGCGAGAACCCGGCTGCTGTCCCGGTTTCGCAAACCGTCGGGCGATCAGGACATCAGTCACAAGGCCGCAGTCGCCAGCCTTTCGGACCGGCAATTGGAGGTTTTCGAACTGATGGGGATCGGGCTTTCAACCGCAGGGATTGCCTCGCGACTCCATATCGGAGACAAAACGGTCGAAACCCACTATCGCCAGATCAAATCCAAGCTCCAAGCCGAGACCATGCGTGAGCTGATCTGCCACGCCGCAAACTGGGTGGGAACCCAAGGCAAGTTGGACGAAAAGTAGGGCGCCACCCTGCGGGTGAGCCGAGTTTGCCGACTTGGGCCGGGTTTTACTCGGGCCGAACTCTCTACCGAGTTTCTGACTTAGGCTGGGCGAGGACCGCCAGCACCTTGTGCCGCTGCCGCGCGTCCCACTTTGGAGGCGCCAACGAAACTTGCGCCTTCTTCCATCGAAAGTGAACCTGCTGCGATGTCACCGACAATCTCGGTGCTCGACTTGAGTTCACAACGCTCTTGAACGGTGATGTTTCCTTCCACCTTGCCGAAAACCACCAGAGATTTGGTTTTGATTTCGCCTTTGGTTTGAGCGTTTTCACCGATCGTAAGATGACCGTTGGATTCAACCTCTCCCTCGATTTTTCCGTCGATGATAAGGTCTTCGGCGAACTTCAGTTTTCCCTGAATTTCGACGTCGCTGGAGAGGATATTCTTGCTCTGGCTCATGAGTTTCGTTGTTTGTGTGGCTTGTTCAAAGCACCAGTAGTCGGTGTGCCGCTAGAGAAGACTTTTTCCGGGGATTGATCAAGCCTCTTTTCGAAACAGAATGAGAAAGTTTGAGAGGTTTTTTAACGGTTAGAACAAGGGGGAATCAAACCTGCGCTCCAGCCTCACAATTCTCACTGCAATAGCGCCCCTTGGTTTCTTCGCAACTCTCACAGAGAAAGTGCTGTCGGTTGCAATCAGGCCAGGCGCAATTGCGGTAGCGGGCGCATTCTTCCCCGCACTTTTCGCAGCGGCTGATGACCTTCCGCGTTTCCGTGAAATTGGATTCCACGGCGATGCGCTCGTCGAACACGTAACAGAGCCCGTCGAAGTTCTTGCCCTGGGTTTCCGGATCCTTTCCGTATTTCACAATTCCACCATCCAATTGGCTCACGTCCTGGAAGCCTTCCTTGACGAGGTAGCCGGAAAGTTTCTCGCAGCGAATGCCGCCGGTGCAATAGGTCAGGACCTTGCGATCCTTGGCGTCGGCCAGGTTTTCCTGAATCCACTTGGGAAAGTCGCGGAAGTTCCCCACGTCGGGGCAAATCGCTCCTTTGAAGTGGCCCAGCGCACTTTCGTAATCATTCCGGCCATCGATGATGATCGGGTCCTCGGTTTCCATCGTTTCGAGCCATTCTTTGGGCGAAAGCCGTTTTCCGGTGACTTCATTCGGGTCAACGTCTTCTTCGTCGAGGCCCAGGGTGACGATTTCGGAGCGGAATTTGACGGACAACTTCTTGAAGGCGTGATCCGGGGCGGGGTCGACCTTGAATTCGATCCCTTTGGTTCGCTCGTCGGCAATCAGGGCTTCCATGTAGCGTTCCGTCGTCGCGGTTTTGCCCGAAACGGTTCCATTGATCCCTTCGTGGCCAATCAAAATGCGGCCGCGAAGCTCCAGTTCTTCGCAAAATGCGCGATGTTCCTCGACAAACGACTCCGGATCGGAAATCGGCTGATAACGGTAATAAAGAAGGATTTGATAGTCATCCGGCATTGGACCGTCAATCTAACTGGAGCTTTGTAATTCGAAACTGAAAATCCATTCCCTCGTTCTGATTCCAGACCAGGATTTGTCGAACGTGACTTGATCTTTTTTCGGCTTTTGGATAACAAAGAGTTCTATCCTGACAACCTTCGATTTTTCACTTCCCCAATGACATCACGCCTCCTCCCCGTTCTTTCGCTCATTGCCCTATCCGTCGGAACCTTTTCCCTTTCGTCGTGTTCAGACGGTTCCTCATCGCGATTGCCGGATCTGCCCGACATTCCAATGCTCGGCAAGTCGAAAGCGCCGGAGGCAACCGTCGATTTCAATCTCCACATCAAGCCGATTCTGGAAGCGAGATGCCTCAAGTGTCACCATTCCGGCGATGCGAAACGCGGGTTGAATCTGGAAACGCGGAAAACGGCCAACAACTCCTGGCGTGGTGGTCCTGTCATCATCGCGGAAGATCCGGAAGCCAGCATGTTCTATCAGGTGTTGATGCTGACACGCGACAGCACTTCCGGGCCGGACTTGGCGACTCCGCACAAGCTTCCCTACAAGGAGCGGAAGCTGATCTACGACTGGATCAAGGAAGGCGCGTATTGGCCGGACGGCGTGAAGCTGGTTCCGGAGTAGGACCGTTCACTCTTCCTCGTCGCTTGCCTCAATCGTCTCAAGCGGGGGCGGAGGCGGCAATTCCTCCCGCATCTTTTCAATCGTCTTGTCGATTTGCTCGATCTGGCTGAACGGAAGCCGTTTGCGTTGGTACTTCCGCCAGAGGATGTCGCGAAGCGCCACCCAATGCTCCAACTCAATCGGATCGTGGTAAGTCCATTCCTCCTCGGACTTCAATTTGGACCGCAAATTCCATTCTGCCCCGTGATGCGAGGCGATAAACAGGCGTGGCCCGTCTTCCGTCCGTTCTTTCCATTCGTGTTTCTTCACTTGTTCGCAGGCTGAATGCCGATCAGTTCGATCATCTTCGCGAGATCGGTCGTTGGCAAATGGCAGGCAAAGTTTTCGCAAACGTAAGCCGTCGCGTTGCCATCGATCGGGAGTTGGGATTCCGTGTAGGGCGCCAATTTCGTGATCGGGCTTTCCTCGCCGGGCGAACGAAAGACGACGACTTTGTTGGGGAGAAACGGCGTGCGAATCGCCGCCAGCATCGCCTGGGTATCCGGAGCTGCGAGGTCGCCGGTGACGACGATCTCCTTGGACGAACCGTGTTGAAAATCGATCGCCGTCATCACGAGCGGAAATGAGCTCGGCGATTGCGCGATCTGTTTGCCGAATCCCTGGATCAGCGCGTGAAAGCGCTCCTCAAACTCCGGTCGCGCCGTGATGCGATGCAGGCGAACCAGATTCAGCGCGGAAACGGCGTTTCCTGACGGGATCGCCCCTCCATACAGCTTTTTCGATCGAACCAGAAGTTCCTCCGCATCATCCGCCGTCATGAAAAACGCGCCCTCTTTGTCGTCCCAAAAATGTTCCAGCGTGGAGTCGGTCAGCTCGATCGCCGCTTCGAGGAAACGCGTCTCGAATGTCGCCTCGTAGAGATCAATCAGCCCCCAAACCACAAACGCGTAATCTTCCAGGTGAGCCGTCAGCCCCGCTTCTCCCGCACGATAGCGTTTCAGCAGTCGCCCGTTCTCGTCGCGCAACGTCGTTAAAACGAAGTCCGCCGCTTTCATCGCCGCGTCGCGATACTCAGCCGAATCGAACGCCTGCGCCGCCTTCGCCAATGCCGCGATCATCAACCCGTTCCAATCGGTCAGGATCTTGTCGTCCTTGATCGGGTGAACCCGGCTTTCGCGATGCGCAAACAGCTTCGCGCGCATTCCCTCGATCCTTTCGGCCAACTGGGCTGGCTCCTGCTTGATGCGCTGCGCGAGTTCTCCGATGGTAAGCTTCAGGTGGGGAATGCTGTCTCCCGTTCGGACCCGCTTGGCTTCTTCCACGAAATTTCCATCCTCCGTGATGCTGAAAATCTGATTGAAGATCGCGCCGTCCTCTTCGCCCAACACCTCGATCACCTCTTTCGGTGTCCAGACGTAGAACTTGCCTTCCACGCCCTCGCTGTCCGCATCCTCCGCGCTGTAGAACCCTCCCGTCTCGCTCGTCATGTCGCGCAGCACATAGGTGAAAATCTCCTTCGCCGTATCGGCGTACAACGCATTTCCCGTCGCTTGATACGCCTCGATATAGGCGATTGCGGCGAGCGCCTGATCATAAAGCATCTTTTCAAAATGCGGCAGCAGCCAGATCGGATCCGTCGAATAACGATGAATCCCGAAGCCGACGTGATCGTAGACGCCCCCCTTTCGCATCGCCGTCAATTGGTTCTCCACCATTTCCAACGCCTTGGCGTTGCCCGTTTGCTGATGGTAACGCAACAGGAAGGACAGGTTTGGCGGGACCGGAAACTTGGGCGCGGAACCGAAGCCGCCATGCTTCGCATCATGCCTCTCCGCCAATCCATCAAAGGTTTGCTGAATCACCGCTTCCGGATCCACATCGCCCTCCTGCGATTCCATGCTCTCCTTCAACAATTTGGTGATGTTGTTCGCGTCATCGAGCAGCGCCTGCCGATTGTTCGCCCAATAATCGTTCACCAGATCCAAGGTCGACATCAGCCCGCGTCGTCCCGGTTGATCGTTCTTCGGGAAATAGGTTCCTGCGAAAAAGGGCTTCTTGTCCGCCGTCATGATCACCGTCATCGGCCAGCCGCCACCACCGGTTAGCGACTGCGTTACCGTCATGTAAACCTCGTCGATGTCCGGACGCTCCTCCCGGTCCACTTTGATCGCGATGTAGTTCTCATTGATCTTCTTCCCGACTTCCTCGTCCTCAAACGACTCGTGTTCCATCACATGGCACCAATGGCAGGTCGAGTAACCGACACTCAGGAAAACCGGTTTGTCCTCCTTCGCCGCCAGCGCAAACGCCTCCTCGCCCCACGGATGCCAGTCAACCGTGTTCCGCGCGTGCTGGAGCAGATACGGGCTTTGCGAGAAAATCAGGCGATTGAACTCCTCCCCGCCATCGGCCGGCAACTTCGCAATCACCTCCTGGCTCGGAAGAGGTTTGCGAACAGATCCAGTTTCGGAAAAAGCGGCCATGGGGAGTACAAAGCAAAGGACAAGGGCAACGAAAGGGGTGGGCTTCACCCCGAAGCCTCGCATTTCCGTCAGGTTGGCACAAACGCGAATTGTGAGCCGATTCGAAACGGCAGACGTTCATCGCCGAACGCGTCGCCGCGCCGTAGATTCGACTGTCAGTCGAATCCGAATCTCCCTACCCGTCACCAAATTCTTGCGCAAACTTCGACTGCCAGTCGAAGCTACGGTGTTGAAATTCCCCTTCGCGGAGATTCGCCCATTTCGGATTCTGGGCGATGTAATCGGAAATGGCGGTAGCCTCATTCCCATCTCGAACAAGGTGATCGTAGCTGTGTTTTTGCCAGAGTTTGCCCTGCCGGCCCAGCAGTCGGTTGATGTCCCGCGAGGCCTGTCCCTTGCGGCTGTGCAGGATCTTTTCCAGGTCGTGGTTGGGATAGGGCGTGAGGGTAAGATGGACGTGATTGGGCATGACCACGATGTCGTGCAAGTCGTAGCGCTCGGAATCAAAATACTCCCACCCTGAGAGGACAATCTGCGAGCAGGCCGGTTCGCGAAGCAGGCAGGAACCCCGTCCATCGTCGAGGTATTCGTTCAACTTGCGGTTGAAGGTTTTGAGGAAGGCGCGCTGACGGCGTTCACGAAGTTTGAGGAAGCCGTCTTGCCAGGGTTCGTTTTCGGCGAGATCAACGCCTTCGCAGGCCAGCCAATGCACTTTTTCCTCCTCCCAGACTTCAAGATTCCGCCAAGGGATGGAGTCGAAGAGGCGATAGGTGACGAAATAAGTGCAGCCTTCTTGGCGCCAGTGTGGCAGGTTGGTGAAGTAAACGCGGAGAGGTTGCCGACTGTCGTACGGTTGGAATTTCATCGCGGCCTCGTAGATTCGACTGGTAGTCGAATCCGAATCTTCCCACCCATCAACAAATTCATCCGCAAACTTCGACTGCCAGTCGAAGCTACTTCACCTGGCCGGTTCCCGTCAGTAGATATTTGTAGCTCGTCAGCTCTTCCAACGCCATCGGCCCGCGGGCGTGGAGTTTGTCAGTGCTGATCCCGATCTCCGCGCCGAAGCCGAATTCCTCGCCGTCGCTGAAGCGGGTTGAGGCGTTCCAGAAAACGCAGGCCGAGTCGATTTCGTTCTGAAAACGGTCAGCCGCCGCCTTGTTGGCGGTCACGATGCAATCGCTGTGTTGCGAGCCGAATTCGTTGATGTGGTCGATCGCCGCATCGAGGCTGTCGACAATCTTGACCGCCAGGATCAGGTCGAGGTATTCGGTTACCCAATCCTCGTCGGTCGCCGCCTTGACGGCGGAACCAAGGATCTGCTGCGTTTCCGCGTCGCCGCGAAGTTCCACATTTTGCGCCAGAAGTTGCGTCCCCGCGTCCTGGAGAAACTCCTCCGCCACATCGCGATGGACCAACAGGGTTTCCTCCGCGTTGCAAACGCTGGGTTTTTGCGTCTTGGCATTGATCACGATCGCCTTCGCCATCTCCAAATCCGCGTCCTTATCCACGTAAGTGTGGCAAATTCCGTCGTAATGCTTGATCACCGGCATCCGCGCCAGCGACACCACCGTCTCGATCAACCCCTTTCCGCCGCGCGGCACAATCAGGTCGAGATACTGATCCATTTCCGCCATGTGCTTCACGCTTTCGCGGTCGGTGAATGGAATCAGCTGAATGGCGTGCTCCGGCATCCCCGCTTCCGCGCCACCTTCTCCCAGCGCCTTCGCGATGGCGGTGTTCGAGTGAAACGCCTCCGAGCCGCCGCGCAAAATCGTCGCGTTTCCCGCCTTGAAGCAGAGCACCGCCGCATCGCTCGTCACATTGGGCCGCGACTCGTAGATGATCCCGATCGTCCCGATCGGTACCCGCTTTTTCACGTGGTGAATCCCGTTCTTCGGCGTCCACTCCCGCAGAACCTCGCCGACCGGATCCGGCAATGACGCGACTTGGCGCACGCCATCTGCGATCGCTGCGACGCGCTTCTCATCGAGCCGCAATCGGTCGACCATCGCCTTCGTCAGCCCCTTCTCCTCAGCTCCCGCAATATCCTTTGCGTTCCCGGCCAGGATCTCCTCGCAATTCGCCTCAATCCGGTCCGCCATTGCCAGCAGAATCCGGTTTTTGTCCTCGGTGCGGAGCTTGACCAGTTCATGGGCCGCGGCCTTGGCCTGTTTTCCGAGTTGGTGGACTTGTTCCTGGATGTTCATGTGGGCCGAGACCATCCCTCCGATCCTGCCGGTTTTCAATTCGCGGTTTTGCGGATTCCGACAGCGGCGAGTGAGGCGAGAAAAATGCTCAGCGTCGGACTCCCCAAACGTTCATCCTGGTGGGCTTAGTTGGATTTCGGGGGCGTTGGATCATCGGAAATGGTTGTGAATCCCCAGACCTCTCCCTTCACCACGGTGCCGTCGGACCATTCGGTATCCACGCGCCAGGAATACGACGTGCCGCTTTCCAGGGCGTGTTCATCGGTCAGACTCACGATGTTCTGCGGTTCTGTCTTCGCGGTCACCAACGCCAGATTGTCCGGATCGGTTCCCAGGTAGATGTGCGCTTTCACGCCGCCCAGGCCGATCAGATACATCAGGTCTGCGTCGAGCGGAACCGTTTCCCCGCCCGCTTTCGGAATCGGCATGGAAGCCCGCGCTTCCTGCCGCCCGGGAATCCAGTAAGTCTCGGCCCCAAACTCATACGCGCCGATATCCGGAGCCTCTCCAAGATAGCCTGCCGTGACATCGATCATCTCACCCTTGATCGAACATTCGACGGGCGTTCCCTGATCTATCAGCTCAACCGCATCGGCGCGGGGCCGGAAATCCCAGTTCTTCACGTCGCGAACCATCCCTAACAAACGCCGATCACTTTTCCTGCGGTCTCCATGGTTGTGGGACGCGATTCCCGGAATGGGATAATCGGTCAGGCGGGTCGCGGCATTGTTGCGAGTGATGGTTTGTTCATTGCCGCCTTTTTCCGTCGCAATGTTCAGTTCTCCACCATACCCCAAACCGAGGTTGTTGTAGACTTCGTGGTAGCTTCCCTTGACCCGAAATCCATTGCCTCCCGAGGGCGACATTTTCTTGATGCCGGTCGCCAGGGCCACGTTGCGGTAGAGGTTGGCGTGCACGCCGGTGAGCGGTTTGTTGTTTCCATCCCATCGGAAGTCCCGTTGCCCGTTTCCAATAAACCAGTTGTAACGCGCCACGGATTCCATCACATGCATATCGGGAATGTACATCGAGGCTCCATCGGTATGCACGAGCCCGCAGGCGGTGTGAAAGTTGTATTCACAAACGATCGGCTGGATGGTGGTTGGGTCGTAGATTTTCGGATTAAAACGACGGAATTTGCGGTGGAGATAGCGATTCGCCGAAAAGCTCTGGGCGTTCCCGTTGACCGAAAGCGTATTACGCCGATAGACCAGATCGCGCACCTTGTTCATCTGGATGGTGCTGCTTGGCTGAAACGGACTCTCTTTCCCCGCGTCATTGTTCACGCACGCGTAATCGATGTAGGAAAAGAGATTGTTTTCGATGCGGATATTCTCCACGAAATCGCCAAGCAGCGCGCTGCCGTCTGCATAACGGAACTCACAATTGTAGATCGTGATATCCGTGCAGAAATCCTCGGCGTCTCCCGAAAATTGAGCCGTATCCGATGGCCCGAGAATTCCCAACGCCCGCTTCGAAGCCGCATAGTAGCTGAAGTCGCAATTCCTGATCGTGATATCGTCGGAATTGGTAAACGAGAAGGTGGTCGCGAAAAAGTTCAATCCATCCACAACGATGTGCTTCGTCGCCGCATCACCGGTGATGGCGAAGGTCTGGGTTTTGCCATGGATCGTGCGTCCGTTCGGATCCTCACCATCGTCGGCCCAGAGATAGAGGGTCTTGGTTAACTCATCAAACGCCCACTCCTCCGCGATATCCAGCATGGGTCGCTCCGCATTCCCGATTCCACCCTCAAAGAAGTAGCCCAGGGTGGTTTTGAATTTCATCAATTCAGGGCGGTAATCGAACTCACCGGTGCCCTCGGCGTGATTTTCCACGATCCGTGAGGCCGTGGCATGTGCGCCGAAGTTCATCAGCGCCACGCACCCATTGAAGGAATGCCCCGCATTCGCAATGGCTTTCGCGTCCTGGCTGCCATCGACGACGTGCCCACGGTCGCGTTCATTCGTCGTATCCCGGGAGCGATGGCAACGAGCAGCCGTTCGATGCCAAACATCATCTGAGAACGCCAGAGCATTCGGGAAACGGGCCAGGGTCATCAGCTTCCCATCGACAAAAAGCTGAGTCACATCCTGTTTCGTGGTCGTCTTGTAGACCTTGCCTTCGTCCAGGGTCCATTCTCCATCGATCTCGATCGTGCCATCGAGCGTTACCTCTTCGCCTTCATGGCAGGTCAAGGTAATGGGCTGCTTGGGAGCACCGGCTTTGCCGCTCAAATCCACCGTCTCGCGATAAACTCCCCCGCGAATATAACAGGTGTCGCCGGGCTTCATTACGTCAACGGCCTGTTGGATCGTGGCCAGGGGCTGCTCCGGGGACGTGCCGGAATTTTCGTCATCGCCGTTGGTGGCGACATAGTAAACATTCGCACCTTCCGCCGCAGCCCCATCGCTGCCGCGTTGATCGAAACAGGAAATAGAAGCGACAAGGGACGCGATCAGAGCCCCTTGGGCGATTTTGCGGGCAAATACTCTCATGTTGGACTCTTCGTTGGTGATAAGGGGTTGGGATTCTCCACGATGCCTGAGCCGTCCGGCTCAAGCTTTACCGACTCAGAATCAAATCGCTCACAAGGATGTCTCTCATGATGTTCATGTATCTGTAGTCATAAGCCTTCGCTCCGCTGACGATCTCGTCCACGATATCCAGATCCTTGCGGTTCAATGTTCTTCCCTTGGCATACTCTGCAATTTTGGTGACGAGCCCTTCTGCGAACAGTTGCTCTTTGCCTTTAAGCACTTTGCGCAGGCCGCGAACATCGTCGAACTGCTGTCCAAAAAGCTCACCAGATGTATCAATGGGATTGCCCCGGCCATAACTGGTTCGGTCGCGCCCAATGATGTCAAAAGCCTCCAGGGTCAGGCCCAGGGGATCCATGTGCTGGTGGCATTTGAAGCAGGCAGGATCTTCGGAGTGTCTCGCCAACTGAGCCCGCGGCGAAACCAGACCTGTGAGGTCCGCAACCAGAGCCGGGACTTCCGCCGGTGGAGGCGGAGGAGGAGTTCCCATCAGCTCATCAAGAACCCAGTGTCCTCTCGTGACAGGCAGGGTCTCAACTCCGTTCGAGGTGACGGCGTGGATGCTGCCGTGACCCAACAATCCGCCTCGGGTGGAATTTTCCGGCAGTTTGTAAAGGACATGTTCGGCTCCGCCTTCAAAAGGCAGTCCGTAGATTTTGGCGAGCCCGGCATTCAGGAAGGTGTAGTCGGAATCGAGGAAATCCCCGATCGGCTGATTCTGAAGCAGGACATGCTTGATGTAGAGCAGGGTTTCCTGCCTCATCGCATCCTCAGCGCGATACTTGTAGTAATCCAAGTAGGCCTTTCGTCCAATGTCAGGGCGCATTTCACCGAGCTTCGTCAAGGAAAGCCATTGCGACCCGAAGCCGGTGATAAAGTTCTCGGTTTTTGGATCGAAGAACATTCGCTTGATCTGTTCCCGGTAAACTTCGGGGTCGGTGAGCTCGCCGGTGCTTGCCAGCCGGAACAACTCGGCATCCGGCATGCTGCTCCACAAAAAGTAAGAGAGTCGGCTCGCCAGTTGGAACGGTTCGAGACGACCCAAATCTTCCTTAAGATAAAGGAAGTCATTTGAACCCATGACCGCGGCAAAGGTGCGAATCACCGCCTCGCGCCAATCATCCGCTTTCGCGTGCTGCTGATTCATGTAAATCATGTAGCCTTCGAGTTCCTTTTCCGTGACCGGGCGACGATAGGCCCGTGAGACGAAGTTTCGCAGAATCACCCGACGGTCTGCTGAGCTGGCAAAGTTGGGAGCACGATCCTTGATCTGGAAGGTGGTCTTGTAGGTGGCGGGAGGCCATTCGACATCCAGAGGCCCTTCAATCGTCATCTCATTGACGACCAGGGCGGGCATCGGCACTCGCTGGTTCAGTTTTCGAAAGATGTTCCTGGGCTTGAACTGCCCATTGGTAAAACTCACAAAAGGAGAGGCGCCTTTCTCCAACCAAACTTCGCCTTCGTAGGCATCAAACCCATCTTCCTGAACCTCAAATTTTTGGTAGAACTTCGTGTTTCCTTGATAGTGAACGCCAAGCTCCATCCGGAAAGGCTCGCCAGGTTGAGGTTTCTTGAACCTGGGGTAGTTCGCCCGATTCCTACCCATCGCACTAACCTTGACGCGATATGTCCCGGTCTGCTGGATCACTTGGCTTCCATTTTTGACGATGATGGTCCCGTCTCGAACCATGGTTGCCGCCGCCTGTTTGTTGCTGGAACTGAACTGGCCGGTCGAGCCAAGCCGGCCTGCAGGCAAGGTGATGGTGGAAACCTCCGGCTTTTCCGTTTCGCTCGTGAAGATGGCGGTGCGCAGACTTTTCTCGGCGGATCGCAGGAACTCCAGCAACAGCTCGTTGGAGATCTCCAGGTTCTCCGCATTCGTATCGAAGCCTTCCTCAATTTCGTCCGGATAGATGTCCGCCGAAGGATTGAACAACTCTTCTGAGAGGCCCAGCAGATCGACCACCGTGTTGTGATATTCGCGCTTGTTCAGTCGCCGATACCCCGTCGTAATCGTAAACCTGTCGTCGTAAGACACCGCCATGATCAGTTCGTTGATGCTTTCTCTCAACGCGGCGGGAGGTTGCTCCGCCTTGAGCGGCGGCATGTCACTCTGGTCGATCTGATGGAAAATTTCGACCCACAGTGCGCCGTCGATCTTTCGCACATCATCCAGTCTCACGTTGCCCTCCTGTTCGTCAGGACCATGGCAACTGATGCAGTATTCGTTGAGAAAGGGAATGATCGGTTGGTATTCGGAAGCAAGAGCGGATGCGGCCAGCCAGATCGCACACACGATCCCCCATAGAGTACGGAACTTCATATTCGTTTTGAATGAACTGCTCTAGGTGAGGATATGAGAAAGATCGCCGGTGGCGTCGTTATATTTCTCAATTTCAACGCCGAAATTTTGCAGCATCGTGGTGAAGAGATTGTTCAACGGCGTTTGCCGTTTGTGAGACGTGATCGCGTTGTAGTGTCCCTTGTGCTTGAACCCGCCTCCTGCGATCATGATCGGCAAATCCCGATTGGAGTGGCGCGCCGCATCGCTCAGGGCACTGCCAAAGAATACCATGGTTTCATCGAACATGGATCCGCCCATGCTTTGGGAGTCTTTGAGCTTATCGATAAGGCGGGCCACTTGTTCGAGGTAAAAGCCCTCGATGATTTGCAGCTGGGCGAGTGCGTCAGGGCGTCTGCCGTGATGGGAGAGGCTATGATAGCCACTTGTCACGCCGGGCAGGGGGATGCGGTTGTTGTGGATCGCATAGTTGAGCGTGACGACCCGGCTGGAATCGGAGAGAAATGCGAGGTGGAAGAGATCGAAAAGAATCGGCACGTAAAACTCGTAGCCGTCATCGTCCTTCTCTTTGTCCTCAAACGGTGACGCCTGAAGCGTCGGCTTGTTGACGTTTTGCCAGCGTTTCAGCCCTTGCAGCCGCTGCTCGGCATCGCGGATGGCCGTCAGATACTCATCGAGTTTTTCGCGGTCGATTCGACTGATGGTTCGCTCCAGCATCTTTGCCTGACCTTTCACCAAATCCAAGACACTGCCCTGCTCCTCGATCTCGACGGCGAGCGCCTTTTTCGCCGCTTCACTATCATTGACAAAGAGCTTCTTGAACAACTGTTGAGGAGATCCCTCGGGCCTTAGCCTGATTCCCGATTCGCTGTAGGAGGACGCGGCTCGCCCGCCCACGCCAATGTGAAGGGACGGGTAACGGGTGACGTAACCGAGGGAGTGGGCGGCAACCTGATCCACGCTCGTGATTTTTTCGCTTTTGAAGGCGCCTCCCGGAAGACCGTTCAAAAACGACTTTGGCCCACCGTGACCACCGTGAATTTGCGGGTGATCCATTCGGGAAAAAACCGTGAAGTCTCCCTTGTGCCGCATCATCGGTTTCAGCGTGGGCGAAGGCGTGAAATCCAGACCAAAGTCCTTCGGGAAGAAAGAGTCGGGGTGCATGCCCAGTCCCGTGGAGACAAAAACCATTCGTTTGGTGGACGGCGGCTTCGGCCAGTTCGAGTTCGCCGACGCCAGGGAACTCAGGAACGGAAGGCCGATCGTGACTCCCGCTGATCTCAGGAAGTGACGCCGACTATGTCTCATCGAATGGTTCATTTTCCCTCGGAGTCTGCGAGAGAAAGCCAAAGCACGCCATAATTCAGATCCACATCATGATGCTGCGACCTTGAGCGCGCTGGTTTCCTGGCACTCCGCGCCGTGTCTGGTGACAAATTACAGGCAGGAAGCAGCAAGCTCTGCCTTGTCAGCCAAATCCGAAGTCTTAGTATAGAATAAAACCAACCTCAAATAACCCCATGCAAGACTTCAAACAGCAAGCCGCCGTCTTCAACAAGATGCTGACGGCCAGCCGCTCAGCCGTGGAAACCTATCAGCTGGCGATTAAGAAATATGGTGATGATCCCAAGGCCCGGACCCTGGATCAAATCCTCAACGACCACCGCCTGGCCATCGCCGGGCTGGAAGTCAAGATTGGAGCGCTCGGGAGCGCGCCGGCTCCCGATTCAGGGACCTGGGGCAAACTCGCCTACACCATTCAATCGTCTTCCAGCGTGTTGGGATCGCAAACCATCCTGTCGAATCTGCAGAACGGTGAGGAACTTGAACTCGCCAACTACCAGGCCATTCTTGACGACGAAACTACCCCGTCACCCTGCCGGGAGATGGTGGAGAAGCAGTTGTTGCCCCAAGCGCAGAAACACATCGCCACGCTCAAGCATCTTCAGTTTGGCGAGTCCGAGTGAGTTCAGGATCGGCGAATTGTCCGCTTGCCAGGCCAGATCCGCGAGGAAAAGCAGCTTCGGAGTCCATCGGCGCCGTGAATTTGGAAAGTCCTTTCATTCCAAGTGAATTTTCGGCATCGCGTTTCCGTGTATGGGGAGCGCTCCCCATCCATTTTCCCGAAGCCTCCCTCAATGACCGATTTCCAACTCGTCACCCCCGAAGTGTTCGCCGCTCGCGAAGCCATGGAAAGCAATGGCAACGGCGCTCCCCGCATCATTCTCGAAGCCCACTTCTCCTCATTCGATCATCCGCTGGAGGGTGATCTTCCGGTGCGCAAACACATTCCCAAGGCGATCCAGGTCCATCCCTCCTTTCTCGAAGCGGGAACGGATCAATCCCGCTACTACCCCAACTACCAGTGTCCTGCTGACGGCAATCTTCTCCCTCCCGAGCGGTTGACGGAAGCTCTTCGCGCGCTCGGCATCACTCCGGACCGGGAAGTGTGGGTTTACGGCACCGAACCGGATGGAATCATGGCGGCGGCCCGATTGATCTGGGGGCTGATGGTTGCCGGGGTTGAAACCATCCGCCTTCTCGACGGCGGGATCGATGCCTGGCTCGCGTTCGGTGGCGCCTCCGTCCCGTTGATTCCCCGCGCCATCGATGTGGCCGAATCCGCCTTGCCGCTCAGCGATCCATTCCCGGCCTGGCCGGGGAAACCGGAATATCTCGCCACCACCGCTGAGGTGAAGCAAATCGCAGCCTCACGTCCCGGCGTCCCGGCGCGCCTTGTAGATGTTCGCCGGCCCGGGGAATACGACGGCACGGAAACGCGTTACTACCCTTTCTTTTCGAAGGCCGGTCACATCCCCAACGCCGTCCTTCAAGGAAACTGGATCAATCTCGTGGAGAGTGAAACCCACAAGGTCGGCCCGGTTCTCGAAGAGGTCCGGCGGCGATGGATCGAGCTGGGGATCGTCGATGAGGGAGTCAAACAACGCGACACCGCCCTCATTTTCTATTGCGGCACCGGGTGGCGTTCCAGCCTGTCCTTCCTCGTCGCGACCCTCCTCGGCTACCGTGCCAAAAACTTCGACGATGGATTCTACGGTTGGTCGTGGAATGACGCGAACGACGTCGCCTTTGGTCTCCCCGGTCAGGCTGTCGCCACCACCGCCGTCGCTTGCGGTTCTTGAGGGCAACCGCGCCGGAAGCATGGGCGTTCGCGAACATCCTCAAGGTGAGGCTTGTCAGGGAACCCTTGGAGGCGCTACCTTGAACGAGCCCCTCCGGAAAACCCCATGTTTCGAAATCCCCTCCTGCTTGTCTGCGCCTCCGCGTTCCTCTCGCCAACGCTTCACGCGATCGAATTTGCCCATGAGGTCATGCCGATTCTCAAGACGCACTGTGCCGAATGCCATACGGGTCAGAAGAAAAAGGGCGGACTGGCCATGAACACTCGCGCCGAGTTGTTGGCCGGAAGCGAAAATGGCGAAGTCGTCGTGCCGGGAGACGCGTCCGCCAGTTGGTTGATCGAGCTGATCGAATCGACGGATGAGGTTGACGCGATGCCGCCGAAAGGACCGCGAGTCTCGCCGGACGAAATCGCGACCCTGAAGAAATGGATCAACGCGGGATTGCCGTGGGAACCGGGAGTCACCTTGGGTGAATCGGCTTGGGAACCGCCGCTGCGGCCGCGTGTTGTCGCGTTGCCTCCGGCGCAAGAGGGGAGGGACCACCCGGTTGACCGGATTCTCGACGCCCATCTCAAAAAGCATGGGGAGCCACTGCCGCCCGTGGCGTCTGACGCGGCCTTTCTGCGCCGGGCGACGCTGGATGCCATCGGTCTCCTGCCGACGCCGGAGGACCTTGCCGCCTTTCTGGCCGATACCGATCCGGACAAAAAAGCGAAGGCGATCGACTCGCTCTTGGCGGATGATGTTGGTTATGCGGATCACTGGCTCACGACGTGGAATGATCTGCTGCGCAACGACTATACCGGCACCGGCTTCATCACCAAGGGCCGGACCCAAATCACAACCTGGCTTTACGCCGCGCTGCGCGAGAATCTCCCGTTCGATCAATTCGTCCGCGAGTTGATCGCGCCTCCGGGCGACGCCTCCGCCGGGTTCATCAATGGCATCAAATGGCGCGGCGACGTCAATGCGAGCCAGACACGGGAGATCCAGTTCTCACAAAACATCTCCCAAGTCTTTCTCGGCATTAATATGAAGTGCGCCAGTTGCCACGATAGCTTCATCGATCGTTGGAAGCTGTCCGAGGCCTACAACCTTGCCGCGATCTTCTCCGATGCACCGCTGGAACTCAACCGCTGCGACAAGCCCATCGGCGTCATGGCGACACCGCGCTGGATTTTCCCGGAACTGGGCGACGTCGATCCGCAAGCGCCCAAGGCCGCGCGGCTTCAGCAGTTGGCGGACCTGATGACGCACCCACAAAACGGCCGGTTCACCCGGACGGTGGTGAATCGCATGTGGGAGCGGCTCATGGGACGGGGAATCGTTCACCCCGTTGATGCCATGGACACGAAGCCCTGGAATGAGGATCTTCTCGATGTTCTCGCGGTGCGTTTTGCGGAAGATGACTACGATCTGCGCAAGCTCATCCGCTTGGTGATGACCTCACAGGCCTATCAATCACAAAGCGTGATTCTGGAGAAGGAACCGGGTGCCGATTACTCCTATGCCGGGCCCATCGCCAAGCGCATGACCGCCGAGCAATTCGTCGACTCCATTTGGCAAATCACCGGGACGCACCCCGCCAAAGCCGAGGCCAAGGTGAATCGCGAAATCTCCATCGAAGGCGGGAAGGCTCAGGTTCCTCCGGTTCGGGCGGCCTTGGTCAAGAACGATTTTCTCATGCGGTCTCTCGGTCGCCCTCACCGCGATCAAGTCGTGACCACACGGCCCAAGGAACTCACCACCCTGCAGGCAATCGATCTGGCCAATGGAGATATCCTCGCCGGTTACCTCACCGCCGGCGCGAAGTTGCTGGCATCAAAGGCAACCCAAAGCGGCTTTGTCGATTGGTTATACCAATACGCGCTCGCGCGCTTGCCCACTGCTGACGAAAGAGCGGTGATCAACGAAGTCGCCACTCAGGATCTCGTCGCTCTCGAAGACGTGTTGTGGCTCGTGTTCATGCAGCCAGAGTTTCAGATCATTCGTTAACCCCGTCTTCCAACCCCGACTTCTCATGGATACCCACGAAGAAAACCTCGCCCGTCGCGACCTGCTCAAGCAGTTGGGCGCCGCGTCCCTCGCCGCCTTGGGAACGACCGGAACCCGTGCCTGGGCCAACTCCGGGAACGTGGTTCATCCGCCCGCCAAGGCGGATTCCTGCATCCTCATCTGGCTTGCCGGTGGAATGGCCGCACCGGACACGTTCGATCCCAAACGCTATCTCCCGTTTGAGAAAGGGCTCGATGTCGACCGGATCCTCAGCACCTTCCCGGCCATCGATTCCGCCGTCGATCCCATCAAGCTCACCCAGGGGATGGAGAACATCGCCCAGGTGATGGATCGCGGAACGCTTATTCGCTCCGCCGTTCAGCCGGACCTCGGCCACATCCTTCATTCCCGGCACCAATACCACTGGCACACCGGCTATGTCCCGCCGCTGACCGTCGCCGCGCCTCATCTCGGAGCCTGGATGGCCAAGGTGCTCGGCCCCAGGAATTCGATCATGCCGCCCTTCATCAACATCGGTCAGCGCCTCGAAGGCGTTGGCGAGAAGGAAGAACTCAAAGCCTTCACCACCGGTGGTTTTTTCGGCACCGAATATGGACCGATGAACCTGCCCTACCCGGAAGACGCCGTCCGCTCCGTGCAGCCGCCCAAGGGCATGGAACCCGGGCGCTTCGCCAACCGCTATCGCCATTACCAGAAGCTCATCAATCAAAACCCGAATCGCGAATTCATGAGCGACTATCAGCAGCAGTCCATGCTTCGCTCCATGGACGCGGCTCATCGCCTCCTGCAATCGCGGGAGAAGGCAGCCTTCGATCTCACGCTTGAGCCCGTGGAATCTCGCGACCGCTACGACACCGGCCGCTTTGGTCGCGGTTGCCTCCTCGCGCGTCGTCTCGTCGAAGAAGGCGCGCGCTTTGTCGAGGTCACCACCGAGTACATCCCCTTCGTCCACTGGGACACCCACGAAAACGGCCACACCACCGTCAAGCGTCTCAAAGACGAGATCGATCGCCCCATCGCCCAGCTCATCCTCGATCTCGAACAACGTGGCATGCTCGAAAACACCCTCGTCGTCATCGCCAGCGAATTCAGCCGCGACATGATGATTGAAGGCGTTCCCGGCTCCAACGCCAAGGACCAGTCCCGCGCTCGCGCCGATCAACTCGGCGAACTCAAGCACTACGGGCTCCATCGCCACTTCACCGGCGGCACCAGCGTCGCCCTGTTCGGCGGCGGAACCAAGCGCGGCCACCTTTACGGACGAACCGCCGATGAACGTCCGTTGGTCGCAGTCGAGAATCCGGTTTCGGTTGAGGATCTCCACGCCACCATCTTCACCGCCATGGGCATCAGTCCCAAAACGGCTTACGAAGTCGAGAAACGTCCCTTCTTCGCGACGAAAGACGGGCACGGAAAACCCGTCATGGACGTCTTCGCCTGAGGCGGCCCCATTCTCACGCGAATTGGGATTGCTGAATCCTAACGCGAAAATCTGTGGAGCGAAGCAGCGAAGCGCCGAAACGCAACACTCTATTTTTCGACGGGCGCTTGGATGACTTGAAGCGGGCAACCGGTGACGTCAATGCCGTCTTTGGTGTATCGTATGGTTGTCCATTGATTGGCAATGGGAAGTCGAATCTCCATCCAGTCCCAGGCGCTGGGCAGGGCGGGCCGGATGGTGAGTTGGCGGGCGAGCAGCGAGTAGTGCAGTCCTCCGAGGCCTTCGAGATAGAGCAGGATTTTCCCCGCATTGAAGTTGGAGTATTGGTCACCGAAAAGCGTCAGATCCCGTCTGTAGGCCTCCGGCGCGACCGGGATCTGCCACTCGTCGTGGTAGTTGTAGTTGGTGAGGTGGTTCAGCGTCAGCTCGGCGGCCTCCTCCACTCCCTGACAGAACATCCCATCGAGGGTGAAGTAGGCGGTGTCGGGAGTGTAGCCGAATGAGTGATCGACGTCGGTCTTGAAAGCCAGCATCGACTGCCTGGCCATGGCCAATGGGAAGAACTCTCCGTAGAAGCCCTTCTCCCGATCGAGAGCCCAGGCATCGACCATCTCCCTGGCGTATTCCCTCGGGAAGTGACGGGAGCGCATGGCCCAGAAGGCGTTGGTCATCAACATGCCGTTCTTCGGGGCGGCGAAGTAGGCCGGCACTCCGTTCATTTCCCACCGCTGATCGAACATCTGGCGGATGTGTTCGGGATCACGCCGGATCATCTCTTGCCAATGTTCCACATCGGCAGCATTCCCGACTACCCGGGTCATCTTTTCAAGCGTCTCGGCCAATTCAAACTCGTTCATCGCGAAGTTCGAAAGACGTTTCCGGTATAGCTTTTCGAAGTGGCCCTTGTAGCACGCTTTCAGGAACTCGGTGTCACCGGTGTGCTCGTAGATCTGCCAGGCACCGAGAACGTGTTCGGAAGTCTCCGCCCCGTAGGCGCCGCTGTGCCAGGAGATCCCCTTGTTGTCGGAGATCATCCTCAGCCCATTGGGGAGCTCTCGATAGCGGTCGTTCTCGGTGAGATGCTTCCAGGTGAGCACGTTGCCGTAGGCATACCTCGGCTTGTCGGTCGTCCAGGCACCGACCTTGATCTGGAAGGCTGCATCGTAACGGTGGATGCCGAGAAAGTTGTTCACCGCGGTCTGGGTGTGGTTCTCCATCTCCCAGCCCCGGTCGACGTCGATGTAGTACATCAGATAGAGCGACCAGAGGTAGTAGTAGATATCGACCAACTTCTTGTCAGGGCATCGGAACCAGGGGATCTCCTCGTTCAGCTGCCGGTTCAGTTCAGCAGTCTTCGCCGATAGCCAGGCCGCGTCGTGCCGGATGATGTCACGGGCGGCTTGAACCGCGAAGTCGCGGTCATCGTGCATCGCCCAGGATACCGTGGTGCCCTCGCCGTCGCAGGGAACGGAAAAGGTGTAGTGTTGAACACCGCCCTCATCCTTCCGGATGCTGACGGGTTCGAGGAAATCGCGGGACGCTCGCAACACCGTTGTCATGCCGGAATACACGCTGGGGCCGATACGCTCCGCCCGATCCGGATCGGGGCGGCATTTCGCGGTCCCTCCCTCGGAAATTACGAGCATTCGGTTCGCTGGATCCACGCTGATCGTGGCGGACGAAGATTTGCTGTTTCGGGTGTAGAAGCTGTGCCCGGAAAAGGTGAGCGTCACCGGCTTCGAGGCCGTGATGATCGACGCAGCCGCATCGTTGGCGGCGATAAACTTCTCTTCCCGAATCGTCACGTCCCCGAGCTCGTATTCGCAGATCATTCGATCGGGACGCCATCGCATGCTCTTTGGTTTCGGGTGCTCGTAGGTCTTGCCATTGATCGTGACGCTTCCGTAGAGAACCCTGGTGTCCTTGTAGAATTCCCAGTTCAGGTAGTCGTTGCCGATTCCAGTGTGCTCCGTGCCCTCGAGCTCGCTCTCGACCAAGCCGGCACCGCGACTGCGAAGGTCATGATGAAATGGGTGTGTCAAGCCGATCGTCTCATCCTCGACCAACTTCCAACTGGCGTGAAATCCGCCGACGTAGTAGGTCACGTTTCCGGCGAGGAAACCGTGTTTTCGGCCTTGAATCTCCTGCTCAAGTCGTTGGCAGTAATCGGTGAAGGGAGGCTCTTCGCTGGCGATCAGACTGCCATCCGAAAAGCAGCAAAGGAACGCCGTCACGATAGCGTGCCGCCACCTCTTGCCACGATGGTTAACGTTGCTCGTTCTTTGCGGATGCATCGGGCAATTCGCGCCATCGTGCTGAAGGTTTTTCATTCTTGGCTAACGTCCAAAGTGATCCCGATCGTCGCGGGCGGCGAGCATCTGGGCATGAATCATGATGGCACGTCCACCCTCACATTCAACTGTGCAGCGGAGGAGGGGCGGTCACCACTGCACGGTGTGCCCAGCATGGGGCGTGATTGAACGGGGGAGCAGGTTCAACCCCTGCTTCTACCCGCTTCTGCTTATCGTGTGATTATTGCGGTATTGAATTCACTCTTCGACATCGTCAGTCTGAGGTCCCAGCTGTCCGTCAAACATCCCACTCCACACCAGTTGGAAGGACACAAGTCCTAGAGGAATCTCACCAATGTCCTTCGCATTTACAGTGTAGGCAGAGCTCTGAATGCCAATCAGCCGACCGTCTTTGAGAATCGCCCCTCCACTCGAGCCAATCCGGTAGTAACCTTTCGCGAGATACTGCATTCCCCAAGATGTCTGGGCAACACCTACGACTTCGACCGGATTGATCAGGAAGAAAGGGTCACCTGCCTTATGAGGGAAATTATAGTGGCAGAGATGCAGAGTGTCTCCCATTTCTAAAGTGGGCCTTTTCTCCGAAAAGAAATCCAATTTGGGGAAAGGTCCTTCGGCCTTGATCTTGAAGAGGGCAAGATCACCCGCAGCGATGAATCTCGAATCTTCCTGCTTCTTGAGGTCTGCGGGAAAAAAGTGCTCAAAAAACGTAGCGCTTTCATTGTCCTTGAATTCCAACTTGTGGGTGTGAGTTGTTCCCTCTGGCCGGTCTTCACTGCTGCTTCGAAAGTTGATTCGAAACTTCTCTGCGAAGGCTTTGTCAGCTTCGATCCAGGCAATGTGGCCAGCCGAAAGAACGTGCCCATGCGAAGAAATCACTACTGCTTGCCCCCGGTTCACGGTGCCCTCTCCGCTTGCCTCCAAAATTGCAAATGGCTTGGGATCGGATTTTGCCAATTGCTCGAGAACACTTAGAGGGCCATCTGCGTAGATTGGAGCGCAAGCGATCAAGAGAGAGACGCCTAACCAATGAGCTGATCGAATGGAAGGCATTGTAGTTCGTGCTGGTATCATTTCAATCGGCTGCGGCAGAACGTAAATGGCCGCTCGCTCGATACTGGGAGCGCGGCCACGAATCAAGAGTAAGGAATCGAGCCACGGAAGTCAATCGTCTCCAAGCGAGTATCGAGTTGAGTGCGCCGGCTTGGGTACGCCCAGCATGGGCTGAAACCAAATGGGGTTCAAGTCCCCTGTTTATAGAATGAACATCTGAAAGATGAAAAGAACTACCAGAAGCCAACTGCAGTCGGGTGACCGATTGTGGGGAGGCAGGCTATGGGACAACCATCAGCCGATGAACAAGAACCTCATCCGAGGCCGACGGGATGGAACGAGCTGGCACAACACAGCGAACTTCCCTCATTCAGTCCCGGAGGTAAATGAGGCGGTTGGGTGGCGGAGGTTTCAGCACCTTATCTGGGGAGATCTCCGTCGGGGAAGCCCGATGGAGAAGTCAGCCGAGGTCATAGTAGCGAACCGAAGAGCCGGGGGCCTTCAGAGGCCCGCTTAAACAACGATACCGGAACACTCACGCGGAAGCGAAGGACCGAACCTAATCAGATGAACCGACCTGAAACAGCGAAACCGACAACGAAGCCGACAGGTGAAGTCAGACCTATCGCTGCTCAGGCAGAGAAAGCGAGTTCATGTGATGATCTGCTGGAAAAGATTCTGGCTCGCGACAACCTGCTGGAAGCGTGGAAACGCGTCAAAGCAAACCGTGGCGCAGCCGGAGTCGACGGCATGGAAATCGCGGAGTTCCCCGATTTTCTGCGCCAACATTGGGAAACGATTCGCCGAAAACTGAACGATGGCAGCTATGCTCCGTCGCCGGTTCGACGCGTTGAAATCCCGAAACCGGATGGCACGAAACGCCCGCTCGGAATCCCGACGGTGCTCGATCGCGTCATCCAACAAGCGATCGCTCAAATCCTAACCCCGATCTATGACCCGACTTTCAGCGAAAGCAGTCACGGATTTCGCCCGCTGCGCAGTGCGCACGATGCGATCCGATCTGTCCAGCAAAAGTCCAAAGTGGAGCGGCGGAAATGGGTGGTCGACTGCGATCTCAAAGCGTTCTTCGATACCGTCAATCATGACGTGTTGATGACGCGCCTGGAACGCCGGATCAAAGACAGACGGGTTCTGTCCCTGATCCGAAAATACCTGCGAGCCGGAGTCGTGCTGCTGAACGGCAAACTCGACCCCACTTGCAGCGGAGTGCCACAGGGCGGGCCATTGAGTCCGCTTCTGGCGAACATCCTCCTCGACGATCTCGATCGTGAGTTGGAGAAACGCGGGCACTCCTTTGCTCGATACGCCGATGATTTTATCATCCTCTGCCGCAGCCCACGGGCCGCCATGAGGGTGATGGCAAGCATCAGCCACTTCATCGAGCATCGCCTGAAATTGATCGTCAACCGCGCCAAGAGTCGCGTCTGCGAGCTCTGCGACGCTACTTTCCTCGGCTTCACCATTGTGAAGAACCGGATCAAGTGGAACGCGAAATCCAAGAAGCGATTCAGCGAACGAATCCGTGAGATCACCAAACGGACGCGTGGCGTTTCGCCGCGCCAAGTGATGGAAGACTTGCAGCGATTCATTCGCGGAGCGGTCAACTACTACCAGCCTGGAATGACTTACGCCGAGGCCCGAGACCTTGACGGATGGTTACGCCGACGAATGCGATTGTACTACTGGAAACAGTGGGGACGTCCCCGCACCCGAAGACGCAACCTCATCAAACTTGGGATCAACCGTGAGAGCGTTCACCTGGCGAGTAGGAGTCGGAAAGGCCCCTGGCGGATGAGCCAAAACTCAAAAGTCAGGGCCGCGATGACCAATGAATGGCTGGATCAACAAGGCGTTCCCTCGATCGCAAACCAGTGGATCAGCATTCGGTATCCCGACGGCCCGAAAGGTCGCCCGAAGGAGAATCCATGACTGATGGGAACCGCCGGATGCGGACCCGCACGTCCGGTGGTGTGGGGGGCCCAGGTTCAAACCCTGGGCCTACCCGATTCTCCTTGGTAGTTTTAGTTGTAAGTTTTGTAGAAGAGCTCCAGCATCGAGTGAAGCTCATTAAGTCCCTTCCATGATTCGGAATGCTCGGTGTTCCACTCGGCAGTCATGGAGGTATCGCCAGCATCTACAGCTAAGGAGGATAGAGCTCCATCCATCGAAGCCCAAGGATAGGTTCCTGGTGAGATCGATACCTTTGCGATAGTCCGTGAAAATTCGGCTAGGTCTTCTTGGGTCATCTCCGCAGGAGTGATGTTCGTGGAAACAACTGATCCAAGCTCCCCTGCCTTAACGTAAGCGTCTGTCGTAAGTGCTTTCGTATAGACGAATGCCTCCTTAATCTGTTCGTCCTGAGATCCAACCGTTGTTTCAACGACAAGCTGAACACCAATCGCCCAGCCGGGGAGGCAAGATGGGGAATGAGCGTATCGCAGGAACATTTTTTGAGGAGAACGTTTGAGGCATGGCGCGACGCCCGAATCGAGGCGGCGCTCCGTGCTAGGTTGAAGAGATTGAACCACCGGAAACGAAATTCGACAAGGCCGCGGTTAGGCGTCGCCATCGCCGGCTTGTTCGGCTTGTTGGTCTTTTAGCACTGGATTTTGGACGAGCCCTAAACGCTGAGCAAGAGTTGGTCGTCCGTGAAAGTTATAATTGGTCGCGCCGCAAGCTTTGCAGGACACCCAGCCGCGTGGAATTCGCTTCGAGCAATTGTGGCAGTGACCACCGACCCACGGGATGTGAAGAGCTGCAGACTTCGCATCGTATTCAGATGCTCCGAATTGTTCCTTCTGAACTTCCCCCGAAACGGTAGACATGCGGGGCTTGGTCTGAGACCATCAAAAAT
>CAXBMO010000016.1:0-151044 GCA_963977015.1 uncultured bacterium | reverse complement strand
CCCCCCGCACTGGTTGTGAAATGCGTGGTCAGCCTTGAAGGTGGCCATGGCGTCGGGAAGGTTTTTGGTGAGAAGCTGCTTGAGTCCGGCCCGGCGCTTGGCAAATTTGCCGGACATGGCCACGTATCAAGACCTGGACGGCGCAACCGTCCTCATAACCGGTGGCGCGAACGGGATTGGGGAAGCCATGGTTCGCGCGTTTACCAAGCAGGGATCGACTGTTTTTTTCTGCGATTTTGATGGCGATGCCGGAAGCCGGTTGGCGAAATCCACGGGGGCAACCTTTACCCAGGTCGACCTGCGCAACGAACAGGAAGTGGTGGACTGGGTCGCGAACGCCGTCTTTGAATGCGGAAACATCCAGGTTTTGATCAACAACGCGGCGAAAGATCCCCGAATCCGGATTGAAGAACAGACGGCGGAAGTGTGGGACGATTTGATGGCGACGAACCTGCGTCCCCACATGTTGACGGCGCGTGAAGCGGTTCCCCACATGCCGGAAGGAGCCTCGATCGTGAATTTCTCCAGCATCGTCTTCGAATTGGGAATGCAGCCAATGACCGCCTATGTGTCGACCAAGTCGGCGATTCAGGGCTTTTCGCGGTCGTTGGGCCGGGAATTGGGTCCCAAACGAATCCGCGTGAACTCCATTTCCCCCGGTTGGGTGATGACGGAGCGGCAAAAACGGGAGTTTGTGACCGATGAGACTTTAGTCCGGCTCCAAAACGAGCTACAGTCCATACCTGATCTGATTGAGCCAGCGGATGTCGCTGAAGTGGCGCTTTTTTTGGCCAGCCGGGTCAGTAACGTCATTACCGGCCAGGAAATCGTGGCCGATCACGGATGGGTTCATTCCTGACCGGAATTGGCACAGTTCTAGCTCGCTTGAGGTTATCGACCAACTCGAATTGGCAATGCAAAACTGACCTAACGAGTACTATGAAATAGGGGCATGTCAGAGCGTCATGGAAAAACTTGCCCCACTCCTTTTTTAATGATCCAGAATAAAAAATCATAATTTCTAGACCAATTTCCATGAAAATTAAGGTTTGCATCTGCTCTCCGAACTCCTAAAGCAAAGAATCATGCACGATCTTCCCACCCTCAAAAAAGCGCTGCAAGACGCGCCGGATAACGTGCGACTTTGGCTGCTCTACGGCCAGACCTGCATCTCCGACAAAATTTTCGACGAGGCTCGTGCCGCGTTTGAGCAAGCGCTCGCGCTCGACCCCAGCGAACCAGAGGCGTTGCTCGGAGTCGCAAACGTTCTTTTTCAACAGGGTAAGCTCTCTGAAGCGGAGGTGCGTGGACAGGCCATTGCGCGCCAACACGTCGGCTTCGCGCCCGTACACCTGCTTCTGACCCGCGTTTACCTTGCCGAAGAGGATTTGATCAAGGCGGTCGAGCATTACGATATCGCTCGCGGGATCAGCAAACTCGTTTCCGACAAGGAATTGGAGGCGGAGCTTGCGTTTCGCGGTCACTCGATCGGTCGCAACACCTTGGGTGACGATCGTCCCCGCCTCGTTGCCAATGCCGGTTGGGAATCCGAGGACTTCGATTTCAACCTGGGTAACGATCCGTTTGACGATGATTTGCCCGGTCTGAGTGGTTCCGGCCTGGAGCAGGAAGAATTCGACTTCGTTGATGACGAGGAGATCTTCAATTTTGACGAGTTTGAACGGCCTCAGGGCTCGTTTGCCGATGTCGCCGGATTGGATGATGTGAAGGATGAGCTGTTGATGAAGCTGGTCTATCCGTATCAGTACCAGGACCTGTTCATGACTTATGGGAAGAAAGCCGGTGGGGGCGTTTTGCTCTACGGGCCTCCCGGATGCGGAAAATCTCTCGTCTGCCGCGCCCTGGCGGGAGAAACCGAAGCCAGTTTCTACACTGTGAAGCTGCATCAAATTCTCGAGATGTACATTGGCTGCAGCGAGAAAAACCTGAACAGCGTGTTTCAGATGGCTCGTGAAAACGCGCCTTCGGTCATTTTCATCGATGAGTTGGATGCCCTTGGCGCGGATCGTGGCGAATTGAAGCAGAGTGCGGCACGGACGGTGGTGAACCAGTTTCTGATGGAACTGGATGGCTACGACGGAGCCAATGAAGGCGTTCTGGTGATCGCGGCGACGAGTGCGATTTGGAGCATTGATCCCGCCTTTTTACGTCCGGGACGGTTTGACCGTCGCATCCTGGTTCCACCACCGGATGACGCAAGTCGCCAGAAGATCCTCAAGATGCAGGCTCAGAACCGGCCGGTTGGCGAACTCGACTACCAGAAATTGTCCGCCAAAATGGATGACTACTCCGGTGCGGACATTGCCCAGGTTTTTGAGTTGGCCATTGAAGACGCCCTCCGTCTGGCGATGAAGAAGCATGAGATTGTCCCGTTGAACACGGAAATGCTTCTGGAAGCGATTGATCGCGTTCAACCGTCCATTCCGATTTGGCGCGAGCAACAACAGCGCCGCCAGGGCGGTTCTGAAGGGATTTGATCGTTTTCGACGGTTAAGCTTCCATTTCGGTGGAGTTGAGCGAAAATTCGGACCGCCACAATGTGGCTTATTTTCCGTTTTCGTTTACCTTCAGGTCTTTTTATGAGCCCGGCACCCAGCCCTGTTTACGTCATTGGTCACCGCAATCCGGATACCGATGCCATTTGTTCTGCGATCGCTTACGCGGATTTATTGCAACGCACCCGGATGCCGGAAGCCATTGCGGCGCGGTGTGGAACCGTTACCGCGCGAACGGATTGGGTTTTAAAAAAGGCGGGCGTCGAGCTGCCGGAACTGGTGATGGACGTGCGCTTGAACGTCGGATCGCTCGGAACGCGAACCGTGGCGACGGCCGCGCCGCATGAGAGCTTTCTCGATGTCTACCAGCGCATGATCTGGGGCGGGTATCGCAGCATCCCGATCGTGGAAGGCGAGCATCACCTTGTCGGAATGCTCTCGCTGCAGGACTTGCTCAAGCTCCTGTTGCCGGTCGGCGAATCTCCGGAGCGGATGCGAGTCGTTCGGACCAGCATTGCGAATACCGTCCGAACCCTCGGCGGCGAGGTGGTTCACCAGGGCAGCGACCCGGAAGCGGTGGAGGATTTCATCATCATGGTTGCGGCAAGCAGCGAAGACGTGATGAAGGAGCGGATTGCCCAATTTCCGGCCGAGCAGCTTTTGCTCCTTTCGGGAGATCGATCGAATGTCCAGAAATTGGCGGCAGAACACGGGGTTCGGGTTCTGCTCGTCACCGGAGGTTCCAAGGTTTCCCGCGATGTGATTCGCGAGGCACAGAAGAATGGCACGACGATTCTCTCCACGAACTACGATACGGCGAGCACGATTCAGTTCATTCGTGGTTCGCGCCGGATTGAGGAGGGCATTTCCTCGGATTTCGTGCGGTTTGAGACGGATACCCTGGTCGCCGCGGTTCAGGCGGAAGTTCGCGGCTCCGCGCAGTCGCTCTTTCCGGTGGTGGATGGCGAAGGGCAGCTGATCGGCGTCTTTTCGCGTTCGGATTTGATTGATTTGCCGGCTCGAAAGTTGGTACTGGTCGATCACAACGAATTTTCCCAGGCGGTGACCGGTGCGGAAGACTCGCAGATCCTTGAGGTCATCGATCACCACCGCCTCAGCGGCAACCTCACGTCCAAGGAGCCGGTTCGCTTCATCAACCTGCCGGTCGGCTCCACCTCGACGATCGTGGCGCGCTTGTTCTGGGATCAGGGGTTGATGCCGACCCGTTCCATCGCCATTTGCCTCTGCGCCGGGCTGATTTCGGACACGCTCAAATTGACGTCACCGACCACGACGGGTGAAGACAAGAAAACGCTCGATTGGCTTTCGAAAATCGCCGGCATCAACATCGATGAGTTTGCGGAAGAGTTCTTTGCCGCGGGATCCGTCCTCAAGACGTCGACTTCGGCCGAAGCGCTCGGCAGCGACCGCAAGGAATACGAGGAAAGCGGTTATCGTGTCAGCATTTCGCAAATTGAGGAGCTGGGCCTGAATCACTTCTGGCCGGCGCTCGATGATTTGCAAACGGAGCTGAAGAATCTGGTTAAGAGCCACAATCTGGACATCGCCTGTGCGATGGTCACCGACATCGGGCGCCACTACAGCGTCCTGCTGATGGAGGGACCGGCTAAGGTGATGGAACGCGTCGATTATCCGAAGAAGGATCAGGGCGTCTACGAGATGGACGGTGTGGTGAGCCGGAAGAAGCAGCTGTTCCCGTGGCTGAGCCGGATGTTGGCGGCCGTTCCCAAGTAACGCTGCGGAATCGAGGCCTGCACATCGCGCCAGAAGGCGGAGTGGCGCCGTGCCGGGACACAACAAAACCGCCGAACGTGGTTCGGCGGTTTCGTTAAAAGTTGTAGGATGAAGAAGGGCTTGAAAGGCCCGTTACTTTTTCTTCAAGAATGGAAGACCAGTCCGCTCATTCTCAACGACCTGGTAACCATCGGGAAGATCGTCGACGGAACTCTCGTTCTTCACCTCACCAGCGAAGTAGTAGAGTCTCGTGATGTTTCCGTCTTTTCGCTTCGTTTCGCGAACGTGAAGGAAGTAGTCTTTTCCGGATTTCTTGGATTTAACGGTATAAGCCATCTTAGATATGTGTTTTTTTAGGGGTGTTTGTGTCTGGGTTAAAAACACAAAGTGAGAAAGGGCGTCTCATGATTAGCCTCGCCCACACAATTCACCCAAAGCAGGTTTGGGAAGTTCTGAAACAAAAAAAGCACAAAACTTTCCGGTGAATGTTGGAAATGGTTGATTCTCAACGAATCAATCAAACGATGCCCGCTTTTTTGAGCGTGGCGTAAGCACCGTTTTTATCGATCGTTTTCAACGCACGAGCGGTCAGCTTGACTCTCACGAATCGGTTCAGCTCAGGAACCCAGATTCGCTTCACCTTGAGATTTGGTGAAAAGGAGCGCTTCACGGTCTTCGTGACGTGACGTCCGATACCACCCTTCTTCTTGGCCAAACCACTACGGTGGATTTTGCGACCGCGGGTGACGCGTGAACCTCTGATGCTGCAGACCTTAGCCATGGTGATTTATCGGGTAGAAAATGAGATAGTTTCGGTTTCGAAAGGGCGGGCACTGTGTGAGTAAATTGTTACTCGGTCAAGTGATTTGTCCGTTCGCGTGAAGGCAAGCGTCACTTCCGCGAAGAATTGGCACTTGGAAAGCTGAAATGCGGCTTTTCCCGGGTTCAAAGCCCGGTTTTGCCGAAATTCAGCCGGTTGGGTCCGCTTTGGAGAGATTGACGGCCGAAACGAGGGCTTTCAGGCCCGCCATTTCAATCGATGGATCAATGCCGCATCCCCAAACCAGGGTGTTCGCTCCGTTCTGGATCTGGACGTAGGCCGCGGAATCCGAGTCTGAACCGCCCCGAACGGCATGGGAACGGTAATCGGTGACCTTGAAATCCTTGAGTCCGTCATTGTCGAGCGCCTCGACAAAGGCGTTGATCGGCCCATTGCCCAGTCCGCTGATGTCGCGGGTTTCCCCGTTGATCGCGACTTTGGCCCGGCAAAGCACTTCGCCGGGACCGCCGGAGTGATGATCGAGCTCGTAGTCCAGCAGCGTCATGGGATTCGCCAGGTTCACAAACTCCCGCCGGAAGAAGTCGCGAACTTCGTCGATGCTCAATTCGCGCCCCAGCTGATCCGCCATCGTGTAGATCCGTTGGCCGACCTGAGGGTGCATCGTCTTGGGAAGGTCCAGACCGTGTTCGGTGTCGAGAATGTAGGCGATGCCGCCCTTGCCGCTTTGCGAATTGATCCGGATGATCGCGTGATAGTTGCGACCGATGTCCTGGGGATCGATCGTCAAGTACGGCACGGTCCAGGGCGTGTCCGGCTCCCGCTGGGCCATTCCTTTCTTGATCGCGTCCTGGTGGCTGCCGGAAAACGCGGTGAAAACCAACTCTCCGGCATAAGGCTGGCGTTCCGGAACGCTCAGCCGGGTCACGCGCTCGTAAACCTGGCGAACTTCCCCCAAATTGGAGAAATCCAGTCCCGTTTCGATGCCGTGGCTGTTCATATTCAGCGCCACGATCACAATGTCGAGGTTCCCGGTTCGCTCGCCGTTGCCAAACAAGGTTCCTTCCACGCGATCGGCGCCCGCCATCAACCCGAGTTCGGTCGCGGCGGTTCCCGTGCCCCGGTCGTTGTGGGTGTGCAGGCTGATGATGACGTTCTCGCGATCGCTGATGTGGCGACAGAACCACTCGATTTGATCGGCGTGGACATTGGGCGTGGCCCATTCCACCGTCGCCGGCAGGTTGAGAATGATCTTTCGTTCGGGAGTTGGCTCCCAAACCGCCTTCACCGCTTCGCAAACCTCCAGCGCGTAGTCCAGCTCCGTGTCGGAGAAGCTCTCGGGCGAATACTGAAAGTCGACCTTGGTATCGGGAACGGTCTCGACCAACTCGCGAACCAACTTGGCTCCCTCGACCGCAATGTCGCGAATTTCGTCCTTCGTCTTCCCAAAGGTGATGCGTCGCTGCATCGGCGAGGTCGAGTTGTAAAGGTGCACGATCGCGCGGGGAACGCCTTCCAACGCTTCAAACGTTTTGCGGATCAGGTGTTCGCGCGCCTGCACCAGAACCTGGAGCGTGACGTCTTCCGGAATCTTCTGATCCTCGACCAGGCGGCGCAGGAAGTTGAACTCGGTGTCGGCAGCGGCGGGAAAGCCAACCTCAATCTGTTTGAAGCCAATTCCGACCAGCAAATCGAACATCTCCAGCTTCTCTTCCACGCTCATGGGAATGGGGAGCGCCTGATTCCCGTCGCGGAGATCCACACTGCACCAGATCGGGGCTGAAGTGATGGATTGGTCCGGCCATTGGCGGTCGGGCAGATCGACGCGCGGGAACGGACGGTATTTGTTGATGGAATCGGGATTCATTCGAAAAGAGAAAAAGACGGGGAAGTAGAGAGAGGGAAAGAGAGTCGGCAAGCCATGAAACGGCGCAGACGAGAGAAAAGGAGGCGTGAGGGTGGCAGGGAAACTATTGGGCAGCCAACCCTAGCAACAGCGAACGGCTGTTGAGGAGCTCGAGAGAAATTGGGGCGTTGTGCAAGAAAACGCGCATCGGGTCTGAAAGTAATACTCTAACCGAGACTCGCAACCGGAAAGTTGGAGACTCGATTCATTGGCGAATTCGAACCCGGCTCTCGTGATTAAGCGTTTGAGATAATTAAGCTTGCTTTATTAAATGCGTTTGGTCATAGATGGTCCATGGCTGAAAAAATCATCACTTCCTTTAACGCTCGTGATTTCACGAATGGCCAGCTCCTCGATCTCGGGAACGAAATTGTCGATTTTCTGATTCCGAATTTGCCCGATGAGGACTTTTTTCTGGGCGAATTGCTCGATGATCTGCGTTTCACGGTTCTCGATCTCGGCCGCGCGCTGGGGAAGAACGTGAAGGCCAACCAGATTGATGAAGTGCAGATGCTGGGCGAGCGCAGGGATCAGGTTTGGGATGAGATCCGGACCAAGATTCGAACCAATCACGACGGCACCTCAGCCGAGGAGCGGCAGGCGTTTCAATTCCTGAGAGAGTGGATCGGCTCGGAGGCTTCCGAAATTTCGATCGGCGACTTTATCCAGGAAATTCAGGGACCGGATCGTGATTCCAGAATTGGAGCGCTCCAGGTCCTGCAACTGACGGCGAACGCGGAGGAGCTCATTCAGGCCGATGCCTATCTTGAAATCGCGAAACGGGAAGCGGAAGAGATGGCAACGCAGAATTCCGAAACGCCGCGGCTCGTCCCGGTCAAATCAGACCTCACCAAGTACCTTCGGCTGTTGTTGAAGAATCTGGCTTATCTTGCTGAGAAGGGCCGTCATCCCTTCATCGACATCAGCAGAACCTGCTCCGACCTGATTGAGCAGCGCAAGGAGGAATCCAGAGCAAGCCGCGATCGTGGCCGTGGATTGGTGGCGACGTCAGAAGACATCGGAGTTCCAGCCTGACCGGCTGACTCTGAACGATTTTTAGGAGTCTGGGCTTGTATCTCAGGCGGGGACGCTCAGAATCTGGTCCCTATGACCGCTTCAACCCCTCGAGAAGCGCAGGGATCCCCATGGGATCGGATTTCCCGATCACCTGCGAGCTGCCTGTTCCGGATCCTTGTCGCTCTCTTCGTCTCGTGGGGAACCGGTTATGGCCAAACGCTGTTCCCTCCGTCAATCGAGGTTGAGCAGACGCGGTTCCCGGTTTTTGGGGACAAGCTCACGTCCGCCGAGTTGGCCAATTTCCGGCTCCATTTGGCTTATGAAGCTTCGGTAGCCACGAAAGCGAAGCTCCATGAACATCTGAGCCTCGATTTACCGAAAGGATCGCACGTCGTCGAACTGACCTATGAGCATCTCGAAGGCAAAAGTGCCTTTGTCAGTTCCCGATTGGATGGCGCGGCGCAGTTGCAGGGTCACGAGATTCCTCAATCGATTGCCGGGGCGAATTTTCAAACGACGGATGATCGAATTCGTTGCGATCGCGATTACACGGTCGCGGCCACGTTCCAAACCACCGGGAACGGAACCCTTTTTTCCAGGTGCGCTCCCGAAGGCAAATGGTCGCCCAAGGCCAAGGCGCTCTTCATTCGGGGCGGCCATTTGGTCTATGACATTGGTTGGTTGGGGGCGGTTCGCGGCGGACCAAAAGTCAACGATGGGAAACTTCACCGGGTTGTCCTCGTGGTGGAAGATGGCGGGGCGGAGATCTTCGTGGACGGCAAATCGGTCGCGAAGAAGAAGCCGTTTCGAGCTGACGATGTGGAAGGGCATGTTTTCAAAATCGGCTCGGCCGCACCGAATTTTGGAGGGGATTTCACGGGTGGAACGATCGGCAATGTTCGCTATTGGTCGCGCGCCATCGCCGGTGCGGAACGCGCGGCCTTGTTGGCGGGAAAGTTGGAGGAAGTGAACACGCCCGACCTCAATTGGTCGTCCAGCCCTCCGGTGGAAACCTTTTCCGGCTTGGGTTTCCCGGGAATCCCAACCCGGATTGCGATCGCGGCCGACGCGACCGCGTTTCAAGTCAACGAAGCCTGGGTGCAACCCTTGGAGATCGCCGATCATGCGAACCTGATGGCGAATTGGAATGAAGAATCGATGGCGCAAGGGAAGGCTATTTACCAAACGTTGTGTGTCACCTGCCACGGCACCCCGGAGAAGGAGGGAAGTCTGCCCACTGCGCTGAAGTTCCACGAAGGCGAATTCAAGAACGGTTCGGATCCCTATCGCCTCTACCAAACGCTCTCCAAGGGGTTTGGGATGATGGTTCCGCAGCCGCAATACACCGCCGCGCAAAAATACGCCGTGATTCAGTATCTCCGGGAGGCGTTTCTCAAGCCGCACAATCCCCGGCAATACTTCGCCGTTACCGAAACCTACCTGGAGGAACTCCCCCGGAAATTGGAAACGGCTGATTCGCTGATGGAACCGGGGTTGGTCGATCGCGGAAAGCAGTATGAGAAGATGGATTTTGGTCAGGCCCTCATGTGGACCTATCAAGTCAACGAGGGGACTTCGCCAGGGGATTGGAACATTGCTCAGAAAGGGATTTCCGTTCGACTGGACGCAGGGGAGGGGGGCATTTCGAAAGGGAAGGCCTGGATGATCTATGATGAGGATACGATGCGGGTTGCGACCGCTTATACGGGGAAGTTTTCCGATTGGCGGGGGATTGCGTTTGATGGTTCTCATGGCACCCACACCAAAATCGCCGGCGAGCCTCTGTTCGTGAATCCGGACGCGCCAGCCTGGCAACATCCCACCGCGGGACATTGGGATGACCAACGGATTGTCGGTAGGGACGGGCGTCACTTCGGGCCCTTGCCCAGAGAGTGGGTTCAATATCGAGGCCTCTACCATCACGGCGATCAAGTCGTTCTCAACTACACCGTTGGCGAGTCGGAGATTCTGGAGCTTCCCGAGGTGATCGAATATGGCGCCGCGCCGATTTTCGTTCGCCACCTGAATCTGAACCGCGTTCCGCAACAACTGGTCACCAGATTGGCGCCGAACGATCCCACGTTGAACGTTACGCTCGCCGGATATCCGGAAGCCACGATTCATCGTACGGAGGACGCCATCGAACTGCGCCTTCCCGCCAGCGAACGTCCGGTTCAAATTTCCATCGCGCTTTCGAAAGCCGACCAACTCACGATTCAAAGTCTCGCCTCGGAAGCGCGAGATTTGGAACCGCTGACGAAGGGCGGTCCAGCTCGGTTCGGGAAGACAGTGATCGAAACCCGTGGCGAGTTGGGCGACGAGTCCGGCCCGTTTGCGGTCGACACGATCACGATTCCGAATGCGTCGGAAAACCCCTGGGAATCCTGGATGCGGCTGGGTGGGTTTGACTTCTATGCTGGGAATCCGGACCGGGCGGCCGTGTGCACCTGGCTCGGTGATGTGTGGTTGGTCGATGGTCTCGCCGGAGACCTGAAATCCCTGAAATGGCGGCGGATCTGCTCGGGTTTGTTTCAGCCGCTGGGCCTCAAGATTGTTGATGAAACGATTTACGTGACGTGCCGTGATCAAATTGCGCGATTACACGACCTGAATGGGGATCTGGAAATTGACCACGTGGAATGCTTCAACAACGACCATCAGGTCACGGAGCACTTTCACGAATTCGCCATGGGATTGCAGACCGATGAGGCGGGAAACTTCTATTATGCGAAGTCCGCCCGCCACGCCAAGACCGCGGTCGTTCCTCATCACGGGACACTTCTGCGAGTGAGCCCGGATGGAAGGAAAACGGATATCGTCGCGTCAGGGTTTCGCGCTGCCAACGGAGTCTGCCTGAATCCGGACGGAACCTGGATTGTGACGGACCAGGAAGGGCATTGGAATCCGAAGAACCGCATCAACTACGTCCGTGAGGGTGGCTTCTACGGCAACATGTTCGGCTATCATGACGTCACCGACGAATCCGATGACGCGATGGAGCAACCGCTGTGTTGGATCACGAACGCCTTTGATCGTTCCCCGGCTGAGTTGCTTTGGGTTCCGCAGGAAACGGGTTGGGGCAATCTGGATGGCGTGCTTTTGAACCTCAGCTATGGCTATGGCCAGGTTTACACGGTGCCGCATGAGGTTTTGCCAAATGGTCAGGCCCAGGGTGGAATGTGTGCCTTTCCCATCGAGAATCTGCCGACCGGGCTGCATCGCGGACGCTTTCATCCGGAGAACAACCAACTCTATGTCGCAGGGATGTTTGCCTGGGCCGGGTCGCAGCGGGAGGACGGCGGCTTTTTCCGGATTCGGGCGACGGGCAAACCGGCGTTCATGCCGACCAGGCTCGAGGCTGGCAACGGGCGATACACCATTACGTTCAGTGATCCTGTGCCGGAGGGTGGCGAGTTCGCCGTGAAAGTGTGGGATCTCCGCCGCACCGCAAACTACGGCTCCAAGCACTACAACGAGCGCGCTCTGGAAGTGACGGACGTCGCGACGAAAGGTAATCAGGTGGTTTTGACCATTCCGAAGTTGCAGCCGACCTGGGGCATGGAGATTGTTTGCAACTTGAGCAATGGCGAAAAACGCGTCATTCACAGTTCCATCCATCAATTGCCAGAATCTTGAATTCCATGATCAAAAATCCCCTGTTCCCAACGGTTGTTGTTGCGCTGACGATTGCAGTGAACGGCTTCGCGGAAGTTCGAACCTGGACGAACGACAAAGGTGTCGCGCTGGAAGCTGAGTTTGTGAGTCAGGCCGACGGTGTCGTCAAAATTCGCCGGATTTCCAATGGCCGGAATTATGACATCCCCATCGCGAGTTTGAGCCGGGCCGATCAGGATTGGCTCGCGAAACAGGCGGCGGCTTCCGGCGGTTCCGGCGAGGGGATCTACATCGCGGCGGGGAATGGCGGGCACCGCATGTCATCGCTCGACGGTCTCACCTGGACGAATCACGAGTTCTTCGACAAACCGGCCCACGATCAGAACGATCTCAAGGCGATCGCGGTCGGGAACGGCGTCTGTGTCGTGGTCGGTGGTTTTTCGCGTTCGAACATTTTTACGACCTCCGACGGGGTGAATTGGGAGAAAAACCCGTTCAACATGGGAGTGTTGTCAGGCGTCATTTTCGTGAACGACCAGTTCCACGCTTTCGGCGAAGGCGGCAGAGTCGGGGCATCGAAGGATGGCCGGGAATGGGAGATCATCGGCGACGCCAACGTGCGCGAATTCCAAACCCAGGAAGCCGAGAAACTCGGCCTCGACGAGAAGATCAAGTCGAACGTGCGGCGGTGGCGCCATGCCAATGGGATCTTTGTCGGGGCCGGCGACAACTGCATCATCGTTTCAACCAGGGACTTCGAGAACTGGACCTTTGCCGAGCGTCTGCAACCCCAATCCCGCTTGTTCATCGAAGCTGACACGAACGGCTTCGTCGTTCGCGGAGACCGGACGCTGCATCATTCCTCCGACGGGGTGGAGTGGACCGAAGTCACGCCGGAGATTGGCGACAACACCAAGTTCAACAGCCTGGTTCACGATGGCGAACGCTTCATTCTCAATACCCGGGGATCCGAGGCCTGGGAATCCGCCGACGGGCGGGAATGGAAGGAAGTCAAAGGCGAGACCTTTCCCGGAACGCTCGCCACGCTCCGTCCCGATCTCTATTACTCCTTCGAAACCTATTGGAAATACACCGAAGACCTCAAGATTTCGACCGATGGCGGGAAAAGCTGGGAGAGCACGACGCTCCCTGGGCCCGCCGGCGTAACCTGCATGGTGTTTGCCGAGGGGTTTCCGGCCTTTTCCGCTGCCGAACCGTAAGTGAAAGATCTGGTGGATGGATGCTTCGCGGTGCACGAGGCTTCGAACATGAAACGATCCGTCCTTTTCCTATCCATCCTCGCCAACCTGGTTTTCCACGCCGGAATCGCGACCGCCGAGCAATTCGTTCTCTTCGACCAAACCTTCACGTTCACGCACGAAGAAGCGGTTCCGACCAAGTCTCATCTCTACGTGATGCCCGATCAATTTGGCGAAGGCACACCCAAAGACTGGACCGCTCCGATCGATTACCGAAACGGGAGTGTCCACGTTCGGATTGAGGTTCTGGAGAAGCCCGCCGGGGATGAGGCGACCACCTGGAGCCTCTGCTACATTCCGAACCAGGGTCAGAAAAATGGCTATGGTTGCACCAACACGCCCGCCTACACCCAGGAAGGCGTTTACGAAAAGGACGTCTCCATGACCGGGTTTTGGAATCATGACTCCATCATCTGGACCGAAGGCATCAAGAAAATGGCCTTGGTGATCAAAGACTCGAGCGGCGGAAAGGGGCATGCCCACAAACGCCAGGATCATGAAAAATTCTTCCCCACCACGATTCGGGTTTCGATGATCCAGGTTTCCGCCGGATCGACCTATGATCCGGCCTGGCTGACTGCGACGAAGTAGCAGGCCAACTTGTAAGGAGGTTGGACCGAGAACGACCGTCTTGGCGCCATGAAGACCGAACGCAAGAACCGAATCCGAAACGCCCTCTGGGGCCTCTTTGCCGGCGATGCCCTCGCCATGCCGGCCCATTGGTTTTACAGTCTCGACAATCTCCGCGAGACCTTTGCCAGCGGAGTCACCCGGTACGAAGCGGCGCCGCATCCGCATCCGGAAAGCTTCATGGTCGGCATGGGCTATCACCCCGATGTCGAATCCGCGAAACGGCTCGGTCGTCCCTACAACACGCTTCACGAGCACATTCGGTTCTATGACACGTCCTTCTCCAACTTGGGGATTGAAACCGGCGAACGCGAGTCCGAGCACGGGAATTCGACGCCGAAGCTGGAGGATCGCTATCACTACCATCATGGACTTGGCGCGGGCGAGAACACCACGGGAGCCCAGTTGGCGCGCGTGCTGATGCGTTCGGTGGCCCAGGAAGGGCGTTATGATGAGGATGCCTTCCTCCGGGAATTTGTCGCCTTCATGACCACGCCCGGGAACCTCAGGGATCCCTATCAGGAAATCTATCTCCGAAGCTGGTTCGAGAACTATTCCCGCGGTTGTCCGGTTCACAACGCGGCGGAGCGGCAACGGAACGTCTGGTCGATCGGTTCCCACGGCGGAATGATCCGTCCCATGGTCTTGTCCCTCCTCGCGGAGACCGAGTATCAGGCGCTCGGTTTTGCGATCGAGCATCAGAACCTGACCCACCGTTCTGAGAACGTTGCCGCCGCTCTCGGCGTTGCCGTGCCACTGCTGCAGGATCTGATTTCCGGCGAAGACGCGTTGGAAGCAGCTTTGGCTCGATCCGCATCGCTGCGCGTTCCCAAGATCACCGGCAAGGAAATGTTCGCGATGTATCGCGAGCACAAAGGCCCCGGAAATATTCCGCATCGGAAAATGTGGGAGCTTCACGTTCAACTTTCCGACTCGTCGTTCGACCTCCGCGAATTCGCGAAACAGGCGCCGGAGGAAGTCGTGCTCGAACAACTCGGAACGGTCTGTTATCCGGAGCACGGCCTTCCATTGGCGCTGTATTTTGCGGCGCATCATGAGTTTGATCCGGAAGCAGCGCTCCTCGGAAACACCAATGCCGGGGGCGACAACGTCCATCGCAACGCGGTGTTGGGATTGATGGTTGGAGCTGCGAGTGACGACTTTCCCGAGCACCTCAAAACCGGCTTAGCCGAATCGGAAGCCTTGTCCCGGGAGATCGAGGCATTCGTCGAGGTGGCGGCAAAGGGAGACGTCTGGTAGTTGGCTCGCAGTTCACGAGCATTGCGCCATTCGGTGACCACCGTGGTGTGAACTCCCAAGTGTTGTGCTAGGGGAACCTTCAGTTTTTATCGACACCCGATCCCTTGACCAAATTTGCACCCTCTGTCAGGCTCTGGTATCTCATGAAAACCCCATTTTTCTGCCTTGTGGCCATTTTACTTGGTTATGGTTGGTCGTTGGGCCTTGCCCAGGATTCACCAGATCAGAAACCGTCGAAAAAATCGCGTCCGCTGGACTATGTCGGCCAGCGGATTTTGAACCTGAAGCCGGATCGCAAAATCATTTACAAACGGATTGATGATCGCGAGCTGGAGCTGCATCTCTTCCTGCCCGAGGGCTGGAAGCCGACCGACCAGCGAACCTGCTTTCACATTATTCATGGAGGTGGCTGGACGGGAATGGATCCGAGTCGCATGTATCCCTTTGCGGCGGATTTCGTGCAACGCCACGGGATGGTGGGAGTCTGCGTCCAGTATCGTCTCGCCAAGGCGGACCGCTCCGTCACGGTGTTTGACTGCGTGAAGGACGCGCGTTCCTCGGTTCGTTATGTTCGCGCACACGCCGAAGAGCTGGGAATTGATCCGGACAAGATCATCGTGAGTGGCGGGTCGGCCGGTGGTCATCTCGCGGCATCGACGGCGCTCTTTGATGAGGTGAATGAGGAAGGTGACGATCTTTCCGTTTCCACCGCTCCCAATGCCATGGTCCTGTTCTTTCCGGTGATCGACACCTCGGCTGAGGGGTATGGTCAGAAAAAGATTGGAGATCGCTGGCAGGAACTTTCTCCAGTCCATCACGTCCGGGCCGGGCTTCCACCGACCATCACGTTTCATGGAACCGGCGATGTGGTCACGCCGTTCCAAGGAGCCAAGGAGTTTCACGAGAAAATGATCGCCGCCGGCAACCACAGTGAACTGGTGGTGAACGATGGTGGTGGCCACGGTTACCTGATGCGGAAAGAGTCGCTCTATCAGGAAATGATCGACGCCAGTTCCAAGTTTTTCGAATCCCTCAAACTGGCCACGCCGTGAACCGTTTCACGACTTCCCGCCGGGATTTTCTAGCCCTCTCGGCGCTCACCGCGTCCTCACTTCAACGGATGGAGGGTGCCGCTCCGGCAGAGACCTCGGATGTGTTCGTTTATGGATCGACTCCGGGAGGAATTTCGGCAGCGCTGGAAGCGGCACGGCGGGGATGCAAGGTGGTGTTGGCGTGTCCCAAAGTGAACCCGGGCGGGATGACGGCAAGTGGACTTTGCACGACGGACGCCGTCCGAAAGGAACTGTTTGGAGGATTGGTTGGAGAGTTCATCGGTCGCGTTCGCGCGCACTACCAAAGGGAGTTGGGAAACAATGAGGCGCAATACGCCCTGACCCGGGACGGCTGGTTCTATGAGCCGTCCGTCGCTGAAATCGTCTTTGACGAGATGTTGGGGGAGCAGGCGGATCGCCTAACCTTTTTGCGGGGACGACATCTTGCGGCGGTGCAGACAGAGGCAGGTCGCATCACCGGGATCATGCTCGATGAGCCGAACAATCAGGGCAAGCGCCGTGTGATCGCGCAAACGTACATCGACGGAACCTACGAAGGCGATCTTGCCGCCAAGGCAGGCGTGCCGTATCGCGTGGGACGGGAGGGGAGGGAAGAATACGGCGAGTCGTTGGCCGGGATTCACTACATGGATTGGAAGAACGCCGTGCAAATCCAGACGCCGGATACAGGCGAGCCATCACCGGCGATTCAGGCGTATTGCGCACGCTGCATTTTTACGACCGATCCCGAGAAGCGCATTCCGTTTGAGAAGCCCGACACCTACGAACAGCATCTCCCTGACATGCTTCCCATGATCGAGGAGTTCGCCTCCGGCCGGGTGAAGCGACGCACGCTGGGAACCCCGCTTCCGCGAAGAAAATTTCAGCTCAACGGTTCCATCGTTCAGCAAACGAGCTTGAACTGTCCGGGCGTGAGCTGGGCGTGGCCGGACGCAGAGCGGCATCACCGCGCGCGCCTCGAGCAATTTCATCTCGACCACGCCGCCAGCTACGCCTGGTTTCTGCAAAACGATCCGCGGGTTCCCGATCACGTTCGGGCGCTTTGGAAAACGGCCGGTCTGCATCGCGATGAGTTTCCGGAGAACGGTCATTGGCCCTGGCAAATCTACGTCCGCCAGGGACGTCGCATCGAGGGCCGGGCGCACATGACCCAGCACTCGTTCATCGTGGATCCCAAAACCGGACAAACGCCTCGCGTCGAACAAGCGATCGCGCTTGGCGAGCATTCGTTCGACATCCACCCCTGCCACGATCGCCGTTACGCCGTCGGCCGTTGGATGGAAGGCGTGCTTTGGTATCCAAAGAAAGCGGATGGTCCCGCTCAACCTGGTCAGATCCCGTGGGGAGCGTTGCTGCCCAGGAACCTGGACAACTTGATCGTGCCGGTCGCGATGTCTTCAACCCATATCGCGATGAGCGTTTTGCGAATGGAACCGGTCTGGATGACGACGGGTCAGGTCGCCGGGCTCGCCGCAGCCGAAGCGAAGGTGCAAAGCCGTGAAGTCGGCCAGATTGATCCTGAACCATTGCCGAAGACGTTGGGAATTCTAACCGTGCCGAACGTTTGAGCGCGAGTCCGGTCTATCCGGCTCCGCGTAGATTCAGGAGAACCACGCCAACCAGGAGAATCAGCAGACAGATCGATTTGAGGCGCACGCGGGTCGTTTCGCCAAACAGGAGCACGCCGCCAAAAAAGGTCACGAGGACGGACATGCGGCGCACGGGCGAGATGACGGCGATGAGTGCATCCGGATCCTGGACCGCGTTGAAGTAGAAGATGTCGGCAATCAAGAGCGTGATCCCGACCAAGGGAATCGACCAGCGCCATTCAAACTTCCCAGTTCGCCAAGTGGCATTGCGCCACCAGAAATGGAAGGGGAACAACACCGCCACGAGGTAAATCGAGAACCAGGCTTGAACCGTCGATGGCGGAATCCCGACCTGTTGCAGGAGAAACTTGTCGTAGATTGAGCTGGTGGCTCCTAACAAGGTGGCTGCGACCATGAACCAGACCCAGCGATCCCGATGGAAATGGAGCCCTTCCAGTTTTCCCACGAGCGAGAAGGCGTAAAAGGAGGCCAGAATGGTGAGCACCCCGGCCCATTGCCACGCATTCGGGGATTCGCCGAGAAAGAGCGTTGCGATCAGAATCGTCCACAGTGGTCCGGTCGAACGGATCGGGCCGGCCGTGGAAAGCGGCAGGTGTTTCAGGGCGAAGTAGCCGAAAAGCCAGGATGCGGAAACAAGCGCGGATTTGGCGAGCAGCCAGAGATGTTCCTGAGCACTCATCCGGCCAACCTGGAAAAATTCGTGCGGCACGGATTCGGGAGCAATCGCTGACCACACCACAAACGGGAGCCAGACCAAGGCGCCGCTCACCACGCCGAAAAAGAGCACGGGAAGGACGGCGTTCTCCCGAACCGCGTTCTTTTTGAGCAGATCGTAAACTCCGAGGCATAACGCGGACAGAACCGCCAGGAAGACCCATGTCATTGGCGGCAAGAATCGCGGCAATTCGGGATTTGGAAAGTGATTGCGTGTTTGGCGATGTCTAACGGTTTGGCGCCACGCAATCGTTCTCGCCAGAAGCGGTGGTTTTGGGGTATTTCTTGGTTTCGGCCGCGAAATCCCTTCATGAAGACCCTAAACCTTACTCTGGTCGCCACCTTCCTGGGTGCGACCTGCGCGTTTCCTCAGACGACGATCAACTCGAAGCCGAAGGGCGCCGAGAACGGAGAAAATTGGACGATTCGTTGGGATCGTTCGGATGATTTCAACGAGAGCGAGATCGATTGGAAAAAGTGGAATCCCAAGCCCGAAAAGTTCTTTGCCTGGACATGGGACAATCCGAAAAGCACCTCCGTGTCGGATGGAAAACTCAAGATCACCATTCGCCACGAGAAGCGGGCGATGAAAGGGAAGTCAGCCGCCGGAAAGGATTCGGGACTTATTTATACATCAGGGATGCTGAAATCCTACGCCAAGGGATGCTACGGATTTTACGAGGCCAGAATCAAGGGTGCGCCGCTCTTTCCGGGAGTTTGTCCGGCTTTTTGGATTTACAGCACGATCGAGGATTCGGAATTGGAAGCCGGGTCCGTTCGATACTGCGAAGTCGATATCGTGGAGCTGACGCAACGGGGAAACCGGATCGAAGGCAACGAACGCATTTCCGATCACAACCTCCACGCGATTCTTTCCAACGGGAAGCAGGGAATTCCAGGGCGAGATTGGAGGCGGCCCAATGACCCGCGCTATCGCGAAGCCCAAGCCATCGAGTATCACGCTCCATTTGACCCACGGGAAGACTTTCACACCTATGGTTGCCACGTCAGCAAGGACGAGATCGTTTGGTATGTTGATGGCGTGGAAGTCGGTAGAAAACCCAACGAATTCTGGCATCGTCCGATGAATGTCGCCCTGTCGTTTGGCCTGCGATCGCCCTTTACGGTTTTTCACGACAACCGGCTTTTCGCAAACCATGAGGCGGACGTGACCGCGCTTCCAACATCGATGCTGGTCGATTATGTGCGAGTTTGGGAATTGAAAGATTAGGGAGCGACCTCATTTTCAGACGCTCCCTGGCCGACTGAACGAAGTTGAGGACGTTCTGCGCAAAACCGTCACGAACCACAAAGTTTGAACGTTGCGCGCAAAATCCTGCCGAATTCCGTAAGATACGTGTCACTGCGCCGTTGGAAGATGGCTGCTAAACCCCATGAGACTCCCACTTTCACTGCTCTGGATCCTTGTCGCTGCTCCTTTGGGACTGGCCGAAGAGTCCAAATCGATCGACTTCAACCGCGAGATTCGCCCGATCCTCTCGGATAAATGCTTCTTTTGCCACGGACCGGACTCTCATGAGCGGAAGGCGGACTTGCGGCTCGATACCGCCGACGGAGCTTACGCGGATTTGGGCGGGTATGCTGCGATCGTTCCCGGGAAACCGGAGGAAAGCGAGTTCGTGATCAGAATGAAGGATCGTGAGGACCCGATGCCGCCGGTGGACTCCCACAAGAAACTCAAGCCGAAGGAGATGGAGCTGCTGACGCGTTGGATCGCGGATGGCGCAACGTATTCCGAACCCTGGGCTTATGTCGCGCCGAAAAAGCATCCGGTTCCAACGCCCAACGACGAAACTTGGGCCAGGAATTGGGTCGATCAGTTTGTCCTCGCAAACCTGGAGGCGGAAGGGCTGAAGCCATCGCCGGATACGGACAAGATCACGCAGATCCGGCGTCTGCACTTTGATCTCACCGGTCTTCCGCCAACTCCCGAGGATGTGGATGCCTTTGTCCGTGGGGAGCAGAATCTGGATTCCGTCGTCACCGGGTTGTTGGAATCACCGCATTTTGGCGAGCGCATGGCCATCTACTGGCTCGACCTCGTTCGCTTTGCCGACACGGTCGGCTACCACGGAGACCAAACCCACAACATCTCGCCGTATCGCGACTACGTGATTCGTGCGTTCAATTCCAATCTCAGCTTCGATCAATTTACTCGTGAGCAGTTGGCTGGCGACTTGTTGCCAAACCCGGACAAGTGGCAACGCGTCGCATCCGGCTACAACCGGTTGCTCCAGACCTCCCACGAAGGTGGGATTCAGAAAAAGGAGTATGACGCGATCTATGCCGCGGATCGGGTTCGCAACGTTTCGGCGGTTTGGATGGGAGCCACGGTTGGTTGCGCCCAATGCCATGATCACAAGTACGATCCCTACACGATCAAGGATCACTACGCCCTGGCCGCGTTTTTCGCCGATATTCATGATGTCGGCTACAATGGGAACTCGCTGCCCTCGAATCGGCCGCCTGAGATGAAGTTTTACTCGGACGCCGAGGAAAAGGAGTTGGCTGAGATTGAGAGCCGGATGAGCAATTTGTTGGGCAAAGAGGCGATGGGGAAGGTTGAAGAATGGGAGCGGCAAAAGGCGGGTCTCGAAGCGAAAACCAAAGTTGGCAAAGGATCGAAGGCCGGACTCGAGACGCAGATAACGGGTTTGGAGGCCCGGATCGCCGAGGTGGTGGCTGACTCGAAACGGGCAGCCTGGAATCAACTGTTGAGCCGGAAATGGGAGATTCAAAAGCAAGCGCGTTCGATCATGGTCACGGTTGCCAAAGCACCCCGCGAAATGCGCGTGTTGCCGCGGGGGAACTGGCAGGATGATAGCGGCGAAGTCGTTCGTGCGGCCGTTCCCACCTTTCTTGGCGAGATCTCCGTTGCGGAGAATCAGTTCGCCACGCGCCTCGATCTTGCCAACTGGTTGACGGATCCAGAGAAGGGCCAGGGCGGGCTCACGGCTCGAGTGTTTGCGAATCGATTTTGGTATCTGTTTTTCGGAGTCGGGATCTCCCGATCTCTCGACGATTTTGGCGGTCAAGGTGAACCGCCGGTCAATCCCAGGCTTCTCGACAACCTGGCGGTCGCTTTTTACGAGTCGGGCTGGAACGTGAAGGAGATGGCGCGCTTGCTGGTGACGAGTCGCGCCTATCAACAGTCGTCAGTCGCCTCTCCCGAATTGGTTGAACGCGATCCCTACAACCAACTTGTGGCTCGGCAATCGCGTTACCGCCTTCCCGCAGAATTGATCCGAGACAATGCCCTTGCCGTGAGCGGACTGCTCGTGCGGGAACAGGGTGGGGCCAGTGTCCGGCCCTATCAACCCGTCGGCTACTACCGTCATTTGAACTTTCCGAAACGGTCCTACCACGTCCAGAAATCCGAAGATCAATGGCGCCGTGGACTGTATGTCCATTGGCAGCGCATGTTTCTCCATCCCATGATGAAAGCGATGGATGCGCCGAGCCGCGAGGAATGCACCGCGCAACGTCCCCGCTCCAATACGCCCAACGCCGCGTTGGTCCTGCTGAATGATCCCACGTTTGTGGAGGCGGCCCGCGTCCTGGCGCAGCGAATTTTGAGCGAAGGCGGAACAACCACGGAATCGCGGCTGGCGTTTGCCTATCGCGAAGTGCTCTCCCGTCCGCCCCAGTCAGAGGAGACGAAGTTGCTAAGCGAATTGGTCGCCTCAACCCAATCTGATTATGAGGCGAATCCAGATCTGGCGGCAGACCTGCTCAAAACCGGGTTCGCTCCCGTTTCCAAAAACCTGGATCCGCTTGAACTGGCAACCTGGACATCGGTGGCCCGGGCGCTCCTCAATTTGAACGAAACCATCACCCGCAATTAAATGAAGACCACTTCTCCAACCGTCCCGATTGCGTCTCGTCGGAATTTTCTCGGTCAGTCCGGCCTCAGTCTGGGCTCGGCCGCGTTGGCGAGTTTGTTAGGGCAGGATGCGCAGGCTGCTCCGCGGGTCGGGATGCCTCATTTTGCGGCGAAAGCAAAGCGCGTGATTTTCCTTTGCATGGCGGGCGGCCCGTCCCATTTGGAAACGTTCGATTACAAACCGAAATTGGACGAGCTCGATGGGAAGGCGATGCCGGAGTCGTTCACCAAGGGTCAACCGATTGCCCAACTTCAAGGGCAGGCGCTGAAGGTTCAGGGGCACTTGACCAAATTCCGGCGCCATGGCCAAAGTGGCCAACTCATCAGTGACTATCTCCCGTGGACCGCAAAAATGGCTGACGAGATTGCGGTGATGCGCTCCATGGTCACGGAACAAATCAATCATGATCCGGCGCATACCTTCATGAACACGGGGACGGTGATCAGCGGGCGTCCGTCGATGGGTTCCTGGGTCACCTACGGTCTCGGCTCGGAAACGAGGGAGCTTCCCGGGTTCGTCGTTCTCACCAGCGTCGGTGGGCGGGACCCTCAACCGATTGCTTCGCGGCAATGGTCCGCCGGATTTTTGCCGAGTCGTTTTCAGGGCGTGGAGTTCAACTCGACCGGCGATCCCGTTCACTATGTGCAGAACCCCAAGGGCGTGAGTGCGAATCAACAGGCGGAGTTGATCCGAACGATCAATCAACTCGATCAGCAACGAAACGCAGCGGTCGCCAATCCCGAGATCGACACGCGAATCGCCGCCTACGAGATGGCGTTTCGGATGCAGACATCCGTTCCCGGGTTGATGGATATTTCCCAGGAACCGCAGCACGTTCTCGATCTCTACGGTGCTCAACCGGGTGATGGTTCCTATGCGTCGAACTGTCTGCTGGCACGGCGATTGGCGGAACGCGGAGTCCGGTTCATCCATCTTTATCATCGTGGTTGGGATCACCACGGCGATCTTGCCCGATACATGGACATCTGTTGCGGCCTCACCGATCGGCCCACCTGGGCGTTGCTGACGGATCTGAAGGAGCGCGGCCTGCTCGACGACACCCTGGTGATTTGGGGTGGGGAGTTTGGCCGGACGCCGATGTTTCAAGGCAAGGGCGGGCCGGGTCGCGATCACCACATCAAGGGCTTTTCCATGTGGATGGCTGGGGGCGGAATCAAAGGGGGCGTGAGCCATGGGGAAACGGATGAACTCGGCTATCACGCGGTCAACGACGTGGTTCACGTTCGCGACCTTCACGCGACCATGCTTCACCAATTGGGAATCGACGGAGGGCGGTTTAGCTTCCCATTTCAAGGGTTAGACATGCGGTTGACCGGGGTCGAGAAAGCGAAGGTGATTCGCCCGTTGCTGGCCTAGGGTGGGAAACTGGGAACAACGTGCGCGTCCGTCATCCTTTGAAAACGTTCCTCTGCGATTCCGAGCCCGGATTTTTCCCGAACCTGCTAAAAATCGAGATCGACTTGCCGAACGCGTTCTCGAAGCGTATGCAGTGGCCCTCACACATTCACGATGGAATCCACCGATCCACAGCCCCTGGTTGGCATCATTATGGGAAGCACGTCCGACTGGCCCACGATGGGCAAAGCCGCGAGCACGCTTCGCGATTTTGGCGTCCCGTTCGAGTCCCGCGTCGTCAGCGCGCATCGCACACCTCAACTGCTCTATGATTACGCCGAAACCGCCGCGGAGCGCGGACTGAAATGTATCATCGCAGGAGCCGGCGGCGCCGCTCACCTTCCCGGGATGGCCTCCGCCATTACGACGGTTCCCGTCCTGGCCGTTCCGGTCAAAAGCCGAACCTTGAATGGGGTTGATTCCCTTCTTTCCATTGTCCAGATGCCGGCGGGGATTCCAACGGCCACGTTTGCGATTGGCGACGCCGGCGCGGTGAATGCCGGATTGTTCGCGGTGTCCATGTTGGCGGGGAACGATCCTGACCTTGCCAAAAAACTGAAGGACTATCGCGAGGCGCTTCGCACCAAAATCGAGGCGAGCGAGTTGCCGCCCTTGGAGGACTAACGTTGATCGCGAACGGAAACTCATGATCCCTCTGCGAATTCTTCCACCCGGGAGCACGGTAGGGATGCTCGGCGGCGGCCAACTCGGGCGCATGCTCGCGCTCGAAGCTCGGCGTCTTGGATACACCATCGTCACCTGGACCGGCGTTGATGGCGAAGTCGGGCCCGCTGCGGTTGCCGAGAAAGTCATCGCGAAGAACTTTGCCGATGAAGCCTCGTTTACCGAGTTCTCCAGCTCGGTGGATGTCGTCAGTGTCGAGTTCGAGAACATTCCGCGTTCCCTGCTTGAACGCCTTGGCGAGACCCTGCCGATCATGCCAAGTGCGGAAGCCGTCGCGACTTGCCAGCATCGGGAACGCGAGAAGTTGTTTTTGCAGAAGCACGGATTTCCCTGTGCTCGATTTCACCTTGTCGACAGTGCTGACACGCTTCGAGCTGGATTGGATGAAATCGGGACGGACACCATTCTCAAAACGGCGGAATTCGGCTACGACGGCAAAGGCCAACGCGTCACGCGGCCGGACGAAGATGCGGAAACCGTTTGGCAGGAATTCGACACGCCGCGCGCTGTGCTGGAGCAAAAAATCGAACTCGCCTCGGAGATTTCCGTCCTCGTCGTTCGCGATCAGCAGGGCAATTGCCGGAGCTACGACCCGGCGGAGAACTTTCATCGCAACCACATCCTCGACCTGTCGATCGTTCCGGCGCGCCATCCGGAATCCCTCCTCGCCGAAGCACGGGACGTCGCGGTCGAAGTCGCCAACGCCCTCAACTACATCGGCGTCATGGCCGTGGAATTCTTTCTCGATTCGTCCGGCAAACTCCTCGTCAACGAGATCGCGCCACGTCCGCACAACAGCGGTCACCACACGCTCGACGCCTGCGAAACGTCCCAATTCGAACAGCAACTCCGCGCCGTAACCAACCAACCCATTGGCGGCACCGGCTTGCTCTGCCCTGTCGTGATGTGGAATTTGTTAGGCGATCTCTGGCCGTCCGAAACCGAGTTTCCCGACTTCTCCCCGATCCTGAAAACGCCGGGCGCCAAGCTCCATCTCTACGGCAAGGAACGGGCCAAACCCGGCCGTAAAATGGGTCACGCCACGTTTGTTGCCGATTCGCTCGATGAAGCCTTGGCGCGGGTCAAAGCGGCTCGGGAGGCGTTCGGTTTGCCGATGCCTGATTGAGTTTGATGGCTGGGTTTGGGAGGTAGTACAGGAGGGAACCATTGCTCTTCAACGTCCCTTGCCCGACATCGAAAACGGGTTAAAGAATGACGACCTCCGCTCGAATCCAGTTCCAAATAGCCCCTTGACCTTTCCGCCGGCATCGAATTCTCTTTGCAGTATGGAGAGTAGGTTCCTCAAGATTTCGTCCCCTCAACGCACCACCCATTTCCGTGTCAAAGTTGTTGGGTTGATTTGAAACATCTGTCACCCACATAAAGGTATCTAAAGAAATGAAGAGAGCATCCATCTTGGCGACAATCGATGAGCGGTTGCGACGCACTCTATTCGGGCTCCGTTGTGTCTTGGATGTAAATTTATCAAGCAAGCAAATCGAAAGTATCTTTGCCGATGCGCAGGACGATCAAGTTTCAGCGAAGCATTACACGCTCTATTCGAATGGGAATGTGGAGGTTCAGGTTCGAGTGTACGAATATGAACCCGAATCGGCTCACATTGAGGTTCAATCGAAGAACGTTTCGCAGAAGCGACTGGAACGAATTCATGCGGATGCAGAATATGACATGATTCGCCAGTGGAGGAGCATTGATACAGAGATACCAAGTCAGCGATGATCAAACCCCGACCTGCTGTGGAGTTGGCGCATGAACGTATTTCGAACACGTTCACTTCAATTCATCCGCAACCTTGATCGGGGATGGGGTGCCTTTGACGTTGCTTAGAACGAGATGATCGAGATTCCCAACCTTCCAAAGCTGAAAAGGATCGCTCAATCGCTAGCGACTCTGGATCTCATTAATGAGCCGGAATGGCAATACCGCTACTATAGCTACAATTCGCGTTGGTCGGACACGGAGCAAATGGCGAGTATGCGAAACGGATGCGGGGATGAATGGTTTCTCCTTTTTGACAGTGATGGAAATGCGGGACTGAAGGGACTCGCTCACGAGGCTCCGGCAGCACTAGATAAGGGACTAAGTGAGAGACTGCAGGCTGGAGTTCCCGTTCAGCTTGCGGGATTCGCTGAGGAGCCTGCTTTTCGTTGGGATTCGACGTCATTCTGTTTCTGGTGGCTGAAATCTGAGGAAGTTTGGATAGAACCGAGTGAGCAGGAGGAATTGGAGACTGGGGCCAACGCATTGCTGAGCATTTTGTCTTCCGGTGCGAGTGGTTACCAAGAATTCGCCTGCGAATATTTTGAGAGGGATCTTGATGTTTCTGTCATCGACAGGATCTTTGAACACGAGCCACTCACTCCTTCTTTGGCTTCTGAGATCAATCCTGATGCGTCAATGCCACAAATCTTGGACGATTTGAAGGAGATCAGATATCCACACTAGACGAAGCGTAATTTCCTGTGCAGCCAAATCACATCCACGAAGCAAATGCGGATCTGCATTTGGCAGGATAGGAGCAGCAAGATGGATTGGGACGATGCATGTTAGGGGATGACTAAGGAAAAAATCGTAGCTGAATTGCATGAAAGGATCGATGAGGCATCGGGAACCATTGACGAATTGAAGCTGAAAACGCATTTGGCCAAGGCTGAGGCGAAGGATGCGCTGGAGGAACGAATCGCGAGTTTGGAAGAGCAACGAGACAAGGTCAAAGGTGATATCCACAAGCTCCAAAATAGCACGTCAGATGCCTGGGAGGACTTGGCCGATGGATGCAAGAAATCCTGGAGTGAAATGAAGGGAGCGGTTCAAAAAGCCATTAGCGAGTTCAAATCCGGATAGGAACCTCACGGGCCGGGCTCAACCGACAAATTCAAAAGGCTCGCAACGAGCATGGTCACTTCGTTGAAGCTCTAAGTGCCCTGATGCTTTTGGGTGAACCGTTTGGCGCACTTGATCTGCTCCTCGGTTTCCAGGCAGCACTTCCGGCGTGCCCGGATCCATGCGACGGGATTGGTGCCTTTGGGAATGAATCCGGCTTTGGCACACCAGGCGATGATGAACTGTCCCGTCCGGCCACAGCCCGCAACGCAGTGGATAGCGACCGCTTCATTGGCCTGGTGATGTTGATCCATGAGATCGAGAAATTTCTCGATCTGGGCATCGGTGGGCACCCCGTAGTCGGGCACGTTGATGTGATGATAGGCGAACTGATCCGGCACATCCCGGCGATTGTCGAACTCGCAACAGTTCACCACGGCCCGGATGTTGTTTTCCTCGTAGATGTCGAAGACGTAGGGATCGGGCCACCAGGAGGCGGCGATGACGTCTTCCACGATCCAGGTGAATGGTTCGGTTCGTTCGGGTTGGCCGTTTTCAGGCCAGTACCAGGGTCGAATGGGTTTGGGCATCGGTTCTTCCGAGATAGCGCAATTTGGAAGGGGGTAAAGCGATCAGGTCGCGAACGTTTGCCCAAATCACCACCGCTCCGGCCCCAAAGCGGAGCTTGAGGCGGCAAAATTCGCCCAAATTGAGAAAAAGGCTTTGAAAAAAGGGTTGGCCGATTGATCGAACTTTCATTTCCTCTATGGCGGAAGCCAACGGCCCACTCAATTGACCCTTATTCAAACCCCATGACATTGCTCACCTTTCTGTTTTTTACCGTCCTGGTCGCATTTTTAACCTGGCGAATCACTCGTGGAAAAGGGACGAATACCGAGGATGGCTTTTTCCTCGCGGGACGCAGTCTTTCGTTTTGGGTGATCGCGGGTTCGCTCCTTCTGACGAATCTTTCGACGGAGCAATTGGTCGGTCTCAATGGCGGCGCTTTTAATGAGGGGCTTTCCGTCATGGCGTGGGAGGTGGTGGCGGGCTGTTCGCTCGTGGTTCTGGCGCTGTTTTTCCTGCCGCGTTATTTGAAGTCTGGAATTTCGACGATTCCCCAGTTTTTGGAGGAGCGCTATGATGCCAGGATCCGCGGCCTCACGACCGGCATCTTCATCGTTGCCTACATGTTGATTTTGCTGCCGTTCGTGCTTTTCAGCGGGGCGAGCGCGTTGGCCTACATGTTGGACCTCCCGACGCAGCTGGGCATGAGCGACGGAGCGACGATCTGGCTCATCGTGATGTTTATCGCGATCGTGGGATCGGCTTACGCGATTTTTGGCGGTCTCCGCGCCGTGGCGGTTTCGGACACGTTCAACGGAGTGGGTCTGCTGATTGGTGGATTCATGATCACGTTTTTCTCGCTCAAGTACGCGGCGGGCGAGACCGGATCGTTTTTCCAGGTGTTTGCCGCGATCGAGGAAACCAATCCCGACGCGTTCAAGTCCTTCGGAAAAGCGGGGGAAGACGTGCACTGGCCGACCTTGTTCTCCGGCGTGCTGCTGTTGAATTTCTTCTACTGGACCACCAATCAGCAGATCATTCAGCGCACGTTCGGCGCGAAGAGTCTGGCCGAGGGACAAAAGGGGGTTTTGCTGGCCGCGTTTTTCAAGATTCTCGCGCCGCTCATCCTGGTGTTGCCGGGAATCATCGCGCTGTATATCGCGACGCAGAACCCGGAGTTTAACCAGGGTTTGCTCGATTCGGACGGCGAACGCGACGGATCGCGGGTTTATGGATCGCTGGTGCGCCTCGTCCTTCCCGCTCCGCTCACCGGTTTTTTCGCCGCGGTGATCGTGGGTTCCATCCTTTCAACCTACAACTCAGTGTTGAACTCGAGCGCGACGCTCTTTTCGCTCGGAGTTTACAAGAAGGTCATCAAGCCGAACGCGACGCCGGCTGAAGTTGTGAAGTCGGGCCGGGGCTGCAGTATTGCGGTGGCGGTGTTTTCCGCGATCGCGGCTCCGCTGGTGTTCATGGGGCAGGATGGGATTTTCGGGTATTTCCAGAAGCTGAACGGCGTTTACTTCATCCCGCTCTTTGCCGCGATTCTCGTGGGCATGTTCAACAAGACCGCGAATGGTCAGTCGGCCTTTATTTCGATCCTCGTCGGGTTGGTGGCGATGTTTTATGGCACGTTTATCGGTGGAGACCTCATGGCAAAAGTGTTCGGCTCCGGGTATCACTTCATGGGAGCCGTCTTCATTGGGCAGATTGCCCTGCAGATGGTCTTGGGCCGGACCATGATCCGCTCAACGCCGTATGTGCAGAAGGACGCCGGGCTCGTGGATCTGACGCCGTGGGAGCACGCTCCCAAAGTGGGCCTTGGGTTGGTGGCGTTTGTCCTCGTGCTCTATATCGTGCTGTCGTTCTAGCAGCCGATCGATCCTAACGGCTTTTCGAAAAATTGCTTGCCAAGTTAGAGCGTTCCCCGCTAAATCGGGAGTGTGGCAGCTGGCTACGTGAAAGGGCTTGTGGAATCCTCAACGTGAATGAGGTAAGCAGCTTTGAACGAGTTTGCCATTCAGCACTTCAATCTACACTCCATCACAACATGAAACTTCCACTTTTTCTATCCGCCTGCCTTTCCTTGGCCATTTTTACAAGCTGCACCTCCAACAATCTGGACGGCGGTGGTGACGGAGCCGCAACCGGACTTGGCCTGACGAGTGTGGTGCCGAAGAACGCCGAGGGGATGAAGAATCTCGCGTATCTCGAGGAGGAATGCAAAGTTCTGGTCGAGTTGGCGGCGGACGATAGCGCCAAGGCCAAATACACGATTACCAAGCGCATGGTCGACAAATGGATCGACCAGAAGACCGCCGAAGCCGAGCGCCTCGCGCTCAAAAGCATCGGTCAGGTCGATCTGTCGCCCGATTCCATCAGCAGCATCGTGCGGGCCAAAAACAGCTTTGAGGAAGCGGTCACGACCGCCGGTGGCGAAACCGATGAGTCCGCGATTGCGCTCGGCATGGTGATGCAGGTTGCTTCCAAGGCGAAGAGTTTTGCGGATGCGAAACGGGCCGAAAGCGTCAGTTTGCTCGTTTCGCAGTTGGAAGAAATGCGCTGGGAAACGTGGGACGAAATTCGCGGCTAAGTTGCCGATCGATCGATCATCGCTTCCCAACTCCATTCAATCCAGGAGCCAGATGTCCAACGACGACGAACCATTACCGGTCGATAGCAGCCTCGCTCTCGGGAAGTTTGACGCTTCTTTCGAAAGCGTGGCGGATATGGACGAACGGAAGCCGGTCGGGAATTGCTCGGAGATTCCCTGGGCCCGGATTTGTTCCCTGGAATATTATGACGACGAAGCCTCAATCTGGGCTCCGATGGGAACGGGTTGGATTGCGGCTCCTCGACTGGTCGTCACCGCGGGCCACTGCCTGTTTCATCCAAAGCGGACGACCGAACGCCTCACGAAAATTCGGGTGATTCCGGGGCGCCACGAAGGTGATTTTCCGTTCGGATGCCAGGAAAGCACCGAATTCAAAGCGGCCTGGGAGGAACTCGGTGTCGAGAAAGATGATCGTCACGATTACGGGGCGATTTTCGTCCCCAAACCGTGGCCCAAGAGATTGGGACGGTTTCGCCAGATGAAAGTTGCCGATCCGAATGAGTTGATCGGCCAGAAGGTCAACGTCGGCGGTTATCCCGGCGATTTCAAACTTGGGCTGGGCCAGAAACAGTATCGCCATGCTGATGTGGTGACCCGGGTTGCCGACGGACGCGTGTTTTACAAGACCGACAGCTCCAAAGGCCAAAGTGGATCGCCGATCTTCGTGGTGCAATATCCCGGTGATGACCCGCAGGTTGTGGGAATTCATTCCGACGGATTTGCCAAGGACGCCGCCGAGGGGGAGAAAGTCAATTCGGGACCGTTGCTGGCCCAGGATGTCGCCGGCCAGATCATTGCGTGGCAGGAAAAGGCGTCGATCATCTTCCCCGACGTGCCCGACCAACCTCCCAAGCCAACGGGCCCGGACAACGGTCGACCCAAGAAGAAGCGAAAGGGTCTTTTTGCGTGGTTTGGCAAGGGGCGGGATTCAGCCAACGCTTGACGCGAATACACCGCCGTCGATGGTGAGCCAAATGTGGCTTCGGGTGTCTCGGGGCCGACTGTTGAGGAACCCTTTCACGTTCACGCCCAGCCGATTTTCCCATGTCTGAAACCAGTTCGACCGCCGCCGCCTCTTCCACCGCACCACCCGAGGCCGACACGCGGGTGCGCGTCATGGTCGAATTGCGGGACGGGACCACCACCCAGGACTTCATCGCGGCGCTCTCCGCCCCGGCAGACGCCCAGGTGGAAGACTCGTCCAACGACCCGGACCTTCCCGAACGCATCGTCACCGCCCTCGTGGATCGCACCGAACTTCCGGGATTGCGCGGCCTTCACTGCGTCGCCAAGCTCAACGTCTCCGAGCCGGCCGCCAAAGACGATGTCATTCCTGACAAACCGACCCTGCTTTCGAAACTCGGCTTTGGCGTTAAGCCGCCGGCCCATGTCGATCCTCTGACCAGTAAGGCCGGGCACAAGGGCAAAGGTGCCGCCATCATCATCATCGACAGCGGCATCGATATTTTTCATCGTGCGTTTCTCGACGAAAACGGCAAGACCCGGATTTTCGCGATCTACGATCAGGTCGGCAACCGGATGGGCAAGTTCGCTTCGTCGTTTCAGGTCGAAGGCGACCGCAGTATCGACGGTCTTTACTTTCAGGACGACATCCAGAAGTTGATCGATGAGGGGCGCAAGGATCTCCCCTTTCAGTGGAACCCGAACCACGGAACTATGGTCGCCAGTATCGCGGCGGGTTCCGGCTATGAAGAGGGTGGGGAATCCTATCCCGGCGGCGTCGCGCCCGAAGCCGACATCATTTTCATTTGCAGCGCGGATCAGGAATACGAGGAGCAAAAAAGCAAGAATCTGGGCTACTCCCTCAGCCTGGTGATGATTCTCAAGTGGCTGAAGCAGCTTGCGCCGAAGTTTGGCCGCCAGGCCATGGTCGTGAACCTGAGCCGGGGGGATCATGTCGGTGGTCACGATGGTTCCACCCTGTTGGAGTCCCAGTTTGGCGTCTTTTCCGGCGATGGCCGGGATTCCGGAGTTTGTGTCGTCAAATCGGCGGGCAACGTCGGCAATCGCCAGGGACACACATCGACCGAAGTTCCGTTCAACGGGAAAAAGACGATCGATTTTCAGATTCTGAAGGATGGGATTCCGCCATCACTCTGCGTCGAGCTTTGGTTCGAAAGCTGTTTCCCCATGGAAGTCACCGCCATTTCCCCGGACAAACGCGAGGTCGCCACCTTGACGGTGAAACCCGGCGTTGAACCCAAGGCGGAAGGACAGACCACCGCGAAGAAGAACCAGGTTCTGCTGACGTCGAATCGCTATGATAGTGACAACGGTGCGACTCGGGTTTCGCTTCGCATTCATCCCGGCGAAGGAATGACCGGCTATGAAACCGGGACGTGGACGATCCGCCTGCGCCGCTTGCTCAGTTTCAACCGCGAAACCGCGCGCGTCGATGCCTGGCTCGATTTGCGGGACTCGCCGGTTCTCACGCCGATGCGCTTTGTCCGGTCCACCAACGACATGGCGCTGACCATTCCCGGAACCGCGGACCACCTCATCACCGTGGGGGCCGTGATTCGGGCTGATCGTCCGAAAGTCGCCGCTCCCTACTCATCCCAGGGCCCCACTCGGGACGGAAAACCAAAACCGGAAATCTGTGCGCCGGGATCCAATATCCGGGGAGCCAAAGCGCATACCAAAACAGGATTGATGACCGTTACGGGCACCAGTTTTGCCGCGCCTCAAGTGAGCGGCGCCATCGCGCTGCTCATGGCGAAAAAGATGGAAGCCGGCCAGCCCTTGCCCAACGCGACCCAGATCCGCCACGCCCTGATCCATTCCAGCAGCGGCTACGACGGATCTCACGATCCCTGCTGCGGCTTCGGGACGTTGAACGTCGACAAGTTTCTCGAGGAACTTTAGTTGGTTGGGTCTCGTTGAACCGGCGCTAACTAACCCACAACCTCGGTCATCTCCCCGCGGCTGTCGGCAAACGTTTCCGCCGGATTGCCCAGTTGATGGAGAATCGTGGCGAAGAGATTCGAGAGCGGCGTTTTGGCGTCGAACTTGTGCAGCGCCCCGCCACGGAACCCGAGGTCTTTGCCTCCGGCCAGAACCAGCGGGTAGTTCGAGTTGTTGTGGGTGCGACTGTTGCTCGACCCGTAAAACACGACCGTGCGGTCCAGCAGACTTCCCGATCCTTCCGGCGTGGAGGCCAGCCGGTTCAGGAAGTAGGCCAGTTGGGACGCGAGGAATTGATCCCACTTTCCCTGTGCCTTGAATCCGCCGGGTTTGCCGGCGCCATGAGCGGTGCTGTGCATGGTCTTCCCGAGGCCGAGCAGCTGGGGAAACTTCCCGGCAATCGAGGTCGCGCCATTCATGTTGCCGAGCTGATACGTCGCCACTCGGGTGGAATCGGTTTGAAACGCGAGAAAGAGCAGATCATACATCGTGCGGATCAAATCGGCGGGCGTGTTGTCGTCCGCTTCGAGATGCAGGCCCGTGGCGTTGACCTGGGGTTTGGGAACCGTGAGCCACTCCTGCGAGCGCTCGACGCGCTGCTCGATCTGGCGAACCGAATCGAGGTACTCGTCAAACTTCTGTTGGTCCAGACGGCCGAGATTTCCGCGAACCGACTTCGCGTGTTCCAGAACCAGATCCAGCATGCTCCCGGAATTGACCAGTTCGCGGCGTTGGGCTGAGAGTGAGGCGCTGTTTGCCCCAAAGAGTTGATCGAACAGCACCCGGGGAGAGTTCAGGGCCGGAATGGGCTGACCGGTTTGACTGAACGAGAGCGTGCTCGAACGGCTCGGCTCGCCCACGCCTCCATCGGTCGAAAGCGCGAGCGAGGTAAAGCGCGTTTGCCCGTCAATCGGCTGGGCCAGCACCTGGTCGAGTGAAATGGAATTTTTCAGCTCACCGCCTTTGAGCTTGGCGCCGGTCAAAAAAATGTCGGCAGTATCGTGACCTCCCATGCTTCGCCCGTTGGGGTGAGACAGGCCCTGGAGGAAGGAAACCTGGTCACGCAATGGCTCGAGCGATTTCAGGCTCTCCGTAAACTGGAAATCGCGCCCTTCGCCCGTCGGCAAAAATCCCCACTTTCGGTCTTCATGATTGTCCGGCGGCGTGCTCGCGCCATAGGGGAAATACATTGCGCAAAATCGTTTCGGAAGCTCGGACGCCGGAGTCGCTGCGCCCATGCATTCCAGAAAAGGAAGCGCAAGGGAAGCGCCCGCCCCGTGAAGCAGCGTGCGACGATCAAGATGCCACGATTTGGTCATATGGTTTGCACGGACCGATCACAATACATCTTTCGCCAGGGTCGATTTCGGCGCCGGTGCGTTGCCGCCAAACCGCGAACACACCATCAACGTGCAAGCCGCACTTGCTGTCCATTTCGGCACATGAACCACGGACGCCAACCCCGCTTTTCTCGAGCGTGAGCGGACCGCGACCGGAAATCGGTCGCAATGTCCGGGGAATGCGAAATCCAGTCGCGGCACTTGGCCAAAATCGTTGTTTTGTGCTGGGAAAATCTCCCTTCCGAGCGAATTCCGGCAAAGAGCGGAAAAAACCCAGAAAATTCCGGATTTTTTTAGGAATTTGCCGCGACAGATGGCATAAAAGTAGCGAGGTACTTTTTCAATGAGCTTAATACTCAAGACTGTTCTCATGGTGACGGTGTCGAACGAGGCACCTCGCTGTTTCCACGTTGACGGAGACCTGATTCGCATTGGACGCTCGAAGCACAATCATCTCCAGATCGACAATCCAGCGCTCTCCAACACGCACTGCGAATTTGTCAAAGGCGCGGACTCCTCCCAATGGATCTTTCGCGACCTCGGATCGACCAATGGATCTCAGATCAATGGGATGGCGGTGGGCTGGGATGCCTTGTTGATCCAATACGGCGACGAAGTCATCCTCGGCAAAGCCGTCACACTCAACATCCTGACCGTGGAGGAATTGGAAGTTCCCGAGCCGATGGACGAAGGAGATTCCGATGTCAATCCAGTGGCCGCCGCCATGGCCCGCCAGGCACGGGAAGATCTGGAAGGCACCCAGCTGATCAAATTGCCGCCGAAACGAAGGCGGTAGGCTGCGAGCGAAGTCGGATCTCAGGTTGCCGGGAACCCTCACGCAGAGCCGCCAAGACGCAGAGTCAGATTCTGGTCAGTAGCTCGGAAACTTGGGGCCTCCGCAATCTTCCGCGCAAGGTCTTCAAAAAGCGCGCGATACTTCTCCTCCTTCGGCAGCCTCGCGGCAAACACCTTGGCCAAGGCGAGGCGCACGGGGCGGCGACAATCCTGTCGCCCGCGAAGTATCCGTGCAGTTCGTGCGCGGCAGGTCATTCAAGGGCACCGGGGGCGACAGGATTGTCGCCGCTCCTTGTCGTTTAATCCGCGTTGGCCCTCGCCTCCGCAATCTTGCGCTCCAGATCCGCGAAATGCGCCCGATGCGCCTCCGGCAACGTCGCGGCAAACACCTTGGAAGAGGCGAGGCGCATTTCGGCCAGCTTGATGAAGCCGTTCTGCAAGGCAGCGTCGATTTGGTTGGGAATCACCTGCGTCACGGCCCAGACGACGCTCGAATTGGCCCAGGTGAGCCGTTCCGCCCCCGGCTTCATCTTGGCCAGTCGCTGTGACGTAAAAGTCTCCGCCGCAGCCCAGTTTTCCGCCTCCAGCGCCTTGAGATAGAGAGCCGCCAATTGTGCTCACTTTCGCCCACCGGTAACTGTTTGAGGGTCCGAATAATTCCACTAGCAATCCCCAAATCACCACGTCAAGGTTCGGATTGCTTCGAAAATTGGACCATACTCTCCCAACCCGGCCGTTGTTCTGCGACCCAGCGGTCGATTTGCTCCCACGTTGGGGAGTCGCAGAGTTCATCGGAGTATTCTTCGTGCAGCGACTTCAGGCGCTCTAAGTGTTCCGGGTAAGTCAATTTTCGGATCAGTCGGCTTTCGTGATCGTAGATATGATTTGAGCGGTATTCTACTGAGAGCTTGAGCCATTCAGGGTCGTCCCAAGCCGGGGCTGGCATATTCCAAGTACGAATCGAATCTTGACTTCTTGTGATCAGGTAGCGGCCGTCGCCACTGGATTCTGCCGAACGAATTTTGCTTTTGTGGGTAAACGCCTCGCCAAGTTGCTGGCCGGTTGTCGTAGCCCAAATTCTGGCGGAACCTTCAGCATCCAGAGAAATAATTCGACGGCCATTTGCATCGAATCGCGCATGAAATACCTTGTCATCGTGGCGTAAGGGCTCGCCGATCTGTTGACCGGTTTCTGCATCCCAGATCCGCACTGTCCCGTCCAAGCTTGCCGTCACCACACGACGTCCGTCCCCTCGGAACTCTGCGCTGGAGACGCTACCCCCATGCCGAAGCGAATCACCAACAGGATGACCGTTTTGCACGTCCCAAATCTGCGCTGTACAGTCGTCGCTTGCTGTAACTAAAGTTCGACCGTTGGGATTGAATCGAACTCCATTGATACTAAACCTGTGCGTGAGAGGGATGCCGATGGATTGCCCCGTATTGGAGTCCCAAAGACCAATCGAATCGCTATTGATTGCTGTAAACAATCGCTGGCTGTCTGGGCTGAATTCAGGACTGAATACCACCCTCTCATGGGCGATAGGCTCACCCACAAGCTGCCCGGCTTCTGCGTTCCAAATCCTAGCCAACCGATTATCGCTTACCGTTACTACACGATGCCCGTCCGCACTAAACTTCCCGCTCACTACAAATGAATCGTGGCTAAGGCCGTTGCCGATCCGCTGGCCTGCAACCGCGTCCCATATTTGCACGATTCGATCGTCCCTACCAATAGTCAAGAGACGGCGCCCATCGGCGCTGAAAATTGCTCTCCTTACTATCCCCCCATGTTCAAGAGGTGCACCGACGGGCAAACTGGTATTCGCGTCCCAGATTTGAGCCGTGCGGTCAAAACTTGCCGTTACCACAAATCGTCCGTCTACGCTGAATTTCGCACCGTAGACATCCCATTCATGCGCAAAAACCTCGCCGATTGGCTGTCCAGTCAGCAGGTCCCAAATTCGTGCCGTGTTCCCGGTGGTCGAGAGTACGCGAGCTCCCTTTGCAGAGAAGTGCAAGTCAGCAAAGGCTGACTCTTGGCCGAATGATACTTCGCCCACGGATTGGCCATATTCTGCGTCCCAGATTTTCACAACCTCACCGGTCCTCCCATAAGTGAGAACCTGGTGCCCGTCTACACTGAACTTTGCTCCACCAACGAGACCACTTTGATGGAGAGGGGCACCAACAGGCAGTCCGCTGGTCGCGTCCCAGATTCGCGCAGTGCCGTCCGCGCTGGCGGTGACTAAAAAGCGTCCGTCCGCACTAAAATCAACACTAACGACAGAAGCTTCATGCCGAAGGGGCTCACCGACCGGTTTGCTATTCTGTAGGTTCCAGATTCGTGCTGTTTGGTCTCTGCTCGCTGTAGCGACACGCAGGCTATCTGGAGCGAATTGAGCATCGTAAATGGAATGTTCGTGTTGAAAGGCGTTACCAACCGGTACACCACTTTTGGCATCCCATATTTTCAGAGAACCGCCATCATCTGCCGTGAGCAAAAGCCTGTCGTCGGAACTGAACTTTGCTATGGTGATTCTACCTTCATGAACTAGCGGCTCGCCGACGGGCAATCCACTTTCTAGATTCCAAATTCTAACTGCAAAGTCGCCTATAGTGATGACTTTTGTACCGTCTGCGCTGAACCGTGCCTCTCTCAGATTGTAACTTCCATGAACCAGGGGTCCGACGATCTGCCTCCGGCTTCCCACGTCCCAAATCCACGCCTTTTTGCTACTGACTGTAGCTATGCGACTGCCGTCTACGCTGTATTCTCCGCTTACTACATATGATTCATGTTTAAGCGGCTCACCGATACGTCTCCCGCTTCGTGTGTCCCAGATTTGAACTGTGGAGCGCCCATTCAGAGTAAAGAAAGATTGACCTTCATTGCTGAATTCCATCGATCTGACATCACTTTGACGCGCATTAATTTCGCCTACAATTTGTCCGCTTTGGGTATTCCAAATTTTTGCTGTCTTATCTTCGCTGACGCTTATCAACAGGTCTGTCGAACTTATGAACTTTGCACGTTCAACGGCACTTTGGTGGCGAAGAATCTGCAAAGGTTTCGGAACATTGGCAATTAGCTCGGTGGCTGCCTGGCGAGTTTCTTCATGAGTCTCGGCCAACTCGTAGCCGAGCAGATGGCGAATCGCCGCCTCATCTCGATTTTTGAGATTGCTAGCTGCGATTCCTAGCTGGATTTGCTCTTCCGCACGATATTCGATTTCCTTTTGCCTGAGTGCCTTTTCCTTTTGGCTTAGCAGCTGCGCAGTGACGGTCTTTTCACGCTGATTGACCGCGACAATTCCGCCAATCACAGCAGCTACCGCAAACACCCCCACTGCCGCCAACCAGAGGCGCAAGGCACGAACGCGTTTGCGCGCTTTCATCGCCTGATAAGCTTCGTCCCGCTTCTGCACCTCGCCCAGCGGAACCCCGAGAATCCCAGCGATGATTTGGAGCTTGAGGTTGTCCAGCTTTTTGGCGTAGGCGGCGACTTCGGACTCGATGGCCTTTTTGTCATCGGAAGAACCGGCTTCCAGAGCAGCTTCGCGGTAGGCGCCCGAGGACGTCCAACCAGGTTCGCCGGTGGGCGGGCGGAAATCCATCCAGAGGGATTCCGGTGCGGGCCGGTCGGTAATTTGACCCGCTTCGTCGATCTCATACCGGAGGCTTTTCGGGAGGCAGGCTGCTTTGCTGTCAGCAGGATCGGCTTGCGGGTCGCCCTCGATGACCATGATGATGGGATCGGCACGGCGAGGTGTTTTGCCTTCGCGGATTTCCTGGTTGCGCAATTGCTGGTAGGTGCGGATTTCTTCGTCGACGTATTCCGACTCCGGCGTGCGGGGGGAGCAGATGACGACGAGCGATTTGGCGACTGCAAGAGCGGCGCGAATGCCTTCCTTGAGATGGCCGGCGGCAAGTTCTTCTTCGTCGCGGAAGACGGGGTAGATCTGGGCCGGGATGGTTTCGCCGCGCTCGTTGGTTTTGCCGACGAGGTCCTTGGGCACCTCGTAGGTTTCCAGGCTGTGATGGAGCCAGGAGGCCCACTCGCGACCGGGCTCGGTGTTATCGGAATGCCGATAGCTGATGAAGCACCAGTATTCGCGTTTCAGAGTGAAGGAGATATTCTCGTCTGCCATGGCCTCAAGATCTGGGTGAGGGTAAAGAAGGAAGATACTTGGAAGCAAGGGGAAAGATTTGGTCTCACGCAGAGGCGCTGAGTCGCAGAGATTCTTTCAATTCCTGACTCCGCGTCTTTGCGGCTTTGCGTGAGGATCAGGGCGAAGCGTTTCGAAGCCCGGTGGGGCGGAATCTTTGCAAATTCCGCTACGGCGCTACTGATGATCTTGCCAGGGGAGCAGTTCCAGGTCGCTGCAGAAGGGCGAGGCGGGGAGGCCGGCTGCGTTGTAGAGGTTGCCTCCCTGGGGTTCGGTGGTGCAGGCGTAGCGGACGGCGACGGGGAGCGGGATCTCGTGGCAGAGCACGACGACTTCGTTGCCTTCGATCCGCGCTTCGGCGGGTTTCCAGACGCCGTCGGCTCCGGCGAGTTCAAACCAGCGGAGGGGTTCGTCCGGAGTTTTCTCCGGTGGGCCAAATCCGGGTTTGTCTCCGATGAAGAGAGCTTGACCGACTTCGCGAAACCGGACGCGCACTTCCCAACCGACGATATGGTGCCCAGCGTAAATCGGGCCGGAGCCGGTCCCGCTGGGGGTGTCGTTGATGTCGGCGAGAGCGAGGGCGGCGAGCCGTTCACCCACCGCGACTTTGTTGGGCGGATGAATGCCTTCGCCGCGGATGTCGATGGTCACGGCCATCCCGGAATGGGGAATCGAAAGCGAGCGGCGTTGCTCTTCGCGCACCCGAATCCAGCCGGTGGCGTTGGGATAACTCGGAAGCTGGACAAAGTAGAACGGCAGATCCGGATGCGCCCAGCGATTCCGCCAGCCACTGGCAAGCGCTTCCATCTTGTGCCGATAGTTGCGCGGGTCCTCGCCTTTGCCGGCGTTCGATTCGGCTTGATACCAGAGGAAGCCTTTCAAGGCATAGGGAATGACCGGGCGAATCCGCGCATTGAAAATCGCGCCGGGATGTCCCTCGGGATTGCGAATGATGACGCCGCCACGGTGCTTCGCGAGTTCGTCCAGCTGATCGCGATCCGCCAGGTCGCGAATGGGGCTGAGGAGGGGCGATTCGAACGCTTCGCGCGGAATAAACGGCTCGATGGGTTTCCCTCCCCAGGAGGTGTCGATGATTCCGATCGGCACCGCGAGTTCATCGTTGAGTTGGCGGGCGAAGACCGCGAGAACCGCGGAGAAATTCGGCACGCTCTCAGGCGTCATCGCCATCCAGGGATCGGCCTTTGGGAGATCCCGCGATTCCCGGGTTCGACTCTCCAGAACCGGCGCGTCGATGCGGCGAATCCGAATCGTTGGTTTCGTTGCCGAGTCCGCCCAGCGTTGAGCTTCCGGCAGTCCTTTCAACATGCCGCGAACCACGAATTGCATGTTGGATTGCCCGGCGCCCAACCACACGTCACCAACCAGAATGTCGCGCAGGGCGGCCACGACGGTCTCGCCCTGAAGCAACTCCAGATTTCTTCCGGTTTGGCTGGCCGGCATCGGCGGCAACTCGGCGGTCCAGCTGCCGTCCGGTTCGATCCCGGCATTGGCGGTGATGGCGCCAAATCGGAGTTGAAGGGGAACTTTGGGGTCCGCATCGAATCCCCAAACCAGGACATTGGCGTCCCGCTGCAAGACCGCGTGATCGGTAAAAATCCGGGCGTAGCGAGGTTCCGCGATCGAGTTGGCGACCGTCGCCAGCAGAAGGCCAAGGAGGAGTTTCGTGGTCATGAACGACTCATACCCGTGCAACGGGAGGTCAACAAGGACGATCCCTGGATGGCGCGGATGGCTGGGGAACGCGATTTTCAAAGTTGGAATCCGGCTGAAATACCAGCGGACCGGTTTCCGTGTCTGTTCCTGATTCTTCATGATGTTTCGCCACCTGCCACTTCCTTTCCTTTGCTTGATTCCGGCGTTTGCCATGGCTGCAGACGTGGATTTTGACCGTGATGTTCGTCCCGTTTTGAACGACTACTGCATCCGTTGTCACGGACCGGACCGGGAAAAGGGCAAGGTGCGATTCGACACGCTTTCGACGGACATGCTAGCCGATTCCGCGGCGGCCGAAACCTGGCACGACGCGTTGAACGCCCTGCAACTCGGAGAGATGCCGCCTGACGACGAAGCTCAGCCGTCCGATGCCGAGCGCAAGGTGTTGAGCGATTGGATCAATGATGAGTTGCAACGCGCGATTGCGGCGAAGCAGTCAAGTGGAGGTCGGGTGGTGATTCGGCGGCTGAACCGAGTGGAATATCAGAACACGATGCAGGATCTGCTGAGGCTGGATCTCAACTACGTCCGAAATCTGCCGAGTGATCCCTTGAGCCCGGATGGATTTCAGAACAACGGCGCTTCGTTGGGGATGTCGGCGATGCAACTGGAACACTTTCTTGCCACGGCGCGCAATGCCCTGAGCCGGGCGATCGTGTTGGGTCCCGAGCCCGAGCCCGTTGTTCACCTCACGGAGAAGAGCGATGCGGACAAGGGTAGGGGGAACTTCACGAATCAACTTGCCCGCAGCGGTGTGTTTGTCTCCCGCGTTCCCGATTTTCCGGAAGAAGGCGAGTTTGAAATTCGGGTCCGAGCTCACGCGAAGCTGCCGACGCAGGACTCGGCTTATCCGGTGATGAAAGTGGATCTGGGTTATCGTGCCGACACGCAGCGACCGTCGCGGGAAGTTGCCAGGATTGATGTGGCGCCTGAGTCCAGGGAGTACGTGCTTCGCGGCCGCCTTGAAGAGTTCCCGCTGCAGAGCCGTGTTCAGAGCAAGTACCCGGGACTGTTGATCTGGGTTTCCAATGCTTATCACGATGGGAAGAACGTGAAGGAGGCGATGACGATTGAAACGGTCAATCCCAAGAACCCGAAGAAGAAGTCCAGGAAAACCATTTACGAAGCCGATCCCGATTTCCCGCAAATTGTGGTCGAGTCCGTCGAGTTCAAGTCGCCGATTTTCGAGGCCTGGCCGCCGAACCATCACCGGCAGATTTTGCCTGACTCGGCGACCCGGGAAGAAGGGGAGTTGGTTTATATGAGGGAAGTTCTGGAGCAGTTTCTCGCGCGGGCGTTTCGTCGGCCGCCAACCGAAGTGGAGGTGAAGAATCTGCAACGTTACTTCGCCAAAGTTCGCCCCACCTTTGAGACCTTCGAAGAAGCGGCGCGAGAGACGTTGGCGATGGCATTGATCTCGCCCGAGTTTCTGTTTCTGGTGGAACCGGGTTCGTCGGACGAAAAGCGACCCTTGAACGAATATGAACTGGCTTCGCGGCTTTCCTATTTTCTGTGGAGTTCGATGCCGGACGACCGGCTCTTTGAGTTGGCGAAGGCGGGAACCCTGAGCGATCCGGCGACGCTTTCGGCCGAGGTTGAGCGGATGTTGCAGAGTCCGAAATCGCGTCGCTTCGTGAAGCAGTTTACCGGTCAATGGCTGGATCTGGACCAGTTGGATCGGGTGGCGATCAATCCCGAATATTACCCGGATTTCGATCCTGCGCTGAAGCCGTGGATGCGTCAGGAAACCGAGGCGTTCTTCGCGGAAATTCTGGAACAGAATTTGTCAGCGCTTTTGTTTCTGGACTCGGACTTCGTCATGGCAAATGAACCGCTCGCTCGTCACTACGGCCTTGAGAATGGCCCGCGAACCACGGCGTTTGAGAAAGTGGTGCTGGCATCCGATTCGCGGCGAGGGGGATTGTTGACTCAGGCGAGCACGTTGCTGGGAGCGTCGACCGGGGAAGACTCTCATCCCATCAAACGGGCGGTCTGGATTCGGGAACGTCTGCTTCACGATCCACCGGCGCCACCTCCGCCCGATGTGCCGAGTCTGGACGCGGAGAACCCGGATTTCGCGAAGTTGACGGTTCGTGAACAACTCGCCGCTCACCGTGACGAGCCCGGTTGTGTCGATTGCCATCGCGGGATCGATCCCTGGGGGATCGCGTTGGAACATTTTGATGCGGTCGGGCTCTATCGAGAGACGATTCGGCGGAAGGCGGGCAAAAAGTTTGTCTCGAATCCGGTGGTGGCGATGGATGTGCTGCCCGGTGGTCATGAGGTAAAGGGCGTCGAAGAACTGCGAGCCTTTCTTCTGACGGAACGGAAAGATCAGTTTGCTCACGCCTTGGTTTCCAAGCTCTTGAGTTATGCGGTGGGCCGGACGCTGGAACTCACCGATGAACCGGAGATCGAGGGAATACGTCACGAGTTTGCCGAGAACGATTACCGTTTGCGAAAGCTGGTAGAAATCGTCGTCTCCAGTGAAGCCTTTCGAACCAAATAGGCAGCAACGAGAGATCCTCGACTCGGCGGGCGCGGAGTTGTCAGTCCGCAATCGCCCGCAACGTAAAGGACATGGGGATGGGCACCTGGTCGTCGGCCAATCGCCAATAGCGTTCATCGACCGCCACGAACATTTCGTCGTCCCGCGGCTTGTAGAAACATTGGGGACGTTCGTGAAGGAAATCGATCCGGAAGCCGTTCTGAACCAGTGCGTTGATGAGGGTGTCGAAGCGAAACTCCCAGCAATGCGTGATGATCGGGCCCGTCTTCGCGTCGCGGTCGGCGTAGGAACCTTCGCAGGTTTCAGAGACCGGTCCTTGATGAAAGGGATCATATTTTGGGGCCAGGATCTTCTTTCCATCGACCTCGATACAATCGAGCAAGCTGAGGGTGGGATGAACCTCCTCCAGATAGAGTACGCCGCCGTCCTTGACCAGTTGACGACAAACAGCAGCCCACTCGTTGAGATCGGGTAACCAACAGAGTGCGCCGCGACCGGTGTAGAGAATGTCGAAGGTCTCGCCGTTGAGAGTGTTGACCGCGTTCTCGACGGAGGAAATCACAAAGCGGGCGCTGTCGATTCCCAACAAGCCAGCAAAACGTTCCGCCTCCTGAATCGCCTTGGACGAAAAATCGAGTCCGGTGACCTTGGCGCCGCGTCTTGCCCAACTCAGCGTGTCGGTCCCAATGTGGCATTGCAAATGAAGCAGGCTCCGGCCTTCAATCTCACCGATCTCTTCCACTTCCCAGTCTCCCAGTTTACACTCACCGGCAAGCCATTGCTCGATGCGATAGAACGCGGCTCCGGAGCCTTGCGCATGAAGGTGGGCGACGTTCTCCCATCCTTCGAGGTTTTCCTGAATGGCTTGTTCGTTGGTCATGAATGCGGGGTTGATTGTATGGTTGGTGCAATGCCGCAATGCACAAGGAGGAAAGTTCAATCAGGCTTTTCTTTTGAGCGAACTTTGTGAATGCTGGGCCTTGCCATGACCAAACCCCATTGTTGTTGTCTGCTTCTCCTCGTTCTGCTCGCGCCACCGCTCTTTGCCGAGCGACCGAATGTGCTCCTCCTGCTGGTGGACGATCTCAAGCCTTCGTTGGGGTGTTATGGGGATCCCGTGGCGAAGACGCCGCACCTCGATGCGTTGGCGGAGCGAGGCATGCGCTTCGATCTCGCGTTCTGCAATCAGGCGGTGTGTGCTCCTTCACGATTTACCTTGATGTTGGGATCGCATTCGACCTCGACCGGGCTCTATGGACTTGGCAGCAAGCTGCGGAACGTTTTGCCGGACGCGGTGACGATGCCGCAGCATTTCGCCAACCATGGTTACCGAACGGAATCGCTCGGCAAAGTCTTCCATATCGGGCACGGCAATGAAGGCGATCCGGAGTCCTTCAGCGTGCCGCATTTCAAGGACCTGGTGATTGAGTATCTGGATCCCGCCAGCACGGATGGGGGAAAGTTGACTCGCGAAGAGGCGTTGTTCACCAACCAGCGCCTTGGAGAGATCAAATCCCTGCCGCGCGGGGCCGCGTTTGAATCTCCCGAGGCTGAGGATGAAGAGTATGCCGATGGAAGAGTGGCGGCGGAAACGGTGGCGCGATTGCAGGCAGCCCGGGAACTCCGGGAGAAAGAGGGAACCCCGTTTTTGATCACGGCGGGGTTTGTTCGCCCCCATTTGCCGTTCAGTGCGCCGAAAAAATATTGGGATCTCTATCATCCGGACGAGTTGCCGCTGCCGTCGATCGAAGAGGTGCCGCAGGATTCGCCAACCGTGGCGCACAAGCGGGGAGGGGAGATCGCCGCGTACGAGCCGGTGCCGGTGAATGGCGAATTCAGCGAGGAATTGAAGCGCAAACTCATTCATGGCTATTATGCCAGCACCAGTTTCGTGGACGCCCAAATCGGCAAGGTGATGGCTGAGCTGGATCGGTTGGGGTTGTCGGAGAATACGATCGTGGTGTTGTGGGGCGACCATGGCTTTCATCTCGGTGACTTGGGAATCTGGACCAAGCACACGAACTATGAGCAAGCGACCCGCATCCCGATTTTGATCACGGCGCCCGGAGTGACCAAACCGGGTTCCCATACCAATCAACCTGCCGAGAGTGTCGATCTTTTTCCGACCGTGGCTGAGCTTGCAGGTTTGCCCGCGCCGAAAGGCCCGCAGCCAATCGACGGCGTTTCGTTGGTTCCGGTCTTGAAAAATCCTGAGGCACGGGTGCGCGATCACGCGTTTCATGCCTACCCAAAACGGAAGTTGGGCCGGGCGATTCGCACGGAGCGCTACCGGTTGGTGGAATGGAAAGCGCCCGGAGCGGACCCGGCAAGTGCCGAGATTGAGCTCTATGACTACGAGAACGGCTCCGTTGAAACCGCGAACCTGGCCGCGCAGTTGCCGGAAGTGGTTCAGGAACTGCGGGCGAAGCTGGCGGCTTACCCGGAAGCGAAACCTCGGACTCGGAGGTAGGGGATGCCGACGGCTGATCCCCGAGCGTGAACGGGAATTTGCGGACGGTGGTTAACCGGGCGTTTACTCGATCAGCTCACCCAGAATCAGAAGCGACGCTGCATACCACGTGTGGTCGGCGTATCTGTCAGGATTCTTGTCGTAGGTCTCTCGATTTTTCTCAAAAAGGATCGAGCGCTTGTCGAGCGCGGTAGGCGTTACGGTCACGGTAATGGCGTGAGTAGCTTCCTCCAATTCGCTGGCAACGTTGAGTTTGCTCATCCGGTGATAGGTGCAATAGCCATCGATCCGTTTCTTCATGGCAGGTGTCTCGTCATCAACCTGAACGGAAACTTCGCATCCATCCGGACCGAGAAGATCGAAGACCGCCGCAGTGGTGCCGTTGAAGGAAAAGGTGAGCGAGGCGCCCGCTTCCTTGGCCTGATAGATGGTCGGCATGTTGCGGGCAAAGCGCTTGGCGAGGGTGTGCTCGGGATCGAGTTTTTCCCAGTTTCCGCTTAGCATCGCGGGAGTAATGGGAACCTGGGTTGCGCGTTCCCAGTTGTCCTCGCGGAACGGGTTTGGCAGAGGATGGGGCTTGGGATCAGAGTTGGCTTTCTGAATGGCGGGCCAGGATCTTGCGATCGCTTCGGTGTAAAGTTTGTGACCGGTTTGGGCATGGGGATGGACCCCGTCGGATGAAAAAACCATCGGTTTTGCCGTCTCGAGATCCTCGGGCTTGGGCGCTTTGAAAACGAGTTCTCCGGCCGCTTCAAGCTTCGCCACTTCCACTCCAAAATGGATGGAGGGAATCTGATAGTGATCCGCGAGAGCCTCCATGGCACTTGCTGCCCGCGGCATCTTTCCGGCATGCAGATCTGGGAGCATTTTGTCGGTCAACGTGTAAACGTAGCAGATGTCGATGTCCGGATTCGCCTTCCAGGTTTGGCGGACGATTCCTTCCATCGCCTTGTGAATCCGCGCGGGAGGGGCACCTCCATCATTGACGGCAAATTCGACGAAGAGCAGATCCGGCTGGTGACGAAGAACGTCCAGTCCGAGGCGAAAAACGCCGAGATCCGAGCCCGTTCCACCGATGGCAGCATGAATCTCACTGATTTCAGCATCCGGATACTGTTCCTGGAGCCAGGTTCGTGAACCGACGCGCCAACCTGCTGCGGCGGTGATGCTCCCGCCGAGATAGGCAACCTTTACCGGCTCGCCGGCTTCCAGCTTTGCCAACACATTGGGGAGACCGCTGCGGGGATGGCATTCCACGGCGTCGCGGAGCGGGTAATCGTCCTCCGAAAAGAGGTGGGGCGCAGTGAGAAGTAGGGCGATAAAAAAGAGAAGAGGTTTCATCATGGGTGAATTCACTCCAACGCGTAGAATCGCGGCAAAGCCAAGTGATTTCTGGACGGTGAGGCGAATGTCGGGGGCCGAAATCTGTCCAAAAATCGGTTCTAGCATTTTGCCCAACTCTGGTCATAATCTCCCCCGACATGAAATGCTCCCTCTCAACTCTATTGCTCCTGGTCGTTGGCCTCATGGTTCCATCACAAGCCCAGGAAAGCCTCTCATCCACCTTTGATCGGGTGGATGCCGATCAAAATGGTGAAATCACGCAAAGCGAGTTCATCGCCTACCATACCAAGCGATTTCAGGAATTGGTGAGTTCGGTGGATGCGGATGGGAATCAGGCGATTGCAAAATCGGAACTGAGCTCGGGCACAAGTTCGACACGGACGAGCTTTCTTCCCCCGTTGATCCGGTCGAATTCCGATGAGCCGGGACGTGAGGCCCAGGTTCGCAAGCGTGCTCCTGCCGGTGCCGGTGGACCTTCCGGGCCAACGTCCCGCCGTTACAGCAAAAAGCGGGAGTAGGAGTTGAAGGCAGCTTTACGATGATTCCAGGGGCGCCGCATGGATTCATCAGCGGTCAGGAACGGTTCGACGTTTGCGTGAATCACTCGGCCAATTTTCTGGATCGTCACCTCAAGTGATCGGGGTTCGGGACGGAGCAAGTGGGAGGGATTGCAAGTGCCGGAAAACACCTGACCTTAAAAGAAACACGTGTCGAAAAAAGCCCCCCACCGCAACGAACCCCTGATTTTGCTCACGGCGAGCCTGATCGCATTCGCGATTTCAGGGATTCAACCGTACGGTCAGCTTATCTGGTTCCTGGAGACCTCCCCCGTGCTGGTTGGGGTGCTCGTGCTTTTTCTGACCTATCGGAGGTTTCCTCTGACTCCACTTACCTATCGGCTGCTGTTTGTTCACGGGCTGATTCTCGTGGTGGGTGGCCATTATACCTATGCCCGTGTTCCGCTGGGCTTTACCTTGCAGGAATGGCTTGGCTGGGAACGCAATCCCTATGATCGCATTGGTCATTTGGCCCAGGGCTTTTTCCCGGCCATCTTGATTCGGGAACTGGTGGTCCGCCACACGCCACTGCGGCGAGGTCCCTGGTTATGGAGTTTTGTGATCGCCTCCTGTCTCGCCTTCAGCGCCTTTTATGAGATTCTGGAATGGTGGGTCGCGATTTCGACCGGAGATGAGACGGCGGATCAGTTCCTCGGGATGCAGGGAGATATCTGGGATACGCAGTGGGACATGTTTCTCGCGCTTGTCGGGGCGGTGTTTGCGGTCGTTTTCTTGAGTCGCCGGCACCAAACGGAGCTTGACCAACTGCAGCTTCAACGGGCGGCGGTTCCGGTAGAAAACTGATTCCCGGCGAGTTCACGCAATTCGTCGGTCATCCCGATCAGAAATCGTTCGAGGGAGTTCGGATGGTCAGGTTTTGCCAAAAATCGGCAGGAATTCCCCTAGAACCCGAGTTTGAGGTTTCGTATGGGTAGGATCATGAAAACCCCTCCTTTTCTCCTGCTGGCGCTCTGGTTCGGGATCCTGGCCAACGCCGTGGCCGCCGAACGTCCTCACGTCATTTTGATCATGGTCGATGACATGGGATTCTCTGATCTTGGTTACCACGGAAGTGAGATCGAGACGCCCCACTTGGATCGCCTCGCCCATGGTGGAGTTCGATTCTCCCAGTTTTACAACAGCGGTCGCTGTTGCCCGACCCGGGCCACGTTGATGACGGGGCTGCACCCGCACCAAACCGGGATTGGCTGGATGACGCAACCGCCGGGAAAGGAGCGGGGCAAAAGTGAACCGCCTGCCTACCAGGGCTATATCAACAAGCAATGCGTCACCATCGGTGAGGTGCTGAAGGAAAGCGGTTATGCGACCTTGATGGCCGGGAAGTGGCACTTGGGATACAACGATCAGGACCGTTGGCCCATGCAGCGCGGATTCGAAAAATTCTACGGCTGCATCTCCGGTGCGACCCGGTTTTTTCATCCCGAAGCCCCTCGGGGAATGACCTCGGGTAACGAGCATGTCGAGAAGCCGGAAAGCACAACGGAGGAGGCATTCTACACCACGGATGCCTTTACTGATCATGCGATCCGCTTTCTGAAAGAAGAGCAGGCAGGGAGGAAGCGGCCCTCGTTTCTGTACCTGGCCTACACCGCACCGCATTGGCCGTTGCAGGCATTCGAGGATGACATTGCGAAGTATCGCGGGAAGTACAAAGCGGGTTGGGATGCGTTGCGCAAGGCCCGCTATCAAAAGCAGATTGAACTGGGATTGATCAAGCCTGAATGGGAGCTTTCGCCGAGAACGCCGGGCATTCCGGATTGGGAGTCGCTGGATGAGAAAAAGCAGGACGAGATGGATCTGAAGATGGCGGTCTATGCCGCGATGATTGACCGCGTTGACCAGAATGTTGGGAAGTTGGTTGGGTTCCTGAAAGAGGCCGGAATGTTTGACAATACCCTGATACTTTTTCTGTCGGACAACGGCGCGTGTCAGGAGGGCGGAAAGTTGGGGCGCGGAAATTTTTACGACATTGAGAAGCGAAACCAGGAAAGTGCGAACAGCTACGGCGAAGCCTGGGCGAACGCGGGCAGTACGCCGTTTCGGCTCTACAAGCATTTTGCTCACGAGGGAGGTGCGGCGACACCGTTTTTCATGCATTGGCCGGCCAAGATCGCCAGGCACGAGGATTGGTATGCGGAGCCGGGTCAGTTGATCGATGTGATGCCGACCATTCTGGATGTTGCCGGCGCCAGGTATCCGAAGACGTTTCATGGGAACGACCTACCCGCGTTGGACGGAGTTTCCCTGCGGCCTGCATTTGGCGCGAAGCCCCTGAAACGCAAGGCTCCCCTCTTCATCGAGCACGAAAACAACGCGTTTGTTCGCGATGCCGGTTGGAAACTGGTGGGGCGAGGAGTTGCCGCCAATCAAGGCGTTGATCCAACCAAGTGGGAACTCTACAACATGGTCAAGGATCGAACGGAAACGACGAACCTTGCGGCGAGCAATCCGGGGATCGTGAAAGCGCTTGCCCAAAAGTGGGATGACTGGGCTGCGAGAGTCGGCGTTTACCCGAAGAAGGTGCCGTCCCAAGGGATTCCGAACCCACCTCAAGTTCAGGGCCGGGAATTCACTGTTTCGGTGACGATTGATCATCCGAGACCGTCCGGCGTTGCGCTTTCTCATGGGGGATTTGCCTTTGGGTATGCGGTGCATTTTGTCGATGGGTGCCCGGTTTTTTCGGTCCGGAACGAAGGCGAACTCTTTTCGGTGCAAGCGCGGATGCCAGTCTCCGGAAAGGTCACGATCTCCGCTGCCTTGAACGCTGAGCAACTGTCGGTGGCCGTCAATGGCGTCACGGTGGCGACAGCTCCATCATCCGGGCTCCTCACGAACCAACCCGCGATCGGTCTCTACCTGAACGAAGATTTCAAGGATCCGGTTGGTGACTACGAGACGCCGAACCGGTTTTCCGGCAACATTCTCCATTACGAGATTGAAACGCCCGCACCCAAAGTAACGATGCAAACCTTCAGGATTGACAGCTTCTTCGGCAGCGACGCAAACTGGTAGGAGCGATGAGCAGTTTCAAGATCAGGCTCCAATTCCGCCAAGTGGTGGCCTTGAAGCCCGACGAAGTCGAAGAGCAGATCCAAACCAGCATTGCGGAGCAGAGCGATCGATGTGAGCTCAAACGGTTCTCCGGGTTTCTCTGCCTTCGGATTCCCGAGCAGGATCAACATTTCTGGTCACCCAGACTTCATTTGAATCTGGAATCCACCGGCGAAGGCGAAACGCTGATTCGCGGCGTCTACGGGCCCAACGCGAACGTCTGGGCCCTGTTTCTCTACGGCTACATCATCGTCGGGTTCCTCGGCTTCGTTTCGGGGATTTTTGCGTTTTGCCAGTGGTCCATTGGTTCCAGACCATGGGGGTTCTGGATTTTTGGAGGGTTTTTGGCGGCGGCACTCGCCCTCTATGCCATCGCGCAGATCGGCCAGAAACTGGGTGCACAACAGACGTTTCTCCTCCATCAGGTCTACGAATCGGCGATTGGAACACCGGTTACGCTCCATTGATGGTCAGGGATCGAATCGGTGTCAGGGCGCGTGAACGTGCTCGATTTGGCTGAGCGTCAGGGTGTCGCAGATTTGATCGAAGAAATCCGCCTTTCCTCAAATTCTCGGCCTTGCAACCTGTTAGGATTCGCTAATAGTCGAACCTGCGTGACGAAGCTTTGTATATCTAGCCAAAAAGGAGGCGTGGGGAAAACCACGGTCGCCGTGAACCTTGCTTACAGCCTGGCACGACGCGGCTGGCGGGTTTTGCTACTTGATTGTGATCCCCAGGGATCCGTGGGCCTTTCCGTGACGGACAAAGCCAACTCCAACCGTGGGTTTTTTGATGCCATGGTCGGTGATAGCCTGGAAGAACTCATGATCAAGACTCGGTTGCCCGAGTTCCAGATTTTGACGGCGGGAGACTACGAGCGGTTTTTGAAGACGCCGATTGCCGTTGATCCGGACGCCCGCCGCGCTCAGGTCGAGACCTTGTTCTCGCAAATCAACCTGATGGATTTCGAGATTATCGTGATCGATACCCCGGCGGGAACACACAGTGTGACCAGCGATTTGTTGAGCGTGGCGGACTACGTGATGATTCCCGAGCAGGCGGAGCCGCTTGCGATGCGGAGTTTGCCACAGGTTCTGCAACGCATGGCGGAGTTATCGAAGAAGGATCCTCCGATCAAGGTTGCCGGAATTTTGGCGACCATGGTGCAGCGGGACGATCCGACCAGCCTTGATGTTTTGCGAAAAATGCGCCAGATGCTGCCCGGCGAGTTGATGCTCGATACGACCATTCCGCGCGACCCCATGTTCCTCCGGGCCAGCGATTACGGCGTTCCCCTAGGCTTGTTGCAGAAGAACCCGACGCCCTTGGCGCTGATTTTCGAGCAATTGGCGGCCGAATTGGAGGGACGCATGAACCTTGATACCTCAGAAGACGAAGATGCCACCCCACGACTCATCCGACTCATGGATTGATCTCAGCGAGATCGCGAAGCTGGTCGAGCAATTGATGCCCGACGAAAAGGCAAAAGATTCCGGGCAACCTCCGCAACTTCCGCCGCTTCGCTCCCCTCAGGCAGGTTCTTCTTTGGACGACGCGCCAGTTTCACTGGTGCCCGACATTCCGTTGGCTTGGGAGAAGGTTCAATCCGACGGGTTGAGTTCGTTTCCCAGCTTGGATGAGTTGGAAGTGCCTCAAAAACAGGAGGTTGCGGAAGACAAGATCGTTGAATCGGAAGCTATCTTCACGGAAAAGGCACCTGTTGAGGAGGATCTGGCTCCCCCTTCTGAAGAGCCAGATCAGCCGGAAGCCATTGTGGAGCCGGATTCGGGAGAGGATGAGCAGATTGTCGAAGACGAAGACGATATTCCACCGCCCAAAGTGATTTCGATGCAGAGCAAGGTGCGAGCGGACGAAACGCTGGCCCATATTCGGCGCTTGGGACGTAGTTCCCTTCCGGAAGCCGAAGATACAGAGCCCTTCTTGAAGGCCGAGTCCGATCCGGAGGCGATCGAAGAAGAAGCGGAAGAGATTCCCGTTTCGGAAAATCTTCCCCAGCCGCCAAGTTCGGTTCCCGAGCCACCCGTGGAGGCCGTTTTACCGGAAGAGGAAGAAGAAGTTGAGCAGATCGTCGAAGGAGAGCCGGAATCGGCTGAGGATGAGGAAGTTGCCGAGAATCTCGACCAGGTTCTGTTGCTGCCTCAAGGATCGCTTCGCATTCGACTGCAGGCCTATGGTGATTGGGTTCATCAAGTGACCGAATGCACCCGGTTTCAAATCACCGATGGTCAGGGTTATTCCCTGATGGAAGACGAGAAGCAGCAGGAAGCTTCGTTTGTGGGGTCGGCTCTCCAGCTCATGAAAGTGCTCGAGAACGTTGGGCCGAAAGTTGGCGGAGAAGGAGCCAGTTCGGGAGTTTACTTACCGATGGGATCGGAACAGTGGCTTTGCGTGCTCGGCTGTGAAACGCGCTACGGCCCGGTTTGCCTCAGTATGGTGACGAAAGCTCCGCTCTCGGCGGCGGCAGCCGATGAGTTGACGGGGACGCTGAAGCGGACGCTCGAAGCCGTTGGCTAAATTTGGCTGCCTGAGCCCCACTCAGAGGATCGTCTGGAAACGAACCGGCTGGAAAAACCGCGAAGCGTACTGGGTAGTGCCGGCAAAAGGCACTAATTCAGTCCGGAATAGGTCGGTGTGTTTTGCTCAGTGCCGGCTTCGACAAGTTCCATGTGCCCCAGGGATGCGACCGTTCCGAGAAACTCGCGGACGAGAGTCGTTCTCCAATCATCGCAATGTTCTTGATGGCAGAAATGGATTAACGCGCCAGCGTTCTGCTGTCGTTTGGAGGCCCATTCCCGCATCCAGAGCTGGGTCCAGCGGGAGAGTTCGTGATCAGTTTTAAGGCAAACGAACACGAGATCGGCGGTTGCGGCTTCCGCGCTGGCCATCTGAGAGCCTTCGCTGCCCGGTAGGGTGTTCAGGTTGATCGTCCGAATGGCGTAGATCTTGGCGTGATCGACGTTTTTTTCAATTTCGCGGCATTTTCGCGATGCGGCATGGGCGAGTTGGGCGTCATCATAGAGAACGACGACTGACAACCAGTTGGTCGTTTTTCCATCCGATGCCTTCGCGACCGCCCGCATCCACTCGGGGGAGTGGCGTAGGATTTTCATAGATTGTGTGTTTGAGGGTAAGAGACGTGTCAGGCTGGCTGCAGGGTATCGGATTTGAAAATCCGAGTCACGCCAAAAGTGAATGTTGCGAATTTTTTTGCAGCGATTAACCTGAGGGGAAATCAATCCGAGACGGTCGCTCGTCAGAAATTTCGGTTTTTGGCGAGAGGAAAGTCCGAACACCACATGGCAGCATGCCTGGTGAAAACCAGGGAGGTTCCGTATAATGCGGGATCGACGGAAAGTGCCGCAGAAAAGATACCGCCTGTGCTTTCGGGTGCGGGTAAGGGTGAAATGGCGAGGTAAGAGCTCACCGCTCCTTCGGGTAACCGGGGAGGCAAGGTAAACCCCGTGCGGTGCAAGACATAACAGGGCGAACGAGCTGCCAGTTCGGTCACCTTACGGTGGATAAACCCGGGTAATAGTCGCACCTGCCTTCGGGCGGGAATTGCTCTTCGGAGTGATTAGATAAATGGCCGTCACCGCTTTCGGGCGGGACAAAATTCGGCTTATGAAGATTGATTTCAATTTTCTGAACCTCACTCGTCACAGCGGGTGGGGTTTCTTTTTTTTCGCGGAGTTGTGTCACCTTCGTCATCGCCTGTCCTCGTAGTGAACAGAAAGCGAGAGAGAATGATCGAGCAAAGTGATTCAGTGGTGGGTGGTTCCGCAGAATATGCAGATAACCACGAAGTTGAGCGGCCCACAACACGAGGCAGCCAAGGGGAGACGGATTTGACCGAAGTGGTCAAGAAGTGCCTGAAGCGGTTGCACTTCCACCTACGATGCGCGGGCATCAACCTCCGAACTGCGCTGTCTCTGGATCTACCATTGGTTGCCACCCCGGAGGAAGAAGTGACGGAAATCATTACGAATTTGATGGTACAATCGATGAAATGTGCCGAGAACGGCGGCGCACTTCAGATGAGCACGTTTCAAACCGATGGAAGGGATCCGCGATTGGGGAGTTTACCGGTCGAGTTGTCGAATTGTCCGAGACTCGCGGTGGTCGAAGTTCGCGTTTTCAACAACACAGCTCCCACGTCGACGGTGGAGATGTTGAAGTGCAACCAAGCTGTTTTCCAGACGGAGAACGATAGCGTTTATCTGGTTCTTCCAGTCTAAGGGTAGTCGTTAGGGGCTGTGGGCAGGCTTTGCGAGCTTCGTGTCTGAAGACGCAACGGTGAGATCGGGCAGAAGATTCACAATCACCAATCCATGCCGCGAAGCGAAGGGGCTATCTCTCGATCCCAAACCGATTCGAGGTCGGGTTAGTTTTCAGGTTATGCGCTAACTGCTGAAAGCCGTCATCAGGCTGGCGAGTTCCTCTTCCAACTCCGAGGCGCTGGCCAACGTTTCACGAACTTCGCTTTCCAGAACCATGCGATAGCGCTTTCGCATCCGGCTAACGTTGGTTTTCACCCAATCCTCGGTGGTCCCGAGTTCTGCGGCGACCTCGGAATAAGGTTTGAGCTTCTCGTCTTTCGGAATGTAGGGATAGAGCGTTTCGAATTCCTTGGCCTGGTTTTTCTTGGCGTAGTAATTGCGAAGCGTGCGATGCGTTCTTCGAAGCATTTCCGAGGCCCAAGACCGCAGATAGACACGATCGGCGCTGAGTTTGTCGGACATTTCAGAGGAGTAAAAGCGCTCTGCGGACTCGTAATCGAGTTTGGGGAGGGCTTCGACACCACCGCGTTTTTGGGCGGTCTGCTTCTTCCACTCATCCCTCATGTAGGATTTGAGCCGCGTCAGGAGAAAGGTTCGGAGCTTGCAGTCGTCTGGATTGACCTGCTCAAGCCAATTGCGCTGCATCAGCTTGAAGATAAAGCCTTGCGTTAGGTCTTCCGCTTCCTCGGGGGACTTTCCAGAGCGCCTGGCAAAGGCATAAAGGGGATACCAATAGCGTTTGCACAAAGTTTCGAAGTCGGCCTCGCTTCCTTTTTTGGCACGAAGAACCGTGCTCCACGCGGTGGTTGGAAATGCTGCGTTTCCTTCCTGATTCATGACATCATCTTCAACTAGGGCATCTATCCAATCGACCAGCACCATTAGCAAGGAATTCAGCACATTCCTGAAATTTTTTTCATTTTGGGGTGTCACTTTCGAGGACTTCTCCCCAAGAAACGAATGAGATCGCCGACTTGGGGCGATCGACTGAGTTCGAATCAGGGAGGGCAACCTTGATGCGGATTTGGGAGGTCAGAAGGTAGAACGAAACGACCTGTGAAGGTCGAGTGGATGAGAGGTGTACGGGCCATCTCTCGCGCGAGGTGGGTGGTCGGGAAGTGCTTGGTTGTAGTGCTTCCCGGCCGCCGCGGCGCGCGCTTTAAGCTTCGGGCAGGTCTTCGAGAGGTGCGTCGTAGTCCACGTTGCGCGCTCGGGTTTTGAAAAGAAAATCGAACCACGGCAACACGAACCCGTAGTTTCCCCGGATTCGGGTGTGATGCATGGTGTGACGGCGGCAGGAGGAAAAAAAGCTTCCTAACCGATGCTGTGGAAACACCGCGTAGTTCATGTGACCGATGTTGTTGTAGATCAGGCTTGCGACGGGAAAAAAGAGGATCACGCCGATGTTCAAATGCCGGAACGGCATCAGCAGAATCATCACACTGCTTAACATGACGGCTTCGATCCAATGGAAGCTGAACGTCGAAAAAGGCGTGGGGATGGCCGATCGGTGGTGTTCCCGATGGATCCTCCGATAGAGCCACTTGCGATGAAGCAACGCATGGCACGCGTAAAAATGCAGTTCGTTCCAGAGCGCAATCACGAGGAGGTCGATCACAAAGTCCCAAAATCCGAATTCCCACTGAATCACAAGCCACTCCTTCCGTTCCAACGCGATGGTCAGCACTCCGTACAGGGCGAAAATACCGATGGAAACGAGGGAGTTCTTCATCTCGCGTTTCATCTGGCCCGGCTTGAGGGGCCGACCGTCGATGAGACGCCCAATTCCAGCTTTGGGAAGCCAATCGCGCGTGAAGCGCAAGGTGAGAAATGCCAACCCGAAATAGAACAACCCAAACGTGATGTAAATCCCCAGAAAGATTTGCAGGTAGCTGGCGTTGGAGATCGCGTGTTGGGTGATTTCCTGGAACTGGCCCATCACTCAAGTTTCCCAGAGCCTCGCGGGTTGGTCGAGCGAATTTCGGGTCTTCAGAATCGAGCGCTGGCAGGTTGGGAGTCCGGTTTATTGCCAAAAAACCCATGCAAAGGTCCGTTCAACTCGTCGCTCGACACTTTTTCCTTGCCGTCGGCGTCATTTGTTGACAGGAACAATGCCTTAAACCGTGAAGGCAAAGCCTTCATTCACCTAGAGGCACACGCACAATGATCATTTCTTCAATTCGTTCGCGGGCAGTTGTTTTGCTGGCGACAACGCTCTTTTCCGTTTTCGTTCAATCTGGCCGGGCCCAGGAAGGACTCCGATCGCTACCGGATTCCGCTGCAGTGTCCGGAAAAATGGGAGCCAAGTTCGCGACTGTTGATGACCCCACCGCGACGCGTTTTAATCCGGCGAATCTCAGCTTTCTGGATGGCACTCAGGTGTTGGTTGGCGCGTCAGTTTGGTATGGTGAGGTTGATTTTCAGTCACTCGTTGGAACCAGCGAGGAAATGGGCGATCCCCTGAAATACACGGGTGGTCTTTACCTGGGTGGGCCGATTGGCGATTCTCCCTTTTCCTGGGGATTCAGCGCCAGCGCGCCCTACGGTGTCGACATGCGTTGGAAGCGGGATGGCGTCTTTGAGTTCGCGTTGCCTCATGAGGCATCTCTGGTCACGTTGGATTTGAGCCCGGCAATTTCCTATCAAATCAGCGAAAAAACGACCGTTGGTGCGGCCCTGAACGTGATGTGGAGCCAATTGAATTTGGAGCAGGATTTTCCGTGGGTGGCGCTGACGGGAGTTCCGGGAACTCCAAACGGAGTGCAGGAGTTTGATGGCGATGGTTGGGGAGTTGGGGCGACCTTCGGGATTACCCATGAAATCGCGGAAGGACACCGCATTGCGGCGACCGGGCGGTTGTCCATTCCCACCGATTTGAGTGGCGACTACACCATCACCAATATTCCAGCGCCTCTGGAGCCGTTTTTTTCCGACCGGAGCGACTACAACACCGAGATGGAATTTCCCTGGAGCTATGGGGTCGGCTATGCGGTTGATCTTTGCGAAGCCGTGACCCTCGGGTTTGACTTCGAATACATCGGAAATTCGACCCACGACGATTTGCCGGTCGATATTGGTGTCAATCAAGCCCTTGCGCCTTCTGATAGTGTTGGGCTGAATTGGGAAGACAGCTTCAGCGTGGGAACAGGCTTGGACTACCGCGTGAATGAGAAGTTGACCCTTCGTCTCGGCTATCTTTACACCCAAACTCCGATTCCTGACGAAACCTACATTCCGCTGATTCCCGGTGCGGATCGCAATATTGTGACTTTTGGCCTGGGCTATCAAACCAAGCGGGGCTCCTGGGATTTCGCCTACGTGGCGGGCTTCTACCAGGATCGAGAGATTCGCACCAACGTCGTTCCCCAGTTCAATGGGAACTACGAGTCCCAGTGGGACGTCTTTACGATCAGCCACACGATCAATTTCTGAGCCGAGGGCCGGATTTTACCTCGGATTGACGAGGTTTCGGGCGTCTTCAGCCCGGTTTTGCGATTTTTTTAAAATTGTTTGTCACGTTTGTGCGCGGCTTTCCTAGAAAGGGATAACGCGTACAACGGTATGAGAAATCGCAAACAGAGTTCATATTTCGAACCATGTGAACAACCAGAATTTTATGGCTGGGCAACAGCATTGGCAGCTTTGGCTGCCACCGGGTTTCTCGTATTGGAGATGGAAGGATTGGGGGACAATCGGGGGGATCGTGGGATATTGGGCATCGAGGATTTTGGCAGGGTTAGAACGTAGAACATCGGGCAGGGCTTCCGGGTTCTATCCCCGGTGGCCCTCGTGCTCTGGTAAAGCTTGCCAGCAGCCCAAAAGTTTGCGAGAGACAGTTGGGCGCAACGCGTGAGGAGCACGTGTGTAGTTCGTTTCGATAGGTCTTCCGCAGAACGATATTCATGAGCGATTCAACTTCAAAATCGAAAATTGCCATCCTTGGGGGAGGAATTGGCGGGCTGACATCGGCGTTTTACCTGAGCGATCCCAAGAATCCGAAGCAATACGACATCACCGTCTATCAGATGGGATGGAGGTTGGGTGGGAAGTGTGCCAGCGGCCGAACACACGAGGTCGGTCCGGATGGTCAGGTGATGAATCGCAGTCTGGAACATGGGATTCACTACCTGGCAGGCTGCTATGAAAATGCCTTCCACATGCTGGACGATTGCTTTCAGGAGCTGAATCGCGGCGCTGACGAGCCCCTTTCGACCTGTTTCCCGGATCCCACCGGCGTTCGCGATCCCGCGTTTCAACCGCTGCGCAATGCCTTGGGTGGGGAAAACAAAGCGACCTTCTCCTTCATGGAAGAAAAGGACGGAGTTTGGAAGTCCTGGGATTTCGGAATGCCGGAAGATACTCGGACCGTGCCAGGAAAACGAAGCCGGGCCGGAGACAAGGGACCGACGATCTGGGCGCTTCTCCTCCTGCTCCTCGCGTGGCTGAAAGACCGGGTGGATGCGGTGCATGCCAGCGACAGCTCGATTATTTTTGGTCGGGACGAGCGGTTCATCCCCCGCGTGGTTCGATTCGCGATCAAGGTGATCCGGAATCTCGACGCCGTGATTACCGACCCGCGAAATGCGGCGGATCTGGCCTATGACATCGCGAAAAATTTTCCGGATGCGCCCGTCACCCGTCGTGCGCGACGCAGTATCCTTTGGTTGATTGGCCGGATCGAGGAAGACAGCGAGAAAATCGCGGATGAAGCAAACTTGGATGATAGCGAGCGCCGCCATTTCCTGATCGAGGTTCGGTTCGCCACTGCCATTGCACGTGGAATTCTCAGGGAGGGCGCCTTTCTCAAAGGCTTCGATTGTCTGGATCAGCACGAGTTCACGGACTGGATCAAGAAATACGGTGCGCCGGAGATGGTAACCGATTCGGCTCTGATGCGAGCGCTTTACGCCGTTCCACTCGCCTACAATCCTGACGACGACGGTCAGCGAAAACTCTCCGCCGGCGTTGCGGTCCGGTTTTCGCTGCGATTGTTCCTCGATTACCGCGGTGCGTTCGTTTGGAAGATGCAGGCGGGAATGGGGGAGGCGGTGATCACGCCGCTGTATGAGGCGCTCAAAGCGCGTGGAGTGAAGTTCAAGTTTTTCCACAAGGTCGAGAATCTGGGATTGGAGGGAAGGAACATCGGCACCATTGCGATTCGGCAGCAGGTCGACCTGAAAGACGGCGCAGCGATCGAAAGTTATGACCCGTTGGTCCCGATTCCCGATCCGAAAGGAATCCTCAATTGTTGGCCGGCCGAGCCCAAGTATGATCTGATCGATCCTGCTCAGGCAGAATCGTTAAAGCAGCTGCATGCGGAGAAGAACATTGATCTCGAAAGCGGATGGATGCCGGAGCAGTCCTGGGACAAGCAAATCACGCTGAAGCGTGGCGAGGATTTTGACCAGGTGGTTCTCGCGATTCCGGTTGGTGCGCTTCCTTCCATCTGCACGGAGTTGTCGGCGCGGAGCCAGCGATGGGCCTGGATGTTGGAGAAAGGGCGTCCCGATTCCCTGCGCACCATCCAGACGCTCAACATTCAGCTTTGGGTCACGAAAACGGTTCGCGAGCTGGGCTGGAAATCGGTTCACCCGCTCATTGAGCTCGGATTTCGTCGGCCGGTCGACACCTGGGCGGATTATGACCAGGTGGCGAAGCGGGAGAATCTTCCATCAGCCGCCGGCGTTGGCCATCTCGCGTATCTGCTCGACTCCCTGACCGATGCGCCGGACATGGTAGGCGATCACGTTCCGGTGCGGGAACGGGAGCGGGTCAAGGAGCTGGGCCGCAAGTTTTTGGAGGAACACGCCCACAAACTCTGGCCCAACGTGGTTGACGCGGAAGGGAAATTTGATTGGAGCAATTTGGCCGATTTTGGTGCGGGGCCCTTTGATTCCCAGTACTTTCGGCCAAACATCAATCCCGCCGATCGCTATGTGCTGAGTATTCCGGGTAGTAGCAAGCGCCGGATGCGCGCCGATGAGTCCGGATTCCGCAACCTGGTTTTGGCTGGGGACTGGATTGATAACGGGATCAATGTGGGGGCGGTGGAAAGCACGGTGACATCAGGCAAACAGGCGTCGCGAGCGATCTCCGGTTATCCGGCGGTCATCTTCAGCGAGCGCGATCGCTACCCGGGATCCAAGACCGCCCAACTGTTTCGCCGTTGGAAACGCAAATATTTCCGGGACAATCTGTGAAGGCGGATTTTCGGATCAAGGGCGCAGGCCCTGCGGGATTGACGGCTGCCATTGCGCTGGCGCGTGAAGGTGCTGTTGTGGAGGTGTTTGAGAGCCGGAAGGATTGTGGTGCGCGGTTTCATGGGGATCTGCAGGGGGTGGAAAACTGGTTGGGAACGACGGATTTCCTGGATGACCTGCGCGACTGGGGGATTGAGGCCGATTTCATGGCGCGCCCGTTCCAGAAAGCTCTCGGCATTGACGATCGCGAGCGAAGCGTCATGATGGGGCGAAATTCGACCATCTTTTATGTGATCCAACGTGGTTCGGCTTGGGATTCGCTCGATCAGAGCCTCCAAAGACAGGCGTTGCAGGCAGGAGTCCGGCTTCAGTTTGAGCAGCCCATTGCGGATGAGGAGGCGAATCTGGTGACTTCGGGGCCGGTCGGGAAACCAAAGCGAGGTTTGGCGGTGAGTGAGGTGTTTGAGACCGATCTCGAAGATCAGGCTTATGTCTTGCTCGACAATTCGGCGGCTTCAAAAGGATACGCCTATTTGCTGATTGCTGGAGGACATGGCTGTCTCGCCTCCATTCTCTTCGCCGATTTTTCGACGGCTCGACAACAGTTGGAAATCGCCAAAGCGAAGCTGAGCCGCGTTTCCGGAATCGACCTGGAAGGTGGGAACTCGACCGGGGGATTCACGACCTACAGCGCGGCTCCGCGTTTTTCCGGTGGTGACCAGTTCTTTGCCGGCGAGGCCGCCGGTCTTCAGGATCCGCTCTGGGGATTCGGAGTTCGCAATGCGATGACATCCGGCTTTCTCGCCGCCCAAGGCCTGCTGAATCAGTTGGACTACGAGGCGGTGGCGGAGTCCCGGTTTACGCCCTTGGTTCGGGCCGGGGTGGTGAATCGTTGGGCGTGGGAAACGCTGGGGCACGCCGGTTATCGAGCCATCCTCGCAACCGCTTCGCGAAGTCGCAATTTGCAGAACTACCTGCATGGGCTTTGTGCGCCTTCCGCCCTGAATCGGCTTGTCTTTCCAATGGCTCGACGCATTCTCGATCAACGTTCGAAAGCAGCCGAGCCAAGCCCGAACTTTTCATCCAACCAACATTCGCCCGAACTCTTGAATCATCCATGAAACTTCAGACCTCGCCCCTTTTCCGCGTCCCGCAGCCCGAATTCGAAGTCAAAGAAGACTTTCACTACGAGGGGAAACTCGACACTTGGGTCATCCTTCGGGAAGTCGATAAGGAAACGCTTCGAGAGTGTTTGCCCGACTTTGTAGGGTTGATGCCGAATGAATCCATTCCGGAAGCGATTCGGCCGGACGAGGATTTCCACCCCGTGCTGTTTCTTTGCGGCAACTATCACGGCGTCAGCCCGGTTCCTGACATTCCGGTGCTGCCCCGGAATTTGAATTACCTCGAAGCGGCCTGTGTCATTCCGTATGCGCGCGGCTGTGGAGATGAACCCCGCAATTACCCAGTTTCGCTCTATCTCAAGGATCCCCGCGGCGTGTTGTTGGGTTGGGTTGGAGCGATCAACAAGTACTTCGCCAATCTCGTGATGAGCCGGAAAGGGTTTATGATCGATGAGCTGTTCGATTTTCCGGGAACGCCCCTGGTCAAGCTGACAGAACGGAAGCGGCGCAAGCTGGGGCCGGAGGCAAAACCGCGGATCGACGCAATCCGCGAGGTTTTCACCCATCCGGTGCTCGGCTCCTACACGGACTCCATCAAGAAGAGTTTCGGACTCAAAGACGTGATCGAAGTGACGTTTGTGCGCGTCTGCGAGGATCTTCACTACGACCTGGGCAACAAGATCAAGGCGACCGATGTGGAGCTTTATGTCGATCGCAAATTCGACCCTCCCATTGGGGAAAGCGGACTGATTCCCGGTATCGACAAAGACAAGTTTGGCGCATTTTGGGTTCAAGGCTGCCAGTGGAGCCTCCATCCTCCGCATCTTTGTAAGTGACCGCAGACTTGAAATCTGCCCGTCAATCAGGTCCAGTGTGAGGACTGATGATTTGTCACGAGCGAAAGTTAATCGGGATCCACATTCCGCGGACGGGAATGACCTCGATGGAGAAGGCCTTGTTTGGACGCGATTTCTGGAAAATTGACGCGGAAGCCAAGCACCTGCGTGCTTCCCATGCCCGGAAACGCTATGCGGAATACTGGGATGAGTACTTTAAGTTCGGGTTTGTGAGGAACCCCTATGATCGCATGGTTTCCATGCGCAAGTTCAAGGATCGCCTCATGCCGGACAGCACGTTTCGCGACTTCGTGGCCAACATCACTTCGCTCCAGAAAGCGTATCATGATTACTGGTTGGATGAAGAACTCGACTTCGTCGGTCGCTTCGAAAATCTGCAGGACGGGTGGGTGGAAATCAAGAATCGCCTCGGTCTCGACCTCGACCTTCCGCATACCGGGAAAAGCAAGCGCAACCGGGATTACCGCTCCTACTTTGATGAAGAGAGCAAGGCTCTCGTCGATGCGGTTCATCAACGAGATCTCGAAATCTACGGCTACAAGTTTTAGCGTAGCTGAGCCTCAGAGATCGACTCGCTGACCCGTCTTCGCGCTTTCGTACATGGCGCAAATCAAGGCGACGGCGCGTCGGGCTTCCTGACCGGAAACGGAAGGCTCTCGTCCTTCCTGAATCGCACTGACCACGTCTTCGAAATTGCGTTGGTGTCCGGTGAAATTGATCGCGTTGGGATCGTTCGCTCCCATTCCCGCGACTTCCGCCCCCTGCATCATCGTCGCTTTCACTTCGTCATCCTGAGGTGCTGGATCCTTGAAATCCCAGGTCCGGAATTGTTCGTCGGCAAGAAAAACCGAACCCTTCTCACCACAGAGATGAACCTCGGCGGGATGTCCGGTTGAAGACCAGCAGGAGGTCGCGCACTGAATCACCCCACGGGCGCCATTCACAAACTCCAGAATCGCGACCCCAGTATCCTCGACCTCAATGCCGGTATGGGTGAGGCAGCCGGTGCTCGCGGAAACGCACTTCACGTCTCCGGCGAGGTAGAGCAACTGATCGATCGTGTGGATGCCCTGGTTCATGAACGCCCCACCGCCGTCGAGTGCCCAGGTTCCGCGCCAGGCGCCGCTGTCGTAATACGCCTGATCGCGATACCATTTCACATAGGCATCACACATCGTCAGCTTGCCAAAACGCCCGTCATCGACCGCCTTTTTGAACGCCTCCATCGCGGGATGAAAGCGTCGGTTGAAGATTCCCGAAACCGTCACGCCCGTCTCTTTCGCCGCCGCCAGCATCGTATCGATCCGCTCGGGAGTCACCTCGAGTGGTTTCTCCACAATCACGTGCTTCCCGGCCTTCGCCGCGGCCACAGCTGGCTCAAGATGCGCGCCGGACGGCGTCGCAATCGTCACGATATCCAACTCCGGATCGCCGAGAAACGCATCCAGATCGCTAAACGCCTTCACACCGTGTTCCTGAGCCGTCGCTTCCGCCTTTTCCGCGTTCCGTCCATACACAGAGAGCAACTCTCCACCCTCCATTGCCTGGATCGCCTTGGCGTGGAAGTTGGCAATCATGCCAGCACCGATGATTCCGAATTTCATGATGCAGTTTTCCGGTTGGAAGGTTGCGGTTTCAAGCAGTTTCCAAAGTTGAATCGGATCTTGTCGGTCCACGAAAGATCCGTCATCATTGCAGAATGACCTTGGGAGATTGGAAACGATGGATGGTGATCGTGATGTATTTTGGGTCCATAACGGTTACACGCGCAGATGACAGGATGGTTCGGCAGACCTTGGATCTGGATGAGGTTTTGCCGAAAGGAGCAACTACCATTTGGACGCCGGGATTTCAACGTTGTTGGGATGAAGTTCGCGGGATGTTCAATCTGAAGAAGATCGATTTGGTGACCCCAACCTCAGAAGTATTGGATGCTTTCGAGTGGGACGCGAATGCAACCATACCAATTGGAACTTCAATTTCGGTCGTTGGAGGGAAAGGTCCGGAATTCGCGCGAACCGCAAATCGAATTATCGATCAAGCCTTTGGGCCGGGAACTCCAAAACTTAATCCTAAGGATTGGAATGTGCCGATGGCGCAAGGAATTTGCTGTCTCACCGTGATGAAGCAAAGCGTTGAGTTCGAGCTTCCTTTTCGCGAGTATGCACCAGGACCTGCTCCGTTTAAGTTTACTGATGGTCGCGAGGAGTCGGTCCGATATTTTGGTTCGTATGGATCTCTAAAACCTCAATATGCGGGCGCGGGATGGGTTCTTGCCTATGAACCGGGTGAGCTGATCGCAGTGAGGTTGAGGCTCAAAGAAGCCGATCAATCGATGTTCTTGGTGATGGATTCTCGGATCGATTCTATAGCCCGAGCGATCGATTTGGTTCGGAAATTGGGTGGCAATGCCAAGAAGCCTGAATCTCGTTTGGACGGCGATGATACGTTGCTGGTTCCCTATTTAGCTCTGGCAAATCAGGCGAATTTTCTCCCATTGCTTAACGGAGGGTTTCGTGGGCCTGGAGATCCGTATGATCACCGTTTTCATGCGGCCTTGCAGTTGGTTGAGCTTGAACTCAATGAATCAGGAGCGGAAATGGAAACTCGGTCGTTTCTTGTTCCTCCCGGTTTTCTTGGTGGACCAGGTAAGCTTGGAAAGGGGGAGCCAAGGAAGTTGGTCTTCGACCATCCATTTTTCCTCCTACTTTGGAAGAAAGGTGGAAGCCATCCCTACTTGGCGACCTATGTTGGGGGAGGTGGGCTGGTGATGAAGCCGAATTAGTCGCTTCTATTTCGCTAACTCCTTCGGCGGCAAAAAGAGATCAGGCAGCTGCACGGACAGCTCCGGAAACACCAAAGAAGCCACCGTTGTCGATCCTTCGAACGTTTTGATGGATTCGTAGTGGTCGGAGGAAGGCTTTGTATACACCTCGATGGCTTTGGTCTTCGGCATCACGATCCAATATTCCGTGACGCCGGCCGCTGCATAAATCTCGGCCTTTTTGCGGTCGATCTCCAAGGAGCTGATCGCGACCTCAATCACCAGTTCAGCGGTTGTCGGGTGGGAATCGAAAAAGTCGTTCTCACTCCCTTTGCAAACGGCCAGGTCAGGTTCGGGCTCGGAATCAGTTGTCGTGATTGGCCCTTCTGACCGAATGCAATATCCGTCGAGGCTCAATGCGTTCAGCATCCCCAGAAGCCTCTGAAAAATCGCGTAGTGGAGAGGTGATTTGGACATCTTGTCGAAAAGAACTCCCTGCAACAGTTCCACCTGTTCATCGATCAAACCGAGATTTCCCGCTTCGTGATAAAACGCAACGGAGATCGGGTGAACGTGCTTTCCAAGCGCGGCTCCTTTTAAAATTCGGGCCATTCTGGAAACTAACGGACTTCTGAGCTCAAAGCAATCGAGATGAATCTACGCCGACTTCTTGTTCTTCGAAAGGAAGCCGATGAGCCCGATGACGAAAAGTGCGACCAAAACGGCGATGCCGACCTGGCCCCAGAACCCTTTGCTGGAGAGGACCCAGACAGAGCCCATCGTCGCCACAAGCGTCGAAATCGTCATGAGCACATCCCAGGCGATCTTGGAGCCCGCCTTGGGCATGTTCGATCCCAGGACTTTCTTGCTGTTCATGAGCAGGAGGAAGGTGAAGTAGGCGATCGGCAGCATGCTGAAGCCAATGACGGAGGTCGGAATGGCGAGCGCGGCTTTGGCATTGGCGTTGCCCCAGAGGAACGGCCCCATGAACCCGGCAATTCCGGCGACGAGACAACCGGTCAGGTGAATCGCGCGATTTCCGGGTTTGCCGAGCATCTCGCAGAAGGTGAAGCCGTTGATCAGCATCAAAATGATGATGGTGGAAAGCGCCATTCCCAAAACACCGATTCCAAAGACGACCTGAGCAACCGCCTTCCCGGTCAAGGGCTCCAGAGCGCTTGCCAGTTTGAAGTTGTCGCGGCGAACCAGCATCGCGGCCATCTGCTTGTCGGCGAGAGGCAGATTGGCCCGCACCTGATCAAGTTCCTCGGCGGAAAGCGCGCCGATGGCTTTGCCGGCGAGGACCGCCTTGATTTCGCTATCGCTGGCGCCTTTGCGGTCTTTTCGGATCTCTGCAAGTTCGTCAGCCGAAAGCATGCCGAACGCTTTCTCACCAAGCTCAGCCTTGATTCGGCCATCGGCGATCCCGTTGAATCCGTTCGCCATGGCGGCCTGGACATTTCCGGATTCGTCGAGAACGTCGTCATACTTGGTGTGAAACTGGGACGCGGCGGCGATCACCACGCAGCCCGTGGCGAGCACGAAAGGAACGATCAAACCAATCGACAGGTCGACAATCGCAAGCGGACGATGCTCGGTTCCCCATTTCTTTTTCAGCATGGAGTAGGGGAGGAGGAAGGTCATGTTGATCCCGACGGCAGTGCCGAAGGCGGTGATCATGATGTCGCGTTGGTCCGCGTTGATCTTGTTCGTCCAGTAGGAGGCAAAGTCGCCCGTTGCGGCGATAAACTCGTTGTAGGTCGGAGCCGGACTGCTGAAGAGTCCGAAATTCGGAATCATCCCTTTGAAAACGGCAGCCCAATCGAGAACCCCCGAGGAGGAAAGCGCGACGACGACGCCGAAGAACGAAATGACCACAATCCCGACCAAAACCTTCAGAATCAGCTCAAAGAGCGCAATTCCCTTGCTCCCGCTTTCATACGAAAAGTTCACGGCAAACGCGACTCCGAGGAGGACGAAGCAGATGAGGGCCGTGGGTAGCTCGAAGCCCAGGTTTTGCTGAATCGCGGCCGTCCCCAGGGCAAATTGCGGCATGCACCAAACGATGTTGGCCATGGTCGCGGCAATGAGCCAGGCCCAACCCAGGACCGGCGAAACATGCTCGTTAATTGCTCCAAACGGCCGTTGGCCCGTGCTCAGCGTCACGTAGGAAATCGCGCTCAGCATCACCACACCCAGGATCATCGCCAACGGCTGGATCCACATCATGTTGTAACCCATGAACACGCCCAAATACATCGCACCTGCCAGCGAACCGCCCCCGAGGGTGATGGCGCCTTGGAGCCAGCCGGGGCCAGACTTCTTGGTGTAATACCCGAGACGGTTCAAAAACGGCTTTTGATTGATCTCGGCAAGTTCGGCGCGCTCTTGCGCTAGTTTATCAGAGTCCATGGGATTTTCAGGTGTGTGCGTAACAGTCGGGCGATTGTAGGGAAGCCTAGGGTGCCGTCAAGCTTCCCACGTGCCAGATTTACGTGATTTTCCACGTCCCACGAAAAACGTGAACCTTCTCAAGCCCGAATTGCGGAAATTCCGATCAATACTGAGCCAAAATCGGGTCGAGGCTAACCCCGCGCTTCGCCACAATCAGCGATGTTTGCTTGTAACCAACTCCGAATGGCAGTGGCTTTACCCGAAACTGTCCGCTGCTGTATCCGCTCGCGAGTTCCGGCTGATAGTGTTCGCGAAAAATGTCGAGCGTCCCGGAATACTGGCCGTAAAGCCGAACGTTATAGCCGCTTTGCGCAATCGCGTTGAACGGAATGCCCGATGGATCCTGAACCACCGCGTAGCTCCGGCTCAAAATGGCGTTTCGAATGTTCGAGAAGCTGTTGCGATGCATCAGATACGACGCGCTCTTCAAAAACGTGGTCGGAGCACCCACGCTCGTCACAAAACTGAGAAAGTTGCTGTTGGCGGAAATCCCGCTGTTGGAGAGATCCTTTTGAAAGTAGTAGACGCTCTTCGTTCCGCCGCTCGGCCCGGTCGCCAGAATGTGGAATCCCGGAGCCGGGCTGCTCAATTTGTTCACCGACTGGATCCGATGCCCGGTCCGTGCCATGAACGTCATCACGATCGGGAGCGTTCCGTTGATGCTCGTCCGCGAGAGGTCGGCCCGCATGTCTTTCGTGATGAAGTAGCTGAAATTCGTCGCTGAACTCATCGACGCCTTCAAATTGTTCAAGCTCGGTGTCAAATCTCCGCCTGAAAGCGTCGCGATATCCGGCACGGAACCAACCGGCTCCAAGCCAACGAGGACATAACGACTCGCCCGCGGAAAGAAGGTGTGTGCGTAGAGGTAGTCCGGGCCGCCAAACGGATAGAAGACGTTGCGATTGCTCACATCACCTAACTCGGAACCTTGCCAGCTCATGATGGATGACTGGCGGGACCGCGCGAAATAATCGAACATCTTGTCCATGCTGGCATGGTGTTGTTGCCACGCGGAGGTCCGGCGTTGGTCTGCGAGCGGAGAATTGATTCCCCCCGGCATGCCGGCCAGAAACCGTGCCGTGTCGTTGATGTGATCGTAGTTCTTGGCGGAATAACTCGTACCGAGATCGACGATGTGTTTCTGTTTCTTGGCTTTCTTGCCGAACGCTGCAGGCTTGGAGAAACCGCCTTGGGCCTGGGAAGCATTCTTGCATTGGGTCAGCCCCAAAACCGAGACGAGAACGAGGAGAGTGTACGCAAATTTCATGGATCGTTTCGTGAGCGGAAGGATAATCGGATTTTGAAAGTTATGAAAGGTCTAAAACCTTCGAAAATTAGGCTGATTTATGATGGCATTGTCTCAGATTCTGCCGTTCCTAAGCCTATGAGCCCCGAGCCCAAAATCTCCCTCCTCACCGCTATCGCGATCGTCGTTGCAAATATGGTTGGCGTTGGCGTGTTCACCAGCCTGGGATTTCAAGTGGTCGACATTCCATCCGGCTTTCCGATTCTCCTTCTCTGGCTCATTGGTGGTGTGCTTTCCTTTTGCGGGGCCGTCTGCTACGGCGAACTCGCGGCGATGATGCCCCGCAGCGGTGGCGAATATCATCTCCTTTCCGAAGGCTATCATCCCCTGCTCGGATTCCTGAGCGGTTGGATCTCGGTCACGGTCGGGTTTGGCGCGCCGATCGCCGCCGCCGGCCTCGCCTTTGGAGAATACATGGGCGCCATCACCGGTGTCGGTCGGGGAGAACTCTACGCCGCGATTCTCGTGATTCTCGTCACGCTGGTGCACCTGCGTGGGGTCCGCACGGCAAGCCAGTTTCAGATTGCGTTCACCAGTGGCAAGGTTCTCCTCATTCTCCTGCTGAGCTTCTTCGCCTTCGTGATTGGAAAAGGCCAGGGTGTCAGTTTACTTCCCCAACCGGGAGACTTGGAATTGATCTTTCAACCTGCGTTCGCCATTTCCTTGTTCTGGGTCATGTATGCCTATAGCGGGTGGAATGCGGCGGCCTATGTCGCGGGCGAAGTGCGCAATCCCGGGCGCAATGTTCCGCTTGCGTTGGTCGTGGGGACTGGTGTCGTCACGCTCTTATATATCATGCTCAACGCGGCGTTTCTCCACGTCACGCCGGTCGAGGAGATGAAGCTTCAGGAGGAAGTGGGGCTCATTGCCGCAACGCATATCTTTGGTGAGCAAGGCGGGAAGGTCATGGGATTGCTCATCAGCTTTGGTCTCGTCTCAACCATCAGTTCCATGATCTGGGCCGGTCCGCGCGTGACCCAGGTCATGGCCGAGGACTATCGCCTGTTCGGCTTTCTCTCGGTCAAGAATCGTTTCGGTTCACCAGGTTGGGCCATTCTGCTTCAGTCAGCCATCGTCCTGATTCTTCTTGTTACCAGCACGTTCGAAAGCCTCATCTATTATATACAGGCGCTCCTTTTTGTCTCTTCGTTCCTTGTCGTGCTTGCCGTCTTTGTCCTGCGCGTTCGCCGTCCCGAAGCGGATCGGCCGTATAAAACCTGGGGATACCCGGTCACGCCGATCATCTTTCTCGCGGCAACCGTATTGATGCTCGTCAAGTTTGCGTCGGAACGCCCGGGCGAAACACTCTGGGGCCTGCTGACTCTCGTTGCCGGATTTGCCGTTTACTATGTAGCGAAACGCCATCAGGCGAAACCCGCCTCATAGCTTCCAATGCGCGGGGAACGAGGTGTTGGGAAAAATCGCCCGGGCCTCTTTCAGCATCGCCAACCATTCCGAGGGTCGATACCGCTGGGAAAGGTGAAACAAAATCAGCTTCTCAACCTTGGAAGCCTTTGCCAACTTAGCGACCAGCTTGGTCGTCGTATGATGATTGCGGAGCGCCAACTCCAGATCCGTGTGATGATACTGCGCCTCACAAATGACCGTTTCGCAATCCGCCAGCCAGGTTTCCAGCCGGGCCCGGGTTTCCGCATCGAGCAGAAAGTCCGTCAGATAAGCCACGGATTCTCCCTTCGTCTCCACCAACAAATCAGCGCGGAGTGTTGCGGCGTCCAACATCTTTCCGTCGACCTCGATTTCCTCGCTCCCGTCCTTTAGCTGCCGAACCCAGGGGCCGGGTTTGAGACCCGTGCTCAGAAGTTTTTCGGGATCAATATTGCTCCGCGTTTTCTCCCGAACCAGGTAACCGAGCGATGGGCCATGATGCTTCATTTGAATCGCTTTCACCGTAAAATCCGGATCATCCAGAATTACTCCATCCGTGATCGGGCGAGAGGGAGATTTCTCCGCGGTGGCAAACGCTTCAGCCGTCCGGAATCGACTTCGTTCGACCCTTCCGGGAACCACCTCGTTTACATCCCAGATCCCGGATTGATCCGCGTGGAGATTCCACCAGAAGCCTCGAAACCGATGATGCATGATTTCGATCGTTCGCGCCGGTCCCCAGATCTCGATCGGCTTCGTCTCCCGGTTGAAATTCGCCCGAAAAAACGCGTCGAATCCCGAGATGTGATCCATGTGAAAGTGGGAAAACAACAGGTGATCGATCTCCTTCACCTCCGACGAACCAAACCGCGTTAACACTCCCTGCCCGCAATCAAAGAGCAGGCTGACGATGCGTTGACCGGTATCCAAGCGGACCCAAAGCGCGTTGTCGCGCCCGGGATTGCCGAGAACCTGAATGTGAAGACTCATAAACGTTGGAAAAGCCGCATGGTAGCCCAACTTCACCCTTGGCTCCACCCTCGTCCCCATCTCAATTTGGCCGTCCGCTCTCCAGCATGACACAGGTGAATCTGGACACCGCCTGCCTTCCAATCCACCTTCCGACCGTGAAGATCGACATCACCACTCCCGCGCTCCTCTTTCCCGCCATCTCCCTGCTCTTCCTCTCCTACACCAACCGCTTTCTCCACCTCGCCGCCCTCATCCGCCAGCTTCACCAGGACTGGATCGACCGCGGCTGCGAGCACCTCAAGCGCCAGATCGACAACCTGCGTCTCCGTCTGCGCCTGATCCGCTGGATGCAATGGCTCGGCGCCGTCAGCCTCCTCCTCTGCGTCACCTCCATGATCTCCATCCTCCTCAACGCCGAAATCCTCGCCACGATCAACTTCGGCCTCGCCCTCTTCCTCATGGCCCTCTCCCTCGCCGCCCTCGTCATCGAAATCTGGCACTCCGGCGGTGCGCTCAGGATCTTGATGGAGGAGGTGGAGAAGGGAGGCTGAGCAGAACGGATGCGAGAGTGAAGGGTTGATTCGGTCCGGTCGTAGCGGAATTTGCAAAAATTCCGACATCGCATGGTAGCGCGGGTGATCGGAAGATTTGGCATCTTCCGCTACGGGCTTCTCCTATTCGGGAGAATCTTCAGGCGCTTCAGGGTTGGAAGTCTCCTCAGGTGGCGAGAGGGCGGATTCCGGCACGGGCGCGAGCGATTCGCGGATCATCTGCAGGATGTCGCGCGTCTTTTTGAGCGATTCCTGGTAGGCGGCGTGGTCCGGATGCGCCTCCACCAGCTTGGCGAGCAGGGCTTCGGCAGACTCCAGACTCGCGAGGCTGGCGGCGCCGTCGATCCCGGCTTGGACGATGGCGAGTTGTTGAAAGCTGTCGGACGCGGCGAAGGCGATGTCGCGGTTGCCGGGATCCTGCTCGGCCAAGCCGGAGCGAAGTTCCGCTGCCTGGCCGAGCGCTTCGAGGGCCGCTTCGCTTTGCTTGGCGAATTTGTGGCTCAAGCCGAGCGCGTGGAGCGTTCCGGCGAGTGCGGTCCGGGCGTCGATGGATTGGGGATCTTCAGCGAGGAGCTCGCGGCGCAACGGGGCGGCGGCTCCATAGGCTTCGAGCATCCCTTCGAGGTTGCGGTTTGCGGCCGAGGCGTCACCGACGCGTTCCAGGGCATAGGCGTGATCGGTTTTGCGTGCCGTGGAATCCCCGAGAAGGGTTCGCAAATCTCCACGCAGCGCCGCTTGTTCCCGGGCGATGGCGAGCATGCCCGGTGCGTCATTCCGTTGCGACGCGGTGCCATAACCGGCGTCGAGCATGGAGAGGTAGGTGTTCTTGAGCCCGACGTTGGTGGGATCGGCGGCGATGGAATTCTTGGTCAGCGCGATCCCTTCATTCGTGAATTCAGCCGCCCGGTCCAGATCCCCGACGGTTTGAAGCGCCTGAGCGCCAAGCACGAGACGAAGCGAAAGATTGTTCTGCAATTCGGCGTTCCCCGGGTCGATCTCGGCGAGCTCACGCGTCAGGGCGATGGATTCAAGGTAGGAGGAGACGGCCCCGGGAGCGTTGCCGGAATCCAGTCGAAGCTGAGCCAGTTTGGTCAACGAGGTAGCGAGCGTGGTTCGCGCGGTGAGACTGCCGGGATGGATCTCAACCCAGGTTCGCCCCTGGTCGATGGCGCGTTCCAGAGTGGCGAGCGCGGCTTCCCGATCCTGGTCGAGAGCTTGCGCCCCACCCAGAAGATCGAGCGAAACGATCAGGTTGGTGACGTGAATCTCGTCGTCCGGCGCTTCATTGCGGTTCGCTTCGAAGAGCGGTACGGCTTCCTCGAGCAAGGGTCGAGCGGCGGCGCCGTCCTGATTCGCGAGCTTGGCCATCGCCATCTCGTAGAGTGCCCGTCCATAGAGATGCCGAATGTGGAGGTCGGTGTCGTCTCGATCGTGGTAGCTGGCGCGAGCGATGGAAAGTGCGCCCTCCAAATGCTTCATGCCGGTCGTCTCGTCGCCCTGGGCCAGCGCGGCCTGACCCGCGGTCATCAGCGCCTGAGTGTAGTGGCCGGGAATGCCTTCGCCGCGTTCGACGAGGGAAGCCATCTGTTCGATCGCGGTCTCGGCATAACGCCGTTGCGCAGCCACGTCACCGGTTCGCTTCGCGACCGAGGCGAAGCTGAGCAGCAACTGGGCGCGTCGCCGTTCGAGTTCCGGATCTTTCGCCCCCGCTGCAAAGAGACGCTCGAAGCGTTCCTCGGCGAAGGTCAGCATTTCCTCGACGGCCTCCGTGGGAACCTGATAGGTGCGCGATAAATCGCCTGCCTTATCGACAACTCCCGCACCGATGTCGATCGCCTCCAGCGCCATCTTTTCGGCCCGATCGCGTTGTTGAATCGCAAGATAGGCGCTGACGGAAGCGGCGATCGCGAGAAGGGCGAAGAGCGTGACGAGAGCCGAACGCAGCCGGGCGCGGCGGCGTTGCGCAGCTGCTTCCCGATCCCGGAGTTCGCCGAGATCCACATTGAGAATGCCGGCGACGAGTTTGAGAAAGCCGATGTCCTGGCCGTCTCCCTGCGGGCGAAAATCGGCAGCCAACGGCGGAAGATCCTGCAAGGCGGGAGGGAAGACGGCTTCCGGTTCGCCTTCCAGAATGACGGCGAGAACGGCGTCGCGTCCCCGGGTTTGGATGACGTGCTCAATCTCGGCATTGACCCATTTGGAGGCGGCAGCTTCGGGACTGCAACACACGATGAGCCACTGGGATTCGTCCAGGTTTTCGGTGAGCTCGCCCTTCAGTTCCGAGGAGGCGGCCAACTCTTCCTTGTCGCGAAAGAATCTTCCAAGCGTCTTTTTCGCGACCGAGCGAAGACTTTTCGGAATCTGATAGCGTTCGAGGCGGCGATGCAGCTTTTTGGCTTCCTTGGCGTCCCGGCGGCTGTAGCTGAGGAATCCGCGGAATTTAAACGGTGATTTTTCTGACATGAGGGAAGGTTGGGAAGGAGAGGAGGTGGGTTAGGGCGCGTTCCAAATCTGACGAATGACCGCTTCATCGCCGAAGCCGTCCGGACAAGTGTCGCTCGCGAGGTTGGCGTGATACATCCGTCGTCGATCGACCGGCGCGGCGAGAATGCGCCGTGTTGGCATTTGAAGAAAGCCGGGAGAATCCAGGTTTGCGATCCAGTCGTTGGCATAACGCAAAAACTCAGCGCGATGTTCCGGAGTTTGGTGGGCAAACCAGGACATCTCATCGTAACCCCAAACCCAGATGCCGCCGACGCTCTCACCGCCCCGACCACTGTATCCGTAGTTGTCGAATTCGACGAGGTAGGGGAGGGAATCGCACTTCCATCCGCTCGGTGCGATGCCGCCCAGGCTGCGTCCGAAGATATCGCCCCGGGTTTGGTCGGAGAGACGAACCTGCATCGGCTTGCCAGGCACTTCACGAAGCCGCATCGGGTAGGAGTGAAAGTCGAAAAGCAGTTGCTCCTGCTCTGAGATGCCGTGGGTGTGGGCATCGCAAACCACGTAGTGGCGCCGGGCGTTTTCTTTGGCGTAGTTGCGGACTCTCGTGAGCAGATCGATCCAGTGCCGATGTGACGGATCGGCGTTGTCCATGAGCTGGACTTGTCCAAAGTGGATCGCCTCAATCCCGCAATCGATGTAGCGGCGCGCGCGGTAATAGAACCAAAGCCGGGTTTCGAGTTTGCTCATGTCAGGGACCGAGGCCCCGCCGCGCCAGTGATTGTGAAACTGGCCCTGGTCGAAGAGCATGGCGTCGTAGCTGAAGTTGCGGGTCTCGATCGGCAGATCGAGCTCGGTGAAAGCCCAGGCGGGAATTTCAATCCGATTGACGCCTTTCTCCACGACCTCGAAGATCGCCGCCTGGATGATGATCTCGGGATCACCTTCGTGAATCTCGCGCGCGGCATCGGCGGCGGCTTGAAAGTGGGTTTCGTTGTTTCTGGGCAAATCCCAGACGAAAGCGGCACGACCGATGAACTTGGCTCCGAGGTCGAGAATCATTCGGAGGTCGTCCTTGAAATATCGAGTGGTGGGATCGGCGCTACTGGCACAAAGGCCGGCATGGGTGACGGCGCGGGAGAGGTAGTTTTCGAGGACAGGTTGCGAGATCGACCCATCGAAATGAAACCGGCCCGACGATTCTTCCGCAATGGCGGTTGCAGTGAAAAACGTGGCGATCGTGAACAGACGCAGCCACCGTGAAAAAGGGTGTTGGATCATTGGGAATTGAATTCCTGAGAGGGTGACACTTCCCCCTGACGTTGCGACTCGACCGCAGCCAGAATCCGCGGCATAAACGGTTCCGGATTGATGTCGAAAGCGCGGACACAGGGGACGCAGCAAAAGAGGACTTCCTGGCCCTGATAGACGCGACGGATGACCTTGCCTTCGGCATCGAGGGGACGCGACATCGCCACAGCGCAGGTGTTGAACGGGTAGGGAGTGACGTTGGGCGGATTTGTCAGGGCGCGCACGGCTCCGGAGCCACCTTCATCCAGCGACGCGCATCCTCCGAACAGTAGAACGGCGAGGGATGCTGCGACCATGCGAAGGTGGAATCTGAATTGGGGAGGGGAGAGTGTCGCCACGATGGAGATTGGGCGCGTTTTCGCCGGAGTTTTCAATCCCTTTTTAGAAAAGCTTTCTGGTGGCGCCCGGCCGATAGTCATCCTTCATTGGACTCCATGAAACCCCTGGTCACTTCCCTCTTCCTGCTTGGATCCGCTTTGTTTGCCGGCCCGCTATTCGCCGAAACAGATTCAGCCGTTGCCGAGTCTGCATTTGTTGCCATGCTCGAAAATGCAACGTTGAAGGGAACCTGGGCGCCGGTCCGCGATGGAAGCTTGGGTGAGGATCGCAACGACGCGTACCACATCGTGCGTGCCGAGAAACAAAAGGGAGATCAGTGGCATCTCGTGACCCGGGTGGAGCACAAGGGACAGGTGTTGGAGCACCCGATTCCCGTGGTCGTGAAATTTGCCGGCGACACCGCGGTGGTGATTCTCGACGACGCGCGAACGGGTGACGGCGGAACCTGGTCCGCGCGGGTGCTCTTTCACAACGATGTGTATGTGGGAAGCTGGTGGAGCCCCGGCGGCAAAGCCGGAACCGTCAGTGGCACGATTTCGCGGTAGGTGGATGGATTACTCCTTCGGCTCCAGAACCCGGAGTAGGACCGGACGGGTGGCCTGTTTCCCACCCTGATCCGCGCGCAAATGAACGAGCCGCTCGCTCGGTTGAACCCAGGGCGCGGCGGTGATGAAAAAGGTGCGCTCGCTAACGCCCTCCGGCAGCATGAGCCCGCTCAAACCGATGTTGTCGACATAGAGACCGTGCAGGAAATTGCGGCCCGAATCTTCCTTCCCCAGGGTGATGCGGTCTTTGAATTCACCACGATTGGCGACCACTTTTGCGGTCACGGTCTCGCCGGGGCGGATTTCAATGACGTCGTTTGATGCCTGAATCTCGATCGTGATGGGAGCCGGTTCTCCCAGTTTGATGGTGCCAAACGTGCCGACTTCGCGGGTGACCTTGCGTCCGCCCAGATTGGCGGTTGCGATGAACTTCGCCTGGTTTGCCCGGTCGGCGGAGGGAACGGGCGCATCGGCTTCAGCGAAGAGAACGCCGGAAGCCAGGTGCTGGTTCGCCTCGATGATGATGGGAGTGGTCGCCGAAAATCCAGGTGGAAGGCCGGAGATATCGACCCGGATCTCGCCCATGAACTCATCGTGGCGATCCACTTTGAGGTTAAACTCCCTGCCGCTGCCGGGGCTGACGACGACATCCTTCACGTCCGTGATCGCGACGTTGAATTCAGGCTTCGGCTGCCGAATCTTCAACGTGTAAGAGAAATCTGAGCCGCCGAATCCGCGCACATCGCTCACGCGAACCACGTAGTCGCCCGTTGCCGGAGCCACAAAATCGAGCCGGGAATCCGTGCCGAGGTGGCGTTCGGAATCGTCGTCGTTCTCGTAGAAAATCGTGTAAACCGGCAGGCCGTTCGGCGCCGGCTCCGTGCCGGGCGGAATCGGTTCGACAATCGCAGTTGGCTGACCAAGGGCATGGGAAAGCGCGGTGGTGCCAAAGTAGGAGCGACGTTTCCCAACGCCCGGATAGACCTTGAAACCGGAATCGGGGCCGCGGGGATAGAGCCAGAGCTTCACCACTTCGCCGTTCGCGTAGAGGTATTCGTTCAGCTCCATTTCGCGCCAGTTGTGAACCCGGAAATCGTTCGACGTATCGGAGTCTTTCCCGCGGAACGTGAACCAGGAATCGCGAACTGCCTGGAGTTTGACCCGCTCAACCGGGGTGCCGTCGGCATGCAGAATCTCAACTTTGGAATCGAGCTTGGACTTGGTCCTCGCGGCGTTGATCTCGAAGACCCAGGGTTCACCGCGTTTGGCGCGAAACCAGAAATGATCGAAGTCGCCTTCGGCCTCGATCTTGCCGCGGATTTCGGCGGGCAGCCTCTGCGCGGACATCGCTTCGGCCGGTCCATTGTTCGGCTCGACCTCGCTGAGCAGGATCGGCGAAAGGTCCGTGTTGGAAGGTTGCACCACGGGGGAGTCACTCGTCAAATCGCGCCGGCCTTTCGGAGCCGCTAGGGAAAGGGTCGCGGTCGAGCCATCCATTCTCGCGACGAAGAGCTTTTCCGCTTCCCAACTCAATGCGGCAGCCACATCGGGCTGGTTTTCCCAGGCTCGGACTTGCTCAAGGCCGGGAAGGCTCCATTGCTTGAGAGCGCGATCGTCACCCGAGGAAATCAAGCTCTTGCCATCGGCCGAGAACACGACGTTCACGACCGCATCTTCGTGGGCGTATCGCGCCTGAATCAGCGGATTGATTTGCGGTTTGGTCTTCGAAATGAATCGCCACATGCGGATGCGATTGTCCGCGCCACCGGCGAGGATGTGCCTGCCGTCGGGCGTAAACGCGACACTGAATTGCTCGCCTTGAGGTTGGTTGAGCGTGTCGAGCCGAAGCCCGGAATCGACCTTCCAGATCTTGACCGTCGAATCGCCACTCGCGCTGGCGAGAACGGATCCGTCGGGACTGAAGGCGAGATCGAAAATCGCGCCGTTGTGGACTTCGATCGTCCGGATTCGGTTCCCACTCGCGCGATCCCAGATCGCGATTTTCGCGTCGTAGCCCGCTGTGGCGATGTGCTTTCCATCCGGCGAAAACTCGGCGTCATAGAGCACGTCACGATGGTAGCCATCGCCAATCTCAAGGACGGGCTCTCCGGATTCCACATCGAAGACGGTGGCAATTCCGTTCAATCCCGTGATCCCGGATGCCGCGATGAGTTGGGCTCCGTTTTTGGAAAAATGCAGCGCGTTCACTTTGCCGGGAAGGGGCCCGAGCACGCGAAGGGTTTCCTTTTTGGAGTCAGCCGCGTCCGTTAGTTCGATCCTGCCATATCGTGCCGTCGCCCTTGAGCCATCGGGAGCGTGAGCGACAGCCGTGATTGCGGTTTGAGTTGGCGCAGCCGCGATTTTGGGGACGTCGAGACTGGAGAGGATCGACAGGTCGGCATCGCCGGTTGGTCCTTTCGCGCCGGCGGAAATCCATTCCCGAAAGACGGAGATCTCCGCTTCAGTAGGCTGAGGTTCGTCGGCAGGCGGCATCGGTTCCTTGGCCTGGCCGGTCATCAGGCGGATCAGTTCGCTCTTTTCCGGATTGCCGGGACGAAGGTTCATTCCTTCCTGAACATCGGCGAAAAACTCGACCGAAAAATCACCTTCCAGGTCTTCGTCATTGTGACAGCCCGCGCAGTATTGGCGAAGCAACGGAGCGATGTCTTTCTGGTAATCCGGTGCCGCGTTTGCCGTGATGAGCGCAAGCGAAAAGAAGGCGAGGATACGTGGCATGGTGGGAAGCAGGTTAGTGTTGGAAGAGGAACTCCCGTGAGCTCATGAGTGACCAGAACAGGTCTTCCACCGCGATGCGTTTTTCGGCGGGAGGCGTGCTCGCCAGTATTTCAGCAAAGCTGGAGGCTTCGCGTTCGGTTGGAACCCGGGAAAGGCAGAGCAGGTAGGCTTGCTCCACGATCTTGCGATCGTCCGAATGGTCTTTGGTGAGGCTGGTCACGATGCTTTCCGGTGCCTTCAATTTGTCGTTGAGTGTCGACCCGTTCGAAACGTGCAAAACCTGAACGAGACTGGGTTGGTTCGAGCGTTCGCATTCGCAGCTGATCTCGCGATCGTTGCGACCAAACGTTTTCAGGAAGTAGGACGCGACGGCGGAATCGAAAAGCTGGATCGCCCGCGTTCCTTTGTCGTAAAACTCTGTCTTCTGAACGCTGCCATCGCTGAGGGTGATCTGGTTGAACGCGGTTGGAACCTCGGTGATTCCGGCGACGGCATCGTGGAGCACCTCCGCCATGAGACGGCGCGGATAATAGCGCGAAAAGTAGCGATGTTCGTCCTTGTTTTCCGCCAACGGAACGCTGCTGCGCTGATAGGTCTCGCTTTGCAGGATGAGGCGCATCACGGCTTTCAGGTCGAAGTTTTGCTGGACGAGGTAGTTGGCCAGGTCGTGGAGCACGGGTTCGTTGCTGGCCGGATTGGAAGCTCGCAGGTCGTCCACCGGATCAACCAGGCCGATGCCGAAAAAGTTCGCCCAAACGCGATTCGTAATCGAGCGGCTGAAAAGATTGTTGTCCGGCGAAGTCAGCCACGCGGCGAGAACTTCTCGACGATCGCGGGTGTCATCCGGATCGATCGGCTCGGCGTCGAGCGGAGCCGGAATCTGAGGTTGACCGGTGCGCGGCTGAATCAATTCGCCACGCGGCTCAACGTAGAGGGTCCGGATTCCATTGCCATTGCGGGCATCGCCTCCCCAACCTTTCGCCCGGACGCGGGAGAAGAGATTTGCGAATTGATAGTATTGATCATTGGTCCACTTCTCAAGAGGATGGTTATGGCACTTGGCGCAGTTGATCGATAAGCTGAGAAATGCCTGACTCACGTTCTCCGCCATGTTTTCCGGATCCTGATGAACCGCGAAAAAGTTCGTCGCGCCGTTCTCCACGCTGCTTCCGGTGGCGGTGACGATTTGGCGGGCCATTTCATCCCACGGCAGGTTCTTCTCCACGGAGCTGCGAATCCAGGAGTAGTAGGCTTTGACCGCTTCCGGGCGCAGTTTTCTCCCGTTCACCAGCAGCATGTCGGACCAACGGTAGGCCCAGTAATCGACGTATTCCTCGCGCCTGAGCAGGGCATCGATGAGGCGCTCGCGCTTCTTCGGATTCGAATCCGCGAGGAACGCCCGGGTTTCGGCTGGAGTCGGGAGAAGACCGATCGTGTCCAGATGGACGCGGCGAATGAATTCGGAATCGGTGGAACGAGGTGAGGGCTTCAGGTTGAGCCGTTCGAGTTGGTCGAGAACATGGGCGTCGATGAAATTGTTTCGAGACTCCCGGGCATAAACCTGGGCTGGAATCTGGTGAGGAAACGGAGCTGAGATTCGGGCGGTCACAATCTGGCTCGAAAACCAGGCGGTCACAGCTCCCTCGCCAGGCCCGATCACGGAAATGGAGCCATCTTCATCGACGAGTGCGACCGCTTCATTGGACGACGTGAACTTTGCCCAGTGTGTCACATCTTCCTCGCGTCCATCCGAGTAGGTGGCACGAACGACGATGCGTTGCTTGTCGCCCGGTTTGAGAATCGAGAGGGGAGGGAAGATCTCCAGATGGGTCAGGCGTGGATCCCTCGCCTGAGGTGGCTTCGCTCCTTCCGCAATCCAACGGGAAAGGACTTCGTAGTCTCGGGAGCCGACGACAATCTGCCTGCCGCCGGTGTGCTTCAGCGCCGTGGTTGCCTTGGTGAGAAGCAGGCTGCGACCGGGATCATTCAACTCAATCCGCCGGCCGCGAGCTTCCCGCGTGATGGTGTGGTGGTCCGCCTCGGGATCATAACCTCGCAGGCTCAGCCGGAAGCCGCCTTTGCCCGCCAGTGCGCCGTGACACGCCCCCATGTTGCAGCCCTGCTTGGCGAGGACCGGTTGAACGTGGTTGCGGAAACTCCACTCGGTTTCTTGGCCAAAGTCCCTCACGGTGACGACGGCTTTCGCGGTTTTTCCGTCGGTTGTTGTCGCAACGATGGTCGCGGTTCCGTTCGACTTGGGAATAACGGCGCCATTCTCGAACTGCGCGACCTTGGGATTGTCGGAAGCGAGGGCGACCCCGTCGAGCCCTTGCGAATATTCCCCCTCGCCGAGTTGGAGCGCGATGATCAGACGTTGCGTGGACTCCGGTCCGCTCAGGTTGATGGTGGAGGGGAGGATCGCCAGTTCTTGGGCCGTCGCGAATTTGACGAAGGCGAAGGCTGCAATCCAGATTGCGCAGTGGGGTTTCATGATGGGATTCCAGGTTTGGTCAGCCGAACAATTCGCGAATGGGCTCGTTTCCGAAATCGACCAGGGGGAACGGGCGTCCGGCAGGGCCGGGAAGGTGGCCTTCCGGGTCGAGTCCGAGGCTGTGGAAAATCGTGGCCACCACTTCGGCAGGATCGACGGGCCGCTCGGCAGGGAAACCGCCAATGGGATCGCTTGCGCCGACGACCTGACCACCTTGAACGCCGCCACCGGCGAACGAAACGGTGAAACACTGCGGCCAGTGATCGCGACCGCCGGCCGGGTTGACTTTGGGCGTCCGACCGAATTCCGCGAGCGTCGTCACCAGCGTGTCATCCAACAATCCACGATCAAAGAGATCTTCGAGCAACGCCGAGTAGGCCTGGTCATACATCGGGGCGACCTGCTCCTTCATCTGCTTCACGCTGATGAAGGGTTTGGAGCCGTGAATGTCCCAGCTTAGTTCGTTGAACACCGTGAGGAAGGTGTTCACGGTGACGAAGCGAACTCCGTTCTCCACGAGGCGGCGTGCAAGCAGGAAGCACTGACCGACCCGGTTCATCCCATAGCGCTCCCGGACTTTCTCAGGTTCCTGGGAAAGGTCGAACGCGCTGCGGGCCTGCTCGCTCGTCATCATGCGAAAGGCTGCCTGGAAGTTTTCGTCGAGCAGACGCGCATCCTCGCTCGCTTCGAAATTCTTCACGCTCTCTTCGACGATGTCGCGCATCTTGCGACGACGGTCGAGCCGGGCCGCGCCGATCTGATCCGGGGGAAGCAGATCCGGCACCTCAAAATCTTTCACCGAGGGATCGGCCATCAGCGCAAAGGGATCGTGGGCTTTCCCCAGGAATCCGCCGGCCTGTCCGTTCGGTAGATTTCCGCCACCCCGTCCCATCAATTCCGGCAGGACGACGAAGGGCGGCAGATCGCTTTTTCGTCCCTTCAAATAGCTCGTCACCGCTCCGGCGTGCGGTGTCGAAATGCCTCCGGTGAAACGTCGCCCGGTCTGCATGATCTGCCAACCGGCGTCATGCACCGCTGCGCCGCCATGATGACAACTGCGCACCAGCGAAAACTTGTCCGCGACCTTGGCGTGCATCGGGAGAATCTCCGAAATGTCGATCTCGGGTGAGTTGGTACGAATGGGCTTGAAGGGTCCGCGAATTTCGCTCGGGGCATCGGGTTTCATGTCCCACAGATCGATGTGGCTGGGGCCCCCGAGGTTGAAGATCATGATGCACGAACGGTTATCATGACCGGGTTTGACCGCGCCATTCTGCTTCGCCGCAAGATATTGGGGGAGCGAAAGTCCGGCGGCGCCAAGCGCGCCAATTTGGAGAAATTCGCGCCGGTTCTTTCCAGCGCAGAGCCGAGCATGATCTCCAGGGGTTTCAGCGAGAAAGTCGAACATGGCATGAAAGCATGCTCGAAGAACAAACAGCACGCAATGAAGGAGGCCGCATGTTTTGGTAAAAATACCGCATGACGAACGGTTCTTGAAAAGGGACCGAGAGAGTCATTCTTCCCGATGGTTGCGAATCAGCTACTCGACCGGGCGTCACATGGAGCCGGTCGACGACTTCGAGATCGACGAAATCTACGAGACGGTCCGCGACCGTGGCCTCCGGACGCTCATCGTGGAGTGTCTCAGCAGCGACATTTTCCAGTCGCGGTAAATGCGAACCGAGCAAATGCGCCTCTGGGGTAAAGGGAGAAGCAGGAAGCAGGGGCGATCAGCTGATGATGTCATGAATGCCATGGCTCGCAACGTCGGTCAGCCGAAATCGACGCCCGGCGTAGGTGGAGGTCAGCTTTTCGTGATCGAGCCCTAACTCATGTTGAATGGTGTTCAACGAGAGAAAAATCTTGTCACCTTCCTGACGATTCTCCTACAACTGGTGTGAAGATTGAAGGTTGCCAGGATCTTTGGTCTAACCCGTGATCAAGGTAGATATGCGTAGAGTCAGGAATTTGTTGCTGCAACGTTTTCGAACAAGAGGCCCTCAGGTCGGGATGGTAGTTGTCCTTGGGGTTTTCACCATGGTCCTGCTTCAGGCGCAGGACGACGGTTCTTACGACTACTACGAAGACGATTATTGGGACGAATATTACGGAGAAGGTTACGACCCTTACGCTTACGATTCATCGACGGATTCTGAATACTACGAAGATCCTGATACCGACTATGGCTGGGATTCCTACGGTGAAGAAACCGATACTGACAGCTACTACGACGGATCGGAAGGAATTGACGATGGATCAGAAGGCTACTCGGATAGCGAAGGGTATTACGAGGGTGAGACTTACCCGGAAGATTCAGGTTCGTACGAAGACTACTCGCCCGAAACGGAGGGAGAGGAAACAGTCGCCAATCCTACCGATCCGGATGGTAATGAATGGGAAAATTCCAACTGGCCGGATCTTTCCTTTCTCAATCCTGACTCGTATCCGGCCGATTACCATGACCTGGAGGATTCTGATGGAGATGGAATTCCCGATCTCCTGGAACTGGACGGCTATTGGACCTACGCGATCGACCCGGTCAGCGAACAGGCTCGCAAACCAGGAGTGAATTTTGGAGGTGCCGTCGATCCCATTTTTGTCTACACCGATCCTTGGTTGGCCGATACGGATGGAGACGGCCTCAATGATCAACTGGAAGCTCAATATCCCTATCACCCGCTTTTGCCGCAGGATGGGGAAAGCGATATCGATTCTGACGGGTTGACGTTGGCTCAGGAAATCGTTCACCAGACTTGGGATCATCTCGCCGATACCGATGGAGATGGTCATTTTGATGGAGATGAAGTTTTCGTGTTTGGCACGGACCCAAGGAATCCTGACGATCCGCCGAGTTCGGAGGAATCTGATGGCCCCGAGGAGGGGCCTGATTCGACGGACCCAGCTTCGTCGGAAGAGAATTCTCTGGGTGGTGGCCCAGGCACGTCGCCTGATCCCTCACCTTCCGATGAGGGCGGACCCGATGGAAGTTCGACGGATTCCGGTGATGGATCAGATTCAGGATCGGGATCGGGTGGAGATGGATTTCAACCGGTTGATCCAGGGCCGGAGGCCTATTTATACGGTCCCTGGTGGTTGGAGTACGACGAGATTTACCTGGAGGAGAACGGAAGGCAAATCATCACGGACTGGACTCCAGCGGATCAAGGAACCGCCCATTCCTCAAGTGGGTTTGAAGTTGACGACGGTCATGGACCCTCTTCGTGGTTTAGCACCTCCCAACGAGTGCGTTTGCGATTGGCTGAACCCATGGAGGAAGACTTCTCTCAGTTGGTTCTGGTCAAGGAGAGAGTTTATTGGGGGCAGGATGAACCGATCACAAGGATCGAAAAATTGATTGTCCCGGCCGGAGCGGTGGTCTCGGAGCCCTTGTTGATTAATCCTGACCCCCGTCATCTCGGTGGAATTCAAGATGGGCAATGGTATTATCAGGATGTGTTTGTGGAGTGGACGTTGTTGGAACTAAGGATAGAAATCAAACGCCACAACGACTCGGCTCCCCCTGAAAACGGTCTAGTTGTGAAACAAATGGAAATGATAGATTTTACGCTGGAAGGAATCGAATATGATGAAATCCCTTCACATTTTATTTTTTGGCAGGCACGCCAACTTCAAGGAGACGGTGGGTTCACACCCTGGGCCTCTTTAGGTACTCATGCACGAGGTCAGAAATATTTACATTTCGCTACCGAAACAGGGATTTTTCAGACAAGGGTTATAGTTGATACGACAACTGGAGAAACGGCTGTAAACTTTGTCCGTTCAATTGACGCACCGCACGGTGAGAATTCAGGAGGGCTTTACAGCGAGAACCTCAGAAAAGGGGAACTAGATTTTTTTGGTGTGGTAGAAACCCAAAAACAACTTGAAATCCGTAATGCAGCCGTTTCGAAGCTTGGGAGTACCGAATACGCCAAGTCGTCGGCTTTCAAGCCGGGATATGGAGTGGATCCAACTCTTGATTTCATAGGTAGCTATAAGTGTAATTTGTTTGTTTTTGAAAGGGCAAATTCGGTTGATGCTACAATACCGACAAAGACATGGAACGATTTTGATTTTTCAACCTCCGATGTAGGGACAACAACCGGTGCACCGTTAGGTTGGCCGGATGTGGATTTTACGCCGCGTGAAGTTCCGCCCGGGGCGGTTGATTGGTGGAGTTCCATCTACTTGATCGAAGGTTGGCAATGGTTGAGTAACAACACAACCCCCCAGCCCGGCGATATTGTAACTTGGACCGAAGGTATCGGAACGATCTCAATCGGTATTGTAGGAGGCCAAGGCCATATGGGTATCCTTGACTACGATGGCAGTTGGATCGGTGCGGGGTCAATAGACGTAAATAAATCTGTACACCTAAGTATCGATATGAATTATCAACCTTCACATTTTGGGCGCTTCAAAGAATGAATCCAATCGCAATATCACTATTTTCAATAGCAGTCACAATTCTTGTTTCGTCTGATATACAGAACGTTCAAAGTATTCTCAGCAAGGCATCAGTTAGTGAAAATGGAGCTGTAGTTATCACTGATCGAAGTGACGGTTTTGTTCGACGCAATCCAAATCACGATGAGTTAGCAATACTTGAAAATATTGCAGACAGTTGGCGAGGTATCTTCGACACACACCTTTCAGAAGTAGCACCCACACCTAAGGAGCAGCTTGTTATCCTCCGTGTTTGCGAAGCCCTTTCTTCTGAGGAATACCTAGAAGTCTTGGAAGCGGCGATACAGTTTGTTAAGCAGGGAGACCTTGCTCCGGAGGTTGTTTTTCGCGCAGTGATTGGCCAAGGCGAAAAAGACGGTTTTGTTGCCTTCAACTACAAATCCTCAAGAGTGCAGCAGTTGTTGGACGATGTTCTTGAAGTCGCGGTTGGGACAGACTACGAACTGCTCTTTTTAAAGGCCAAGAGGGGTGATTTGGTAAGAAACGTGGTTTTGGCTCGCCAAAATAGCGGGAGGCCATTGCCTGAAAGTATTGGACAGGATGGAAGCGTTGTTGGCGCGGGAAAAGAGAGTGATCAACTTCCGGCTGTTAGGGTGGATCAAGGTGAAGCATTATCACCGGGCGTAACTGTTGGGAATGAGGGAGATGAAGGTGGCACGACCGGACTGATTGTATTTTTCGGAGGTGCGTTACTCATTGTTCTGTTTATTGTTGTAGCTGCGCGCTACTCTGGTAAATTCAAGTCAAAGTATTGAAGTTCGTAGGAAATGGTTACACTTCTCCGGCCACTTCATTTGGTGGGCGATCGGGATCGAGATATTGCTCCTAGGCTAGCTGACAATACGCGGATCACATGCCCCCCAACATCGGCCAGCCGAAACCTCCGACCGGCGTAGGTGTAGGTCAGTTTCTCGTGATCGAGCCCTAGCTGATGCAGAATCGTGGCGTGGAGGTCGTTGACGTGAACCTTGTTGACCTCGGCTTTGTGACCGAGCTCGTGGAGATCGACGGCTAGAACGTGAGAAAACCTGACGCCCGAAACACCACTATGAAAGAAGCGCAGAACCACGAAACGAACGACCCTCATTGCTATCGGCATTGGATAACGTAGGATTTCTTTCGCACATTTACTTTTTGGTGTTCTGAACTAACAGACCCAAAATGACAACCGAACCAAAAACCGAAAGAGAAGCCCGGATCGCGGGCAAAATCGTTGAAATCAACGAAGGCGAGATTCGCGGCCACCTCGATGAGATGGTGCGCAAGAGCGTGGAGGACACCCTCAACGCCCTGCTCGACTTGGAGGCCGATCAGCTCTGCGGCGCGGCACGCTACGAGCACAGCCCGGACCGCGTCGATACCCGCGCGGGAAGAGACAACCGAATGGTTATTGGGGACGGGCCTTTTTTATGTCATCCTCGACCACATTTCGGCGTCCTGGGCCACGGACGAAACCCTCTCGATCAACGAATCCGGCCGAGTCACCGTACAATGGAGCCTGATTGCCGACAGCGTCGGAATAGGGCCCAATCCCCCACCAAAAAATGGGAAGGTTAGCAAACCGTTCGACCACGCCATCGGGACGCCCCTTCGCGGGCGTCTCGAAACCGCGCAGGTGCGCTCCCGTCACAGCTTCCACCACAACGTGTGGCACAATCACAACAATGGCTGGACACCGCGGGTCGGTTCCTCCGGTTCCTATCTATCGATTACTCAAACGGGTATTCCGGATCCGGGGACGCCCGCCGGTCCGATTTTCGATATTCGCTTCAATTTCATCTCCCAAAGTGGAAACGCGCCAGCCTACAACGCCGACTTCTACAAATGGGATGATGACTGGTCCTACATGGCTGCTCCCGCGCGCTATAATCTGGTTGGCAATTACTTTGACGATGCCGAGTTTTACTTCCGGGAATCTTCCGCGTTTGGTTGGGGACATTTCGCAGGGAACGACGGGGCTCAGGGGCCGAGCCTTGACTACATTGTTGGCAACTGGAAGGCCCCGGACTTCACCAAGGATGAAATTGGTCACAAAAAAGATTCGCGAGACCGAGGCGATACCCGAAAATTTGGTGTGCCCATGAGCCCGGCAAGCTTTTTTCAGAACCTGGATTCTCCCGAACAGATCGCGGCGCTGTTCGATTATTTGCCGCGGGTTTACTTGTTCATCAAGGATGCGGAGAGCCGGTTCGTGAAAGTGAACCAAGGTTTTCTCATTCTGCATGGGTTTCAGGACGAATGCGAGGTGGTTGGCAAAACGGACTTCGACTTTCATCCTCCGGCCTTGGCCTCACAATACGTCGATGAGGATCGCCGGGTCATGAAGTCAGGTGAACCCTTGCCGGATCAGGTTTGGCTCGTTCTCGGTTTCGACGGGCTTCCCCGTTGGTTTCTCTCCACGAAGATTCCGCTCTTTGATCGTAACCATGACGTAGCCGGACTTTGCGGCGTGATGCGGCCTTACGAACACGCCGGGGTCTCGCTCCGGGTGACTACAATCGCCTGACGCCGGTCATGGAATTCGTGCATCGCGAGTTCGGGCACCGCATCGCAATCGATGATCTCGCCAAAATGTCGAACTTATCCGTTAGTCAGTTGCAGCGCGAATTCCGGCGCCTTTTCGACATGAGCCCGAGCGACTACGTTGGCAAAGTGCGCCTCCTCATGGCCCGCCGCCGTCTGGAGGAATCGAACGAACCTGTCGGCTCCGTCGCCCTCGAATGTGGATTCTACGACCAAAGCCACTTCACCAAAGCCTTCCGCGTCGAGATGGGAATCACGCCCCTGGAATATCGACGGAGGTTCGCGCCAGGGCCGAAGTAACTTCATCCTTCATCCCTCCGCCTTCATCCCTTGGTGCACAGCAACTCCCGCAATCGCTCCGTCGTCGTCTCCCGATCCAACTTTGAAGCGGCAACGTCGAGGACGAGTTCCTCCCAGAGAGGCCCATCCGGGGGCGGTTCGAGGCCGTTTAGCCTCAAGAAAACGATACACGTTGCCAATCCCACTCGTTTATTGCCATCGATGAAGGGATGATTGCGGCAAAGATAAAAGAGATAAGCCGCCGCGATCTCCACCAAATCAGACATGATCGGTTCACCCCCGAACGTGGCTTGAGGTGCTGCGAGGGCACTCTCCAGCAGTGCCAGATCTCGAATCCCGTCGCTACCTCCGTGCTGGACGAGAACGGCACGGTGCAGTCGTCGAATTTGCTCGAGTGTGGGGTGACGAATCTCGTCTTTCATCATCTGCTCACGAGAGCTTTTTCAGAGTGTTGGTGTAGTCATCGAGCGCCTTCTTCGTTGCGGCATCGAATTCCTCATCGCTAAAATTCCGAGCTTGCACCGGCGTAAACGTCAGCGCCCCACCGTCATGAACGGTTACCGAAAGCTCATCACCCTCCTTCAGATGCGCCAGTTCGAGCAGCGCAGCGTCGAGGATGATGCCCTTGGAGTTGCCGATTTTTTTGATGGTCTTGATCACGGTAAAACATTGTACTACGAAATCGCGCAAGGTCAATCGTCCCGCGACGCGTGAAGGTTTTGCTTGATGCGCGGGAGTTCGTTTTCTTAGGGTGGGAATGAGAGGATAAGAATCTGCGTATGAGGCTCAAACTTCCAGTGAAGAAAACGGGGACGATCGATCGTCAGGGGCAATCGAAGCTTGAAGGCGACAAGGAAACCCTGGTGATGATTGTGCCGGGGATTCTCAATTCATGGAAGCATCTGGACCCGGTGATTGAGGCCTCGCTCGATGCCTGTCCGGATGCGGATGTCTGGGCGCCGATCGCGCCGTGGCGCAAACCGTTTACCCAGGTGGCTCCTGACAAGATTCTTTCGAATCTGACCCACGATCTGGATCAGATTTGGGAGCGGGGAACTTACACTCGCCTGCACATCATCGGTCACAGCATGGGGGGGATCTACGTCCGCGCCCTCCTGACCTACATCCGTCGCAGGATGGAGCATTGGGACGAGGCGGAGAAGCAGCGCTGGACGGCGACCGGACGGCGCTATTGGGGCGAGACTTCGGGTGAGGACCGGTTGGTCTTGTTGGCTGCGGTGAACCGCGGATTCGCCGTCAACAGGCACATGGGGCCAATGCGCGTCGTCAAGATGATGACCGGGATGTTGATCGCCAAAACGATCGAGTTTTTTCTGCCCTGGGTGAAATTCACCCTGTCTTCCGGAGAACGCGGCGCGAAATTTCTCACCCAAATGCGGTTGGATTGGCTGGAGGAGGAACAACGTTCGGCAAAGGGTGAAGCGCCGCCGCTTCCCCACACGGTTCAGTTGTTGGGCTCGGTCGATGACATCGTTGGCCCGGAAGACAACATCGACTTTGAAACCGGACAGGCGTTTCGTTACCTGGATGTGGCCAAGACCGGGCACCTCAACATCCTGCACATGGGGCTCACGAAACGAAAACGGGGAATTAGTCCCGAAGAGCAGCATCGTCGGGAGAAGTTGAAACAGGCACTGACCTACAGTGATGAAGAGTTGAAGCGCGAAGAGGTTCGCCCCTGGGAATTGCGGGAAATTTCCAGCAAGGAACTGGAGCGGCGAAGGAACGTCGAGCACGTGGTGTTCGTGATCCATGGAATCCGTGACGAAGGGCATTGGACCGACAAGATTGCGCGGCGCGTTTGGAAGCGGGCGAAGGACTCCGAGAAGGAAACGATGGAAAAGGTGGTCGAAAGCTACGGCTACTTTGGAATGGGGCCGTTTCTGATTCCGGCGATCCGCTGGAGCAAGGTTGGCTGGTTGATGGAGCGTTACCTCGAAACGAAAGCCAAATATCCGAACGCGAAGTTCAGCTACATAGGGCATAGCCACGGCACCTATGTTCTGGCCAAGGCGCTGGAGACCTATTCGAACTGCCGTTTTCACAATATTGTCTTTGCCGGTAGTATCGTCCGGGAGAATTACAATTGGATGGAGCGCATCGAGGCGAAGCAGGCGTCGAACGTGTTGAATCTTACGGCGACCAGCGATCTGGTGGTGGCGTGGTTTCCGCGATTCTTTGATCTCTACAATTTGCAGGACCTGGGCGGCGCGAGCCACAATGGATTCGATCAGGCGACGGAGGACGGGCCGGTCTTCAATCTGGAATATGCGACGGGTTCCCACGGTGCTGGGAAAGTGGAGAAATTCTGGGATACGATCGCGGACTTTGTCCTGCTGAACGACAAAAGCGAGTTTGCCAACCTCCCAGTCCCGACGGAGAGGGTGAAGCCAAATCGCACGCATCCCTGGCCGGCGTTCGTCTGGCTGTTGAGCTGGGGAAACGTCCTGGTTTGGGCGGTTCTCGTCGTTGGATTGCTCGGTGTCGTTCCGATGCTGATTCTCCAACACTGGCCCAAGGCGGTGGAGCTCCCATCCTGGTGGACCCCACGGAAGTCGTTGCTTGTCCCGCTCCTTGGAGCGCTGGCCTTGGTTGGATATCTCCGGATCGCGATTTCCCAACGGGCTTATCGTCGCAAAGGGGGGATTCTGCGGAACTTTGTCGCGTTCCCGCTCGTGATTGGTGTGGTCGGTTGGGGATTAAGTTTTCTGGTTGCGAAGGTGCCCGCGATTTCCTTTGATCTGTGCACGTTGCCAACGCTTTACGAATGGAGAACCACCGCCGCGGTCCTGTGGGTCGGATTCGTTTTCTGGTTGCTGCGCAGGATCTGATCGGTCAGCGCTCTCATTGCTGGCCGATGCAATAGAGGTTTTGGAAGGTCCGGATGAAGATCTGGCCGTCGGAGAAGGCCGGGGTTGAGTTTCCTCGACTGGAAAGGCGATTGGAACGAACCCATTCGTACTTCTCCGGGTTGGGCTTCAGCACATGGGTCGTTCCCTGCTGATCCGTTGCAAAAAGATGGCCATCTGCGTAAATCGTCGATCCCCAGTGGGCACCGCCGGGAGAGCGCTCCTGCCAAAGGATTTTGCCCGTGGCAGGATCAAGGCATTGGAGAAGATTGGGGCCCGCGTTGGCCACGAAAATGTATCCATCAACGTAAACGCCGGAGCCAATGCGTTGTGGGTTGGGTTCGCTACGCCAGAGTTGCTGCTCATTGGTGATGTTACCGTTGCCCTGCATCCGGAAACCCATCGCCGGACCGCCAAATCCGCCCATCGCCACGCAGATGTCGTCAGCAATAATGGGGGAGGTATAGCAAAGGTCGCCTTTCTTCCCGCTGAGGCCGTCACAGCTCCATACGATGTTTCCGGTGGCTGGATCGTAGGCATTCACTCTCGTCGCGAAGCTGCAGATGATCAGGGGTTTCCCAGCAACCTGGGCAATAACGGGAGTGCTCCAGGATCCCATGTACTTGTTTTCAGGATTTCGTTCTCCATTTCCATTCACCGGTTCCTCAGTTTGCCACTGAGTTTCTCCGGTGCGGAGATTGATCGAGGTTAGGAAGACTTCTGTGCCCGGGCCGGCATGGAGAATGACGCGGCCCTCTACGATGATGGGGGAACCTCCAAACCCCCACATGTGGCGGAACTCGCCCAGGTCGCGTTTCCAGATTTGATTTCCTGAAAAATCGTAGCAAAAGAGCCCTGCCGAATCATGCCAGACCACAACGTGCTCTCCATCGGCGGCCGGGGTCGAAGCGCCATATTGATTCGTTTTGTGGGTCGGTTCTACGGATCCAAAGTTGACCGTCTTGACCCAACGTTGTTCGCCATTGGTCCGGTCGAAACAATGCAGCGAGCGCGTTTTTCCCCGATCCTCGGCACTCACCACGAAAACGTTTCCGTTGGAAACGATCGGGCTTCCATTGTTCTCACCGGGAAGCGATACGGTCCAAACAATATTCTGGTTAGGACCCCACTCGGTCGGCACGCCGGTTTCCTCCGAGATGCCATTGAAATTCGGGCCGCGAAACGCTGGCCAGTCACCAGCATGGGAAGCGGAACTCAGAACAAGAGCGCCGGCCAACAGGAAAAGAGAAAGGGGTTTCATGGGAATGGGCGTTTGTAGTTCTGTAGAACACGGGTGGGAACGAGTGGTCCTTTCGGCGCTGGAAATGGAGTTGTCGCGCGACCGAAGCGGACGGACCTCGGAACCGTGCGGGTTGCTGCGAACCGGGGGCGTAGTGTATCATCATCAGAAAGACTCAAATCCGAAGCCATGACCAACCCACCACCCTCCCTTGATTCAAACTTCGAAAGCCTGCCGCTGGGGACGGAAGGCGATGTCGTGTTCGGGGGGCGACTTCCGGCGGATGCTGCCCCGGATTTCGAGGCGCTTTGGGATTTGCACCCGGACTCCTTCCACCAAATCAAGATGTTCGGAAAACAGCACAACATGCCGCGCTGGCAGCAGAGCTATTTGCGAGACTACGCCTTCAGCGGCCAAACCGCCATGGCCAAGCCTCTGCCTGCGATGCTGCAGCCGATGCTGGATTGGGTGAAAGCCAACGTCTACGACGATCTCAACGGGTTGCTGGTCAACTGGTATGACGGTAGCCTCGGTCACTACATCGCCGCTCATCGGGACACCGAACCGGAGCTCGACGCCGGCGCACCAATTGTCACAATCTCGCTCGGCGAAGAGCGGATTTTCAGGATGCGGCCCTACGCCGCACCCAAGAAACCGGTGGTCGATTTGACGGTGCGAGACCGAGACGTCCTCATCATCCCCTACGCGGTCAACGATACCTGGACGCACGAAGTTCCGAAACGCAGCCGCTATCAAGGACGCCGAATTTCGGTCACGTTCCGATCCTTCGATCGCGGCCAGCTCTAACCTTCAGCAGCCGCGTCGAGTGCCTTCCTGATGAGCGCCTTCGTCTTGAGCGTTCCCTCAACCGGATCAAGATCGTGACCTTCGAACTCGATCGTGATGACGCCGGAGTAGTCGGAGTCGTGGACGATTTTGAGCATGCGAAAATAGTCGGTTTTGGTCTCGTTACCGTCTTCGCCGAAGCCGAATGCTTTGGCGCAGACCGCGACGGCGTGGGGGAGACTCTTGGTGACGCCTTCGTAGCGGTCGAAGCTGCCGAAGTTGTTGAAATCGGGAAGCAGACCCGCGTTCGGGTGGTTGAGACGTTCCATCGCGGCGAGGAGCCAATCCGGATTCTGCGAGTTGCCACCGTGCGGCTCGATCACGATCTTGACGCCGGAAGGTTTCGCGTAATCGCAGAGCCGTCCCATTCCGTCGGCCATCTGATCGAGGTTGTCCTCAAACGTGCCGCCGGAACGGCAGTTGACCCGAATCGCGTCGCAACCCAACTGCGCGGCGCAGTCGACCCAACCCTTGTGCTCGTCCACCGCGCGGGTTCGCTGCGCGGCATCGGCGGAGTCGAGCTGGTTTTTGGCATCGACGAGGATGAGGACATTCTTCATCCCTTCGCCGGTGGAACGTTTGGCGAGTTCGCCGACATAGGCAGTGTCGGTGTGCTTGCCGTTGAACGGACGATTCCAGTATTCGATGTGGGTGATGCCGAGTTTCTCTTTCGCCAGCGCCGGGTAGTCGAGATGGTCGAGCTTTCCGCTGCTGAGCCAGCGATTGAAGGTGTATTCCTGAATGCCGAGTTGGAAGCGGCCGGCGGAATCGGCGTTTTCCGCAAACAGGGAGGGATTGAGAGCCAGCGCAGGAGCAACGGCGGTTGTCGCGCGGAGAAAATCGCGTCGGGTAAAGGTCTTCATAAGTTGGAAAGAAGGTTTTGGTTAGACGTTGGGTTCCCAGCCGGGACGGTAGTCGCGTTTCACCAGTTTTGACGCTTCCTCGTTGTCGGTCGACTTCATGTTCGGGCCGTCCCAGTTGATGGGGCGTCCTTCGCCGATGTTTTGCGCGATGCAACCGAGGAGGATCACTTCGGTGAGGTAGGCCGCGACTTCGAAATTCGAGTAAGCCGGCGTTCCGTCCTTCATCATGTCGAACCATTCTTTGACGTGACCGGGCGAACGCGGAATCGATTGGGGGATCGCTTTGCAGGCCTCGTGTTGATCGCCGGGGGTGTAGGTGGCCTCGTCGTTGCGCTTGAGGAAGAAGGAACGGCCGTAGTCGTCGCCGGAATAAAGCTCGCCCTGGTCGCCGACGATGAGCGCGCCGCTCGTGGGGAGTTTGCCCTGGGAGGCAACGACGTGTTTGGTGAGGTCCGGGTAAGGGCGGATTGGCCAGAATTCCTTTCTGGGGGTGCCTTCATACCAATAGAATTTGAGGGGTGGCCAGCCTTCGCGCTCGGGGAAGTCAAACCGGATCCGGGAGCTCAACGGGAACGTCTCCGGGAACTCACGAGACGAGAATTCGCACTCGATTCGGGTCGGGTAACCGAGCTTGAGCGCGCGGAACGGCATGTTGACGGTGTGGCAGGCCATGTCGCCAAGGGCGCCGGTTCCGAAGTCCTTCCAACCCCGCCATTTGAAGGAGTGATAGACGCCTTTCTTGTAGGGGCGTTCCTTCGCGGCGCCGAGCCAGAGATCCCAGTCGAGATTGTCGGGAACCGGATCCGAGCCTTCGGGCCGGGCGAGGCCCTGGGGCCAGACGGGGCGGTTCGTCCAAACGTGGAGTTCGAGCGGTTTGCCGATGACACCACCGTGAATGACTTCAACTGAGCGGCGAAGGCCGTTTTCGGCGCTGCCCTGGTTTCCCATTTGGGTGGCGAGCTTTTTCTCGCGGGCCAGCTCACGCATGATGCGGGCTTCCCAAACGGTCTGGGTAAGCGGCTTCTGGACGTAGGCGTGTTTGCCGAGCTGCATCGCCAGGATGCCGGCGCACCCGTGCATGTGATCGGGCGTGGAAACCGTGACCGCATCGATCTCGTTTTCCATTTTCTCGAACATCTTGCGGAAATCCTGGAACTTCGCGGCCTTCGGGAAGTTCGTTGCCATGCGGTCGAGGGTCTTGGTGTCGACATCGCAGAGCGCCACGATTTCGCCACCTTCCTTGGCGGCGTTCTTGGTATCGCTGTCTCCCTTGCCGCCAACGCCGATGCAGGCGACGCGGATTTTGGAGTTCAGGTTCTGCCCGCGCACAATGGCGGGGAAACCAAGGGTGGCTCCGGCGGCGAGACCGGAATTGCGGAGGAAGTTCCGACGATTGGAGTTAGTCATGACTGAGGGTTTTTGGAAATGGAAAGGGGAGGGTGGGGTTTACTTTTCGACGATCCAGATGTTGCGATACTGAAGCGGGTTTCCGTGTCCCTGAAGTTTGATCACGCCGGGCGTTCCCTCAGGTTCATTTCGGGATCCGCCGGTCTTTCCGGGGATTTCCAGCTTGTCGTGAATCACGACGCCATTGTGCCGGACCGTCATCACGGCATCCTTGATTTTCTTACCATCGGCGTCAGCCACGGCGTTGGTGAATTCGACATCGTAGGTTTGCCAGCTCAGTGGTGGAGCACACATGTTCACGAGCGGCTCGGCCTTGGTGTAAACCCCGCCACACTCGTTGTTTTTCCCTTCGAGACCGAAAGAGTCGAGAACCTGCACTTCGTAGTGATCGACTTGATAGAATCCGCTGTTTCCCCGACCCTGACCGCGAGCGGCGGGCTTGAACGGAAGCATGAATTCAAGGTGCATGGTGTAGTTGTTGAACTTGTCTTTGGTCCGAATATCCTTCCCGTCGGTGTTCAGGAGTTTGGTTGCCTCGTCAAGGCGGCCACCAGCGAAGGCATCGCTGTTTGATCCATCGAAGAGAACCTTCGCGCCCTCGGGCGGCTTAGCTCCCAGCGTTTCGCTTTTCCGCAGCGTTTTGGTGAGCTGGAAGGCGGCGCCGTCGGCGTCCTTGCCGGAAAACGTGTCGCCGGAGATGGTCCCGGAGTAAGGCTGGTGGCCTTCCGGTGGGAAACTGGCGGAAGCGGAAAACTCATCGGGCGAAGCGGCCACGTATTTGCGATTGCCCTCGGCTGGCCTGAAGTTGGCGACCTCGCCTTCCAAGGTGCCATCAAGCAGGCTCCGGTTTTTCTGGTCCCAACCGGCGCCGGGAAGCCCGGCGGTATAAAGAACGGCCTGAAATCGTCCTTCGCCCAACGCGATGACCTGTGCACCAAGTCCTTCGCCGGCATATTCGCCCTGAATTTGGAAATCCAAGGGGAGCGTTTCGTCAGCCGGGTCGGTCCAGAGACCGGATTGAGCAGTTCCCAGGGTTGCGATCGCCAAAAAGGCGAGACCGGAGAGTATAATGACGGGATTTTTCATAGTCATGGCAATCCATAGACCAGTCTTTTGAGAACGCCAACTTCTGAGAACGAGCTTTCGAGAAAATTGATGGCGACGCCTTTTCAGGCGGGATTTGCGGAGGGACGGACGGGGTTTCGCAACCGTGCGGGGAGATTCCGCAAAAAACCGGTCGGAGATGGAAGATTTCGGGAAATATTGCCGTGAAACGGGTGCGGACGACCGGATTTTCGTGTGGTCGTCCCCACGACCTCCCCCCAAAAAGAGCCAATCATCCGAAATGATCAATCGCCGAAAAACGCTTCAAGGAATCGCAGCTGGCGCTGGTGCCGCACTGAGTTCCGCCCTGCTTCCCAGCTCCCTTCGAGCTGCCGCCACCCCGACGAGTGGCGGTCCGAAACGGGTCATTTTCTTCCTTCAGAATCAGGGGTTTGAACCGGCGACCTGCGTTCCCGCGGGAATGAAAAACAGCGGATCGCTGGCCGGAGTCAAGTTGCCCGAGCCGATCGCGCCCTTGGAGGCCTACAAGGAGCGCCTCCACATTATCAACGGCCTGCACGGGGTTCACACCAGTCCGTCGCACAGTGCCTTTTTCGGAGCGCTCGGCGGTTACCGTGGCAGCGATGGCGTGCCGCCCAGTGGAGCCACGATTGACTATGAATTGAGCAAGGTGCTTCCCGAGACGCTTCTTCCCCACCTTTGCGTCGGGATGGACTCTTTGGAGAACATGAAAGGCAAACCCACGGTCGCGAATCTGTCGGCCAGCGGTGCGGGACAGCCCATTTTCATGCACTCGAATCCGAATCACCTTTACGAGATGCTTTACGGCGGCATTGCAAAGGGGGATATCCGCCAGCAGCACGAGGCCAGGTCCAGCCTGTTCGACCGCATCGAGCAGTTGGCTGCGGCAAAGGGTGGGGCTTTGCCGACCACGGATAAGCGACGCTACGGTCAATACGTTCAGGGGTTCAACGACATCAACGGCCTGCGGGAACGCCTCGGCAGTGTCTCGGATCACCTGCGGAATTTTGCGCCCAAGGTGGACGATCGCTACACCAGCCCAGAATTCGAGACCGACTGGCACGACATCCTCCTCGATCTGGGGGTTTCGGCCCTCAAATCCGGGATCACCAGTGTGCTCACGATTGGTTCCGGCCGTGGCGAGATTTTCGGCGCGTGGAAAGGGATTGGCGTGGAGCAACAGGGTCACAACCTGGGCCACATGAAGCAGGAGGACAATCCCATCTGGATCAAGATCCGCCAATACAACAGCCGCATGTTGGTGAGGTTGATGGAGGAACTGGAAAGCGTCCCGGAAGGCAGTGGCACCATGATGGACAACACCCTGATCGTCTACACCAGCAACAACGCCGATAAGCAGCACACCAATGGAGCCAACTGGCCGGTGATGCTGTTGGGCAATTGCGATGGCATCTTCAAGTCCGGTTGTTTCACCCAACTGGACGGCAAGCGCCCGATCAACGCTCTTTACTCGACCATTCTCAATACCGCCGGAGTTCACTGTGACCGCTTTAACATGAGCGAGCAGATGGCCTCCAAATTCGACTCCGGCATTGGTCCGATCAAAGAGCTCCTGGTATGAGCAAGGCGATCCCCGTCCTCTTCCTGGCGGTTGTTGCCGGACTCGGCACGGTCCTCCAGGCGGCTGATACCTACACGCCCGGCGAGCCCATCGGCGGTGATTTCGACAACTTCGCGCTGGATTTCCTGGATCGGCATTGCGTCGAATGCCACGACGACGTTACGACGAAAGGCGACCTCAATCTGCTTGAACTGGGGGCGGTCGACGAGACCAACGCCGCGCTTTGGAAGGCGGTCTGGGCTCAGGTCGCCCTGGAGGAAATGCCGCCGAAGAAGAAAAAGCAGCCGGAAGTCATCGACCGGCTGCGGTTTACCGATTGGGTTGTCGATGAGCTGCAAACGGCGATGAAAGACAAGGGAGGGTTTTACGCCCACCTCGATCCCAACAAAGGAAATTTCATCAGCCACGACCTGCTTTTCGGCCCCCTGCCTGAAGGCGTGAAGCTGATTCCGGCTTCATCACCCGCGCGGATCTGGCGCGTCACGCCTCAGGAACACATCACGCGGCTCAACGAGCTGATCAACACCGAACCGGAATTCGATCCGGGAAAGCCGGGGCTCCGGACGCATGGCGACGTCGTCCCCACCAACCACGGAGGGGAATTGAAGCTCTATTTTGGGACCGACCGGATCATCCGGTGGGAGGGTGGAACGGTGGCCTACGCGACCGCTGTGAAAAGTGTGCCGGTGGTTCTGTCCTCGGCGCGCAAGCACGGGTTCGAGAATTACCCCGACTTTTATACCGTCAACAGTTCCGAGGCGACTCAGATCCTGGGGAAGGCGGAGGACATTTTGCAATACATGGCCTCCGGACCGTTGAGCCTCGTCGGCCTGCCGGAACAAATCACGGACGATCCCAAAACCTACGACAAGGTGAAGCCCAAGGGCGACCTCCGCGGGCTGCCGACTGCCATCGTCTACAACACCAAAGTCGTTCGTCCGATGACGCCGGTCTACGACCTGATGCAGGCCCCCGAAGTCACGGACGCGAATTTGCGCGCCGCCGTTGACTACCTGTTTGAAGCCCTGACGTTCCGCCCGCCCACCGCGCAGGAATCCGCCGACTACCTGGAGATCGTCAACGATTCGATCGCGAAAGTCGGGAAGGAAAACGGGATCTTTATGGGGCTTTCCGCTCTCTTTCTGGACCGCGATGCGTTGTTCCGGCCGGAGCTGGCCGAAACCGGGGAGCCGGACGAACACGGCCGCGTCATGCTCCAGGACTGGGAGTTGGGTCTCGCCGTCAACCACGCCCTGCGCTACATCAGACCGGACGACGAACTTCGCCAGGCGATCACCGAGGGTCGCATGCGTACCCGGGAAGACGTGGAACGGGAAGTCACCCGCATGCTGGCCGACGACAGCATTCGCAAACCGCGCATTCTGCGTTTCTTCCGCGACTTCTTTGATTACGACCTGGCCGGATACATTTGTAAGGATAGCAAGGCGCAGACGGCTACCGGCGCCCCCGTGGGAAATGCCCATTACCGCTCCATGTTCGACGCCGCCGCGAGCACGGATCGCCTGATTGAATTGATCCTCGAGGAAGACAAGGAGGTTCTCAAAGAGCTGCTCACCACCCAGAAGGTCGTGGTGACCAATTCCGACAAAACCTACTTTGGCCGGAAACACACCCCGGAAGAGCGCCGGGCAGCTACCGCCGCGAAAAAGGCCGAAGACGAAGCCCTGAAGTTGACGATCGAAGCTGAGCTCAAGGCCGTGGAATCGGACCTTGCCAGCGTGAATGCCGAATTGGAGGACGGTGCCTTGGAGCCGAAGACGAAAAAGTCCCTGGAGCGAAAAAAGAAAGCCCTGACAACCCAAAAAGCGAAGCTTGAACAAGACAAGAAAAGGAAGCGAAGCACCATCAATGTCAACGTGGCCGAGGTAGCGTTGCCTGGGGAGCGGATCTACGCGAGGGTCAGCCGTCGTTCGTTTGGTAATGGTTCGATGAAGCCGGAGCGAACGCTGGCCACCGCGCCGGAGGGCCAGCGCCTTGGGATCCTGACGCATCCCAGCTGGCTCGTTTCCCATTCGGACGCGATGGACAACCATGCCATCCATCGGGGAATCTGGATTCGGACGCGTTTGTTGGGCGGCGGCATTCCGGATGTGCCCATCACCGTGGATGCCATGTTGCCGGACGAACCCGGAACGACGCTGCGCCACCGGATGCGCGTCACCCAGGAGAAATACTGTTGGACCTGCCATCAGAAGATGGATCCCCTGGGCTTGCCGTTCGAGATGTACAACCACGCTGGGCTGTTCCGGACCACCGAACTGGATCAGCCCGTCGATACCAGCGGCGAAATCATCAATTCCGGCGATCCCGCGTTGGATGGTCCGGTGGAGAACGCCCTCGAAATGATCCTCAAGCTTTCGGAGAGCGAACGCGTCGAGCAGGTCTTCGTGCGTCACGCCTTCCGCTTCTGGATGGGCCGCAACGAGACTCTCAACGATGCCCCGGTTCTCCAGGAAGCCTGGCGCTCCTATCGCGAAAGCGGTGGAAGCATGAAGGCGCTGATCACTTCGCTCGTGACCTCCGACGCCTTCCTATATCGCAAGGTCGAGCGCGATGGGATGGTGGCGACGGCCAAGCCGTGAATCAAGCTGAAGAAGACTCGTCGTCACGTTGGAAGATAAGCGCACTCCCGGGATTTGGCCTAGTTCGATCAACTCAACCGCGTCGTGCCGCCGCTCGATTAGCTTCGGGAAAAGGTCCACGACACCACGTTTGCCGTCGTCGCCGTAGCGGAAGATGCAAAATCTTCCGACGGATGGGCTGCGAGGTCGGAATTTTTAGCAAATTCTGCTACCTGGCCGCTCGCGATCCCGACAAACGCATCGAGGAACTCCTTGGCACCGGGATGGGAGGCGACGATGGCGTCGAAGGCGGAGCGGGGATCGGTTTCCAGGGCGCGGGTGAAACGATAGTGAGCCTCCGCCAATTCCGGCAGGTACCCGAAGATGGCGCGGGCGAGGTTCTCACAAAGGGAGCCGTCGCCGTGAGCGGGATAAATCGCGGTATGTCGCCTGGCATCGGTGCCGGGGGGACGTTCGCCATCGGCTTGGGCGATAGCGGAGAGTTCGCGACGGACGAGTTCTCCACAAGATTCAACGGTGGAGACTTCACTCTCCCGCCACCAGTCCAAGTTTAACCAAGGACATCACCACCTCTCCTGCCGCGTCGCTTTTGTCCAAATCGATTTCGAAGACGATACTCCAGTCGTTCAGGTCCTCCTGATCGACGAGCACCTGTTCGATTCGCCATTCGCGCTTGCCGGGGATTTCGCTGATGAAGCAGTGCTTCGTATTCCGCGCTTCGGGATCGAGCCGAATCGCCCCGTGGTCTTCGTGGTAGCCGTTCATCGTTTCGATCAACTGAGCGACGGTCCAATCGCCTGCGTCGCCCGCTCTTTCGAAAGCCGCTTCGAAGTTTTTTCGCGACAGCTCTTTCACCACGTCGAAGACCCGATTCCGAACCGCTCGGGTGAACGCAGTGGGGCTTCGCGTGATGGGAACGGCTTTCTTTTCCCTCTCCTTGGTCGGTTTCTGCGACTGCGGGACGAAGTCCGGATTGCGGAGCCGTTCCCATTCATCGAGCAGGCTCGAGTCGACTCCGCGAACCATGTCTTCGAAGAACGCTTCCGCCTCCACCAGTTCCGGCGTTTTCATCGCTGGCGGTACGGTTTGCGCGATCACTTTGTAGACTTCCGACAAATGGCGGAGCAAGACGGCTTCGCTGCGTTCGAGCTTGTACACCTTGATGTAGTCTTCGAACGACTGCCATTCGATGAACATCTCGCGCGCGATCGACTTTGGCTTCACCGAGGCTTCCTTCGCCCACGGATGTTCCACGACAAAGGCGTTGTAGGTTGCGTAGATGAATTCCTTGCCCGGCTTGGGATGCTCCACTTCCTCCAGCCGTTCCATGCGCTCCTCATACTCAATGCCCTCGGCCTTCATTTCGGCCATCAGCTCGTCCTTTGCCTTGTCGACCTGTTTGCGAAGCACCGCTGTCGGATCTTCCAGAATCGCCTCCACCAACGAGATCACATTGATCGGATACTCGACCTCTTCGCGATCGAGTTCCTGGATCGCTTCCAGCAGATAAACTCCCAAAGCCTGGTTCAAGGTGAAGTCTTCCTGGAGATCGACGTTGAGGGCCACTTTGGCCGGGCCGGTTCGCTCGGCTTTGGGGATGATCGTGAGGATGCCGCCCTCGACCAAACCTCGGAAGAGGGAAAAGGCTCGCCGACGCAAGGCTTTCTTTTTGGGGGGCGTTTCGTGGCTCAGATTGATCAAGCGACGAAGTTCGGCGCAACCGTCCTGGTCTTCCCGGCTCAGGACGTTGAGTAACATTCCGTGGCGGATATGGAAGCTGGAACTGAGCATTTCCGAGCGCGCACCGATCAACCGGTTGAAGGTGTTCTCATCCCACATCACGAAACCGCGTTCCGGCGGCTTTTTCATGACCGCTTTGCTCTTCTTCCCCTTGGCCTCCGCCTTTTTCGTCGCCTTGAGATTGTCGATGACGTGGGGAGGCGCTTGCGCGACGACGTAGCCGATGTCGTCAAACCCGCGTCGGCCCGCGCGTCCACTGATTTGGCGAAAGTCGCGGACCGCCAGGGTCTTGGTCGATTGCCCGCCATACTTGAACAACCGGGTGAAGAGGACGGTGCGGATCGGGACATTGACGCCGACTCCCAGCGTGTCGGTGCCGCAAATCACTTTTAACAAACCCAACTGGGCCAATTTCTCGACCGTGACCCGATATTTCGGCAGCAGGCCGGCGTGATGAATCCCCAGCCCGTGGCGGAGCAGCTTCTTCATCTCTTTGCCATAGGGACTGCGAAAGTCCGAATCAATCAACGCCTCTCCAATGGCTCGCTTTTCCTCCTTGCTGCAGAAATTGCGGCTCATCAGATTCTGCGCCGTTTCGGCACAGGCGCGTTGGGTAAAGTGGACCAGATAGATCGGGGCGCGCTCGGCTTCGACCAGTTCCTCGACTTTTTCCTCGAGCGCCGTGGTGCTGTATTCGAACTCCAGTGGCACCGGCCGCTGATCGGACTTCACCAGGACCGTTGGTGCGCCGGTGAGGTCGGAAATCGCCTTCTCAAAAAACGTGGTTTCGCCGAGAGTCGCGGACATGAGCAGGAACCTTGCGCGCGGCAACGTCAACAACGGGACTTGCCAGGACACGCCGCGTTCGACATCGGAGTAGTAGTGAAACTCGTCCATGATCACTTCATCGACGTCGGCGGCCTCACCCTCGCGCAGGGCCAGGTTGGCGAGGATCTCGGCGGTGCAACAAATCACGGGCGCCTGCGCATTCACGGTTGCGTCGCCCGTGATCATCCCGACGTGATCCGGACCAAAGGTCTTGCACAAGGACAGAAACTTCTCATTCGCCAACGCCTTCACCGGAACGGTGTAGAACGATCGCCGACCCTGACAAATTGCCCGAAACTGCAACGCCAGCGCGACGAGGGATTTTCCGGAACCGGTTGGCGTGTTGAGGATCACGTTCTTGTTGGCAAACAACTCCAGAATCGCTTCTTCCTGGTGATCGTAGGGCTCGACCCCCATCTCAATGAGGTAGTTGAGAAAGGCATCGAGGATTTCATCATTCGAAGACGGATCGGAAAGGGTCGAGGAACTGAGGCTGGGCATGGATTTGGGCTGAGAACGCGTGGGACCGTAGCCTAGTCTGAGGCTGCCCGCAGAGTTATCGCGTTCCACGTGGCGAAAAAGCCATCAAGCCGCACCCATTCCAGCTCCTTCGTCGAACTGGTGATCAAAAATTGATCGTCTCAAGGACTTGTTCGGGAGCTACGGTGAGAGAGGTTCAACGATGAAACCCCAAATCCTTCTCCGAACTTTGATCTGCCTGGTGGCGGCAACATGGTTTTTGCAGGTGGCAACCCATGCCGAAGATCGAAGCCCCAACATCATCTTCGTCGTCGCCGATGATCTCGGTTGGGCGGAGTTGGGATGCTATGGAAATACGTTTAACGAGACTCCGCATCTCGATCAGTTGGCGAAAGAGGGGATGCGATCGACCCAGGCTTATGCGGCGGCCCCGGTCTGTTCGCCCTATCGCGCGGCGTTGTTGACGGGTCAGGTTCCGGCGCGGATCGGAATCACGGATTACCTGCGACCGAATTCGGCAAACGCGCTTTCGCCGGCTCACACGACGCTTCCGGAATGGTTGCGACAGAATGGTTACGCGACCGGAATGGTCGGCAAATGGCATCTGACAGGATACCGACATCATGAGGCCGAATTTGAAGTTCGCCCCAGCGATCATGGTTTTGATTGGAATACGGGGAGCGAGGTCAAGGGAGTTGGAAACGGTGCCAACACCTGGCCCTATGTGTTTCGCGATCAACCGATCCGCTGGATTGATCTCCCGGAGAACCGGCTGGGGGAAGAGGAATACCTGACCGATCGACTCAATCTGGAGGCGGTGGAGTTCATCGAGCGGAATCAGGATCAGCCCTTCTTTCTTTACATAAGCCATTTCGCGCCCCACTCGATCCTCAATGGACGACCGGATCTCGTTGATAAGTACCGGAAGAAGCATGCGCCGGGGGAATCTGGGCGATCGAATTGTTATCTTTGTGAAGACGCGGGATTGGGAAAAGGCGATCCCGGGAATCACTGGGCGACGCACCACAACCCGCATTTGGCGGCGATGGTGGAGTCGATCGACGAAGGGGTGGGGGAAATCTCGGCGAAGCTGGAAGAACTGGGACTCACGGAAAACACGATCCTCATTTTCTCGAGCGACAATGGTGGGGAGACCAATGTGACTTCGAACGCGCCGTTGCGTGGTGGCAAAAGCCAACTGTATGAGGGTGGCCTTCGGGTGCCGCTGATTGTCCGTTGGCCGAAACGAATCCCCGGCGGAGTGGTGTCGGAAGTCCCCACGATGAACACGGACATTTATCCGACCCTGCTCGAGGCCGCTGGGATTGAGCCGGATCCCAGGCAGATTCTCGATGGCGTTTCGACGTTGCAAACCTGGGAAGATCCGGACGCCGGCTTGGAACGCGAGTTTCTCGCCTGGCATTATCCACTCGATCGGCCTCATTTCCTTGGCGGAATCTCCGGAGGCGCCATTCGAGCCGGCGACTGGAAGTTGATCGAGAATTTCGACACGGGTGAGGAGGAGTTGTTTTCGTTGGGCGCGGATCCGTCGGAAACGAGGAATCTGGTTCGTGAAATGCCCGCAGTCGCGGCGGACCTCAGGGAAAAACTCCGAACCTGGCGAAAAACGGTCGGAGCCCGAACGCCTTCAGCCCCGCTCCTCACCGAAACGCGCAGCCTCTACTTTGGCGACCACTTCAAACCTGGGCTGGTGAGTGAGCGGCTCTGGTACACGAAGGATTGGGTCGCCGAAGAGGGCATTTTGCAACGCCTTCCCGGCAACGGCGAGAATACCCGGATCTTTCTGCGCGATGCCGAATACAAGAACGTGGTGATTCGATTCGATTTTCGGCTTGGTCAGGCAAACGACGTTCGATTGATGACCGGCAGCGGTGGTGGATACAACGCCGTGATTCATCTTCGCCCGGATCACTTTTATATCCAGACGGCGATCGATCGTTCGGTGCCCTATTTTTCCTATCGCCATGGGGAATGTGCCTATGCTTTCGAACCGGATCAATGGTACACGATGACCGTTGAGTTTCTCGACGACGAGGTGATCGCTCACTTGGATGCGGATCATGTTGCCCACGCGAAACACCCGATCGTCGATCGGGTAAGGCAATATTTTGCGCTTCAGGTCGATGAAAACGCGGCTTCGTTCGACAACCTTCAGATCTTCGCGGCCGTCGCGAAGAAGGGTGACGCGGCCACTGCCGGAAGAGGGCGGCTCGAAGCCGCGATCGGAAAGTTCCCGGTCGAGAAATCGCTTGAGGAACAGATCCAGATTCAACGAACCAACGCTCACGAACGGCTCTATCAGAATGACGAAACCTATCGGAGTTTGGACCTTCGGGTTGAGGAACTGGATCGGCGAAACAAGGAGCTCTTTCCTGAGATCAACTGGTCTCACAAAGAGTTCCGCAAACAGATCGCAGACCAACGCAAAACGCTTCACGAGACCGATCCGGTCTACAAGGAAATGCTCTTTGCCACCCATCGTGCGAATCGTGCGCTGGATGCGTATCTCATCGCGCAGAAGCCGGAGGTGGACGATTGGCCTGACAACACCAAAAAGGCGGAGCTGGAGCGGTTACGCCAACGGTTCCAGGACGATCCGGGTTATCAGAAACTCATCGATGAAGCGCAGTCCGCCCAAGCCAAACTCGAGACCGCCTATCCTCAGTTGTTCGTGTCGGATGAGGCGATCAGGAAGTTGAAGAAGGCCGCTCAGGATTCTGCAAAGGAGGATCCCGCCTACGTCGAGGCGAAGAATGAACGCGCGGCAGCCTATCGCGCCCAGCAGGACTATCTTCTGAAAACGGACGAGACCTTGGCGGAGCTATCCAGGCAGCTTGAGTCAGGCAACTGACAGGTCCATACCCTGACGTTTATCCCAGTTGCTTCGTGCCCGAGGCTTCCCAGTGAACCTTGGTCTCGGTCTTGAAATCGAAGTGGCGGAGCAGCGATTGTTTGCGAGCTTCGAGCAGGTGGTCTTCGCCTCTTCCGCCGTGAACGTAGTGAATCGTATGGGTTCCGAATCGTCCCCTTCGCAGGCGTTTGGAAAAGTGATCGACGTGCTCCCGCTTGGCTCCCAGGACCGTGGGAACCGCGAACCACCGGCCGCCTTGCTCAATTAGGTAACGCGGGTTTGAGAAGATGTCGAAAAACTCGCCCAGCGCAGTGATGAAAACCGTCTGGTGCTCGGGTTCGAGATCCGGCGCGGAAATGGTCCGTCGTTTCTTGCCGGAAATCATTCTCAACTGGCTGGCGTGGTATCGACCCGGCAATTCCCCGCAGTCCTGCAGGGCCAGAAAAATGGCGCGGGAGATGCGTTGAAGCCGGCGTCGCTCGAGCCAGTCGGCAAGGCCAAACCTGAGCCCGCTCTCTGATTTCCCGGCGACTCGTGCAATGAACCGGTTCGAGACGACTCGCGGGGGAGCATTCAAGACCCGGACGGGACGAAGGAAGCGACCATCCCTGGCTGGAGCGATCGCGGAACTCCAGATGTGACGCATGTTGTCCCGGTCCTCGGCCTGCCGAAACATCTCATGGTTTAACGCCTGAAGCTCGCCTGCCTTCATCGAGGAGCGGAAACCGAGGCGACGCCATCCATTCTCGATCACGGCGTGACCTTCCTCCTCCAGATGAAATCCAACCCCGTGAAAGGCTTCAAACCGGCGCGCAAGTCTCGCGAAATCGCGACCGTGCTCAAACGAGCCATCGCCAAAGTCTGGAGGAACCGTGGCGACGTGCCAGATGTTTGCGGTTTTGTCAGGAACCGCCGCGTCCGCACGGATGGCTCGTCCCCGCATCTGATTCGACATCACAAAGGAACCAATGACCGAGGCGAGGATCAGGGTGTTCACCGCAGGGGCGTCCCAGCCTTCGCCGAGGAGCGAAGCCGTTCCCACCAGGCAGTGGATCTCGCCGTCTTGAAACAGCTGCGTCGCGGCAGAGACGGCCCGTTGACGATCCGCGTCGCGAATCACCACCTCCACGTAGCCGGGATCATGCGGCAAGGGTTTCAGCGTCAACTTTTCCGGGGCGATTCCGGATTGGTCGGCAATGGCGCGAAATCGTTCGCCGCTCGTTTTGGGGATGACAATCAGGCTGCCCGACAAGACGCCGAGTTGAAAGGCCGATAAACGGATCCGCCGCAGCAGTTCGAAGATCGGCACAACGCCAAGTTTCACGAGCGGGGGACCGGACGTGCTCGGCGACGGAAAGGCGTCCTTCCGAATGTGATCGGTGAGGATGACCGCGCGCATGAGGATGCTTTGGGCGTCGAATTCATGCTCGATGATTTGGGCAATGCTCTGGAGTTTGGCCGGGGACTCCCGGAGGAGTTTGTCGTTCTCCTCGTTGCTGCTGAGGACGACGCGCTGCTTCTCGATCGCTCCCAAATGCCGGAGTTGCTTTTCGAGTTCGGACAGTCTTTGCCCCAGGTCTGGATCAACACCTTTGGTTAGGAGGATTCTCTCGCGGAAATCAAACAGCAGCCCCTGAAGCAGGGCGGTCGTCCAGTCTCGGTCCAGTTGGGCGGGCAACTCTTCACCATCGATATGGAGCGTTTTACGAAGGCAGGTCGGGATGTAGCCGCCGACCTTTTGCAGAAAAATCGCCAGAGCCAGGTAAAAGGCCTGCTGCTCCCGCACAAAGTCGCGACTGTCCTCATTCGCAATCCATTGCACCGGACAGGTCCGCCCCAGTTTTTCCGCCAGGTCGATGTCGAGTTGAAGATCCAGAATGAGCTGGGAAACACCCACGCGAAATCGACGCAGTTCCTCGACATGCTCGCCTTCGGGGATGCTGAGCAAGACGTAGTCCTGGTGAGGGCAGAGGTTCCCCTCCGCCACCAGTTCCGGGACGCCGACCTCCATGTCGACCTGTCCGCAAAAAGCCGCATAACGATTCCACTCAGCCTGGGGAACGTCGATCGGCGGGGTCGCGGTCAGGGAGATGACGGTCGGCTTCGCCAGCGCATCTTTGATCGTCGTCAGGCACTTCCACCAGACGGCGCGCAGATGATGCGCTTCGTCGACCACGAGCACGGAGACGCCCGAATCCCGCAGTCGGGCAATGAGTTCTGCGCCACCGTCCCCATTTCGGAATTCGGTGCTGAGAGATTGGTAGGTGCTGATCGTCAGCAATCGGGGTTCCGCAAGATCACGCGACACCCAGTCCGGTGTTTCGTCTCGGGTGTAGTCGCGCGTCAGCCGATCGATCCACTGTTCCCGAATCGCGATCGTCGGAGCCAGGACCAGGGTCGGCAGGGAAAGCTGGCGAACAATCTCCAGCCCGATCACGGTCTTTCCGGAACCCGGGGCCGCCACCAGGTGAAAATGCCGGTCCTTGAGAAAAACCGGCAGCTTCTCCAGCACGCGGGCCTGGTAGGAACGCCACGGCTTCGAGAAGCGCATTTGATCCCGAAACGGGGCTGTTTTCGAAGAAGGGTGAATCGACATCGGGACGTGGTAGTCTTTGTTCGGAAAGCTCTGGTTCAACCAAATAAACCTGCTTCTTCAGACATGAAAACGCCCATTCAACTTCTCTCGATCACGCGGGGGGCCGACTATGAAATCGACCTCACGGGTTTCGCGGAACCGGAACCTTCGTTTGCCTATGTCGATGATGTGGGTTCCAAAGTTCAAGTTCTCTCCGGCTTGGTTGAGGTGGGACGAATCACCATTGAAGGCCAACCCGACTTCATGTGGTTGGAAGGAGCGCGGGATGGTGTGCTGCTCAAGGCACTGCCGGGCGGTCACGAAGGGGAAAAGGTCGCCTTTCGCTCTCTTGGGATCGGAGAGTTTTGCCTCGAGATTTACCACGTCGGCCCGAATGGGGCATTCGAGCTCCTCAGGCAAGACGACTTCTGCTTCAAGTAACGGGACGTCTAACCGCTGCTGTTGTTCGCGGCTCTCCGCCACAACATCACGGCCAGCCACAGGCAAAATAGCTGAATCTCCATGGGAACGTCTTCGCCGAATTCCAGGGTCGACTTCCGGGTGAACAAATGATCCGGCACGATCCTCCCGAGGAGATTTCCGTTGGCCGTGATCTTCATCGTTCTGGACCAGGGATTGACGCCTTCCATCGTCAGGACGCTCCCGGCTTCGAGCCACTTCATTTCGATTCGCCGGGTGAACGCATTGGCCTTCTGCGCGACCGCCAACTCTGGTCCGTTGCGTTGAGCCAGGCGCCATTGCCCGCTCAGGGGGCCCTGCCGTTCGACCACGAACTGCCGCTCGCCCAGGCTGAGTTCTCCCGACTCCCCGAAGATCCGGTAGGTGGTCATTCCCACCACGTTATCGGCTTTCCGAATCTCGAAATTCCAGGTAAACAGACCCTGGGGGATGGCGCGAACTGTCATGACACCAAGATTTCCGTGGGGGACTGAAAACGCCAGAAAAGTTTTCCGGAGAAGACAGGGGGAGTCGGGGAATTCAATTGTGAAGTCAGTTTTGGACTTCACAAAGGGAGCAAAGTCAGATACTTCTCATTCCATGAAGCAGGACTTGGATGGTGGCCAGGCAGTGGGCGATGAATCGCCGCCTAGCGCGGAACCAAGATTACGGAAGCGAAGTGAGCCCATTCCGTGGCATCGATGGGTGCCAATGATTCGACATCGCGCGATCGGCTTTTCACTGCTCCGGTTTTCGGCCGTTCAACAGATCGTAGCCCTCTTTCCCGATGGAATTCTGATTTTCCGCTTTCGAAAGGCGGAGTGGAAGCTGGAAGACTGTGATTTGTCAGACGCAGACGAGGTTCGTCAAACGTTGAATTCAATCAAGAGCATTGGTGAAAAGACGTTGATTTCCTACGATGAAATCAGCTCCGCCCAAGTCGGGCCTTATTCATGGATTCGGCCACCCAATACCACCAATAAGTCTGCCGGCTACCCGTTGGTAGTCGAAACCAAGGGTGGAGAGACTCACTCCGCATTGCTTGCACCAACTGGCAAGAACACCTTTTTGTCGGCGCTCCGCCGTGTGACCAGTGAAGGAGTCGTCACGGAGACGATGGAGCCGCTCCCCCTCAATCATGGTCCACGATGGCTGGCGATCTGGTTCTGGATCTCGGTCGTGGCTTTGATCGGTAGCCAGGTCTTGATTTCGACGCAGGGTTCGAGCGCGGTGCTTGGTTTGACGAGAGGTATCGCAATCGGACTGGTGGCGGTGGGGGCCGTGATCTACTACACCATCTTCGTATCAAATGCGGTTCATTGGAGCCGGTTCAAGGTGTTTCGCAAAGGCCTGACCAAGGAGAAAAAAGATCAATCCCATCGTCGGCCGTTTCGCAATCGTCCCATTGGAGTCATCCTGCGAACTCTTGGGATTCTCTCTCTTCCGGTTAGCTTTTTGATCTTTGGGTACACGCTCGTCAGCGATGACTTCGAAGATGGAATTACCCTGGGGTTTGTATTTTCTTCGCTGCTGATGTATTTCGGTTACCGGATTGGGCTGAAGATTGTCGAGGCCACAAATTTGGAGAAAGATCAATATACGTTGGTCCTTCGTTCTTTCGATGACGATCACCAGATGCCGTCCTTTGAACCCAAAGGGTTTGGAGCCATTCTGCTTGGCGTTCGGGCGCCCAAGGGCGGTCTATGGTCCATCATTTCCAATCTCAACCCGAACCGGATTCTTCGCCTGGCTTTTTCCCAACCAACGGACACGGCGGAGGAGCAACTCGCCTTCACGTGGCGCAAGATTGGCCGACTTGTGACCTGTGGCCGTCCCGGAGAACGCATTATGACGGGCGGGGCCGAACGCTTCTACCTTCCGGATCACGGTTGGCAGGACGCGCTCCGTGAGTTGATTCAAAATGCGGCCCACGTCATCATTCAACCCGGAGATTCTGAAGGCTTGGAATGGGAGATCGTTCGAGTTTTTGAGCTTCAGGATCCTGGCACCGTTCTCATTTCGTTGGCTACCTGCCAAGACCAATCGATGTATGACGACTTCCGGATTCATTTGGAGAGTCACTTCGACTGTGAACTTCCCCGTACGATTGACGACGCCCTCTTTCTTGCCTTCGGTCGTAAGGAAGACGGAAATTATGAGGCGATCGCCTTACCCAATTTCTACCGCAACCCGATCCAGTGGCTGTTCCGTCGGGGAGCTTGCGATCTCGACAAAGTTCTCGAACCCTACTGGCAACTTCGAAAAGGAGAAACGCCGGTTCTTCAAACTCAAAATCGAAAAAGCTACACGGCGCTTATCGGAGTCGCGTGCATTCTCTATTTTGCCATGCTTGCTGTCATTGTCGCGGCCGCCGCGATGGTGGGTCTGCTAATTCAATAACTCCCGGAAGAAGAGTCTGCTAACGAACGATCTCGAGCAGCTCGACGTCAAGGACCAGCATGCCGCCGGGGCGTCCTTCACCGGGATTCTCGCCGTAGGCAAGGTCGGCTGGAACCGAAACCACGCGAAGCAAAATTGCCCTGCCCAAATGAACTGGCTTCGAGGCGGCGCGGAGTTTTTCGAAAACCTGCCAGTGTTGCCGAAGGCTTCGGGCGGCCCTGCCGGTAGTGACCGCCTCCCTCGGGAAGCTTCATCGGGTTGGCGGATGGGGTCCTAACGCTTTCGCAACTCCTTCAGAGTTGGACGGGCTGGTGGCTCGAGTTCCCAGGGTAGCCTGCGTTGCGCTTGGCAACCCTGGGCTTTTCGTGCGCAACGGCGTTGCCGTAGTCTTGCTGCGGGGAGGTGTCATCCCGGGCGGGAACGCTTGGGCTTTCTATCGGGTCAACGCGATTGTGGGCTGGGGGATGGTTGGATTCGACTGCCAGTCGAATCTACCTTTGCGTGTTTTGGCTTCCGGGGAGCGGTTGTCTCGCGCTTTCAGTGCTTGGGATTGTAGGCGACTTGACCCGGGGCGTTGCTCGCTTGAGCTCGCGCACCCCGGGCTGGCATGTTTTGGCCTTTCAGGCCAGCGCGTCCAAATGTCCCGTCCAAATCAGGTGACGGTTCGGATGGGTAAATCCCAACGGGATTTCGTACGAACAGCCCAGTGTTGCCGAAGGCTACGCTGGGGTTCCCGGGACCAGAGCGGATTCAATCCTGTAGGGATTGCGGAAGGCTTTGGGCAGCCCTGCCGGAAGCGAAGCCCTCTCTCGGGAAACTTTATCAGGTTGGCGGATGATCCCGGAAGGGGTTCTTAACGCTTTCGCGACTCCTTCAGAGTTGGATGTATTGGTGGCTCGAGTTCCCAGAGTAGCCTGCGTTGCGCTTGGCAACCGCGGGCTGTTCGTGCGCAACGGCGTTGCCGTAGTCTTGCTGCGGGGCAGGGGGGCGTCATCCCGGGCGGGAATGCTTGGGCTTTCTATCGGGTCAACGCGATTGCGGGCTTGGGGGATGTTTGGATTCGACTGCCAGTCGAATCTACGTGCGTGTTGAGGCTCCGAGGGAGCGGTTGTCTCGCGCGTTCAGCGTTTGGGATTGTGGGCGTCTTGACCCGGGGCGTTGCTCACTTGGGCTCGCGCACCCCCGGGCTGGCAGGTTCTGGCCTTTCAGACCAGCGCGTCCAACACCTTGCAGGAAACCAAGTCTCCTCGCTCCATTGGCGACAGTACCACTTGAAATGCTCTACTGGACGATCTCGAGCAGCTCGACGTCAAAGACCAGCATGCCGCCGGGGCGTCCTCCACCGGGATTCTCACCGTAGGCAAGGTCGGCTGGAATCCAGAAACGGCGCTTCTCGCCGACGACCATCAGTTGCAGCCCTTCGGTCCAGCCTTTGATCACGCCATCAAGCGGGAATTGAGACGGCTCGCCACGAACGACGGAGCTGTCGAACATCTCGCCATCGGGAGTCCATCCGGAGTAGTGCACCTTCACGACTTCGCTGGCTTTTGGCTTCTCTTTGCCCTTGCCGGCGGTGAGGATCTTGTGGGCCAGGCCACTTTCGGTCTTTTCAGAATCCGCCGGTGCCGCAGCGACGTCTTCCGGGACGTCCGGAGGAACGGGGGCGTCTTTGAACGCGACCAACTCGATTTCGGCGACGATGAATCCACCGGGCATCCGGGCTTCCGGCAACCAACAGGTGCGCTGTTCGCCCTGAGCCATTTCCGTAAACAATTCGCTGAGCTCTGGTGGAAGCTTGTCGAGAGGCACGCTGGGTGGTTGCCCTTCCGCGCGACTGTCCTGAACCATCTGACCTTCCATGGTCTTGCCGGTGAAATGAAACGTGACGATTTGGTCCGCCTTGGGAGATTTGCCTTCGCCCTTTTTCGTCACCTTGTAAGCCACGCCGCCCTTGGTTTTCTCGGTGCCTTCCGGTGGTTTTGGCGCTTCCTGGATTTCGAGCAATTCAACGTCGAACACGAGCATGCCGCCCGGGCGACCGCTGCCTTCCACCTTGGGTCCGTAGGCGAGATCTTCGGGAATCCAGAAGCGGCGCTTTTCTCCAACGACCATCAATTGCAGGCCTTCGGTCCATCCCGCGATGACGCGGCCCAAGGGAAAACTGGTGGGCTCACCCCGCTTGACCGAACTGTCGAACATCTCACCATCAGTCGTCCAACCGGAGTAGTGAACCGTTACGGTATCGGCGGCAACCGGCTTCTTGTCGCCGGTTCCGGCTTGGAGAACTTTGGAGGCGAGACCGGAGTCGGTCTTGGCGGCATCGGCCGGTGCAGCGGCTACGTCTTTGGGTACTTCGGGCATGGTTGGATTCTGGGAATGCGAAAGAGTCGGCACTGCGATGATGGCAACAGCGGTAAGGAGGGTTTTCAGGGGCAGGAGTTTCATAAAAAGGGGCGGGAGCATCCACTCCCCACGCGTCCTGTCAACCGTCCACATCAATTACCGGAATCGCAGGCGGCGGTTTCAGGATCGGCTCCAATCATGGATTGGGGAACCCAGGGGATGTCCATCGGTGGGAAATGGGAACTTTCCCCCCTTGAATTTCTGCGCTCTCATTTCCCATCATGATGAAACCCCTGTTCCTCGCTTTTGCGTTGTCGGTATCGCTCGCTTCCGCCCAGCAGAAACCCGCCGAAGGGCCGTATCCGGTCGATCCCGATTCCGTGAAGCAGGATGGAGTTCCGACCGGCACGGTGACGGAACATCGGTTCACGGACAGTCGGATTTTTCCGGGAACGACGCGCGAGTTCTTCGTCTACACGCCGGCTCAGTACGATGGCGCGAAGCCGGCTGCGTTGATGGTGTTCCAGGACGGTCGCGGTTATCTCAAGAACGTGCCGACCGCGTTCGACAACCTCATTCACAAGGGCGAAATGCCGGTGACGATTGGGGTCTTTGTCAATCCCGGAGTCGTTCCCGAAACTGGTGACAAGGTGCTGGCGCGCTACAACCGCTCGTTCGAGTACGATGCGGTGGATGATCGCTATGCGAGGTTCCTGCTCGAGGAGTTGCTGCCGGTCGCGTTGAATGGTCTCAAGGTGACGGACGATCCGAATTTGCGGGCGATTTGCGGTTCCAGTTCGGGAGGAATCGCCGCGTTCAATGTGGCGTGGCAGCGTCCCGATGCCTTTCGGCGGGTTTACACGACGGTCGGAACCTATGTGGGATTGCGCGGAGGCAACGAGCTTCCCGTGCTGGTTCGCAAGACGGAGCCCAAGCCGCTGCGCGTGTTTTTGCAGGATGGTCGCAACGACAATAATCTCTATTGCGGCAGTTGGTGGGTCGCCAATCAGGACATGTTGGCTTCGTTTCAATGGGCAGGATACGAGGTGAACCATGAATGGGGTGAAGGCGGGCACAATCGAAAACATGGGAACGCCATTTTCCCCAAGGCGATGCGTTGGCTTTGGCAGAACTGGGATACTGCGCCGGAGGTGAAGACTCACTACGATCAATCCAGGAGCGATGCCGCGAAGTTCCTCGTCGATGGCGAGGATTGGGAGTTGGTCAGCGAGGGACACACGTTTACCGAAGGTCCCGCGGTGAGTCCAGCTGGTGAGTTGTACTTTACCGATCTCGAAGCGAGCAAGATCTGGAAAGTCGATCCCGAAGGGAAGGTCAGCTTGTTTCAGGAAAATACCGGAGGAACCAACGGGCTTGCCTTCGGTCCCGACGGCAAGACGTTGTATGGATGTCAGCGGGTGCCGGGCGCGCTGGTGGCCTGGGACACCGAGACGAGTGAAATGCGTGTCTTGGCCAAGGACGTCACCCCCAATGACGTTGTCGTCGCCCAAGATGGAACGGTCTATTTTTCGGAACCTCGCACCAGGAAGGTTTGGATGATCCCGCCAGGTGGCGGTGAGGCGAGCGTGGCCGGGGAGGGATACTCCGGCGTCAACGGCGTGGCTCTCAGCACCGATCAGTCGCTGGTCTTTGCCGCGGATTTTTCGGGGCGCTTTGTCTGGTCCGGGCAACGTCGTCCCGATGGAACCCTGGCTTACCTTCAGCCCTTCCATCACCTGCACATCCCACCCGGATCGGTCGACACTCGCAGTCAGGCTGATGGAATGTGTGTCAGTCAGGATGGCTGGCTGCTCGTGGCGACCGCGATGGGGGTTCAGATTTGCGACATGCCGGGGCGGGTCCACCTGATTGTGCCACCACCGGCGGGAGAGCGTCATCCTTCGAACCTGGCGTTTCGGGAAAACACGTTGTTTGCCACGTGCGGCGCGAAGGTTTTCAAACGCAAGGTTGGCTTGACCGGAGCGCAAGCCTGGGCCGCGCCGGTCAAACCGGCAAAGCCGCGTTTGTGAATCCCCGATTTCTTGTTTCGCTTTCCTAACCAACAACCCCTCCTATCTCATGATCCGTATTCTTGTATTGCTCAGCGCGTTTCTGGTTCCCCAACTGATGGGGCAGAATGCGCCTTCCGAAAAACCAACCAAGGCTCCAAAGCCGCCGGGGAAGTATGCTCCGACCGTCCCCAAACCGACCCTGTCGGAAATCGCCTACGGGGATCATGAACGGCATATTCTCGATTTCTGGAAAGCGGAGTCCGATGAACCGACCCCGCTTGCCTTCATCATTCATGGTGGCGGTTGGACGGGAGGCTCGAAGGAACGCGCCAACAAGTTTGCGGATGTCGCCCAGTTGCTCGAGGCAGGCATTTCGGTCGCTGCGATCAATTATCGCTATGTGAGTCAGGCGGGCGAGTTCGGGATCAAGCCTCCGGTGAAGGCGCCGTTGCACGATGCGGCCCGGGCCTTGCAGTTTGTTCGGAGCAAAGCCGCGGAGTGGAATCTGGACAAGGAGCGCGTTGGCGCCGCGGGTGGTTCGGCCGGGGCCTGTTCAAGTCTTTGGTTGGCATTTCACGATGATCTTGCCGATCCCGGGAGCGACGATCCGGTCGCCCGGGAGTCGACTCGACTGTGGTGCGCCGCCGTGATTGGCGCTCAAACCACGCTCGATCCGCAACAGATGAAAGAGTGGACGCCGAACAGCCGCTACGGCGCCCATGCTTTCGGGCTTCCCAATTTCGCGCGCTTTCTCGCCGGACGTGAATCCATCCTCCCGTGGATTGCCGAATACTCGCCCTACGCCCTGGTTTCGAAAGATGATCCACCGGTCTTTCTGAGCTACTCGAGACCACCAGCGATCGGTCAGGAGCAGAAGGATCCGACCCACACCTCGAACTTTGGGGTGAAGCTTCAGGAACACTGCGTTGCCACGGGCGTGGATTGCGAACTGGTCTACCCGGGTTCACCGAAGACCACGTTTACAACAACCACGGACTATCTGATCGCGAAATTGAAGGCGCCCGGAGACGACTTTGCCAGCTTGTTCAACGGCAGGGACCTGAGCGGTTGGGAAGGCGATTCCAAGCTCTGGAAGGTCGAAGACGGCGTCGTCGTTGGGACTTGTGAGGGTCCGGACGCGTTCGAGCACAACACGTTCCTGATTTGGCGCGGGGGAACGGTGAAGGACTTTGAGCTGCGGGCAACCGTCCGCATCCTTGGCGACAACAACTCGGGGATTCAGTATCGCAGTCGTTTGTTGCCGGACAAAGGGCCGTGGGCCATCACGGGTTATCAATGCGATATCCACCCGGCCATTGAACACACCGGCATGACCTATGAGGAGAAAGGTCGGGGCATTTTTGGGCTGAATGGAAAGAACGTGATGCTGGATGACGAAGGCGCTCGCTGGCTCCTGTCAGAACACAAACCGATCACGGCAGACCTCTCGCAATGGAACGAATTCACCGTGATTGCGCGGGGCAATCATCTCATCCACAAGGTCAACGGGCGGACGACTTCGGAGCTGATCGATCATCATGAGGAAGGCCGGGCCTTGGAAGGCCTGCTCGCGATCCAGCTTCATCGCGGCAATGCGCATCGCATTGAGATCAAGGACCTGCGTTTGAAGGTGCTGGAGAAAGCCGAGCTGATTCCCTTTGATCCTGACAACCTGCCCGAAGGCGCGACCAGAATCGATCGGCCCCGAACCACCCGCCCGCAAGGCAAAGAGGCGGTTTCTCCAGTTTCTCCGAAGGCGAAGTCGTAGCGTTCGTTAAACCAACTCGGCAATCGGTTTGCCGATATCGACGAGATACTGAGGTCGCCCGGTGGTATCGATCACGGTCGTTTTGGTCGAGTCGATCCCGAGATTGTGATAGAGCGTGGCGATGACGTCCTGGTAGTGAACCGGGCGTTCGGTCGCCTCGGCTGCGGACCGGTCCGTTGCTCCGATGACCTGGCCAACCTGCATTCCGCCGCCGGCCATCATCCCCATGGCGACGCGCGGCCAGTGATCGCGACCCCCGTTGCTGTTGATTTTGGGCGTCCTTCCGAATTCGCCCCAGGCCAGGACGGTGACGTCGTCCAACATGCCGCGTTCCTCGAGGTCGGTGACCAAGGCGTGAAACGCGAAATCGAACACCGGAACGAGATCGCGCATGCGGGGGAAGTTGTTGCGGTGCGAATCCCAATCGCTGAGCGAAACGCTGACGACGCGTGCCCCGGCCTCGACCAAACGGCGGGCGAGCAGCATCTTGCGTACGGCGTGCGGACCTTCCGCCGCGTAATAGCGATCCGGATTGTCCTTCCACGGCGGCGTGAATTTGGCGAGAACGCGTGGGTCTTCCTTTTCGAGATCGAGCGCTTCGGCGAGTCGGCCGGACGTCAAAATCCGCATCGCCTGTTGATTGAATTGATCCATTGCGCCCATCGATCCGCTGCCGTCCACCTCTCGCTTCACCTGATCGAGCAACTGCAACAACCCCAGGCGATCGTCCATTCGTCCCAGCGAGATGTTCTCGTTCAGTCGCAGCTCGGTGCGTGGCGCAAGGCGTTGAATGCGGGCCAATTCCCCTTTCATGCCCGGTTCCAATTCCCGCTGGAACAGTTGCGAGATGTCCGGCTGAAACGGTTTGAACGCCGGCCCGAGAAATCCCGGCCGGGTGCTGTTCCGGACTTGTCCGCGTCCCTGCATGATGTCGACAAAGGCAGGCGCGGCATCTCCGGGCGAGCCCAGCAACTTGTTCACGATGCATCCCATCGCGGGTCGACCGCCGATTCCGGCCAGGCTCTTGCTGTCGAACCCGCTTTGGCATTGAAAGGCATCATGTCGACTCGCGGCGCCCACCAACGAACGCAGAAAAACGAGCTTGTCGGCGATCTGCGCGGTCTTCGGCATCAGCTCGGTGACGTGAAACCCGGGGAGCTTCGTGGAGATCGAACCAAACTCACCGCGAATCTCGCTCGGAGCGTCCGGCTTCGGATCGATCATGTCCATCTGCGGCGGGCCGCCATCGAGGTGAATGTGAATGACCGCTTTTTGGGAGGATCCGCGATTTCCGGCCGCCTCCGCCCGCAAGAGATCCGGCAACGCAAAATTACCAATGCCCAGCGCGCCAACTTGAATGAAGTTGCGGCGCCGAACTCGGCTGGAGGTTTGGGGGCCGGAGATGGTGAGCATGCTTCCAACAAAGAACACGAACCCGGGATCGGAATTCTTGCACGGCACAAAACCGCATGCGAAGCTTGGCGTTCCCTTCGTGCGCGAGGGATCTCCCATCTCCATGAATCTGTGCCTCCACTGCCGCCGTCGATTGGCAACCTGTGTCTGCGCGCACTTGCGTCCGTTTTCGACGGTCTCCCGCTTCGTGATCCTGATGCACCCGAAGGAGTTCAAAAAGGAGAAAGTCGGGACGGGCCGGTTCAGTCACCTCATCCTGCAGAACTCGGAAGTGTTGGTGGGGATCAATTTTGATGAGATGCCGGCGTTTCAAAACGCGATCGCCGATGAGCGCTACCAGACCGTCGTGCTCTATCCTGGCAAAACCGCCATCAAACTCTCCGAGCCGGGAGCCTCCTCGCAGCTGGGAGACAAACCGATCCAGTGGGTGGTGATCGATGGGACCTGGCAATGCGCGAAAAAGATGATGCGACTGACGACGAGTTTGCATGGGTTGCCGCGCGTGAGTTTCACGCCTGGAAGAACGTCGGAGTTCCAGGTGAAGCATCAGCCGCGACCCGAGTGTTTATCCACGGTGGAATCGCTCCACCAGCTCCTGATCGATCTGAACCAACTCGGCCTGGAGCACACGGAAGGACGCGAAGAAAATTTGATGGATGTCTTTCGGAAAACCGTGGAGCAACAGTTGGCGTTCGCGAATGATCTGGAGGGAAAAGGCTATCGGAAGAGGCCCTACAAAACTCCATCCGAACGAAACCCCTCCCGGCGTTGGAGAGATCGTCCGCTGTTCTTTAATGGGGCGAGCGGATAGGGCATTGCCGGGTTTTTGAGGGGTGTGAATGAAAGTGGTGGGCAAAATGGGGCTGAAAGTCCCAACGTACAAAGCCCAGGCGTTCACGCCTGGGAAGCTTCGCACGAAAAAATGCGGCCTGACAGGTCGCGAGCGAAAGAGAGTTGGTGAGATGGCTGGCGACATTGCAGGCCGCTTGGATTCAGGGGTCCGCATTCCCCGGACTGAAATCCGGGAAGATGCTTTCAGCATCGGGAGGAAAGGCCCTGTTGCCCATCAGATTCAATCACGCCCTTTTTGGGGTTGGAATTTTGTCAGGATCGCCGCAGACTTTGCAGATGAGCGATCCAAAACCCCGACGTTCGTTCCTGAGTGCCACAGCCGCTTTGGCGTTTCCCGCGATTGGGCGGGCGCAATCGGAAGCCAATGTGGAAAAGCCGGAACCGATTCGAACCATCTCCTGGCAACCGGAGCTCTATCACGGTTGGCCGACCCTGACACGACGAAAAAATGGGGAACTCCTTGTCGTGTGGTCGGGGCGACGGGAAGCCCACGTTTGTCCGTTTGGCACCGTCGAGATGATGCGCTCGCGCGACGATGGGGAGACCTGGACCTTTCCGCGAACCTTGCTCGACAGTCCGATCGATGATCGCGACGCGGGGATTCTGGAAACCAGCCAGGGCACGTTGCTTGCCACGACCTTCACCTCGTTGGCCTATGAGGATTACTACCTGAAGAAGGGGAAGCGAACGGACGATGCCCGTTGGTTGGCCGCGCACCATCGCCTGGCGACGGATGAAGCCCGGAAAGGTGAACTGGGTGAATGGGCGATTCGTTCGACCGACGGCGGCGTTACGTGGTCGGAGCGGATCCACACGATCGTCAACAGTCCGCATGGCCCGATTCAGCTTGCCGATGGACGGCTTCTCTATGCCGGAAAGTTGCTCTGGGAAGCTGAGAAACGCATTGGCGTGTGCGAGTCGAGCGATGACGGAAAATCCTGGAAATGGCTGGCGGAGATTCCAGCGCGGGACGGCGACGATTTTGCCGCGTATCACGAGCTCCATGCGGTGGAATGCGCGAGTGGAAAGCTCATCGCCCAAATTCGAAATCACAATCCCGCGAACAAAGGGGAGACGCTTCAGTCGGAATCGGAGGATGGAGGGAGAACGTGGTCGATCCCGCGTGAAATCGGAGTCTGGGGCCTGCCGTCATTCCTGCTGAGGTTGCGCGACGATCGCCTGTTGATGAGTTACGGTCACCGGCGGAAACCGTATGGAAATCAGGCTCGGGTTTCCGAGGATGAAGGAAAGACCTGGGGCGAGCCAATCATCATTTCCGGAGACGGTGCCGGCGGAGATCTCGGTTATCCCAGCACCGTGGAGTTGGCCGATGGTGGGTTGCTCACCGTTTGGTATGAGAAGTTGGCAGGCTCGTCGATGGCGGTTCTCCGTCAGGCGCGTTGGCGGCTCTGACACGCATCATCGGTTCAGGCCCGATCTCCTCGACTCAACCATGGACGATCGCCGGATTTCGCCTTAGCGTCTTTCACTGAACACGACGAGAAATATTGCAGTGATCGGAGGTGGCCCGGCCGGTCTTCGCGCAGCGGAAGTGGCTGCGTTGGGCGGAGGAAACGTCACCGTCTATGACGCGATGCGCTCGGTGGGACGCAAGTTCCTGGTTGCGGGAAAAAGTGGGCTCAATTTGACGAACGGCGAGGCGTTCCCCGCGTTTCTCGACCACTACGGCGGCGCGGAACTTCCCAACGCGTTGTGGAAGCAGATTCTGACGAGTTTTGACAATCAGAGGTTGAGGGAATGGGCGTCCGGTCTCGGGATCGAGACGTTTGTGGCGGGAAGCGGAAAGGTGTTTCCCGTGCCGGTCGATGGGATGATCAAAGCTGCGCCGTTGCTGCGGCGTTGGGTCGAGCGGCTGCGATCGCTCGGTGTCACGTTTCAGACCGGTCATCGCTGGAGCGGGCTGGATGACGATCGCCGCCTGACGTTTCACAGCGGATCAGGTGATGTGACCGATCAACCTGATGCGGTCATTCTCGCGCTGGGCGGGGCTTCGTGGCCGCAGACCGGCTCCACCGGAACCTGGACCAGCATTCTGGAAGCGAAGGGGATTCGCGTCACGCCTCTCCGCGCCGCCAATTGCGGTTGGGAGGTCGATTGGCCGAAGGCGTTGCTGGCAGAGGCCGAAGGGCTGCCCTTGAAGAATCTCCAACTCAAAGCCGGGAAGGTCAGTCGCCGCGGAGAGCTTGTCATCACGAACTACGGTCTCGAAGGCGGCCCCATTTATCATCTCGGTCCGGCGCTCCGAGCCATGACGGCACCGGAAGTCGTCGTCGATTTCAAGCCGGATCGGTCCGTCGAGGAGTTAGCGGATCGGTTCGGCAACGTGACGCGGAATTTTGTCCGCGAGGCTCGTCGCCGATGGAAGCTGGATGCCGCCACCTGCGCTCTGCTCAAGCATCTGCCCGATCGGGGTCCGTGGAAAAACGCGGAGCAGCTTGCCCGCGAAGTGAAGCACTGTCGTATTCCTCTGACCGGTCCGCGTCCGGTCGCGGAATCCATTTCAACCGCTGGTGGCGTTTGCTGGAGTGAGATCGACGATCGACTCATGATCAAAAAGCTCCCCGGCGTTTTCGTCGCTGGCGAAATGATCGATTGGGAGGCGCCCACCGGTGGCTATCTGTTGCAGGGATGTTTCGCGACGGGAACCCATGTCGGGAAAGCTGCGCTTCACTGGGAATGAATATCGGGGATTGACAATGATATGAATGTTAGATCGGTGAAAAGCGACGGCTGAGTGAATGGTTCAAAATTCTGGTTCTCTTGGATCTATGGTGGGATTCCGGTTCGAGCCGGAGGCTCCCAAAGAACCTAGCCGGTGGTGGAGCGTAGCGGAGCCACCGGTTTCAGTTCGAAATTGAATGCGCCCCGAAGGTGGCGCTAGAATGCCCCCATGCCGTCGACCCATACCGCGCTCTATTTCCATCTGATCTTCAGTACCAAGAATCGCGAAAATTGGCTGGAATGCGAAATCCGCTCAAGGATTCACACCTATCTTGGAGGTATCGTTCGGGGCGAGAACGGAGTCGCCTTGGCGGTTGGAGGAATTAGCGATCACGTTCACCTTTTGGTGAGCCTGGAAGCGACTCACCGGTTGTGTGATGTGATGCGCGAGGTCAAAGGAGATTCCTCCCGATGGATCAAACAGACCTTGGATTTACCAAAGTTCGCTTGGCAGGAAGGATACGGAGCGTTCACCGTCAGCCCACCGGACCTTGAAAAGGTGCGCTCCTACGTCCTCCATCAAGAAAGGCACCATCAAGCAACGACCTACAAAGACGAATACCTGGAAATGCTGCGGCGCGGATTGGTGGAATTCGACGACCGTTACCTCTGGTGACTTCGTGCGCACCTTCGGAGCGCATCCTATTTCGATCACGATCCGGTGGTTCCGCTGCGCTTCACCACCGGCTAGTTTCGGATTGAGCCTCCGGCTCATTTCAAAAAACTAGGGAGCGTTTTAAAATGATGACGGACGCGCAAGTTGTTCCTCTTTTTTGAAGATTGGCTTCGCGTGATCTTGAGATGCGGCGCTTTTCCCGACTGGAAATGCTGTTCGGGGCTTTGTGAGAAGGCTCATCGCCGCCCCGAGCCATCATTCCCAGTCGACAAAATCACTCGCAGCGCGTCTCGACCTCATTTTCAAACGCGCCCTAGCACAAATCCGAGACTCTCGCCCATTGCCTAACCAGAACCCGGAATTGCCTCATTCCCTAACGACCTAACTTGTTCGCAAGTTGACGGGCCGCGTCCTGCCAGGTGTCGGAACTGGCTTCGCCGAAGCCGGTGACCATGCGCCAGGTTCCGTTGAAACCAGCGGGAACCGTCTCGTTCTGGAAGCACTTCAGATAGTATTTGCGGTAGGTGCCGGGAACGTTCCAGATCATGGAGAGATGGTCGCCAAGTTCGGGTGTTTCGAGGATTCGTGACACGGCAAAATGGCCACGTTCCGGCTCGAATACGGCGATCCAATCGACGTGGGATTGAATGTAGAATTTGCGGGATTCTTCTTCTTCGTCGCGAAGCTCTCCCGTCAACACCTCGTCCGGCACGGAGTCGTTCCCGGCAAGAAAACTGGAAACGGTCGGGGTCCACGCATGCATGAAGTGATAGATCAGCTTCAGCGGGATCGCTTCCTGATTCGCGACCGTGGCGGTCTCGTAGAGGCGATTGTCTTTGAGTTCCACGACCGAGGTTAGGCTGAAGCCGCGAATTCGCGAGACCCGTTCAAACCGGAAGGTTTGGCCGGTGAGGGTTTCTGCGGGTTCGATGCTCTTGCCATTGAGGAAGAATTTAAGGGATTGAAGGTCCTCCGGTTCGTTCTCGAGGTGGCCGGTTCCAATGAATCCGACGTCGGGAAACGAGAAGACCGTGCCGTAGGCGCTTCGCTCCGTCGTCATTGCCGTCCCTTGGAAATCGATCCGGCCCGGCGTCCATTGAGAGCCTTGGCGAAGCAGGAGCGTGAGGTCGCCGCTCCGCACGGTGATCGTTGCCAGGTCCGGACCCAGATTGGGCCGAAAATCCTCGGCTGAGGCTGGATGGAGCCAGAGAAGGATTCCAGCCAGGGCAATGAAGGGGCGAAGTATTTTCATCGGGTTACTTGAGGAGTTCGAAGATGGCCAACACCGGGCAATGATCCGACGCCAGAGGCTCGTCGATGACCTGCTCGCTGAGAACGCGAAATGCCGGTGCCGGCCGGTAGGTGATATAGTCAATCCGGCTTTTTGGATTCGGTGAGGGGGCTGTGGGAGCGAAGGGTTCGTTGGCTGTGTGAGTCCAATGCTTCTCCAATTCCAGGATCGGCTCGGACCCCGGTTTCGCGTTGAAGTCGCCGGCGAGAATGGTGCGCAGAGAATCCGCGCCGAAGTGCTGGTTGATCGCCGTTGCTTCCGCGAGTCGGTCCTCGGCCACGTTGTGCTGAAAGTGGGTGCTGATGAAGCGAAGCGGTTGACCGTCTTCTGCCTGGACGGTCACGGCAATGGCGGCGCGTGGATAAGTCACCAGTTCAGGGGTGCTTTCGGTATAGGGGAGGGGTTGGATCAACACATCGAGAATTGGCAGACGGGTCAACACGGCGTTGCCAAACAATCCGCCCTGGTAATGCTGCGTTGGTCCAAACCGGACAGCCATTCCCGTTAGCTCGGCCAGACGTTGAGCCTGGTGAACCCGGCCGGATCGCTCCACGTGAACGTCAACCTCCTGAAGCGCCACCAGATCCGGCTTCTGTTCCGCGATCACGTTGGCGAGCCGTTCCACATCATACGTGCCGTCCGTTCCCTGGCCGTAGTGGATGTTGTAGCAGAGCACTCGCAGGGAGTTGCTGCTCGTTTCCTGAGACCATCCGCTGATGAGGAGACAAAGGCTCCAGGCGAAGGCGAACTGAAGGGGTTTCATGGAAAAGGTTATCGTCTGCTCGCGGAACTTTGTCAGCAAGATTCTATGGCCCGGAAAAGCTTCTTCTTGCCTTGGACTCGAATCCCCATTGGTTGGGATTTGACGAAGACGGCGAAATCGAAGCCCATCATGATTACCACAGAGACCATTCGAAAAATGATTCAGGATCTTCCGGGGGCCTATGAGGAATCATCGTATGGAACGCCGGGATTCAAGGCGAAAGGCGGGAAGTTGTTTGCCCGGATTCACCAGGAAGAGGATGCAGTGGTGATTTTGTTGGGAGACATCGCGATGCGCGACCAGCTCATGGCTTCCGATCCCGATACCTATTATATTACGGAACACTATCGCAAATACGGCACGGTCCTGGTTGCCACGACTATTGCGCCCGATGAGTTTTTTGCACTGTTGGTCGTTGCCTGGAAGAGGGTTGCTCTCAAGCGTGATCTCAAGGCCTACGAAGATTCGGGCGACAAGGGCACTTCCGAGTCTGGCTAACGGACCAGCCGATCAGGGCAGCTCCTTGATGCGGATGCGACGATACTCCATTTGTCCGCGATCGCCTTCCAGACCGATGGGACCGGTTTCGGGAACGCTGAACTCCGCTTCCAGGATTTCGCCATTGCAGGTGCAATGCGCCGTGCCGCCGGTCACGGTGATGATGACTTCATTCCAGTCTCCAGCCTTGTAGTTTTTCAGCTCGGTGTAGGGGCCGGCGAGGGGATAGTCGCGGCATTGCAATTGGGGCTTTCGGATGAAGATGCCGCTGTCGGCATTCGGCGTCGCACGAAACTCGAGTTTGAGGATGAAGTCGTTCGGGAATTCCCGCGTCGTCCAGATTTGCTGGATTCGGCGTCCCTCAGGCGGCGTCGTCACAATCAGGCGCCCGTTTTTCGCGACATAACGGCCATCATTGCTTTCCGTCTTCCCATCGAACTGGACCGCCTCCGGGACCTCGGCAAACACCGGGCGGTTCGGGTTCGGCTTCTTGGGAGCTTTGCGGGGAGGAGTCGGGAGAAATCCCCAACCGGTGAGGTCAACGCCATTGAACAGGCTCTCGAAGCCTTCTTCGACCGTGAAGTCATCCGGCTTGGTTTCGAGAAAATCGAGCGTCGCCAAAACCGGTCGCAAGGCCGCTGCCCACATCTCGTAGCCCAGCTTGTTGGGATGGAGGAGGTCGGGAAACTCCGCGGCTTTCGCGTCGCCCTCGGCATCGGCGAACAGCGTCCAGGTATCGAGCACCGTAATCTGTGGATCGCCTTTCACGGCGGCGGCGTAAAGCGCGTTCACCGCCTGGATCTTGTCGGCCGGTCGCTTCTTCTTCGCCGAGCTGGGAAACACCTGACACAACACGATCGGCAGGTCCGGATTGTGTTTTTTCAACGCGGCGATGATGAGGCTGAAGTTCGCGGCGATCGTTTCCGGCTCCGCCATTTCTTCCAAATCGTTCGTGCCCATCAGCATGACCACGCCACTGGGATTGAGCGAAAGCACGTCCTCCTCCAATCGAATCAGCATTCCCCGGGTCGTGTCTCCGCTGATGCCGCGATTCGCGGTCTTCACCCCGGGAAACATCCCTTTGAAGTCGTCCCCCCATCCCTGGGTGATCGAATCGCCGAGGAAAACCAGGGCTCCCTGATCCGCTTCAACCCGCGTCGCCCAACCGCTCCGTTTCTTCGTCCAGAGATTCTGAAACCAGTCATAGCGACGGATCGGTCCGGAGCCCGGCAACCCGTCGTTGGTTTCCGGAATCTGAAATGTGGCCGCAGTGGCAGCCTGAGCGCAAACCTGGCGGCTGGTGGAGAAAAAGCAGAAGGTGGCGGCAAGCCCGAGGAAGAAACTGCAACGGAGAAAACGCTGAGAAGGGGTCATTGCGGGAACCTGTGCGAGCGGAAGGAGACACGCAACTCTTTCGCGCCTTTTGATCTGCCGCACGGTTGTTTCACCGAGGTTTCGGGCGAAGCGCGTGGCGCTCGATCAACCCATGGCTCAGTCTGCGTCGAGCCGCTCTGAGGCCGGGATGTGAACGACGGTCAGGGCGCAGGTGTTGAATTTGATCCGCGGCTTGGCGTTGCCTGCAATCTGATCCGGGGAGGCGCCACGATTTCCATTCCAAGTGATGAAGACCTTGTCGCCCGCCTCAGACACGGCCAGGCTGTAGCTGCCCATGGGCACGAATCCAATCCGCTCGTAGACGAAGGGATGGAGAAACGCGATCACCTTTCGGGTACCCGTTTTCAGATCAAACTGGACCAATGGGCTGCCGTCCTTTTCTGCGCCGCCGTGGGAGCCGGGCACGTAATACAAATAGCGCTCCGTCTTTGGGTCGAGGTCCAGGCTGGTGATGTAGTCCTTCGCTCCGACGGCCAACGAACCCAGCTTGCGCGCCGTCTCGCGGTTCGTCTGGAATTCCCAGAGCTCACCACCGTCGGCAGTGTAAACGCGCCCTTTGGAGGTTTCGCCGGTGGCTGCCCGGAGGCCGACCGAGGCGGAGGTGGGGACCAATCCGTCGCCGGGCGAGTCCGGGTCAAACCGGAGAAGCGGTGCCGGGCCGCTTTTCTGAGCATGAAAGTAAATCAGGCCGCTTCGGGAACGAATCATGGCGCGGGCGGGGCCTTGCTCGCTGGAAAAGAGGATTTCCCGTTTCTTGAGATCATAAGCCAGGAACTGCGGCTGTTTTTCATTCAGTCCATCGGCCGTTCCGGCATAAAAGATGAGTCGCTCGGGATCGAGGGTGCCGCAGGGCATGCACTGCATTGGCAGGGGCGCATGAGCCAGGATTTCCGATTTTCCCGATTTCGGATGATGGCGCAAAATCCAGTCTCCCTGGAAATTCGCCGTTTCGTGAAAGGCGATCTTGGTGGAACCGCGATGAGTGGAAAAGTAGAGCCAGCCGTCGGAGCCGAGGTTGATCTCGCTGTGGATCTTTCCCGGCGAGTAGCGGCCCTCCGGCTGTTTCAGGATCGACTTCAAGTCCACCAGCTTTCGGAGCTCTTTGGAGGCTGCGTCATAAGCGTAGACGAAGGCATTTCCGGATGGTGAGCTGTGATCGCCGATGGCGGAATAATAGACATCACCGGTCACGCTTCCATCCCCCCAATGCGACCACACGCCGGGCTTCGGTTCGTAGGTTTGGCAGTCGTAGTATCGCAGGTCGATGAGCGGCGCCGTTTTCGCGATTTCGACGCCATCGAGCAGGGTTTCGGTGGGCAGGAGAAGTTGCGGAGAGGATTGGGCATCCATGTTGCCTTCGGGAGGCCAGGACAGTCCACTTGCCGCCGCCGCAGCGACGAAGATGATGAGGAGCGGGTTCATTCGGATAGAGTGAGGCGTTGGTTGGCGGCGATTCGGGCGTTGTGAATCGTTTCGCCGTTGGGTAGTTCCACGGAAACAGCCACGGACTCGCGATCGCCCAGGCCGAAGTGCAACCAGTTGGTTTGGCCACTGGCATACCCATAACCGACCGAGACTTCCTGGTAGCCGATGAGGGCGTCATCATCAAAAACGCGAACCTTTGCTCCGATGCCCATCCGATTGAACGTTTTTCCCGCCACCCGGATTTGAAGCCAGTTTCCGCCTTCGGTCTCATTGCGAAGCAGCCGCGACCAATTCCCGGGAAACCAGTTGATCAGAAACAGATCCCGGCGCCCGTCATTGTCGTAGTCCCCGCTCGGGCCCGCCGGAAAATAGACAAGTTCACCGGGCGGGTTGGCGGGAGGTTGAAAACTCGGCTCTTTGGTTCCCTGGTGGCGGAAAATCATCGGGGTAAGCCTACCCTCCTTGGTCAGCCAACCGGCGGACAGGTAGATGTCGGGCCAGCCGTCGTTATCGAAGTCCTGCACCTCCACATGAGGACAACGCGCCGCAATTTCATCCGGAATTCCCGCCTGGCGGGTGATCTCCCGAAAGCGGGGAACACCATTTTCATTCGCACCTTCGTTGAGGAAAACCCGGTTTCGAGCTCTGACACTGTGCAGGCTCAGGACCAGGTCCGGCTTCCCGTCCCGGTTCAGATCGGCAAATTGGGCGCCGCACGGCCAGTCCTCTCCATCGAGTGGTTCCCACCCAAGGACGCTCGTCAATTCCTCCGTGCATTCCCGAAACGTTCCATCCGGCGAACCCAGAAAGAATCGATTGCTGTGCGGGACGAACACATCGGTTGCCCCGTCTGCGTTGACATCGGCAAGGGCCAGTCCCAACCCGAACACATCTTCGGGAATTCCGCACGAGGCGGTGGCATCCTCGAACTTCAGACCTCCCAGATTTCGGAACAGCCTCGAACTCGGGCCTTTGCGAAATCGATCCTCCACGACCAGCAAATCCAACAACCCGTCCCTGTTGAAATCCAGCACCCCGACGTTGCGCGCCGTGCCCAATCGCTCTGGGCAAGCTCCGCTGGAGTTCGAAACATCGACGAAATTGGCTCCATCATTCCGGAAAAGTTTGCTCCCCGCCATCTGGGCACTGCGCTGTGGCTCGGCATCGCGCTTCGATTTGCCCTTGGAGTTGTTCGCCACGTAGAGATCGACGTCGCCGTCATTGTCCAGGTCCGCAAACAGGGCCCCGCTGGTTCGCGCATAATGCCGCACCGGCGTCTCCAGAACCGGTTCAAACGTTTTCCCCTGAACATTCCGAAACAGCTGGCTGATCACGGGCCCGTTCGCCGGAGCGTATTCCTCGTCGGGACGATCGGCGAAACCGCCGACGAAAAGGTCGATCCAGCCATCTCCATCAACGTCACCCCAGGCGCCTCCGTGCCCCATCAGTCCAGCCAAAGGCTGGCGAATGCCAGCGTCATCCGTCAAATCCTGGAAGGTGATCTGGCTCCAGACGGATACAGTGGAGCCAAGCCAGACAATCAAAAAACTGAGGCGAATCATGAAAAGAGAGGTGGGGTTTGGCCTACCGTATGCACGCCATGTCCCGGACGACAATGATTATTCGATGCGATGCCGATCATGAAGGTCCCTGATCTGGCAGCCCGTCGATTTCGGTCGCCAATCGATCAATCAACGCACGGAATTCGCCAACCGAAGCCGAGTGGAAGGGTTGCGGGCAGGGAAGTATTGCCGTTTGATGGGGAATCCATCCGCCAACGTTGAAATTTATGAGGAACCTACTGATCGGGTTGACGCTTTGCTGCTTTTCAGCGGCAAAGGCGGACGATGATGCCGAGAGCCGGAGGAGGATTTATCTCTTCTTTGAGGGGCGCGATCTGTATCAATCCCAGTGCATCCATTGTCATGGGAAGACGGGGAGGGGAGATGGGCCCTGGGCGGCGGATTTGACGGCGAACCGTCCCCGGAATTTTCGGTCCGGCGTGTTCAAGTTTCGCTCGACGCCGGTGGGGTGTCTGCCGACGGACGAGGATTTGTATCGGACAATCCGGGGTGGGGTGACGGGAACGGCGATGCCGGCGTTCAAGGCCTTGCCGGAGGCGAAACTGGAGGCGGTCGTCACCTACATCAAATCGTTCTCGCGCGAGTGGAAGAATCCGGATCGCATCGGCGAATCGGTGGAACTGCCGAAACGGCCGGATTGGATGGTGCGGGCGGATTCGCGAAAGGCGCATGCCGAGAACGGGAATCGGCTTTTCGGGCTCTATTGCGTGGCGTGCCACGGAACGCAGGGAAAGGGCGATGGCCCGACGGCCTTGACGCTGAAGGACGTTTGGGGGCACGAGATCAAGCCCGCCGATCTCTCCGCGCCGCATCTCAAATCCGGAAATCGGTCCGAGGATCTCTTTCGCACGATTGCGCTCGGGCTCGACGGAACGCCGATGGTAAGTTTTGGCCAGGCGCTGAAGGACGAGGAGATCTGGGATCTGGTGGCCTTCGTGGAATCCCTGAAGGAGTGACGGACGACTTAGGGATTTTCCCACTGTGAGTCGCCAGTCACCTCGTCGGCGTAAAGATTGATTCGCGCCTGGATGGAGTGAACATCGTCGTCATCCAGATTGACGCCACGAAGCGCCGAGATGAGGTGATTGATGAAGAGCTGGATGTGGTGGCGGGAAATGCCGCGTCCCTTGTGCGTCTCGGCCAGAGATCGACCGCTGTAGGGATTGGGGCCACCGAGCGCTGCGGCAATGAACTGACGCTGCATGTTCTTCAACTTGTCCTGCGAGGAGTGGATGAAGAAGGGAGACAATTCGGGGTCGGCCATGACTTCGCGATAGAGCTTTTCGACGATTAGGTTGATCGTGGCATCACCGCCGATTCGGTCGTAGATCGATTGACTGGAGGACATGGATGATTCATGGCTCGCGGGGAATTGGAATGCTCGGCGTTGCTTGCTGATCGATCGGCATCCCTTGTGATTGGAGGGTTTCCAAGCGTTCCTATTGGGCTTGATGGGGCCCTCGAACGGTTGTAAGTGGGGGCGATGAAAACCCCACTCAATCGCCGTGAATTTACCAAAAAACTGACGGTTGGAGCCTTTGCGACCGGTTCCGCCGCCGCCGCGAACGCTCAGGATCGCGTGAATCCGGACAATCGCCAGAAACCACGGGGTTCGCGGGCGAATCCGATTGCGTTTGATCCGTCGGCTGATGGCAAACATGTCAGGACATCGGGAAGTCTGGTTCAGGATGGGTCGATGTTTGCGGAAGACGCCCGCGAGATCACGGTTCGGGCGGACTACGACGTGATGGTTTGTGGAGGTGGACCCGCGGGATTTTCGGCGGCGTTGGCGGCGGCACGAGCGGGAGCGAAAACGGCGGTGATCGAAACGAACGGCTGTTTGGGTGGGGTTTGGACCAGCGGATTGCTTTCCTGGATTCTGGACGGGAAAAACAAGTCGGGAATCATGGCCGAGCTGATCGCAAAGCTGACGGAAAGCCAAACCGGTCGAATCATGGAATCGGCGTTCGTCTATCACCCGGACGAAATGAAGATGGCGCTGGAACAGATGCTGTTGGATGCCGGTGTCCGGGTTCGACTCCACACCCGGGTGGTGGGCGCGGCCAACGATGAGGCGAACCGCCTGACGACGATTCTCACCGAATCCAAGTCGGGCCGCGAAGCATGGACGGCGAAGGCCTTCATTGATGCGACGGGCGATGGCGATCTCGCGGCGCAGGCGGGTTGCGATTTCGACTTTGGGCGTCCCGGTGACGGGATCACTCAGCCGTTCAGCATGATTGGGCTGTTCACCGGGGTGACGACTGATCAGATTGCTCCCTTTGTTCGCGCCGTGGCCGAGCCGCGGGGGTTGGGCCGGGCCAAGCCGAATTTGCTCGCGGAAATGCGGAAGTCGGGAGTCGATCCATCCTATGGAGGGCCGACGATTTTCAGGATTCGCGAGGGATTGTTCTGCCTGATGGCGAATCATCAATACAACGTGTCAGCCGTGGACGCCGATGATGTGAGCCGGGCGACGATGGAGGCCCGCCACGAAGTTCATCGCCTGGTCGGAAGCCTCCGCAAGATGGGTGGAGTTTGGAAGAATGTTGAACTCGTCACCACCTCGGAACAGATCGGGACGCGGGAGGGACGGCGCATTCACGGGCGCTATACGGTGAGCGACGAGGATCTGAAAACCGGCGCGCGTTTTGAGGACAGTATCTGCCGGGTCACCTTTCCCATCGATGTTCACGCGACCGACCCGACGAAGACCAAGGAAATCGAATCCAAGCCCTTCAAATCCCAACCCTATGATGTTCCGCTTCGGGCGTTGTTGGCCCGCGATGTGGACGGGCTCATGTTGGCGGGTCGCAACATCAGCGGTGATTTCATCGCCCACAGCAGCTATCGCGTGACGGGCAATTCCGTGGTGATGGGGGAGGCAGCCGGCGTGACTTCCGCCCTTTCGGTGAAGAACCAGGTCCTGCCGCATGAGGTGCCGTTTGCCGAAATGAGCAAGACGATGCAAAATCTTGCCAAGGTTGCAGGTTAGATGAGGCGAAATCGGGAAACGTAGAGCGCTTTTGCACGCATTTTCCCGGCCGGAGTTGAATTCCTGTCACGAGAAGTGGCCACAAATTTCGATTCGATTTTGAGCCGAAAGACGAAGAGGTATGTCCACTTCATCCAATCACCATTCATGACTTTCCCCGCTTTTTTCCGCGTTTGGCTTCTGTTGGTCAGCGCAACCGCCATCGGCCTTGCCAAAACTGAGGATTTCGATTCCGCAGTGGGGTCGTTTCTACAGGAACATTGCATTCGTTGTCACGGCGAGAAGCGGCAAAAAGGAGATTTTCGGATCGACACGCTTTCGCGGGAGTTTGGCGAAGGAACGGACACCGAGCTGTGGTTCGAAATCATCACGCGAATGGGCGCCGGGGAAATGCCGCCGGAAGACGGGGACCAGCCCGATCCGGAGGAAGCAAGCCGCGTCATGGAATGGTTGGCCGCGCAGATCAAGGCGGGTGAGGCGGCGCGATCGGCCAAACGTGCTCCGGTCGAACACTATCGGCTGAGCCGCGAAGAGTATGCGCACACCGTTTACGACCTACTCGGCGTTCACTACGACACCCGGGCTCCCGGCGCGTTTACCGAGGACCCGGATTGGCATGGGTTTGAACGGATCGGTTCCGAGCTCTCGCTCTCTCCGTCGCACATCGAAAAGTATCTCACGGCGGCGCGGCAAATTCTCGAACAGGCCTTTCCGGATTCGGAACCGCGTCAGACCAAGAACCAACGGGATGCGCTGGCGATCGATTGGCGAAACGCCGCCAAACGCAAGCATCTGGAAGACATCGGCGTGGCGGAGCATGTCCGCACCCTGCTTTGGCCGGGACACAAACTCAGTTATCTGCGCCCCGATGGCGGCTACCGGCAGGCGGCGGGGACTTACCGGGCGCGAATTCAAGTGAGCGGGCTCACTCCGGAAGGAGCGCGGCCACCCCACCTGGTGCTTCACTCGAAGCAGCTCGATCGGACGATTTTTGAGGCGGACGTTCTTGCGCCCGAACACGAGCCCGTGATTTTGGAGTTCGAGACGTTCATCCCGGATGGGAAGTTTGACATAACGATCAACAATGATGTGCCGGGGCCGTCCAACTCCGGTCGTTCGGGGCGTCCCGGAGGTTACGTTTTCACAACCCTGGACGATCCCAAATCGCGCACGCCGTGGCAGCGGAAGATGACGGATGATGAGGGGAACCCGCTCTATCCGTTTTTGATCTTTGATTGGATCGAGTGGGAGGGGCCGATTGTGAAATCTGAGGATTTGGTGAAGCGCGAAGGGTTGTTCCCGGCTGAGGATGCCACGGCAGGTGAAATTGCGGCCTGTTTGACGCGATTTGCCGAGCGCGCCTGGCGACGCCCGGTGGCGGAGGGTGAACTGACGCGTTACCTGGCCATCATTGATGCGCGCATCGCGGCGGGAACTCCGCCTCCCGCAGCCTACAAGACGGGGATGCTCGGGATTCTCGCCTCCAAGAATTTCACCTACCTCGCGGAGGGTTCCCCCGGCGAGAACCGGGCGGAGTTGACGGACTTCGAGCTCGCTTCGCGACTCTCCTATTTCCTGTGGAGCTCAATGCCCGACGCCGAGTTGACGGCCGCGGCGAAAGCCGGAAAACTGAGCGATCCGGAAGTGCTCGAATCCCAGCTTGCGCGAATGATCGCGGACCCGAAGATCGCCCGCTTCACGGAATCGTTTCCGCATCAATGGCTCCAGTTGAAGAAGGTCGGCATGTTTCCTCCCGACGAGAAGCTCTATCCCGATTACGATCGATGGCTGGAGCGCAGCATGATCCTGGAAACCACGGAATTTTTCCGCGAGGTCTTTTCGAAGAACCTTTCGATCGGCGAGTTTCTGAATTCCGATTGGACGATGTTGAATCCGCGGCTCGCGCATCATTATGAGATGAAGTCGCCATCAAGCGCCGGATTTCAGCGGGTCGCGTTGAGTCCGGAAACGAACCGGGGTGGAATCCTGACACACGGCTCCATACTGTCGCTGAGTTCGGACGGAACGCGGCACCGGCCCGTGCATCGTGGAATCTGGGTTTCGGAGGCGATTCTCGGGAAGACGCCGCCGCCGCCACCACCGAATGTCGATGCGATTGAGCCGAATCCGGTGAATGAACCCAAGGCGACGATTCGCATGAAGTTGGCCGCGCACAAAGCCGACCCGAATTGTGCGAGTTGCCATGCGAAGATTGATCCGCTCGGCCTCGCGTTCGACAACTTTGACGCGATCGGTCGTTGGCGGACCGAGGAATACGTGCCCAAGGGCCAGGGCGGAAATCCGCCGGTGGATGCCAGTGGAGTATTGCCGGATGGGCGGCGTTTTGAGGGGCCGGCGGATTTCAAGCAACTGCTCGCCGCGGACCTGGATCCGTTTTCCCAGGCTCTGACCGAGAAGCTTGCCACCTACGCCCTGCGTCGCCCAATGACGTTCGATGATCACGAACAGATCGAGGCGATTGTCGAAGAAACGCGGGAGGAAGGCTACCAACTTCGCAGCCTGATCGAGCATCTCGTGATGTCAGACCTTTTTCAGAAACGCTAACTCTCATTCTAGATTTTCCATGAACATCCAATCTCAATCCTGGCTTCTGTCCCGGCGTCACGTTCTGCGTGGCTTGGGAGCCTTGGTCGCGTTGCCAATGCTCGATTGCATGCGGCCGTTGAGCGCGGCGGCAGCTCCCCGCCCCAAACGCGGCGTCTTCATCTATCTGCCGAATGGAGTCAACACGCTCGACTATCAGATCCTCCAAAGTGGGAAGGGATACACGTTCAGCAAATCGCTCAAGCCGTTGGAAAAGCATCGCGACGTCATCACGCCGATCTCCGGGTTGCATCATCCTCACGGAATCGGTCATCACCACGGCTGCCAGTCCATCTGGTTAACCGGGGCCGAGATTGGGCAGGGAAAACGGAACAGCATTTCGCTGGATCAACTCATCGCGGAACAGACCGCTCCCCACACGCGCTTCTCGTCGTTGGAGTTGAGCAACACTGGTCGTTCCCTCGCCTATAATCGGGATGGAATCCAGCTTCCGGCGGAGACGAAACCCGGCCAGGTGTTTAGCCGGTTGTTCGAGGCCCCCGAAGGCGGAATTGCGAGGGAGCGGGAACAACTGCAGGTGCGTGGAAGCGTTTTGGATGCGGTGTTGGACGAGGCGAAGGAGCTCGACAGGAAGATGGGCGTCGAAGACCGGACGCGTCTGGATCAGTACCTGACGTCGGTGCGCGAAATCGAGATCCGGACGGAGCGGGCCGACCGTTGGCTGGATGTCCCCCGCCCGGAAGTGGATGAAGCCACGCGGAAGCGGCTAACGAAGGACGTTTCCCAAACCAGCGATCCCGGAGAGTATTTTCGGGTGATGTATGACCTCATGGTTCTCGCCTTCGAAACCGATATGACGCGTTCGATCACCTTCAGTTCCGGAGACGAAGGGAAGGGCCTGCCGGTTCCCGAACTGGGCATCAACCAGACGAGACACGCGCTGTCGCACCACAACGGAGATCCCGATCAACTGGCGCGGTTGACGCAGAGTGACGCCTTCAATTTCGAGCAATTCGGTTATTTTCTGGATCGATTGGCGGCGGTTCCCGATGCCGGGGGCTCACTTCTCGATTCGACGATCGCGTTGTATGGAAGCGGGATGGCGTATGGCCACAGTCACGGCAATGCGAACGTGCCAACCATCGTCGCGGGAGGCGCGGCTTTTGGAATCAAGCATGGACGCCATGTCGATTTCAATGAAGAGCATTTTGACGGTTACGATCTGGGCAACGCCAAAGCCCATTACCAGATTTGCTCGCGTCCGGTCAATGCGGAGGCCAGGGTGAGCAATCTCCTGCTGACGCTGGCCCAGAAGTTGGGCGTTGAGACCGAGCAATTCGGAGACAGCGCCAGAACCCTTTCCGAATTGGAGCAGGCATGAAGTTGGGAATCAAAACGGGGGTGTTGGTTTTTTGTGCGTTGGTGGTGGTTCCCGCCTCGGCTGAAGACGCAGCGGACTTGAAGCGAAAAATCGCCTTGGATGAGGCGTTTCCCGATCCGGATGGCGCCACCTATTTTGCCGGGGAGATCACCCTGGTCGAGCATGTCAACCGGCGGGGGATTCTCCGGCTGGATCGGGATGGCTCGATGAACAAGTACTATTGGGACTTGCCTCACCACTTTCAAATGCTGCCGTATGGGTCGATTTTCTTGCAGGGCGCACCTGCGGAATTGAAGGACATCCCTCTTGGAACGCATCTTCACGGGGAGTTCTATTATGGGCCGGAAGGTGCGGTGGTGGTGACCCCGCCAAAGACGGATTATGAGGCTTCCAAGCTGCCCCGGCCCGACCTGCGTTCGGTGGAGACGGCCTATTCGCGGGTCTTTCGGTTCGAAGACGATTTCAGTTTTTATCAGCGTCAGGGTTCGGGCTGGAAGATCACCGGAATCGCCGAGGCTTTGAACGAAATCACGCTGGAGCGGGTATCGTTGGCCAACGGCGAGCCGGTCAAACCCGGCAAAGACGTCCAAGGTCCGACGGGCACGCAAGTTCTCCGCATGGACCGGGGAACCCAGGTCTGGAAAGGGAGGGAATTCGCAGCATTGGAAGATTTGGCGGTGGGCCAGATCGTGCAACGGAACACCGGGTGGATGACCTTGCTGGGTTCCTATGAGCAGGACGGGTTGTGCCGCGAAATCTGGATCGATGACGAAAGCCGGAAGGTGGCGGCAACGCGGCAATTGGGGAGGCACATTTCGCATCAGCAGCGTCGGGGAATCCCCGCGAAGATTCTCAAGACCGAAAGTGTCCCGGGCGAAGGGGCGCGGGGTTACGCGGTTGTTCAGATTCACGCCGGGGTGGCCGAGGAGTTGATGGACGCCTTTCAGGAAAAGGTGGGATTGGACGTCTCCGCGGTGGAGCCCAGTTTGCGGACCTGGGGACCGTTCTCGAAACCGGCAAGCATTGTCGCAGTCAATGAGGTGGCAAATCCGGAGCCGGGCAGCAGTGGCGTCGAGTTGCGATTGCACTTCTACGAGATGGTCGAGGGCTTCCGAGTCGGCAGGACCGTCCGGATGGCGTTGCGGGATTGGAAAGCGCCGGAAGTGCCCCGCGAGGAGCGCCTGGATCCCAACGACGTTCGCATTTTTTCCGTGGGTCCTCCCTACATTACCGGGCGTGATGCGGCTCCCACCGCCGCCGAATCGAACCCCTGAAGCGAAGGATCGCTCCAGGTTCGTCGAACGGGTCGGCGAAGCCGGGTCAGGCTGCTTTTTTCTTTCGAGGCACCACCAGAACGGGAATGGTGGACCGGCGGACGAGCCCGTTGGCGACGCTGCCGAGGATGTCTTCCACCCGTTCCTTTCGGTGGCTTCCGATGACGATCAGGTCGGCGTTTCGATGTTCCGCAAACTCGAGCAGTCCGGAGACGGCGTTGCCGCCCTTCATATAGCCGGCTGCCCGGATTCCCTGTTCCCTGAGTTCTTCGACCAGCTGTTCGATCTGCTGGGTTTCCTTCTGAAATTCCACTTCGGACTCAATCGGACCTCCGGGATACATGAAGGGGGCGAGCTCCGGATGCTGCACGTAGATGTGAATCAGGTGAATCTCCGCTCCGAAATACCTGGCCATGGTCGCGGCCAGATCAATCACATCGCGGACTTCTTCATCAAAATCCACCGCCACAGCAATCGTCTTCATGCCGTTTTATCGCATGCGCCAAACCCTCCGGCTTCGCAGGGCTTGGCCAGGATGATGCAACAGTTGCCGAAAACGGGAACGATCGTTTAGCGGCGACTGCGTTGGCGGCTGCGATTGCGATTGCGCTGATTGGCCCCTCCAGCTCCAGAGTTGCGCTGGGGGCGGCGACCGCCACCACGTCGTCCCTGTGTGGGCTTGCCCTGGGTTGACTTGAACGCTTCGTCGCAATGAAAGGAGTGCTCCAGATCAGTTGGAACGGTTTTGCCGAGCAGCTTCTCAATGTCCTTGAGGTAACCACGTTCCTCAGCGCTACAGAACGAGATCGCATCCCCTTCAGCCCCGGCACGGGCGGTCCGACCAATCCGGTGGACGTAGGTTGCGGGTTCGACCGGCAGATCGTAGTTGATCACGTGAGTGATGTCGGAAATGTCGAGACCGCGAGCGGCAACATCTGTCGCCACCAGGACCCGGAACTTTCCTTTTTTGAAGCCTTCCAGTGCCTTGATTCGCGCGCCCTGGCTCTTGTTTCCGTGGATGGCAACACCAGCAATGCCAGCGCTATCCATCTTCTTCACCACCTTGTTCGCAACGTGCTTCATCTGGGTGAAGACGACGACTTTCTTGATTTCCGGATTGGCGAGGACGGAGATCAACAACGCGTCCTTGTTGCCTTTTCCGACGAAGAATACCTTTTGCCCGATGCGTTCGACGGCAGGCTCCTTCGGCGCGATCGTGACGCTAACCGGGTTCTTCACCATCGTGTGGGCGAGATCAACCATCTTTGGCGTCATCGTCGCGGAAAAGAACGCGGTTTGGCGTTTCTGGGGAAGTTCGCGCAGCACCTTCTTCACGTCGGGGATGAATCCCATGTCGAGCATGCGATCGACCTCGTCGAGAATGAAGAATTCGACCTGGTTCAGGTGAATGTATCCCTGCTGCATCAAATCGAGGAGCCGCCCGGGTGTGGCGACCAGAATATCGACGCCCTGGCCCAGCACCTTCACTTGGCGGAATTGATTGACGCCGCCGAAAATTACGGTGTGCCGGACGTTCAGAAATTTGCTGTAGGTTTGGATGCTCTCGCCGATTTGGGCCGCGAGTTCGCGGGTTGGAGCCAGGATCAGGGCGCGAGGCGTGCCGCGTTTGGGCCGGGTGCTGTTCTTCGCCAGTTGCTGGAGGAGAGGCAGGGTAAAGGCGGCGGTCTTTCCGGTTCCGGTCTGGGCGCTTCCCAACAAGTCCGCTCCATTGAGGAGATGAGGGATGCATTGCTCCTGAATCGGAGTGGGTTGGGTATATCCGTTCGCGGCAACTGCGCGTTGGAGCTCGTTGGACAGTTCGCTGAAGGCTCCGCTGGGAAGCCCGGTTGTCTCCTGATCTTGAGATGGAGAGACAGGTGAGTTCGCGTGCGCAATTTGCACGTTCGTGTGTTCGTTCATTTTCCGTTAAGTGTTGGGTCCGGAACCTTCAATAAATCTCTACCCGCCGGACGCTTGGAAAAAGAAAGGGCCGCATTTGGAGCGGCAATCGTGATGGTCAATTTGGAGACCTTGGAATCACAAATATTGCGAGGCGTCAGTGTTAAGACGACCCCGTTGGATGCCCGATAGTCCGTTAAAGTTGGGAACTTGCAAGCGGTTTCGCCTAATTCAGTCCCATTTCCTTGAGACGCCGTTGCAGCGTTCGCCGGCTTAGCCCGAGCAACTCGGCGGCCTCGGTGCGGTTGCCGTTGGTGCGATCGAGCGCCATCCGGATGAACTGCTCTTCCATTTTCGCGAGATTCAGATCGGTATTGGATCCTCCGTTGGAACTCAGGTTGCCGACCGCTTTTCCGCCGAAGGATGCGAGCGAGGAATTCCGTTCGCCGCGAACGCGCTGGGGCAGGTGCCGCACCGTAATCTTCTCAGCCTGACTAAGCACGACGCCGTGCTCGATCGCGGTTCGCAATTCGCGGACATTGCCGGGCCAGTCGTATTCCATCAGGCAGCCCAGCGCTTCGTTCGTCAGTCCCTTCACCGGTTTCGCGTTTTCCTCGGCAAATTCCTTGAGAAAGGCGTCGGCGAGCAAAACGATGTCCTCCTTGCGATCGCGCAACGGAGGCATGTTGATCGTGATGACGTTGAGGCGGTAAAACAGGTCCTCGCGAAAATCGCCCGATTGAACCATGGATTCCAAATTCTTGTTCGTCGCGGTGACCAGCCTCACGTCGACCTCGATCGGTTTCGTGCTCCCCACCTTTTGGATCGTTCGCTCCCCAATCGCGCGGAGAAGCTTGATCTGGGTGGGAGGATCAATCTCGCCAATCTCGTCGAGAAAGAGGGTTCCCCCGTCGGCTTCCTCAAAGTAACCAACGCGGTCTTTGTGCGCATCGGTATAGGCGCCCTTGACATGACCAAAAAGCTCGGACTCCATCACCTCACGATTCAGGCCCGCGCAATGAACCGCAATCAGCTTCGCCTTGGGGCGTCCACTCAAATTGTGAATTGCCTTGGCGACTAACTCTTTTCCTGTTCCGTTTTCGCCCTCGATCAACACCGTCGCCCGGCTTGGGGCAACCTGCTCGATCATGTCGAAGACGGGCTGCATCGCCGGTGCTTTGCCGATGATGTTGCTGACCGTGAACCGCTTCTCGACCTGCTTCTTGAGACTGACATTCTCCTTCTCCAGGTTCTGGCTGCGGAGCGCGCGTTTGATGATGATCTCCAACTCATCGATGTTGAGCGGCTTGGTGACGTACTCATAGGCACCCCGTTTCATCGCCTCGACCGCGGTATCGACCGAGCCGTAGGCCGTCATCATGATGCAGATCGGCGCCTTGGCCAGCTTGAGCGCCCGATCGATCAAATCCATCCCGTTTTCGCCGCCGAGCCGAAGGTCGGTGACCATGATGTCGATGTCATCTCCATTGAGAACGTCCATCGCTCCCTCGATATCGGCCGCAACATACACGTCGAAATCATCCTCAAACGAACGACGCAATCCATCACGCGTATTCTTCTCATCATCGACGATGAGGAGGGTTGACGTTGGCATTCCGAGATCGAAGTCGTCCATGGTGAATTCTGCCCTACTAAACCCAGATTCGCGGGTGGGGCAACGATTGGGATGGACCGGAGGTTGGCAGATTCCATACCTTCCAGAATTCTTCAAATCCTGAGACAAAGTCGAATTATCTGTGGCGCGGTTGGGAAAAACCCGTAGTTTGCGCCGCTTACTGACCTCGAAATCTCGAAACCAACATGGCTCCAGAAATCAAGCCACTCCGCCCGCGCATCATCGATAGCGCCGACCGGCCGGAGTTGACGGAAGATACGATTACCTTGGCCGAACGCGCCAACGAACTTGCCGATTCCATTGGAAAATCTCCGATCGAGTGCGCGTACCTGAGCTTTGGCCAGGAGTCGATGGCATTTTTGGTGACCGAATCCGGCAATGAGGAATTGGTCGCCACTGCGGTGGGTGCCGTGGGCGAGGTTCCTCCTCATGAGTTGCTCAAGTCGGTTCGCTAGATTTCGAGATGGAGACTCTGGAAAACGGCCTTGATTTGCTGAAGAAGATTCGACGTCTGGATGGCGTAGCCGTCGTTCGCGGTGGTGCCTATGCGTACAAGGACTTGTCGTTGAGTGATGAAGAGGCGGAGAAATTTCGGGTCGGCGTGGTCGACTTTTTTCAGGCTTATGCCAATGAGGGGCGCCTCGCGAAAAAGGTCGTGATCGGCTTCGAAGGGTTGACGCTCATGCTGATCAATCATCGCACCATCATTCTGGCGATGTTCTACGAGGATCAGGGGCAGACGGAGATGGTGGAACGAAGTGGCGAGCTCTTTCTCGACCGGTTTTCGGAAGTGCTGGACCTTCCCGCCAAGCCGAAGGAGGAAACGCAGACGATTGTCGTCCCGGAACCCGCTCAGACCGGCTTGAGCTGGCCCGCGTTTCGTCTCGAATTGGAGTCGCTCCTAACCAAAGTCGTCGGTTCCGGGCAAGCCTCGGCCATGATCGATCGCCAGCTGGCGGACAGCGGCTTCGCGAAGGGGCAATTTCCGCCCAGCGATGAATTCGGACGCTTTGGGCTGGGAGTTTTGAAACAAATTCGCGACCGGGGTTTGCGTGGATTGCTGAACCTGGAACTGGATTACCTGCTCAAACAACATCACTAACGCCCGCTACGTCATGCCGAATTTTCTCATTCTCCTCACCTTGTTCCTCCTGGCGCCCTCGGGTTTCGCCCAAACCGAAGCCGCAGCTGTCTACAGCCCGGCGGATACCAGCTGGATTTTGACTGCGGCCCTGTTTGTGTTTCTCATGCAGATTGGTTTCTGCATGTTGGAGATGGGCCTTGCCCGCGCCAAGAACACGCTCAATGTGGCGATGAAGAACGTGCTCGATTTCGCGGCCGCCTCGCTCGCGTTTTTGTTTTTCGGCTTCACCCTCATGTTTGGCGCGTCCATGGGAGGAATCATTGGCTGGGACAGCTTCAAGCTCTGGAATATTCCCGGTGACAGCCCGTTTTGGTCGTATTGGTTTTTCCAAACGATGTTTGCGGCAACCGCCTGCACCATTGCCTCCGGAGCCATGGCGGAACGGACCCGCTTTCTTGGCTATTTGTGCTACACCGTGATTCTTTCAGGCTTCATTTACCCCCTGTTCGGGCACTGGGCGTGGGGTGGGGGAGCCACGGGCCTGGCTTTCGGATTTGGCGGCGATCCTGGTTGGTTGGGGCGAATTGGTTTCCACGATTTTGCCGGTTCCACGGTGGTTCACGCAGTTGGCGGCGCTGCGGCGCTGGCCGGCATCATTGTTGTCGGGCCCCGCAAGGGACGGTTCGGGCCGGGCGGCAGTCCACGCTATCTGCCGGGTCACAATCTTCCGCTGGCCACGTTCGGAACCCTGATTCTCTGGGTGGGCTGGTTTGGTTTCAACGCGGGTTCACTCCTGGAGGCGACGGACCAACTTGGACGCATCTGCGTCAACACCATGGTCGCTGGATCCGCTGGTGCGATCGCCGGAATGGCGCTTTTCTGGGTGTTGCGCGGCACGCCGAACCCGCTGATCGCCCTGAACGGCATTCTGGGTGGCCTGGTCGCGATCACTGCCTGTTGCGACCTGGTCAATCCGCTCTTCGCCGTCATCATTGGAGCCGTGGCCGGGATCATTTCGACCGCTGGATCGATCTTTTTGGAGAAACTGCTCATCGATGACGTGGTTGGCGCGGTTCCCGTCCATCTCTTCAACGGTTTCTGGGGCACGATGTGCGTGGGATTGTTTGCCGAAGGCGCGATGTTCGATCCGGACGTCCTCGCGGTTCAGGCAATCGGCGCGACCTCCATCTGCCTCGGAGCCTTCGTCCTGTCCTACGTTTGTTTCGCCATCATCAACAAGGTGGTCGGACTTCGGGCCACGGACCGCGAGCAGGAGGACGGACTCGACTTCTCCGAGCATTCCGCCAACGCCTACGCCGACTTCCTCACGCGGAATCGTTCCTGATCACTCCGACTCGACGACGATTTCTTCGAACTCTTCGTTCATCGGAAGCAATCGCATGCGCTTCTCGAACCGCGGGAAATAACAGGTGACCGTCGTTCCCTGTTTTTCCTCGCTCTCCAGCTCAATTTCGCCACCGTGCTCCCGAATGATGCGGCGCACGATCAAGAGCCCGAGCCCGGAGCCGCTCTGCTTCGTGGTGTGGTAAGGCTTGAACAAACCGGCCATGTCTTTTGCGCTGATCCCAACCCCGTCGTCATCAAATTGCACGAGGATGTTGTAGTCGTCGGCATCGGTTCGAATGACGAGATGACCTCCCGTTCCCATCGCCTGGTTCGCATTGCGGATCAGGTTGTAGAACGCCTGCTTGATCTGGTCGGCATCCAACTGGAGCTTCGGCAGATCGGAGTGAAGCTCCACGCGGACGTTGATCTGGCGGTCCTTGATTTCCGGCTCCAGCACGCGCAGGGATTCCTGCACCAACTTGTTCAGATCCTCCTCCTTGGTTCGCGGTTCCGTCGGGCGGATCGCGCTGAGGAAGTTCCCGATGATCAAATCGAGACGCTTGATCTCGCTGCGGGAGATATCGAGAATTTCCTGCATCTCCTTGCGCAACTTCGGCGGCGCCTTGCGCATCTTTCGTTCGGCGAGCTGCAGATGAATGTTCAGGGAATTGAGCGGGTTCCCAATTTCGTGGGCAACGCCGGCCGCCAGCATCGTCAACACGTTCAACGTCTCCGATTCAATCTTCTCCGCCTCCAGCCTGCGACGCTCCGTGGTGTCCTGAAAAATCATGACCCAACCGAGAATGATTTCCCCATCTTCAATCGGGGCCAGGTAAAAGGTGAGAAAGCGATTCTCCGGATAAAAGACTTCCAGGTCACGGCTCACAACCTTGCGCTCGTGGACGAGCGATTCCCATTCCAGGCCTGGAATCCGCGTTGTGATGCGTTCCCCTTCCGCATCTTTCAGCTGGTTGGAAAATAACTCGCCCGCGGCCCGGTTGACATAGGAAATCACTCCATCGGTATCCGTCACAATCACGCCCTCCTGCAGCGCATCAAAAACCTTCTCCAAAAACCCCTTTTCCTGCGTTAGCCGCACCAGATAACCCTGAACTTCTCCGGGCTCGACACGTTCGACTTTTTGGATCAGTTTTTCGAGGAACCCCGCTTTCATATCATGGAATCAACCGACGATTGTTTGCTCGTCTTCACCACGTTTCCGAATTCGGAAATCGCTCAAAAGCTTGGCACTGAGTTGGTCGAAAAGCAATTGGCCGCCTGCGTCAATCTGCTCAGTCCCGCCACCTCCATCTACGCCTGGAAAGGGAACCTCGAGACCGAGACGGAAATTCCCGCGATGCTCAAAACCACGCGCGCCGCTTTTCCGAACCTTGAGGCGGAGTTGCGCGAGCGTCATCCTTACGACGTTCCTGAGATCATCGCCGTTCCGATCGAGGCCGGGTCGGCAGACTACCTCGCCTGGATTCGCGAACAGGTGCGGTAACCGCTCATCGCGTTTCGGAAGCGGTGGCTTCGCGCCGATAGTTCTCGATCAGTTCGCGGCTTTGCAGCGGCATCCGGAGGAAAAGTTTTCGCGTTCCGTGCCTCACCACCACGTGGAGAAAGTTCACGAAGAGGAAGGATCGTTCCTCGACACGCTCGACTTTCGACCACGGAATCAGCAAGGGACGATGGCCGCAGCGAAACAGGACGTTCACGCTTAAGTAAATGCCCGCGGGAATCAGCGTCGCATCCAGGCAATTGCCATACTGCCCGAATCCCAGGAGACCAAACCGGCCCGACCTCCCAAAAAACATCGCACCCTCCCTCGGCTTGTTCGTGGCGGCGAAATCCTGCGCAAACTGGTGCCATCCAAACCGGGAAATCAGGAAACAAACCCCGACCCAGAACGTGCAAAACACGATCGGGAAGAGAATGACGATGGCAACGACGAGCAATGCGGGAGTTCCGTCAGGGGCAGGCGCTTCGTTCATGGTCAGGAGTTACGGCGATAAGTGACAGGATGTCCATGGGCCACTCACCGCCATCTCCCGGCTCAAAAAAATCCGCAAGGATTGCCCCTTGTTGAAATCGGCGAAGCCGGAACCCTCGACGAACGCCAAGGCTATGAACCCACCAACGATCGCAGTTTGCCGCGTTCAATTGGCTGATTTGTAGAATCTGGTAATCAGATCATTGAGCGGAATTTGTGGTGGAACCACAAATGGCCACTCCCCATCCAGATAAATCAAGCGGGATCCAAATCCCAAGCCTGAGGGAAGCCAACTCGCCCTGGGTGTGCCTACCCACCGTGGTGGACCATGTGATCCAGCAAGCCATCACTCAAAAGTCATTGATCGTAGCCTCCAAGAGATCATCCACTTTGGCAGAACGCGGTATTCTCAGGAGCGACGAGAACCAAGCTTGGGATCTCGCTTATCGTGACGGACAATAGTGACTCGGATGTAGTCCGGAAACACTCGAAAGAGGAAATGATAGGGAAACTTGGTTAAGTTGCTCCGTCTCCTACCGCTTGGGTCGAAGTGATGTCGTTCTGGGAATTCGCTGGCGTATTCAAGCGCCTCCATCAACTCAGTCCAAAACTCTTCTCCCAATCGCTCAGAAAGATCCGTGTAGTAACGGTAAATCTCTCGAATTTCGGCGGGTACCTTTGGGTGATAATAAATTTCTCGCTTCACCCGCGAACCGATTTAACGAGTTCCTCGTGACTTACCAAATCAATGGTGCCGGAATCCATTTCCAAATCGCGCTGATTGGCTTCCTCGTCACGCGAGTCAAGCTGGGGTGAGGGGAGAGAGCTGAGCAAATGAGTGATGAGGCCGGACTTTTCTTCAATAGAAAGGCCTTCGGTGTCTTTCTGGATTTCCAAAAGTGTAGCCATCCTAAAATCAATGGCTCAACCTCCCGAGGGTCAATCGGTTTTTTACCGAGACCTTCAGGTTCATCCGCGCGGCGAGAGACGTCGCCGAGCGGAATGCCAGGCCGCCGTAGGAGGGGATCGTGCGGAGACGGGATCGGTAGCGCTCCACTGCGTCTGTCTCCGCGCTCTTCGTGTGGATCTCCATTCGCCTTTTTGCGTCCCGAACGGACCCAAGAAGCCGAAAGGCATTGTAGGGAAAATCCGCTAGAGCATGACGAATCGGAACTGCCGGCTACGGGCCCGGACGGCCGGTGGTGTGGGGAGCTGAAGCTCGAACCTTCAGCCTACCCTAATTCGGTGTTTAGTTATGGCCAGTATTCCTCGATTGTTGGTTTCAACTTCCGGCTCCAATACTGAGCAATCAGCGATTTTGAAACTGTGTCGACGCCTTCGCCTCCACTCTCAAGCGTGGAAACGACTATCGCAAGAGCTCTTAACGCGTCTTGTTCCGCAGATCGACCATTTGAAAGTTTCGGATGTTTGGGGTCAACAGAGATGGATCCGAAGAGGTTTCGATATGAAAAAAATAAATGGAAATCATTATTACGATCTGCTTCGACCATTGTCGCTGAAATCCCCAAAGTTGAGACTTTTCGCACGGGACGGGGTGAATTGGGTTGATATCCGCGAGAGTATCGCTTCTTGGCATCGCGGTAAGTCTCTAGTGAATAGAGTCGTACCACTGAAGGCTCGGCAGATGTTGGCCAACTGCGTAAATACCATGAGCAAACGCCCGATTCATTGAGAGAAGCTGCAAATTGGCTTTCATTAAGGGTGTGGGTAGGGAGTGGCCAAATCAATACCGCAATCAACGCTGCGAGTCCGATCCCGAGAAGGATAGAAGGGTGTATTGTTTGGGACTTCATTTCTTCAACGTCAAAAGCTACCCATTCACTACAGGGGGCGCGGTCCGACTGCAGGGTTAAAGGTTGGATTTGTCATTCGGGTTTTGACTCAGGGTGGATAGCGGGTTGCCACCCACGCCTTGTGTGTTCGTAGCATGGGCGCGGTTTAATGAGGTGCAAGTCCCAGGTGTGAGAACCGAATGCTGAAATGATGAAAATCAGAGTAACCAACTCAAGCGCTTGCAGAAGGCAACTGCGGCCGGGTAGCCGGTCGTGGGGAGGAAGGCTATGCAAAAGCCATGAGCCAGAAGGGTGGTTCAGTTCTTAGTGACCTGTTTCCCGAAAAATGGACACTTGAAAACTGAAGTTCTGCGCTACCCTA